>JAXLTX010000003.1:0-696227 GCA_046329775.1 Chitinophagales bacterium
TCAATTCACAACCAGCCCGAACGCAAAGCTGCTATGGCGTTAGTTGAAATTAGTATTTAAAGAACACAATCTAAAATCAATTCACAACGCTACTTCTGTTTAATGTCTATCCGATTTTGTTGAAATTAGTATTTAAAGAACACAATCTAAAATCAATTCACAACAATATGACTATGAATCCTGCTCAATTGAAAGTTGAAATTAGTATTTAAAGAACACAATCTAAAATCAATTCACAACTAGTCACACGTTTTTTTACAACCTTTTTGGGTTGAAATTAGTATTTAAAGAACACAATCTAAAATCAATTCACAACTGCATAAGGGCGGTATTATAGTCCCATTGAGTTGAAATTAGTATTTAAAGAACACAATCTAAAATCAATTCACAACGAGGAATACAAAGTGGCGTCCATACCATGGGTTGAAATTAGTATTTAAAGAACACAATCTAAAATCAATTCACAACCCGTTGGCAAGGCTTATCTGTTTTGCCTTAGTTGAAATTAGTATTTAAAGAACACAATCTAAAATCAATTCACAACTTAGCTGTTTTTACCCTAAATGCAGGTCGTGTTGAAATTAGTATTTAAAGAACACAATCTAAAATCAATTCACAACTGTATTGTGTACCAGGCTTTAACGATAGCGGTTGAAATTAGTATTTAAAGAACACAATCTAAAATCAATTCACAACACTACCGGGTCAATCTTGCTCAGCCAGCTTGTTGAAATTAGTATTTAAAGAACACAATCTAAAATCAATTCACAACCATTGACATATCTATTTACCAAATCGCGTAGTTGAAATTAGTATTTAAAGAACACAATCTAAAATCAATTCACAACCATCTTTCGGTTTTATTGCTGCCATAAAGAGTTGAAATTAGTATTTAAAGAACACAATCTAAAATCAATTCACAACTGCAGTGGCTTCGTTATGATGGTTATGTCTGTTGAAATTAGTATTTAAAGAACACAATCTAAAATCAATTCACAACCGTAACCGGACTCTAACGAAAGGCTTTCACGTTGAAATTAGTATTTAAAGAACACAATCTAAAATCAATTCACAACGTAAAGAAAATTAAGAACACCAAATAAATTGTTGAAATTAGTATTTAAAGAACACAATCTAAAATCAATTCACAACGGCTACCGCTAGCGGTAACCAATCGTTAGGGTTGAAATTAGTATTTAAAGAACACAATCTAAAATCAATTCACAACTTTTTGCTCAGTGCTTTCCATGACTTCTCGGTTGAAATTAGTATTTAAAGAACACAATCTAAAATCAATTCACAACATTCCCCTAAATCTGCATTTCTCTTCTTTTGTTGAAATTAGTATTTAAAGAACACAATCTAAAATCAATTCACAACTATAAGCTGCAGGAAGTGACAATAAACGTTGTTGAAATTAGTATTTAAAGAACACAATCTAAAATCAATTCACAACTACCATAAATATATGCAATTATTTCAAATCGTTGAAATTAGTATTTAAAGAACACAATCTAAAATCAATTCACAACGGCTGGGGAAAAAAGAAAACTTCGCCCGAAGTTGAAATTAGTATTTAAAGAACACAATCTAAAATCAATTCACAACTGATCATCGAGCGTGCAGACTGCTCCGGAGGTTGAAATTAGTATTTAAAGAACACAATCTAAAATCAATTCACAACGATGATTGCATTGAGATATTCAATGCCAATGTTGAAATTAGTATTTAAAGAACACAATCTAAAATCAATTCACAACTTACTAGCTACTTCAGCCATGTATTTCTGCGTTGAAATTAGTATTTAAAGAACACAATCTAAAATCAATTCACAACGCGTATCAGATAATATTAATCACTAAATTCGTTGAAATTAGTATTTAAAGAACACAATCTAAAATCAATTCACAACTATCGCCTGCAACTATCGCAAGTCTATTGAGTTGAAATTAGTATTTAAAGAACACAATCTAAAATCAATTCACAACTTAAAACTAGAGAATGATACTATATTAAAAGTTGAAATTAGTATTTAAAGAACACAATCTAAAATCAATTCACAACAATTCTCGCGGGGTTTAAAACGGACATTGCGTTGAAATTAGTATTTAAAGAACACAATCTAAAATCAATTCACAACTATCCTGATGATGCTGAATACTATACCGATGTTGAAATTAGTATTTAAAGAACACAATCTAAAATCAATTCACAACAGGGCTTGGATATCATCCGAAATCTGTTTTGTTGAAATTAGTATTTAAAGAACACAATCTAAAATCAATTCACAACAAAAGAAGAATATCGTTCTTTATTTCCTTTGTTGAAATTAGTATTTAAAGAACACAATCTAAAATCAATTCACAACACGCGGATTATGTATCGCTGCAAAGCATTCCAACACAAAAACAAATTTATTGTCAAAGACGCAGGTTTTATGCCTCAAACAGCTATTTTTGTTCACATGTCACGATGCATATCATGCTTTTTGACGCCTGTGTAATAAATAAATGATTGGACGCACTAATAGCATAAGATGATCATCAGAAAAGCAACTATTGGGGATATCCGGCAACTGGCCGTATTGTTCGACGCCTATCGTGTATTCTACGAAAAAGACTCGGATACAGCAAAGGCTAGGGCTTTTTTATCGGACAGAATACAGCAAAATGAGTCGGTCATTTTTGTGGCAGAAAATGAAGAGAACATACTGACAGGTTTTGTTCAATTGTATCCGCTCTTCTCCTCCACCCGCATGAAAAGGCTCTGGTTGCTCAATGATTTGTTTGTTGCCCCCGAGCAACGTGGCAGAGGAATTTCAGTAGCATTGATAGATGCAGCAAAGGAATTATGCAGAAGCACGGATAGCTGCGGCATGATGCTGGAAACGGCCAAAAGCAATACAATCGGCAATAGGCTGTATCCGAAGACCGGCTTTGAACTTGACAATGCACATAATTACTATTCGTGGGATGTATAATCATCTCTAAAACAAAAACCGTATGCTGGATTTTGACCACAATTATATCCTACAAGATGAACGCGTGTTATTGCGCCCCTTAAGCTTTGATGATGTTGAGCACCTGCTTGTCTTTTCCATGAATGAACCTACACTCTGGCAGTATTCCATTACACAAGCCAATGGCGAAGACAACCTGAAAAGGTATGTTCGGATAGCCATGGATGCCCGTGCCAACAAAACGGAATACCCTTTCATCGTTTGGGATAAGCAAACCGAACGCTACGCCGGCAGCACCCGATTTTACGATATTCAGTTAAACCACAAGACGCTGCAACTCGGTTATACCTGGTACGGCAAAGATTTTCACGGTACCGGATTGAATAAGCATTGTAAATACCTGCTGTTGCAATTTGCTTTTGAAACCTTAGGAATGGAGCGGGTGGAATTCAGGGCCGACAACAATAACGCCAGAAGCATTGCAGCCATGAAGAGCATCGGCTGTCGTGAAGAAGGTGTTTTACGGAGTCATCTTGCCCTGCCTGACGGCAAAAGACGAGACAGTATCATCCTCAGTATCTTAAGAGATGAATGGTATAATACGGCCGGGGAAGCATTGAAGATGAAGATTTATTGATCCTTCGGAACCGGATGACGGATGTTCGTAAAAAAATGTGCAAACCAAGCACACGGACAGCTGTCACTTTACGGCACTCTCACGAAACTGCCGGTAATGCTGCCATATCCTCCCCATATGCCGTATGCGCCGTTGACATTGGACTTCACATAGACCGCCGAGCCGAATGGATTGCCAATGCCGGTACGATTGGATTCCACCGTGCGCCAGAAATCATAATGCGGTTTGTCTATCACACATAATTTTATCGTACAAACAGAATCGCGGATATCCCAGTAACCGTCTCTGTCAAAATCACCCTTGGCGGCAGTACCTATCGGATGCCCTTTCGGAATGAATATCTTGATGACGCCTCCGTTCACGATGGCATCATCAAATACGGAACGGTCATTGATCAGGAAGGGTTCATTGTCTGCCTTGGTAAAATATCGGTAAAAGGTGCCGGGTGCCGGCGGGTCCTGCAAGCGTCCGTAGACCTGATAGAATGAATCTGCGAGGGATGCCTTGGAATGCGGGCGCAACCAAAGCGAATCAAAAAATACCGGTTGCGGAATCGTGGTACTGGATGTGATAATCTTGTTGTCAATCTCAATTTTCAAATCATACTGTCTGCCAACCTGCCCTGTATAATCCAGATGGTCCGGCCCTACCGTATAGATGATGATGGGCGGAAATTCCGCAGCGCTGTCAATCGCCAAACCAAACTGCGCCGCAAGTGCGATGGCAACAGAATCGGGCAAGGAGCGCAGCACGATGCCGTTGTATTCCTGCAATGGAATGGTATCCGAGCCGGAGACGATGGTCATCTTGGCACCGCTGACAAAATATTCCGCCAGATTACTCAGGTTGATATTGCCATAAAAGGCCGCATTTTTGGTAAGCAGCACATACGGAGGCAAGCCATTTTCGATATGGCCTTCCACCACATAGGCATCTTTAGGATTCGGCACCTTTAAGTCAATCTCCTTTTCACAGGCAACGATGATGCAAACGCCTAAAAAGAGAATATATTTCTTGATCTTTTCCATGCTTTAGAATTTAAAATTCCAGGTAAACGAAGGTATCACCGGGAATAAGGAAACATTGATGGCGGTTTGTTTCAGATTGCCGGATTTGATATCTCCTTCAATCTTGTTATAAATGAAATAGGTGTTTTTTCGGTTGTACACATTATAAACGGAAAGATTATAGCTGGAGCGCCATCTTCTGTTGGGGCGGCGTTTGGGCACCGGACTGTAATTTATGGAGAAATCCAGTCGGTGGTACGCCGGCACGCGGATGGAATTGCGCTGACCGTATATGAAGAACGGAGAAAACTCCGCGATGCCAATGCCGGTGATAGGCGTTATGGCATTTCCGGTGGCATACACCCATGTCGCACCAATGGTCCACTCCTTGTTGAAATCATAGGCGATGTTTACCGTCAGGTCGTGCGTTCTGTCATATTTCGCCGGGAACACCTTACCTTCGTTGAGTTCCGGGAATTTCCTGTCGGAACGCGATAAGGTATAGCCCACCCAGCCATTCAGTTTTCCGGTTCTCTTCTTCAGAAACAATTCAATACCGTATGCTTTTCCCTTACCGAAAACATAGCCTCTTTCCTGGTCTATATTCAGTTCATTGACATAGGTCTCGGAATATTCTATCTGATTCCATAAATGTTTGAAGTAAACCTCTGCTGACACTTCAAACATGTTATCCTTGAAGTTTCTGAAATAACCTACGGAGTACTGCAATGCCATTTGCGGTTTTACGAAAGCCGAACTTTGCACCCAGATATCTGTCGGCAAGGTGCTGTTGGAACTGGATACCAGATGGATGTACTGATAATTGAGCCCCACACCTGCCTTGATCGAGTTTTCCTTACCGAATGCATAACGCAGACTCATGCGCGGCTCCGGCCCCACATAGGTCTTGATTGGCTTGGCCTTTCCGTACACCGTGGTATCTCCCACGTAGCCATTGCCTGTAATATCCTTATAAGGACCAATATGTTGAAACAGACTGAGTCGGAAGCCGAAATCGAATTTCAGCTTTTCATTCACGGAATATTCATGGTCGGCATAGAAAGCCACCTCATGAGAATAGCGTCTGTTCAGATTCGTCTCAAAATCCGTATCGACACTGCGCAGCACTGCCTGTGTCGGCGTCATTCTGTGATGCGTATAGGTGACACCGAACTTCAGTTTATGTTTGGTATTGACATAATAATCCAAATCCATTTTCACATTATAATCGCGTACCCCGGAAGAAGCCCTGAATCCGAAATCCACCTGCTGTCCGATGAAATTGAATTTATAGTCATTGAAGATAAAAGACATGTTCATGAACAGCTTATCGCTGAAAAGGTGGTTGTAACGTACGGTAGCGGTGGCATTTCCCCATGGAATCTTCACATTGGTTTGATTCTCGGAGGAGTTGTATACGAAGACATCTCTGCCGTAATACCCGCTGATATACAATCTGTCTTTATCAGAAAACTGATAATTGGCCTTGATGTTTACATCATAGAAAAAATAGTTGGTGCCGGCAAAATCCGTTTTTTTAATAAAGGGCTGCGCGATATCGAAGGCGTAGGTTCTTCTGCCGGACAGCAGGAAAGATCCTTTGGCCGGTTTCTTGGATTTAGGTTTTTTAAATGGCCCCTGTAAGGTCAGCCTTGAAGAGATGATTCCTATACCGCCTTCCATTTCAAAACGCTTGTTATTTCCTTCCTTCATCTGAATGTCTATCACGGATGAAAGGCGCCCCCCGTAATTAGAGGGCATGGTTCCTTTGTAGAGTGTGGTGTTTTTTATGGCATCCGCATTGAAGACGGAGAAGAAGCCGAAAAGATGGCCTGTATTGTACACAATGGCATCATCGAGCAGTACGAGGTTTTGATCGGGACCACCGCCTCGAACGTAAATCCCGGAGTTGCCTTCTCCCGCAGCCTGCACGCCGGGCAGCAATTGTATCGCCTTGATGATGTCCACTTCGCCCATAAACGCGGGAATCGATTTTATCCTGTCGGTGGAAAGCTCCTCTTTCCCGAGCTGGGTGCTTTTCACGTTATCATCCTTGCGCTCATCTGTAATCACCACTTCCTGCAAGGACTTGGTATCGTCTGACAATTCGATGTTCAAGCGAATATCCTTATCCAGCGTGATTTCCATTATCTGCGTATTGAAACCCAAATAGGAATAAGCCATCTGATAGGTACCTTTCGGCAAGGATAAGGAATAGAAACCATACAAATTGGAAGTGGCCCCGAGTGCATTGTTGCCCTGCACATACACATTGGCGCCAATCAGCACTTCCCCGTTTTTAGCATCTTTGAGATAACCGCTTATCGTGAACACTTCGGGTTTGGCTTCCTGAGCATGCAGAGAAGATGAAGAGAACAGAAAAAGGAGGAAAAATATGAGTGTGCTGAATTTCATTACAGGAATTATGGATTTAAAATTAAAGAGAGGAAATCATTATTCATAACCGTATTCATTATAACATCATTAATTAACCTACACGGACAAATGCCACGGACACCTTTAACATGGCTGAAAAATCAGGCATATTTTCTGGCTCCTTTATAAGCATGTTGAAATCACTCCTTGATGATTTTCTTTATGAGCATGCCCTTATCCGTATCAATCTGCAGCAGGTACATGCCTTTCGACAAATCGGACAAGGTTATCTCTTTCTCCGACGGGTTCTCCACCTGGTATACACGTTGGCCGATATTATTTAAGACCTCAATGCGTCGGATATGAATGTTGTCATCATGTACGATGTTCACCGTTGTCTGAAACGGATTCGGATAGATGGCTATCTCATTTTCCAATACCTTATTGCTCACAAAGGTCGGATTGGCCAGTAGGTTGTATGCTTTCTGAAAATCGGGAATTCCGTACCCCATCCGTTTATCCGGAGTAAGGTATTGCGAAGCGCTCTGCTCGATGGCTGTCTTTATTTCCCAGTTGGTTTTAGCCGGAAATGCCTGCCACAAACAGGCGGCCATGCCGGCCAATGACGGAGTGGCATAGGAGGTACCGCTGCCGTTACTGACATTTCCTGATGTATTCAGGTAAACCACATTCTGACCCGCAGCTGCCACGTTGGGCTTCACTCTGGGATCTCCCGGCAATCCGTATCCACTGGTAGCAGCAATGACGCCGTTGACATCCACCGAGGCGATACAGAAAGCACTATCGGCATCAGAGGGCGAACTGATATATTTCCAGGAGGAAGTTCCTTCATTTCCAGCAGCCACACAGACCAGCAAACCTTTAGAGACAGCCATATTCACTGCCTTTGCCGAGGGGGTGTTGTTTTTACGCATATCAGACGTATCGTGATTTTCAGAAAGGACATCGAATGTGGTGTATCCCAATGAAATGCTGACCACATCTACGCCCAGTTGCGTACAACGTTCCAAAGCCGTTGCAAGATTAAACTCTTCCTGCAATCTCTCGGTTGGTGTATTTTCTGTGTGAAATAAGTAAAAGCTGGCTTTGGTGGCTGTACCAATATATTGGTTATCCTTTAAGCCTCCGATAAAGGAGAGACAGCTTGCACCATGACTGAAATAATTGGGTGGTCCCTGAGATTCATCATATACTAAAGAATCTCCGTGAACATAGTCGTAAGTCCCAAGTAATCTGTTGGATGAAAAGATATGGCTGAATACCGGATTGGTGTTAACATTATAGAATCCATTATCACAGACGGCAATCGTCATATTTTCCCCATTGAATCCTTGTTCATGCAGGTATTCTCCTTTCAGCAAATTCACCTGCGGATAGGAGTAGGTATAATTATTTTCAAAATCCTGCATTCCGCTTGTTTCTTCACATGCATTTATCTCTGTAACCGAAGCGATACCACCTGTATGTGTTTTTTCTACTTTTTCCGTTGTTCTTACAAACGGCAATTGTTGTATCTGTTCAATACGACCATACATATCTGCTATCAATACGGCATTCAGCCAATTGGAAGTGTTGAGTATTTGCACATTCATATTCTTTAACAACTGTACATAATCGGGATTGACCACATAATCCCGTTCATCGAAAGCGATGTTGAACTTTTTTCGTTTTTCCAGCGCTTTTGCATTGAAATGGCTTTCTACATTTTTATCAACCGGCTTATCCTTAAAATAGACGATGTATTTGTGCGGCTCCGCCTGTGAAAAACGGATGCAGGATAAAAACAACAAGAAGAGTAAAGTGTACTTATTCTTTCCCATAATCTATTGCATATTGTCTGATGATGAAACCTTTATCTGCTCGCTGCTCCCAGGGGAAGTTCAGCCGTATCTTCATGGAATCCTGCGTGGTGAGCAACCAGCATTCTTTAAATACCAGGCCCACACTGCGTGCATACATTTCCGTGGCATAGGTTTTGGTGATGGCGGAAGAATCCTGAATCTGCGTTATCAGCAAGGTGGAATCAAACACCTTGAAGCCGTTATCATAATACTTATCCCTGTTTTTAATCGTGTATTTCCAGTCATTGAGGTAATAATTGGTCGTATCAAGGATGTAGGGCGGCGGAATGGTGATCAGTTTATTGCCCAGCCATTTCT
This sequence comes from Chitinophagales bacterium, assembly GCA_046329775.1. Classification (GTDB taxonomy): domain Bacteria; phylum Bacteroidota; class Bacteroidia; order Chitinophagales; family JADIYW01; genus JADJSS01. The sequence goes on from JAXLTX010000003.1 coordinate 9,160, forward strand.
TATTCACGTCATTCGGGAACACCATTTTAATGTAGCGCAGATTGTCTTCCACCCGTTCGGCAAGCATGGATGTCTTCACCATGTAGTCGACATTGAACAACTCCCATTGTGTAGTCATCGTATCGGAATAATAACGCAAAATCTTTTTGGCCGTTCTACCCAGATTATCGGTAAACTGCTCTCCTATCTTTTCCTTGAGATAAACGGTGGAATATCGAACGCTGTTGTCAAAATCATTGTATAAGACCGAATCCACCTTGTAAATGACAAATGCCCCGGAATCGTCCGGAAGATAATTGTAGCCGTAATCATAATCGCTAACATCCGTTTCTTTCTTACATGATGACATGAAAGAGATGACGGCAATCAAAATGACGAATATGGTTCTGCGATCATTCACTGAATCTGTTTGAAAAATTGATGCATATACTCAGGAGCGGCCATTACTCTTTTCCGTATTGTATCGCATATTGTTTTAATATAAATCCAAAAACGGAATTGTTTTCATACGTCTGATTATCTACCAGCTGTGCATCCAGACGCCACAATTCCTTATATACCAATCCAATGTTTTTGGCATACCTTTCCACGGAATACACCTTCTGCACATTGGATGAATCTGCGGCCTGCAATACCGTAATCGTGGAATCCGAATTGATTGCTCCGGCACTGTAATTTCCGTTTATTTCAGTCACGGTATAATTCCAGTCAAAATTGGTGGCAGTAAACTTCAGGTCCGTAAATGGAAAGTGATTTATCAAATTATACTTGTTTCCCCGCCAGCTATTATCCATACTTATCGGAAAAGTGAGCTTGATGTAGCGTACATTGTCTTCCACCTTTTCCACATTGGTCTTGTTCTTCACAATATACCAGACATTATAAAATCTCCAGGGATGATTTAAACTATCTGTCACATAGCGTTCCACCTTTTTGGCATCTCGTCCCAGATTGTCTACATATTGCTCCGTCACCACCTCTTTCAGGTACTGCGTGGAACTTCTTTTCAGCTTGGTCGGATCGAAATCATTATACAGCACAGAATCCACTTTATAGATGACATAAGAACCGGAGTCATCCGGAAAATAACTATATCCGTAGTCAAAATTTACCGATTCCGTCTCCTTTTTGCAGGAAGCGAAAAAAATGACAATGGAACACAAATACAATAGTTTATTGATTTTGGTCTTCATACCAAGCATAAATATACAATAAAGATGGAATTTACACCAATTTAGTGCACCTATATACAACCTTTTAACGGCTGTATTGTTTGGAAATTATATCCAAAAGCAAGCATACGGCTGATTTTTCATCAAAATGCAGCCGCTTTGAACTGAACTATCGTCAAATGACTGATCATCTGTCTGAATGAGGGAAGTTCTTGCTTACAGCGGAAAACTTATCTAAAACAAGCATCCATGAGTCTGCACAGCCTGAAAAGCACCCAAAAATTACCGATTACCCTGGATAAAGCCTGGGAATTCTTTTCGTCTCCGGCCAACCTTAAAGTGATTACACCCGACTATATGGGTTTCAAGGTAACTTCGGAAGATGCGGATGTCCCGATGTTTCCGGGTATGATCATCAGCTACATCGTACACCCCGTGCTGCATATCCCAATGGAATGGGTGACGGAAATCACCCACGTTAAAGACCGCGAATATTTTGTAGACGAACAGCGCTTCGGCCCTTACAGCCTTTGGCATCACAAACATTTTTTCAGGGAAATCGAAGGTGGCGTGGAGATGACCGACGTAGTGCATTATAAAATACCGTTCGGTTTTATCGGAGACATTGCCAATATCCTGTTTGTAAAGAAAAAACTGAACGATATATTTGACTACAGAACCCGAAAGCTGACTGAACTTTTCGGTACACTTTAAAATTCTATTCGTAATTTTATCCAAAATCATTGTATGGATAATCAAAATACGGTTGGCACGCAGTTCAGAGCCTTAAGAATCATTCATATCGCCCTCTGCGTTGGTGTCCTGCTCATCCTTTCTGTTTTCAGATATCTCGTTAAACAGGAATCGGATGTGGTACCTGACAAGAATCTGATAGTTGAAATACTCGGTGTGGCGATTGGATTTGTGTGTGTCATTGCTGCGAGATTCTTATTTTTTGTCCGTACAAAAGCAGGCTTATCGGTCGTGACCTTAAAAGAAAAAATCAACATTTTCCGGGGTGCATTCATCTTACAGATGGCGCTGCTGGAAGGTGCGGCCATCCTAAACCTTGTTTTTTACTTCCTTACCAAGAATGACCTGCACTTTTTCATAGCGCTTGGAATATTACTGCTGATGATATTCCGAAGACCAACACGTGTGATGGCAGCAATGGTACTGTTCAACAGCATGGAGGATAAGCAAGCAATTTATGACGACAATTCACCCTTATAAGTCGACATTTAGAAGATGAATAAAGTATGGAAAAGAGCGGGATGCTCGTCATGGATTGACTGACTTTGCCCGAAATCTCAATGCTTTTAAATCAATGGATAATCGCTCAAGAGGATTCCGTCTTCGTCACAATAAACGTAATCGTCCGGCTCGAAGAAGACATTAGCAAAACCCACTTCTATCTGTTTTAATCCCGGGTATTTTTTCACCGAACGGGTCGGATTCGTATTCAATGCTTTCACGCCAATCGGCATATTATTCAACGCCACGCTATCTCTCACGCAGCCGTTCACAATAATCCCTTCCCATTCATTCTTAATGGCGGCTTCTGCCAGCATATCGCCCAGCAGGGCACAACGCAATGAACCTTCCCCATCTACCACCAGCACCTTGCCTTTACCATTCATATTGCGCAAAGTATCGCCTACAGGCGTATTGTCTTCAAAACATTTTACCGTGTAAATCTGACCGTAGAATTGCTTCTTTTGTCCGAAGGATTGAAAGATGGGCAATGCAACGTGCACTTTTCCTTCATGGGCGTCGAATAAATCAGCTGTGGAGAATGACATAACTTGAAATTAGTTGGTTAATGAATCGCTTACAAATCTGCCACAATTTAATTAAAAAATCCCAATTCATAATTTGTAAATCGTAAATTTGCCTTATGTCAAGCCAATACACTTCCAAGCTGATGATGGTTCGTCCGGCAAGCTTTCAGTTCAACTATGAAACAGCTGTTTCCAATGCCTTTCAAAAATCTTTAGAAGGACTGAGTGCGGATGCAATCAAACAAAAAGCCATTGAAGAATTTGATGCGTATGTGGCCAAACTGCGAGACAATCATATAAATGTGACCGTTATTCAGGACACAGACGAACCTGCAAAACCGGATGCCATTTTTCCGAACAATTGGATCAGCATGCATGAAAACGGAACGGTGTTTTTATATCCGATGTTGACAGAAAACCGCCGAAAGGAGATTCGTCCTGAAATTCTGGAAGAACTGAAAACAAAGTTTAGCATTCATAAAATAAATGATATAACGGCATCTGTCAATGAAGGCAAATTTCTGGAAGGCACCGGCAGTATTATCTTCGATCATCTGCATAAAATCGCTTACGCCTGTTTATCTCCGAGAACAGATAAAGAGTTGTTCGTCCATTACTGCAACATCATTCAGTACGAGCCTGTGTATTTTTACAGTTCAGATGAGCAGGATAATTTAGTCTATCATACCAATGTGATGCTGACTATCGGTGATACTTTTGCGGTGATTTGCCTGGAAAGCATTAAAAACAAATCCGAACAGACCTTCGTAAAAAACAGGCTGGAAAGTACCGGTCATGAAATCATTGATATTTCGTTTGCGCAAATGAATGCGTTTGCCGGCAATATGCTGCAGGTCCAAAACAAGGATGGTCAAACATTTCTGGTGATGTCTGCAACCTCTTTAAAAAGCTTAACCCCTGAACAAATTGCACAAATAGAAAATCACACGAGTATTTTGTCGGTTGACATACCAACCATAGAAACGATCGGCGGCGGCAGCGCACGTTGTATGCTGGCGGAGATTTATCTGGAAGAAAAATAACTAATACGGCAATATCTCTTTCCACTTATCACTTTCTGCAACTTCTTTGATCACTTTATTTCGTTGCAGTAATAAGTTGGTCATATATTTTTCTAAGAATAGACTATCCGCAATCCTGCCTAAAAAACTAAAAGGTGCACGATATTCAAACACGTCTGTCATAATAGTTTTATCTTCTTTCGTTTCAAAAATATGATCGTGGCGAAAAAAATCAAAAATACCTTTCGTTTGCTCATCCCTGAAAATAAACGGACGGTTGAAGTTGGAAATCTTAGATGTCAGATATTGCGTAATACCAAAGTGTCTTGCCTGCCAGGTAACATATTCACCATCTTCAATCAGTCCGCTGGTTCTGCCGGCAATGGCTTCTTCACCGGTATGTTCCATCGAATGTTTGTGCAAATCAATACTGCGCGATAAATCAAAACAGATTTCAATCGGTGCCTTAATTTCTGTTATCAGGTTTATAGTCGGCATATGCTGTTGTTTTATAAATTAATAAACAAACTCACCCTTATCGCTTTTTATCGTCACTTGTTTAGTCGCAGCACTTTCTACAAAACCCACTATCTGCGCATCAATACCAAATGATTGGGAAATGGAAATGATGGCTTCGGCAAATGGCGGACGGCAGTAAATTTCCAGACGATGGCCGCAATTAAACACCTGATACATTTCTTTCCAGCTGGTGTTGCTTTCTTCCTGTATCATTTTAAATAAAGGCGGCACCGAAAATAAATTATCTTTTACGATGTGTAAATTCTCTATGTAATGCAAAATCTTCGTTTGTGCGCCACCACTGCAATGTATGATACCATTGATATGTTGTACACCGATTTCATCAATCACTTTCTTTACCACAGGTGCATAAGTACGCGTCGGTGACAACACTAATTTTCCGGCATCCAGTGGACTTCCTTCTACTTTGTCAGTAAGCAATTTTGAACCTGAGTAAATAAAATCCAGATTCGTATTCGGGTCGTACGCTTCCGGATATTTATCCGCATAGACTTTGGAGAATACATCATGACGTGCGGACGTTAATCCATTGCTGCCCATCCCGCCGTTATACTGACTTTCATACTTCGCCTGACCGAAAGATGCCAGCCCAACAATCACATCACCTGCTTTTATATTGGCATTATCAATTACTTCATCACGTCTGAAACGTGCCGTCATCACCGCATCTACAGACACCGTACGAATCACATCGCCCATATCGGCAGTTTCCCCACCCATCGGATACACACGCACGCCGTTCTCATTCAAGATGTCCACCACTTCGTTGGTCCCGTCTATCAGCGCCTTAATCACTTCACCCGGAATCAGGTGTTTGTTTCTGTTAATGATACTCGATAATAAAAAATTGGAAGTCGATCCTACGCAAATCAGGTCATCCGTATTCATCACAATGGCATCCTGTGAGATACCTTTCCATACCGATAAATCACCTGTTTCTTTCCAATACAGATAAGCCAGCACACTTTTGGTGCCGGCACCGTCGGCATGTATGATGGAGCAATAGTTTTCATCGCCTGTTAAATGGTCTGGAAATATCTTGCAAAATGCCTGCGGGAACAAGCCTTTATCTGCATTTTTGATGGCCGCATGGACTTCATCCTTGGTGGCGGAAACACCGCGCTGGTCATATCGATTCGTGTTGGTCATTAGAAATCGGACATTAGAAACATTAAGACAATATACAAAATTACGATTTACTTATTTAAGCCACAGAGAAACAAGATTGTAAAGTCATTAAGTTTTCTGCATTCATACGGCTCTGTACTCGTACACAGGCGATTTTATCCATAAATCAGATAAGGACTACACACCGAATTGCTTCAGATGATGGTCTAAATGAATATACATCGCCTGCCCCCAAAGTTCCTTACTCATTACGCCGAATGCCGGGTGTGAACCCGGAAACGCAGGAGCAAGTATGAACGCATTGAAATTCTCCATAAAATCCTTCTTGGCCGTTTCAAAAGCCGGATCATCCTTCACGATGAAAGCATCTACCGTAGCCATGTTTTTAGGCCACTTCGTCATCACCTGTATCATCACCCAGCGGGTAAAGGGATTGGCAGCCACATAGTATAGTTTATCTTTCGGCAGTTGTATCTTTCCCGTAGGCACTGCAAAGGCGGTGCTCATATGTTTCAGCATCTGAGACACGCTCATCTTTCCCCATTGACGTTGTGATGAAGCGGAAAGATTACTGATCCTTGCCAGTATGGCATCTCTGTCGGTCTTATCGAAAAGTGTAGGCATAAGCTATATATTACTGCCTGTAAAAATAAGCTATTTTTTGATAGCATTGATATTAAAGCCCAATCCTCCGGAAAAGCGGAACTCTGACAGATCTTTTCGCACATCGAACAAATGCTGTCCGGCAACAACCCTTGTTTGCACAAAGAAGTGGAAGTATCTATGCACGTAATAATTATAACCGACCACCATTGCCACAACGGGATTCGCACCGGTACGCGTCGGGCGGGATGCATCGGTCAACACATACAGCCGCGTGATGGCAATGCCGGGCTGCAATCCGAAATAAAAATCGTTATTTTTTTTGGCAATGTGATAGGAGGCTCCGATAAACAGATTATGGTTAAACGTAAATGTTGGTATTCCGGAAGATGCATTTCCCAGGCTGCAATAGGCCTCTCCTGTCAGGGATAGTTTTGGAGAAACGTACCCTTCAAGATTTCCGTGCAGATAGAAGAAAGACTGTTTGCTCTTAAATAAGATGGCGGGACTGATGGTGAGTGTACTGCGCAGTAATCCCTTGCGGATAATGGGTGGTTCTTCTGCTTTAAGGGAAATACAGAACAGACAAAACATGACACACAATATTCCGTTTCTTATCTTTTCCATAATTTGGCAATTTTATAATTCAGGCTAATGGTACCCAACAGATGACCTTCCAGTGCGGAATGTTTGTGCTGATGTGTGACAATCTCATAGACACCTTCATTTTCTTCCACTTCCAGTTCTTTGGTAAGATGCATCATATATTGCAGCATCAGTGTCAGGTCTAAACGCTCCGAAAGGTGAACATGCGACCCGACACCCATCTGCACGGCGGCACCCAAGCGATGATTCGAAATGGAGGGGTCCGAAAGAATCGTCTTTTTATTGTAATCGAAACAATGACCGGCCAGCAAAAACGGCTGCATGCGATATGCGGGATATTGCAGTTTCTTTACCGGATAAAACAAGACCGACCAGCCGATATGTGCATATTCGCTTCTTGCGATGTTATCCTGATTGACGGAGATATAATCGGCGAACCAGTCTGTGTTGACACGATTGCTGAGTTGCAGACGGAACTGCCCACCGGCTCCCATTCCGAAGCCGTCGTGGCTGAAAACGTTCATCGTAGTGCGAACACCCAAGGAAAACCAGCCCGCCTGATTTTTGATAAGTGGTGATGCTGTCTTCATTGACAAGGAATCATTCTTTGCATGCAGCTGATGGATGGAAAATAAAATAAGCAGGAGACCAAAGTGCCGTTGAAAAATCATGCTTGCGTTTTCACTGTAACGTAAACAAATTTGATTTAGTATCCAGATGGAGATTTAATGGAAAACAATACCTAATCCTATAATCCAAATCCGGGTAAATCCAGATTCAGACAATAAAGACAAAATCATTTTAGAATCACTCCGTATTGAATAACCCAATTTCTGATTCCTTACTGATGGCGGGCGTTCTCACCAACCATTTAACATATTCAATTTCGGTTGATGAAGACACCAACCGATGATTATCCTCGATATCTATTCACTCAAAATTTTAAACGTAGTTCGTCTATTGCGCTGGTGTTGTTCTTCGGTACATTTTTCACAGACACAGGTTTCTATCGGCATGCTTTCACCGTAGCCTTTGGCGGTTAATCTGTCCGCAGCTATGCCTTTTTGTATCAGATACTGCACCACACTTTCCGCACGTTTTTGAGAAAGCGTTTCATTGTATGTATCTTTTCCGCGGCAGTCGGTATGCGAAGACAATTGTATTTTTATCGTAGGATTTTTTACCAGAATATCTACTAATGAATCCAGACTCTGGGCAGCATCTGCACGGATGTTCCACTTGTCGTAATCGTAGTAAATATTGTTCAGTGTAATCTCCACATTCTTGTAAATCTTACTTAGTGTAATTGTTTTTTGTATCACAATCGTATCACCGTCTTTTGCCGGCAAATCTGCCGTTACATTTTCTTCACTCGTTAAATATCCAATTTTGGAAACTTTCAATTTAAACTGGCTGCCTTTCGGAATAAACGTTTGATCCCTGCCATCTTTATCGGTATGCAGGAACTGAAAACTGTTTGGTTTATTGTCAAACTTCGGCAATTCAATTGTCGCATTTTCAATTGGCTTCAGTCCTAAGAAAGTACTGTTTGGATTATTATCATCCTGATACGTTTTTGCCTGTACTAAAACCTTTAACAAAAACACTGCAGGCGGTAAAGGTTCTGCCGGTGCCATTCGGCTTTCAAAATAATAAATATCATCCAGTCCTTTGCCGCCCGGACGATTGGACGTAATATATCCGCTCAGCAACACCGAATCATCTTTGGATTTTGTCAGTGAGATACTAAAATCATCGCCGCCGCTGTTCACGCCAAATCCCAGATTCTGTACATTGGAATAAATTTTACCTTCTTTCGTAGCTGAGTAAATATCCAGTCCGCCGTAACCGGTTTTTCCATTCGATGAAAAATAGAGTTTATTGTCATCCGCAATGACCGGAAATAATTCATCGCCTTGCGAATTCACTTTAGATCCTGCATTTACCGGATATTCAAATTCGCCGGCCACATTCCTTTTCGCCACATAAATATCTCTTCCGCCGTAGCCTTCTTTACTGTCTGAAACAAAATATAGTTCCTTCTCATCCAACGATAAAAATGCCTGTCCTTCATTGATGGTGTCAGCAAATAATTTCAGTCGTTCCGGCGCACTCCAACTGTCATCTATATTTTTTACAGAACGATAGATATGACAATATTCATTGACATTCTTAGCATCACTGCCGCAACGTGTAAAAAATGCCGTCTTGCCATCTTTGCTCAGCACAAACTCCGCATCGTGGTACAAACCATTGAAAGGCGCTGCCAGCAAAGTGGTTTCGCCAAATTTTGTGTTACCGCTTTTAGGGGCTGTATAAATATCCGAATAGCCTTCGCCTGTCCATTCATCCGTATTGTTTTTATTGCCTCCACGGGTGGAAGAAAAATAAAGGGTATTGTCTTTTACGAAGGGTGCAAAATCCAGGCTCGGCGAATTGAACTCCAGATTGGTCATTTTTGTCAGGGCAGGTTTTTTCAGTTTCTTCAGCACCTCTTCCAGAAAATCCATTTCTTTCTGTAAGCGGAATTTTTCGCTTTTATTGGCTTTCAGGTAATCATCCAGCACCTTGTACGCCTCCTGATATTTCTCATTGCGTTTCAACGCATTTACATACATCAAAATGGCATCATTCAACACACGCGCATCCGCCACTTTTTTGTACCACTGCTCCGCTTCACGGTAATTCAGTTGCTTATCATAGCTGTCGGCAATTTTCAGGGCAATTTTCGACTGCTCCGTGATGTCTTTGGATTTTGCATAATCTTTCTGCAGCATTTCCGCAGACAGTGTATATTTCTTGAGTTCATATGCGGTTGCACCATCCTGCACTTTGGAAGTGGACTTGCAGGAGACAAAGAAAACAATCGCAGTGTATATGAAAATGGATACTGGTCTATTCATAGAAAATTACATCTTGTTTAAATATAACAAATTTACCCGGTTAGCGTTCATTTTTAATATAATCTAACTAAATATTTCGTGGCAGGTGCGGTTTATATTTTTACACAAATCATCGAGCGGCAAGTCATTGGAGTCTGTCCCGAATGGATTTTCTATTTCTTCCGCAATCAGTTCTATGCTGGTTAGGATATAAAATGTAAAAACGGTAACCGGAATGATCGTAAAACCCAGTGACACCACGTATGCAAACGGCATCAGCATGATGTAGAAGAAAATGAATTTCTTCAAAAATGCGCTGTATGAATACGGAATGGGGGTATTCTTTATCCTTTCACATGCTCCGCAGATATCAACGAACTGCTGGAAATCGTTATTGAGCAGCAATAGCTGTGCATCACTTATCTTTCCTTCTTTGTACAAGAGATGAATTTCCTCAAAAATCTCCTTAGCCACCTGATTGGGAAGATGAACGATATTTTCATGGAAGTCAAACCTGTCCTTGTTCAGGGCATTTTCATTCAGCTCCGGTATCGTCTTATCGTTGCGCAAATGTGCCTTCAGCGATCTTGCAAAATATGGGATCAATGTTCTCAGGGCCTCTCGGTGTACGGAATCCTTTTCAGTCATCTGGCTGATTTTAACGGATAGATTTCTGGAAGTGTTGATGAGTTGCCCCCAGAGTCTTCTGCCTTCCCACCAGCGGTCGTATGCCGTGTTGGTTCTGAAAACGAGCAACAGGGATATGACAAAACCCAGCATGGAATAGATCAGCGACAGGTTTTTCAGCTGCGACTCCTTATCTATGTGTATGATCTTAATTTCAAGGTATGAGATGAGTGTGCTGTAGAGCGACAAGGCGATGATCATCGGAAACAGCTGCCGCACGGTATCCGACTTGTGAAAACGAAAAATAAAGGTGAACCACTCTTTTGGATTGTAGGCTATCATGTTGCAAAAATAAAAAAATCCCGACCAAAAGTCGGGATTTAATCATCAAATGAGGATTGTTCTTATTTGGAGAACAACATCTCTCTGTATTTTGGCAATGGCCATAATTCGTCATCCACTACAGACTCCAGACTATCGGCAACATCACGGATCTCGTCCATAATCGGTCTTACCTTATCTGAGTATAATACTGCCTGTTTCAATACGTTTGTCAGATCGTTCGCCTTTACACGTAAATCCAGCATCTGTTTCTCCAGTTTGATCAATCTGTCGATACCTTCGGAAATCTGTTTCAAAATATCCGTTTGCGCTGCATATAATTTAGCGTCGATACCGATTTCCTTCAGTCCTTTCACATTGGTGATCAGTTTATTCTGATACTCTACACAAGCAGGTATCACCTGATTAATCACCATTTCGCCTAAGGCACGGGATTCAATCTGTATGGCCTTGATGTAATTTTCCAAAGCGATTTCATAACGTGCTTCCACTTCTCTGTGTGAATAGATACCTTGCGTTTCAAACAATTTTACGGCCTTTTCAGATACGAATGCACCCAAGGCGACCGGAGCTGTCTTGTTGTTGCTCAGTCCGCGTTTCTTTGCTTCTTTATGCCATTCGTCAGAGTAGTTGTCTCCTTCAAACATGATACGTTTCGCTTCCTTGATGGTTTTACGCAATACTTTCAGGATAGCCACGTCTTTGTAATCACCACCTTTGATATATTCATCCACTTCGGCCTTGAAAAGTTTCAATTGTTCGGCCACAATAGTATTCAGTACGGTCATCGGCAAAGCGCAGTTCGCGGAAGAACCAACTGCACGGAATTCAAATTTATTTCCCGTGAAGGCAAACGGGGATGTTCTGTTTCTATCGGTATTATCGAGCAAGATGTCCGGAATACGGTTATGGATATCCAGACGCAGGGTGATATTATCCTGTTCATCGAATTTATCCTCGTCTACACGTTTTTCAATCATTTCCAATACCTCTTTCAGATAAGATCCTGTAAATACGGAGATAATGGCCGGTGGCGCTTCGTTTGCCCCCAGACGGTGTTCATTCCCGTGAGTGGCAACGGAGGCACGCAGCAATTCCTCATGACGGTTCACTGCAGCGATCGTATTGATGAAGAAAGTCAGGAACTGCAGGTTGGTTCTCGGTGTTTTTCCGGGCGATAAAAGGTTTACACCTGTATCTGTACCCAAACTCCAGTTGTTATGCTTACCGCTGCCATTGATACCGGCAAACGGTTTCTCATGGAATAATACTTTCAGTTTATGTTTGGAGGAAACCCTGTCCATTACATCCATCAGCAAAGAGTTGTGGTCTACCGCCAGGTTGGCTTCTTCAAACATAGGTGCACACTCGAACTGAGATGGAGCCACCTCATTGTGGCGTGTCCTCACCGGAATACCCAGTTTCAGACATTCGATTTCAAAATCGCGCATGTAGGCATATACACGCTCAGGAATGGCACCGAAATAATGGTCTTCCAGCTGTTGTCCCTTCGGAGAACGTCTGCCCAACAAGGTTCTGCCGCTCATCACCAGATCGGGACGTGCATAATACATGGCTGAATCCACTAAGAAATATTCCTGTTCCCAGCCTAGTGTGGTATTTACGTGTTTCACATCTCTGTCAAAATAATGTGCCACTTCCGTAGCCGCCTGATCCAGTACCTGAATGGATTTCAGCAAAGGCGCTTTATAATCTAAGGTCTCTCCCGTATAAGAAATGAAAATGGTCGGAATACAAAGTGTTTTTCCGCTGCCCACTGTCATGATGAATGCCGGAGAAGTGACATCCCAGGCTGTATATCCTCGCGCTTCAAAGGTGGCACGAATACCTCCGGACGGGAATGAGGATGCGTCCGGCTCCTGTTGCGCCAGGGCATCCGCACTAAACTCTTCCACACCGCCGCCGCCTTTCGGCATAAAGAACGAATCGTGTTTTTCCGCTGTCGTACCGGTTAAAGGCTGAAACCAATGCGTATAATGAGTGGCACCTTGTTTCATAGCCCATGCCTTCATGGCCGAAGCCACCTGATCAGCTATATCTCTGTCTACTTTCTTACCGTCGCGAACACAAGCGGCTAATTTTTTATACGCATCTGAGGGCAGATATTCCTTCATCTCCTTATCTCCGAAAACGGCAGAGGCAAAGAATTCTGAAATCTTCTCAGAGGGTAGCTCCACATTCACTTTGGGGCGGGAGGAAAACGCAGATAATGCATTAAATCTTGTTTTTGACATACTTTCTTTATTTGTATGCTAATTTGACAAAAAAAAAGCAAGATTAAAAGGAAAGCAATGCTTTTTACCAAAATTTAGTTACTATTTACAGCAATCCTTGCATTTTCCTTTCTTGATAAACATAATCCGATTAAAATAAAAGGGATGGCAATGGAACGGTAGCGTACAATGGCTCCTGAATTGTTTACAATGAGACCAATCAGGAATAAGGTACTTAATCCGAAAAAAATGGAGAAGATGGCATATGGATTTCTGATAACGGATTTGATATTTACCGTTAACAGCAGACTGACTATCACAAACAGCAGTATCACCGTCTCGAAAGATGCCAGATACGAAAGAAATATGTTGCAATCTTTCGGAAGCGGGCGGATGAAAGGATTGGTAACGGCTTCCCACAGCAAAATAGCCACACCATGCATGTTGTGCGGTATTCCTTCTACCTGAAACGTCATATTTCCGGGTGAATTCAGAAAATACTCTCTTCTGACCAGAAACTCGCGGATAAGACTGATATTGGGGATTGAATAATCAATGATTAATATTATTCCTGTGAAAAATGCGGCTGCACCAACAAACATCTTAAAGGAAGATTGTCTGATTTCAAATCTGCTGTAAAGAATGATGGCTGTCATCAGCGGCAACAGGAACGCCAGCAGATATATCCTTATATATCCCAATACTACCAGCCCTGTAATTGTAAAAAAAATATGACGTTTGGTATAATCCGATTTCAGAATGGCATCCATATTATACAAGATGATTCCCAATGCAAAAATCACAATGGATTCTTTGTGCACACCTGAAGTCCAGAATACTATAGACGGAATACCGAACAGAATGAATTGCACCACTCGCTTGCTGTTCACCTTATCTTCAAAGAACAGATAAAGATTATAGGTTCCTATGAATGACAGAAAGGCAAAGATGATGGCATGCACGTTATACACCCCGAAAGAAATCAGGCGAATAATGGCATTCAGTCGCACCAGAAAGTAATTACTGCTGTCAAACCAGAAATGCATTAAATCCGTATATGGCTGCAGGTAAGCAGGTACCGGGGTGAAATCATTGGTGCCGATGGCTAATTTTAGATAGATGAACGGATCTGACTTCAACGACTGATACACAATATCTCCGTCAAAAAAATACAAATAGGTATCATTGCCGGTCAGCATGCCGCTCTTGTAGAAATATCCGAACAGCAATGCGCTGAATGCTTTCAGGGAAAATCCAATCATCAGCATTTGCTTGGAGATGGAAGAGGAAGTAAAAAAGCGCTTACTGCCTATTATGAGTAATATGAGTGAAAAATATAGAAGAGGGGTTATTAATTCCTGTATCATGATATAAGCGTCAGTAAAAATAAACAATTTAAATCAATGGTAACAAATATTCGGTATCGGTTGGATAGAATTAACTATTTTTGAACAGAATTTTTAATTTATGTCAACTCACATCCACCAACCCGCCGTTACAGAAGAAATCGCAAAGTCATTAGGTTTATTGCCGGAAGAATACCAGAAGATTCAGGATATCCTGGGCCGAATTCCCACTTTTACCGAATTAAGCATCTATTCCGTGATGTGGAGTGAGCACTGCAGCTATAAAAATTCCATTAAATACCTGAAAAAACTGCCGCGCAAAGGCAAAGCTCTACTGGTGGAAGCCGGCGAGGAAAATGCCGGGTTGGTGGATATCGGCGACGGCTGGGCCTGTGCGTTCAAGATTGAATCGCACAACCACCCGAGTGCTGTAGAACCCTTTCAGGGCGCAGCCACCGGCGTGGGTGGTATCTCCCGCGATATTTTCACGATGGGTGCCCGTCCTGTAGCCTCCTTGAACTCTCTCCGCTTTGGTGAATTAGACAATAAAAGAACACAGCACCTGCTTAAAGGCGTGGTAAAGGGCATTTCCCATTACGGCAACTGCTTCGGAGTACCTACCGTAGCCGGTGAAGTGTATTTCGACGACTGCTATCAGGTGAATCCGCTGGTGAATGCGATGTCTGTTGGTATAGTTCGGGTGGGCGAAACCATTTCCGCCACGTCCGAAGGTGCCGGCAATCCAATTTATATCGTTGGCGCTTCCACTGGTAAAGACGGTATCCACGGAGCAACTTTTGCTTCTGAAGATTTGGGCGAAGACGCGGAAGACAAGATCCCTTCCGTTCAGGTGGGCGACCCGTTTACGGAAAAACTATTGCTGGAAGCAACCTTGGAAGTGATAAAAACCGGCGCTGTTGTCGGCATGCAGGATATGGGCGCGGCAGGCATCACCTGCTCTACCAATGAGATGAGTGCTAAAGGTGAGCATGGCATGAAAATATGGCTGGACAAAGTACCGACCCGACAGAAAAACATGCAGCCGTTTGAAATCCTCTTGTCCGAATCTCAGGAGCGCATGTTGATTGTGGTGGAAAAAGATAAAGAAGCTTTGGTAGAAGCGGTCTTCGACAAATGGGACTTGCATTGCGCCATCATCGGTGAAGTGACGGAAGGAAATCTGGTGCAATACTACATGCATGACGAACTGGTGGCAGAAGTGCCGGCCGACACCTTGGTATTGGGCGGTGGTGCTCCGGTGTACGATCGTCCCTATAAACAACCGTCTTACCATGCGAGACGCGACGCATTTGATATAAATAAGATTGCATTACCAGACAACTATATGGAAGTGGCAAAGCGATTGGTGCAAAACCCGAACATCGCTTCCAAACGTTTTATCTACAAGCAATACGATTCTATGGTTGGCATCAACAATGCCTCTACCAACCGTCCCAGCGACGCTGCCGTAATTCGACTGAAAGATTCTAAAAAAGGGCTGGTGATGACCGTAGACTGCAACTCTCGCTACGTACATGCGGATGCCTATAAAGGCGGTGCCATTGCCGTTTCGGAAGCAGCCAGAAATATCGTATGCACCGGTGCCAAACCGGTGGCGATCACCAACTGCCTCAACTTCGGAAATCCATACGATGAGGAAGTGTACTGGAATTTCGTGCATGCGCTGCAAGGTATGGGAGATGCCTGCATCCAGTTTGAAACTCCGGTGACCGGCGGCAATGTGTCCTTCTACAATCAGTCGCCGAACAGAGCCGTAAATCCTACGCCTACCATCGGTATGCTGGGTATTATTGAAGATGTGGATACTATCATGACGCTGGATTTCAAAAACGAAGGCGACCTGATCTACCTGATTGGTACTTGTACCAATGACATCGCGAGTTCAGAATACCTGGTACACGAACATAAAATCGACTTATCTCCTGCTCCACACTTTGAGTTGAAAGAGGAAGCGCAGATACAGGATGCGGTAGCCGAACTCATTGAAAACAAACTGATCCAATCAGCGCATGACCTGAGCGAAGGCGGCATGTTTGTTGCCGTGCTGGAAAGTGCCATGACTCGCAACTTCGGTTTTGACATCACCACTTGTTCTTCCATAAGAAAAGACGCTTGTTTATTTGGTGAAGGACAAAGTCGTGTGGTGGTTTCTATTGCAGCAAACACAAAAGATAATTTTGAAAACTTCTTAAAAGAAAATAATATTCCGAATCGTTTCTTAGGAACGGTAAAAGGAAATGATATTGTAATTGACGGTGAAAATTTCGGCAGCATCAGCGAATACAAAGACCTGTACGATACGGCCATTGAGAAGTATTTTGTGTAATTGCCTGAATTAAGACTAATTTGATTCAAGGATTGCTGGATGTGATTTTTCATAATTAGGGAATAGCATACCTTAATTATGGTCTGTTTATACCGCAGGCTCTTTCGTTTTCAATTAAATCAATCAGTCTAGTATCCAAAAGCATAAACCATGGTCGTAAAAAACTCTTAATCATTTCTGGCATCATAAATTCCGAATCAAAAAATACTTTTCACCAACCAGCTTGGTATATTTGCATACGATTCAACAATGCATTAAGCCATAAATAAATGTTTACAGCAGAACAAATCAAGGCAGCACACAGCAAAGTAAAATCCGGCGCAGATTTTCCGGGGTATATCAGTGAAATAAAGGCATTAGGCGTTACCCACTATGGGGCATACGTAAGCGACGGCCATATCGATTATCACGGTGCAAACAACCATACGGCCAAAGTGCCCGAAAAATACGAACCGCTCCCCATTGCCGAAACTGCAAAGGTAGAAGAGTTCAAAGCGGAACTACTGGCGCATCAGCAGGGAAAAACCGACTACCTTACTTTCATTAAAATGTGCGCGGGCACCGGAATCGAAAAATGGGAAATCAATATATCCGACATGACTTGCACCTATTACGACAAAGCAGGCAATGAAGTGCTCACAGAACAGATACCTCAGTAAAATAAATTTCCGATGGTAAAAGTGTTATGGCGTCAGACAAGCGAAGCGATGAGCGTACTTTTCATACAATAGGTTTCTCAGATACGCTTATGCCTTTCTGTTTCCCTGACATTTCTCCGCTCCTGTTTTTCTTTCACCAAAATGCGGGTACTCGCCTCTTCTATTTTATATTTTTTGCCCTTCATCTTCTCGTCTTTGATATTGGCAAGAGTGGATTTCAGTTTGCTGGCACGTACAGCCACAAACGATGAAAAATCTTTCACTTCTATCAACCCGATATCGTCTTTTTCCAGTTTTCCCTTTTGAGCCAGAAAACCTACAATATCCACCTTATTCAATTTATTTTTTTTGCCTCCATTGATATACAAGGTGGCGAACACGGGAGGTTTGGGCAATCGGAGATGTTCAGACACTTCCATTACTTCTATCGTTTCCTCCACATACGCAGGGCGTTTCTCATCTTTGTGTAAAATCAGGTAAGCCGTACCGGAAGCATGCATACGCGCCGTTCTGCCGTTGCGGTGAATGAATTCATCTTCCGTTGCCGAAGGATGATAATGTATCACGTGTCTCATCTCCGGAATATCCAGTCCGCGCGCCGCAAGATCGGTAGTTACCAGATAATTGATGCTACCATTCCTGAACTGCACGAGCGAACGTTCACGATCGTCCTGATCCATACCGCCGTGATAGAAAGTCGCCACTATTCCGCGTTCTTTCAGGAGTTCACAGGTGCGTTCCACCGCTTCACGATGGTTGCAGAAAATCAAGGCCGATTCGGAATTCAGTGAGCAGATAAGATTGAATAAAGTATCAATCTTATCTTTCTCTTCCGAGATGATGAGTTTTAAGGTCAATCCCTCTTTCACTTCATCTTCGGGTAAAAAATTCAGTGTCGTCGGATGACTGGCACCTGCAAATTTCGGAATCTCTATGCTGGAAGTGGCAGATACCAGCACACGCTTTTTCAGTTTTCCCAAACAACGGATGATGAACGACATCTGATCCTGAAAACCCAGGTCCAGCGATTTATCGAACTCATCCAGCACCAGTATTTCCACGTCATTATAATCAAACGATTTGCGTTGGATGTGATCCATGATTCTGCCAGGCGTACCTATCAGCAAAGTGGGCGGCGTACTCAGGTTTTGCACTTCAACTTGCTTGGAATGTCCGCCGTAGCAAACATTCACTTTATAACCCGTAGACATTTTCTTCCATACCTGTTCTATCTGCAGCGCCAATTCTCTGGAAGGTGTCAGGATTAAACATTGTACATTTGCTTTCTCTGGTTGCAGCATTTCTAAAATCGGCAGCAGATATGCCAGCGTTTTTCCCGAACCGGTTGGCGACAGCAACAAAACGTTTTTATCTCCGGCGATGGCCTTGTGGGCAGCCAGCTGCATCTCATTCAATTGCTCAATACCTAATTTTGAAAGCACAGGCCACAATGGTGTTCTAGTATCCATACAGCAAAGGTAAGGACAAACAAGCGCAAATCCGGGAGACTTATCGTTGTGTTTATGTATAATTCTGTTAAATTACCTCCGTTACGCGGCAAAGGCTTATTTTTGCAACGCTTATTGATATGAACTTCAAAGAAAATGTATATCGGCAGTATGTATCCGTATTGAATGACAAGATCAATGCACTTCAACAGACATTGAATGAACTCGGCGAATGCGCTAAGCACGAAACCAAAAGTACGGCAGGCGACAAACACGAGACAGCACTCGCTATGCTGCAGATAGAGCAGGAAAATACCCACGTCAAACTCAGGGATGCACTCGAACAAAAAACGCAACTGGACCGAATCGACCTGTCACTGAACTCTCCGTTGATAGCAAAGGGCAGTATAATAAAAACGGATAAAGGATTTTTCTTTTTGAGCATTGCTTTGGGAAAGGCTACGATAGAAGGTATTCCCGTCATTGCCATTTCACCACAGTCGCCGCTTGGTGCTAAGTTTATAGGATTGAAGGAAAATGACTCCGTTGAAATGAATGGAATTGTCTATCATGTAGAGTCAATCGATTGATTTACCTGCCTGATTCTCAACAATACGCATCACTTTTCCACACATACAATTTCTTAAAACGAAAATCGTTTTGAACTGTCGTATATTTAGGACCATCTAATCTTACCCCATGCAAAACGAATTTCAAGCACGCCACATCGGACCCAGAGAAAGTGATTTAACTGACATGTTAGCCACCATCGGTGTCCAGTCTTTAGACCAGTTAATCGCTGAAACGGTTCCGTCCAATATCCGGCTGAAGCACGAGTTTAATATAGGTACACCTCAGACGGAGTATCAGTATCTACAGCTATTGAAAGAGAAAGCGGCGAAAAATAAGGTTTGCAAAAATTATATCGGTCAGGGCTATTACAACACCATTACCCCGGGTATCATCCAACGAAACATCTTTGAAAATCCGGGTTGGTACACCCAGTATACGCCCTATCAGGCGGAAATATCGCAAGGCAGACTGGAAGCGCTGTTAAACTATCAGACCATGATCAGCGACCTGACCGGCTTCCCGATTGCAAATGCCTCCCTCTTAGATGAAGGAACGGCGGTGGCAGAAGCGATGCATGTTTTTTATGAAGTCAGAAACAAAGCAAAAAATAAGCCTCAGGCACATAAAATATTTATCGACCAAAACACATTCCCTCAAACGATTGATGTAGTGAAAGGACGAGCACTGCCGCTTGGAATAGATGTGGTGGTGGACGATTACAAGCACTTCTCCCCTTCTGAAGAATTCTTTGCCATTGTATTGCAATATCCGAATGCAGGCGGTGCAGTGGAAGACTATAGAAATACCATAGCGGCTTGTGGAGAAAAAGAAATTTACAGCGTGCTGGCGTGTGATATTCTGGGCCTTACCTTATTGACTCCTCCGGCCGAATTAGGTGCCGATATTGCTGTGGGCAATTCTCAGCGCTTCGGCGTACCAATGGGCTTCGGTGGTCCGCATGCCGCCTTCTTCGCCTGCAAGGAAGATTTCGTTCGGCTGATTCCGGGCCGTCTGATTGGTGTTTCGGTGGACAAACACGGCAACCGTGCCCTGCGTATGGCTTTACAGACAAGGGAACAACATATCAAAAGAGAAAAGGCAACGTCCAATATCTGCACGGCACAGGCATTACTGGCAATCATGGCCAGCATGTATGCCGTTTATCACGGAAAAGAAGGTGTGAAAGCAATTGCGCTGAACATCCACCATAAAACGGTTGCGCTGGCTAATGAATTGAAGAAGATGGGCTTTGGCAACCAGAATACCTTCTTTTTCGACACCTTAAAGGTAGATGGCAGAGGTAAATCTTCAGACATCAAAGCCATAGCGGAAAATCACGGGTTTAATTTCTGGTTCAATACAGATGGTAGCATTCAGTTGTCTTTGGATGAAACCACCACACAACAGGATGTGGAAATGGTAGCGGCCATTTTTGCCGAAGCCATTGGAGCCAACTACCTTTCCTCTTATCTGGAAAATCCTGCAATACAGATTCCGGAAAGCCTGCAACGCAGCTCCGAATATCTGACGCATGAAGTATTCAATTCCTATCATTCAGAAACGGAAATGCTGCGCTATATCAAACGACTCGAAGCAAAAGATCTGTCGCTGGGATTCTCCATGATTCCGTTGGGAAGTTGTACCATGAAATTGAATGCGACTACGGAGCTTGTGCCTTTGAGTTGGGCGGAATTTGCACATATGCATCCTTTTCAGCCGGCTGAACAGACACAAGGCTATCTGGAGATTATTAAAGAACTGGAAGAGCAGTTATCCAACATAACTGGCTTTGCAGCAACATCCCTGCAGCCAAACTCCGGTGCACAGGGCGAGTACGCAGGCTTGATGGTTATCAGAGCTTATCACATATCAAGAGGTGACACCCACAGGAATGTTGCCCTGATTCCTACTTCCGCACACGGCACTAATCCGGCCAGTGCCGCAATGGCAGGCATGGAAATCGTGCTGGTGAAGACAACGCCGGATGGCAATATAGATGTGGAAGACCTGAAAGCTAAGGCGGAGCAGCATGCAGACAATTTATCCTGCCTTATGGTAACCTATCCGTCCACACATGGAGTGTTTGAAGAAAGCATCATTGAAATCTGCGCAACCATCCATAAGTTTGGAGGTAAGGTATATATGGATGGCGCCAACATGAATGCACAGGTAGGGTTAACCTCTCCTGCATCCATTGGTGCGGATGTCAATCACATTAACTTACACAAAACTTTCGCCATACCGCACGGGGGTGGCGGACCAGGCATGGGCCCTATCTGCTGTACGGCAGAACTGGCACCTTTCCTTCCGTCTAACCCTATCGTAAAAACAGGCGGAAGCAGCGGCATTCCGGCCGTTTCAGCGGCACCGTTCGGTAGTGCCGCCATTTTACTGATTTCCTATGCTTATAATAAAATGCTGGGCAGCGAGGGAATTACCAATGCCACTAAATATGCCATTTTGAACGCGAACTACCTAAAGGCAAAACTGGCACCGCATTATCCTATTTTATACACAGGAGCCAACGGTCGCGTAGCACACGAATTCATCATGGACATCCGTCCTTTCAAGAAAGATACGGGCATTGATGCCGTGGAAATTGCGAAACGCCTCATGGATTACGGATATCATGCACCTACGGTGGCATTCCCGGTTCCGGGCACCCTGATGATAGAACCAACAGAAAGCGAAAGCAAGCAAGAGCTGGATAAGTTTTGCGAGGCATTGATAGCTATTCGTAAGGAACTGGATGATATCACCAATGGCGTTACCACACAGCAAGATAATCCTATATTGAATGCGCCGCATGTGGTACATGAAGTAACTGCCAATGAATGGAACCATTGCTATAGCCGTGAAAAGGCGGCATTTCCGCTGGAATATGTAAAACAAGCTAAATTCTGGCCAAGCGTGGCAAAAATTGACAATACTTATGGCGACAGGAATCTCGTTTGCACCTGCCTTCCGATAGAAGCATATGCCAAATAAAGAAAAAAGTGTCGTATTTACTTCCTTAAAAAATTTATTTTTCATCTTTTTAAGGTAAAAAAAAGGCAAAGCGCCTATTAAAAAGTCACTCAGAAGAGTGACTTTTTAATTTAAACACTTGCAAATCAATCGATTAAGCATTATGTATTTACAAAATCAGTGTCACTCAAAAAATAAATACGTAAATTTACTTTACAATTATCAATGCATCTTTGTAATGGATAAGAAGTAAGAACGCTTATCAAACGAACTAAACTAACTTTTTTAAAAAACTAAATTTTAAAACTAACTATTTCCTGAAAGGAAATTTACGTTAACATTTATTAGAGCAATTTGCTCACTTGGAGTATAGACAAAAAAAAATCGGGTTTTGCATTGCACAAAACCCGAAAGACCCTAAAGTCTAGAAACATAAAAACCCTACCACAAAGTTAAACAACTTTTTGTATTTTACAACTAGTTGTTTAACTTTTTTTTGTTTTTTCTTCAAATTTTTTTTTCTATATCTATAAAACAATCATTACCAAACACTTACTACCTGATCTCCATGAAAAAAAAAATCACCTATCTCTTCCTGTTTTTGCTGATTTCTGGTTTTGCCATTTTCGTTTTCTCGTATTCCCTCCTTTTTACAGATAATATCAGCGAATCGTCGACGGGTAAGCCTCATATTTTATATATACGCACAGGTGCAACCTATGCTGAAGTGATTGCACAGTTAAAAGAGCAGCATATTATCAGAAATATGACGTCTTTCAAACTGGTGGCTGAAAAGTTACATTACAATCAATCTGTTAAACCGGGCAAATATATCCTAAGGGGCAATAGCGGCAATCTGATGCTGGTGCGAAAATTACGTGCTGGCAGCCAGGACCCCGTTAAGATAACGTTTAACAACATTCAGGATAAGGAACAATTGGCAGAGCGTATTTCCGGACAACTGGAAGCATCCAAGACGGAATTACTGAGTACGTTCAACAATCAGGCATTCCTGGATTCCCTGAATCTGACAGAAGAGAATTTCCCTACCATCTTTCTGGCAAACACCTATGAATTCTACTGGAATACATCGGCCAGGCAGTTTACAGAGCGAATGTTGAAGGAATACAACAAATTCTGGACGGAAAAAAGAAAAACTCAGGCGCAGTCCATTGGTCTTACTCCTACAGAAGTGATCATTCTGGCATCCATCATACAAAAGGAATCCAACCATCTTGATGAGTATCCGATAATTGCTGGCGTATACCTGAACAGGCTAAAGATTGGCATGCCGCTGCAGGCTGACCCTACCGTGCTTTACGCCCTCAGAAAACTGGGGGTAAGCAGACGTGTCCTGAAGGGTGATCTGAAAGTGGCGTCACCCTATAACACTTACCTTAATAAAGGCTTGCCACCCGGCCCCATTTGTCTGCCTGAACTGAAGAGTATTGATGAAACTTTAAATGCAGAAGAACATAATTATCTGTATTTTTGTGCAAGAGAGGATTTTTCCGGCTATTCCAATTTCGCCGAGACGTGGGAACAGCATCTGGAAAATGCCCGAAAATACCAGAAAGCATTGAACGAAAACAATATTCATTGATTCATGTTTGAAGAAACCATACAACTTCGCGTACGTTACCACGATTGTGATCCTTTAGGTATTGTATATCACGGACACTATGCCAAATTCTTTGAAATCGGCAGAACGGAAGCGATGCGTAAACATGGATTCTCCTACAAACAATTGGAAGAGCTCGGATTTGCCATGCCGGTGGTGGAAATGAACATCAAGTATTTCCGACCGGCACGATACGACGAATTAATGGACATCAAGACCATCATCCGGGAATGGCCGGAGAAAAAGATCATCTTCAGCAGTGAAATCCATAATCAGCAGGGGCAGTTGCTTACCAGCAGTGAAACCACCTTTGTATATGTAAAAAAAGATTCCCTCAGAAGATGTCATATCCCTGAAATTGTCCTGGAACACTTAAAACCTTTTTTCACTACGGAACTAAAAAAAATAAAAGAGGAAAAAAAGGCAAAAGATAAGACTTCCCGAATTTCGCATGAAATTTAGGTCTATCTTCACTTATTGTTCACTACATACGTCTATTTGTGTCGATTCAGGATACCACGGAAAAATATAAACGCCTAGTTCGCTCAGAACGATTTCAGGACAGGATGAAACGTCTGACCCTGCCCGGATTTGAAGGTATCCCGGTGTATGATGTTATTCAAAAGTTCAGAGAAGAAGTAAAAAATGATGATTTATCCATCCGTGCCTCTTCCATATCCTTCTATTTCATTCTTGCTTTGTTTCCGAGTATCATCTTCTTTTTCTCCCTGATACCTTACGTGCCGATCAAACAGTTCGACATGATTATCCTGAACGGCCTGAAAGTGGTATTGCCGAACGGTGTATTTGTCATCCTTGAACATACCATTAAAGACATTGTCAGCATACAGCATGGAGGGGTATTATCCGTCAATTTTATATTAGCCATGTTTGTCGCTTCCAATGGTGTCAATTCCATGATGAAGACGTTTGACAAGATGAACCACACCTTTAAAGAAAGAAACTGGTGGCAAAAACGACTGGCCAGTATACGAATTCTGTTTCTTGTCTGCATGCAGATTATCATTGCGGTGTTATTCATCATAAAGGGAAAAGAATTTTTAACGCTGATGCTGCGCTTGATGCACACGGAAAGCCAGGTCACCTTATTTATCCTGCGTGTAGTGAAAATCATTTTAATCCTGTTCAGTTTCTTTAATATCATCGCGCTCATCTATTATTTCGGACCATCCGTAAAAAAGAAATACCGTTACTTTTCCGCAGGCGCTACGTTTGCCACCATCTTTTCGGTATTGATGACCTTCGGATTCCGGTTTTATACCGCTTATCTAAATAACTTCAACCGTCTTTTCGGTTCATTGGGTATTATGATTGTCATCATGATGCTGATCTACCTGAATGCATTGGTTTTATTATTCGGATTTGAATTGAACAATAGCATTGCCGTCAATAAGGCGCTCAGAAACAGTGAAGAGACAGGAGCTGAAAATAGCAATTAGATGAAACTACTCGCCAATGTATCATTATCCATCTTTTTTGCCATCGCAATCGGTGTGCATGCCAATTCAGTAATGAAGGGCGACAATCAACCGTTTTGGTGGCATGGTCTTTATTTCATCACCTACGGAGGATGCTGGTGGATGTTGTTTGCTAAAAAGACCAACAGGGTTAAGCTCTATGCTGCAATGGCCCTATTTCCCTTTATTTCACATGTGTATTATGCATACAGGCATTTTACACGGCTTGATGCAATATTCTGGATTTGTGTCTTAACCTGTGTCATGCTGCTGCTTGGATTTTTATGGATAAAGAAAGCCACCGCAGAAACGATGGCTTTATAAAGTACTTGTAGAGTTTTACATGTTGGGTTTGCAAGCTCTAAACCCGGCATCCTGAATCTGTATGTTCTAGTCTTCGAATCTTAAATGTTTGATTGTGGTGGTCCTGTTCATCAATTGTTTCAGGGAATCAATGCCCACCTGCAAATGCGTTTCCACAAAATGTGCGGTCACCTTCTTATCACTTTCATCGGTTTTCACACCTTCCGGTATCATGGGCTGATCTGAAACGAGTAATAAGGCACCTACCGGAATCTCATTGGCGAAAGCGACGGAAAACAGCGTTGCCGTTTCCATATCTATTGCCATCGCACGAATGGTCCTGAGGTATTCCTTGAATTTATCATCATGTTCCCAAACGCGTCGGTTGGTCGTATATACGGTGCCCGTCCAGTAATCCTGATTATGTTCGCGAATCGTGGTAGAAATGGCCTTCTGAAGCGCAAAGGAAGGCAATGCTGGCACTTCCGGCGGAAAGTAATCATTGGATGTACCTTCGCCACGAATGGCCGCTATCGGCAGGATAAAATCCCCTATTTCATTTTTTTTCTTCAGTCCGCCACATTTCCCTAAAAACAAAGCAGCCTGTGGTCTTATGGCAGACAATAAATCCATCATGGTGGCGGCCAGCGCACTGCCCATACCAAAGTTGATGATGGTGATGTTGTTGGCGGTGGCATTGGGCATAGGCTTATCAGAACCTACCACTTCCACCCCATTCCACTCTGCGAACAACTGGACATATTTGGAGAAATTGGTCAGCAAAATATACTCACCGAAATCTTCCAGGTTTTTCCCGGTATAACGCGGCAACCAATTCTGTACAATATCTTCTTTTGTTTTCATCTTAATCTTATTTATACAAGATATCTTTTCTGGACAAATCAAACTGAATCGGCAACACGACCATCTCTTTCTTGTTTACGCCGTTTTCCGTGGCTGGTGTCCATTTAGGCATCATTTTTACAATCCTTAAGGCTTCATTATCCAAAATCAGCCAGGAGGATTTCAGCACTCTTATGTTACTCAGAGAACCGTCTTCGTTTACTGTAAACGCGATCAGGCTTTTACCTTCCCATTTTTGTTTCTGGGCCTCTTCCGGATACTTTATGGAGTTGGTCAGAAATTCTACCAGCGCTTTTTCTCCACCCGGAAATTGTGGTTTGGTGGAGGGTGTTGTTTGTGCAAACATGTTTGTGCAGCAAAACATAATCACGGCGAATTGTACTATAAGCTTCATCCTTATAATTTTTATATGACAAGAATATCCTGCACGGCGATGCAGCATTAACCGGATAAAAGTACACTGGCCGGGATAAATCCCGGCCAGTAAATATCAATATATCGTGGATAACTAAACGCAGCATTAAGGGAAAACCCCCATTTTCAGGTAGGTAACGCCAATCTTTTCCAGTGCATCAACATATGCCGCCGTTCTGAGGCTGTGCATTTTTTTATGTCGTTTCAAGATCTCCCGGATGTTTTCGTAAGAATTAACCATCGTATCTTCCAAACCAGAGCGTACGATATCCAATTCGTCAGCACCTTTCAGTGTTTCCTTCTCTCTGGACGAAATCTTTCTGCCCGTGTTACCTTCGATCAGATCAATGATCTTGTTGAATGCGTCATCCTGATAACGATGATCCAGTCTGCCAAAACTTACATGCGACAGATTCTTCAGCCATTCAAAGTAGGAAACGGTCACACCGCCGGCATTCAAATACATGTCGGGCACCACCATTGTTCCTTTCTTCATCAGGATGGCTTCCGCCGCCGGCGTAATAGGACCATTGGCTCCTTCGCCGATGATTTTTGCCTTGATGCGCGGTGCATTTTCTTTGGTGATCTGATTTTCCAATGCTGCCGGAATCAAAATATCACATTCATGTTCCATCAGGAAATCGGTTTGTTTTACGAACTTCGCTTTAGGATAATTTCGGATGGTCTTATTTTCTATCTGGAACTTTTTCAGATCTTCCACATCAATGCCTTTGGCATTATACAAACCTCCTTCAAACTCTGCCACCCCCACGATGACAGCTCCGTTTTCCTCCATTACCTTTGCCGTGTAATAACCCACATTTCCAAATCCCTGTATGATGATCTTTTTGCCTTCAATACCCGTTTTCAACCCAAGGGCTTTCATGTCATCTGCAAAGGTGGTGGCATGTTTCAATCCGTAAAACACACCACGTCCCGTGGCTTCGGTTCTGCCCCAAACGCCACCCTGACTGATTGGTTTTCCCGTAACACAGGCGGAGGCATTTATTTCCTGCTGATTGAACTGAATATAGGTATCCGCAATCCAGCTCATTTCGCGTTCCCCTGTTCCGTAATCCGGTGCAGGCACATCCAGCGATGGTCCGATGAAACCTTTCTTGATCAACTCGAATGTATATCGTCTTGTGATGCGTTCCAGCTCTTCTTCCGTATACTCTTTCGGATTGATTTTTATACCGCCTTTTGCACCGCCAAACGGCACATTCACCACCGCACATTTGTAAGTCATCAGGGCAGCCAATGCCATCACTTCATCCTGGTTCACCATCTCACTGTAACGAATACCGCCTTTTGTCGGCAACTTATGATGGGAATGCTGAACACGGTAAGCTTCTATCACCTTGATTTCATTCTTGATTTTAACCGGGAAATTAATCTGGTATACAGCATTGCAAATCTTGATTTGCTCTATTAATCCTTTGGGTAAGTTGGTAAATCCTGCTGCCTGATCTACGTAGGTTTGTACATTCTGAAAAAACTTGTTTTGTTCGCTCATAATTTAATTTTTAACATTATGAGAGTTTGAGAGATGGGAATCTATACCGAAACAGCATTGATGAATACCTGTCGTTACCTCTATTCCACTCTCATCAAATTCTCTTTTATTCCTGCTCGAGTTTCTTTATTTTTCTTTCTATCAAGAACAGAAAGATAAAAATGCCTGACAATATAATGAGTGCAACTGCGATTACGGCGTTCAGCTTGCCGCTTTCCATCAGTTTTGTACCTGCATCAACCGTTTGTGCATTTAACATTTTAGAAACACTTGCGAAAAGTAGAATTAAAATTGCAGATTTTTTAGACATGGCTTAAAAATATTTTTTAAAAGATGTTAATTCCTTAGTATTGAGTAATGGGATGTTAGTACTGAGATTATTATTTCAAGTTTCAGCATCCCAAATCATATCATCATCAGTCGATATCCAGTTGATGTTTTTTTCTGAATATTTTTTCCATACGGATGAGCAGCGTGCTGATCCAGACAGACAATAAGATCCAACCGATAACGGCAGGATAAAAGACCATGCGCAGGTCGCTGTCCAGGTCATAGCTGTTGAAACCGGGATTACCACCGTTGCCAGGGTGCAGGGACGAATTGCTGATACGAGGTATCACGTTTATCAGGACCATGAACATGACGAAAGCAAAGATGGAATATACGGCGGAAAACCTTGCTTTCTTTTCTTCGTCATCGAATGAACCGCGCAGAATGAAATAAGCGGAATAGACAAGCAATGCCGCCGCTGCTCCGTTCAGTTTCACTTCCTCAAAGACCCACCAGGCGCCCCAGGTGGCCCGTGCCCAAACAGAGCCTGTGACAATCCCAAGCATGCCGAAGAGGAATCCCACCTTGGCAAATGCAGCAGCTTTGATATCATCTTCTATCTTCTGTTTGCTGAGATAACGGATACTGAATACCAGCGACACAAACATCAGTGTCATCATGGCAAACCACATCGGGACATGAAAATATAGATTACGGATGGATTGCTCCAGAATATTCAGTTCGGGAATGGGACCGAGAAACCCCATGATTACTGTATAAAACAATAATAACACACATAGATATTTCCACCAGTCTTTCATACGATATGCAATTTAGTCGCGCCAAATATACGGAAACAAAACGACTGAGAGTATCAGCGTAATCACATCCAGCAAACCTATGGCCCCCAGGTTCATGTAAATATCTTTTTGCTGAATGGCGAAGTTGGACAATTCGCTCATCTTCACAATAAGTAATAACAGGGGTAGAATGATAGGAAATCCCAGGATGGCCAGCAACACGAAATTCTGGGTTCTAGCCGTAATGGCGGATAATAATGTAAACAGATTGGAAAAACCAACGGAGCCGAGCATAATCGTCAGCAAAAACAGTCGCCTGTCGGCTATATTTTCATTAAAGAAGATGATCATTACCGCGTAAATCACCAAGGCCAGCAGACTGATCAGCAAGGCATTGTAGATGATCTTGGAAAAGATGATTTCCATCGGGGTGGCGATGGTGCGCAGGTAATAAAACTGTTCGTTGGCGTCCTTTATGAAGGATTTGGAAACCGCATTCACCGTGGTAAACAGAGCTATGATCCAGAATAGGGCTATCCAAGTCGGAATGGTAATATTGCCCTGAAAGATGAGATATATGAGGAAACTGGTACCAAGCACATAAATAAAAATGGTGCCGAGCGCCGTTTTTTGACGCCACTCCAGTTGCACTTCTTTTTTTACCAGCCTGAAAATATTACTCAGCATTCCCTTGTTTCATTTGTACTAAATATCAATATCCACCATCGTTTACATCGATTTTTTTCATTTCAGCAAAAATAAACTATTTTTAGCTTGGTAGTAACAACTATTTCGCACAATCGGTCTCTGTATGATAAAAACAACCTATACAAAAATCTATCCATTCATTCTATTTTCCACCTGTATCCTTTTACTGAATGCCTGTTCTTCTTCCCGCAAAACGGGACGCAGCAATACCACCTCCATTCCGCAAAAAGAGCAAGCCAAGAACAATGCGGACAAAAAGGTGGACGGCATTCTCTGGTTTGCCAAACAACAATTGGGTACACCCTACAAATACGGTTCTTCTGACCCGAAGAAGGGGGGATTGGATTGCTCCGGATTTCTTTACTATGTGTTTACCCATTTCAATATTCCCGTTCCTCGCACCTCCAATGATTATATGACTTTTGGGAAACCGGTAAGCAAACAGGACGCAGCAAAAGGTGACATCATCATTTTCACCGGCTCGGATGCCACTCAGAAAACGGGTGGGCACGTGGGACTTATTCTGGAAAATAAGGGCAATGATATTTCCTTCATCCATGGTTCCACCTCCAAAGGTGTTATCATTAACAAACTCAGCGATGCCTATTACAATAAACGTTTCCTGAAGATTGTGAGGGTTCTGAATTAGACATCATTGACAGTATCAACAATCTAAAACAATGGTGAATTGTTGCCTGCCTCCGTTTCAGTTAATTTCCTTATTTTTACAGCACAAGCATTTTTATGAAGAAAATTCTAATTGCGAATCGTGGTGAAATCGCCTTACGTGTTATGCGTACCTGCAAACAGATGGGTATCAGCACTGTCGCCATCTACTCCGAGGCAGACAGAAACTCTCCGCATGTTCGTTTTGCAGACGAAGCCGTATGTGTAGGTCCTGCTGCATCCAAAGAGTCATATCTAAAGATTGACACCATCATAGATGTTTGTAAAAAACTGAGTGTTGACGGGGTGCATCCCGGTTATGGCTTTTTAAGTGAAAACGCAAATTTTGCCAAGGCATGTAAGGAGAATGGTATCATCTTCATTGGTCCCACGCCGGAGGCCATAGAAATCATGGGGAGCAAGCTGGCAGCTAAGCAAGCCGTTTCAAAGTTTGATGTTCCTTTGGTACCCGGTACCGACCAACCCATTTCTGATATCAATGAAGCAAAGCAATTAGCATCAGAAATCGGTTTCCCCATCCTGATCAAGGCAAGTGCCGGCGGTGGCGGTAAGGGCATGCGCATCGTCAATAATGTAGAAGAATTTGAAGAACAGATGAAACTGGCGGTATCTGAAGCAACTTCAGCCTTTGGAGACGGCAGTGTATTTATCGAAAAATTTGTAACATCACCACGGCATATCGAAATTCAGGTGTTGGGTGATACGCATGGAAATATCGTGTATCTATTTGAAAGGGATTGTTCCGTGCAACGCCGTCACCAGAAAGTGGTGGAAGAAGCACCCAGTGCCGTACTAACGCCTGCTTTGCGCAAACAAATGGGCGAAGCTGCCGTACAGGTAGCCCGTTCCGTAAATTATCTGGGTGCCGGAACGGTTGAATTTATCGTGAACGCGAATCTGGATTTCTATTTCCTTGAAATGAATACCCGTCTGCAGGTGGAACACCCCGTAACGGAAATGATTACCGGGAAAGACCTGGTCAAAGAACAGATCAATATTGCACGCGGAGAGAAAATCTCTTTCACACAGGAAGAACTGAAAATAAACGGGCATGCCATAGAGTTGAGAGTATACGCAGAAGATCCGGAAAACCATTTTTTGCCGGATATCGGAAAACTTGAAATATATCGAATTCCGAAAGGAGAAGGTGTCCGGGTAGATGATGGTTTTGATGAAGGTATGGATATTCCGATCTACTACGACCCTATGATTGCCAAACTGATCGCTCACGGTGTAAACAGACAGGATGCCATTGAAAAATTAAAACAGGCTATTGCAGACTATCAGATCAAAGGGGTGAAAACCACGCTCCCATTCGGAACATTTGTGCTCCAACACCCGGCTTTTACCACTGGAAATTTTGATACCAAGTTTGTAGATAACTATTTCCACCCGGAACAACTCGCACAGGACGAAACATTGCTGGCCTCTTTGATTGCGGCAAAGATACTACAGGAGCACAGCAAGCGATTTGAGGTGGTGGAATCCGGTAATGTTACTTCAGCATCAAACTGGAGAACAAACAGAGCAGAATAAAATAGCATTTGTTAGATAATTTGCTTAAATTGTTTAACAAATACGCTGCCATGGATGAGAAAATACAAACATTTCTCGATTTGAACGTATGGAAAAAGGCACATCAATTGGTGCTGAACATCTATAAGGTTACAAGTACTTTTCCGGCGACTGATCAGTTTACCCTGGCAGACCAACTGAAACGAAGCTCTTCCCTTGTTGCGGCCTCCATCGCTGAAGGATTTCAAAAACGCAACAGGCAAGAAAAGATAAAACTTTACAACGATGCCCAATCTACGCTGAACAGTGTGTACTACCTGCTGCTGCTGACGCGAGACCTGAAATATGCAAACACCGGTGAACTGATGGAAAACACCCATGAGGTGCAAAAGATGATGAGCGGACTTATCCGCTCGATTTCGGGCATACCCAAACCGGTAGGCTTCAAGCATCCGACCTCCAGCTTTCCTCCGATGGCGGATGATGAGTTGATGTAGAACAAGAGTACCATTACGAATCTGAGGATACATAAAAATTAAGGAGCAGCTGACGCTGCTCCTTTTGGGTTTAAATGTTTCAGTTGAGGGAGTTCACATTTCCGGACGGGCCGTTTGTTGATGTAAAGATGCGATGAAAGCATGCGAAATGAAAGCAAACATAATCACCATTTGTGACATGCTTATTTATGTCATAATAAATGATTTACAAGGGCAGAGATTATAATGGGAAATAAAAAAGCGAAGTGCTTATACACTTCGCTTCAGGTTGCAGAGAGAGAGGGATTCGAACCCCCGGACCTGTTACAGTCAACGGTTTTCAAGACCGCCGCATTCGACCGCTCTGCCATCTCTCTGTGACTGATTTCTCAGAACGGATTGCAAATATACAACAGATTTTCTTGTTTTAAAAATTAAGATAGTATAAATTTTAACAGCTGCTGAAACAAGTCAAGAATGGTGGCAACATAAAAAGACCACGCATCATGCGTGGTCTTCTGTTAGATATACTAAATCAGTCTTACTTGATTCCAAAAGCTTTTTTCACTTTGTCAACGTAGTCCAATTTCTCCCAGGTAAACAATTCCACCTGTACTTTTTTCTCGTTTTCTTTTCCTTTGTTGAACACTTTTGTTACTACTTCATTTTTTCTGCCCATATGGCCGTAAGCCGCTGTTTCGCTGTAGATCGGGTTACGCAATTTGAAGCGTTGTTCAATGGCATAAGGACGCATGTCAAATATTTTCTCTGCAATTTTTGCGATTTCGCCATCCGTCAAATTCACTTTTGCGGTACCGTATGTATCTACAAACAAACCGCATGGTTTTGCCACACCTATTGCATAAGACACCTGTACCAATACTTCATCCGCAACACCTGCCGCTACGAGGTTTTTAGCTATGTGACGGGTTGCATACGCCGCACTTCTGTCTACTTTACTTGGATCTTTACCGGAGAAAGCTCCACCACCGTGAGCACCTTTACCTCCATAGGTATCTACAATAATCTTTCTACCTGTTAATCCTGTGTCTCCGTGAGGTCCGCCGATAACGAATTTACCGGTTGGATTGATGTGGTAAGTGATTTTATCATTGAACAGCTTCTGGATGGAAGGTTTGCATTGTTTCTTCACTCTTGGAATGATGACCTCGATGATATCTTTCTTGATCTTATCCAACATCACCTTGTCTTTGTCGAAGTCATCATGTTGTGTGGAAACGACAATCGTATCAATTCTGATTGGCTGGTTATTGTCATCGTATTCAATGGTCACCTGACTCTTGGCATCCGGGCGGAGATATTTCAACTCCTTGCCTGCTCTGCGTGTTTTGGAAAGTTCCTGTAAAATCTTGTGCGCCAAATCCAGTGCTAAAGGCATGTAATTGTCTGTCTCTTTGGTAGCATAGCCAAACATCATACCCTGATCTCCGGCGCCTTGTGCATTTGCTTTTGTTTCAAAATCTTCCTTTTTCGCTTTTCGGTCCACGCCCTGATTGATATCAGAAGACTGCTCATGAATGGCAGAGAAAATACCGCAAGAATTTGCTTCAAACATGTATTCTGATTTGGTGTATCCGATATTGCGGATCACTTCACGTGCAATGTCCTGTACGTCCAGATATGCTTTTGATTTTACCTCACCGGCCAATACCACCTGACCTGTTGTAACCAATGTTTCGCAGGCTACTTTCGACTGCGGATCATACGCTAAGAAATTATCAATCAACGCATCGGATATTTGGTCAGCTACTTTATCCGGATGTCCTTCTGATACTGATTCTGATGTGAATAAATAAGGCATTTATACTAATGTTTAATGATGAATGATGAATGTTTAATTTTAAGAAGTACAAAAATAACTAAAGTTCCATTGAAAACAAAATCTGAGTTATACATAATCTACAAAAACAGTAGACTACTTGATTTCACATCGTACCAGACAATGCTCTCCTGTAAAACCTTCCAGCACATCTCCAATCTGCACCGGTCCTACGCCTTGCGGTGTTCCGGTATAAATCAGGTCGCCCTGCTGCAGGGTAAAAAAACGGGATATGTATGAAATGATTTCATCAAAGGAGAAAATCAGCATGCCTGTATCTCCCTGCTGTACTACTTCGTCATTCTTACGGATGCTGAATGAAATCACCTTATCTTTTTCCATTGGGATAAAATCACCGATAAAGGCAGAACCGTCAAAGCCTTTGGCTATTTCCCAGGGCCATCCTTTCTTCTTCTGTTCCGACTGAATATCCCTTGCGGTAAAATCGAAGCCGAGGGTAAATGCATCGTAGTATTTATGGGCAAATTTCTTATCTATCTTCTTGCCGTTCTTGCACACGCGTAATACAATTTCTCCTTCATAGTGTACATCCTGAGAAAACTCAGGATAATAGAAGGCTTGTCCGTTTTTGAGCAGTGCCGTGGGCGGTTTCATAAAGATGACAGGGCTTTCGGGAAATGCAAAATGCTTCATTTCCACAATGTGTTCTTTATAGTTTAATCCTACACAAAATATCTTCATAAAAATTGATAATGGGTTCGGTTATTTGTTATTGAAAAGATTCATGGTATTCGCTAATCCGGTAACACAAAACGCTTTGACGATCTCCACGGCCACCGCTATTCTTTCCTGCAGTTCAATTTCCTGATTGGGATTCCATTTCCCCAATACAAATTCGACCTGTCTGCCTTTCGGAAAATCATTCCCTATGCCAAATTTCAAGCGCGGATATTCCTGTGTCTGCAGTTCTTCCTGAATGGATTTTAAACCATTATGTCCGGCATCGCTGCCTTTTCCACGCACCCGCAACTGCCCGAAGGGCAATGCCAGATCATCTACCACGACAAAGATATTTTCCGCCGGAATTTTCAGTTCGTTCATCCAGTATTTGATGGCCTTTCCACTCAGGTTCATATATGTCGTTGGCTTGATAATATGCACCTGTTTTCCTTTGTAAGATGCCTTGGCGTACACCGCTAATCTTCCCAGCTCAAAGGTACCGCTCAACTCCTTGCACAAAACATCCGCCACGTCAAATCCAATATTATGGCGTGTATGTTCATACTCTTTCCCGATATTTCCCAGTCCGACAATCAGATATTTCGACATTATTGCTGCAATTGAGTGGTTCGGACAATATCCATCAGTTCATTTTTCTCATCTTCATTCGAATACGTAATGATAAAAGCAAAGGCGAATCTCTTTTGTATGGAGCAGATGTAATCCAAATGAGTATTGGTCCCTTCTTTTGAACATTCAAGGATATCAAACTTATTTCCACTGAGCTCAATATTGCCATATTCTTCAGACACTGTAAAATTCAGGTTTGAATTCTTGAACTGGCGTTTTAACTGAAACAGATAATCGGAGCCGATCTTCACCCCCGGATACATTGAAACATCTTCAGCCATTATCATCAGGGAAGGATTAAACTCTACCGGCGCTCCCAATTCATGTTTAGAAAGCATAATCAATGTCATGGAGGATACATCCAAATCCTTAATCGCTTTATTGGTGGTTTCTTCTTTAAACTCCACAGCATCTTTGCCTTTTGAGATCACATATGCTATCTGCGATTTATTTTGCACTACCCATGCTGACGGAACCGACATCTTAAATCCAAAGAATGGATTCGCATAGACCGTATCCTCCATCTTTCCATAATTAAACGGAAATTTTTCACTTTTTATCTTCGAATTATCCGCATTTGCATTTGTAATGAAACAAAGCAGAAATAAGGACAGGAATGCAATTCTATCGAGTTTCAGGCTATACATAATCTAATACTGGTTTCGTTTTACATAAAAAAAGGCCGGTATCACTACCGACCTCAAATTTAATTATTTTTCTGATACTTATCCGTGCAAGTCATGCGTATTATTGTATAATCACACTTTGTGTTGCCATACCGTCTACACCTCTAAACGAAATGAAATAGATTCCTTTTTCCATATCACTCAGGTTGAACCATCTTTCATTCAATCCCTTTTGCAGAACCATATCCTCCTTAAACAACTCTTGTCCGGCAACATTGTATAACACCAATGAAATATTTTGATTTCGGGCAACCGTCATACTGAGTAAAAACTGACCGGTGTTCGGATTCGGAACAATGGAAAACAGCAGATCATTTCTGTTTACTTTAATTCCCGTCACATACGAAAAGGATGCTGACATGGCTGACAAACATCCATTGTTATTTATTTCCAATGAATACAATCCAGGTTCTGTTAGTATATAATAAGGGCTTGTTGTTGTAGCCACTAATACAGATGCTCTATACCATTTATACGTTGCCCCGACAATGATGACATTACTATAGAGCGTATCATTACTTTTAGTAATATCCGGTGTTGCTGGCAATGGATTCACCGTTAAGTTCAAGGTCACCGCACTGTCGCAACCTAAGCTGGTTTGCAGGTGCGTCACAAAAACACCGTTCGTATTGTACACGCTGCTGCCCACCGTTACGCTTTCGCCTTCACAGATGGTGCTCGAGATAGTTGTTGTTTTCTTCGGATTCACCCTTAAGTTCAGAGTCACCGCACTGTCGCAACCTAAGCTGGTTTGCAGGTGCGTCACGAATACACCGTTCGTATTGTACACGCTGCTGCCCACCGTTACGCTTTCGCCTTCACAAATGGTGCTCGAGATAGTTGTTGTTTTCTTCGGATTCACCCTTAAGTTCAAGGTCACCGCACTGTCGCAGCCTAAGCTAGTTTGCAGGTGCGTCACAAAAACACCATTCGTATTGTACACGCTGCTGCCCACCGTTACGCTTTCGCCTTCACAAATGGTGCTAGAGATAGTTATTGTTTTCTTCGGATTCACCCTTAAGTTCAGAGTCACCGCACTGTCGCAGCCTAAGCTCGTTTGCAGGTGCGTCACAAAAACACCATTCGTATTGTACACGCTGCTGCCCACCGATACGCTTTCGCCTTCACAAATGGTGCTAGAGATGTTTGTTGTTTTAGTAGGGTTAATGCTAACGGATGATGTAAAAGGTGTGCTTGCAACGCCTGCTTTATACACTACCAGACTAATCGTATAAGTACCTGCTGTATTGAATGTCGACTGAATCGTAGTTGCGGAAGTGGAAGTGGAAGGAGTTCCTCCGTTAATAGTCCACCTAACCGAATCGGGACTGCCTGTTGATGTATTTGTAAACGTAATGGAAGTCCCCTGACAAACGGAACTGCTGCTTGCCGTAAAGGATGCTACGGCAGGAGGTGTTCCTCTGTTGATTTTAATCCAGCCGTCATTCAAATCAAAGAATACGTTTCCGTTACCTTTTACCTTAATCCTTGCAGATGCATTATTGGTTGCCACATCCGGAATCAGGACCGTTTCTGTACCATCATTCGCCGTTGCAGAAGCAAGCAAATAAGGGAAAGTCCTCGCACTATCCAATGACAAATATATATCTACATTTGGACAGGAAATCGGAGCTGCCGTAGTTCCCGCCACATCCCAGACAATTGTCTGATTGGTGTTTCCTGTAAAGGTAGTAGTGCTCGCCTGACTGGTAACTCTGAACAAAGTTGTTGTCGTTACAGCCTTTAATGTAAGGTCATTATCCGGAGCGTTGTAGATTCCCCAGCCATTGGGATCCAATCCTCTGACCGTACATCTCAGTTTCACATCTCGGGTGACCTCCGGCAACACTTCACCCAGGTATTTTATGTTGTTTTTAATCAAGCTATCCCAAACCGGAAAAACACGCGTTGGAGATGCTTGCGGCAGAAATGACCGCAAAATTGGAGCCGTTGTATTATTGGCAGCATTCCAGCTGCCTGAAGGTCCCAAATCGTATTCCTCCCAGCAAAAAGTAAGTGGATGGCCGGCCGGGTCAGTTGCAGATGCAGACACCTCAAAGCTTGTTTTGTAAGGAATATAATAAGTGCTTAGATAACTGTTTACCGTTGGGGTTGCAGTACCGGTATTGGTAATTACCGCACAGGAAGTTCCGCTGATATAGCTGAAGATTTCGCGTAAACTCGCACGATGAAAATAATCATCGGAGTGTGGTTGAGGATTGTTCCCCGTACAGATGCCTGCATAAGCCATAATGGTGGTACCGCTGCCAATTTCATATGCGGTAGATGTATTTCTATTTCCTGAGCAGGATCCTGTTGATGCATTAAACGTATGGTTGGCACCAAACTGATGACCCATTTCATGTGCCACATAATCTATATCGAATCCGTCTCCAACAGGGTTGGATGATCCTGTTACGCCTCTGGCCTTATTGCTTGCATTGCAAACACATCCTAAATATGCGACACCTCCACCGCCAGTGCTGAATACATGGCCGATATCGTAATTTGCCGTACCGATTCTGGCATCACATACAGTTTGGTTTTCTCCCAGCATGGCACCACCGTTGTTGTTGGAAAAGTTATCGCTGCCTATAAAGATCAGCGTATCGTTTTTTGCCACGAGATTCATGTGTATGGATAATTCCTTTTCATATACCCCGTTGATTCTGTTCACTGAGGTTACCATCGCGCTCAATACCCTTGGCTTCGTAACATTCGGACTAGCCACAGCGGTCGAATACTCAATCGTGCAGGCTAATGCGAGTCGGAAAGTACGAATCTTGCCATCTGATACGATATCCGTTGCCCCGGGGGTAGTGGTCATTAATCGATTGGAGGACTGATTTACAGGAGACGTCACATCGTCCGTAGCCGTTTGAGTGGCACACACGGAATAATTCATCAATGGCCTGACATAATCTTTTTTATAGTAACAATTATAATAGCCGGTATTTACATTGGTGTAGGGATCTATGAAATAAATCCCTTTGGGACTGAAGACCATGGCATGAAAACCAAATTCCGTATAATCCAGTTTTGCGATAACGGTTGGATTGTCCACACTGATAGCCTGATAAGTCTTTATTGACGGATATCTGGCAGCAAGCTCGGGCTCCATGCAAGCTCGTTCAAATACACGGAACATACTCATGGTACCATCCGGCGCAGGCAGTTCCAGTAAAACAGAACGACCGCTGTTTTCTGAAGGTATGTTTTGCTGCAGGCTTCTGAAGGCCGCATCCTGCAATTTCAGCACAGAGGCAAGCTGTGGGATTATCTTCCGCTCTCCCGCCACCTGGATATCTTTAGAAGTAAGCGGCTGCCATATAGGGTTATTGGAAAAACAGTTCAGTACAAACATACTGAACAGCAATGAGAAAACATATTTCATTTGCTTGGTTTAATTTTAGTTTACGTAGAACAAATATAAGCATGTGGTTGTAAAAAATAATAGTTAATTCATCCACATACAGTGAGTTACGTATTGAATAAAAAAGCCGGAGCAGTTGCTCCGGCTTTAAGAAATAAATCGTCTGGATTATTTTTTCTTTGAAGCTGATTCTTTTGCAGCTTCCGTTGCAGCAGATTTCAATGCTCTTGTAATCTCCACAGATACCAAAGGTATGGATGGTGAGTTCAACACTTCAAAACCTTCTTCCTTAATGTCTCTAACTTTGAAAGACTGACCTAATTTAAGACCGCTGATGTCTACATCTATCGTATCTTTCAGGTTCTCTGGTGTTGATTTCACTTTCACCTTTCTCACTTTCACCAATAATTTACCCCCTTCTTTTACACCCGGAGACTGCCCAACCACTCTGATTGGAATTTCAACCGTAACGGGAACACCCGGTGTCAGCTTGTGGAAATCAATGTGACGAATTTCTTCTGTGATAGGATGAGCCTGTACGTCTTTCAATAAGGCCTCGTGGATGGTTCCGTCAATGTTGATGATGGCTTTGTAAAACTTCGGCGTGTACAGGATTCCTCTCAACTCAGAAAGAGTTGATGTGAAGTGTACCACCTCGTTTCCCGCATACATCACGCATGGAATGTTGCCTGCAGCTCTGTCTGCTTTAGTGGCTACTTTACCCACGCCTGCTCTAGCTTTTCCGCTAATGGTAATGGTTTGCATAAAAATTACTTTTTTTGAATGAATAATGAATTAATAGATTTGAACTCGTGCGCATTTCGGATGGCTCTTGCGAACAAGGGTGCCACCGACAGCACTTTTATTTTTTCAGAAGGCTGCTTCAGTGGAATGGTATCACACACCACCAATTCCGTCAAAGAAGATGCTTCAATTTTATCATAAGCCTTGCCTGACAATACCGGATGGGTAATCAGGGCTCGTACGCTTTTTGCGCCTTTTTCCATAATGAGATTGGCCGCCGTACACAAGGTACCACCTGTATCAATCAAATCATCCACCAATATCACGTTTTTACCCGTCACATCACCAATCAATCTCATGGATTCTATTTCATTGGCTTTGGCTCTGTGTTTATCACAAATCACCAATTCCGCATTGAATTGCCTGGCATAATTTCTGGCACGCTTGATACCTCCCACATCCGGAGATGCAAAGACCATATCTTCCAGGCCCAGTTCTTTCATGTAAGGGATGAAAACGGCATCCGCTTCCAGATGATCCACCGGAATATCAAAAAAGCCCTGAATCTGCGGTGAGTGCAAATCCATGGTCATCACACGTTGTGCTCCTGCCGCTACCAGCATATTAGCCACCAGCTTTGCGCCGATAGCCACACGCGGCTTGTCCTTTCTGTCCTGACGTGCCAAACCAAAATACGGCATCACGGCCACCACATATCCTGCGGAAGCTCTTTTAGCCGCATCCAGCAAAAGCAATAACTCCATCAGGTTGTCAGCTGGTGCAAAGGTGCTTTGCATACAAAACACATAAGAACCGCGGATACTTTCGGTAATCACCGGTTCAAATTCACCATCACTGAACTGCATCACTTCCACAGGCGTCAGGTCCTGTCCGTAGCTTTCAGCTATTTTGGAGGAGAGGTACTGCGTACATCTGCCGGAAATGAGTTTTAAATCAGGAATGACCACTTTTAGGTTGATTTTGAGGTGCAAAGATACGGGTTTGACTCCAATTCTAAAAATGAAATGATGGGGATTTTATGTTTTGATAATTTAATTTTGTAAAAATCTACAGAAAATACAGGCAATTATCGGTTCTACAGGTAATTCCCGCTGAAAAACAAGTTCTAAGGCCGGGTTAGTCCTTTCCTATCTTCAACGACAACATTGAAATCGACCCCATGAGTAATTTATCGTTAAACAGGCGGATTTTTTCCTCTTCATTTTTCATAGACAGCGTATACA
Organism: Chitinophagales bacterium; assembly: GCA_046329775.1. GTDB lineage: Bacteria > Bacteroidota > Bacteroidia > Chitinophagales > JADIYW01 > JADJSS01. The sequence continues at coordinate 51,287 of JAXLTX010000003.1, forward strand.
GCAGCGGCAGATAATGTTCCGGTGTTGGTACCGCCAAACGAAAGGCTTGTCCTAATGACCTATAATTTATCAGGGTGGCATGCTCATCCCTTACAATCAAGTCCCTGAACTTCGTGTTGGCCTCCTCCGCCCAATCATATCCGCCATTGGTATGCTGCCAATCCAATAAGCTCAAATTGTGTACGATGTTTCCACTGCCTATGACCAGAATCCCTCTTCTTCGCAACGCCGACAACTCTTTTGCCAGTTCGTAATGATATTGCGGTGATCGGGTATAATCCAGACTGAGTTGTACGACGGGAATATCCGCCTTCGGGTACAGGTTTCTAATCACACTCCAGGCACCGTGATCCAGTCCCCATTTTTCATCCGGCATTACAGTGGTTTGGGTTATAAGCGCTTGAACTTCCTCCACCAGTTCAGGACTGCCGGAAGCCGGATATTGCACTTCAAACAATGCTTTCGGAAAGCCACCGAAATCATGGATGGTGACGGGCTTTTCCATCGCCGTAACCTGAGTCCCAAGGGTTTCCCAATGGGCGGACACACAGAGGATGGCGGCAGGTTTAGGTAAATTGCGGATGCTCTCTTTCCATCCTTCGGTAAATTCATTCTGTTCGATGGCATTCATGGGACTGCCATGCCCAAAAAATAATATGGGAAAAGGTTCGGTTGTCGGCAACTGACGGATATACTGGCGAAAGGAGGAAAGTTCCATAGCTTTGCAATTAGAGCCGGAAACTGCAGAGAATCTGAAAATTATTTTCTCTTCATAGATTAATAATTTCCGGACGTCATTAATTCTGGCTTTAATGCCTAAATTTACACAAAGTTTTGACATGCAAAGAACATTTGGAATCATCGCCGCCATCTACGGTGGATTGGCCGTAATGCTGGGCGCTTTCGGCGCACATGCACTGAAGGATAAATTAGACACCTACCAGCATACCATTTATGAGAAGGCCGTGAGCTACCAGTTCTATCATGTTGCGGCATTGCTGGCGGTGGCATTGCTGGCGGACAAGCTGAATACCAAAACCCTGAGTGCTGCAGGATGGTTTTTCACCGCTGGCGTCTTATTCTTTTCAGGTTCCCTATATCTGCTCGTCACCCGCTCACTAATGGGAACGGATGCGCTAACGCCGGTACTGGGTCCTGTCACACCGATAGGCGGTCTTTGCCTTATTACAGGATGGATATTGCTGGTCATTTCTTTTGCTAAACTGTAATGATTTTATGCCAATCGATACCAATTTATTTTCTGATTGAACTAATTTATAACTATCTCCGTAAGCACAGCATATTGCACAAAACAGGCAATGCCAGCAATACGGACACGTTCATTTTATTTAAGCTATGAAAAACATCTTCTTTCTTTCCGTGCTGCTTTTAGGATATATTCTTCAGGCTCAGCCACCACAAGGATTCAATGGCGTACCGCCGGCCATCGGCAGAATAAGCGGAAAGGTCGTGGATGCGGCCAAATCTGCACCCCTGGAATACTCTTCCGTAACCATTAAAAACCTAAAAGACTCCACAATCATTCTGGGTTCCCTTGTGGATGAAAAAGGATATTTTGAGATCAACAAAATACCGCTGGGAGCATACGAGCTAACGGTATCTTATGTGGGCTATAAAGATTTCATCAAAAAGCCGGTGCTTGTTATTCCTCCGGATAAGACAGATGTAAATGTCGGCATCCTGAAGGTGGAAGAAGATGCAAAATCTTTGGATGAAGTGCAGATAACGGCTGAAAAAGCATACATGCAGGTGAATGCGGAGAAGAAAGTTTTCAATATGGACAAAAATGTATTGTCAAGTGGCGGATCAGCCGTGGATGCGCTGAGGCAGGTTTCTGTAGTGGAAGTAGATCAGGACGGCAATCTGTCCATGCGTGGTTCGGGAAATTTACGTGTTTTCATCAATGGTAAACCTTCCGGCATTACCGTCAGCAACACAAAAGCCGTGCTGGATGCGATTCCCTCTTCTCAAATCGAAAGCATCGAGATCATCAACAATCCATCTGCAAAATACGATGCGGAAGGTGAAGTGGGTATCATCAATATCGTATTAAAAAAGAATACAAAAAGCGGCTTGAACGGAAACTTCACTATTGGGTACGGCACAAAATATGATGCCAATACCGGCATCACCATCAACTACAGAAAAAACAACATCAGCTTTTCCACTTCATACAACTTCAGGTTTACGGAAGGTTATTACAAAGGTACCGGTGACCGATATAATTTCTTTCCGGGTCAAACTCCGTTTTATCTGAATACACGAGATAAAGGCACTTTTAACAATTTCACCAATACCATCAACGGCAATCTGGATTGGAACATAAAAGAGAAAAATACGCTCTCATTCAGTGCGCTCCTGAGTGAATCCAATGGCAGCGGCGACGGCAAGGTGCGCACCGACTTTCTAGACTCCCTGACGAACTACATCAACGCCTACAACCGATATAACAGCAGCAAAAACCTGAACTGGAATACGGAATTGAACACTTCATACAGAAGGACCTTCAAAGACAACAGCAACGACCTCGTACTGGCAGCCAACTATGCATATTCCAACAGAAATTCGACGCCTGTCTATACACAAAAAAAGATCGACATGAATGATGCTGAAATAAACCACACGGATCTGCTGCAACGTAACGACAACACCAATATCAGCCATTCAAGTTTTGTACAGGCCGACTATACGCAACCATTCAAAAAGTCAAAATCAAAACTGGAATTGGGCTATAAATTCTCCATGCGTGATCTGGTCAGCGAATTATACGCCGATTCACTGCTCAGCGGAACGGGAACCTATGTTTACGACAGTTCCATTTCCAACAGATATCGCTATAACGAGATGATACATGCCGGATATGCTATTTTTGGTGGAGCTGTCAAGAAGGTGTTTACCTACAAGGCAGGTATCCGTCTGGAAAATACCAATATAGATATCAGGCAAAATGTCGGAAATCAGCAATACAGGCAAAAGTATTTTGATTATTTCCCATCAGCCTCCATGTCATTCAACCTGCCAAAGTCTCATTCCCTGAGTGTGGTTTACAGCAAACGCATCAACCGTCCTGGCACTGAACAGCTCAATCCGTTTGGAAACTACAGTGACCCTTTCAATATCCTGACAGGTAACCCGAAGATGAAACCGGCCTATACACATGCCGTTGAACTAACGCATGTGAAAAATATCGAACTGAAGTCATCCAAAAAAGATTCGACCTTTCAGCGAAGCCTGTTTTTCAGCACAACAGCCTATTTCCGCTATGCCTATAATGTATTTACCCGCTACCGAAGTGTGGACAGTCTTGGTCGCTCCAATGTGAGTTTTGACAACCTGAATACCGGCCAGAATATCGGCGTGGAATTCACGAACAGAACAAATCTATTCCGTTGGTGGAATTTCGTACTATCCGCCAATCTGTATTACAACAAGGTAAACGGAAACGTTCCCAACGGCGAAGTGGATGCCACCACCAACAGCTTTCAATACAACCTCAGGATGATGAATACATTCAACATCAATCCGAAGGCATCCATACAATTCATGGTGATGTATAGGAGTAAGATCAAATACCTGCAAGGCGAAATCACACCAATGGTATTTGCCAATCTGGGCTTCAAATATGATTTCCTAAAGAACAACAAGGCCAGCATTTCCGTTAATGTGAGCGATGTGTTCCACACACAGTACTTTGGTGTCAGCACCTCCGGGAGTAATTTCAGCGGAGAGGTCAAACGATATTGGGAATCTACCGTAGGAAATATCGTCTTCACCTACCGCTTCGGAAAATCAGAGAGCAAAGGACAGATGCAGAAACAGAAGAAATCGAATTTTGAGGACAACGGTGCCGGTGTAGAAGGCGGTGGCGGATAGATCATTTCCGACCGAATTTCAGTTCCTGAATCAATGCGATGAAATCCTTATCCTTGGCCCAGCCGGTGAAATATGCATCTTTGGCGATATAGCTGAAATAGCGGGTATCACTAAACAAGCCTTGTTTTTTAGCTTCGCGTAGAAAAGCGAATGTGTTTTCCTTATCTGCTTCCGCTGCATAACAACGCGCCAGTTGGTAATAGGCATACCCCCTGTCACTGCTATACTGCATGGATTTGAAAAAATCGGATCGGGCACCTTTGAAATCGGCCATATCTATTTTGCAGGTTCCACGATCAATGTAAAAATCCGGACGAGTGTTAACCAAGCCAATGGCGTTGTCAAAAAACTGTATGGCTACCGGATAGTTTTTCTGTTTATGTAACAGTTTCCCCAGATAATAATGTGCATTCTCGTCTTTCGGGTCGAGCTGTGAGGCATATAAGAGATCTTTATACGATTCATCCAGTTTATCGAGATGAAATCTGACAATCCCTCGATTCCGGATGGCCATCTGGAAATCCGGTTTTATTTCAACCGATTTATTGAAATATCCCTCAGCTGCTTTCAGATCAATAAGGCTGGCATTGGCAATATTCTGATTGTTATAAGTAGCAGACCCCATGTTGTTGTAGGCCATGTAATTGTTGGGATCGAGTTTCAGTACCCGTTTAAAATCCTTAATGGCCAGTTCAAAACGCTCGGAATAATAGTAGCACATCCCCCGGCTGTTGATCAGGTTGATATCAGAATTATTCAAGGAAACGGCCGTATTGAAGTACGGAAGTGCCGCCTCATACTTTTTCTCCAGTACACTCATGTTTGCCATATCCACATTGGCAGCATAGCATCTTGGATTTATTTTCAGCAAGAGGCCGTAATTCTCTGCTGCGGCTACATAATTCTTGAGCTTGTAAAAGCAGAATGCTTTCCAGTACAAGGCACTGGTGTCGTTCTTATGGCTTTCCAGAAATGTATTTAAGGTGGAAATGGCCGGTTGGTAGAACTTCTGTTCAATCTGCTGTTTGGCAAAATCAAGCACCGGGTCTGATTTTTGTCTGGCATGTGCCGGAGCGATTCGCAGCAGCAGCATAAAAAACAATATTGAAAACAAACGAGTTCGTATGCAAAAAACCAATCCGTAATTACCTGGCATATCATTCAATACTTTCACCTATATCTATAGTTTATGTTTTTCAACCTCAATGATAGAGAAATCTTTCTTTTCGATTCTCTTAAAGTTTCCACTATTGTTTATACCGAGCACCTCATAATCGCTTGGCACTTTAAGAAATAGGGTCACATCGTTCAGCACACCTTCCGCCCATTCCAACTCCACCTTATTGCCACTCACATAGATGTTTTCAATTTCTGTGCCAGAAAAAAAATGTCCTTTGCTTCCGGCTATGGCAAACGGGGTATATCCTACCGTCAGATAGCATTTGGAGCTATGTTTTGGAATTTCAATCACCTTATCTCCTTTTATCAGATCCTCTTTTACGTTGTCATAGTAGAGATTATTCGGCAACTTAAACATCTTCGGGCTATCACTGACATTCATCAACGCCAGATAATAGCGGTCTTTTATCCTGAAATTGATGGTGTAAAAATTATCCTGAAAATTCACCTGCACATCCTGTATTGGCATTAACGGGAAAATGGATTTATACCACCACAACTGCTGTTCATCATATTCTGCAATATTATCTGATGTAAATAACAAATGACCAAACAATAAATTTGCCAACAGCAGGGAATATTTTTCTTCGAAGGATAAAACGTTTTTATTATTGCGCAGGATAAACACATCCGGGTCGTTCCAAAACCATTTTCCGGAAAGATGACGACGCGAAATGGTATTGTGAATCGCATTCAGCACGGATGGTCGCTCGCGGGCACGTATCCATTTCAAAATAGAAAAATCCCAGCTCAGATGAATATCCGGACCGATTCTGCAATATTCTGTAGTTCCATTGGCAGGACTTAAGGGAACTCCGCAGCCTAATATCATTTTATCCCCCACACATTCCCGTAAAAAATTCATGGCATCCTGCATCACCTGCCCGCGCGACTTTCCGTTTCTCGCCACCAGAGCCGTACCATATAAAAAATCCAGTTTTACCAAATCAAAATTCCATTCATTTAAAATAGTGTGAAATACTTTTTTGAGATACGCACGCACTTCTTCATTGTATACATCTAATGCATAAAACCAGTAACTCCACATCGGGTTGAATCCTATTTTCAAAAAACTGCCGTCTTTGTTCTTTAAAATCCAGTCCGGTTTCTCCCTAACAATAAAAGAATCTTTCTCACAGGCCAATGGTGCCAGCCACAAACCCGCTTTTACATGCTGTGCATGAATCTTATTGACAATACCGCTTAATCCGTTCGGGAATTTCTGATCGAAATTTAGCCAGTCGCCTACTGCCTTTTGCCAGCCGTCGTCAATCTGAAAAATCTCTATCGGCACTTTATTATTCACGAATGCGTTCAGGTTATCTTCAATGATTTTTTCAGAGATGTTGGTGTAATAATAATACCAGCTGGTCCAGCCGATGGCAGGTTTTGCATTGATGGGCTTCAGTTGCTGTGCTTCAAAATAATTCTGAAAACACATCCACTCATAAGAATGTGCAAAGAAAATATCTATCAGTACCAGCTCATTAGAAACATCTGATCCTTTACAATCTTTTATGATATGTAATTTATTCTCTGTGCCGTGATGTTCAAAAATAGTATACCCATTAGCATCATTTAAAGAACCAAAAAATAAAATTTTCCGTTTGGGTTGTTTGATATAGGTATAGGTCCAGCTGTGTACAACACCTGTTTCATTTTTGTATGCATACAACATCCCGTCCCCGTATGCTTCACCAATCACTTTTACACCACGGCGCTGTGCTTTCAATTTTTCTTCTTTTTCAAACATCCGTGTTTCCGTCCAGGATTGAAAGCCATTGCAAAAAATTCCTTTCGATGTGGAATAATCTATATGAGTTTCAATGTAAAAATCCAATAATTGAATATTTTGTTTCGGAATTAATACGACTTTATATCGTTTGTCTTCATTTATATCTTCCAGTAAGAATTCAATTTGGAGATGTTCGTTTTCATGTAATGAAAAATCTGCAGATTTAATTTCATACTCCTGTTCCCGGCAGGTATATTTCAGTAAAAATTGTTGGAACCTCATAATTAACAAATATATGAAGATTAGGCTCTAACTGTTTATAATGATGCTAATTTATGCTGTAGCAAAGTATCTAAAGTCCCATAAATTTATTTTAAAAATAATCACATATACAATTGCGATATTAGAATTAATTTACTAATATTACATTATCATGATTACTTATGATACAACATACAGCATACAGCATACAGCATACAGCATACAATCTTTAATTTCTGCAAGCAATCTTTTTATATTTATTTTCTGAAATTAGTTTAATTAAGAAAATAAATATAAACCCACCATAATCACTTACTATTCTCAGTTATAATTAATTTTGATTCAAATTAAAAATCAATAAAATGAAACTTAAAAAAATAATAATATACACACAAATATTTTTTGTACCCTTTACTTACTTTTCATGCAATAAAAATAATTCAAACAGGATTGAAATACCTGATAATATTTATACCGGTATTGTATACAATTTTGAATCTGGTTGCGGAACACGAAACGGACATACTATGATTATAAAAATAGATAACAATATTAACAATGAAGCATTGATTGCAGAATTGACACCGGATAGTTTGTTATATACATCTACATTAGAAACCAAACACCAAATTATTGGCAAGAAAATTAGTTTTGGCGTGAAAGGGCTACCTGAAGTAAATCCGGAAAGAAGTATAACTATTTGTACAACTGACAAAGTCAGAGTATTTAAAGATGTATATTATGTTACAGAATTGAATTAAAAAAGAATTATAATTTAAGATTGCTTGCAACATTCATCACTAGTCTTAATTAACCATCTTTAAATCCAATTTATTTCCAGTTCGGAAAATGGGGTATTTACATAATTTGGCAAGATAGTATAACTTAAATTATATTCTATATTTTATAAATCGTATTATTCAAGCCGATTTATATTTTCTTAGAAACTATTTTATTCAAACTAAAAAATTATATCTTGCAGGCAAATTTACGAAAATGTCCATCAAAAACATTACCGTCATCGGTTCAGGTACTATGGGAAACGGAATTGCCCATGTTTGCGCCCAATTTGGTTATCAGGTTTCTTTAGTGGATATTGCACAAGCAGCCTTAGATAAAGCCATCTTAACCATCACCAAAAATCTCGAGAGGCAAGTACAGAAAGGTGTTATCACGGAAGAAGTGAAACTGCAGACGCTACAAAATGTAAAAACATTCACTTCTGTAAAAGATTGTGTTTCTGCCAGTGATTTAGTAATTGAGGCGGCTTCTGAAAATGCGGTGATAAAAGAAAAAATATTTCGCGAACTGGATGAGATTTGTGCGCCGCACTGCATTTTAGCGAGTAACACTTCTTCCATTTCCATTACAAAAATCGGTGCCTGCACCAAACGTCCGGATAAAGTGATCGGTATGCATTTCATGAATCCTGTACCGGTGATGAAGCTGGTGGAAGTGATTCGCGGATATGCGACCAGCGCTGAAACCAACAATCTGGTATATGAAGTATCTAAAGCCTTGCAGAAGATTCCGGTGGAAGTGAACGACTATCCGGGATTTGTAGCCAACAGAATTTTAATGCCGATGATCAACGAGGCGATCTACTCTTTGTATGAAGGCGTGGCGGGTGTGCATGAAATTGACACGGTCATGAAACTGGGTATGGCGCATCCGATGGGGCCACTTCAATTGGCGGATTTCATCGGACTGGATGTGTGCCTTGCCATCCTGCGTGTGCTGCACGATGGCTTCGGAAATCCGAAATATGCACCTTGTCCGTTGCTGGTGAATATGGTAACCGCCGGCTATTTAGGCGCTAAAAGCGGAGAAGGTTTTTACAAATACGAGGCGGGAAATAAAGAGTTGGTGGTAAGTTCGATGTTTAATAAGTAGTTTTTTTATGACAAACATGAATTCATAAATCCTGCATTCAATTTATAAATTGATGTTAAAGTGCCATAAAAAACCATTTTTATGGCACTTTTTTCATGACATTATCAATAATTTGTACCTGAAACTTAAATAAATACATTTCATCTTTGGATAGAAAATCTATCCCGCATGAAACGTTATTTACTTTTCCTTCTGCTTTTCACCGTTGTTTCCCTGAATGCACAACGCCTTGTAAGGGAGGATTGCATTGGAACACCAGATGATGAATTGATACTGAAAATCAACAAAAACAATGACTCCAGCACCACCTATCTGATTTCAACAGAGAATAAGGATGACAGCTATTACGATGTGTATTCCCTGAAACTACTAAAGCTAAATAGCAACAAAGAGGTGATCATAAATCGAAAGCTGGATGTAATATTCGGAGGCTTCCATGAAAGAAATGTGGCATTTGATGAGGATGGAAGTTTTCTAATTGTATTTCCTTTTCTTGACACCTTAATCAATCAGGGAAGTAATATTGTGAAAGCATTCAAGTTTGACAAAAACGGCAACTATCTCTGGAGTGCAGATAGCATCGCTCCTTACGATTATTATCTAAATGAACCCTCCATAATAAAAACAGGAAATGGCGGGTATATACTAAAACAATCTTATGCAAATGGATTTGAAAACAAAATACTCTGCATCAATCACCTTGGACAATTTCAATGGCAGAAATCAATCTCCCTGAACACACTTTTACCAACCCCATCATTCCCTGATTACTCATTGAATGTGTTTCCATTAAAAAACAACAACACCATCATCAGCTATTCTATAACATCAAGAACATGGGTTGGCTTTCCGGACTCCAGTGTAAAAGTTATCTCCTTGATTAATATTGCAGGAGATGAGATAAAAAGTGATACCATCGGAAGTAAAACATACTCATTCACCCCTGCTTCCGTTGACTTCAGAAACGTAAATTTCTACTTCGATTATAATTTAAAACCCGATGCTTCATTTGTGATAGAAAGAAAAACCTATGACGGAACGGATTTATCGCTCATCCGAACAGACAGCCTATATAACCTGTATGAAATATACCCTGTAAGCAACACCATAGCAACTGTCACAGACACCTGCAACTTTTTTTCGCTACCAATGGCAGCATCAGACACTGTTGTCTATTGTAAAAACCTGCAAAATCAATTACTCTGGAGCTACCCGTACACAAACGCTCAATTCAACAATGGTATCTATACGATTACTGACAACCATTCAATTCTTGTCAATAAGACGTATATCAGTAATGGTGTAAAAAAATGGGAAAGCAATGCTGATCTTAATGATACGATTTATTACAAGCATAAATACTGGAAAAGCAGAGGCAAGTCTATTGCATCCTATAACAGTGATTATTATTATTCCATCGCCTATACGGATACGGTTTGCGTATTTTGCAGCGACACCACGACCATATCATCGATCATAGTGCTGCAATTGATAGACATGGGCACCGGTTTGGTTAAAGAAAAGATGATCATCGAACCGAAGACACCTTATTGCCATGCAGAGTATTATGACAAAGGAAAAACGCTTATCATCGGAAATACGGACAATATATGCAGGTATGGCAATTATGACACTTATATGGCCTATTATGAGAACAAATTCAACACCATTAATGGAATTGTCTATGTAGATAACAACGATAATAATTCTAAAGACAACAATGAGCCATTATATCCGTATGGTTATGCTACGACTTTAAGCATCCGTGATACACAGACACAGCACTTAAACGCCAATTATCCTGTCAGCTTTTTTACAGACTCAGGTATTTACACCACCAAAGTGCATCTATACAACGATTATTATTCCATCGCACCTCCCCAGTTTACAACATCTCATCATACATACGACAACAACGATACCGTGTTCTTTGCCTTGCACCCCGTTTCCATCAAAAACGACATCAGCATGCAGCTCATCAACAACTGGATGACGCGACTTGGTCAAAACAATGCCTATACGGTTTCTGTCGAAAATAAAGGAACTGGCATGGCAAACGGAAAAGTAAAAGTCCTGATGGATGCCAGGTTATTAAACATCACATCGAGTCCAAATTATACCTACCGAAACGGTGATACCATCGTGTGGAACATCGGCAACCTAGCTCCTTTGCAAAAAGGGCAGGCTATTATTTCTTTTACGGCTGAAACACCGACTGCCTTAAACGCAGGGGACACACTTATTTCCAAAGCGTGGTACGAAAGCGACTCTACAGATGTAACGCCGGCAGATAACTATACCGAATTAAAAGAAACCATTCGTGCTTCCTACGACCCGAATGAGAAAGCCATCACTTCAGGAGAAACCTTAACACCACAGCAAGTAAGCAATGGTGCTTATATTTCTTATATCATTCATTTTCAAAACAAAGGCAATGATACCGCATTCAAGGTCATCATATTGGATACCCTAAGTGAAAATATCGACATCAACTCCTTGCAAATCATCAACGCTTCCAAACCTTATACGCTGGAAATAATAGGCAAGAAAATTTTAAAATTCACCTTCGACAATATCCGCTTATCCTATGATACGACCAATGTCAGCAGCACAGGGTATATCGCTTTTAAGGTAAAAACTTTAAACACACTAGCAGCAGGAAATACGGTTCAGAACACCGCTGAAATATTCTTTGATTATAACGTACCGATTCGAACCAATACCGTAGAGACTAAAGTATTACTCTTATCCGCCGTACATCCCAATAGAAACATGAATGGCAATATGACAATTTATCCCAATCCGAACAAGGGCATTTTTACCATCCGCTATGAAAGCAAAACCAATTCGTCCATACAATTACAGATAACTGACATTGCCGGAAACATCATTTATAATGAGCACAGACAACACCGGGACAAAACAGAATTTGCGGTAAATGAAAGCAATCTGGCAAAAGGCATCTACTGGATAAAACTGACGGATGGAAAGGATAGTTACAGCAATGCCGTCATCGTACAGTGATATTATAAAACCCTCCAATATTAACAAATTGTTTTGTGAAAAATTTGGAAGTTTAGAATCTCTTTTCTAAATTCGATTATCGTAAACAAATTTTAACTCAAAAAAAATTAAAATGAAGAAACTAATTCTAGTTAGCTCGGCAGTAGCTATGTTATTTTCTGCATGTCAAAAGAATGCACTGACGGATAACACAGATACTCAATCAGCGATTACCAAAAGAAGTTGTGGTTCCATGGAAGTACTGGCAGAACAAATGAAGGCTGACCCTACTTTGGAAGCCAGATTGAATGCTTATGAAGCAGCTGTTCAGGATAACATCAAAAAAATGGAAGCAGGAACATCTAATTTCAGACTGGTGAATGGTGTAATCGAAATTCCGGTGGTGGTAAACGTACTATACAGAACCGCCGCGGAGAACGTTTCTCAAGCTCAGATTCAGTCTCAGATTGATGTTTTGAATGAAGACTACAACGCAACTAACGCAGACTTCAGCTTAGTGCCTGCAACTTTCTCAGGTGTAAAAGCAAATGTAGGTATCCGTTTCGTACTGGATCAGGTTATCAGAAAATCTACTACAAAAACGTCCTGGAAAACAGATGATGCGATGAAAAAATCTACCAAAGGTGGTATCAATCCAACTTCACCAACGACTAAATTAAACCTTTGGGTTTGTACATTAAGTGGTGGAATCTTAGGATATGCTCAATTCCCTGGTGGTGCTTCTGCTACAGACGGTGTGGTTATCTTAAACACCGGCTTTGGCCGTACAGGTACTGCTGCTGCTCCTTACAACAAAGGAAGAACAGCTACACACGAAGTGGGTCACTGGTTAAATTTACGTCATATCTGGGGTGATGCAACTTGCGGTTCTGACTTGGTGAACGATACTCCATTACACAACACTGCCAACTACGGTTGCCCGGCTGCTGGTCATAAATCTACTTGTACTGGTACACCAATCGAAATGACGATGAACTATATGGACTACACAGACGATGCTTGTATGTATATGTTCTCTGCTGGTCAAAAAGCAAGAATCTTAGCTACCTTTGCTACAGGTGGCCCAAGAGCTACTTTCGCACAATAAGAAATTATAAATTTATATTTAAAAAAGGCTGTTCGTATGAACAGCCTTTTTTATTGTCTTTCTATTAGTCCGAATCCGGATTAATATGATAATGGATTGTCGGATTATTTTGTACTGATTAAAATCTATCTTTAATCACTTTCAACGTTGCTGCTGAAACATGTGCATTTGAGCCTAAGATTTGTCGACCGTGCAGCCAATTATCACCACCGTTAAAATCAGTAACGACTCCACCTGCTTCCTGCAGAATCAAGGCACCGGCCGCCACATCCCAGGGCGATAAGGAATATTCAAAAAAGGCATCAAAACGGCCGCAGGCCGTAAAACATAAATCGATGGCTGCCGAACCTAAACGTCGAATTCCACGTGTATGCGTCATCAGATATCTGAATGCTTCCAGATAATTTTCCAGATAATCAAAATCATAATAGGGGAAGCCGGTCGCCATCAGACTGTCCGAAAGTTTTTCGGTAGTTGAGACCGAAATCTTGTTGCCATTCAAAAAGGCTCCGTTATTTTTAGAAGCGTAAAACAATTCATTTCTGTTTAATTCCAGCACCACACCCACTACCATTTCATCCTTGTGTTTTAATCCGACGGAAATACCGAATACCGGCACCTGATGAATGAAGTTAGTCGTTCCATCCAACGGATCTATGATCCACTGCCATTCGCCCTGTGTCTGTTCAATGGTATTCTCTTCCGTTAAAAAAGTGGCGTTATGAATAATCTGCTGCAATTCCCTCACCAGTATCTTTTCCGATTCTTTGTCTACATACGTCACCAGACTGTTTAAAGCTTTCGTCTCAATATCACTTTGGTGAATCTTTCCGATTTCGCTTTGTATAAAAGCACCCGCACGCTGCACAGCCAGTATCGTTTGGTGTTGTATGTCTGACAGATTATTTTCCATATTTCTCCTTATTGGTCTTGCCTGCTTGCTCTTCCTTGCTTTTTCCTTCCATCACCACTACAAATTCACCTTTGGGTTCTTTATGTGTAAAATGCAGGATTGCCTCCGCTACGGTACCATGAAATGTTTCTTCAAATTTCTTGGTCAACTCTCTGCTGATGGAAACATTCCGTTCTTCTCCGAAATATTCCTTTAGTTCATTCAGCAATTTCAGCACACGATACGGCGACTCGTAAAATACCACTGTTCGCGTTTCGGCTGCCAGTCCCTGTAATCTTTTTTGTCTTCCTTTCTGATGCGGTAAAAATCCTTCAAATATAAAACGGTCTGTAGGAAAACCTGAATTCACCAGTGCCGGCACAAAGGCCGTTGCGCCGGGCAAACACTCCACTTCCACGCCGCTTTTCAAACATTCTCTTACCAGTAAAAAGCCAGGGTCTGAAATAGCCGGTGTTCCGGCATCCGATACCAGTGCCATCACAACACCTGATTTTATCTTATACACGATATTTTCTACCGCTTTATGTTCATTGTCTTTATGGTAAGCCTGCAAGGGTGTATTAATCATGTAATGCTGACATAAGAATCCGGAGGTACGGGTATCTTCCGCTAAAATTAGTTGTACTGATTTTAAGATTTCGACCGCGCGAAACGTCATATCCTGCAGGTTGCCAATGGGTGTTGGAACTATAAAAAGTTTGGACATAGGGTAAAGTTACGAAATAACTTTAATCAATAAATCATCCAGATAGGAAACCAGATGAAACGGTCGGTATTTTCGCCAATTGATATCAGCATATTTCTCATTGATATTGATATAATGATGGACATTTGCCTGTATCATCTCTTCCGTAATATGTTCTCTGAAATTGATGGCGATAATCCAGCCATCGTTATCTTTAATGTCCTCGTACCATTCTTCATAATATTCGTTGCTGTCACCGAAGAACTGCAGGATGTTCTCCCCTATCAGGACAAATTTAGAGATACCGTTTTCAATCAGGATATCAATCACATCTCGCTTCAGAAACATGATATCGTTTTGTATGCAGTCGTTCCATTCACCGATGAATTCGATGATGGCGGAACCGTTCTTGTAATCTACAAACAGGAGTTTCAGGTAAAGCGTATCCGCACCAAAATAATCCCATTGCGGATGAATATAATAGTTGTATATCTTATCCGAGAATTCAAACTCACTGTATTCACGGCCATAGAATGGAGATTTCTCATCTTCTTCAGCGGTATAATAATCGCGCCATTTCCAATAGGGTTCTAAGGTATGCATTTTAGTCGTGAGTGGTAAGTAATAAGTAATAAGTCAATATATGTTTAAAAACAGAAAAATGCAAATCATTTCTTACTAATAAAATAATCTGCTATCTCATCAATCGGTTGAGTGACAAACTTTCCCAGGCTGCATTCAAAATCATCCGCCACTCTTTGCAATTCCGGCTTAAATGCGTTGGCAATGGAACCCACAAACCCAATCGGATATTCCTGAAAGTTTTCGAAACAGGAAACATGGAAATCAAAAAATTCCGTGAACCCTTTTTGCAGCACCACCTGTGCATAATCCGTCTCTCTGAATCTAGATAATACCGGCGCAAAGCTTGCCAGATAACGGTTGGGCGATGCTTCCTTGTACACCAATTGAAAGACGGTATTCTTTTCCAGTTTATATTCACTCAAGAGGTATGCTTCTATTTCCTGAGGCAGCAAATGATATAAAAAATCTCTTAGAATCGTTTTACCAAAATACGCACCACTCGCCTCATCTCCTAAAATATAGCCGATACCCGCATAGGATTCCACCAGCGTTTCTCCGTCAAAAAAGATGGAATTTGAACCTGTTCCTAAAATACAGGCAATGCCCGGTTCGCTGCCACAAATGGCATAAGCTGCAGCTTTCATATCGTGGTCTATTTCTATGGAGGCGTTGGTAAAAATAGATTTCAAAGCCGCTTCCGCCAGTCTGTTTCTCTCCGGACTGGAACAACCAGCTCCGAAGAATTTGATTTCATGTACAGCAGGTGCGGTTGCTACCAACTCAGCGTTAGAAAAAATCTTCTGATAAATTTCTTCGTGATGATGGATGATGGGATTGATACCTAGTGTTTCAACATATTTTCTGGTCTTTGTGGCCGGATCGTATAACAACCAGGCTGTTTTGGTTGAGCCACTGTCTGCAAATAGAATCATGTTAATATATAAGATTTAAGATTTGGGATTTGAGATTTATTCTATTAATAATTGGATGACAATTTACGATTTACGATTTATAATTTATACTGTTCCGTAAATCAATAAAAATGTACAATTGATTTTTCTTTTACACCTCACCCGATCGGACAAAGTCCGACCACCCTCTCCAAATGAAAAGGATGGCTCGTCGAAGACAAGGCGGGTGAGGTTTCAGTACGATGTATTATTTTTATTTCCCAACAAAAACAATTAAGTTTATAGTGACAATGGAATTTATCAAAATAAACTTAGTATATGGCAAAAACAGCATTACTGGCAGGAGCCACGGGATTGGTGGGAGGATTTGTTCTGGAGCAGTTACTGCAGGATGCCTATTACGACAAGGTAATAGTCTTAAGCAGGAAGTCGTTGAATCAACAGCATCCGAAGCTGAAAGAAGTGCTGGTCAACTTTGAGCAATTGGAAAACCATGCTGCCGACTTAAAAGCAGACACCGTGTTTTGTTGTTTGGGAACGACCATAAAAGCAGCCGGTTCGCAGGAAGCTTTCAAGAAAGTGGATTACGAATATCCCTTGCGGATGGCTGAAATCGCTAAACAAAACGGAACATCAACCTATTTACTGATTACCGCTTTGGGTGCTTCAAAAACATCCATGATATTTTATAACCGTGTGAAAGGTGAAGTGGAAGATGCCATTGCCAAACTGAATTTTACTGCCTTTCATATCTTGCAACCGAGTTTGATTATTGGAGAACGCAAGGAAAGCAGAACCGGCGAAGGCATTGCACAAAAACTATCTCCGATATATGATGCATTAATGTTTGGGCCGCTGGCAAAATACAAATCCATCAAAGCGGAACAGATAGCCAAAGCGATGGTGTATTTTTCCAAAACGGATATGAAAGGTATGTTGCGGCATGAAAGCGATGAGTTGCAAAAGATATAAAATAAACGAGGCATCGCTTACTTAAACGATGCCTCTTTTATTTGTCTGCACCTGAAATGTTTATAGTTTCACAAACTTACTTTCGTAGCTCACCCTGTTTTCCGGATTGCTGAAAGAGATGAAGTATTGACCAGATGCCCATCCGCTGGCATCCAGTTGTATCGTATGCTGACCTGCACTAAGGTTCAGCACTTCACTATGCAGAATCTGACCTGTCGCATTGAATACATACAAATTAAAGATTGCCTGTTCTTCGTTTACGTTAAAGGTCACCTGCAGCGGGCCATTTGCCGGATTAGGATAGATGTTTTGTATACCGGTCGGAATCCGAGATGCCTTTTCAGAAGTCAAGGCTACCAGATTCGTGTAACGGAAAGTGCCATCGGTGTTTTCCACTTTCACTCTATACAGGTTTTCTCCGTGATAAGGGTTTTCATCAGTGAAGGTGATTCCGTCTGTGGTATTTAGACGGGCGTTTTTGACATCCAGCATTTCATAGTCCACTCCATTGGTGCTTCTTTCTATGATGTATTGACTGGCATTGATGCTGTTCGGCACCTCCAGCAGCAGTACATTCTTAGTGCTGGCATTTTGTCCCTGCAAACTAATCGGTGCATCCTGTTGCAAGGTGTTGGAAGCCACGGTGGAAGAAATCACGACGATGTCATCTATATTGAAACCTTGGTCTACGCCATATGCATACGTGCTGGAAGCATCGGACGTAAACTGAAATCTGAACCGCAATGCTGCGGTTCCCGCATAATTGCTGATGTCAAATATCTCGCGGGTCCAGTTTTCCCGGATACCTGTCATGGAAGCGTTTCCATTGATGGTGCTTCCATCATTGGTGCCGGGTTCCTTTACCGTTGTCAATCCGGAAATGGCCACCCAGGTGCTGCCATTGGTAGAAACCTGCAATTGCAGCTTATCCCGAAAATTCTCACATCTGTTCTTTACCCAGAAACTGATAAACGCCGTTCTCGCGGTGCTCAGATTCAAATTGGTTTTACTGGTCAGCAATCGGGTGCTGCTGTTGGTATAGTTTGCGCCCGGTGATTCTGCCAGCGATTTCGTTCCTTTAAAGGCGGCATCGGTTGTGTATGCCCATGAACTGCCTACTGTCCACTTTGTGGTTACGGTACCGGTTTCCATATCATCGCTGAACAATACGGTGGGATTATAAATATTGGATACCGTATCGTAATAGGTGTAACCGCCTGTTTCCACTTTCCAGACAAATTTTATCGTCTTTCCGTTGGTCAGAGCGGGTAAGGTATACGCAATACTGTCGCTGTAGGTACTGTTGAAGTTGGGTAAACTTGCAATCGTCACCGGACTTCCAACGTTACTTATATTTTGAAGCGGTAATACCGTTATCGTTACAGGTTTATCCTGCAAACCGATTCTTCTCACTTTAAAATAGAATTTTCCATTCAGCGAGGAGATATTTATTTTACCCATGTCCTGAAAATCGACATACGAGCCTGCGGTATAGGCAATTTGTAGATCCTGATAGATCATGCCTTTGCAAAGGGTAATGATTTCTGCCGCTTTTGGCCAGAATTGTGTCGTAGATGAGCCATTGCTGCCTTCTCCCGTCATGCCGTAAATCTTTCCTAAATTCAAGGTATCTCCGATCAACAACCAGTCTTTCATGCCACCTGAAACCTCGTAACCTAAGGTCTGATAGGTATTTCCATACCGCATGCCGTTGTATTTGCCCATGATGGAGGTCACCTGAGTATAAATCTGATTATCCAGAGGAGACAGGGATCTGGTGGTTCTTCCAAATGGAAGGCTGTAGTATGGTCCTACTGAATGCTGATCCATGCATACTGCAAAGTGTCTGGACTGTACAAAGTTCCTTAAATTAACGGTCTCTGGTTCGGAGAATGCTGCGCTGCCCCAATATACATCTGAAGAGCCTGAACTGGAACCGCAGCTGGAAACAGCGCCTTTAGCTCCTGTACAGTTCGCCCAATCAATCCCCCAGTTTCTGTTTAAATCAACGCCATATGACCCATTACCATTATTTCTTCTGTTTTTTCTCCATTGACCTCCGCCATTCGGATTGGTACTTCTGTTGTATTCCCAACCATCGGGATTGGTGCAAACGATGATAAAAAATTCACGGTTGTTGACCAGATCTCTGATATTCGAATTCACAGCATATTGTTCGCACAAATACTGCATCAGGAAAATCATACTGGCTCCTCCGATGGCTTCGCGTGCATGATGTAAACCCATATATAAAAGTTCCGGTTCATCTGTTTCATCCGTGGCCACATTATCAGAAATCTTGATGCACCACATATCTCTTCCTTCCACAGTCTTACCAATGGAAAATTTCTGTGCGATGGACGGATAGGCCGCCACCAAATTATCCATTGCGGTATTCATTTCCGCAAAACTGTAATAACCTCCAAAGGTTGATTTCACCTGAAAAGCTGCCGGTGTGGCGATGATATTGGCCACCGTTTGTCCGTTCTGTTCAAAGGCTACCCTGCTGGTTGCTGGCGCATTTCCATTTTTAAGACTTTGATAATAGATTTCATTCTCCGCCTCCAGATCTGCCACAGCATCCTGAGAAACGATTTCATATTTACATCTGAATGCTTTTAACTTTGACAATGCCGCCGCATCCAATTGAGTGATGATGGCTCCCTGATTTTCCTGAAAGTGGTCAATTTCCAGTAATCCCAGCAGATCATTACGTTGATTGATATCTGCGGGCAAATAAATCTTTACACTGCTGTATTTTTGATGGGCAGCTAAAGTACCGTTGAAAAGTAAAAGCAGCAGCAGAGGCATCAGGATATGCCATTTTCTTCTGTTTACACTTCTGTTGTTCTGGGTGGCGCATCCCGAAAAAAACCGGGCATTGCTTCTCGAGGCAATACATACGGTTGCCTGAGTCAGGTTGGTTGTTTCTTTTAACATGTATAGAGTGTTTACGTTGATTCAATATATGTTAAAATATTGTAACGCGCCACTGATATTAAAAGATATGTTAATTTATTGACAATAATCAATTTAAAATACAAGCATACAAATTTTCATATTACTAGTGTAATCTACACCTAAACCAATACTTCTTCAAGTGATTGCTTAATGATGTCTACGGCTTCTTTTACCTGTGCTTCATTAATCACCAGAGGTGGTGCAAACCGAATGATATTTCCGTGTGTAGGTTTGGCAAGCAAGCCGTTATCACGCATCTTCAGACATAAATTCCAAGCCAGTTCGCCATCGGTATTCCAATTATGCTCCGTTTGTTCATTGGTTTTAATGACCATTGCATTCAGCAAACCCTTCCCTCTCACCAGTTCAATGACCGGATGATTTAAATTTCTAAGTTCAGCTCTGAATATTTCACCCATTGCAGCTGCATTCTCCGCTAATTTTTCGTCTACCACCACCTGTAGACTAGCAATCGCTACCGCACATGCCAGTGGATTGCCTCCGAAGGTAGAACCATGTTCTCCCGGTTTGATGCATAACATGATTTCATCGCTGGAAAGGACCGCACTGACCGGCATTGTGCCGCCGCTTAATGCTTTACCCAATACCAGAATATCGGGTTTCACGCTTTCATGGTCACAGGCCATCATCTTTCCGGTGCGGGCGATACCTGTCTGCACTTCATCGGCTATAAACAATACATTTTTTTGCGTACAAAGTGTTCTCACTTTTTGCAGGAATCCTGTATCCGGCACCACCACCCCCGCTTCGCCTTGTATCGGCTCCATCATGAAAGCCGCAACATTCTTATCTTCGAGTGCGGCTTCCAGGGCGGCGATGTTATTGTATGGTATCTTTACAATCCCTGGCACAAAAGGTCCGAATCCACCGTAGGAAGATGGGTCCGTTGAGGAAGAAATGGCGGCAATCGAACGTCCCCAGAAATTATTTTCACAAACAACGATGACGGCTTTATCCTTTTCGATACCTTTTACGTCATATCCCCAGCGTCGTGCAAGTTTAAATGCTGTCTCACAAGCTTCCACGCCCGTATTCATCGGCAATACCCTCTCAAAACCCAGTAAGGTGGTGATGTATTCTGCATATATCCCCAATAAATTACTGTGAAAGGCACGGGATGTAAGGGTCAATACTTCAGCCTGCTCCTGCATAGCCTTCACAATCTTAGGATGGCAATGCCCCTGATTGACCGCAGAATAAGAGGATAAGAAATCAAGATATCGCTTACCTTCCACATCCCAGACATGCACACCTTTTCCTTTGGCCAGCACCACCGGCAAGGGATGGTAATTGTGTGCACTGTATTTTTCTTCAAGTTCGATAATCTGCTGTGATGATAAACCGCTCATATTTAGTATTTTTACCAGACAAATATACATCAAAAAAAGCATTTCCGTTAGTTGTCATGACAACTAAATAACTTTCATACCAACATTAAAATGGCAGCAGAAAACAATAGCCTTATTCAGATTCCATCCAAGACATGGTGGGAAATGCGGCGATTGAAATACAATATCATCGTAGGTTGCATAGGATTGTTGATTATCCTGGATCTGAATCTGTATATAAAAAAGGGGGCAGCCTTCGATGCCGTTTTCTTCTTTACCTCCATCGGGGTAGGAATCATCTATGCCGTACTATGTAATTTCACCTATACGATTTTATGGCTATTGGACAATCTGTCATTTGATAACGACTTAGTGGATTTCCACTCTCCGAAACGCAGCATAATCTTATATGTTTTCGTATTTTTGTCCTGTCTGGTGCCCTTTGGCATCTTACATCTCGTTAAAGATTTACTGTAATACTATACCAACCATACCCTTTAAAAAATGAACATAAAATACACCATTTCCTTTCCTGCGCCACACACACATTACGCTGAAGTATCCATGCATATTTCAGAGATTTCCGCAGATGAACTGCAGCTTAAAATGGCTGTGTGGACACCCGGCAGTTATCTGATCCGAGAATTCCAGAAAAACATTGATCTGGTGGAATGGTCACCGATGCTTCATGCTGTATCTTCAGAATTTGCAAGAGCGGAAAAAACTGACAAGAACACCTGGCACATCGCGCTTGGAAATGAAAAAGAAATTACGGTACGATATAAAACATATTGTTTCGAATATTCTGTGCGCACCAACTTTGTGGATGAAACCCATGCACAACTGAATGGCGCCCCTACCTTTCTCTATGTGAACGGCTATGAAAACACGCCATCGGAAGTGGAAATCATCCCATTTAAAGCATGGCAGAACATTTCCACCTCGTTGCCTCAGAAAGACAATAACATCTGGATACGCAGAGCTGCCAACCTGGATGAACTGATTGATTCACCGATGGAAATCGGCAACCATTTGTCCTACTTCTTTGAGGCTGCCAATGTATCACATGAATTGGCCATATACGGTGAAAGCAACTGCAATATCGAAAAACTGATTGCCGATTTAAAGAAAATCATTGAGGTCGAAACTGACATTTTCGGTTTGCATCCCTGCAAAAACTATGTGTTCATCATTCACAATACAGACAGCAGCTACGGGGGGCTGGAACATATGCATTCCTCGGTGAATCACATCACCAGATGGAGCTATGATGCGGAAAACTACCAGCGCGCCATCAGCCTTCTGGCGCATGAATATTTTCATCTATGGAATGTAAAGCGCATTCGTCCGACATCGCTGATTCCGTTCAGATACGACGCTGAAAACTATACCGAACTGTTGTGGTTCTTCGAAGGTGTCACCAGTTATTACGACGATTATATATGTTATCGTGCAGGTATCACTTCAGGAGCCGACTTCATCAAGATTGCAGAAAAAAACATCAATGATGTATTGAATACAGCAGGAACAGATACACAAACATTGGCGGAAGCGAGTTATGATACCTGGCTGAAATATTACCGTAGAAATGAAAACAGTAACAATGCACAGGTTAATTACTACACACACGGTGCTGTGGTGGCGATGATGTTCGATTTTATGCTGATGGATGCCACAAACGGTGAAAAATGCCTGGATGACGTGATGAAAGCCTTGTATAATGATTACCTGACACAAGCGGATAAGGGAATTACCGAAGCATCCTTACTGGACATCTTCAATCAGCTGAGCGGCATCGACTTTGCCCCTTATTTCTCAAAATACATCCACACAACGGCTCCACTCGATATCGAACTCTACACCGAACTGCTGGGCATCCAACTGAAAGACGATTCTTCAAAAAACAGTGTTCACCTTGGACTTTCCTCTCAATGGAAAGAGGGCAGATTATTTATCACCCAGTTAGACAAGAACTTTGGCGCGTATAAAGGCGGTTTGAGTGCTGAGGATGAAATCATTGCCATTGATGGATTCAGGGCCGGGAAAGATTTTACAAAAACATACCGCCATAAATTCCCCGGGGATACCATTGAGGTGCTCATCTCAAGACAAGGCACCATAAAATCAAATAAGATTACGTTAACAGCAGACAACAGAAAAAACTATACATTTGTATTTCAGGAAAACTGTTCGGATAAGCAGCGCTCTTTACTAAAGAAATGGCTGGGCTGACAAGGCTGCATTTATAGTAACCTGAAAAAATATTGCGAAGATAAACGCCGGATTCGGCATAACATTCATAAATCACATACAGCATGCAGCAAAACATGAAATCGAGCATCCTACATATCATTATCATATTGTTTCTGCTGACAGAAGCCAATCTGAGCTTTGCACGACCAAGACATCGTTCAAAGAGTTGCGTACCCAAAGTCTTACTGCCGGGACACAGCAAACCAATCAAGTGTACCAAAGCGAGAAAAATCAAAAACAGTTATTTCTAAACCAATCTAACACTCTATGAGAAAAAGCATACTCCTGTCAGGCTTCTTAAGCATCGTTTCCCTGCACCTGTTTGGGCAGAGTTATCTGGGCGGACATTTTTCAACAAAGGAAGCCATCCTGAGCAACTCGCTGAATCCCGCTGCCGGAGTAGCCGGTGATCTTAAATGGCAGGTAAACCTCATGGGAATGAGCACGGAGACTGGCAACAATTACTTTTCCATCAACGGAAAATTAAGAGACCTGGCCAGCAATTTTGATAAAGACGTGAATATCGGGCAGAATCTGGATGGAAAGCGCAAGGAATTACATGTAAACCTTGGCTTGATGGGTCCGGGCGCATTTATCCGCATCAAGAAAAACAATGCGATCCATTTCGGAACAAGAGCCAGAGCCGTAGCCACTTTCAACGATCTGAATCAGGATTTCGTCTACTCCTTGTACAATCATTTTGAGGATATCCTTCAGTGGCTGCCCAACTTTACAGATGAACGTGCAACGGCGGCCGTAAATGTATATGGTGAATTTTATGCAGGCTATGCGCGCTCCATTAATATTGGGCAAAGACATGCACTGCATATCGGTGCCACTGCAAAGATGACGACCAATATCTTCAATGCTCAGTTTGTCACCAATAATCTCAACTTCAATAAGTTTTACACCAGTCCTACGGATAGCTTCATCAATGTCAGCGATACAAGGTTTGATTTAAAGGTTTCAGATGCCATCGGAGATGACGGGTTCAAATACAAGTTTGGCATCAATGGCTTTGGTCTGGATGTGGGTGTCATCTACGAATATAAGCTGAAAAACAGCAACGAGCATTTCATCATGGCGGGTGCCTCCCTCAATGACATCGGATTCAACCAGTACACGTTGGGTAAATACAGCCGCTCTTTCGTAGGAAACGGAAGAAATGTACCAGCTGGACATCTGGTGGATGGAGATGGAGAAACCATCAATCTGGATGCCGTTCTGGACTCATTGGGAACCCGCACCAATACAACGGGGAAGAGCAGAATCAAACTGCCTACCTCTCTAAATATCTTTGCGGATATCCGTGTGGTGAAAATGTTTTATATCAACGCCAACATGCAGTTCAATCCTTACTCGTTCAAACGTGGCACTCCGGTAGCGAACCTGCCGATTGACATTACGGTTACACCTAGATTTGAACACAGAATCGTTTCCGTCTACCTTCCTATCAACTACAACCAGTACAGCGGATTCAACATGGGGGCAGGCCTGCGCGTGGCACAGGTAACAATGGGCAGCAGCACCATCATCACCTCTTTCGCTAAAAAGAAATTTACCGGGGTGGACTTTTATCTGAACATTGGATTCGGAAAATCAGACAAACCTAAGAAAGTTAAGAAAGATAAGACGGAAAGTACGGAAAAGACAACAACCATGCTGTAGAGATTACAACATGGAAATAAAATCCCGGCAGGCCAAGCCGGGATTTTTTGTTTTCATGAAATGCTCTCCAATCAGAAAACCCTGAAATCCGTTTGCACGAAAATATTTTAAGTTATCTGCCGATGAGATACCGCTTTCCGCCACTTTCACAAAATCATTTCCCAGCCTTTCCGCCATGCGAACTGACTGCTCTATATCCACCTCAAATGTTTTCAGATTGCGGTTATTGATGCCAACCATATCCACCATATGATATACATGGTCCAGTTCCGATTCATCGTGTAATTCCAGCAACACTTCCAGTTCCAGACTTTTTGCCAACGCTGTAAAATGCTTCACTTCCTGAGGCGTTAGAATGGAAGCAATCAGCAGGACCACATCTGCGCCCCAGCTTTTTGCTTCAATAAACTGATATTCATCTATCATAAAGTCTTTACGGAGCAGAGGAATGGATACTTCCTTTCTGGCTTTGATCAGATCCTGAGGACTGCCTCCGAAAAATGTTTCATCCGTCAGAACTGAACTACCCGCCACGCCTGCTGATTCATAGGCTTTCACCACTTCCTCAACAGATGCCTCTGCGTTTAATGTGCCTTTGGATGGAGACTTGCGTTTAAATTCCGCTATAATGCCACTGCTGTTTCCTTTCAGAATATTCTGTGTCAGGGAAAAGGTATTTCGCTGAAAGCAATCATTTCCTTCCAGTCGCTTAAGTGGCATGCTTGCCTTAGCCTGTTCTATTTCCAATTTCTTGCGGGCAACGATTTTATCCAGAATATTCATGGTGCTTATACTTGTTTATTTTATTTGCTTCAATACATTAAAACACTGCAACGCCTTGCCATCAAACAAACTATGTTTTGCCATTTCAAGAGCTGCGGGATATGAATTCTCATTGTATAAGGAGATGGCAAGTGCCGCATTGGCCAACACCACATGCTGCTGTGCCACCGTTCCTTTTCCTTTTAAAATATCCATAAATACTTTTGCATTGGCAGCCACGGTCTTTCCCCCATGTAATTCCTCCGGTCTTACAAGAGGAAAGCCAAAACTTTTAGGCTCATGTATCTGCATCTTTTTCCTTAGAAAAATACGCGTATCACCCGTCAGTGAAATCTCGTCATAGCCATCCAGCGAGTGAACAACTGCAAAAACGGCATTTGTGGACAGCAACACTTCCTTGTATAATTTACCGACAAATTCGCTGTGTACGCCAATCAATCTGGTATGCGGGTTGCAGGGATTCACCAGAGGGCCAAGCAGGTTGAAAATGGTTTTCACCTGCAACTGTCTGCGCACGTTTGCAACATTTTTCATTGCCGGATGAAATAATGGGGCATGTAGAAATGTGATATTTGCAGCATCCAGCTGTTCATTTAGTTTCTGCTGATTATCGGTAAACACGATTCCGAGTTGTTCCAACACGTTGGAAGATCCGGAAACGGATGATACGCTGTAATTGCCATGTTTGGCAACCTTCACACCGGTGCCAGCACAAACAAAAGCAGCCAGTGTGGAAATATTGAACGTATCTTTTCCATCACCACCGGTACCAACGATATCTAGAATATTTTTGTGTTTAAATTTAAGCGGCACCGAAAGTTCCTGCATCGCCTTTACAAAGCCGGTCATCTCCTGCGTGGTAGGAATACGCAGATTATAGACCGATAAGAATGCCGCCACCTGTGCATCGTTCTGATTGCCCGATGCTATATCTTTGAGTGCTATGCGCGCTTCTTCCTCCGTCAATGATTTTCCGGTATAAAGGTATTGTAACAGTGTTTTCATCATTCTATTTTTTAATATCCATCATTATGGTTTTGTCTGTTGGTTTCAACATTTAAATAACCAGTTTTCAATCAGCCTGATTCCTTGTGGAGTCATGACACTTTCAGGG
Organism: Chitinophagales bacterium; assembly: GCA_046329775.1. Taxonomy (GTDB): domain Bacteria; phylum Bacteroidota; class Bacteroidia; order Chitinophagales; family JADIYW01; genus JADJSS01. Next base: position 78,554 of record JAXLTX010000003.1, read on the forward strand.
TGAAACTGCACTCCGTGAACGTTGTATGATTCATGTTTGACAGCCTGCACAATTCCATCGTCATCTGTTGCCGTTACAATCAACGGAGGCTGAACATTCCTGATTGCCCATGAATGATATCTGCCGCTCTGGAATTCCTTATCCATTCCATCGAACAACACATCCTCTTCCGTGACTATCGTATTCTTTGACTTACCGTGAATGACCTGTCCCACATTATACAGTTCTGCCCCAAACACCTGCCCTATTGCCTGATGGCCGAGACAAACGCCCAAGATGGATTTTACGGGCGCGTATGTCCTGATGACATCCAGCAGAATGCCCGCCTCCTCCGGTATTCCGGGGCCCGGTGACAATAATATTTTGTCAAACTGCCCAACTTCGTCCAGGGTAATTTTATCATTTCGAAAGACTGCACAATGCACATTAAACGATTCAAGATAATGAACCAGGTTGTACGTGAATGAATCGTAATTATCGAGTACTAAAATTTTCTTCATGTCGTTCTGTTTTTAAAACCGCTGAGACACCCTGTTCACGATGGGTTACAGTGTATTTGCCAGCTCAATGGCTCTGTTTAATGCCGCTAATTTATTTTCCACTTCCTGCAACTCGCTTTCAGGTACAGAATCGGCAACCACACCGGCACCTGCCTGAAACGTCAGCGTATTGCCTTTGCTTAAGAAACTGCGTATCATGATGGCATGATTGAAATCTCCGTTAAAATCCAGATGCCCGATACAGCCTCCATAAAAACCGCGTCCCGTATGCTCTAACTGATCAATCAGCTGCATGGCTTTGTATTTAGGCGCACCGCTTAAAGTACCCGCCGGAAAAGTATCGGCAACAAATTTAATCTTATTTGTTTCATTGCTGATTTCTGCCGTTACCTTTGATACCAGATGAATAACGTGCGAATAATATTGCACCTCCCTATACACTTCTACTTTTGTATTTTTTCCGTTGCGAGACAAATCATTGCGAGCTAAATCGACCAGCATGATATGCTCTGCATTTTCTTTCGGATCGTCTGCTAATTTTTTTGCGAGCTCAGCATCTTTTATATCATCGCCAGTTCGTCTGAACGTGCCGGCAATCGGATGAATGGTGACTTTATTATTTTTGATGATGAGTTGTGATTCCGGTGAAGAACCCATTAAACGGAAATCTTCAAAATCGAAATAAAAACAATAAGGCGATGGATTAATACTTCGCAAACTACGATAAACATTAAAATCATCGCCGCGATATTTTTGCTGAAACTGGCGTGACAATACAATCTGAAATACATCGCCACGATAGCAGGATTGTTTGCCTTTGTTTACCATTTCAATATATTCTGCATCTGTAAGATTGGATGTTTTTTCTGAATCAGCAGAAAAATTATCGAGTTGCAATGGTTTATATTTTATGAAACTATCGATTTCATCTAAGCTTGTTTTATCGTTCTCACTATTTTCAATTTCATTTTTTATGATAAACAATTCCTGATTAAAGTGATTGAATGCAATGATGTATTGATAACAAAAATATTGAGCAACAGGAATCTTTATTTCCTTGTTTCTTAATTCAATATCTTCAAAGTGCTGAACTACATTGTATGTCATGTAGCCGAATAAACCGTTTGTGATAATATTGAGTGTTGAATGTTGAGTATTGAATGATTGGATAAAATCGTTTATACAATCAGATAATTTATGCTCGTTTAAACTGATAATATTTTTTGATTTATCAGGATAGTTAGCGATAAAATTATTATCTTCTACTTTGAAACCAGCTATCGGTTGAAAACAGATGTATGAAAAATTATGTTCATCACCGTGATAATCGGAGCTTTCTAAAAGAATGCAATTTTTATATTTTGCACGCAGGCGCAGATAAATGCTCACCGGTGTAAGCATATCGGCAATTATTTTTTTGTGCGTGGTATGGAAGGTATATTTCATTTTTATTCTTTATTTACAGTTCCTGAAACAAATTCAGTATGACAATAAAAAAGCCCGCTTTTTACGGCGAGCTAATATAATACATTTGAGTATAGAATCAGTGCACGCCTATTGCCGTTTACCGTTCCACCACCAAAATCTGTTTATTGTCATGCTGCAAATATATACTTTGTATTTAATAATGCAAATTTATTTTTTCTTTACCTTATCCTATACCAGTTTATTCCATTAGATTGCAGCGTAATACTTCCGTTTGCCGGAATGGTATTGACGGTTGCACCTGTAAAATCCAAATAATTAATATTAAATGTTTTTGCAGTAGTTACATTTTGATTCACAATTACATATTCTCTACGTGCGCAGGTATTGGCTGCCGGAAGATATAAGGTTACAGTACCAGCTGCTACTGCAGATGTAATTATGATAGTATGGTCATCAATGGTTAAGTTGGAAGTTGATGCTACGGTAATTGTTCGGATAGCCATACCTATGGATCCACTATCATCTAAACGGTTTACAGGCAATGCTGTACCTACACCTACTTTTACAGTTGATGTTGCACCATTAATACCATTTATACTGCCTAATACCATAGCATCAGAAGTATTAACCTGTGCTTTAGAACCAATTGCGGCTGCATTTATTAAGTTATTGCTACCTACTTCCGCATCATTTCCTAATATTGTAATTTCAGAACCAATTGTATTATTTAATCCTGTACTATGTCCTAAAGCTAAATTATTTAACGCATTCGTGCTATTAGTCGCATTAGTATTTAACAACGCATCATTTCCTATTGCAATATTATTTCTGTATACATTTAGATTGGTGTTGCTGTAATTATAAAGCGCATTGTTTCCTAATGCAATATTATTTGAAGCATTCACAATACGATGTCCTGCATAATGACCTATTAAAATATTACCGGCAGCAACTGTTTGATTGTAACCAGAATAAGCTCCAATGAATAGATTTGCAGTTCCTGCTGAGTGTAGTTTTCCAGAACTAGCACCGATAAACATATTAAGTGACGAATTATTAGTATACCCTGCACTATCTCCAATAGCAATATTTAAAGAGTCAGCATCAGAACCATTTAATGAATAACTACCAATAGCAATATTTTTTTTACCAGTGGCATTTAATTGTAAAGCATAAGCACCAACCGATACATTATCAAATCCTAATCTGTTTAGAGAAGACGATTCATTTCCAATTGCCACATTTCGGATTCCTGAAGTATCATTTAATAATGCACTTGTACCAACAGCCACATTAAAATTTCCATACTTATGCAGTTGTAATGCGCCAGCACCTACAGCCGTATTATTACCACCAGTTGTATTATCTCTTAGAGATTGAAATCCTAACGCTGTGTTATAATTAGATGTAGTGTTGTTTTGTCCTGCAAATTTTCCAATAAATGTATGTCCTGTACCGGTCGTATTATTAAAACCTGCCTGATCGCCTACTAAGGTAACTTCCCCAATTGTATTTTTGCTACCTGCTGATGAACCAACAATGGTGTTACCATTGGTTGTATTTTTGCGACCGGCATAATTACCGACTATAGTACTCCATGAAGCCAAGGCAGAATCTGCTGCATGAGAACCAATAGCAATACCATAAGTGCCTGTGGTTCCTAAAAACGCAGCCTGATTACCAATGATGACTGCCTCTGTTGCATTTGTCTTATTATACGCAGCAGAATCGCCTATGACCACATTCATATCTCCATTTACATTAAATCGTAATGCATTATCGCCAATAGCAATATTTCCATATGCTGTTGCACCTGAAGATTGTCCGGCACGCAAACCTAATTTTACGCTGCGTGTGGCACTGTCCAATTCACCTGCCCATAAATTATTGATACGAAAACGCAATGCCTGGTTATCGGTGGTGCCTAAGAAATTTGTTGTTTCATTAGTGCCTGCATTTCCGGTTATTGACCAGTCTAAACCGCTACCATTACTCCATCGTACAATACCGGCTCCGTCGGTCACTAAGATTTGGTTGTTAGTACCTCTTGTAGTTGGAAAAACATAGTTATTGGTGTAATCCATACCTATGGATAATTTTCCACGGAAGAAACCTGCGTAATCATTTAAAGTATCTAACGCTGAGGAAAAAACACCAAACCCTCTGCCAATTGAATTGGCAATTAATGTATCATAGGATGCATATTTATTGCCTGCTCCGGAACCCGTCACATAATTATAGGTACCGTATTTTATTCCACGTCCTGCACCACTCATAAGATTATGAGTACCATATTGTGTAGAATCGCCGTTTACAGCAATTTGATTAGAAACCCCATATTGAATACCATCTCCATTTCCTGAAAACATATTATGTACTCCATAATGATTACCGCTTCCGTCGTTTATCATATTTGTAAAAACACCCTTCTGTTCACCATTTCCAATTCCACTAAATAAATTCTGCATGCCTATTTGAAGATTACTTCCGGTATTTTGCACATAGTTCCTGATGGCAAATTGATCTCCGGTGCCTGTTCCAAAAAGCGTATTATCTATTGCAACATGCACTCCGGTACCATTACCGCTTAATGTATTTGTAATTCCGAAATGGCTGCCGTCTGCTGAATTAGAAATTGTATTTCGCATCCCTGTTTGCTGTCCTGTACCACTTCCGGACAAGTCATTATCTATTCCATAATGTAATCCGGTACCGTTACCACTAAGTAGATTCTGTACACCATAATGCTGTCCATTTCCCGTATTTGAGATTACATTATAATTGCCAAATAATGAGCCGGTACCTGCAGCAGCACCGTTTAAGGATGTATAGGTTCCATATTGCGCTCCGGTGCCTGTACCTGAAACGAAATTATATAAACCATAAAAAATAGCATTTCCATTACCTGAATAATTATTTCTGACGCCATACTTAGTGCCATTTCCAGAGTTGGTGTAGTTATTATATAATCCTGTAATTTGTGCGCTGTCTGTTCCTTGATATTCATTATAAAACCCATATTTTTGATTTGCTCTGGATTGAAAATAGTTGACAATTCCATAATTCAAGTCTGTTCCGGTACTTTGAAAACTGTTTGCGGCACCGTATGAACCGCCTCTGGTGTTTGGACCGAAAGTACTTGAAAATCCATATTTGGTGCCGGTGCCGGATGTTGTTGTTGTGTACTCAAATGCGAATTCGCCTGAATTACCGGTGCCATTTGTTCTTGTTGTATAGCCAAACATATTGAAAGGCGAAATGGTATTGGTTTGCAAAGCTTCGTAAGCCGTTTTTTGGCCTGTGGTGGTACTTGTTGTTGTGTTTACAGAGATGCCTGTTGTTGCACCAGCTCCGTGATCCTGCATTATCACCTCTATTCCTCTTTTTTGCGTTGTTGCTGTATCCATAGATACTACACTTACTGCGATAGGTGCAGCATTTGTAAATACAGTTAAAGGAAAAGTAGGTGTATTATCACCAATACCAATATTCCCATAAGTATATTTATCATCATTTATATTATTCGGTGCAGTTGTGGTGGCTTCTTCGTACCAATCATGGTCAATATCCAGATTGGATTGAAAGCGAATCCATATCGTTCCGTTCCAGTAATAAAAACCCGGTGTTACATCATTTACCGTTGCTGTGTTATACACCAATAAAGATGTTATGATAGTCGGGCCGATTGGTGCGTTGCTGGTGGTTTGCGTTAATGCAATGCGCGGAATTAAAAATCCTTTGTCTGTAGCTGAGACATCCAGTATGGCGGATGCATTGGGAACAGCTCCGGTGGCATTGATTCCGACATTTTGTGCGTTCACAGCTACGAAGATGAACATAGCTGCAAGTAACAATATAAGCTTAAATTGTATACATCTGATCATATCATGGAATATTAAAATCTACAAATCAAATACAAAGCCGCTAGACATGATGGCTGCATAAAAGGAAAGAATGCGGACAGTACGAAAATCGAAACACCTCTAATTCTTTACAAATCTAATCACCTGGAAAAGTTCTCCATTTACATCTAATCTTAAAACATAAGTAGCCTTGGCTAAAGCGGACACATCTATCAATTGTTGCATGTTTTCATCCTGCATTTCAGGAACTTTAACCAATATCTCCTTACCAAGCATATCATAAATCATCATTTTTTTCTTTCCAGCTATCCCTCTAATGTCTATGGCAATGTTATCGGTCGCAGGATTCGGGAATATTGCAACAGAAGGCATTACTGAGCTATCAGACATACAGCTGAATGTAATAATGCTGGAGTATGAATAACCACCACCTTTATCCACTTGTTTCAAACGGTAATAGAATCTACCCTTAAGCGGATTCTTATCTTGTGCAGTATAATTTAATGGCTGCGTTGAATTTCCGTTCTGTGAATATATTCTGTCAATGACTTCAAAATTGATTCCATCTGCCGAGCGTTCGATTTCAAAATAATCGTTGTTGGATTCGGAAGCTGTCGTCCAGTAAATCTCCACATTGTTTCCGTTACATTTCGCATTAAAGCTGATCAGTTCAACAGGCAGGATGGAGGTATTTTGTACCAGTGTCCACCAGGCATATAACTGATTGGCAGGTAAAGAGGCCACCGTCGCCGTATTGGCAAGGGTATTCACTGATGTCAGCGGCAGAAAATCATCCCATTCATTGGTGCCCGTATTATAGCGCTGTGCGGTAAGGCTTGATTCTGAAATGGCATTATTCGCCACGGAATGTTCAATATCACGATAGGTGAAGATAAGGTTGGCTAATCCCGGTTTGGTAGTGTAAGCATTCGGTTCTATGCGCCAGAATCTGTCGATAACATATGCCGAATTGTTCAAACCGAGATTATTGACAAAATTGGTAATACCCGTTGGCAGATATCCAGTATTGATCCAATTTCCGCCATATGTGGCAAATGTAAGACTACCCGATGCACCAACGGCGCCGGAAGTTGTCAATGCAACAGGTAAATATTCTGAAGTTCCGATTCCAAAAGGAACCACATAAGTGCCTGCCGTGGTTCCGATATTCCATTTCACCCGATTGAATTCGCCTTCCGATATGATATGACCTGATGTATTTCTGCTTATGGCGGTGGGGTTAGGGTTATCAATCACTACGAATGCATTGTTCGTAATGTTTACGATACCTCCATTATTAAGAATAAGCCTCGCTTGTGAGAAGCCGCTGCTGATAGCAGAAAAAAGAAATAAGAAAAGTAAATATACCCTCATAAGCATAAACTTAATGAAACATCATTCATTCAGACCATTTGTATGGTGATCTTGGGGATTTATGCCTAAACAATCAGGATCTGCTATAGATTAAAGATAGGGAAAGGTTGACAAAAATCAACTCTCTTTACCTCTAAGCCAGATTGAATTTAGATAATTAAACGGAAAGATACTGTAGAATTGAGTATTCGGGGTATTTGATTGAGAATTTGGGCTCTATAGCATACCTTTGGTACTTGGAAGTTCGTTTCCATCTAGCTTGACTGCCATTTTGATGGATTTTGCAACCGCCTTGAAGATAGCCTCAATTTTGTGGTGTTCATTATCACCACCTGCCTTGATATTCAGGTTGCATTTGGCTGCATCTGAAAAAGACTTCCAGAAATGAAAGAACAGTTCCGTAGGCATATCACCTACTTTTTCCCTATTGAATTTTGCTTTCCAGACAATCCAGGGTCTTCCGGAAAAATCAATCGCCACCTGTGCCAGCACATCGTCCATCGGCAATAAGAAACCATAGCGGCTGATGCCCTTTTTATTACCTAATGCTTTATGATAGGCTTCCCCCAGCGCGATGGCAGTATCTTCTATGGTGTGGTGTTCATCTATATGCAGATCGCCTTTTACCTTAATGTTGATGTCACAACCGGAATGTTTGGCCAGCTGCTCCAGCATGTGATCAAAGAAACCCAATCCCGTTTTGATGGCCGATTTTCCGGTACCGTCCAGATTGAGCGATATGCTAATTTTTGTTTCATTGGTGTTGCGCTGTATCGTGGCCGTGCGAGGTGGGTGAAGTAAAAAATCCGCTATCTCCTCCCATCGGTTGGTTTTGAGCGCTACAATCCCCTTCAGTTCATGCTGGTTGAGTTTGTTGTCATCGGTCTTATCCGTACTTCTGCCGAGTAAAATACCCTTACAGCCCAGGTTTTTTGCCAATTGAATATCCGTTAAGCGGTCTCCGATGACAAATGAGTTTTGCAGATCGTACGCAGGATTATTGATGAATTTTGTCAGCATACCGGTGTTGGGTTTGCGGGTTGGCAGATTCTGATACGCAAAACTCCTATCGATATGAACCTCCTCAAAACACACGCCTTCCTGTTTAAAAATATCAAGCATGAGATTATGAGGTCCCCAGAATTTCTTTTCCGGAAATGACCTTGTACCCAAACCATCCTGATTGGTGACCATGACGAAGACGAAATCCGACTGTTCCCTTATATTTTTAAGCGCCGAAATCGTATTGGGCAGGAACTGCAATTTTTCAAAACTATCTGTCTGGAAATTATCCTGCGGCTCCACAATCAGTGTTCCGTCTCTGTCTATAAACAATACTTTCTTCATATGGTAAGGTTAAATGGAATACTCTTTCAATGCTTTTATGAAATGTTCATTTTCTTCGTTTGTCCCCACGCTGACGCGCAAGCACCCTTTAAGTAAAGGAGCCTTGTCTCGATTGCGGACAATCACCTTTTTTGATAAAAGGTGCCGGTACATTGCATTTGCATCGGCTACCTTGAACAAGATGAAATTAGTATCGGAGGGATATATTTTCAGAATGCAGTCCATGTCTTTCATAGTTGCCTCGAGCCAACTTCTGCCTTCCAGCAACTCCCTTACAAATTGTTCCTTCTTATCCTGTTTCTTCAGTGCTTCGTGTGCAAGGTCAATGGTATGCTGATTGACATTGTAAGGCATCTTGATTACATTCATATAATGAATGATTTCCTCATGAGCATACAGCATACCCAGTCGCGCATCTGCCATTCCCCAGGATTTGGAGAAGGTCTTTATCACCACCAGATTCCGGAATTCATGCAGACGATGCACCCAGCTTCTATTACCGGCAAAATCCTGATACGCTTCATCTATCACCACCAGACCATTAAACGAATTCAGCAGGGTTTCAATATCCTTATCGTCCATAAGATTTCCTGTGGGATTATTGGGTGAACAGACAAAGATGATTTTTATTGAACTATCTTGCTGAATCTTATCCAACATATCCTGCAGATTCAACTGAAACGTTTCCTCCTTCAGCAAAACCTCCAGCAATCCAATATTCATGACGCGTGAAGCATGTTCATACATGGAGAAGGAAGGTGGTAAAACCATCACCTTATCTTTTCCCGGAATGCAGAAGCTCTGTATCAACACATTGATGCATTCATCACTGCCATTACCTAAAAAAACCTGCTCCGGATTCAACTGTTCCATTTTTGCCAATTCCATTTTCAGTCCTGTCTGCAAAGGATCCGGATATCTGTTGTGCAGTTCATCCGTTACGGACCCCAGACTATTTTCATTGGCATCCAGGAAAACGCCTTCCTTGCCTTCATATTCCATCCTTGCCGACGAATAAGCCTGCATAGTCAATATGTGCGGACACACCAAATCTTTTATCTCTATTCTTTTCATACCAAATCCGAAAACAAACTTTATTGTAATTGCTTAATCTTTCAATCGTATACTGACCGCATTTCTATGTGCCATCAATGCTTCATTTTCCGCCATTATCTCCACCGTATTTCCGATAACATTCAATCCTTCCTTACTTATTTTCTGGAAAGTGATTCTTTTCACAAAACTATCCAGTGACACACCGCTATAGGCTCGGGCATATCCATTGGTCGGCAGGGTATGATTCGTTCCACTCGCATAATCTCCCACACTTTCAGGGGTATAATGCCCTATAAACACAGAGCCTGCGTTTCTTACTTTTTCCGCCAACTCCTCTGCATTCCTTGTTTGCAGAATCAGGTGTTCCGGTGCATAGGTATTACTGAATTCGATGGCTTCCTCCATATCCTTCAGCAGAATCATTTTACTGTTTTCCAATGCCTTCTCAGCCAGTTCTTTCCTCGGTAAGACTTTTAATTGCTGGTCGATTGCAAAATGCACCAGATTCATGTATGCCTCTTCCGTAGTTACAAACAGCACCTGGCTGTCAGCACCATGCTCCGCCTGTGCCAGCAAATCGGCGGCAATAAAATCCGGTCTTGCTTCATCGTCGCCAATCACCAGCACTTCACTGGGTCCGGCAGGCATATCAATGGCAATTCCGTCTTTATTTACGAGTTGTTTGGCCGCTGTTACGTACTGGTTACCCGGACCAAAGATCTTATAAACCTTCGGAACGGATGCGGTACCATATGCCATCGCCGCAATCGCCTGTGCACCACCCAACTTGTATATCCGTTTTACTCCACACAAATTGGCCGTATACAAAATTGCGGGGTGGATGTTGCCTTCTTTATCGGGCGGAGTACACAAGACTACTTCCGAACAACCGGCTATCTGTGCAGGTATCGCCAGCATCAGCACGGTGGAAAATAAAGGAGCCGTTCCGCCGGGAATATACAATCCGACCTTTTCTATTGCGACCGATTTTCTCCAGCATTCCACTCCAGGCATGGTCTCTGTTATTTCAACCACACTCTGTTGTTGCTGATGAAATGTATGGATATTCCTGTACGCCGTATTTATTGCCTGTTTCAGCTCTTCTGAAACAGAAGACAACGCCTGATTCATATCCTCTGCAGAAACTGAGAAATCAATTAACTCTACTCCGTCAAACAGTTTTGAATAATGCCGTAAGGCTTCATCTCCGTTCAATTTCACATCCTGTAATACAGGTAATACTTTCTGTTCAATCGTTTCCAGTGATTGAGTGGGCCGTTCTGTCAGGCCATTCCAGCTTTCTCTGGGAGGATATTTAATGATTTGCATTTGTCTTTATTTTAATGCTCCGGTACACAAAGATGTTCTTCATATCTGCATGAAAAATGTGTTAATAGATTAATTTCTCAATAGGCATCACCAGAATGCCTTCTGCACCGGCCGCCTTCAGTTGCTGAATCTTTTCCCAGAAATCCTTTTCCGTGATGACAGAATGTACGGAACTCCAGCCCTGTTTGGACAATGCCTGCACGGTGGGTGCATTAATGCCGGGCAACAGTTCAAAAATTTTTGGAAGGCTATCATTCGGTGCATTCAGCAGAATGTACTTATTCTTCTGCGCGCGTTTTACAGCTTCCAGGCGAAACAACAGACTGTTCAATATGTCATTTTTCTCCGGAGAAAGTTCCTTGTTCTTTATCATGACGGCTTCAGACTGAAAAATCTGCTCTGCTTCTTTCAGTCCGTTGCTCAATAATGTCGAACCCGTTGACACGATATCGCAGATGGCATCTGCCAGACCAATGCTCGGTGCAATTTCCACCGAACCGGAAATGACATGGATATCCGCTTTTATGTTTTTTGCATCCAGATAGTTTTGCAGGATTCTGGGGTAAGAGGTCGCAATGGATTTATCGGCCAGATCCTGCACTGATTTATATTCCATGTTTCTCGGCACCGCTAATGACAGACGGCATTTTCCGAACCCCATCTTGATGACTTCATCCACCTCCTTGTTGGATTCCACCAATACGTTTTCACCTACAATACCGATGTCCGCCACGCCGTCCTGGACATAATCCGGAATGTCATCATCTCTTAAAAACAGGATTTCGATGGGGAAATCATATGCGGCTGTCACCAGCTTTCCCGAACTGCTGGGAAATGAAATGTCACATTCATGAATGAGCTTTATGGATTCATCGCTTAAACGACCCTTTTTCTGTATGGCGAGTTTTAATCTTTGCATAAACAAATTTACTTTTTTGAGTATTAACTAAATGAGAAATAATAAATGATCTGAAAAAAACAACTATGCACTCCTACCAGGAGTGATGTAAAGCATGTGTTGTCGTATGTAATGCCGTCAGCATACGGTAAATATACATCTATCCCATTCCTGCAACGATTTTCAGAGTTTAAATTATGATTAATGAATTGGAGAATATCTTGTAACTTTGAAACTCAAGTTTATCGTATGAAAAAAAATATCCTGTTTGTTTTCATTATTGTACTGGCATTCTCCGCTACTGCGACTAGCAGCTCAAGCCTGGAAAACACGCTTTTTGACACATATAAAAAAGGATTCATCGAACGCCTTTGGATGATGTATCCGGAATGGGCGACATCCATAGGGTACAACAAATATGCCGGCGTACTCAACATACCTGATTCCGTGCAACGGGCAAAAGAGTTGACGTTCAATAAAAGTGAACTGAAAAAACTAAGCGTGTTCAAACCTGAACAGTTATCCGACCTGAACAAGATAGATTACCAACTGATAAAAAATGCCCTGGAGGAAAATATCTGGCAGCTGACTGTTCTGAAATCACATGAATGGAATCCTGCCAATTACAATATTGGAGAAACCTTTGCCACCTTTTTTACAGAAAATAAAATGTCGTTAAGAACAACAATCGATTTGTTCTATGGCAAACTTAAAAATGTTCCCGCTTATTTTGAGGCTGCTAAAAAGAACCTCAAGCATCCATCCGTTGAGCATCTCCAATTAGCCATAGAACAGAATGAGGGTTCCTTATCCATCTTTGAAAATGATTACGCAGACTCTGTAAAGGCCTTGCATCTATATCCGGAAAGTCAGGCGGCTTATCTGAAGCGAGGAAAAGAGGCCGTGGCAGCCATCAAATCCTACATTCAGTTTCTAAAGGATTCTAAAAATGAAACGCCACGCTCCTTCCGACTCGGCAAAGACCTGTATGCGGATAAATTCCGTTTTCAGATACAGAGCCAGTATTCGGTGGATGAAATCTATCAGGCAGCCATTGAACGAAAGGACTATCTGCATAAAGAGATGTACCAGATTGCCTTGAAGCTGTGGCCAAAATATTTCGGAGCGGATGTGGAGATTCCCAAAAATCCGCTGGCTATCATAAAGAAAGTCATTGACACCATTTCCGTACAGCATGTGCGTCCGGAGCACTTCAAGGCGGAAATAGAAAAACAGTTGCCCGAACTGACCGCTTTTGTCAAAGAGAAAAATCTGCTTTACATGGATCCTACAAAACCCTTAAAGGTCAGGAACGAGCCCGGCTATATGGCAGGTGTGGCGGGTGCATCCATGAGCTCTCCCGGCCCTTACGACAAGAAAGGTACGGCCTTCTACAATGTGGGGACGCTGGACGGATGGAGTGCGGAGAAAGCGGAAAGCTATCTGAGAGAATACAACAAATATGTACTGCAAATCCTGAATATCCATGAAGCCATTCCGGGACATTATGTACAACTGGTGTACAGCAATAAATCGCCGAGCATCATAAAATCCATCTTGGGGAACGGCGCCATGGTGGAAGGTTGGGCGGTGTATTCCGAACTGATGATGCTGGAAAACGGCTATGGAAACAATGAAGACGAAATGTGGTTATTGTATTACAAATGGAATTTACGGAGCGTCTGCAACACCATACTGGACATCAGCGTACATACCAAAGGAATGAGTGAACAGGACGCCATGGATTTGCTGGTCCGTCAGGCGTTTCAGCAAAAGACGGAAGCAGAAGGAAAATGGCACCGTGTGCAGGTGACCAATGTGCAGCTGTGCTCCTACTTTACCGGTTTTAAGGAAATCACCGATTTGCGAGAAGCTTACAAAAAGCAAAAAGGCGATGCGTACCAACTCAAGGAATTCAACGAGCGATTTCTGAGCTACGGAAGCGCTCCCGTTAAATACATTCGCGAATTAATGTTGCTAAAAAAATAATGTGTTAAATAAGTTGCGGATTAGTAAAATATACGACAACTTAAACCCATAAAGATTGCAATCTTAAAAAGTAGACTTAATAGTTCTAAAGCGCCTTATGGGCGCTTTTTCATGTCGCCTGTTTATAATTACCAGGTTATTTTATATCTTCATGTGTACTCAAAAAATACACCATGAAAACACCTTTTTACCTTCTTCTGATTTTTGTTTTTGCCATCAGCTGTAAAAAAGAACAGGATATCACCAGAAAGGCTGCACCACCGGACCAGACGGAAATCAATAAACTAAAATTAAACCAGATTCAGATTTTAGGAAGTCATAACAGCTACCATAAACGTATGGATGCGCGTCTGTTCAGCGCCATTTCCAACATCAACTTTCTGTTGCCCGCAGCGTATCAGGTAAATGAGTTAGATTACTTTCATGAACCGCTGGCGGACCAACTGGATACGTACGGATTGAGAGGGCTGGAAATTGACATCTACAACGACCCTAATGGTGGTCTGTTTTATAACCGTGCTGCCAACAGCTTAGCCCGCATGAGTGTAGCGTCTTATATTCCTGAACTAAACCAACCGGGCCTTAAGGTCTTGCATATTCCGGATGTCGACTACGAAACCTACTACTACACCTTTAAAAGCATGCTGAGCGCACTGAAAAGTTGGTCTGATGCGCATCCCAACCATTTGCCGGTTTTTCTGCACATAGAAACAAAAGAAACAGCCGTCACCGATGTGGTTCCTTTATTGAGTATTGTCGGCCTTGCGCAAACCATCAAATATACACCGGCCTTGGCCGATAATATTGACACGGAAATAAAAGCTGTATTTGGAGATGCCCTGGAAAAAGTGATCACACCGGACAAGGTACGCGGTTCCTACACAACCCTGAAAGAGGCTGTACAGGCCAACAACTGGCCGACAATCGGTGAAGCCAGAGGCAAATTCGTCTTTGTGATGGAAGGCGGCGGAAGAGAAGAATATCTGCAAGGGCACCCATCGCTGCAAGACAGGGCGATGTTTGTGTACAGCGAAAGTGATACGGAAGATGAAAGCTCATTCTTGATATACAATGAAGCCAGCAGAGACAAAGATGAAATTACGCTTGCGGTAAAAAACAATTTCATCGTCCGCACCCGTGCAGACGGCACCAACAAACAGAACAGAACCGGCGATTATACCCAACAGACGGATGCCTTCAGCAGTGGGGCGCAAATTGTCTCTACTGATTATTATCGTCCGGATCCGCGGTACCTTAGCTCCCCGGGCATATTCACCAATTATGCCTGCAGATTCCCGAATGGAGAGCTGGCCAGAATCAACGCCATTTCTGCCGCTGACAAACAAGGAATCGGAAGAATAGCGGAATAGGATAAATTTGAGATTTGAGATTTGAGATTTGAGATTTGGGAATTTAGATTAAAGTATTTATTAACCTTAATTCTGAACGCTTAATTATCTATCTTTAAGCATGCCGAAATCCACTTTATATCTCTTAACGCTTGCATTGCTTTTCTCCATACCGGATATGAAAAGCGAGGATATCCTGTCCATTGATTCCTTAAAAATCAATCAGATTCAAACATTGGGCAGCCACAACAGCTATCATCAACGGGCGAACAGATTTGTGTTGCGGTTTATGAAAGGATTAAGCGGCATCCTTCCGAAAGAATTCAACCCCAAGGAACTTGACTATGCGCATGAGCCTTTACCCGTTCAGCTGGACAGTTTTCATTTAAGAAGTTTTGAACTGGATATTTATGCAGACCCGGAGGGTGGTCATTTCTATAAAAGGAAAAAGAATAACCTTCTGGGAAAACCCAAATCCTCCGGGATAGAAGCTTTGAAACAACCGGGCTTTAAGATTATGCACATTCCGGACATAGACTACAATTCGCATCACTACACGTTTGTAAGTGCCTTGACAGAACTGAAAACCTGGAGCGATGCACATCCTACCCATCTGCCCATTTATATCATGGTGGAATGCAAGGAAGAGAGCATTGCAGAGAAAGTGAAAAAACTGCATTTTACCAAAGCGATCTCCTTCACGCCAGATATCGTAAATGATATTGACAAGGAAATAAAATCGGTTTTTGGTGACAGCCTGAACAAGATCATCACCCCCGATAAGGTGCGCGGCAATTATGCGACCTTGAATGAGGCCGTACTCGCAAATAATTTCCCGACGATAGGAGCAGCAAGAGGAAAATTTATTTTTGTGATGATGGAGGTGGGTGCAGATAATTACCTGCTGCATCATCCTTCGCTGCAGGGCCGTGCCATGTTTACCTTTTCCTCACCCGACAAGCCCGAATGCGCCTTTATTAAATTTGATGATGCACTGGAAAATGAGGCTAAAATTACGGAGGCGGTAAAGAAAGGCTACATCATACGTACGCGTGCCGACAGCCCGAACCAACAGAACAGAAGCGGTGATCATACGCAGCAACAGGCGGCATTCAGGAGCGGTGCACAAATCATTTCTTCCGATTATTATACGCCGGATATCCGCTATAAAAAGCATCCTAAAAAATTCACGAATTATTCCAGCAAATTTAACGGAAATGATATCGGCAGAATGAACCCGGTGAATGTACCGACGTGTAAGGTGAAGGAGTAATAAAAGTGAATGCTAGCATATCGGTATACGTAAATAATATCTTAAAACTATTGCATTCTCAAACAAATTATAAAATAAATACTTTATATTTGTAATAAATAAACGCTGGGAAGTAGCACATATACAACCAACAGTTAGTTGTATATACGAAACTTTGTAGCGCATATAAATAAGTTAGCGGCAAGTATAACAGACCTACCCAAGACTTTCTAACTGCTTAAAGACAGGAATTAACGACTTGCCTTTTTCGGTAAGACTATGTTCAATATGTAAGGGCTTTTGTTGAATGACAATTTTTTCTAACAAACCGACTTCTTCTAATTCTCTTAAAGCGACTGACAAAGTTTGCTTATTTGAACCTTCTATTTGACGCAACAAACTACTAAAACGCAAAGGTTCTTCAACTGCCAATCGAAATATTTCAGGCTTCCATTTTCCCGATAGCAACTTTAAAAGCCCTTGTGCAGGGCAAGTTTCATTATCAACAATTTCTTTTTTAGTAGTCATAATTTTCTGACTTATTGTGTAGTTGAAATTAAGTCCTCAACTTTGCACAAAGATAAACAAACGGTGTAAGACACACATAACAAATGAAAATAACTTATCTTATTTTAATCACAATGTTCACTTTTGGCAATACAAGTTGTCAATCTCAAACAAAAAAGAAAATGGAAAATAACAATCCTTTAATGTGTGACCCAGAAAGTGGTATTTGCGAAATACCAACTAACACAATAAGTTCAACAGACAGCAGTTTGGTAAAAGCCAACAAGAAACCTGTTAAAATAATTTATTACACCGACCCAATCTGTTCTTCTTGTTGGGGCATTGAACCACAACTACGAAAACTCAAATTGGAATACGGAAACAGTATAGAAATTGAATACAGAATGGGTGGCTTACTTCCGAATTGGAGTTACAATAGTGGTGGAATTAGCAAACCTTCTGATGTTTCACACCATTGGGACGAGGTAAGTGTTTATTACGATATGCCAATTGACGGAAATGTTTGGTTGGAAGACCCATTAAATTCTTCTTATCCACCTTCAATTGCTTTTAAAGCAGCACAAATGCAAGACAATGAAAAAGCAATTTTGTTTCTTCGTGAAATACGAGAAATGGTTTTTCTACAAAAAAAGAACATTGCAAAATGGGAGCATTTAGAAGTAGCAGGAAAAAAAGTTGGGCTTGACATTGTTAAGCTCAAAACCGATTATGAAGGAAAAGCAAAAGAACTTTTTGAAGAAGATTTAAAATTAGGCAGAGAATTAGGTGTAAGGGGTTTTCCAACAATGTTTTTTACAGACATAACAGGACAGAAAGAAATGGTTTATGGTTCAAAACCATATAGCACATTTGAGAGTGCTTTGCTTAAATTGTTTCCTACTGCTACCAAAACAAACTATGACAAGACTTGGGGTTTTGTATTCTCAAAATATCATTCATTGACAGCAAAAGAATTTTCCGAACTTACCGGAACACCAAGAAATGAAAGCGAAAAATATTTGGACGACTTAATAGCAAAAGGACATTTAGAAAAACTGATAACAAAAAATGGAGCAATTTGGACGTTGAAAAATACCAGCCGCTAACAGCACCTACCAGTAATTGGCGCGGACGTGGTCATCGCAAAGCCATTTATTGCATGCTTCGCAGACTTTTATTTTCGTTTGGCTTTGCTAACAAACATTTGTATCTTTAAATAAACATTTGTGGGTATAGACAGTTGAGTGTTCCAAACGCCAACTACTGGTAGCTGCAAAACGTTGTGCGCAAGGCAAAAAGACTCAGCATTTGACAGTTTATAGGTTTTCTTCTTGCTAATTCTTTTGGAGTACAATTGCTAAATAGAACCAAGATATTTGATTTATTATCCGCTTGAATTATTGCATTTTGTGTATATTTGTGCTAATTACTAAGTAAATACTTAGTAAATAACTTTTATTGATTATGGCTAAATTTAAGCATTCAGCTATACGACTAGTCCAACCGACTTTTGACTCAAGATTAACCGACCTAGTAATTGAGTTAGACCATCTAAGAAGAAAGAGACTTGGTGGAACTACTCATCCGCATGTTTTTTTTCAACTTAAGAGTATTTTTCAGACACTTGAGAGTATTGGTTCCGCAAGAATTGAAGGAAACAATACTACAATCTCAGAATTTATTGAAACGAAACTTGAGGAAAGGGAATATGTTAATGAACAAATACAAGAAATTCGAAATATTGAGAAAAGTATAAATTATATTGAACAAGAGTCTGAACAAATTCCAATAGGTAGATTTTTTATTAGTAATCTTCATCAAATGATAGTTGACGGACTGACACCTCCACCAAAAGGTGAAGGTGATTCAAATCCAGGTGCCTATCGAAATCATGCTGTGGAAATAAAAGGGGCATCACATAAGCCACCTGAAACTCAACAGCAAGTCGATAGCTATATGCAAGAACTCTTTGATTTTGTCAATGAGGAATCTTCCCCCAAATACGATTTGTTAAAAATGGCAATAGCTCACCATCGTTTTATGTGGATTCACCCATTTGGAAATGGTAATGGTCGAGTGGGCAGATTATTTACTTATGCCTTACTTGCTAAAGCTGGATTTAATGTTCATGTTGGTAGAATTTTAAATCCAACAGCAATCTTCTGTAATGATAGAGACCAATACTATAAATTTCTTTCTGGTGCAGATACTGGTAGTGATGAAGGATTAATTGACTGGTGTACTTATGTTTTAGAAGGTTTAAAAGCTGAAATTGATAAAATTGATATGTTGCTTGACTATGATTATTTGAAGAGCTCAATTCTTATTCCTGCTTTAGATTACTCAAAAACAATGAAATATATTGATAATAGAGAATATAAGATTCTTAAAGTAACAGTTGAGAAACAGGTTGTACAAAATTCCGACATTCAAGAGGTTTTAAAGGAGAATCATATGACTTCTATTTCAAGATACATCAGGGTTTTGAAAGAAAAAAAGATGATAGTTAGTGAAAAGGATAATGTCAGAAAATACCATATAAACTTCACAAACAATTTTTTGATTAGAAGCGTAATTAAAAAGCTGGAGGAAGAAGGATTTATACCAATGAAAACCAATGAATAATGCCCAGCACACAATCGAGTAGACGGCCTCACCGCATAGAGCGGTGAAGTGCGCCTCTCACACCACCGTACGTACGGGTCTAGAATACGGCGCTTCATTTAGTAATGGGTTCAGTTCATCATACATTTCCAACATGGATACATACCCTCGTTTCCTCAGCCGTTCCAGCGTGATGCCGTTGATGTGATGTAATAATCTGCATACACTGATTTTCAGCACAAAATATTTGTTTGTTTTCTTTTTTATATTTAGTTTTATAAACAGACAGTGGTGTTTTTTCACAGTCTGACGTTACAGACAAGCGTAGGGCGACCGTGCTAAAAAAAATCGAACTGAAACAAAAATGACTGAAAAGCTAAAAAATATAACTTCTGAATTGATTGAGAAATACATCGACATTTTAGAACAAAACGGAGACCCAAACGAAGCATACAAATATTTAGCAATAAATACGTTTCGACAAAATTGGAATTTAGAAGCGGACGATTTTTATCAGATGTTTCGGGCTTCTTTTAGCAAAGTATCTAACTTGCTTTATCAGAACTCTTGGGGATTTATCGAAAAATCAGCCCAAAACTTCCCCGAAGAAACAAAAGAAATGTTTCGGAATCTATATGATGAATCGGTAGAAATTACACAAAGAATAAAAACTTTTCAATCCGAATCAGAAAAATTATTGCCAAAAGTTAGACAGATATTAAACCGAACCAATATCAACGCTCAACAAGATGAACGAACAATTTCCGTTTATCTTGCTTTTCGTTTTCCTGAAAAATATATGTTGTACAAAGCAGATTATTACAAAAACTTCTGTGAACAACTGAGCATCAAGTCTAAAAAGTCAGGAGAACGATTTTTGCATTTACAAGAGTTATCTGAACAAATCATCAAAGAAAATTTGTTGGATGATGAATTTATTAACACATATCGAAAATTCTATCAAAAACCAGATTGGGACGATAAGTATTTAATGATTCAGAATATTTTGTATGTCGTTTTTAGAGAAGATTTTAAAGAAACAGATTTTGTCAGTCTATTGAAGGATTTTAATCGAAAAGATTTGGAGGAATACTATGAATTTTTAGATAAAATCATTGAAAAATTCGATTTACAACAAAATGACCAAAGATTGGTTTTTAATTTTAGAGATAAAAAATTTATTGTGTTCACGATAGGCCAAAGATATATTTGGCGTGTAAGAAATTCAAAAAGTAGTGAATTGACATTTGGTGCTATTTCTACTGAGGTATTCACTGAAAATCATTCTAATTTTGACGGGAATCCATCCGCCTATTGGAATGGTACAAATACTATTTCAGAAATAATCAATCATCAAATTAATGTTTTTGACGCAATCGAGAAAGAACTCAATCGTACTCAAATTTCAGGATATTCCAAGTACAACAAAAAAGATTTGGAACAAATGGCTTTTGATATAGATTTCAGAAAAGAAATTTTGAGCCAATTGGATTATCAAACAACAACGGAAAAACCAATGAAAACCATAAAAACCAATAATAAAACTCCACTCAATCAAATTTTGTTTGGTGCTCCGGGGACAGGAAAAACCTACACACTAAGAAATGAGTATTTTCCTAAGTACACAATTTCTGAAAAAAGTATAAGTCCTGAATCCTATTTTGAAGAAATTGTAAGTGGATTGACTTGGTGGCAAGCGATTGCTTTGGCTCTTCTAGAAATAGGAACAAGTAAAGTAAATAACATTTTAGAAAATCGATGGGTCTCTAAAAAAGCGATTTTGTCAGAATCAAAAAATGTTCGAGCTACGATTTGGGGAAACTTGCAATTTCATACTATTATCGAATCAAAAACGGTTAACTACACTCAAAGACAAACACCGTACATTTTTGATAAAACAAAAGATAAAAAATGGGAATTGCTTGAAACTGATTTAAAAGAGCAAGCTCCTGAAATTTACGATATTCTTGATTCTGTCAATAACTTCAAACCGAATCCCAATAAAGAAATCAAACATTACGTATTTACAACTTTCCACCAATCATATTCTTATGAAGATTTTATTGAAGGCATAAAGCCTGTTATGGAGGAAGGTAAAGAATCTATTTCTTACCAAATTGAAAATGGAATCTTTAAAGATTTATGCTTGAAAGCTCAAAGTGACCCTGAAAATCGTTATGCTATTTTTATAGATGAAATCAATCGAGGAAATGTTTCCGCTATTTTTGGAGAATTGATTACGTTGATTGAACCTGACAAGCGAATTGGTGCGGTCAACGAACTTAAAGTAAAACTTCCTTATTCAAAGAGAGAATTTGGAGTTCCAAAAAATGTAGATATCATCGGAACTATGAACACAGCCGACCGAAGCGTAGAAGCATTGGACACCGCTTTAAGAAGACGTTTTTCATTCGTTGAAATGCAACCCAATCCAAGTGTTTTAATCAATTTAGAATATCAAGATGTTGATTTGAAACAACTTTTAGAAATGATTAATCAACGTATAGAAGTTTTGGTTGACAAAGACCATCAAATCGGACATTCCTATTTTATTGGAATCCAAAATTTGGAAGATTTAATACAAACTTTTAAAGACAAAATCATTCCGCTTTTGGAAGAATATTTTTACGGAGATTTCGGAAAAATTGGCTTGGTTTTGGGTGGAAGTTTTATCTATCAAGAAGATAATAAGACAAAATTCCCGAAGAACTTCAGCTATGAAAATGACTTTTTAGAAGACAAAAAAGTATATCGTTTTACGCCTTTTGAAAATTGGGACGAACAAACTTTTATTTCTGTTTACGAAGACTAATTGATGCAAAACAAAAAGTTTATACAAGTTTTTGAGTATCAAAAATTGCGATACGATGATTCAGGATATTTCCGAAAGCATCATTTTGATGCAATGGTAAAATTCAACGAATTGCATCAAAACAAATATTTCACGATTATTCACCAAGGAATCAGATTTGGGAGTTATGTTGGTGTTATACAAATTGGTGGATTGACGATTGAAATTCTTCCAAAAGCAGACAACAACGAAAATGCTGACAAAAATCTTTGGCAAAATGTGTTGCTAAATATGCTTAAAGTCTGCAAACACATTCAAGTCGAATCTATTTCCGAAACTCAACTCAAAAAACGGTATCAATCGATTTTAGATGTTTATTTCGAGTTGTATTTAAACGAAGTTGAGCGATTGGTAAAAAAAGGTATGATTAAGAAATACCGAAAAAATCAATCCAACCAAAACGCACTAAAATGTAAATTACTTTTCGCTCAAAATATTCAGCAAAATTTGGTTCACAAAGAACGGTTTTACTGCGAACATCAAGTTTATGACAAAAACCATTTGCTACATCAGATTTTGCTCAAAGGATTATTGGTTTTAAAGACTTTCGTAAACGATTCGTTGAAAGACAAATTGAATCGTTTGCTTTTTGAATTTCAAGACTTTGAAAATATCAATATTCAGAAAAAGCATTTTGACAAAATCATCATCGACCGAAAAAATCACGATTATCAAAAAGTTATTGATATTGCTAAAATCATCATTCTAAATTATTCGCCAAGTTTGAATTACGGTAACGATAATTTACTTACGCTTTTATTTAATATGAATACATTGTGGGAAGAATACATTTTCCGCATTCTCCAAAAACACAAAACAGACGAAATAGAAGTTTCTTTTCAAAATTCCGACAAGTTTTGGGAAAACAAACGTATTCGTCCCGACATTGTTCTAAAAACCCAAAACGAAACGTTTGTTATTGACACAAAATGGAAAATTATTGAAGCAAACAATCCGTCAGACGATGATTTAAAGCAGATGTTTGTGTATAATCTACATTGGAAAGCCGAAAAAACGTTGTTGCTTTATCCTAAAACGAATCAAATAGACAGTGTATTTGGAACATTTCATTTTGACAATTTAGGCAAAAAATGTAAACTTGGATTTGTGGATATCACGAACGAAATGACAATTAAAAACAGTAAAATAGTGGCGAAAGAAATTTTTGAGAAACTATAAACACAGAACGCCAGCACACAATCGAGTAGACGGCCTCACCGCATAGATCGATGAGGTGCGCCTCTCACACCACCGTACGTACGGGTCTCGTATACGGCGCTTCGTTTAGTAATGGGTTCAGTTCATCCTACATTTCCAACATGGATACATACCCTCGTTTCCTCAGCCGTTCCAGCGTGATGCCGTTGATGTGATGTAATAATCTGCATACACTGATTTTCAGCACAAAATATTTGTTTGTATTCTTTTTTATATTTAGTTTTATAAACAGACAGTGGAGTTTTTTCACAGTCTGACGTTGGTGGCTATTTTAAGACGACCGTGAAACAGACAATTTACATACTGACAATTACAATCGGACTTTTAAGTTGTAACAATCAACCCAAACAGGTTGACAAGACAACTATTGCTAATACAGACATCAAAACCTCAAAGGTTGACAACTTAAAATACTACATACAACAAGACACCATTTTAATTGCAACCGAAATTGGCGACACTCTGAAATACTCAAAATCCGACTTTAACAACATTGTAGATAGACACGCGGAATTTTTTGAAAAATACCCAGACAATCCAGACCAAGCATATTTCAACGGCAATGACAAAGAAGAATTTGCAAGTGAAGTTGGACAAGACAGTTATTTTGTATTGTATGCCTACTTTCTAAAACAAAGAAACGGAGTTAAAGAGTTTTCCCAACAACGACAAAAACTCATTGACATTTACTCAAACATCAATTCACTATTTGGACACTTTGAATATGGCGGAACATATTTTGGACACCAAAGCAGACGGATTTTAGGTTATGCAGAATATTCAATTTACTTGTTACCAAAAACTAAAGACGACATTTCCAAAACATACGACATTACAAAGCAAAAAGAGTTTTACATCAAATCATTGCGACAACTCATAGAAGACGAAAGTAAAATTGACTTTGAAACATTAGGACAAGAGAAAATAGCAAGAAACAAAAATCTTAATGCAATAGTTGACGAACTTGACAAGCTAATCACGGACAATTTTTATCTTAGACGAGCACAAGAATTTCAATATGGACACTACGAATACTATTGACAAAAAAACAGCCCTTAACAGCGGTTTTGCGTCAGGCGGGCTGACGTGCAAACTTGTAGTTTTGTGCTACTATTGAACATTAGTAATAAATTGAAACTTTATGCTCCGAAATCCGCCACTTCGCCATGCTGCCAACCGTTATAAAATCACCTCACCACACTCAATTTAGCCAGATAGCTTTCTTTATCTGTTGTAATTGCAACTACGTACAAACCATCCGGTAAATCTATGGCCGGTGACACCATTTCTTTACCATCGACTTCCATAGAAAACACATTCCTTCCTTCTACATCCGTAATGCTAAGCAGCGCCGTTTTTTGCTGTACGGCTTTAGGCATATTGATGGTGAAATTTCCATTGGAGGGATTCGGATATATCTCAAATGGCTGATTTGTATTGTTTCTCACCCCGGTAACAACATTCTGGTTGACAATCCTGTACAGAAAATCCGTTGTTTTCTGCCACACCATGCGATGGGTTGCCGTATCCGAAGCCCGATCTACCGGATGCCCCAATTGATTGACCGGATAAAACTCGGCGTATGTGCCGTTGCTTCTCACTTTCGGAAATATCTTGTTGGCGCCATAAAACTGACCCAGCCAGCAGGCCACCGTCACAAAACAACCGGCATCGAAAGGCACCGTCAGATCCGGATTATTATGAAACGCGAGGTATTGTATATCCCTGTTGTTGTTCATATAATTCAGATCGGCAATCGCACCGCTGCAGCTTACCACGGCCTTGATGCCTTTGATCGTATAGCCCGGATTTCCGCTATTGCCGTCCAATCCGCCCAATTCCCTGTAGGAATTTTTAAAGAAGGTATTCATCTCCAGGGTATCATCCAGAAAAGCCGTGTGAAGGGCCGTAATGGCGCCTGCTGATGAACCATAGATGAAAATGGTGTTCGTATCCACCTTATAGTAATTGTTATTCTTTTTGATGTATCGTATCGCTGCCTTGAGGTCTTGCGTGGCTCGCACAATAGCCCGGTGCCATTGGTAGACATCTGCAAAATCGACAATCGGGTCAATCAAGGTGGTTTGCTGCACCCTGTATTCGATATTGGCCGTCACGTAGCCTTTTTTCGCAAAAAACTCTGCGGTTCTGTTGATGCCCTGGTCACCCCTGTCTCCGCCGACAAAGGATCCACCGTGTACAAAGAATATGACGGGACGCAGGGCAACGGTATCATCCTGCGGTTCGTACACATCCATCAAGAGGTTTGTAAGTTGATTCTTGTTATCGTAGTTGCTGCCATACTGTATGTCGGCATGTTTGATGATGTCAAATAGCTCGTCTTTATACCTCGCCTGAGCAGATAAGGCAGTGGAGAGGATGGAGAAAATGAAAAGTGTAAAGATTCGTTGCATACCTTTTATTTACCTACTAAATATAAGGCTTTTTCTTTACTTTTTACAGGCACACAGAACGCCATGAAATCTGCCTGTTTTTTTTTTGCGATGAACAATCGATGAAAACAGCTAAAATTGCTTGGTGGTAAAAATTACCTTGTCAGCAACCAGTTTTTAAACACATCAAAATTGGCAGACATCGGAACGGACATTTTCTTGCCGTTGATAATAGACTTCAATCTGTCCGGAATATGAATATGTGCCTCTATCAGCGGCTCTACGATCTCGCCGAACTTAACCGGATGAGCCGTCGACAATATGACGGCATTGATATAAATCGGATTCAAATCATGTTCGTACACAAATTCGTCCATGCCTAAGTAGCCAACGGCCGTATGCGGGCACATCACGTAATTGTAATCGTTGAACACTTTTCTGATACATTCTGCTGTCTGTTCATTGTTGTAGGAGTAAGCGGCAATATCTTCGCGTACTTTTTCGGCATCGTTTCCGTACAAATCCATCATGCGGGTGAAATTACTCGGATTGCCTACATCCATGGCATTGGAGATGGTTTGCACCGATTGCTTCGGCTCAAATTTTCCCGTCTCGTGATATACCGTAAACACATCGTTGGAGTTGGTGGCCGCAATCATTTTGGTAATGGGTAAGCCCATCTTCTTCGCAAACAAACCGGCTGTCATATTGCCGAAATTGCCGGATGGAACGGAAAAATACAAAGGCAGACTTTTATCGTCTAACTGCTTGTAGGCATAGATATAATAAAAGGACTGCGGAATCAGTCGGGCGATATTGATGGAATTGGCCGACGACAAGGTGAGTTTTTCATTCAGTTCCTTGTCTAAAAAAGCCTGTTTGACCAATGCCTGGCAATCATCGAAAGTACCGTCAATTTCTATGGCCGTGATGTTGGCACCGAGCGTGGTAAATTGTTTTTCCTGTATTTCACTCACCTTTCCTTTAGGGTATAAGATTGTCACTTTGATGCCTTCCACATTCAGGAAGCCATGCGCCACCGCACTGCCCGTATCGCCTGATGTGGCCACTAAAATATTCACTTCTTTGTCATTGTTGCGCAGAAAGTAACCCATCAGTCTGCCCATGAAACGGGCGCCAAAATCTTTGAACGCCAGCGTTGGGCCATTGTATAATTCCAGTACGGAATAATCTCCCACTTCAATCAGCGGAGCATCAAAATCATAGGCGTCCTGAATAATCTTATTCAACTCAGCCGAAGGAATATAATCGCCGATGAAATTATGTGCGATATGATAGGCCATTTCGGTAAACGTGTAACTATCCAGATGATCCCAGAATTTCTGCGGAAGCGGATTGATTTCATACGGCATGTACAGGCCGTTATCCGGCGGAAGTCCTTTCAATACGGCTTCTTTCAGGTCTACGTCGGGTGAGATATGTTTGGTGGAATATAGTTTCATTTTTTCCTTATTATAGTTAATCTAGCAAGATTTCTCGCTGCGCTCGAAATGACAGCGACATGGATTATCGTTCTTCCTCCCTGTTGCGTTTAATGGCTTTATAGACAATAACGGAAATCAGTGCGCCGATAATCAATGGCGTAAAGTATTTGGTCGCCGTATCCACCATCAGCAGGGTACTTTCCGATTCGATCACACCGGAACTGATAATCAGATACGGAACAAACATCACCAACACGACAATAATCGCTATCAGTACTTCTGTTTTATAGTTGGAGAGGAATTCTTTCATACACGTTTATTAATCCGTCATAGGTAATACTTTCGGTCCCTGATTATTCACCTTGCTCACATACACATCCGCGCCGATATTCATATTGGTCATCACTTGCTTCATGGCTTCGCCTGCCTTGTGCGCAATCTCTTTGCCATGACATAAGGCAAACACACTTGGTCCGGAACCGCTGATGCTGCCGCCTAAGGCGCCGGCGTCTTTTGCTGCGTTTTTCATTTCATAAAAACCCGGAATCAGTTTGCTTCTATAAGGCTCTGCGATATAATCCACCAGACTTCTGCCGATCAGTTCGTAATCTCCACGCAGCAGGCCCACCATCATGCCGCCTACATTCGCACTCTGCCGCAGGGAATGCGCCAAAGGAATTTCTTTCGGCAAGATTTCACGTGCATCTTTGGTCAGTACAATCACATGCGGATTAATCACCGCGCACCACAAATCTTCCGGCACCGGAATCTGCAAAATATCCAGCGGCTCGTAGCTTCTCACCAGAATAAACCCCCCGAACAGACTGGCCGCCACATTATCGGCAATGGCCGCATCACAGGCAGCTTTCTCTGCATTCAGCAAGAACGGCATCAGTTCGTGCTTCGTCAATTTTTCATTGCACAGCATATTGATGGCATACACTCCTGCTACCGCACTGGCCGCGCTGCTGCCTAAACCACTGCCGCTCGGCATCATTTTTTTCAGCCAGATCTTACAACCAAAATCCGCTTTAATGAAATCCAGGTAATCCTGAATGGCTACGGTAGCGGAGTTCTTCTTTGCATCCCGCGGCAACACCCCACCATCCCCTTCTATGTCCACAATCACCACACCTTTCTCTGCGGTAATCTCCATCACCAGTTCATCGCCCGGTTTATCTATGGCAAACCCCAGCACATCGAAACCACAGGCTACGTTGGCTACCGTTGCCGGTGCAAAGACCTTTATTTTATCACCTACTTTCATCTAAATTTGAGATTTGAGATTTGAGATTTGAGATTTTGTTCTCCTATCTCATCTCTATTATCTAATATTCTTAATTTGCCATGTAATTTCCAATTGAAATAATCTCTGCAAATACACCGGCAGCCGTAACTTCCGCACCGGCACCCGGTCCTTTAATCACCAGTGGATTATTTTTATACCGCTCTGTGGTAAATACAATCATGTTGTCGCTGCCGCTTAAATTAAAGAAGGGATGTTTATTGTCTACCTGTTTTAATTCAATCTTTGCCGTTCCGTTTTCAATCACGGCCATATAGCGCAACAAATTGCCTTTGCTTTCCGCATCTTTTTTTATCGTTTCATAAGCCGCATCCACTTCCGGCAATCTTTCCAGGAATGTTTTCACATCCACTTCGCGCAGATTTTCCGGCACTAAATTCTCCACCTTGATATCACTGAGTTCCATTTGTGCGCCGCTATCTCTGGAAAGGATCAGCGCCTTTCTCGCCACATCCAATCCTGATAAATCATCGCGCGGATCCGGCTCTGTATAACCTTTCGCTTTTGCATCCAATACCACATCAGAGAATTTCAAATCTCCTTTGTAGGTATTGAAGATGAAAGACAAGGTTCCGGATAAGACCGCTTCTATTTTTAAGATCTTATCACCCGAATTCATCAGGGATTGCAACACACCAATCACCGGCAATCCGGCACCCACGTTTGTTTCGTACATAAAACGGGCATTCGATTTTTTTGCCAGTTCGCGCAAACGAACATATTTCTCCTGACTCAGTGTATTCGCAATTTTATTCGGTGTGACAATGGAAATACTTTTCTTGAGTAATTTCTCATAAAACTCCACTACATGCTTGCTCGCGGAACAATCCACAAACACGGCATTGGCAAAGTTCAAGTCGATGATCTTATTGGTATAATTTTCCAGGTCAGATTTTTCGCCGTTTGTATCTAAAATCGATTCCCAGTTTTCCAGATCAATCCCGTTACTGTCAATCAGCATTTTTTTAGAGTTGATGATGCCGGTGACGTTTATCTGAATGGATTTTTCCTTTTTCAGGTATTCAAACTGATTGCTGATCTGCTTCAGCAAGGTTTTACCAATCAAACCGGTTGGCCCTACTAAGAAGATATTAATGGAATGCACATCGCTTTCAAAGAAAATCTCGTGTAAGGCATTCAAGGCTTTCGCTTCGTTGTGTCGGTCGATGACCGCCGTGATATTCAATTCCGAAGACCCCTGCGCAATGGCATTCACGTTGATACCGTTTTTTCCCAATGCCTTAAACATCTTGGCGGAAACGCCCGGTACCTTCGACATATTTTCTCCAATCACGGCGATGATGGAATTATTGGTTTCCACCACCAGCGGCGCAATCTGACGGTTTTGGATTTCGTAACGGAATTCCTCCTCCACGCTTTTTTGCGCTTTCTTGATTTCACCCGGCACGATACCGAAACAGATGGAATGCTCGGAAGAACCTTGTGTGAGGAAGATGATGTTGATACCGGAACGCGACAGGCAGCCAAACAAGCGGGACGCGATGCCCACCACGCCCACCATGCCGGTACCTTCCATGCGCAGCACGGCGATATCGGAAATGGAAGAGATGCCTTTGATCTCGTTATTCGATTTTCCGGAATCTTTGGAAACATAAGTTCCCGGATGCTCCGGATTGAAGGTATTCTTGATGATGAGTGGAATGTTCTTGATATAGGCCGGCTGTATGCTCGGCGGATAGATCACCTTTGCACCGAAATGCGACAACTCCATCGCCTCTTTGTAGGATAAGGTAGGGATGGTAAACGCCTGTTCCACCCTGCGAGGGTCGGCCGTCAATACGCCGTCCACATCCGTCCATATTTCGATGGCATCTGCTTTGAGCGCTGCACCAAAAATAGCCGCCGTATAATCGGAACCACCACGGCCTAAGGTGGTGACATTGCCGTGCTCATCGTATCCGATAAACCCTGTCACTACGGCAATGCCGTGAACGGTTTCAAAGAAATCAAGAATGCTTTTATTGGTTTTCTCAAAATTCACTTTTGCAGAAAGAAAATTGGAGTCCGTGCGTACCAGCTTGGTGGCGTTCACATAGATTCCGTTCAATCCTGCACTTTTTAGTGCGCCTGCAACGATGAATGCAGAGAAACGCTCACCATAGGAAACCAGCTGTGCCAGCGTTTTATCCGACAATTCGCCCAGCAGGTTGATGCCTTTCAGGATATCCTCCACACGCGCCATGCTTTCGATGAATTCTTCAAGCATGACGTGTTTCACTTCGGTATCCGTTATCAGTTCCTCGATGGCCATGCGATGCCTTTCCCGGAAGCTGTCGAATATTTCAAGATAGGTGGTATTATCTTTCTTCTCTGCCAGTTTTCCGGCGTTAATCAATTGGTCCGTTACCTTACTGAATGCCGAACACACCAGCACAACGTCTTCGCCCTGTTCCTTTTCTTTTCGAACGATACCGATAATACGCTTTATATTCTCGTTAGAACCGACGGAAGTGCCTCCAAATTTTAAAACTTTCATTTATTGAATTATGAGTTACGAATGGTGAATTATGAATTGCATCATAAATCAAGCATGAACAAAAATAGCGAAACAAGCCTAATTATCTTAAACAAGCTGATTTTATGCACGTTAATTATTAATTAAATGTTAGGATTCTATGCTCATTGCTTGACTGCATGTTCGCGCCAGTTTGGAGTAATGAACATAGTCAATTGGCATGTTTTACAATCAAACCAAATAAATTTTTTATATATTTTATTTTGTTAAATACTAAATCATACTTTTGTCAGTCGTGGCATTATCTTGTAAGAAAGAAAACAAATGCCATTCAGGTTGTTATATTGTTGTGAATGGAGCTTAAATGACACCATAAACTTTAGAGATAGCGCAGGAATGAGTGTATGTAAATATTACGATATCCTGATGTCAAATTCACAAACTGACCCTTGTGGCAATCCCATATCAAAATCACAGATTCAGCTAGTAGTTTGCCCTTAAATTTCCCGCTTTTTGTTGTGATTTATAAAAGGAATCATTTAAAATGACCCGATAATTTATTAATTTTAATTTTTGCAAATCGGGTGATTGCATGCTAAAAGTCATAAAATTTTTCTACAGCATCTGGACGGTGCTGAGTTTCTTGCTGCTGACCATTCCCATGATGATCGGCTATCTGCTGCTGAAATCAGTTCCTTATCAAAAACAAATCAACGGTGTGTACGTCATCAACCGCAGCGCCATCTTTATCTGGTCGATTTTTACGGGTATGCGTTATAAAATACGCGGGCTGGAAAACATCGTAAAAGACCAAACCTATGTGGTGGTGGTGAACCATGTAAATGCCGCGGATATGATGGCAACCGCATACGGACAGCGGGTAAACGCAAAACCATTGGTAAAACGTGAACTGACGCTGATTCCGGGTTTAGGACAATTGTTCAGTCTGATGTGCCTGCCGGTGGACAGAAGCAGCAAAGAGGCGCGCAGTGCCAGCAAAGTCCGTATGCTGAATGAACTGAAACAGGGCATCTCGGTGCTGATATTTCCTGAAGGAACACGCAACCGAAGCATGCATCCTTTGTTGCCGTTCTATGATGGCGCCTTTGAACTGGCCATAGATGCACAGGTGCCGATACTGCCGGTGGTATTGACAAACATTAGGAAAATCAACCGGGTTGATACGCTGCTTGTGCAACCCGGCACTCTGGAAATCACCCATCTGCCTGCGATAGAAACAAGAGGTATGGCACCTGACCAGGTGCAGGAATTAAAACAACGTGCATTTGACGAGATGGCTGCCTATATACGCCGACATGATGATTATTTTATAAAAATGGCTACTCAGCAGCAGTAGTGATGTAAAAAAACAGAGCCGGGTAACATAACATAAATACCCGGCTCTGTGAACATCCTGTCTAACCCCAATTCAAACGACAGGTATCTTATCATCAGTTGGAGGGGTGCTGTTTTCTATCTGTTTACTTTTTTCATTTAATGCATCTTCGAAGAGAAAAAGTGCCAGGTTGATTTGTCCAGAATCAACCCGGTACTTTGGAAATCACCCATCAAACCCCAATAAAAAAACGATGGGTATCTTGTTACATGATTGCAGCAATCTCATAGAACTTGGGTTGGGCATCAAAAGATATATTCTGCACATGGTAAAATATCTTTAAAATCCGGCTGACGGACAGAAAATAGGTTTTACCGGTTTTACGTGTTCTTTAAAGAACAATCCGGAGTATGAAATCGAAATCTCGCCGCTGCCGTTGAAGCGACTCACCTTGGTCAACTTCGATACGTTGATGTCGTAATTCACCGTTACATTCAATCCTTTGTATTCCATTTTTATCGCAGGAACAATGGCATCATCATATCTGTACCACATTCCAAAATTAATTCCCAGCATCTCTTTTCTGTTTCTGACCAGACCGTAGCGGGCAAAAGAACCGAACATCACTTCCATGCTAGGTCCCTGTTTCTGAAAGATGGCGGAAGGCAATAATGACCAGTTACCTTTCAGAGAAACCTCTCCGCCGACAAATGCCGTGTATCTTGTGTACAGACGATTTTCATGACCTGTATAGAAAGATACGTTCGGACGGGTAAGATTAAATGCTGAAATACTTACATACAAGTTGTTGTGTGCCTTGGGTGAATAGGAATACAGGCCTCCGATACCGAGGTTGTAATCCAGCTGTTTCGTGTTGAGGCCATTTTCTCCGGCACCGATGGACTGATCGAAGCCATCGTAACCGTTGAACTGATTGCCAAAGGTTGCCTTGCTCAGGTCAAATCTTCGCATCACCAATCCATTCTGGAATCCTACGCCGATGATATGGCTGCGTCTTTTATCCAGGACTTGTAAAAAAGACACATTCAGATTGAAGACGGTGGTATTGAAATTGGTGGTACCTGCACGATCGTGTATGATATCAATGCCGGTTCCCACGATAGAGTTGGGCTTTTTATTTTTGAGCAAGGATACCTGTGCCGTTGCGCCCATTGTCTGAAAAGGCACAGATACGCTGCTCCATTGATTTTTATAGATGGCAGCCGCAAAATAATCGTTATTGAAGAACCCTGTAAATGCAGGGTTCACATTAGAAGGTACGGCATAAAACTGCGAGGAGTTGATGTCCTGTGATCTTGACTGATACGCCAATAGTATCAGCAAAATTCCTAAAATAATGTTTTTCATGTCTCAAGATTAGGGTTTCAAAAAAATATGTTTCCAAGGGTTTATCTTATTTTATCTCAGTAAGGTGATATCACCTTTCTTGATGGTACGTTCTCCGTTTATACATTCCACATCCATGTAATACACAAACACGCCGGGGTTTAATTCCTGACCTTTGAATGTTCCATCCCATCCAATGTTGGCAGGGTCATTGGTTTCGAAAACCAGTTGCCCCCATCGATTGAAAATACGCACCTCTTTAACGGAGGATACACCCGGTCCGAATACCTTAAGCATATCGTTTTGTCCGTCACCGTTTGGCGTGAACGTATTCGGCACATATACCATCTTACCGGCACAGTCCTCAATCACTCTGATACGCAGTCTGTCTGTAGCTTTACAGCCAAACTGATTCACGGCCGTTACATAATAGAAAGTATCCACTTCCGGAGATGCCATAGGGGTTTCACATTGTGTGCAGGATAACTTATAATCGGGACTCCACACATAAGTCACCTGATTCGGCGAGGTGGCGTCTACCTGTACTTCCTGTCCTTTGATGATGATATGATCATCACCTGCCGTTACGGTCGGCAAAGGTTTCACATTCACGGTTACCGGCAATTTCTGCATCTGGCATTTACCGTTTTCTACAATGGCATAATAGGTGGTATTTGTTTTAGGGAATGCCATCGGGTCCAAGCTGTTCACATCAGAAATCGTCGGTGAAGCCAGCCAGGTTATCTTGGTGGTATTCAGAGACGTATTTTCAGATAAGGCGTGAAGCTGCACAGTATCACCGATACAGATATTGGTATCCGGATAAGCTCTGGCATCCAGCAATGTCTTCACCGTTACATTCACCGTATCATATACAGGACATTGCGGATAGATGTATGATTTAACGATGTATCTGGTCGTTTCCGTTGGTTTTGCGAGTACATTCATACCAGTGGAAACACTGAGGGACGCTGACGGAGACCATTCCACTCTGAGAGGATTTCCCTCCACATTCAATGGAATCTGTTCCCCTTTACAAATCAGCTTATCCTCGCTGGAGGTGACTATCGGACGATCGTAAACGCCGATGGTTACGCTATCTTTTACCACACAGCCAAATGTATTTTCAGCATAGAAATTAATCTTATACGATCCCGGTCCTGCAGGAATGAATGTATCGCCGACACCTCTCGTCACCCTGCGAACAGAATCTGTAAGAGACCAGAAAAATTCTTTCAATGGTGAGTTCGGCGATGTATATACGGAATCATTGATGGCAATTCTGCCATCACCGTCACATACGGTGGTTTTATCCACGCCAAAGAACGGCAGCATTCTAGCAACGCTGATTTTCTTTTTGGATACGATATTCACGGTGCAGCCATAATCATCTTTCAACACCAGAGTTGGCGTAAACTCTCCTTCTCTTCTGTAGGTGTATACGGTTTGCGTTGCCAATGTTCTATCCTGTCTGGTGTCACCGTTACCGAAATCCCAGATGGTGGTAGTCGTATTCTTAAACGTCGCATTGAAGGTTACATTGAAAGGCGCACATCCGAAATCAGGTGTAAAGGAGAAGTCTCCGCTGGGACCTGCTACAATGATATAATTCGGTTTGAAGATGGTATCGGTACAGTTGTTGGTATCCACGACCACCAATTTCACATCAAAAGAATCGGAACGTGTGTATACCCCCTGCGGGCGTGTATTGTTGTCATTACTGGTGTTTCCGTTACCGAAATCCCAGGTGATATTTTTAAACTGCATACCTGCCGGTGCCTGTAGCTGAAAATTACTGATCAGATCCGGACAAGTTTTGAATGTCGGTGTTGCAGAAAAATTGACATGGATGTTTCTGATTTTCACGAATCCGTTTTTTACCATCGTATTCACACAACCTCTGCCGTCCGTTACCGTCAGCTTAATGGTATAGTCTCTTTCCTGAGCATAAACATGTATGGGAAATGTATCGGTGGAAGTCGTACCATCACCAAAATCCCAGAGATAGGTAGCGGCATTGGAAGAGGATCGATTAATGAACTTAATCGGTTTACCTCCGCAAACGCCATTCACATCAATATCAAAGTCAGCTTTCACATCAGAAACCGTGACGCTTTTGGTGATGGAATCTCTGCATCCGGAAGCATTCTCCACCACCAGTTTAACCGGGAACGAGCCCATTGCATTATAAGTATGAGAAGCCGTATTACCGCTTGCAGATGTGCCATCATTAAACAACCATCTTTGAGAAACTATCGTGGAGTTGTTTGAGATACTGGTATCTGTAAAACTGAAGAGTGCCGGAACGCAACCGCTTGCCTTATCGAAATTAAAATCGGCATGTGCCCCTAAAACGGTAATGGTATCTCTTTGTGTAGATTCCATAACGCAACCGTTTCTGTATTTCACATACATCTTCACCACAAATTTCCCTTCGTTATTGTAGTTTGCCACATAGTTATTTCCAAACACCAACGTACCGTTACCAATATCCCATAAATATGCCACGATATTTGTATCCTCTACTGCCGTCAAGGTCACTCTCAATGGCTTACAACCTTCATGGCTGGATACATTGAAACGGAAGGAATCGATATTGGAAAATTTAATCACCTTTACCATCGTATCGGTGCAACCTGTTGAATCATTATGAACGACCAGAGATGCTGTCACCTGTGTCAGGTTAGGCGCATATGTATGAGAAATATTGGTGTTCATGGTAGACAGTGTGGTTCCGTCACCGAAATCCCAGGTAGCGGAGGTGAATCCCTTTGAAGTATTTACGAAATCCACACTCTGGCTGTTGCATCTTGAATTGTAGTTGAAATCCGCTTTGGGGAATGCTACAAATATTTCCTGTACATCCAGCGTATCCCGGCAGGTATTATTGATAGCAATCAACTGTACCAGGTATTTTCTTGGCTGAGAAGGATCCTGATAGATATGGGTGGTATTTCTTCCCTGACCGGTACCGTCGCCGTACAGCCAGATAAATTCTGTAGTAGGGATTCCTCCTGTTGCCGTATAGGTTACGGTTTCCTTTCTCACACAAACCTTATCATAATCCATAGTTCCGTTGAAAGGATATTTGGTGCCGACATGAATAGGTCCGATAACGTCGGTTAATGTTTCACAAGGAGCACCGTATGTTGCCGTCACTTTCACCATGTAATCACCCGGGTTGGTATAGATGTGTACCGGATTCTCACCGCTGCCGGTCGTTCCGTCTCCGAAGTCCCAAACAACACTTGTCGGAATCCAGTTGTGTGTCAGGTTGGCATTGAAGAAAACTTTTAAATCTTCACAGCCTTCCGTCTTATCTGAAGTCGCATTGATCTGATCCGGACCAATCCACAGATACTGAGGCATGTATAATACATCCTCACATCCATTGGCAGCCGTCACCACCAGTTTCACATCGTAAGAACCGTTTTGTGGAAGATATACAGATGGATTTTGGTTGGTAGAAGTGGTAAAGAAACCGCCGGGACCGCTGATATACCATTTATAGGTACTGCCGTTGAGAGAGGTATTGGTGAAATTTACGGTATATGGCATGCAGGCTTTCAGCTGATCGGCCGTAAATGCTGCCGTTGGTGCCAGATTCACCGTAACATTTTGAGTCATACTGTCTCTGCAACCTTCCTGATTAGTGGCATTCAAATGTATCACATAATTACCGGGAGTTGTATAAGCTACTGTTGGTACGACATCCGTGGAGCTTGTCCCATTTCCAAAATTCCAGTTACAGAAGATAGGTGAATAGCTTGAGTTTACAGTTGGTGTCACCGTTGCATTTGTGCAAATCGGAGAAGGCACATTCGCGTTTACTTTAAATTGCTCCACCTTGATGCCATTGGGCAGTACTTTAGTGGCAGTACAGTTATTCTGATCTCTTACGGTAAGAGATACATTGTAATTTCCGGGATTATTGTAATTGTAGACAGGATTTGCCACACCCGAAGTATCTCCTGTTCCGAAATTCCATTTGTAGGTTACCGGTGTGGAAGATGTAACCGTGCTTTGAAAATTTGCAGGAAAAGGAATCAGACAGGTCTGTGTTTTGTTGACCGAAAAGTCCACTGTTGGCGGTGTCGCCTTTTTGATGAAATCTCTAACTGTCAATGTATTCTTACAACCATTACCATCCGTTACTATCAGCGAAACCGTCAGGTTTCCGCTAAACGTATAGGTATGCATCGGATTTTTAGTCGTTTCTGTTCTACCGTCACCCATATCCCATAACCAGTTGGTGATTGGCGCATCTCCGATGGTAGACAAATCCGTAAACTGGACATTAAACGGCACACAACCTGTTCTCGGCAATGCATCAAATCTTGAAATCGGATCTTTAAAGACCGTAATGGTTTTGGTAATGGAGGAGGATTGACCGCCTTTAAAAATAGTCAGCTTGATGTTATACACACCCGGCTGATTAAAGATGGCACTCGGATTACATTCATCTGCAGTGTTGCCATTGATGCCTAAATCCCAGAAACAACTGTCCTGATTTCCGGTGGACGTGTTGGTAAAGGTGACATACAATGGCGAGCAACCTCTGTCTTTACTCATGGTAAAGTTGGCTGAAAGTTGTGCATATAACTCTGTTGCTGTGCCGAAAAAGATGGCTACAAACAATAAAGTTGTATATACGACTTTATCAGAAGACGGTATGAGTCTTCGCAATAAGCGATGTGAGAAATACATTGGACATGGGGTTTATGTTCGATGCAATGTTACACAACATTTTCCGATATGTCAATACCAACATCAAAAAAAAGTTAAATTTCTGCTCTTTTTTTGACATATGACAATTATTATGTCTGCTGACATACCGATTTCAAGCAATAATCAGGATATTTAATCTATGAAAGGAATCAATCAATTATCAGTCATTCCCGTCCGAAGTGAGCCTTCGGATAAAGCTGAAATGGTCAATCAGGTGCTATACGGAGAGACCTTTGACATTCTGGAACAGCAGGAAAAATGGAGTAAAATACGACTGCATCATGACAGGTACGAAGGCTGGATTGACAATAAACAATGGGCATCTGGCAAAAGACAAAAGGCAAAAGACAGCAAGCAATACATTATTTCCTCTTTATTCAAAAAAGAAAAAGATGGCGTCTACCCACTTGGCAGTTTGGTAGCACTTAAAACACCTCAAAACGACAGAACTCTTCTTCAAACGGCAAGGCTGTTCCTGAACACTCCGTATTTATGGGGCGGAAGGACATTCATGGGCATTGATTGTTCCGGATTTACACAAATCGTATTCAGGGCACATGGCATTAAATTGCTGCGAGACGCTTATCAGCAGGCGACACAGGGAAGGAAAATAAAATTGGCAGATGCTGCAACCAATGATCTGGCTTTCTTCAGCAACAGCGAAGGAAGAGTGATCCATGTGGGTATCGTTATTAAAGAAAAAGAATCGCTGAAAATCATCCATGCCTCCGGAAAGGTGAGAATAGACCTGTTGGA
Organism: Chitinophagales bacterium; assembly: GCA_046329775.1. Classification (GTDB taxonomy): domain Bacteria; phylum Bacteroidota; class Bacteroidia; order Chitinophagales; family JADIYW01; genus JADJSS01. The sequence continues at coordinate 117,906 of JAXLTX010000003.1, forward strand.
TGATAGAGGCATCTTCAATACCGAAACACAAAGCTATTCGCATCAGCTGCATTCGCTTAAACGCATTCTGAAATGATAAAGATATTTCACACCGAACAGATACGACAGGCAGATGCCTATACCATCAAACATGCGCCAGTGTCATCCATCCATCTGATGGAAAGAGCGGCAAAAGCATTTACAGAGCAACTGCTGCAAGATTATCCGGATAAGTGTATACCCAAATGCATCGTCTGTGGGAACGGCAATAACGGCGGCGATGGTTTAGCCATTGCGCGGATGCTGTTGAGTAGGGGGCATAAAGCAAACATCTACATTTTACCTGCAAAAAGATACTCGAACGATTTTTCCAAAAACCTGCAACGGCTTTCCGTAAAACATAAGAAACATATCCATACAGTACAAAGTGCCGATTTCATTGACAGCATTCCGGAGCATGCCATTCTGGTGGATGCCATATTGGGTACAGGTTTAAATGCTCCTTTACAGAAAGATACGATTCAATATCAGGTAATAGCAAAGCTTAATCAGCGTACATCACTGAAGGTGATTTCCGTTGACACCCCGAGTGGTCTCTTTTGCGATGCACACACAAACGGTATCGCCGTGAAAGCCAGCAAAACCTATACGTTTCAATTCCCCAAACCAGCTTTTCTCCTTCCTGAAAATGGCAACTATGTAAACGACTTTACCATTTTAGACATCGGGCTGCATCCTGATTACATAGCCTCCACCCCCACGTCTCTCTATTACCTGACAAGGGATGACATCAGCCAGAGAATACATTCCAGAAAAAAATATTCACACAAAGGAATTTTCGGACATGCGGCCATTGCTGCAGGCAGTTTCGGAAAAATGGGAGCTGCCGTTCTTGCAGGGAAATCAGCGCTGCGGGCGGGTTGCGGACTGGTGACCTTACATATTCCTGCCTGTGGCTATTCTATCATGCAAACTTCTTTTCCGGAGGCCATGTGCACTACAGACAAACACGACCAGCAGCTCAGTACATTTCCGACGGATGAAAAATACGACGCCATTGCCATTGGTCCCGGCATCGGAACACACTCTTCCACCACAAAGGCATTGGAACTTTTCTTAAAAGCATACCAGCAGCCTGTGGTGCTAGATGCAGATGCGCTGAATATCTTGTCGAAGAAAAAAAACCTCTTAAAATCACTGCCAAAGAGATCCATTCTGACACCACATCCAAAAGAATTCGAACGACTGGCGGGGAAATGGCAGAATGACTTTGAACGACTGGCACTACAGCAGACGTTCTCCAAAAAATACCAGGTGATTGTTATTTTGAAAGGTGCACATACCAGCATCAGTGACACCAACGGAGATGTATACTTCAACTCCACCGGAAACCCCGGCATGGCAAGCGGCGGCAGTGGCGATGTATTGACAGGCATTCTCGCGGGATTGCTGGCACAGCGCTACACACCTGAAGAGAGTGCAATGATCGCGGTTTATCTGCATGGACTGGCGGGCGACAAGGCCCTGCAACAGCAAAGCATGGAAAGCCTCATCGCTTCTGACATTATTGATAACATAGGCAATGCCTTTAATGAAATAAGATCCTGAATGTCGCTGAATAAGAAGAATATTGTCGTATTGAGTGGTGCGGGCATCAGTGCAGAGAGCGGCATTAAAACCTTCCGTGACAGTGATGGCTTGTGGGAAAATCACCGCATTGAAGACGTGGCCACTTTCGATGCATGGCTGCGCAACCCTGCGCTTGTGTTGGATTTTTATAATCAGCGCAGGCGGCAGCTGCTGGAATGTGCACCCAATGAGGCACACCGATTATTGGTGACACTGGAAGAAAAATACAATGTTCAGATCATCACACAAAACGTGGATGATTTGCATGAACGCGCCGGCTCCTCGAATGTACTGCACCTGCATGGTGAATTATTGAAAGTGAGAAGCACTATGGACGAGCATCTCGTTTACGGGTGGAAAGATGATTTGCTGCAAGGCGACAAATGTGAAAAAGGCTCACAGCTGCGACCACATATCGTATGGTTTGGTGAGCAGGTGCCGATGATAGAAACTGCCGGAAAATTAGCATCAAAGGCAGATATATTTATAGTTGTCGGCACTTCTCTTGTCGTATATCCTGCAGCAGGTTTGGTGCATTATACCGACTTCACCGTTCCGAAATATGTCATAGACCCGAACCGGCCCGCTATCTCCAACATACAGAACGTTGAATACATCACGGAAAAAGCAAGTATTGGCGTGAAATTGCTGGTGGAGCGGCTAATGAATGATGGGGCTATTTTCTAAGGTAGAATTTCGCACCCGCACCACCCGTGTTTCCGTTCTTATCAATGCCTAATACATTGATATAGGCGGTCGTATCTGCAAGCATTTCAAAATGGATCTTCTTATCCAGCGTGAACGTTCCCGCCGTGGCTTCGCCTTCTTCTTTGTAAAACAATCTGCGTGTATAAAAATTATAGATGATGACCTTGTAATGTCTGAGATTCGGATCGCTGATATTGCATTGCAATGACAAAGAATCTGCAAGCAGGACAGTATCTGCAGCTACGGGAAAAGACAGATGTACAGACGGTGCATCCGTTTCCCATTTTTTACAGGCTGTAAATGCTGACACGAACAATAAGGCAGATAATAGATTTCGCATATGAATGTATGTTCAAAGTTAAGGAAAAAAACTATCTTTAAATATTGACATAGGCATTAAAGGTGAACCATATACGGTTTCTGAATGTTTAGTATCCACATAGAATTTAAAAAGCAGTTAATGAACAAAGCATTGAAATTAGAAATCAACTATACCTGTTACGAAACCTGGGATGATGCACCGGAACACTACAGGCAGCTGATGCTGGAAGCACGTAAGGCGAAAGATGGCAGTTATGCACCTTATTCCAACTTTAATGTCGGGGCGGCGCTTTTGCTGAACAACGGACAGGTGATACACGGCAGCAATCAGGAGAATGCCTCCTATCCCATCGGTTTTTGTGCGGAACGCACGGCTCTGAGTGCTGCTGCATCTCTGGCTTCCCACGAAAAGATAAAATCGATTGCGATTACGTGCAGCAGCGTACACAATCCTGTAAAAACGCCGGCAGCACCCTGTGGCATTTGCCGACAGACCATTTTTGAAGCGGAGTGCAAACACAAGCAAGACATTGAAGTCATCCTGATGGGCGAAACCGGTGAGATGTATGTTTTCAAGAGCATTAAGGACCTGCTGCCGCTGCATTTCGACGCAGATTTTTTATAGGTGCCCCCATAATCTTTACAATTCTGAAAATACCGGATTACAATTAATACGGAATATGCATGATGGTGGTGCACCCCTTTCCCGGAACACTCTGAATGTCGATTTCACCGTTGAAAGATCTCACCCTGTTTATCATGTTGGATATACCTATTCCCACACGTTTCCTTTTTACATCAAACCCCTTACCATCATCCGACACGATGACATCGATGGATTGACCGTCCGACTTCACAGAGATTGATACGTTTTTTGCTTCTGCATACTTCATGATATTGCTGACCAACTCCTGTACAATCCTGTATAAATTGAGCTGTAGGTCATCTGGAAGCGCATTTGCATCCGCATCAAATGCAAACTGTGTAACGACACCTGTATTCTGATGTAATTCGTGCAGCAGCATCCGGATAGATTCGTCCAGTTTCCTATTTTTAAGCGGAGCCACCATCTTATGGCATAACACGCGAATCTCGTCTATAGAGGTATTTATAAGTTCTGTAGGATATTTCACCAATTCCTTAACGGTTTTATTTTTAGCACCGGCCAGATTCAGGTATAACTTTGTACCGACCAGAATCTGATTGATATTATCATGCAGTTCCTGTCCGATATGGTTACGTTCTCGCTCCTGCCCGATGAGCATTGCCTGAGTGATTTTTATCTGTTCATCCATCTTTGCATTCAGTCGTTCCATCTCCAGTCTTCTGACTTCTGAAATATCTATGTGCATCACAACAGCACCGGCGTATTCTTTGTGCTGGAGTGGTGTAACAATCATGCGAAACCATCTTTGCGCTGTTGGAGAATGACAGGGGTATTCAAATACAAATTCCTTTATCTTATTTTTCAGCACCGCTCTTATTCCACGGGCCACCTTACTGCCATCTTCCTTTCCTTCGCCTGTTGCTTTTTTTGAAATATCAAGATAATTATCCCCGATGGAGTAATTGCTTCCCATAAATCCGTTATCATCGGCAAATGTACGCCAGGAGTCATTCACCTCCATGATATTGCCTTTATCATCAAGCAGTGCTATATTTGCCGGCAGCGTATTGAGAATGATGGACATTCTGGCAGCCAGTATTCTCTTTTCATCATAACTGCTCTTAAGTGCCTGTTCTGCTCTCACCCTTTCCGTAACATCTTCCGTAAACATGATAATCCCCCCGATTTCACCGGTATATTTCCGCCATGGTCTGATTTCCCAGCGGAGCCATGTTATTTCCCCATTCGCATGAACATAGGCATCCTCATCTTTAATCTCAATGGCTCTATCGAGACACTTCTGGTGTATCTCTTTCCAATGCTGCGGAATATCCGGAAATATTTCATAGTGTGATTTTCCAATCAGATGCTGACCTGCCAGACGGTAATCATTCACCCATCTGCGACTGACTGCAATGTATTTCATATCACGATCAAACATGGCAATGGAAACCGGACTATGTTCTATAAACAATTCAAGCAATTCCTCCCTCTCTATCAGTTGGCTTTCAATAATCTTCCGTTCTGTAATATCTACCGAAAGTACAAAGACGCCTTCCGGCACGGGTTGTATGCTCAGTTCAAAGTTTGCCTTTGAGCCGTCAGGATAAACGAATTCATTTTCAAAATGCTGAGCCAACCGATCTTTCATACAACGTTGCATTGCTCCAAACAAAGCTGTTTTCTCAATACCGGGATATCTTTCCATCATTGTGGATCCAATCAATTCCTCTCTTGGATATTTGCTGAAGCGTACCAATGCATCGTTTGCATAAACATAGCGCCAATCATAATCAATGATCTGTATACCTTCCAGCATATTATTCAAGGTGTTACGGAATTGAGTTTCATTTTTTATGATCTCCTCGGTTCTGACCTTCACCTCTTCTTCCAGTTCTTCATTATACCGCTTCAATTGTTCTTCCAATTGTTTACGGAGGCTAATATCTTTTATGATATATACTATGGATGTGATTTCACCTGTATCATTCTTTAAAGCATTGGCAGTAACGACACCAAAAAACACATTACCATTCTTATGATAGTATTCCTTTTCAGATTTCCAGCTGCCTGTTTCGGTTATGCTTTGTTCCATTTCTTCAAATTCTTCCGGAGAAAACCGAATGATACCCAGTTCCTGTGCAGTTTTACCTATGGCTTCCGATTTACTGTAACCAAATAGGTTTTCTGCGCCTTTATTCCAACTAATCAACCGTTTGAGCCTTCCTCTTGAAATGATGGCTTCCGATGACTCCTCCACTATATCAGCCAGATGGTTGACCTCCTTCCTTAATCGCTTCTGCTCCGTCACATCAAAGCTTACGCCCACATATCCTGTAATCGCACCGGCTGCATCTTTGACAACAGTAATGGAAGACCTTACCGTAATTTCTTTACCTTCCTTGGTTTTTCGTCTTACTTCACCCGACCAATACCCTTGTTGCGCGACCTTATTGGAAACGACGCTTAGGCTTCCTCATCATAAGGTGCAACAAACAGGTCTCTCGTATCCATTCCTAGCACCTCCTCTTTTGTATAGCCATATAGATTCTGTGCACCAAGGTTCCAACTCATTATTTTCCGGTTGATGTCTGTTGTAAAGATGGCATCATTTGATTGGTTAATCTGACGCATCATGGACTCAAGCCCTTCATGTGCATTTTTTCTTTCCGTTATATCTCTGGTAATTTTTGAATATCCGTACAAAAGACCATCTTCATCTTTTAATGCGGTATACACGGTATTGCCCCAATAAAGCGTGCCATCTTTTCGCATGCGCCATCCTTCGGTTTCAAAATGACCGTACTGCAAGGCTAAGCCTAGATTCTTTTTCGGCATACCATCCCTGATTTCTTGCGCCGTATAAAAGGTATCTATGGATCGTCCTATGATTTCTTCTGATGTATATCCGATTATGGCTTCCGCCCCACTGTTCCAGCTTGCCACAGCACCGTGCACATCAATCATGATGATGGCATAATCCTTTACACTGGTGATCAGCAACTGAAAATGCTTCTCACTTTTCTTCAGCTGTTCAGCTGTCTTCCGTTGAACGGTTACATCTGCTGCGCTATGTACGATATATATGATTCCCCCCGATCGTTAAAAGCAGGCGTATTCAAGGGGCTCCAGTATCGCTTTTCAAAAACTCCCTCAGGATTACGGACATCATATCGCTGTATGGCCATCTTGTGAGGTTGGCGGGTACGCATTACTTCATTCAAAGAGTTTCTGAGATTGAAGACACCGTCTGCGTGTCTGTCATCAGGATTATCAGGAAACACTTCAAAAATATTTCGTCCGAGTATTGATGACCGGTCTGTCATGGTAGCAGCCAGATAAGCATTGCTTACCGCAATGATCGAATAGTCCGGAGCTAATATCAGATACAATCCAGGAAGTGTCTCAAATAGAACTTTAAAATCAATCATGGGCGCAGGGGTTCATTATCTTATGTATTTAAACATAAAAGAAACAACATATGCAATTTACATTATCGCCAACAAGTCATTTATGATTCAAATCACAAATTCCTGAAGCGGCCCATTTTGCTGTTTATAAAACACCTCTATCAACTCTATTCTATTTCACAGATATCCTATGATTAAATATAACAATAATAATCCATAAGAAACTGTTTTTAGTAAATAACTTGAAAAACCATGATAATAAAAGATATCCATCAACACTACTTACTACTTAAATGACAAGTGCCGTTCCCATGGGAACGGCACTTGTCATTTATTTTCTTCAGGTCTACAGTTTTGCCGGGCAGCCATAAGACTTGTTGGTACCAAATTCCTGATTGTTCACGACAATCTTATCAATGTGTTTGGCAGCTTTTGCAAGACAAATGATTATTCCTTTGCTCGTCTTACTTTCACCCGGTTTATAAGTTCCATTCATCATTGCCTGCGTTTCCTTAAATACCGGTGTCAATTTTTCAGTTTGTGCCGGCTCCATCATTGGATAGATGGACCCAAAGGACAACGGATATTGGGATACAAAACCTTTGGAGCCTGTCTCCGTTGCATAGCATTTCAGCGAAACAAATAAGGCATCGGTGGCAGTAGAACCCAATTTGATCTCATTGCCGGTAGTATTCGTGGCCTTGATTTCCACTTCTGCCAGTTCATAGGCAAAGCGTTGGGATATATCATCCGGAATTACGACAGCCACACCCCTGGGAATCGGAAAACGCGTCAACTTTACAATCGTCACTTTCATCCCGTTGTTCAGGAGTACCTCATTCGGCGTATCCTGAAATGTATAATCTTTCGTATCCGTATTGAAATTGGCATATTGGATGGAATCGGCCTTGCGCTTTTCCGCTTTCGGATCCTTTGGTGCTGGCGGTGGCGTTTTGCTGTCTCCAGCTTTCACCAGCAGAATGCCTAAAACAAATACGGTCAGCAGGGATACGGGAAATAAGATTCTTTTCATGTGTTTATTGTTGTGATAATCTAGGAATTAAAGAGCAAGTTACAAAAAAATGATAATTCCGCTTGCTTATCTTTGTCTTAATTAAACAAAATGTATGCCGAAAAACACTTCCTTGCATGGCTCTGTATTACTGTTCTTATTTCTGCCATTGTTTTCATATGCACAGCAGGGTGCAGTGTTGACAAAAATCAAAACCATTGCCCAAGATAGCAAAGGAAAGGTGAGCATGTCAGCTTTTGTAATCGAAGACAGCATTGCCGTATCGTTTTATGGCGATGAGCCCTGCGTGATGCAGAGTGTCTTCAAATACCCCATCGCAATGGCCATTTTGAATAGGATAGACAAGGGTGAATTTTCACTTCAGCACAAAATCCATTTCACCCCACAGTATCTTGAGAGATACACGACCAGTCTTATGCGCGATTCCTTTTACAATGGGAACATCAATATAACCTTTGACAAGCTGATTCGCTACATGGTTTGTCAGAGTGACAACATCTCCTGCGATGCCCTGCTCCGTCATCTGGGCAAACCTAAGGAGGTGGCAAAGTTTATCCGCAAACAAGGCATTGAGGATTTTGACATAAGATACAATGAAATGGATATGCATAAGAAATGGTCCAACCAATATGAAAATTTCTCCTCTCCCAATGCAATGGTACAGTTGCTGACAAAATTCTATCAGGGAAAAATCCTTTCTAAAGCCAATACGGACTACCTCTATCAGGTGATGCAGGAAACCACCACAGGTAAAAACAGAATGGTGAAATTATTACCCCAAGGCACCCCCGTTGCACACAAGACCGGCACCTCTGAAACAAAGGATGGTATGACAGCTGCCACCAATGATGTGGGCATCATCACCTTACCCAACGGAAAACATGTAGCGCTGGCTATTTTTGTAAATGATGCCTATGCTGACAGTGACAAGCTCGAGGATGTCATTGCACGCATTGCGAAGGCTGTATATGAGGAATATGCAAAATGACACCTTAATTTTTATTAAAAAAATGTCAGATGGTGCATCCTGATGTATCTTTATGTAAAGAGTACCGATACCATGAGAATAAAGAAATCAAATAAACTGTATCGTTTCTGGAAACTGCTGGGACCGGGACTGGTGACCGGGGCAAGCGATGACGACCCTTCCGGCATTGCCACCTACTCTCAGGCAGGAGCGGCGTTTGGCCTTTCCACACTATGGACATCATTGGTTGCCTTTCCGCTCATGGCAGCCATACAGCAGATGTGTGCAAGAATCGGGCTGGTGACTTCGCAAGGTTTAACCGGCACATTGAAGAAACATTATCCAAAACCGATATTGTATCTAATGCTTTTATTCAGCTTTCCAGCCATCGTTATGAATATCGGTGCAGACATCGCCGGAATGGGTGCTGTCGGCAACCTCTTATTTCCTAAAATTGATGCCACCTATTTCAGTGTGCTGTTCACCATCCTATTGCTTGGACTTATCATATACCTGCCGTATCAGAAGATTGCATCCGTACTGAAATACTTGTGCATTGTGATGTTGGTGTATCTCATCGTTCCTTTCCTGTACCACCAGGATTATCATCTGATGCTGAAATCTACTTTTATTCCAATCATAAAATTTGACAAAGATTTCATGAGCATACTGGTAGGCATCTTGGGAACCACGATTTCTCCATACTTGTTTTTCTGGCAGGCTTCGGTAGAAGTAGAAGAGATGAAGCATAAAAAGAAGCACCTGATGGTCAATAAAAAGATCATACATGAGGTGACACAGGATGTTGATTTTGGCATGTTGTTTTCCGGACTCGTAATGTACTTCATCATTCTCACTACCGGCACCGTATTATTCAAGGGAGGTATTCATCAGATTGATACCGTTGAACAAGCGGCCATCGCATTAAAACCGCTGGCAGGCAATATGGCTTACCTTCTATTTGCCATCGGGGTGATCGGTACGGGCCTTATAGCCATACCGGTATTGAGCGGATCGCTTTCCTATATCATTACGGAAACCTTCGGCTGGGAGCAGGGACTTGACAAGAAGTTTCACGAAGCAAAAGCCTTTTACGTAATTATTGCCATCTCACTTCTGTTGGGATTATCGCTCAATTATGTTGGCATCTCCCCCATCAAGGCATTGATTTACACAGCCATTCTGTATGGACTCACCGCACCCGTTCTGATTGCCATCATCCTGCATATTTCTAACAACAAGAAAATCATGGGACGATTCACCAATGGCATTTTCAGCAATATTCTTGGTGCGGGAGCATTCATCATTATGACAGCCAGCGCAATTGCATTAATCTATCTTCAAATTTTCGAAAAATAAAATAAGTAAGCCGCAGAGATGAGCCTGCGACTTACTGAACAAAAAGGAAATAAATTATTTTGCCTGTGTGAATTCAAGATTCACCTTGATTCGCACCTTCTGTCCAAGTGCGAAGCCACCCGCTTCCATTGCTGCATTATATTTCAGGCCGAATGCATAGCGGTCAAGCTCTCCGGTGATGGACAATCCTGCACGTGTCAAACCATACGGATCCTTGATGATGCCGCCGAATTTGCCATTCAACGTTACGGTCTTCGTTACGCCATGCAGCGTCAGGTCTCCTGTTAGTTTGTATACCTTACCACTTACTTTTGTAAATTTCTTGATTACAAACGTCAGATTGGGATTTTTCTCCACATCAAAGAAATCCGCTCCTCGCAAGTGTTCATCACGTTTTTCATTATCCGTATCGATACTTTTCAATACCACTGTAAAGGCCCCCTGAACATCCGAAAAGTCAGCCTTATCTGATTTCGCCTCTGCACTGAAGTCCTTGAATTTCCCTTCCACCTCAGAAACCACCATGTGGTCGATGCTGAAATTTACGGAAGAATGGGATTTGTCTAAGTTCCAGCTTGTTTTAGGCGCCTGTGCCTGCAGCAGTAATATGTTCATCACTGCTAAAAAGAATACCATTGTTTTTTTCATTTTGCTATCATTTTAATGGCACAAAGATGCACTTCAGCAGCGTTACAAATGAATGACTTGGCTTAAGAAATTTAATTGATGTAGGTTAAGACTTTTTGGGGCCTGCCGGTTTCACGTATTGTTTTCGGATGCGACTCAGCGATTCGGGTTTGATACCGAGATAAGATGCTATCTGATGATTGGGAACACGTTGCTCTATCTGCGGATATTTATGAATAAAATCGCAATAGCGTTCTGCCGCCGATTTTGACATGGAAGATATGATGCGTTGATTCAATGAAATCAATGCATTCTGCAACAGCAAACGGAAATAGCGCTCCATCTTGGGAATCCTTTCATACAGATCCTCCAAGCTGTTCTTATCAAATACGAACAATTCCGTGTCTTCCAACGCTTCTATATTCAGACGGGTTGGTTCTCCCGTGTAAAAACTGTAGATATCCCCCACCCACCAATCTTCAGGAGTGAACAGAACGACATGCTCGACACCTTTTGCGTCCACTTCGAATGCACGCAAACAGCCTTTATATACAAATCCCTGACTTTTGCAGACATCACCTTCCTGCAGAAAATATTGTTTCCTGCGGAGCTTTTTCACTTTCAGTTTGGATATCAGATAATCTTCTTCCTCTCTGGTCAATGTAATGAAGCGGGCTAGGTTTTTAAACAGCAGTGATGAAGACATGCCTGTAAGATACAAAAAGAATTAAAAAATCAGTGCGTCAGTTGAAGAACCGATGCTTTCACATTACCCAATTCATCAAAATCATGCAACTGCACGCTCACTAACTGATTGACGTATGTGGCATCGAAGGGCATGGATACCTTGATGTAGTTATCTGTAAAACCATGCATCACCTCACCATGCTGTTCCTGTTCCATCAAAGCCATTTTGCAGGTGCCCTGAAACTGCTGATAGAAGTATCTTTTTTTCTTTTCGCTCAATGTTCGCAGCATGGCATTTCTGTCGTTGCGCACCGGCACCGGGACTACGCCATCCATCTCAATGGCTTTGGTATTGGCACGCTCCGAATAGGTAAACACATGCAGATAGGAAATATCCAATGCGTTTACAAAATTATAAGTATCCAAGAAATCATCGTCTGTCTCCTGCGGAAATCCGACAATCACGTCCACACCAATACATGCGTGCGGCATCACGGATTTTATCTTTTCAACCCTGCTTTTGTATAAGTCCCTTTTGTAGCGACGCTGCATCAGCTTCAGCATCTTGTCACTGCCGCTTTGCAGCGGAATATGAAAATGCGGCATAAATCGTTTGCTTTGTGCCACAAATTCGATGATTTCATCGGTCAGCAAATTGGGTTCGATGGAAGAAATTCGGAAACGCTCAATACCTTCTACCGCATCCAGCATCTTGACCATATCAAAGAAATCAACAGTTCCTTCAATGCCCTTGCCATAATCGCCTGTATTGACGCCTGTCAATACTATTTCCTTAACACCTTTGGCAGCCAGATCCCTTGCATTCTTCAACACATTTTCAGGTGTATCACTTCTGCTTTTGCCTCTAGCCAGCGGAATGGTGCAAAATGAGCATTTGTAATCACAACCATCCTGTATCTTCAGAAATGAGCGGGTACGATCGCCTACCGAATAAGCATCCACGAAGAAGTTGGCATTGGAAATTTCGGATGCCAGCACCTGGCCACAAGGATTTTTAGTCAGGTCCGTGATAATTTCCGGCAGTCTGAATTTTTCTGCAGCACCCAACACCAAATCTACACCTTTGATGGAAGCGATTTCCTTTGGTTTCAACTGCGCATAGCAACCCACCACCACCACATAGGCGTCAGGATTCAGTTTCATTGCCTTCCTGACAATATTACGGCATTTTGTGTCTGCCTGTTCCGTGACAGAACAGGTATTTATCACATACACATCCGAGGGTTCCTCAAAATCTACGGTGGTAAAGCCCCGCTCCTGCATCTTACGTGCAATTGCGGATGTCTCCGAGAAATTGAGTTTACAACCCAAGGTGTGAAAAGCTATCTTTTTATCCGTTACCACGATGCAAAAATACGTATAAAGGCGTATTCTTTTCGTTAAAAAATGGTTCCCGTTTCACTAAGTTTCCCAGGCTTCAATCTTCAGCCTTGTTCTTCAGTTGCATCAGCAGCGTATAAGCGCCACCCAGTACAAAATCCAGGTTCTCCGCCGGACGTTTATCCGCAATAGTAACCTCAACACGACCGTCTCTGCTGATACCGGTAAGTACCTCCAACATTTCATATGTCCTGCTTGACTTTACTGTAAATGCATAGTTTTTCCCTTCATAGGTTACAATTGCATCTTCCGGTAAAGTCTGCACTTTATTGTCTTTTGTTTCAATGATGGCGTTCATATACATTCCAGGCAACAAGGAATGATCGTATTTATCAAAATGGCAATGCACCTCCACACTGGCATCTTGTGATAAATCCCTGCTGATCAGAAGGATGCTGCACGGATATTTCCTGTCAGGATAATTATTGCTGAATGCCAGTAATTTCTGTCCGATGGCAATCTTGTCAACATCCTTCTCAAATACCTTCAGATTCAGATGAATATCTGAAGTGTTGATCAGCTCAAACAGCACATCTGCAGGATTTACATATTTTCCGATATTGACATTTACTTTTGAAACGAATCCATTGATAGGTGAATACACCGGTACACTGCGAGAAATTCCTGAAACCGAAATACTTGCCGGGTTTATATTGATCAGTTTTAATTTTTCCACCAATGCATTCAGGTTGATTTGCAACATCCTGTATTCCGACTCCGCCGACTGATAGACCTTATCGCTGCTGGCTTTGGTTTGATTGAGTTCTTTCTGGCGTTCGTATTCCTTTTCTGCAAATGCCAGTCTCGATTTGGTTAGCAGATAATCCTGCTGCAGCTGAATATACTGCTGGTCTTCAAGCAGGGCTATTACTTCTCCTTTTTTTATCGGCATACCGGGCAACAGTTTCGTGGATTTGAGGTATCCACCCAAAGGCATACTGATTGAAACGAGGTTTTGCGGTGGCACATCTATCTTCCCATTCACTTTAATGGTAGACGATAATTGTTCTTGTATCAATTTACCGGTGGTAATCTGCGCGTTCTTAAACTGTGCTTCCGTTAATACAACCATATTTGAAATACCTGCATCCGGTGATTTTTCCTCTTCGGCATTCTTACGACTGCATGAGCCGATCAATAATACGGTCAATATGATGATGATTTTATTTTTCATGTTTATTTTATTTGGAGGTTAAATATTGTAGTTCTATGATGCTCTCATTCAGTTCTCTGACAGCATCAATGTAATTGCTTTGCACCGTAGCAGTCTGATTGGTAAGCATTACCCATTCCAGATAATTGATCTCACCGGCGGCATATTGCTTACGGGTCGTTTCAGTTATCAGCGCGATATTTTTCAAGGCATCCTGTTCATAATATGCAACAATCTGCTTATTGCTCAGGTAGATCCGAAAGGCCTGCAAATACTGACTTTGTAAAAATTGTGTCTGTTCCCGATAAGTCTGATGCACCATATGTTCATTTATTTCGGCTGCCCTTATCTTATTTTTCTGTGCCTTGAAGAACAAGGGCAGACCTATGCTCACCTGAGCCGTGTGAAATCTCGCAGATGCCTTATAATAAATATCATCTGCACCAGCGCCTTTGATGCTCGTATTATAATATCCGATACTGATATCGGGCAGCAATCTTGATTTTTCCAATGCGCTGTTGGCTTTGGCTATCTGTTGTTCCTGCTCCATCATTTTCAGATACGGATGTAATAAGAGCAGAGCGGTGTCCGATGCTTCAGGGGCCGGCAGCTTGAAATCGTCAACCATCCACTCATAGTTTACAGCACTGTTCATTATCATCTGTAGTCTCAACTTCAACAGTTCCATATCCCGGGTTAGTTGTATCAATTGCAGACGGATATCTCCCACTTGTGCTTTAGCCGTTGCCTCTTCAAGCCTGTTGCTTTCTCCATTTTCCACTCTGATGGTAGCAAGGCTAAGGAAGCTGCTGTAGATGCTGTCATTCCAATGCAGTAATTTTTCCTTTTGTCTGTAATAATGCATCATACAAAAGAGCTGTGTTATTGCTTTTCGGAGTTCAGATTCTTTTAAAGTGACCGTAAGCAATGAGGCTTTCCAATCTTCCTTCAATAATTCTTTCTGTTTTCTATATACCACAGGAAAACTGAAGGCCTGGGAAATTCCGAATCTGGTATCCACGTATGCGCTGTTGATTTGTCCAAACTCTGAATTCAACATTGCCTGAGGTATATTTGCATTGGTCTTAATAAGTTGTTCCTTGTATAAAGCCTTTACCTGTTCATTCCTGACATTCAGATTGTTCTTCAAAGCCGTATCTATGGCCTGCTGCAAGGTAATTGTCGTTTGGGATTTCACTGGGTTTGCCAATGAAAACATGATGAGTAAAACAACTGTGGGTTTCATCTTATTAGATTTTACGGAAATTCCTTTTTCAAAAATTATATATAATACAGGCAATACAAAAAGCGTCAGCAAGGTGGCAAGCAGAAGCCCTCCGATTACCACCGTTGCCAGTGGCCGTTGCACTTCGGCTCCTGCTCCGTTACTGACGGCCATGGGAAAGAAGCCGAGGGATGCGACGAAGGCCGTCATCAGGACGGGACGAAGGCGCACCTTGGTCCCCATCAACACAATCTTGTGCAGATCTGTCCAGCCTTCAGCCTTTAGTCTGTTAAATTCTGCAATCAACACTATCCCGTTCAAGACTGCAACGCCAAACAGCGCAATAAAACCAACGCCTGCGCTGATGCTGAATGGCATTCCCCTCAACGCCAGAAAGAAGATACCGCCTATTGCAGAAAGCGGTATGGCCGAATAGATGAGCAATCCGTGGCGGATTGAATTAAATGCAAAAAACAAGAGGAGAAATATCAGCAGCAAGGAAACAGGAACGGCAATCATGAGACGATCTTTGGCGGCCTTAAGATTCTCGAATGCACCACCATATGTTATGTAATATCCTACCGGGAGTTTCAATTGCTTATCCACCTTTTGCTGCAGTTCCTGAACGATGCTTTGGACATCGCGTCCACGCACGTTAAACCCGACTACGATTCTGCGCTTTGTATCCTCCCGCTGAATCTGATTCGGTCCATTTTGTATGGTCACATCAGCCAGCTGATAAAGTGGAATCTGGGTACCTCCTGGTGTTGGCACCAAAAGGTTTCTGATATCTTCTATGTTCTTCCGCTGCTCCTGCCCCAGCTTGACGACCAGATCAAATCGTTTCTCTCCTTCATACACCCAACCTGCACTTTGGCCTGCAAAGGCCATATTGACCACTTTGTTTACCTCTTCAATACTGAGATCATATTGTGCTATCGTTGCCCGATTATAATTTATCACTACCTGCGGCATTCCGGTTACAGGCTCTACAAACAGATTTCTGGCCCCCTCCACAGTGTTAACGACAGTTCCCATTTTTGCCGCATACGCTGCAAGTGTATCCAGATTTTCGCCAAATATCTTACATACCACATCCTGACGGGCACCGGTCATCAATTCATTGAATCGCATCTGTACCGGGAACTGGAATCCAGCGGTAATACCCGGCACTTCCTGCAAGGCCTTGCCCATCTTCTCCGCCAGTTCATCAAATGTTGATGCGGAAGTCCAGGATTTCTTATCTTTTAATATGACCATCATATCGCTTGCTTCCATAGGCATAGGATCGGTAGGCACCTCCCCGCTACCAATCTTTGTAACGACCTTTTCCACCTCCGGAAATCTGGACTTTAGGATATGTGCCGCCTTTTGAACACTCTCCATCGTCGTGGTAATGTTACTGCCTGTCAGAACTCTGGTATCTACTGCAAAGTCGCCTTCTTCCAACGCCGGTATAAATTCGCCCCCCAGAAAGGAAAGCACGATGACAGCCACCACAAAGAGGCTAAGCACCACCGACAATGTCAGCCTGGGTATCAATATGACCCTGCCCAAAGCGTGCTGATAGAGGCGCTCTACCTTTATCATCCATCGGTCTGAGAGATTATTGGTGTGTTTTATCTTTTTGCTTAAAAACAAGGTACTCATCATGGGGATGTAGGTAAGTGAGAGTATAAATGCACCCAGCAGGGCAAATGCAACCGTCTGAGCCATTGGTTTAAACATTTTTCCTTCTATGCCCTGTAACGTAAAAATTGGGAGATATACAATGAGAATGATCATCTGTCCAAACACCGCACTGTTCATCATTTTAGCGGCAGAATCATTCACTTCCTTATCCATTTCCTGCTGGGTGAGCCGCTGGACATGACTGAACTTTTTGCTATGGGCCAGTTGATGCATGACGGCTTCCACAATAATGACGGCTCCGTCTACAATCAGGCCAAAATCGAGCGCACCGAGACTCATAAGATTTCCACTGACACCAAAAGTATTCATCAAAATAACGGCAAATAACATTGCCAGCGGTATCACCGATGCAACCAATATGCCGGCTCTGAAATTCCCTAAAAAGAGTACGAGCACGAACACCACAATCAAAGCACCCTCCAGCAGGTTTTTTTCTACGGTACCAATCGCATTATTTACCATTTTGGTGCGATCCAGAAAGGGTTCTATCTCCACACCTTCAGGCAGCATTTTACGGATCTGTGCAATCCTGTCTTTTACATTCCTGATGACCTCACTGCTGTTGGCTCCTTTGAGCATCATGACCACAGCACCGGCCACTTCCCCTTCATCATTATAATACATGGCACCATATCGGGTGGCGAAACCTACACGCACATCTGCCACCTCTTTCAGCAACAAGGGAATACCTCCTTTCGTAGATTTTATCGCAATATTGGCGATATCATCTTTGCTGTCAATCAAACCTTCACTTCTAATGAACAATACGGATGAAGCCTTTTCAATGTAGGCGCCACCCGTATTCTGGTTGTTTCTTTCCAGGGCGGCAAATACATCCTTGATATTGATGTTGTAGGATTGCAGCTTATTGGGTTGTATGGCGATTTCGTATTGCTTCAGTTTTCCGCCAAAACTACTGACCTCCGCAACGCCTTTTACACCTAATAACTGCCTGCGCACCAGCCAATCCTGTATGGTACGCAATTCCGTTTCATCATATTTATGTTCATATCCTTTTGCAGGTTTGATGACATACTGATAGATTTCACCCAAGCCGGTGGAAACTGGCCCCAGTTCTGGCACGCCAATCCCGGGAGGTATTTCCGTTTGTACCTTCTGAAGACGTTCAGCCACCTGTTGTCTTGCCCAATATATGTCTGTAGCATCATTAAAGACGATGGTGACAAGAGACAACCCAAAACGGGAAAAGCTTCTGATTTCCTTAATGCCGGAAATATTGCTGTTGGCTTGTTCTATCGGAAAAGTAAGGAGGCGCTCTATATCTGTAGCGCCGAAAGATGGTGCAATGGTAATTACCTGCACCTGATTATCCGTAATATCCGGCACTGCATCAATGGGAAGATGGGCGGCCTGATATATACCATATGCCATTAATGCAAGGGTAAACAGGGCAATAACGAGTTTATTACGAATAGAAAATTCTATAATTTTGTTTAACATAACCGAAAAATGTAGATTATTAATAGATTGTACCTATGCAATGAAAGACATTACATATCCATAAAAGAGAAAAAAATATTAGGAGTATTTCGGTGGTTGAAAGATAGTGCCGAGATATGAAGATGGTAGGTAAGAGATATCTGAAAGATAAAATTCATTCTTCAGCACAAAGCATTCTTTTACAGAAAGAGCTGTTTTGAGTTGGGGTACAACGGCATTTATCACCATGCTTTCTCCGTGGCTGCACGTCTTGAAAGGTAATTTCATGTCGCTATCGTAATCCTCATCATACTTCACCTGGCCTGTATAATGCAGCGATAAAAAGTCAAAAAAAGAAATTCCCCCATCCTCCTCTTTATGTTTCAGAAAATGCTCGACTAAAAAAGGAAGCTTGAATAGTTGATATAACTCTGTACCCGAAGTAAGAAAGGTCAGTAATAATAATATGGTGAAAAATCTTTTCAAGTACACAAAAGTATACAAAAACACCTGAAAAGGCAATCTTATGAACGTATCTATTATGTTATAAATCAGTAAACAGCTGCTGCAGCTGACAGGATAATACACAATCCGTGGATTAATTTATTGTAACACAATCAAATATCAGGTTATTTTTATTCTGTCAATGATTAAAATCGGTGTCATAGGTATCGGAAGGCTTGGTTCCCAACATTTGGAGAGACTGATGGACTCTGCCTATTTCAAGGTGGTGGGTTGTTTTGATGCAGACCCTTCAAAGCTGCAACGCATAGAGGAAGACTATACGGTAAAATGCTATACGGATGTAGATGAACTCATCAGCAAATGTGACGCCATAGATATATTAACCCCTGCAGATGCTCATTTCCATTATGCAGAAAAGGCGATTCGTCATGGGAAGCATGTCTTTATAGACAAACCGATATCCAATAACTTTGAGGAGGCAAAGAGACTGGTAGAGCTTATCAGAGAAGCAGGTGTGAAATTTCAGATTGGCCATATTGAGCGGTTTAATCCTGCTTTTCTGGAACTGCAACAACTGGAACTGCATCCCAAATTCATAGAAGCACACCGATTATCACATTTTGATGCCAAGAGGACCAACGATTCCGTCGTATTTGATGTCATGATTCATGATATAGACATCGTTCTGTCTGTGGTGAAAGCAAACATCCGAAATATCAGCGCCAGTGGGGTTTCCGTATTATCTGATGAAATAGATATTGCCAACGCACGTATTGAATTTGATAACGGATGTGTGGCCAATCTTACCGCCAGCAGAACATCTGTACAGAAAATGCGAAAGATGCTGTTCTTCCAGAAAGACAATCATATTACGCTTGACTTCCTGCATCGTGAAACGGAAATCCTTAAACTATCCGAAACGGCAAAGCACAATTCGATACCCCTGCGTACACATGAATCGACGCGCTACCTGAATTCAGAGACCATGGTTCCGGAAGAATATGATGCACTGAAAGAAGAATTGAACAGCTTTGCAGAATGCCTGATTTTCAACTCGGAACCTAAGGTAACCGCTTTGGATGGCTTGAAAAGTCTGGAAGTGGCTCATGAAATCCTAAGAAAGATACACAAGACCAATGGTATAAATCAGCTTGAAATTGAAGCACAGCTGAAGAGCGCCGTATAGAGGCTTACAAATCCCTGATTTTCCTTTTAACTACATAGAACCTTGCCCGGAGATTATCGTAGAATGTGGCAATCACCAGACATGCGGCCGTAACAAGAAGTGTTTTAAAGGCAATAGCATTATACAAAAAACCACCGGATACACATCCTAAAAAGAAAAAGGCAATGATTGCCAATCTCAGATAAATGCTTTTCTTGAGTTTATGCTGTTCTGCAGCTTCGTGATAGAAAAACAACTGTGACAATTCAATTCCCAAATCGGTAAACAGGCCTGTCAGATGGGTGGTTCTGACGGTTGCCTGCGACACCATGGTGACCAGCGAATTCTGCATCCCCATGGTGAATAACAAAGCACAGGCTATGAATTGTGCACTGGAAATGTCATTTCCCCAGATACCGATGACAGTAAGTATGAGTATCTCAATGATCATGGGGGCTGCATGTGAAATGCGTATATTCTTCTTTGCCACAAGTTCTATCAGCAGGTTGGAAATGAAAGAGCCTAAAAGAAAACACAGGATATACAGTAAAAACGCCATTGCATTCCAGTAGCGTTCATTCGACATCTCTTCCGCAAAGTAGGCGAAATGCCCGGTGACATTGGTGGTAAGCACCTTAACCGACAGTACACCACTGATATTGACCATCCCTGCAATAAATGACAAGAGCGCTGCGAGACGCAGATTATGCTGATAGGTTCTGTTCTTACCGCGATGCCTAAACATTTGAAATGGATATCTGCATGAATGTTTTAAACAAATGTACAACACGCTGTTCAGGATGCCTCGGCTAAATATTAACCCACGTGTATAAATGTAAAGCGTCCCGAAAAAGATTCGGGACGCTTTCATTATCGTATAGGATCGGTATGGTTAAAACTCTTTTGCACCTGTCACCTCTGCGTGGTGTTGTTTCCACATCTTACCCTGATCAAATGTGATGGCAGCGAAGAATGTTCTTCCGATAAACGGACCACCAACATTCGTTCTGTAATCCGGACCTGCAATATTTGTTGCACCTACTTTGAATGTTGTATATGCTTTTTCAACAAAGTAGCTTAAACTTGCATCCAGCATACCACGTGATTTCACGGTACCATCAGCAAATGAAGAGGCCCAAGCAATAGATGATTGCCATCTGTAATCAACGGAGAAACCTAATCCTTTCCATACTTTATCACTTGATATACCCACAAAAACCTGATGTTTAGATGAGTTGAATCCCAAATCATTAACGGTACCAATAGCCGGTTTACCACCTTTTACTTTATAATCCATATAGTTATAACTAGCTCTGACAGTCACATTCTTAGGCAATGCATAGCCTACACCAATACCGGCACCGTATGAGAATGTTTTACCTGGTATATTCACATACGGATACCATAATGTACCTGGAGCAATTACTTTACCTTGGTGATATGTAGTATCTTTATTATAAACAAAAATCTGAGTGATGAAATCTTTGTAGATATTAAAATATCCATTCACATCAATCATCAGCTTTTTAAACAAGACTGCTTTATATCCCAATTCTACCACTTGTAAATTTTCAGGTTTTACGTAATCGAAATTGGAAATTTTCAATAAAGATGAATCTGTTGCTCCCGATGCGATAAATGCCTTATAAGATTCTTGCGAATAAGCTCCACCATTATATATGCCATATCTTTCTGCATTTGATTTTGTACCGCCTAGCAAGATTTGTGTTGTTGGAAAATAAATGTATTGAGCCTGAGAATCCGGATTTCTGAATCCAGTCTGATAAGAGACCCTGATATTGTGATTTCTATCTTTACCCAATGTCGCAACGAATGCAGCACGAGGCGAAACCACCATCTTAAAATTCTGGTTCTTATCTATACGAACGGAAGCCTGAATCTTAAACATATCCTTATAGAACTTTCTTTGTAACTGTAGGAATGCCCCATATTCATTTATCTTGATTCTTTTGAATTTTCCTGTTCCATCCGGATCTTCATTAAATACTGTTCCCTGTGAAGATAAGCTATATAATCTGTGATTTCCACCTATCTGGATATCAATCCATTTTCCTGTCCAACGGGTTAAATCCAACATGGCTTCTGTATGAAAAAGTCGAGAATTATCAATAAATCCTGCCCCTCCTCTTTGGAATAAACCAGTTCGTATCGCTTCAATTTTAGCTTGTTTCTCTTCAGGTGAAAGTGACGTCCATGGTCTATCAGCTGCAGCTCTAGCACTATCAGACATGGTATAATAGATCTGAGGATTATTTAGAATGTTAGATACAGAACTGAATGGAGACAATATAGCCGGCAATAACTGAGGCAATAGATTTGCATAATATCCTGTTGTCGGGTTAGCAATCCAATCTCCAGTAGGCCTTGCCAATTCGTTGGTATATGCACCCAATGCTGTCATATTATAAGAATCACCATCCTTTGTTTGTGACATATACGATCGAATAAAGAAGTCTTTGCTTTTGATTTCAACCTTATGAAATTGCTGCGTAAATCTTCTCAATGCATACCTTTCACTCCCCTGATATACACTATTACCGTATCCAACTCTGTAATTGTATGAAAACTCATAGGATTTGTCTTTAAACGGTCTGAGGTATACACCAAAATCACCCTTTATTGATTGAGCCTTATGATTGTCCAGTAACTGGTCCTCTGTCAAACCTGTTCTTCTCAACTGGGAGGAACTGATTAACGGCTTAATGGAATCCACTTTTGACGTTACATATGCTGTTGCGTTTACATTTGCAATACTATCAATCTTCTGATTTGTGATATTATCTATGGTTGTTGAATAAGGAGGAGCTAAAATTGCCGCTGAAGCTGTAGCTTCTGCTGTAGCCTCATCCATACCGCCAGACATGAGTGTTGCTTTTATCTGGGCTTTTACACCTGCTGTAACCTGAGCTCTAATGATTCCACCTGCCTGAGCGGTGACTTGTTGCAACACCCCAGGTTTTACTGCTAAAAAGCCTCTGCCGTTCATGGTTGCAAACAACCCTGCCAATGCAGCTGGATTTGCTTCAAAAATATTGGTTTCATCACCATATGAATTTAATCCATCAAACCCAGGTGTTCCGATTGCGCCACCTCCACTTCTTGATGAAGTATAATCATTTGCATACCAATCCGTACCTTGGAAAAGGCTGAAATTGGCTTTGACAGCGAGATAGTCCTGGCCTGTCTTTTTAGATTTGAATGCGTGTGCGATTCTAAGAGATGCACTCCCCATAGGTTTCACACCATATCCGTTTTTTGCCTGAGCAAAACCACCTTTAACCTGCATACTGAAACCAGGTTGTTCAAATGGGTTCTTTGAATTCATCAACAAGATACCATTGAATGCATTCGGACCGTATAAGGCTGACGCTGCGCCCGGCACCAATTCTACATTATTGATATCGAGTTCACCAATACCTACAATATTACCTGTAGGGAAGTTAAGCAATGGAGCCGCATTGTCCATACCATCCATCAACTGTACAAAACGTGTATTGGAGATACCACCGAAACCACGTGTATTTACTGCTGTAAACGTCATGGAACCGTTGATCGTTTGGACTCCTTTGAGTTTTGCGAGATCATCATAATAATCTGCAGCAGCGGCTGTCTTGATCATCTTGTTATCCATCTTTTCAATGGTAACCGGTGACTCTAGAATTTTTTCTTCCACTCTAGATGCGGCTACCACCACATCGTTCAGCAGGCTGGTTTCTTCTGAAAGCGTAACACTGATGTCGTCTTTGCTTCCTGTCACTTCAATTTCCGAAGTGGACATCCCAACCATCGTCACAACCAATGTAAGTGGCGTTGGGTGGTTGGTTGTTAATTCAAATTTCCCGTCAATGTCGGTGACGGTCCCCTCTGTTGTACCTTTGATGGTAACATTTGCGCCGATTACCGGCTCTTTCCCGTCCGTAATTTTACCTTTCATTGTCGTTTGTGCCAACATGGTGAAACTGCAGAGGGAAAACAATAAGACCATACTGATTTTCTCTATATACTTCATACTTGCTTAATTTTAGTTACAAATTAAACAAATTACCTTAACATTCAATAACAATTTTCTTAACAATTGTTTATTAATGAACAGAATACTGATTAATGGTTAATTATTCGAAGAAAGAAAATAAAAAAATCCTGCATCAACAGGATTTTAAGATGGCAATTTTATGGGACTGACGCTCTGTTTACTGACTCTGTTTATTTTTGTCTTTCATTTTAGGGAACAAACTTTTTTTTGCGTCCGAGTCCTTTTCAACACTTTCTTTTTTTGATCTGGTTCCCACAGAAGTTCCGTATGAGGCATTCGATTTATCTATAATCTTACCGTCCACATACGTTTCCACTCTCAATACTTCCCCGGTTTCCGTATAGTAGGTCCATAGGCCATCCCTTATATTACAGACGTCCATAGATTTTATGTTCTGCCAAACATCATTGGTGTTTTGTTTAAATTGTCCCTGAACTTTCATTCCACCGTCTGGATAATATTCCACATAGCTGCCGCACAGACAGTCTTCATACTGAAAAGCCACGTATTTCAGCTGATCTTTGTCGTTGTAGGTGTACAACAGACATGGTTTACAAGCACCGGCTGCATCCCAAAAGCGCTTATATTCCAGGTATTTCTGTCTCGTTACTTCGTTTCCGTTACACATGTATGCCTTGCCAAACGGTGTCGGTCGTTCTTCCAGATACACATCATACGTTCTTAAGGTATCCAGCTTTTTCTTGATAGCGGATGTGGTGGCATTCTGTGAAAAATAGAATGTATCAGCCTGTCTGGATCTGGACACTTTCATTTCGTAAGGATCGACCACATCTATTTCATCCTGAGACAGGGCTGCATGTGATACAAACTGGCTACAAAAAATCAGAAATGCAGCGAAGAACTTTACAGATGTTTTCATTTTCCTAAAAGTAATCACGTTTTTTATTTCGCCCCTTGGCTAATATTCAACAGTTGTGAACAAGATAAAGCGATTATGGCGACTATATAAAATCCATGAGACTGAATTTATTTCCCAGTATTTTATCACTATCTGTCTGCAGCCATTTCCGGAGCAGGGTAGCGTATATGTTTTTAAAATCTACGGTAAACTTAAGATCACCGTCATCCAAATCCTCCAGATTCGGCGCCTCATTATATACTCCTTTTCCCTTTAGGTTATTTCCGATTAAAAATATCTGACTGGCGGTACCATGATCTGTTCCAAGACTTGCATTTTCCGCTACCCTTCTGCCAAACTCAGAAAAGGTCATCAGTAACACTTCATTGGCACGACCGTTACTTTTTAAATCATCCATAAATACCTTTATCGTCTCTGCCAGTTGATGCAATAATTCCCCTTGTCTTTTTTGCTGGTTAAAATGCGTATCAAAACTACCCAATGAAACATAGTAGACTTTGGTATTCACACCTGAAATAATAAGTTCAGAAATGGTCTTCATGCTTTTCCCAAACTGATGATTCGGATAGGTGGCTGCTGAGTGAAATATTTTTGATGTTTGATAAAGGTATTCCGCAGAAGAAACGGTTTCAGCCAGTGTTTTATACAAATACTCGGCATTATCATGCTGATGGTCGCCCGGCAGGTGTTGCTTAGACAGTTGGTTAATAAAAGGATTTGTGGTGGTGCCATATAGTCTTTTAGGGGCTTTTATAGCTAAGCCTTTTACATTAGTTCCCTTCAACGCTAAACTCAATGTATCATCCATTTCAAGTATCTGGGTAGGCTTATCGCAGTCGCCGCATTGTTCATCGAGATACCTTCCCAACCAACCGGTGGTTTTATATTCATTACTGTTACTCGCCGTATGCCAGATATCCATCGAACGAAAATGGGAGCGGTCGGGGTCCGGGTATCCGACATTGTTAATCAGGCACAATTTACCATCATCAAATAATTTTTTAAATCCTTCCATATTCGGATTCAGCCCCAGCTGATCATTCAGTTTCAACACTTCATTTTTCCCAATTGAAATTTGAGGACGTGCCTTGTAATACAAGTCATTCTGAAAAGGCACAACTGTGTTTAAACCATCATTACCTCCCGTTAGTTGTACTATCACGAGTATTTTATCCGAAGTTTCCGCAATGTTCTTTTCTGATGCCTTGATGAATTTCGGAAGCATCGTGGCTGCAGAGGCTAAGGCGGTCGTTTTTAAGAAGTTTCTTCTCTTCATAATCTTGGTTTAACACAACTGATAATCCGGTAACGACATGACTTCTATCATCACACTTTTGATTTCACTTTCTTTAGATGATGTATCCCTATTATTCTGAATACATTTTCGTGCAGATGCGGCACATGGTTTTGCCAACAGCATCTTTACAATGTCATCCATTATATTGGCTGATGATGAAAAATACTGCAGGGCCTTCATCCAGTCAGATTTTGCCGCCAGTTTTTTCTGCACAAACCTTTTAATGAATTCGTCTGTCATTTTCAAGCGCATCATTCCTTGTTCAGGCATGTCTTCTTTGGGCGAAAAATCCAGTTCTTCATCGTAATAGATGACCTGTGGCAACCGCATTCTGAGCAACAAGGAAGAGCTATCAATCCAGTTTCTCCCACCAGGCCAGCCGGCCACATTTGGCGGATTCAGCAACACCTGTCCTAGTGAACGCTGAATAAACAATGGACTTTGCTCATTCTCAAAATCAATCGGTATTGTCCTCGACAAACCGACCAATAGTTCAATCGGTGATTTTATCTTTGCAGCTATATTCATTTCATCATAAAACCAATCGGAAGAAAATATTTCCTTCAACAATCCTTTTATATCATAATTGGACTCATAAAAATGCTTTGCCAGTTGTTTTACAATCGTTTCATCCGGATTATCGTTTACAAAAAAACGATAGATTTTCTTTGTGATAAAATAGGCACATTCATTTTTTTTCAGAATGATTTGCAGGATATCGTCTCCGGTAAAGCTGCCTGATTTTCCAAGAAATATCTTGGTCCCGAAATCATGTTGTTGTATTCTGAATTTAAATTCTCCTGTCTTGTCAAACCCATATCCTGTAAATGCGCGGGCGGCTTCCTTCACATCCTGTTCGGTATAATTGCCTCTGCCGATTGTAAACAATTCCATAAGCTCTCGGGCAAAGTTTTCATTTGGATGGTCCTTTTTATTCTGTTGATTGTTTAAAAACTGCAGCATGGCCGGTGTTTTTGAAATTTCATTCAGCAATACGGAAAAATTGCCTAGAGAATTCTTTCGGATAATATCCAGATACTGCTGATCGAAATATGGATTTAAAGAACGGCAGGCAAAATGCCCATGCCAGAAGAGTGCCATTTTTTCCTGTAGCTGTGCTTCACCATCAATCATTTCCTGCAACCATAGATTATTTAATTCTGATACATTTTGTTTCAAGAACTTTTTCAGATCTTTTACATCTTCCTTTCGCATCGTTCTCATTTTTGCCTTGGTTGCTTCCACTTCTGCCAAAGAAATTGTTTGTAACGAATGATAATTCGACGGAGATTTGAATAAGACGTCAAGCGATTTTTTCCAGTCACTTTTTGTTTGCCAATCATTCACCGACAAACCAAATCCGGCACGACTGTATAAATGTTTTATCTTATCTCTTTCGTTAAGCATACTTATTTGACTTAATGAGAAAGGTATAGTTTAATACCACAAAATAAAAAAAGCCATTCAGGATTGAATGGCTTTTTATTTCAGGTTGCTGAGGAAAACGAGATTACATTTCACCATTTTCATCAATCAAATGGTCGTTGTCAGATGCCCCCTTACCTTTTCCGGAAGCAGACGGATGGTTTTCTTTCAACTGTGCTTTTCTGGCCTGCTTCCATGCCTGCCATTTTTGTGCCTGTTCCGGCGTCAGGAAGGATGCGAATGCCGCTCTTCTATCTGCAGACAATTGTTTCATTTGGGCTTTCATCGCTTCTTTATCTGTTGTACCCTGACTTTTCAAGGTCTCTTTACTTGTTATGAACTTCAGGTTGGCGATATATGCTTTTGCATACTGCTCTTCAGATAAACCCACCGCATTTTTCAAGGTATCGGTCAGTGCGGCCGCCCTTTGCTCACTGGTTAATTTGGTTTTCTTCACTGTTTTAGAAGAGGATGGTGCATTGCCAGCACCCGAATTTACATTCTGTGCCTTCACAGATACGATCAATACGAAAGATAAAACCAGTACTGACAGAAGTTGCTTTACTTTATTCATAACAATATTTTTTTTAATTAGACGAATATGGTTCCAAAAGGTTTAATGAAGGTAAAAAAATCTGCTGATTAAAATTGCCCCGTACTTAACATTACGAGTGTGCATGCCTCTATGGATAAAATCTGCCGGTCAAGTGCCAGCTGTTCCAATTCCGGATTTTCTGTTCCTGGATTAAAGATAATCCGTTTCGGATTCAGCGACAGGATGTAGGCATAGTATTGTTTCTGACGTTGCGGATTCAGATATAAGGTAACAGTGTCCACTTGCTCATAGTGCTCCCACTTGGTTTGAATGGGAATCTCTTCGATAAAATCAGGCTCAAAGCCGAGAGCAACGACATCATGATGGTGTTTTTGCAACATCCGCACGGCACGATTGCTGTATCTGTCAGGTTTGGCACTTGCACCAATTACTACGGTTTTCTTATTCATATTCCAATAACAAAAAAGAAAGAAAAGAAGTTCAAGGCCTGCAACGATTACCTGACTATCTATATATAAAGATGTACGAACCGAGGGCTATAGAACACCTGCAAACTCAGTCTATATTCAAATCAAATTTTTCTATTAATTTCAGAACGGCTGCATTGGCATCAATCATATCCTTCAGTCTGTCTTTTGCTGTTTTATAATTCTTTGCCTGCGTTTCCTCTCTGTTCAGAATAAAATCCGGCACTACCGTTGTCGATGTCGTTCTCTTTCTGAAGTAAGTGGTAATATCCATCTTGTGAAGCTGCAACATTTCCAATGAAACGTTATTGCTGGCTGTAAAGGTTACCCTGTCTTCAATAAGCACCGGCACCTGATGTTGTGCGGCGCTGAGAAAAGCATTTTGGAGTTTATCTTTATTTTCTTTCAGAAAATCTCCCCAAATCCCCTGTAAGTTCGCGGCTGTAAGTTCGACCTTGTTCAAGTCTTGTTCCTCCACCTCCTCTTTATGAATCTCATTCAGCAGTGCACTCATGGCGGAGCGTTTGGGCAATTCCCGTTTGGGTTTCAATGCAGCAACCTGCTGCTCAGTTGCTCCCTTTTGTACCATCTGTGGAACACGTTCGTCTGACGAAACTGTCTCTGTTGAAATAACGGAATTCTTTTGTACCTTTTCTGCGGGGGTTTCATTCACCTCTGCAGGTGTCTCTTTAACTCCAATACTCGAAAAGTAAAGACTTTCATCCTGCAACTGAATTCCTTCTGCCGCCTGATTTCTTTTACTTTTATAAAACTGAAGAAGTGATTTTAGTTTTTTTTTTCACCCAAAATCAGCGCAAGCGTCTGCTCTATTTGTGTATTCAAAAAACAGATTTTGAGCAATGCCAGTTCAACGTGCAGGCGTTTATTTTTTGCGGTCTTGTATTCAATATCACATTGATTAATGATATTCAGCGCATTCAGTAAAAAAGTCTCATTCACGAGATTAGCCTGTTTGAAATACTTATCCCTGATGTCTTCCGCCGCCTCTAAAAGCTGTACTGTTTTTTCATCTTTGCTGATCAGCAGATTTCTGAAATGCTCCGCTATTCCTAACAGAAACATCTCTCCGTCAAAGCCGTTATTGATAATTTCATTGAAAGCATTCAGCACGGAAGAAGCATCTTCCAGCATAAAATACTCCGTGATTTTAAAATAATAATCGTGATCCAGAATGTTCAGATTGGTAATGACATCCTGATATGTCAGCTTCTTCCCTGCATAACTGACAATCTTATCAAATAAGGAAAGGGCATCACGCAAACCTCCGTCTGCCTTCTGAGCAATCACATGTAATGCGGATGGCTCGGCGTTTATGACTTCATTATCACAAATCTTTTGCAGTTGCTTTACGATATCCTTATCTGAAATTCTCTTAAAGTCGAATATCTGGCAACGCGATAAGATGGTCGGAATGATTTTATGCTTTTCCGTTGTGGCCAAGATGAAGATGGCATAACTGGGCGGCTCTTCCAGCGTTTTCAGGAATGCATTGAATGCGCCTGATGATAACATATGCACCTCATCTATGATATATACCTTGTATTTACCGCTTTGAGGGGCAAAGCGCACCTGATCTACCAGGGTTCGGATATCTTCCACGCTGTTATTGGATGCGGCATCCAATTCAAAGATATTGAAAGAGGCATTCTGATTAAAGGAGGTACAGGAATTGCACTGACCACAAGGTTCAAAATCCGTTCCCGGATTTTCACAATTAATCGCTTTTGCCAAGATACGAGCGCAGGTGGTTTTACCCACACCACGAGGTCCGCAAAACAAGAAAGACTGAGCCAGTTTTCCGGAGGACAATGCCTTTTTCAGGGTTTCAGAAACCTGCTCCTGTCCTACCACATCCAGAAACTTGGACGGGCGGTATTTACGAGCCGAAACGATGAAATTTTCCATTGCGTTGTAAAAATATAAAGACCTCGCAAGTTTTAAAAACTTACGAGGTCTAACTTATTAACAAATGAAATTTTGTTATTAGAAAGTATATTTTCCTGCTTCCAAAACTTTTGCAGCAATACGTCTGCGTGCATCTTTTGTGTTGAATGTTTCATATTTGGTATAGCGCTTCAGCCCCATCAGCATGATACGCAACTCATCGCCTTCTGCAAAAGATTGCAGGCAGTGTTTACCGTGCAGGTTTACTCTTTCCATAGCGTCAGAGATGAATACCTTTGTCATATCAATCTGTGTGGCACTTGCGTCTTCCCCGTTTATGGAAATCAATTTTTGTGTACGCAACACAACTGATTCCATGGAATAAACTTCTGCCAGCATATCTGCCACATTCATCAGTATTTCCTGTTCGTGTTTCAGTTTTGTCATTAATTTCTGTACGGCCGCACCAGCTGCCATCAGGATGGCCTTTTTCGCATTCTTAACCGCTTTCACTTCTGCCGCCAGCGGAGTGCTGTCATCATCGCTTCCGAAATCCGGCACACTCATCAGTTCTTTTTGTACGGCCATGGCTGGTGTCATCATATCAATTTTGCCACCCATAGCACGTTTCAGCAACATATCAACAGAAAGCAAACGGTTGATTTCGTTGGTGCCTTCAAAAATGCGGTTGATACGAGCATCTCTGTAAGCACCTGCAGCGCCTAACTCTTCTGAATAACCCATACCGCCGTGCACCTGAACATTTTCATCCACGCAATAATCCAGCACTTCCGAACCGATGAATTTTAATAATGAACATTCGATGGCATATTCTTCTGCCGCCAACATAATAGCTTCCTGGTATTGTTTTCCCTGAGCTACCAATTCTTTTTCTTTATTGTCAATCATATCGGAGGCACGATAGCAGGAGCTTTGCAACGCATAGATACGAGTTGCCATTTCAGCTATCTTATATTGAATGGCACCAAAAGAAGCGATAGGTGTCTTGAACTGCTGACGCTCTGCCGCATATCTTGCAGACTGCTCCAGAGCAATCTTAGACCCGCCTAAAACACCTGCAGCCAGCTTATAACGGCCAATATTTAAGATATTGAAAGCAATCAGGTGTCCTTTGCCTATTTCACCCAACAGGTTTTCTACCGGCACTTTTACATTTTCTAAAAATACCTGACGGGTAGAAGAACCTTTGATACCCATCTTTTTCTCTTCAGCACCTAAAGTCAGGCCTTCCATTCCTTTCTCCAGAATCAGGCAGGAGAATTTATCGCCTCCTATCTGACAGAATACGATGAATACATCGGCAAAACCGGAGTTGGTGATCCACATTTTTTGTCCGTTCACAATGTAGTGTGTTCCTTCTGCATTCAGGATAGCCGTTGTTTTAGCACCTAATGCATCTGAACCCGAACTTGGCTCCGTCAGACAGTAACAAGCTTTCAACTCACCGCTTGCCAGTTTTGGCAAATAGTGTGCTTTCTGCTGATCGTTTCCGAAATAAACAATCGGTAAAGTACCAATACCAATGTGTGCTCCTAAAGAAAGAGAGAATGAACGTGATTTAGCCAGGTACTCTATCAAAAGAGAATTTGTGTTAAAGTCTTTGCCCATTCCGCCGTACTCTTCAGGTATAGCTAAACCCAGCAAACCCAGTTCACCGGCTTTCAACAATAAAGATTCCGTAAGCCCCGGCTCCTGATGTTCGATTCTGTCATAAATCGGAGTGATTTCCGTATCAACAAACGATACGACTGTATCCACAATCATTTGTTGCTCTTCGTTCAAATCTTCCGGTGTAAAAACATCCTGAAAATTGGATTCTTTGACTAAAAACTCACCGCCTTTGAGTAAGTTTTTCACGTCGGCTAATGTTTCGCTCATTTTTTGTTGATTTTATTTTTATTTAATTCAAAAGGTTTATTACTTCATTACAAATCACATAATAAAATTACAATGCACGCATTGGAATAACAAACGTTTGGTCAAAAGGTTCAGTTAAGTATTTGTTATCAATTTTGTCACACTAAATGGTATACTGATTGTTAATTTTTTCAATTATTTTTGTGTTAGGAAGCTATTTTTAATTGCGTTAAACCATATGCTATGGCATCTTACAAAAGAATTCCATTAAAACCATTTCCCAATGGCTGGTATGTTGTAGCACATTCCAATGAGCTGAAGAATGGTGAAATCATAACCAGAAGATTTGCCGGAAAGGATATTTTATTATTCAGAACTGCATCGGGAAAGCTGGCAATAACGGAGCCCTATTGTCCGCATATGGGAGGTCATTTTGGATACGGGGGAAAAGTGGAAGGTGAAGGTATCAAATGCCCTTTTCATCATTTTTGTTTCGACACTAAAGGAGACTGCACTAAGACCGGCTACGACTCAAAGCCATCTTCAAGATTAAAACTGCCTACATATTATTCCGACGAAAAAAACGATTTGATTCTCATCTGGTTTGATGAAAAGAGCAACGCTCCGTCATGGTTTGTTCCACAGGAAGACTGGACTGAATGGACTGAAGTACGTTTTGCAGAATATAATTTCAATTCACATCCACAGGAAACATCGGAAAACAGTGTGGATGTCGGACATTTTGGTATTGTACACGGATATACCGGCGTTGAGACCTTGCACGAGATGGAAACTCATGATCATTATCTGTATGCAAAATATGCCATGCACCGTATTGCTGATTTTGTGGGTAAGAAAAGAAACATTCGTACGGAATTTAACGTGCATGTACATGGTTTAGGATATTCTTTTGTAAACACGGAAATTCCTGAACTGGGCATGCAGACCCGCCACTTTGTACTGCCAACACCTACGGACACCGGTAAGCTTAAACTGCGCATCGGAGTGAGCATAAAAAAGATGTCTGATTTTAAAAAAATCACTCCCTTGTTGAATTTATTACCCAAAAAACTGGTTCATAAAATCCTCCTGAACGGCACCTATAAAGGGTATTGTCATGACGTGAGCATGGATTTTAAAATATGGGAGAATAAAATCTACATCGACCCGCCAATTTTAGCAAAGGGTGATGGTCCGGTTACACAATACAGAATGTGGGCACAGCAGTTTTACTATGATGATTCCGTTCAGCCAAACTATAAACCTCAAGAAGTTGTCTGACAGCATCTTAATATTCATAAATTTCGTTAAGAAGTGAAAGATTCAATTTACTGCCTTCATTTTGTTTTAAACATTTTATAGTTTTGTTGGTTACAAATGAAATGTAAGAATCAGGCATCATCTTTGTATACTATTTTTAAACAGCTCTACATGAAAAACGTATTATTTTTCTTTTTTTCTTTATCTGCCCTGAGTTTTTCCTACGCTTCGGCGGAAGAGCCATGGAAACTGGAGAAAGACAAAGATGGAATTAAAATATGGAATCGTAAGACACCGAATTCTTCTTTGAAAGAATACAAAGCATCCGTTGTGCTACAAATTACTCCCGAAAAATTAATTGCCTTTTTGAAAAACACCTCAAAATATGAACAATGGATGTATAAGGTGGATGCAGGTAGTGTGAAAGTGCTAAAAAAAAACAATGATAATGATTTTTACACATACATGATTATTTCCGCTCCTCTTATAAAATCCAGAGAAACGATTACGCATATGACTTTTAGTCCCGCAGACAGCAAAGGCGTAATTATGGTCAACTTGGATGGTGCACCAGATTTGATCCCTAAAAATGACAAATACGTTCGGATACCCAAATCAAAAGGTTATTTTAAGATTGTTCCGCTTGGAAACGGGAAAGTAGAATTGATTCATCAGGCTTATGGTTCGCCTGGAGGTGCGGTGCCTGATGCTTTGGCCAACTTATCTTCTGTGGATTGCCCGTATTACATGTTTTCCAGAATCAAGGCGCTGGTACAATAATAAAACCTAGCAGCTCCATATCTTTCCAAAACATTGGATAGGACTTGGAAACCACCTGTGGTTCTTCTATAAGCACCTGACTCAACTTAAGAGCCAATGGGGCAAACGCCATAGCCATACGATGGTCGTCATAGGTTGAAATGGATGTGTTTTCTGCATTTGGTGCATGCATTTTCTCAGGTATCAGCCGCCAGTCATTTCCACCTGTCTCTATCAAAGATGCTAGCCCTAATTTCTTCAATTCAACATCTAATGCATCAATCCTGTCTGTTTCCTTGATGCGCAGGGTTTGCAGTCCCTTACAATGTAATTCTATGTTGAGAGCGGCACAGAATGACACAACCGTCTGAGCCAGATCCGGGCATTCTAAAAAATCGAAATCATATCTGCAAAAGTCAGGACTGCTCTTTTTTATCAGCGTCACGGCATTCTCTTTCCAAATGGTTTCAACACCAAAATCAGCAGCAATGGCAGCAATGACAGCATCTCCCTGAATCTGCTGACGGGTAAGCCCCTGCAACTCTATCTCAGCCTTTTCTGACAAAACCGCTACCGAATAAAAGTAGGAAGCCGCACTCCAGTCACCTTCTATGAAAAAAGGTTTAGGCTGATATATCCCGTTCTCAACAGTGATGCTGTTTCCCTCAAAAGTCGTTTTGATACCGAAATATTCCATGATGCGCAGGGTCATCTTTATGTATGGGACAGAAACGATGGTGCCCACCAAATCCAGCCTCAACCCATCTTCCAGCGTAGGGGCAATCAGCAAAAGCGCCGTCACAAACTGAGAAGATGTATCTGCGGGCAAACTGATTTTCCCACCTTTCAACTTTTTTCCTTTGATACGTAAGGGTGGGTATCCCTGTTTACCCTCATATGTGATATCAGCCCCTAACTCCAACAGGGCATCCACCAGTATTTTCATAGGGCGCTGTTGCATGCGTTCACTGCCGGTCAGCACCACGTCCCGTCCCTCTTGTGTGGCCAGAAACGCGGTAAGAAAACGAAAGGTCGTGCCTCCAGCCCCGGCATCCAGCAAGGACTCTCTGGACTGCAGAATAGATTGCAGAAAAACCGTATCATCTGCATTAGACAGATTCTCCATCTTTATCTGGTGGTTGCTTAAGGCATCGATAATCAGCACACGATTACTGATACTTTTTGAACCATTTAAACGGATAACACCTTGAATTAAGGCCTGTGAGGGCTTGTTGATGACATAAGAGAGAGACATACGGCAATAGTACGAATAAAATTAAAAAATAGACACTGAAAATATCGGATGAGTCTGTCTAGTGCTCTCTGGTATGGAACTTATCCTTATTCTTAATCCAGAGAAAAGCAATGGCTGCAACGAAAAGAATAGGTGCGAACAACATGTATTCTATTCCTCTGTTGATGCTTTTCGCATATTCTGATGTCTGTACCGTTCCTTTACACATGGCACATTGGGCCTGTGAAAGGTAAGAGAAAGCAACAAATGAAACTGTCAGGAGGAATGATATGTATTTTCTGATTTGCATAAAGTAAAATTACACTTTATCCATCTAGAAGACGTAAATTTATAGTTAATAATACGGTGCCATAAAAACATACACCAATACTCCGGTAATGGCTACATACAACCAAAGCGGGTAGGTGAATTTCGCCCATTTTTTGTGTTGTACGAAATTGTTCTGAAAAGCAAATGAAAATGTTTTCAGCACAAATGGCAAAACAACCGCCGATAAAATGATATGCGAGATAAGGATGAAAAAATAGACGTATCTTATTAATCCCTCACCTCCAAATTTGCTGTCTTCAGCCTTCAGCGTATGATATACGACATATGATAACAGGAAAACAACAGACAGCATAAGCGCCGTCAACATGGCTAAACGGTGCGAGCGGCTGTTTTTATTTTTAATAAAAAACAAACCTGTAAGGAGGCAAATGGTAGTGCCTGAATTTATAAAAGCGTGAAGTTTTGGGAAAACGTTCAGGTTAAGGGTATGTGTAATTTCCGGCGGAGTAATCTTCAGCATGGCAATGACCAGGGCAGGGACAGCGACGGATATGACAGCTATGACGATATTGATTGTCTTGGAAGAAATAGTATGAAGCATAGCATTGATTTATTGCGGTGTATATCTTTAACAACAGAAAAGCGACAAGGTTTAGCGTGCCTACCTCAGTGTATCTTTCTTGTATTTAGGGTCGTTCTTTTTCATGGGAACGATGTAGCTGACCAACAGCATCTGAATATCCTTAATCATCTTATCAACGGAAGCCTTGTCTGTTCCATCGTAATAACCGCGTATCCTGCGATCCTTGTCAATCACAACGAACTTCTGGTCGTGGATGAAATCATTGGGGCCACCATCGCCTTGCATGGCAGTGATGAAGTAACCGTTGCGAGCCTGTCTGTAAATCTCTTTTTTATCGCCGGTCAGCAGATGCCACATTCTTGAATTGACATCCTTTTCAACTGCATAATTGAACAACTGTTTCACCGAATCCGTTTCCGGATCTACCGTATGGGAAAGAATCAACACGTCCTTATCCGTTACAAACTTATCTTGCACCTTATGCAGATTGGAGGTCATATCGATGCAGATGCTCTTGCAGGTGGTGAAGAAAAAGTCAACGACTGTTACCTTACCATTCATTGATTCCTGTGTAATGGTATCGCCATTCTGATCAAGAAATGAGAATTCAGGTACTTTAAAATAGGCGGTATCCATGATGTCACGCCCTTTGTAATCTTTGGAAGGAAATGCTTTCTTCGGACCATAGATAGGCAGACACCTGTCTGTTTCCAGCGTAGGGCGATGATTATTCAGTTCCGTGAAAAACAAAAAGAAAGCTATCGGGAATAACGCCACCACTACAATAGCAGCAATAAAGCCGACTTTTTTGTTATTTTTCAAAAATGGTTATTTTGGGTAATTCAATACATTCCAGTAGTGACCTTCCGTAGCAAAGGCTATGATTGCCCATACTAGAAAAACCAAAGGAACACCAAGAGACAGCATGAATGCACGTTTCTCATATTTCAGGTGCATAAACTCTCCCACTATAAAGAATGCTTTGGCCAAACTTGCCAAGACATAAAATGTATTCATGATCAATTTAGGCAAATGAGGACCGAGAATCAAAGCTACAGCAACTTCCACTATCGTTACAATGCTCAATATTGCCGTGGCTCTCCAAACGGCTTTTACGCCTGATTGATATTGTTCTTCTGTTAAGTGACTAGACATATCTTATTTATTTTTCGAATTTTACATTAAATAGAAAGCGAGGAATACAAACACCCATACTAAATCTACAAAGTGCCAGTATAAACCTACCTTTTCGATCATTTCATAGTGACCTCTTCTTTGGAAAGTACCGTTTGCCGTAGCAAAGAATGCCCAGACGTTAATACACACACCGGTGAAAACGTGAAATCCGTGAAATCCTGTTATACCGAAGAATAAAGCGCCAAATGCAATTGGTCCGGGAGATGTAGGCAGATGTCCTTCAACAAGATGGGTAAGTCCGTTGGCATCGGGACCGAATGGGTTGTAATATGGTCTTAACCCTTCAGCAATCAGATGCGTCCATTCCCAAGCCTGACATCCTAAGAAGATGGCACCACCTAAGATACCGCCCAACATCCACAACATTACACCTTTTTGATTCATTCTATGCCCTTCCTGAACCGCACGTACAACAGCGACGGAACTAAGAATCAATACGAATGTCATTACGCTCACAAATGCCAAAGGTGCATCCGTGTGACCTAAACCTGGAAAAGATTTAAATACTGAATTGGGATTAGGCCACCATGGTTGTGACAATCGAACCGCAGCATATGCAATCAGGAATGCTGAAAATGTAAATGCATCTGACAACAGGAAATACCACATCATGGTTTTACCATAACTGATATTCATGACTGTCTTTTCACCACCTTCGCCGTTATCGGGTGTTGGTAATAAATCCGTGTGATGTTCTTCTTGTATTTCTAAAACTTCTGCCATTATAGTTTTTTTTATCTACTTTAAATTATAGGTTAAAAAGAAAAATAAATATACCCATAGAATACCCATGAAATGCCAAAATAAAGTTAGCAAATCCGTACGTATGTTGAGTATTCCTTTTTCAGTTGTTTCGATTTCTTCCAAAATTTTTGCACTACTCGCTCTCTTCAGCAAAATTGCCGAATGGATGAAAGCCACCAGTAAGAATATTATTCCTACGGAAACATGCAATGCATGCATAAAGGTGATGACGAGAAAAAACGGTGCAGCAGGGTTTGGATTAAAGGATAGATATACTCCTGCATCATTCAGTTCTTTCCATCCCTGAATCTGAAAATAACAAAACAGCACCCCCAGAATCAGGGTAAAGAAAAGACCGACCGATGTCATTAATTTATGCTGTTTCTTGTTAGCGATATGAGCTGCCTGCAAGAACACACTGCTTAATAAGATCAGCAAGGTTGATACTTTAAATACTCCGGGAATACCGAAAGAAGTCCAAGCGCCACCAACACCTTTTCTTACCAAGAATGCGCTGGTGAATCCTGCAAAAATCATAGAAGTTGTCACTATGAAGAGATACATGGTGAAGCGATGTGCCCCCTGATTATTTATCTTATATTTTAATGACGTCGACAACTTATTTAAATTTTATCTAACACTAATGCAATGAAAACAACCGGAATATACAAAAAAGAGGCAAACATCAGTTTTTTTGCGCTGCTGTCCGAAATATCTGTTGCCAACTGTATGCCTTTGATGAGAAAAAACAAACCGGCAATTACAGAAACCACCAGCGAAATCAGGCCTGAGAATCCAAATACGTAAGGCAGTACACTCACAGCAATGAGGCACAACAGATACGGAATATTTTGTAAGGCGGTTGTCCTGTTTTTACCATCCGCTGAAGGCAACAAATAGTAACCCGCTTTTTTGTAATCATCATTCAACAACCAGGCAATGGACCAAAAATGAGGTATTTGCCAGAAAAACTGTATGCTGAATAAAATTACACCACCCAAACCGATGGAACCAGTTGCGGCGGTCCATCCAATCAATAATGGCATAGATCCAGGTATAGCACCTATAAAGACCGCTACCGGGCTGATTTTCTTGAAAGGTGTGTAAATAAAAGCGTAGGAAATTAAGGCTAATGCACCCAATAAGCCGCTGATTGGGTTAAATAG
This sequence comes from Chitinophagales bacterium, assembly GCA_046329775.1. Taxonomy (GTDB): domain Bacteria; phylum Bacteroidota; class Bacteroidia; order Chitinophagales; family JADIYW01; genus JADJSS01. The sequence continues at coordinate 157,470 of JAXLTX010000003.1, forward strand.
TGCGCCTAAGATGAAAATACCTAATACGCCGGTACAGCCTGCAATCAGGTATGCCTCAATTGGTTTCATTCTTCCTGATGGCAATGGACGAAATTTCGTTCTATCCATCATCCTGTCCGTATCTTTTTCAATCAACTGATTGATTGTATTGGAAGATGCTGTCACCAGAAATCCACCCAAAGAGAGTAACGCAATGTTCAACCATTCAATCTTGTCTGTACAGGCCAACAAGTAAGCCATGACAGCTGAAAACACGACCAGAAAGGAAAGACGGAATTTAGTTAACTCCATGATATCCTTTGCCTTTAAGGACAATAGTTTAAAGAATGAAGGTTTATCAATATATGCGTTTTCTGTCTTCACGGTTGAACAGGAAATTTATATCTATTAGTGATGAATTTTATCTTTTTTCTCTTCTTCTGTCAAAGGTACAGTTTGAGGGATGAAATCTACATCGCTGTCAGGATTTCTGCTGTAATCATAAGGCCATCTGTAAACTGTAGGAAGCTCACCTTCCCAGTTACCATGAATGCCTTCAACAGGAGATGTCCATTCCAATGTATTAGCCTGCCATGGATTTTGAACAGATTTTCTGCCTCTGTACATACTCCAGAAGAAATTCACCAGAAAAACCAACTGGCCTAAGAAAACTATAATGGTTGCAACGCTGATTACCTTGTTAAGGTCACCATATTGTGCAAACGCTTCAATTTCATTGAAAGAATAATATCTTCTAGGCACACCTGCCAATCCTATGAAGTGCATTGGCCAGAATATCAGATATGCACCGATAAATGTGATGGCAAAGTGAATGTAAGCCATTGTATCATTCATCATTCTTCCAAACATACGAGGGAACCAGTGATAAATGCCGGCATACATACCAAAGAATGCTGCGATACCCATTACGATATGGAAGTGCGCAACAACAAAGTAAGTATCATGCAACTGAATGTCCACAGTAGAGTTACCTAACCAGATACCTGTAAGACCTCCGGAAATGAACATGGAAACAAAACCGATAGCAAACATGGACGGCGGTGTAATACGGATATTACCTCTCCATAAGGTTGTCAGCCAGTTAAATACTTTCACTGCGGATGGGATTGCAATGAGTAATGTAAACAAGGTAAATACGGAACCTAAGAATGGATTCATACCGGAAAGATACATGTGGTGTGCCCAAACGATGAAACCTAAAACAGTAATACCCAAGATGGAGAATATCATTGCTTTGTAACCAAAGATTGGTTTACGGGAGTGAACCGCCAAGATTTCAGATACCATACCCATCGCAGGCAGAATGATGATATATACTTCCGGATGTCCCAAGAACCAGAACAAGTGCTGGAATAATATAGGTGAACCACCTGCGTATGGCAAAGCCTTACCACCTATTACGATGTTAGATAAGTAAAAACTGGTACCTAACCCTCTGTCGAAAATCAATAAGACCACACAGGAAACCAATACCGGGAAAGACAAGATACCGATGATTGCAGTAAAGAACAAAGCCCATACTGTAAGAGGTAATCTGAACATGGTCATACCTTTGGTACGCATGTTTAAAACGGTAGAGACATAATTTAAACCACCCAACAAGGTAGATGCTACGAACAACACCATGGCGATCAACCAGAATGTCATACCATTACCTGATCCGGGAGAAGTTTGCGGTAATGCACTCAACGGAGGATAAATCGTCCATCCTGCAGATGCAGCACCGGTTGGCAAGAATAAGGAAGCAAACATTACAACGCCTGCTGCAAAGAAAAACCAGAATGACAAGGCATTCATTAATGGTGAAGCCATATCTCTGGCACCTATCTGCAATGGGATTAAAACGTTGGCGAAAGTTCCACTTAAACTGGCTGTAAGTACAAAGAATACCATGATGGTACCATGCATGGTAATCAATGAATAGTATGCCTCAGGATTCAGTTTACCATCTGTAAACCAGGTAGAGAATATTCTTTCCAGTACAGGAAACGTTTCATCCGGCCAGCCTAGCTGAACACGAAATAGGACAGACATGAAACCACCTATGATAGCCCATGCCATACCCATAATCAAAAATTGCTTACCAATTGTTTTATGGTCTAAGCTGAATATATATTTTGAAATAAACGTTTCCGTATGATGATGTCCGTCACCATGTCCATGACCGTGAACGTGTTCATCTACATGCGTTTCAATTGCTGTTGTCGTTTGCATATATTTGAGTTTAGACTATTTATTATATTTATTTATTTATTTCGCTTTATTTTCTGAAGCACTTTCCATTGCTGCTGATACTACTGCAGCGGCTTCTTTTACTGTATTTTCTGCCATAGCAGGTTTCACAATCGTTTCATAGTATGATTTCTGTTCGCCTAACCACTTATCATACTCTTCCTGAGACACAATTCTCACTTTTTTCTTCATGTTGTAATGTCCCGATCCGCATAACTTGTTACAAGCCACTACGTAATCGAAATTAGGATTGTTGGTTTCTTTTCTCATTTCTTCCGTAGTTACCGTTGGTCTGAACCAAAGATGAGTAGGGACACCCGGCACTGCAGACATCATTAATCTGAAATGAGGCAACCAGAAGTTGTGAATAACATCCAATGCATTGATGTTGATAGAAACGGGTTTATTCACCGGTAAAACTATCTCATCTGCCATGAAGTCATCATGACTGTTTGCATCTTGCCAATTGATACCTAACTCATTATCCGGATTTACCAGTGTAAAATCTCTTTTACCCAAGGTACGATCCGCTCCTGCATAACGGATATTCCATGCATATTGTTTACCGGTTGCTTCAATAAGAATTGCATCTTTCGGTGCCGGAGAGAATATCTTGAACCACTTCTGGATACCGAAACCGATTAAGAAGGTCAGGACGATAGCCGGTACAACCGTCCAGGCTACTTCCAATTTGTTATTATCTGCGAAGAAATAAGCTTTTCTACCTTTTCTGTAGTGGTATTTATATACGAACCAAAATAACAGCGATTGTGTGATGATGAAAACAGAACCTGTAAGTAATAAAGTAATTTCCAACAAATTATTAATCCAGACGCCCTGTTCAGATGCAGGTTTCGGCAACGTAGTCGGAGCGTAAATATAGGTCGTTACCAATGAATAGATAAGGATACCGAATCCGATTACAGATATAAACAATGCACCGTTACCAAATGACTCTTCATGCTGATCTTCCGAACGCAAAGATTTGATTAAATCGGACGCCTTGCTTATTTGTACAACTACGATGTACAACAACGCTAAGGTTAATAAGCCTAATATAATTGACATGTCTGACTAGATTTTAAATATGATGATGATAACTTTCGTTCACGTATGGATGGGTAGTAGAAGATAAATCTTTCACTTTTGACAATATTGTCAGTGTCAGGAAGACAAATAAACTTGCTACCATTAAAAATAAACCAAAACTGATTAATCCGAAGCCACCTTTAGGTAATAATGCAGGGCAATTCATTAAGAAGAATGCTGCAAACTGTCCTAAAATGATGATGATAGCAGCGACAATCGTAACATTTTTACTTCTTTTTGAATTTCTCGTCATTAAGATGAAGAATGGCAAGACAAAATTGAAGAAGAATGCACCATGGAATAAGATACCATAGTTATCTACATTTCTTCTCAATCTGAAATATTCGGTTTCTTCGGGAATATTTGCATACCAGATTAACATATACTGAGCAAACCACGTGTAGCACCAGAATACGCTGATAGCAAACATCAACTTCGCCACATCATGCTTGTGGTTATCATTTACCCTAGGTAAATATCCCTTACCTTTCAGATAATGGATGAATAGTATCACGATAGACAACATGGTTACCGCAGCACTTGCCATGGTGTTCCAGGTAAACATGGTACTGTACCAGTGCGGTTGAATAGACATGGACCATAACCAGGTTGCAAATGTATTGATAACGAAAGAGATTAAAACAATCGTGGTTGCAGCGATAACGCGGCTTGTTGAGAACAATTTTCTTGTTGGATTGGTATCCATGGTAGTCAAAGTATTCCACCATTTGTAGGTCAATGCAAGACAAGAGCCGGCGATGATTACGAAAAATGTCCAGAATGTTGTCATATTCAGGAAGTCATGTTTCGTATTCAGCACTTCGTCAAATCTAGGATCATTTTTATCGTAGAGATATTCATGTGTCCAGTGGAAAATATCATGGTTGAAGAAAATGAACATGATTAACAAGAACAACAGGAATACACCTATTGTGGAAGCCATCGCCAATGGAATTTTCTGAATCTGTATCTGCCATCCTCCCCATGCAATGTTTGTTGCAGCAAGGAAGAACAAAGCCGCTAAAGCTATATAAAATCCGAAATAGAAAATATTATAAATATTAGCTATAATAGTCATTCTGACAGTAGGAGCAGCATGTTCATGACCTTCAGCAGCAACTTCATGTGTAACCGCCTTAGCTTCCGTTACCTGTGCGTGAGTTGCATGACTTTCATGGCTTTCCTTATTACCAAAGAATAATACACCTAATATCAGGAAAAGCACCCCAATGCCGAAAGCAATGAAGATATTTTTCTTGGTGCCCGAATCAAAAACGTAAGTATTCATCGCGAGAATCTGTTTAATTTATTATTTTGATTTAGTTGAGTCCGTTTGTACAGCAGATGCTGAAGCAGGTGCAGCAGCGCCTTGCAACATTTTCACATAACTTAATACCAACCAACGTTCTCTATGATTTAATTGAGATGCATATGACCCCATCAAGCCCTTACCGTACATCAGAGTATGGTATCTTTGTCCCTCCGGCTTAGATAAAAGGGGTTCCATCAGATAAGATGGAGGCGGCGGAAACTTATTGATTTGAACAAGATGACCTTGCCCATCTCCTTTATCACCGTGGCAAATTGCACAATTTACAGTGAAAAGATGCTTTCCCTCACCTTCGATTTCTTCTTTTGTGAAGACAAAAGGGTCCTTGATGAGAGCCGCTGACTTCTCATAATCAGAATCAGACAGTGGGTAGATATATTTCCCTCTGGCTACACTTCCTGCCGGTGCCAACTGATTTGTCTTTCCATCCTTGAAAATGGGATTCGGAGAACCGGCTTCATAAGCTACTGCTTCAGCCATATCCGGCATATATTGTCTTCCCGGTTTTTTAGCACTTCTGATACAAGATGTAAAACCAAGCACTAAAATGATAAATATGATTTGATATTGTTTCAACATGATGTTATACTTCTTTTTGATAAACTTCAATAGCACCTTCCTTTTTCAACAATTCAGAAACTGCGTTGATATAATTAGCATCTTTAGTACCGTCCAACTCAAATGTCAATGCGAACAGATGGTCAGTAGTCCTTTCATCAATGATCCTAGGTTTTTTACCAGGCCACAGTTTACACAGATAATAGAAGGAAACCGTCATGCCTATGGCGGCAAACAAGACCGTGTGTTCGAATGTGATCGGAACGTAAGCCAACAGACCAAAGTTAGGTTTACCACCGAAATCCGTCGGATAATTGAACTTGTTGATAAACGTAATCATACTCAATGCAACGGTAAGACCGGTTGCTCCGAAGAAGAAACCTGCAGTATGGATACGAGTTGGTTCCAGTCCCATGGCATGTTCCAGACCATGTACCGGAAATGGAGTGTATGCATCTGTGATTTCATAACCGGCATTACGAACATCCTTAACGGCGTGCAACAACACATCGTCATCGTCGAACATTCCTACTAAATATTTTTTTGTATCGCTCATATTATTTCTAATAATGAATTTAAAAATTAATCCCAGGTACCAGCTTCTACTGTTGTATTCTTATATACTTCCTGATCTTTTACTTCGTCTAATTGTTTTTGTCTGTACTGATTTCCTGATACCTTCAGGATAGATTTAACCTCGGCAATGGCAATTACCGGGAAGAATCTGCAGAATAACAGGAATAATGTCATGAATAATCCCATAGTACCCACAAAAATGCCTATTTCTACCCATGTCGGAGAATAATATAACCAGCTGGATGGTAAATAATCTCTGTGTAATGAGATTACGATGATTACAAAACGTTCAAACCACATACCGATGTTAATCAGGATGGACATCACAAATGTAACAGGTATGTTTCTTCTGAGTTTTCTGAACCAAAACACCTGTGGAGAAACCAAGTTACAGAACATCATCGCCCAGTATGCCCATGCATATGGACCAAAAGCTCTGTTTGCGAAAGCATAACTCTCATACATATTTCCTGAATACCATGCGGTGAATAACTCAGTGAGATAAGCGATACCTACCATGGTACCGGTCAGCAACATTACCTTATTCATTGACTCGATGTGAGCCAAAGTGATGTAATCCTGCAGATTCATGATGTGGCGTGCAATCAACATCAATGTCAATACCATTGCGAAACCGGAGAAGATAGCACCGGCAACGAAATATGGAGGCATGATGGTTGTGTGCCAACCAGGAACAACAGATGTTGCGAAGTCAAAGGATACAATTGTGTGTACGGATAATACCAAGGGGGTGGATAAACCTGCTAATATCAAAGAAAGTGATTCCCAACGCTCCCAGTGTTTTGCTGTACCAATCCATCCGAAACTCAAGAAGTTATAGAACTTCCATCTACCCGGTGTTTTAGATTGGTCACGGATGGTACCGAAGTCAGGTACCAGACCTGTATACCAGAATAACAAGGAAACGGTAAAATAAGTGGAGATAGCGAACACGTCCCATAACAACGGTGAGGTGAAATTCACCCAAAGTGGTCCTCTTGTATTCGGATAAGGGAAGATGAAAAACGCATCCCAAACACGTCCCATGTGGAAAATCGGAAACTGACCGGCGCAGACAACCGCGAAGATGGTCATCGCTTCAGCTGCACGGTTAACCCCGGTACGCCATTTCTGGCGGAATAATAATAAGATTGCGGAGATTAAGGTTCCGGCGTGACCGATACCGATCCACCAAACGAAGTTGGTGATGTCCCATGCCCAACCTACTGTTTTGTTTGCGCCCCAGGTACCGATACCGAAACAAACTTCCCAAGTAATACAAAACACAAATAGTCCCGCTACCGCTGCAGACACCAGAGTCCAGAACAACCATTTCGGTTGCACTTTGCCTGTCGTCGGCCCAACGATATCATTCGTAATTTGTTTGTACGTTTTATTACCGAATATTAACGGTTCGCGTAGTGGTGATTCAAAATGACTTGCCATTATATCTTACTTTACGACTTTTTATTAATTATTAAACTTCCGGTTTATCAATGAAATATTGTGCCGGCTCTTCGTCTTTATTTCTAACTTTTACCTGATAGCCCACTGCTGATAAGAAGTGCTGCTCTTCCAGTACGAAATAATTTCTGCCGCTGGTTTCAAATGTTTTTGCAACCACGCTTTCTTTATTGTTCTGGTCACCAAATGTGATGGCATTAGTAGGACAAGCTGTCTGACAGGCTGATTTTACTTCTCCGTCTTTCAATGGACGACCTTCTTTCTTAGCATTCAGTTTGCCTTCCTGGATACGCTGTACGCAGAATGAGCATTTTTCGATTACCCCGCGTGAACGTGTTACAACATCCGGATTTAATACCATTCTGGTTAAATCTTCGAACATGTAAGATTGAGCCTGTGTATCTGTGAAGGATATTTTACCATCGTTGAATTTGCCAAAGCTATCCACCCCCTGATAGTCTAACCAGTTGAAACGACGCACCTTGTAAGGACAGTTGTTTGCACAATATCTTGTACCGATACATCTGTTATAAGCCATCTGGTTTAACCCCTCAGAACTGTGATTGGTTGCATTTACCGGACATACGTTTTCGCATGGTGCGTTGTTGCAATGCTGACACATCATCGGCTGGAAAGAAACATCCGGATTGTCCGGGTTTCCGTTATAATAACGGTCGATACGCATCCAATGCATTTCCTGAGAACGATATACCTGACGTTTTCCAACGACCGGTACGTTGTTTTCAATGCTGCAAGAAACCACGCATGAACCACAACCGATACATGCATTCAAATCAACCACCATACCCCAATGATGACCTTGTTTGTAGTCATTTGGTTTATAGCCGTCATATAATGAATGGCCGAATTCTTCCTTGATCTTTTCTCTGTCCTCATTACCGGCATGTTCGTTCTTCTTGTATTCAGCCAATGTCGTTTCCTTAACGATTTCGCCTCTATATTTCTTAGAACGCAATGGAAGGTTGTTATCTTCCATTAGTGTATGGTATGTCTGGTTTAAAGCTAATTCATACGATTTACCTGTCATTTCAATGGTAACACCATCTGTGGAGTAAGTGGCAACACCATTTGTAGATTTTACAAACGGGTAGATGTTTTTACCCACCATATCGCCTGCCTTACCAGCTTTCTCTCTTCCATAACCCAATGCTATCGCCAATGTATTGGCAGCCTGACCGAACTGAACAACCACCGGTAATTCTATTGATTTTCCGTTGATGGTCACTTTCGCTATCGGAACATTTTTCTGGGATGGCTGCGGGTCTATACCTTTAGCTTTTGCATAAGAATATGGGATGCAAACATAATTATCCCAAGTAACTTTAGCTACCGGATCCGGCATTTCCTGCAAGAACGGGTTATTTGCGTAACGACCATCACCTAAACCCACTTTTTCGTAAAAGATTACTTCCAATCCTTTGGATGTCGCTACGTCTGTTTTAACAGCAGCAATAGATGCAGCCACGTTTGCAGCAGCACCACTGCCTGTCGCCACACTTCCGAAGAAGCCTAACTGTACAGCCGCCTGATAGTTGCCTGCCGTTATTGCAGCCACTTCATTTTGCGCCAACTGTGCAATTGATGTCGTATCCCCTGCCCATGTATTCAATGACTCTGCAGCCTGACGCGTATCGAACAACGGTGAAATTGCAGGCTGAACAAAGCTGTAGAAACCTGTTTTTGGTGCGATAACATCCCATGATTCCAGATAATGTGAATCCGGACATACATACTGACAGAATTGAGCGGACTCATCTGGTCTGTCTGCTGTGGATACGGACAATTCTGCATTCTTTATCGCTTCTTTGAAGATATCTGTGTATGGTGTATCATATACAGGGTTAGTACCTAATAAGATAATACCCTTATATGCACCCGCTTTCAAATCATTTGCCAATGTAGCCAATGCTTCATCGTTTCCTGATTTCAGGTTGTATGTATTTGCTGTGTCAATTACGCTGCCGTAGTTTCCTAAGATACCGTTGATGGCATTCACCAGCAACTGCACTTCAACATCGTTTGTTCCTGATACTACTACGGATTTTCCTTTTGCAGCCACTAATTCTTTCGCCACTTTAGCAATACCATCATTCGCATCTTTTCCTGAAAGAGATTTTACACCACTTACAGAACCACCTACAGCAGCCAATAAGTTAATCAGCGCCTGTTTTTCTTCTGATGGATTGATCGGATATCTGTAATCCGCACTTGCACCGGTAATCGTCATGGTAGACTGGAACTGGTGATGACGGGACATTTTAGGATTTTCTTTTGTCGGTACCCTGTTCGCAATATATTTCTTTGTATTTTCAACAGAAGAAATACCCGTACCTAAGAAATCGGCATTGAAGCCGACAATGACTTCCGCCTTATCATAATTGACAGACGGTATCACCGCATTGCCTAAACTGATCTGATTGGCTTTTCTTACTGCATAACTGGAAATCGCATCGTAGCTGACAACTGATACGGAAGGATATTTTGCGACCAATTTCTCGATAGACTTTTTAGTAAGCACTGAAGCAACAGTACCTGTAACCAAAGCGATTTTGCCACCACTCTTTGCAATCGCATCTAGTTTCTGAGCGATTTCAGCATCTACTGTTTTCCAGTCTGCCTTTTTATTTTTGATGGTTGGTGTAGCCAAACGGGTTACGTCATACAAACTCAACACAGATGCCTGAGATCTTGCATTGGTGCCACCTAAGGTGAACGGTGAATCCGTATTTCCTTCAATCTTGATAGGACGACCTTCGCGTGTTTTCACCAGAATATTGATGCAATCGTTTCCGTCATAGAAGGTGGTAGCGAAATAATCAGCCACACCCGGCGTTACTTCAGGTACCGCCTTTCTGGTGTCGATAGTGTAAGGAATCGCTTTATGTGTAGGAATCTTACAAGCTGAAGCCAGCGCCGCTACAGATACGCTGAAACCCATCGCTTTCAGGAAATCACGACGATTGGTTCCGCCGTTTTCTTCCGTTTCAATTGCATCCACTTCAAAATTGAATTCCTTTGCTGCCTGCTCTTTATATTGAGGAGTTTGATTTAACTCATCCAGGCTCGTCCAATATTTTTTGTTACTCATTTATATTTAGGTTAATTGAGTTCTCGAATATTAATAATGACATTTTTGACATTCTGTACCACCGATATCTTCTACCGTAACTTTCGCTTTGGTACCTTTTTTCAGTTCTTCCTGATATTTCTGGAATACAGAGTAGTATTTATTTTCTGCAAACTTAACTTCCGTTTGTCTGTGGCAGTTGATACACCATCCCATAGATAAAGGTGCAAATTGTTTCATCACCTCGTACTCCTCCACTTTACCGTGGCAAGTCTGACATTTGATGCCGCCCACTTTTACGTGTTGAGAGTGATTGAAATATACGTGGTCAGGAAGGTTGTGAATTTTCACCCACTCGATGTTTTTAGGTGCGTTTACAAATTTACCCTTGTCTGCATCCCAACCTGCATAATCATAGATTTTTGCGATTTCGTCTTTTCCATACTTAGGTCCCTGCTGAACATATTTATGACAGTTCATACAAATCTGTGTACCCGGGATACTTGCGTGTTTGCTTTTCTCCACACCTGTATGGCAATACTGACATTCAATCTGGTTCTGTCCTACGTGTAATGCGTGAGAGAACTTAATCGGCTGGTCCGGTGCATATCCCTGTGAGCGACCTAAGTCGATGGCTCCGTTGAAAATATTGAATACCAATAAAATAGATGCAATCAACAAGAGCACCTTTGATGTTTTTTTGCTGAATATCTTTTGTGTCAGAGGAACATCTTCCACCGCTTCGCCTGCCTGCTCTCTAACCGCTTTATCCAGTTTGGATGTAACTGTCCACAATAACAACGATAATACAGCAAGGAAACCTACCAACGCCCAGATATACCATGCAGAAGCACCTTTGTTATCCGTACCCGTTGCTGCAGTTGCTTCTCCGGTTGCCGCAGCTTTTGCCGGCTCAGCCACTGAAGGGTTTTTAATGTAAATCAGGATATCCATTACTTGCTCAGCTGTCAACTGAGGAAATGCGGTCATCACGGATTTGTTATTCTCATTAAATACCTTGTTTGCGTAAGCATCTCCGCTAGCAATAAGTTTAGAAGAGTTTTGGACCCAAGCCACAATTTTAGCTTCGCTTTCCCATCTGTCCCAAACACCGCCCAAGGCAGGACCTACGACTTTTCGGTCAATTGCGTGACAAGCTGTACAGTTCGCTTTGTACAAAGCCATACCGGCTTTTGCTCTCTCTACCCCTGCTGCATCTGTAGCGGCAACATCCGGAACTGCCACAGCAGCATATGACGTCGCAGACAGAGACAGAAATAAGGTGATTACTATTAAAGCGAGGATTTTTCTGATTGGTTTACAAGAATACATTATGTGTCTAATTTTTCTCGATTGCAAATATAGTATTCAGGTATTAAATCGCATAAAATGTGGATAAATCTCTATTTAGAATGAGTTTAAATAAATCACATATCATTGATTTTCAGCATTGATGAAAAACAAATAATCTATCCTGATTGAGAATTTAATGTATGCTTAACATTTCTTTAGGATTTGCCGTAAAATGCAGGAACTTTTATTAACTTTTTTAAGTTTGCGAACATTTTAACTATTTTGGTACGGTTTTTAGTTCTGATATTTACGAGCGCACAAGATGTGCCATTCACATTCACTTCAGTAAAAAATACATGAAACATCTTTACAAATTTCTCCTGATTCTGCTCGGTACGGGCATCCTCTCCTGCCAGAGTTTAAAGAAAAGTTTTGAAAACAGAAACTATGACAGCGTCGTTTCCCAATTTCTGCAAAAGAAAAAGATCGATGATGAGGATATAGCCATGTTTGAGAAGGCATACAATACAGTTCTGGAACGGGATAAGGAAAAAATAATTACGCTTAAATCAATGAACAGAGGGGAACGCTGGGAAGAGATTTTCGATTTGTATGCAGGCATAAACGCCAGACAAAATAATGTTTTGCGTATTTTACCCGTTTATTACAGTAACGGGACAAAGGCAAATATCCAGACTTTTGATTTAACGGCAGCGCTGGAGGAATCCAGACAGAATGCTGCACAATTCTACTATGACCAGGGAATAAAATTACTGAACTCCGGCATCAAGAGCTCCATTCGTCAGTCTGTGGATTATTTCTCCGCTTCCAAGAAATTTTACATCAACTACAAAGATGTTAACGAGTTGATAGAGGAAGCATTGTCAAAGGGGAAAAACCATATTTTACTGATGGTGGAAAAGAATCCTTCGTTATTGGTTCCTCCATCATTTGAACAAAGCATTCTTGACAACCTGAAACTGACGCAAAACGGTCAATGGGTGAATATTGATTACCGAAGAAAAGACAACATCACATATGATTATGTGGTGAAAATGAACCTCTACGACATACAGGTTTCTCCCGATTTGCAAAAAGAATATAACACTACGGAAGAGAAGACGATTGAAGACGGATGGCAATATGTGCTTGACTCCAGAGGCAATGTAAAGAAAGACTCTTCAGGCAATGACATCAAGGTTCCGAAATATACCAAAATCAGCTGTCAGGTGAGAGAAACACGCATGAGCAAAACGGCAAAAGTATTTGGTGATGCCACCATCTATGATGCACGCACCAGAGATTACATACGCAATCAGAAATGTGTCGGCAATGCATCCTTTGATTATTCATACTTTCAGGTGTACGGCAACAGAAATGCCCTGAGCAGCACCACGCTCAGCAAGCTCGGAAATCCACCTGTACTCTTTCCCAATACCTTTGACATGGTGGAACGTTCCAAAGAGGAGCTGATACGCTGTTACCAGGGATTCATCATGGATAATTATAACGCATTTGCCTATGCGAAATAAGTGGCAGCAGCATCTTTAACCCTTACTTAAACGATACACTTGAAAACGATACAAAAATATTTCCCTCTCCTATCTCCCGTTCAGATTGCACAATTGGAACAGCTGTTGCCGCTATACACGGAATGGAATGAAAAGATAAATGTGATATCCAGAAAGGACCTGGATAATTTTTATGAGCGCCATGTCCTGCATTCGCTGTGCATTGCCAATGTGATTACATTTGAAAAAGGAGCAACCGTTTTAGACATCGGCACCGGCGGAGGTTTTCCCGGAATCCCACTTGCCATCTTATTTCCAGATACAAACTTCATCCTGAGCGACTCTATCGCAAAAAAAATAACAGTGGTAAACGAAGTGGTGAAAGCGCTGCAGTTAAAAAATGTAACAGCCTTGGTGGGACGTGCCGAAAACATTACGACAGAGGTGGATTATGTGGTAACACGGGCGGTGGCCAAAATGAATGACCTTATCTTCTGGAGCAGAAACAAAAATCCGAAGAAAATAATTGCCTTGAAAGGCGGTGACCTCAGGGAAGAACTGCAACATGTCAGAAAAAACATCCGAATCGTGGAACTGAAAGATATGTATGGAGAGGAATTCTTTGAGACAAAAAAGATAGTGATTTGCAGCTAAGGTGCTGTTTATTTCTTTACCGCTTTAGCTTCCTCCAGCATATGCTGTTTAGCTTCTTCCAGATTGGTAATGGTGGCAAAATTTCCGTTTCCTGAGACCGTCAGTTTTTTGAGTTTGACATTCACATATTCCGTATTCTTTCCAAAACAAAACACAGACAGTGTGATTTTATTTTCCAATCCGGATGCTATCACCTGCTGCATTTTTTTATAATCCTTCTCTCCTGAAGTAAAGATACCATCGCTGGCGAGCACAATACGATTATTGCCCTGCTGCACAAAATTCTTAAGGGCTGTCTTGTATGCAATATCCAATGCCGAACCTCCCTGTGAAGTGCTTCCGAATGTGAGTGCATCAATCGTCTTCGTGATTAAGGCTTTGTCTGTTGCAGCCGTTGAGGGCAATACCTCCTTCACAAAATTGGAAAATGTAAGAATTGCCACTCTATCGGTGGGTCTCAGTTCATTAACCAGATATTTCATCGATTCCTTCAGCAAGGGCATTTTCTCCGGTGTATTCATGGAAGAAGAAATATCTATGAGAAAAACAAGATTGTTCGTAGCGTATCCTTCCAGCACCGGTTTAATTTCAAGCGATTTTACCGTATCCTTCACCACAATGCTTTCAATCGGCTGCGGTGTCTTGCTTTTTAAGCTGAAATTAAACACACAATCTTTTGTGACATGTACAAAGCCGTTGGGTTTATAGTATTCTTTCGCTTCAATCTCCACTCCATAATACCCTTCCGGCACCATTGCGGTGGTTTTTATTTCATATTGCCCGAGTGAATCTGTGATGTCTGAAAATTCAAATCCTTCATAAAATCTTATAAGTACAAATGCCCCTCCGACCGGCTTCTTCGTATCCATATCCGATATCACCCCTCTTATCCTCATTCCTTCTGAGAAAGAAGACAATGCGAACAAACACAAAAGCAAGGTGTAGAGATGTTTCATACTCGTGATTATTTCTCTAAGGTAAAGTTATACTTTGATATTTATATTTATAACGCAAAATTTGTGCTAATTTTAACGCGATGAAAAAGATAATCCTATTCCTTACGGCAAGCATCATGCTGTCCAATGGCTTCTCTCAGGATTCCCTGAAACGGCAAAGCATCTACAAATACCGATTGGGCGTTGATATTCCGATTGGCTTAATCACCCTTGGCACAGGCGCTACCAGTCTTATTCTGCATAAGAAGAAGAAACCGCTGACGCTCGGTGAATTAAGCAATCTGCAGGCAACGGATGTAAATAAATTTGACCGTTATGCCATCTATCAGCATTCAAAGCCTTCTGCCATTGCAAGTGATGTGTTTCAATATACGGCGATGGTGAGTCCGGCTTTATTGTTCATAGACAAAGACATCCGCAAAGACTGGAATACGGTATTGCCCATCTGGATGGAAACATTTGCCATCACTTCAACACTGACCATGTTTACCAAAGAACTGGCGAAACGAAACCGGCCTTATGTCTATTCGGATTACGATAACGGCAACAAATACAGCAAGGATGCACGCTCTTCCTTTTGGTCGGGGCACACATCCATAACGGCGGCCAGTACATATTTCATTGCCATGGTATATGCTGATTACCATCCGCATTCAAGATGGAAACCACTGATGTGGACCGGTGCCGCCATACTGCCTGCCCTGACAGGTCTGACACGTGTAAAAGCCGGAAAACATTACTGGACTGACGTTATCACCGGTTATGCGGTAGGCGCTCTGGTAGGAACACTCACACCGTTTCTGCACAGAAGGGAATTCAGGCGAAAATAACCTAAGGAAAGCACCGGCATCTTATCATTCAGCTGCTGCCTTTGTGGCATTGACCCAGGCAAACAATTTATTTCCATTTGCATCGATGGAAAACGCTTCAGAAAAGACGGCAGAAAAATTCGTTTCAAATTGTGCATTCTCTATCCTGCTCCTCATGGAATCATCAATCTTTGAGTACAGCAGCATGCCATCAGGTGCAATTAATCCTTTCAGACTTTTTAAAAAAACCGGCTGCATAAACTGAACCGGTGTAAGGTCTCCGATGAATACATCAAACAATATCAGATCGTATCGGGTGTTATTCTCCGCTACAAACTTTTCTGCATCTGCACAAACATATCTCACCTTTTCTTTCAAGCCAGATTGCAGGTATTTTTTAGCCAGTTCAATGATGATATCATCCGCATCGACGGCTGTAATATTATTTATGGAAGGGTGTCTTTCCAGTAAATCCACCACACTTCCCAAGCCGAAACCCAGCACCAGCACACTTTCCACCTTCCGGTTATGTATGGCTGTGGCCCGGAATGCCTTATCAAACGAGGTATATTTGTTTCCGAAAGAATAGATGGCATTGTGTGTACTGAGCATATACTGGCCTTGCCGTAAAGCAACTTCCACTTCGCCGCTAAAGCGACTTTGCCTCTTTTCTATGGAAAAGTCAAAGAAATAGCTGAGGAACTTCTTCAGTTGCATGGAGCGAATATAAATAAAAAAGACGGCATACCTGAGATGATGCCGTCTTTATGGTAATCTGAAGCCTGTGAAGCTACCTTTATTTTTTGTAATATGTCAGTGCTTCTGCCAGGTATTTTGTTTTTATGTCATTGATACGGGTGGCATCACTCGGGTGTGTACTCAGAAATTCCGGCACCTGTTGACCGCCTGTCTGTTCGGACATTCGAGTCCAGAATGCAATGGCTTCATTTGGATCATATCCTGCCATAGCCATAAATATCAGTCCCATCCTGTCCGCTTCGCTTTCCTGTTTTCTGCTGAACGGCAGCAAGACTCCCAATTCGGCGCCCATACCAACCGCCCCCTGAAAGATACTTCTGGTTTTTTCAGGTTTATTGGCCAGCGCCACATCCAGTGCAGAGAGTCCCAGTTCCTGTACCATCTGCGCACTCATGCGCTCATTTCCATGGCTTGCTATGGCGTGTGCAATTTCGTGTCCCATTACAACTGCCAGCCCCGTTTCCGTCTTAGTGACAGGAAGCAAACCTGTGTAGACAACCACCTTTCCGCCCGGCATGCACCATGCGTTCATTACAGAATCTTTCACCACATTAAACTCCCAGTTGTACCCTTTCATGCGTTCACCCTGACCAATCTTTGCCATGTATTCATTTACTGCCGTGGATATTCGGACGCCCACTTTCTTCACCAGATCAACATTGGCACCGGATGACAGCACACTGCTTTTATTGGTGGCGAGAAATTGCTGATATTCCTGCAACGCCATCGTATTCATCTGGTCATCGGGAAGTAGGGTCAACTGCTTTCTTCCTGTAATAGGATTCTGGCTGCAGGCCAGCATCAGTAAAGCAACGATTAAAATGGTCATTTTTTTCATAACAAAATTTTATCTGAATTTATTTAGGTTTCTGATTGGTGGTATCCGATGCCGGAGGGGTTTCTTTCGGCTTTGGCACATCTAATGAAAATGTCTTCTTGGGTTTCTGTTTAAAATCGTCTTTCGGAATCTGCGGAGCAGGCGGCGTTGCCGGTTGTTGTTGAACCGGTGCCGGTGCTTCATCCGGTTTCACAGCTGGCACATTATTCTCTGCAGGTGCCGGTACATTATCCGTCGGAGATGGCGCAGGCGCAGGTGTAACTACAGATGGTCTGTTAAAGCTTTTACCTTTAAAGCGCTCCATAAAATCTTCCATACGAGCCACAAAATTATCGCGCATACCTAAATCTGCCGGCATAAACTCAAAGACCACCTCTTTCCCTACACGATAGGTTCTTTCCGATTCCCTGAGTAAGGTGATGGTATTATATACTTCTGGAATCGAAGAGGCAATGCCCATCTGTCCTTTCTTTATCTTAAAGAAAATCCAAGCTCCGCTTTTATTCTGCAGGTAGATGTTTATAAAATCGCTTTCATAAGCGTAGCCCAATTCCACATATGCATCGTACTGACGTTTGATGACATCCGGGCCAAAAAAGGCAAGACTTATCTTCTCTGCACTTTTAAAGGAAGCATCCTGTGCATCCCAATAGAATTTGGTACCAGACAGCAGCATGTTATAGTCGATGCTTGCCGGAATGAACATGGAGTCAGCGGTATAAACGGCTGCAATCAAACGGTTGGATTCCAATGTATCTTTCGTCAACACAGACAATGTTTTCTGAATAACCTTGTTTCTTTTATAATTAGAGAAGCTGGCTGTTTCGTCTGCGACTATGAATTGATTCATAATAGTACTGGCTATGACGGGTTGCATCATCAGTTTGACGGCAAGATCGGATGTGATTTCCAAATTCTGATTGGACGGATTGAAGCTGAAACTTCCTACGGTGACGGCCTTGCAAGGCTCCAACCTCAAACCGAAACCTATTTCACCGGCGGCATTGATGGCTTTGGTGTTTTCATCATATTTGAGACAGGAGTTGTGCGAATAGAGGGAATTAAAGGCTGTTTCATCGCCAAAGACGATGATACCCGGTTCTGTTTTACTGTAGGCCATGGAGCCTTTCACATTCATGATGGCAGCATCGTTTCCAGACCTCTTATCCTGAAGGATGGCGCTGTAAAATTCCGGCATGCTCTTATCCAGCATCAGCCCGACAAATAGGCTGTTGTTCGCCTGACTCAATATGCTGTCCATACTTACGGCAGGTTTCTTAGGGTCTAATGTCTGTACGTTCGGTATCCAGTCACTGGTATTGTTCGCGATGTCCACTTTCACTGCCCCGTCCAGGAAGATATCCTTGTGTTTGGAATCGAAATCGAATTTACCCTTATAATAGATCTTATTATCCAGTTTAAATTTATCCTCTTCTTCAATTATGTTTTTGGCAAATGTATAAATTTTGCTCATATCCCTTACCTCACCGGATTTTCTACCTTTCTTGCTTTCTGTTATCGGCTGTCCGCGATACGGATTATTGACGTTCACATCTGCGACTGCAATCTTTTCTATGGTGCCGTTATTCATCTTGAAATAATAATTTCCGGATGCGGAGAAATCATTTCGACCGATAATATTCACCGTCGCTTCTTTCACCGTATGGTAAGCACTGTCGGCATTAAAGATAACAGTTGCGTTCTTCAGTGAGCGAACGGTTCCGTCCTGCTCGATAAATATTTCCCCTTTATCGGGAATCACTTTTGAATCCGCCAGGCGAAGCTCGTTGATACCGGCGAAGTGAATGGAGTTGTCATTCAGATTCAACTCTGCCTCTGAGGTGACAAATTTCAATGAATCTTTGGTCGGATCTGTTGACAACAGGAAGAACTTGCTCGTTTTTGAAGCGGCATTCAATGTCAGGATATTCTTTGAAATGTCAAAACGCATGAATTTCGGATTCGCCACATACTTGAAGGACTCCAGCGGAATGGTGTCATTCTTATTCAATTCAATGTCTGCAATCTTATTATCCAAATCAAATTTCGCATTCACATCATTGGATGCCAGCAATGAAACGCCATCATCTGTGGAGAGATTCAGCTTACCATTCTTCGCTTCAAACTTCCTGGATTTAAAGGTGATATCGTCTGACTGGAGCTTGGTGTGATTCCAGGAGAGCACCCCCACTCCATTCAGATTCTTGTTATGTAAAATCAGCTTACCGTCCAATTCGGTAGTACCATTATACATGCTGAATTTTTCATCCTTTCCTTCGGAAATGATCAGGGAATCCTTTTTTACATTCCACACAAAAGAAGAGCTATGGATACTTGTCTGCGGGAGGTTTGCCAGTTTATCTTCGGTGATACTCACACTATCCAGCTGAGCGTATACGCTGTCCAGAAAAAAGAATGCAGTGTCCGCATACAATCTGGCCGGGCCAAATTCAAACAATCCCTTACCCGACAACCCGCTGCCGTCAAGCGTCAGCCCTGCCGTATATTTCCCTTTATTACCGAAGAGGTTATATCCTTTCTCTCCCGTATTCACATCTATACCAAAGGCCTTATCATTCTGCAATTTCAGGCCTGATTTAATAGGCTCAAAAATCCCTCCTGAAATCAACTGACCGTCTAACTTAAGGTTTTGCGTATTCAACGTGTTCAAACTATCCAGTTCAAAGGGATACACCTGATAGAAGAATTTATCCTTGTTGTATTTCTCCCCATTGGCACCTTTATCATAAGTCACTTTTGCCGTATCTCCGCTGGAGAAAAAAGGATATTTCAGGTTGTTGTTGGTACCTGATTTATTGTTAGGTTCTGCGATGTGCAGGACACCGGTAATGTTCTGTATCGGTGTTTTTGAACGTATCATTTTAATCTGACCTCTTTCATCCGGCTTGTCCGTTTCCGGAACATAAACGACCATGGAATCTACGTTTTTCATATTGAACGCATAGTTATCATAATCGAAATCCACTTTCTTCGCTACGAAATCAAAATTACCTACCTGAATTTTTCCATTCAATGTCATGACCCTGTTTTTACCGATGCGTACCGTATCGTTGTTAGGAATGAATTTCACCCCCGACTTCGTACTCATATTGATTTCCTCCACCCCGTAAACTTCCAGAATATTGGTCTTGATATCCAGACGAGCATTCAGATTTCTTTTAAACGATGCAAACTTTATAAAATCATAATCCTGTTTTCCCCGTGCAGCCATCGCCTGATTCACCAGTTTTTCCTTTACTTCAATGGTGCGTGTGGAAGGATTATAATTGATGTATCCGTCTTCGACCAGCTTAAAGAATACAGATTGCGTGGCAGAAAAAGGTGCCCCCGGATTTATATCCAAAGCCAATGCCTGAGCATCCACAAATCTGTTCCCGCTGCCGTCGTAATATCTGAAAATCTTATCGATGGGACCTTGTTCAGACGGACCTTTATATTTGTTTTCCAGATTTGGCTGATAATAGTTGAATGATTCCAATATCGCGGGTTTATCTCCTGATAAGGTAATCATGCTGAACTTTATGATGGTGCTATCCAGGTTCCATGACATACCATCTGCGTACAGGAACATCTTATGGTACTCGCTGGTAAACGGTTGTTTGGAAAGCGGTTTCATGTCGCGGTATGCCTTTATATCCTTGGTCTTGGAGAAATAGGAAAAATTGACATACGGGTGAATAATGGTATTGTCTTTCAAGAAGATGGTCATGGACGCATCTTCAACATTAATGTCTTTAAATTCTTTAATCTGTATTCTGTTGGCGGTGACACGCACCAGTTCCTTGCCGTCTTTCCCGGTCAGCGATATCTTGGGCAACACTGTATCCGAACCTACCCCATAGATATTGGTACCTTCCAGCTGAAATCCGCCGCTGAACCTTATCTCTTTACCGAATGTATTGAAATTTACATTATTACTGTAAGAACGGAACTTAGGGTACAATCTTTCCTGCGATTTTGCCTGCAATAACTTATCGGTGTAGACACCTTCCAGCACTTCGTTCAATACAGGTCTGAAGGTGAATTTCGCAGAGTCTATAACGATATCCGATTTTGCAAAATTTATCTGATGGTTGGTGAAATTCACAAAGTTATTTGCCGGATCAAAACCGGAACGCTGAAGGGTGATGGCACCGCTTGTTCCCACCCATAAATTCTCCAGAGGGTAATATCTTCCTTTTTCATTTTTTATGGTTAACGTATCGGCATTGGAAATACCTATCAGATCTGTTGCTGTAAATGTAAATACCGGTTTGTCATCCTTAAAGTCTACCGTATAATCGCCGGTGGTTTGCCATGAATTTGTATTCGTATAATACAGGGCATTCTTTGAATACAGATTGGTCAGGTATTCGATATACCCTGTAAATTCCTTGATATTGCCAGGTTTTGCCTTATCGATCAGGGTTTGCAGAATATCAAAGTTCTTATCAATGGCCGCCGTATTTGCTTTGGTGGCATCTAATGTAAGCAAGAGAGCCGCGAACTCCATGAAAGCAGGGTATGCTGCCGCTTTTTTACCCAGCATAGATTGTGTGATGCCTTTTATCTTAAAGAAATAAACGGAAGACTTCCCGGTTGTGATGGCTTTAGGGAAACTCTCCGCCACCAGCTTGCAATCTTCGCGGGTGCAGTTGGCTTTCACAAACTCCGCATATGCTTTTCCAAAGCCGGCGTTGTCATTCGGAAACTCTTTCGGATATTGTGCAAACATCCAGCTGCCACAGCATACGATCAGCATTAAAAATAATGTCAGTTTTTTCATGTATGTTTTTTTACTGTTTCTCTGATTTTTCAAATACGATACAAGTCCACTTATGCCGGGTGGTTTGGTAATTAGCAATCAAATGATGTTCCAAAGCCTTATCCAGTACAATTTTAACATCTTCCTCATAAAAGCCCGAGACGATAAGGATTCCACTCCTGTTCAGCAGAGAACGTAATGTATGCATATGCTCGACCAGAAAATTACGATGGATATTGGCCAGTATGATATCAAATGTCTGCCCTTTGACGTTTTCCAGATCGCCTATCTCCGGCTGTATCCTTTCACAATGGTTCAGTTCCATATTTTCAATGCAGTTGCGGTAGCACCATTCATCGTTGTCTACTGCAATGCAATGCTTTGCGCCCATCTTTTCTGCGAGGATGGCAAGTATGCCGGTACCTGAGCCGCAATCCAGCACCCTTTTACCCTTAAAATCCAGCAAGCGCATGTTTTGCATCATCTGCGATGTGGTGGGATGATGCCCGGTTCCGAACGACATCTTGGGTTCTATGATGATTTCGTGCTGAACTTCAGGATTTGCAGCGTGGAAAGTAGCACGTACATATGCGAAATCATCAATCAATATTGGCTGAAAACTGCTTTCCCATTTTTCATTCCAGTTCTTATTTTCCAGTTCTGAAATACTATAAGTTGTTTGATGCTGCTCACAAATTTCTTTAACAAACAGCTCTGCTTCTTCCTTATTTTCCTCAGCAACATAAATACACACTTCGTTTTCCTTCTCTTCCAGGCCTTCAATATCTATGGCCGCAAACAGGCCTACGAATTCATCCTTATCCATGCTGTTTTCAAAGGGAGAATCCGGTCTGTCCTTATATTCTTTATCGGATGGATTTTCCGTATCGGCAGCAATATCATTTTTCAATAATTGCGCAGGAAATGGTATGGTATAGATATAAGTCATTCTTATTTCATTGATTTTATAATTGCAGCAAATTCATCTGCTTTCATGGATGCGCCACCCACCAGTCCGCCGTCTATATCTTCGCAGGCAAACAGTTCCGCCGCATTCTTTGCATTTACACTACCACCGTATAATATGGAGATTTGTTCGCCCGTCTGATGGTTATATTTTTCGGCAACAGCATTTCTGATAAATGCATGAACTTCCTGTGCCTGTTCGGGTGAAGCTGTTTTTCCTGTGCCTATCGCCCAAATGGGTTCATATGCGATGACGATATGCTTCATTGCATCTTCGTCCAAATGAAAGATGCAGTTTTCCAGTTGCGCCCTTATGAAATCAAAATGATTGTTCCGCTCCCTGACTTCCAGAGGCTCTCCGCAACAGAAAACAGGAAGTAGCTGCCGTTGTTGCGCCTGTTGAATCTTCTTCAGCAATATGGCATCTGATTCATGAAAATATTGTCTTCTTTCAGAATGTCCTACAATCACATATTTCACATCCAGAGATGCTATTATTTCAGCAGAAACCTCTCCCGTGTAGGCCCCCTTTTCGTATTCACTGACATTCTGAGCGGCCGCAAATATGTTTGGATATTTTGCAAACATCGAAGAACAATAATGAATGTAGGGAAACGGTGGTGCGACCACCACTATTTTAGTATCCGATAATTTATAATCATCATATTGCGACAGAATGCCATTTACCAAAGCAACAGCCTCGTCTTTGTCGGCATTCATTTTCCAGTTACCTGCTATTATTTTCTTACGCATCGTTTATTTTGACTGAACTATGATTAATCTGATTGGCATACTGCTTATGACAATCTCTTTAAGTTTACTTATGTTCAAAAATATGTTTCAATATACTTCTATCTGCTTCGCTTAATGTAATGCCTCTGCGTTCCATCACGCGTTGTGCCACCTCATATGCTTTTTCCAGTTCGAACACCGCATCATTTCCCCAGGCGAAATCGGGAACGAACTTCGGAGGAAATCCGGATCCGAAGACATTGGCACAAACCCCCACTACAGTGCCGGTATTAAACATGGTATTAATGCTGCTTTTTGCATGGTCTCCCATAATCAGTCCGCAAAACTGCAGCCCTGTGCTGATGTAATCACGGGAGGGGTAATGGTAAGCTTTCACTTTACCGTAATTATTTTTCAGGTTGGAATTATTGGTATCTGCACCGAGGTTACACCACTCTCCCAACACCGAGTTTCCGAGAAATCCGTCATGCCCTTTGTTGGAATAGCCAAAAATGACGGAATTGGAAACCTCGCCGCCCACTTTGCTGTATGGTCCGATGGTGGTATCGCCGTACACTTTGGTCTGCATCTTCAATGCTGCGTGTTCGCACAGCGCAAACGGGCCCCGCACCGTGCATCCTTCCATCACTTCACTGTCTTTGCCCAGATAAACAGGACCATTTTTAGCATTCAAGACGGAACATTCGCAGCTCACTCCATCTTCCACATAAATCTCAGTGCCCAACAGGGTATTGGTAGCGGATAATTTTTCCGGATTGGGTTTCAATCCCAGCAGCTGGATATCATTTCTTATTTCCTGACCGTTCAGTGTGAAGATATCCCATGGGAAATTGATTATTGAGTTGCTGAATGGACGGTTGATTGAATCTGTTTTCTGTACGGCCAGTTTCAACTCTTGCAAGGATGTTATGGTCTCATTTGTCTTTACGGCAACAATAGTTTTACCTGATTCCAGAATACCGTTATGGGACAATTGTTCTGTGGCACTGATCAGGTCTTTATCTGGAAGCACGCTGGCATTTATAAAAACAGTATTTTCGGTTGGTTCATAGGTGTACTTTTCCTGCAAATATTCTTGTGTCAGGATGTCTACCTTCACATTCAGGTGTTTTTCCCATTTCTCCCTTATGGTTAAAATTCCCACCCGGATATCTGCTACGGCTCTGGTTGCCGTAAGTGGCAGCAGATTATTTCGTTCATTTCCGTCAAAGAGGACAATATGTTGAATCGGCATAGTGTAAAAATAAAAAAGTCGCAACGTAATGTTGCGACTTTTGTAAAATATCTTGCTAACTAAATTATTTTTTAGCGTATTTTTTGTTGAATTTGTCGATACGACCTGCAGTATCCAGTAATTTCTGTTTACCTGTGTAGTATGGGTGTGACATGTTGGAAACCTCCAATTTCACCAATGGGTATTCATTACCGTCTTCCCATTTGATGGTTTCTCTTGAGTTAGCACAAGATTTTGCTAAGAACATATGGTCACAGGAAAAGTCTTTAAAAACGACAAATCTGTATTCTTTTGGATGGATATCTGCTTTCATATAAGATTAATTTGGAGTGCAAAGATAAGGTTTTATTTGAAATTTAGGGAACTTGAAAATGAGATAATTATTAAATCTGGACAAAAAAGCTAAAAAAAATTGAAAATGAGTTCTTTAAACCGATAAAAACCGTCACTTCTTGAGCGTAATCTTGAGCGCCCCGCTGGTTTTCATGGTGGAAGTCAGGGAGACATTCTGGATCTTTTTTCCATCTTTTACGGTAATGGAGGCTGTATTAGGTGGTTCTTTGCCTAAATTGATGGCATCCAATACCAGATAATTTTTTGTTTTCTCCAGATGTACCGTCAGCACTTTTTTAGTTTTTGTAAGCAGTACATTCTGTAAAATCGGCTTTTTATTCAGATACAGATTGATGGAATCGCCGTCTTCGTTGTATCTGTCCCAGTATTCGATGGTGATGTCTGCACTACTTACTTCTATCTCATCTTTCACATACACCGGTCGCATCTTCACCTGCTCAAAAGTGTCAATTACCGGAGCCCTGTCTTCATTTTTAGCCACGATCTTCGTTTCGGTCTTTTTATAATCCTCAATGGCTGTAGCAACTACAGGACTTACCAATGGTTCATTCTTATAATTTTGTATGGATTTGGAGGTATCCGTCTTTTCAGCTATCAGAGTCGGTGTTGCCTGTTTTTTGGTGCTATCCGCTTTTACAGCAGGTTTGTCTGATTTTGTATTCTGCAGCATTTCCTGCAATGCCAACTGATTCAATTTCTGCGTATTGGTCACCTTCTCCCACATCCTGTCGAACTCTGCAATGGCTTCGCGGTACTTTGCTTTGTGCAGGTAGGCGGAGCGCAAACACTGGAACATATCTTTCTGGATATATTTTACCTTGCAGGTGTTGTTTTTTGCATCGTTTTGCAACCAGGTATCTGTGAATGTCAGTTCCGTTTCGTCTTCGTTCAAATCAAATGTTCCGTTCAGGCAATCAATCCAGTTGGAAGAACCGCTTTCGCGCAAAAGCACAATTGTCGTGATCTCGAGGTTGCGCTTATTGCAGATGTAGCCGCTGACATTATACTCTCCGAAATAATAATTATCCATAATCCGCAAGCGGGCTGAAAAGATATTACCGGGAGGTAATTTTTCTATGACCATCTCCACATCGTAGGAATTATGGATATACTGAATGAAATTTCCGGTCCAGACTCCGTCAACATCCTGCGCCTTCAGTCCTGAAGTGCAAATGGATACTGCTAAAAACAACAAAACATATGTAAATCGGTGCATCACGAAGCAAAATTAGGTTAATACCGAAGCATTCAACAAATATATTGCCAAACATATGTTGATAATTGAGCGATAAGCTATTCCTCCTCGTCCTCGCTTGACTCTGACATGCAGGCTTTTATATACTCCATGATTTCCTTACCGCCACGGTGTTTCTCCGAAGATGTTATGATGCTATGCGGCAATGAGGTCCAGGTCTCAAGCATTTTAGCTTTAAACAATTTTACATTCTTCTGAATGGCAAGCGCCTTATCTCTATCTGATTTGGTGAAAATGATGGCAAAAGGAATACGCATTTCCCCCAGCCAGGCGATAAAATCCAAATCGATTTTTTGTGGCGGAATCGTAGAATCTATCAACACAAACAGCGTCAGCAGCTGCTCTCTGTGCGAAATGTAATATTTAATCATTTTACTGAACACTTCTCTCGTTGATTTGGAGACACGGGCATAGCCGTATCCCGGCAAATCCAC
Organism: Chitinophagales bacterium; assembly: GCA_046329775.1. Classification (GTDB taxonomy): domain Bacteria; phylum Bacteroidota; class Bacteroidia; order Chitinophagales; family JADIYW01; genus JADJSS01. The sequence continues at coordinate 184,388 of JAXLTX010000003.1, forward strand.
CAGATGCCAACATTCGTCTATCAGAAAGAAATTGATGGTCTGGGTTTTCCCGGGCGTCTTGGAGACTTTAGCCAGATCCTTTTTATTGGTAATCAAGTTAATCAGTGATGATTTACCCACATTACTCCTTCCGATGAATGCGAATTCCGGAAATTCTGTCTTGGGACAGTCGTCTGTTTTAGGAAATGCCCCGATGAATTTTGCTGATTGTATCAAGTTTCAGATTTATTAATGCAAAGATGAATACTATTTTTGACAGATTGATAACTAATATCGTACTTTTGTGGATAATGCGCAAAGTGAAAGGTAATAAGCGACCGCTCAAAAACTTTAGATGATGACCGTTGTTAAGGTTTTTACTTATTGCATATCACTTACGACTTAATATTGACAACTTTTATGGGTACACCTATCACACCATACAATTCCGGCGAGAGCAAGAAACAGCAGGTCGCCACCATGTTCAACAATGTAGCAGGCACCTACGATTTCCTGAACCATTTCTTTTCAGTGGGCATTGACAAGCTCTGGCGCAGAAAACTGGTCAAGCTCATTGGAAAAACAAAGCCAAAGATGATTTTGGACGTAGCCACCGGAACGGCAGATTTAGCCATTGCGGAAACCAGGCTGAATCCAACAAAAATCATCGGTGTAGATATTTCAGAAAAAATGCTGGATGTGGGACGCGAAAAGATAAAATCCTACCCTTGCATAGAATTGCAACTGGGCGACAGCGAAAATCTACAGTTTCCGGAAAATACCTTTGATGCGGTAAGCGTCTCCTTCGGCGTTCGCAACTTTGAAAATGTGCCTGCAGGTTTATCCGAAATGCGCAGGGTATTAAAACCTTCAGGAAAAGTATTTATATTAGAATTCTCAAAACCGGGCAACTGGTTTGTACAGAAGCTATACTATTTCTATTTTTGCAACGTTTTACCATTCATTGGCAAACTGGTTTCGAAGGATGCGCGTGCCTATACATACCTGCCTGAAAGTGTGCGCTCGTTTCCGGATGGCAAAAAATTTGTAGATTTACTGCAGCAGGCAGGATATAAAAACATAGAATGCAAACCATTAACATTTGGCATAAGCACCATATACATTGGCGAAAAATAATACTCATCGTATTGATTTCCGCTCCTGCATTTGTGTTTGCCCAACGCAATGTAATGGAGAATGATTTGAAATTTGCCAGAAAACCCTATCATTTCGGCATACATCTGGCAACAGGTCTTGGCGATTTCAAAATCAAGCACAATGAATTGTTTGCCTCCAGCGACAGTATCCTTTCCATCAAATCCAAATATGGTGTCGGTTTCGAGATTGGCGCACTGATGAGCTATCACCTGCACAAATATGTGGAGATCCGTACGCTGCCATCTTTCTTATTTTCCGACAAGAACCTGACTTATGAATTCAATGATGGAGTATTTGCTAAAAAGTCCATTCCTCAAATATATTTTGACCTGCCCGTTGAGTTAAAAATCAAGTCTGAACCCTTGAAAGACATCAAGCTATACTTGGTGGCCGGGTTAAAATACGGATATGATTTAGGTGGAAACTTTAAGGCACGCAAAGAAAACAATATGCCGAGACAATCCGCCCATGACTTTGGTGTAAACTATGGTATCGGAATGGAAATACATTTTCCGCTCTTCATCTTATCCCCTGAATTCAAGGTTTTCAATTCCGTGCTGAACATACACCAGCAAAACAATGCATTGCCTTACTCTAAATACATGAGGGGATTATACAATCGAAATTTCTCCTTCTCCCTCAATTTCGAAGGTTAGGATTTCACCCGCTCATTCAATTTTTCAAGGATAGACAATTTCAATTCCGCCATGGCTTCACCGAAACTGATGTTATTATCGACCACGATATCGCATGCCGACTTATAAGGATGAATAAATTTCTGGTAGGAAGGAAACACGTGATGCTGATATCTGTACAATACATCTTCCAGCGGATAATTGCGTTCTATCTTATCGCGTTGTATTCTTCGGATTAATTTGATATGCTCGTCTGCATCTATAAAGATCTTCAAATCCATCAGATTGGAAACATCTGCAAAATGAAACACAAAGATACCTTCTATAATCACCACCGGTGCTGTCTTATAGGTAACCAGCTTGGGTTCTGCGTCCGGATTGTTGTAGGTATATTCTTTCAGGACCACATCTTCTCCATTCAGCAGGCGTAATACATCCTGATGGTATTCCTCTTCCTTAAAGGACTCCGGGAGGTCAAAGTTTTTCTCACCCATCTTATCCGTCACCTGCTCTTCTCGGGGTTTGTAATAGTTATCCTGGCTTAGGATACAAACCTGTTCGGGAGTGAAACTGTTTGCCAATTCTTTCACAAATGTGGTTTTGCCGCTTCCGCTTCCGCCGGATATTCCAATAATGAATGGTTTCTGACTCATGTTGTTTATAAAAACTTTCCCCAAAACTAATCAAACGAAAATATCTTACCTATTTTTAAGGCAAATTTTTACCATGCAATTATTAGACGGCAAAAAACTATCGGCTGAAATCAAAGCGGAAATTGCCGAAGAAGTGAAGCGATTGAAAGCATCCGGCAGGAAGATTCCTCATCTTGCAGCTGTTTTGGTGGGCGACGATGGTGCCAGCCAGACCTATGTGGCCAGCAAAGTGAAATCCTGTGAAGAGGTGGGATTCAAATCCACGCTGGTGCGTTTGAAAAAAGATATTACGGAAAACGAACTCATCACACAAATCAATCTTTTAAACAATGATGATTCAATTGATGGTTTCATTGTACAACTCCCCTTACCTAAGCACATCAACGAGGAAAAAATCCTGCTGGCAGTGGCGCCGGAGAAAGATGTAGATGGTTTTCACCCGATGAATGTGGGCAGGATGACCTTAAATTTACCGACCTATATCCCAGCTACACCCAAAGGAATTTTGGAGATGTTGAAACGCTATAATATTGAAACCGAAGGCAAACATTGCGTAGTGATTGGCAGAAGCAATATTGTGGGACTTCCGATGAGCATCCTGATGGCGCGCAAAGATAAAATCGGCAATTGCACCGTTACGCTTTGCCATTCCAAAACCAGCAACCTGAAAGAAGAAACCTTGAAAGCGGATATTATTATTGCTGCCTTAGGAAAAGCTGAATTTCTGAAAGCGGATATGGTAAAGAAAGGAGTTGTCGTCATAGACGTTGGCATTACAAGAGTGGAAGATAAAACCAAAAAATCAGGCTACAGATTACTGGGCGATGTCGCCTTCGATGAAGTGAGCAGGAAGTGCAGCTACATCACGCCGGTTCCCGGTGGTGTGGGCCTGATGACGGTCGCTTCTCTTTTGCAAAATACCTTAAGTGCTGCAAAGGAAGAATTCTACAAAAAGACATTGAGCTTTGAGGTGGATGAATTGTAATTACAATTCCGGATTCTTCACTATAAAAAAAGGATTCAGTAAATCTTTCCTGTTGTATAAAAGCGGCTGATTGTTATCGAAGCGCAATACTTCGGCACCTGCTTCACAAGCTACGATTTGGCCGGCACAGGTATCCCACTCCATGGTGGGCCCCAGGCGCGGATAAACATCTGCCTTTCCTTCAGCCAACAAACAGAATTTCAGTGAACTTCCTGCAGCCACAAAATCAACGTTTGCAAATTTTGCTTTTTGCTGTTCCACATATTCCAGCAATTCCGGTGTTTGATGTGAGCGCGAACCTACAATTTTAAGCACGCCGTCTTCCGCTAATTTGCGGATATGCAGTTGTTGGGTTGCACCATTTTCAATTTTAAAACTTCCTTTATCCTTTTCAGCATAATAGGTCACATTTTGCGCCGGAACATGCACCACTCCAAGAACAGGAATACCATTTTCCACCAATGCGATATTCACTGTAAACTCCCCGTTCTTCTTGATGAATTCTTTTGTACCATCCAAAGGATCAACAATCCAGCAGCTTATCCACTGGCTCCTTTCCGTAAAATCAATCAGCTTGTTTTCTTCCGAAATTACAGGGATAGAGCTATCCAATCTCTTCAAACCCGCCACGATGATTTCATTGGCACTTTTATCGGCAATCGTTAAAGGCGAATTATCGCTTTTAGTTTCTACAACAATGTCCTGTTCATATATTTCAAGGATGGCGTTGCCTGCCTGAATGGCAATATCAATTACGGTTTGTATCATTCGGATGGATAGATGAAATTAAAATTAGCGTTTTCTACCGTGGGGTTCTGAGCATCCTTTTCGCTAAGGATGATGTCACCCTGAGGCAACATCCAGTCAATATTCAAGGTCGGATCATTGTATGCGATACCGCCTTCAGATGGTTTGTTGTAATAGTTATCGCATTTATACAGAAACTCACACGTTTCTGAGAGGACCACGAATCCATGGGCAAATCCGGCTGGAATAAGCAATTGCAGTTTGTTTTCGGCAGATAATTCAATGGAAAAATGTTGCAGGAAAGTGGGTGAATTCCTTCGGATATCCACCGCCACATCCAACACTTTCCCCTGTGTCACGCGAACGAGTTTTGTCTGGGCGTACGGATTGTTCTGATAATGCAATCCTCTCAATACACCATACGAAGATTTTGAATGATTATCCTGGATGAAATCATAATGGACACCGTTATCCGCTAATTTTGCGGCATTATAGCTTTCAAAAAAGAATCCGCGATTATCCGCAAATACGGCTGGTTCTATTATGTATAAATCTTTTAAAGGAGTAGGTATGACTTTCATGTAAATTATCGCTTCTGATGGTGTACAGGGAATGCTTAAGCTGATTTCACCGTTTCCTTGATGGATGCCCAGTGATGCCTTCTGACATAAATAACGGCAATGGCAATCAAATCAATAAAGACACCGATAAACATAAACATGATGAACTGATTTCTCGTGGACACCACATTCTTCTGCAAGGGCAAATGAGGCTCATCAATGGTCTGGAACAAGGGCATAATGGACTGAAGGTTGGTCTTGGACCCCTCCAGTGCCGTAGCAGTCATGGAATACAATCCTTCGAGGAGACCTTTATTTCTCATATAACGCGTTTCATTCAAATCTGCTTTAAATGTAACGAGGTTGTTAGCCTTATCCTTATAATCTGCCAGATTGAACTCGGAATTTTCGAGCTGTGCTTTCACATAAGCGAGTTTCTCTTCGAGGAAATCCACGGTAATCTTTGCCTTTCTGGTGGCACGTTCAATATAGTAATCGGTCAGGTTATCATAAAATCCTTCGCAAAGCAATTTGGAAAATTCCTCATCGCCGGAAGTGGTTGTAATCGAATAGATTTCAGCCTCGTTGTAATCAATTGACACCATTTCACGAATACCTCTCAGTATCTGTTTGAAGATGAGGTAATCAGGAATACTCATATCGTTTACCGTTGTAAAATCCTTGAAATAGCTTTCCTTATAACCCGACATCAATCTTAAATAGTGGTTGGCAAGATAATCTTCTCTGCCTCTGAAGACATATTTTTTGAAGACCATCTTGGAACCTACCTTTTCCGTAAAGGCATACTCTTTCAGTTTCTTCGGATTGGCGAATGCCGTGTTGGTGGTTTGCAATAGATTGGCAAAGTTATTGTTTCCGCCAAACCCGGGCACCTGTGGACGCTCTTCAGACAGGAAGAAAGTAATTTTGGCTGTATAGGTAGGTTTCACCTGTGTCCCTTTGTAATAGCCATACAATCCTGTTATGATAACAGGAATAACGAATATTACCGCATAACTCTTGATTATGCCGTAAATCTCCTTCAAGACAGCAAGAAATTGTTTGAGGCCCTGATCTTCGATCGGTTCCACCTCCACATTCTCCTGTCCGGAATTTTGTGCTACTGATTCTATTTCCTCTGTTTCCTGCATAGCTATTTTTTGGTGTTCCTTACTGTTTCATACAACAAATATAAAGTCAGAACAGACGATATGGCACCAATTGCACCTGTCACCGCTTTCTGCAAGATAAGACCACTGTTCGCATTTCTGGTTCGCTGTTTTTTCTCTTTAGGTGCTTTTGTAGGGATAACGATAACAGAACCTTTTTCTACATTCGGATATTTTTTCCCAAATAAAGATTTATGAGTACCCAAAATCTGTCCGTTAGGTCTGATGACATATGTCTTTGCTCTGTAAGCGCTGTCACTAAAGCCCGCACCGTATTTATAGATGTAGAATTTAGCGTCTTTTCCTTCCGTGTAAGGAACAAATAGATTTTCGGGTTTCTTATCGGATGGATAATTAAATGCACCTTTTAGCGATACCAGATCCTTGATGGCCGGAATCTCTATAACATCACCTTTTTTCAATACGTAATTGAACTTTGAACTTTTGTTTTTCAGGGCAAGGTTCAGGTCTGTCAGTATGTTTCCGATTCCATCCTCTTGTCTCGTCAGTCTGGTTCCATCTGCGTAGGCAAATCGGGTCAGACCACCGGCACGCTCTATCAGTGACGACAGGCGTTCATCTTTTGTTGTCAGTACGTATTCACCAGGATATAAGACCTCCCCTTTCAGTGTCACCTTCATCTGATATTCGAATTCAGGTGTAGGTCGTACATAAATCTGGTCGAAAGGTTGCAGTTTTATGGAATTCGCCACGGGATCTTTTCCTATATTCTTGCTGATGCTGTAATTTAGAATGGTAACCTGTGTCGGCACCGATTGGGAAATCGCTTTGTCGTAATTTGCGATACGGGCAATCTCTATTCTGTTGGAAGCTGCTTCCATTTTGAAACCCTGAGCCAGAATCAAGGCATCCACCAGCGTCATGCTTTCCATATAAGGAAAAGTATCTGTCTTACGCACCATGCCGTTCACCTCTATATAGTATCTGTCAATTCTTCTCAAATCCTTCAGCACATAGATTTTATCTCTTTTTTTCAGCTTGAAGGTATCCAACGATTCAAAATTATTGGTGGTATCAATTCTGAAGGATATCAGTTTTTCCGTCAAATCATCATTCACACGATAGATGATGATCTTGTCCAGTAGCGCCTCTTCCTTAAGTCCGTTACACATGATGAGCGCATCTCTTAAAGACATTCCCTTTTCCGATTCGAATTTTCTTGGTTTTCTCACCTCTCCTTTCACCTCGATATCAAACTTATCGAAGAAATCTGACTTGGAATATACCTCTATCACGTCTCTGAATGTCAGCAGCATGTTGTCTTCTGAGTTCTTATCATCGATGATGGATTGCAGGTTGATCTTAAAGGAATGCTTTCTGAAATCGTCGAAGTTGGTTCTAACCAGATAAGCTTCATCCAGATAGGCATCTTCCTTAAGGCCCTGCGCTTTGCTGATAAGGTCCCAAACCCTATCACCCTCTTTCCATTCATATCTTCCTGGCAGCAGCACGGAACCGGAAATTTCATTGTAGTTTTTCACTTTATCCGGAATGGAACGTACGCCTACGACATCCCCGTTCTTCAGCAGAATTTTTCCGCCTGCTGCTTTCACGCTATCCAGATTATAGTCGATAATGATCTGTTTGTTTTCGTCGTATCTTCTGATCTGAATCACTTTGGTAAATGCCTCCGGTTTATAATTTCCGCAGTATTTCAATAAATCCTCAAACGATTCGCCCGGCTTCATTTCATACTTTCCTTCGCGATTCACAGCACCTTCCACCTTTACGATATTCTTCTGAGCCGGAACGTATATGTAGTCGTTGTTATCCAAAAAGATATCATCTTGTTTTTCCGGAGTAAAGAGGAATTTATATAAGTCAAAATTTCTGATGATTTTTCCATCTCTCTTCACCTGAATATCACGTATGGAACCTGATTTGGACGGACCACCCACGTATGCGAGGATATTATAAGCCGTATTGATGGCAGGGAAAGTATATGAACCCGGATTTTCCACATCACCCACCACATTGATAGTGATCACGCGGGAGTAGTTAATGGACACATCGAAGTCGGATTTGTCAATCATATAGGCATTGGCGAAACGGGTTTTCAGGAGTCCCTTTGCCTGTTCAAGGGTTAAACCTTTCAGGTAGACACGTCCGATATTTTCCTGCTGGATATAACCATCCTTATCTATATAGAATAAACGATTGTAATCCGCATATCCCCAGATAGAAACCACAATCTGATCACCAACCCCCAGGATATAGTTGCTAGGCGGCTTGATATCCACCGCGTTGTTGAATATTTTAACGTCTTTCTGTCTGAAATAGGTAAATCCGTAAATATCTACCGTATCCAGTTTCTCTCTTAACTCACGCGTTGCAGTTGCCGTAATCTTCTCAACCGTTTCGGATGCTTTCTGAGCTTCTTTCAATAATTTATCAGGTGTATTGATATTTCCTTTCACTTCGTTTGCATTCTGCGCATTTCCTAATGCTCCTGCCTGTTCGTCCGCATCTTTGGGTCGCGGCGCAAGTCCTTTCGCGATATCCTGAGATTTTTTTGTTTCCTCCACTTTCAGTTCCCCCTGCTTGATCTGTAAGGTATCTTCAATTTTCTTGAAAATCTCTTTCACCGTAGGATCGGGCACGACCACCTGCGGAACATTCTGCATGGTCGGGAGCGTCGGCATTACGAACTGTGCTTTGGCAGCAGCCGTAATTAGCACCAAAAAACAAAAACTTATTATCTTTACTGCATTCTTCATACTAACTTAATTCGTATTGATGTTTGTAATAGTTTAAATATTCACCGGAGGTGACATGTGTCAGCCATTCTTCATTTTGCAAATACCAGTCAACCGTCTTTTCCAATCCTTCTTCAAACTGAAGTGATGGTTTCCATCCCAGTTCTCCATTTAATTTGGTGGCATCGATGGCATAACGTTTGTCATGTCCCGGCCTATCTTTCACATAAGTGATGAGTTTTTCGGAAGTTCCTGGCTCACGGTTCAGTTTTTTATCCATGACGGAACACAGCAGTTTAATCAGATCAATGTTCTGCCATTCGTTGAAACCGCCTATATTATAGGTTTCACCCACTTTACCTTTATGAAAAATAATATCAATCGCGGCTGCATGGTCTTCCACAAATAACCAATCTCTGGTATAGTCCCCTTTCCCATATACGGGCAATGACTTGCCATTTTTGATATTATTGATAAACAGGGGTATCAGTTTTTCAGGAAACTGATAGGAACCGTAGTTATTGGAACAATTGGAAATCACCACAGGCAGATGATAGGTGTTTTCATATGCTCTGACAAAATGATCCGAGCTCGCTTTTGAAGCGGAATATGGAGAGCGGGGATCATAGGGGGTGGTTTCTGTGAAGAGTCCGGTTTCGCCTAGACTACCATATACTTCATCCGTTGACACATGATAAAACAATTTACCCGAAAAATCCGCATTCCAGCTGCTTTTGGCGGCATTCAGCAGGTTCACCGTACCTACGACATTCGTCATGATGAATTCAAGCGGATTGGCAATAGAACGATCCACATGAGATTCTGCTGCCAGATGGATTACACCGTCAAAAGCGTATTTCTCAAACAAAGCGTTGACAGCCGACACATCTACGATATCCACCTTTTCAAAAACATAATTTGACTTATGTTCCACATCCTTAAGGTTTTCCAGATTACCCGCATAGGTCAGCTTATCCAGATTCACAATTCTGTATTCAGGATATTTGTTTACAAATAACCTGACGACGTGCGAACCGATGAAACCGGCACCTCCTGTGATTAGAATTGTTTTCATGTTTATAGTGTCCAGTGTTCCAACTGTGTTATTTTCGATTTGTACATGTTTTTGATATCGACCAATATGGTATCTTCTTTCGCTAAGTTAATAAAATAACTTTCATCCAGATTTCTGTATTCATCATGAGAAACCGCCACAACGATTACATCATATTTTCCACTCACTTCCGATTTCAACTCCACATGATATTCTTCCAGCACCTCATGGGCATCTGCCAATGCATCCACCATCTCCACATCAATGTGAAAATCTTTCAACTCCTTGTATAAGTTGAAAACCTTGGAATTTCTGATATCCGTTACATTTTCCTTGAATGTTGCTCCCATAATCAAGGCTCTGCACTGAGACGGGTTTTTGCCTTTACCAAGCAGGTATTGCACCACTTTTTTAGCGATGTAATTCGGCATTCCATCATTAATGTTTCTGCCACTGAGGATAATCTGCGGTTTGTAACCAAGTTCATTGGATTTATAGGTCAGGTAATAAGGGTCAACGCCAATGCAATGCCCACCCACCAGGCCCGGCTGAAACTTCAGGAAATTCCATTTGGTTCCGGCTGCTTCCAGCACATCGTAGGTATTGATGTTCATCAGATTAAAAATCTGGGATAATTCGTTCATCAGGGCAATATTTAAATCGCGCTGTGTATTTTCAATCACTTTTGCTGCTTCCGCCACTTTGATGGAAGATGCCTTGAAAACACCCGGCTCTATGATGGAGCCGTAAACGGCCGCAATATTTTCCAGTGATTCCTCATCACAACCGGCCACGATCTTAGTGATTTTTGTGAGGGTATGCAGCGTATCCCCCGGATTGATTCTTTCAGGAGAGTATCCCACCTTGAAATCCGTTCTGAATTTAAGTCCCGATTTCTCTTCTATGATTGGCACACAATCATCTTCTGTACAACCGGGATAAACGGTAGATTCAAAAACGACATAATCACCTTTTTTGATCACTTTTGCAATCGTATTGGATGCCCCCACCAGCGGCTTCAGATCCGGAACGTTGTGTTCGTCTACCGGGGTAGGTACGGCTACGATGAAAAAGGTTGCTTTTTTCAGCACCTCGGTATCAGCTGTAAACTGAATATCCGTGCCATCAAAGGCTGACTTGGGCAGCTCATTGCTCGGATCGATATGATTTTGCATCATTTCCACCCTTTTCTGGTTGATGTCAAATCCTATTACGTTGAACTTTTTAGCCAATTCTAATGCTATCGGCAGGCCCACGTAACCAAGGCCGATTACGCCAATTGTCTTTTCTTTACTGACAAAAGCGGAGATAAATTGTTGCGAGTTAGTCATTTTCTTATTTACGAAATGGCAAAAATACAAAAAAAATAGTCAATATCTTTAGTATAAACCGTTAACAAATAATAAGTTTGCCTGATTTTTTTACCAACTGTAACCATATTGACGTTAAACTCGGATATGCGCCTTATTTACACCCTTCTAATCCATCTTCATAGCTATATTATGGCTGTTGCCGCATGGTTTGAACCAAAGGCAGCCAAATGGGTACAGGGCAGAAAGCATTGGAAACTTGATTTATCTCAAAAAATCAATAATCACGAGCAATATATCTGGATACATTGTGCTTCGGCGGGTGAGTTTGAGCAGGCAATTCCATTGATAAAAAAAATCGGGCAGGAAAAACCGGAACTCAAGGCCGCCGTATCCTTCTTTTCCCCATCCGGATTTGATATGTATCAGGATTCTGAACTCGCGGCTATTTTCTTTTACTTCCCCACAGACACCCGAAAGCATGCCGAGAGCTTGCTTTCGCTGCTTAATCCTGCTTTTGTCATTTTTATCAAAAATGAAATATGGTGGAATGCCTTAATGGTTTTAAAAGAAAAAAGTATCCCAACGTATCTGGTGAATGCAGATTCCGGCCGGAAAAGAAATGTATTTTACCAATACTATTTGGATAAAGTCTATCCGCTATTCACAAAAATATTTTATGTATCCGCTTACGGTGACACCAAACTGGACAAAGTCATTGAGAATAAAAATACGGCATTCACGGATACGATTTTAGAAGATTTCTGCAAGGATAGCTTAGTCATTATTTTAGGTAGTAGCAGGAAGACTGAGGAAGCATTGATGGCATTGTTTTATAAACAATATTCAGTGAAATATCCGGCTTTAAAAATGATAGTTGCGCCACACGAGTACAATGAAAGCAAATGCATTGAACTTGAAAAAATATTTTCAGACTGGCAAATTCCTAATGCCGGTGAGGTGATACGATATACAGACTATCAGCACACAAGCAATAATAGAATTTTATTTCTTGATAGAAAAGGCATTCTAAAATTCGCTTACCGGTATGCTGATATCGCTTTTATCGGAGGTGGTTTCGGTAAATCTGTGCATAATATGAGCGAAGCCGCTGTTTATGGCCTACCAACGATATTCGGGCCCAGGTACTTCAAGTTTGAAGAAGTGAAAGAGCTGGTTCGTTTAAAAGCTGCATTCCCAATTAATGATTACGCTGCATTCGAAAACAGACTGCAGCTCTTAATCAACGACACGACACTCCGAACAGACATCTCAACTAAACTAGCCAATTATTTTTCGCAACAGGAAAAAACGGCTGCTAAAATCATCTCTGCCATCCTGAAATGAAAAATTCCTGCATGCATCGTAAAACTCAGCATACAGGAAAAGTGTTTTTATACGATTCCGACCTTAATTAAATCGTTTTTGCAACAACGACATGAACCGGTCAACCGCGGCTGACTTATCGTTCCAGTTAAATTTATTCCATAGTTTATCTTTGCAGTAGCTTTCAGCTGCTGCAAAAGATCCCATTGTTTCCAGCTGCTTTAATCCTGCCTCGTACTCACCGAAATGATTTCCGAACAGTTCACGAACAAATATAAATTTATCGTTCAGCGCAATGGACTCACTGAGCGTCTTGGTCGTTTTCGCTGTGATCGTGTCAGCCACTGTTTGCGGTTTGAAAATATCGTTCAGGGAAGAAGGTGTCAGTTGTTCGACAGCGATGGTTTCCACTTCCTTCTCGGCAACCAGCACCGCCCCGTGGTCTGCATAAGAAGTCAATGCCGCTGGCCTTTCAAAGCTTGCTGCAAGGGGCTCGGAAGCCGTATTGTTATTTGCGAATGACTCATGCAACTCTTCTTTACCGTCATCAAACATTTGAAACAATTGTGGCTGCGGAGTGGTATTCAACTTTTGTTCGAGATGTTCAAACAAGGAAGTTTCTGCTTTTTTCTTATTTTCCAATTCTGCTGCAAACGAAGTGGTTTCCTGTCCTTCAAATTTTGCAGCCAGCGTTTCTGCAAGTGGTGTAATCTTATCTGCCAGAGGTATTTCATCATCTGTCTTTGAAACAATGGGCTCAGCTAAAGGAGTAATCGTTTCCGCCAGTTTATTGATAGAATAATCTTCCGTTATAATGCTATCGACTGCCGGAACTTTTTCAACAAGAGATGCTGCATTTTTATTTTCGAATAATTTATTCAGCGTATAATCCTCCGTAATAATACTTTCCGCGAATGATTTAACTTCACTTACAGGAACGATGGTTTCCTCTGCCTTTGCTTCCACCAGTTCATTGATAGAATAATCTTCCGTGATGATGCTTTCCACCACCGGTATCTTTTCTACCACTGGTTCAACAGGCTTTAGCTCACTTGCTTCTTCCAGTTCATTGATAGAATAATCTTCCGTGATGATGCTTTCCACCAAAGGAGCGATTTCAATCCTATGTTCTTGTTCCGCTTTTTCTTCTGTTTCAGATTTAATTTCACCCACAAAAACCATTTCTTCATTTTCAAGTGCTGCCTGAATATCCTCTACCATATCTTCCAATTCCTTTTTTTCCTCGGAAGTCGCCATTGCAGCTTCCACTTCTTCGATATGATCATTTTGAGCTACCTCAACAATTTCCTTCTCTTTTGCAGCTACAAATGTATTTTCCGGTGTTACCGTCGGAGTAAATGATTTATCGTCAGATTTATCAATTATCAGAGAACGCTCTATGTCCTCAATTCTGTCAATACTCGTGTACAAATATTTTTTCATCAGGAGTAATTCGTCTCTGGACATGGTACCTTCAGACAAAATTGTCTTGTTCAGGTTGGAAACTACCGTCAGATAGTTCTCTATTTTTTGCAAAGCGTTTCTTATTTCCATCTGTTTTTGTAATTTGAACTCGAAATTATAAGGTAAAGTACAAATTTCATACATGTTTTTAGAACCAAATGTTAATAAGTCTAAATCCGGCTGGATTGAAGTGGTCTGCGGTTCCATGTTTTCAGGGAAGACGGAAGAGTTGATACGCCGTTTAAAACGCGCAAAAATTGCCAATCTTAAAGTGGAAATTTTCAAACCACAGATCGACACGAGATACCATGAATCGGAAGTGGTTTCGCACGACTCCAACTCCATCATGAGTACACCGGTTTCCAGCTCACAAAATATTTTATTACTGTCGAATGATGTGGAAGTGGTGGGCATTGACGAAGCGCAGTTTTTTGACGATGGATTACCGGATGTTTGCGAACAACTTGCCAACAAAGGTATTCGTGTGATTATCGCCGGCCTGGACATGGATTTCCTGGGGCGCCCTTTCGGTCCAATGCCGGCACTGCTCGCAAAAGCGGAGTACATCACCAAGGTGCACGCCATCTGTGTGCGCTGCGGTGCACTGGCCAACCACTCTTATCGCTTGGTGGAAAGCGATACAAAAGTTTTGCTGGGCGAAAAAGAAAGCTACGAACCGAGGTGCCGTGAATGTTTTAACAAAGGCATGAAATCCGCTTCCTGACATCTATCATCTCCATTAAAACCAACCTTACCATGAAATCATTCTCCTATATTTTTGTGCTGCTTGCTAGCTTCCCGCTTGTTTGCACAGCCCAGCCGAATAAGCTTGTCGTTTTAAAAACATACTACAATTCCTTTATTTCCGGCAAGCAGCAGCTTTTTGAAGAATATCAGGTATTCAGCAATAATCCGGAGGAAAAAGCCGGGGCATACCGACAATACAGCAGAATGGGTAACCTGCAGGTGGAAGGAACCTATGCCAACAATCTTCCTACGGGGCCATGGAAATATTACGGATACAACAGCCTGGATTCGGTCGTTACATATAAGATGGGCGTTAGAAACGGCGAGTATATCAGTTATTATTCGGGCGGCACCAGAAAAAAGAAACAAGGCAAATATGTCAACAACCTGCCTGTTGAAAAATGGACCTATTACAAAAATGATTCGACCAACTCGATGGATGCCATCATCTCCCTGAATGAACGGGGTGAACAGGATGGCAACTGTATCACCTATTTCAAGAACGGACAAGTTGACTGTAATGCCTACTATGCATCGGGAACAAAAACCGGCACCTGGACGATATACAAAGAAAACGGAACGGTACTGACCTCCTTTGAATTCAACAATAACAATGAAGCTGGGACGCTGGCCGAGCATACACGGGAAGCAGAAATCTTTGACCGAGTGGAAGTGATGCCGTCATACCTTGGAGGTGTGTCTGAGTTATTCAAGTTTTTGAGCAAAAGTATCCGATATCCGTCACTGGCACGCGAAAACGGATTAGAAGGTAAGGTCATCGTAAAGTTCTTTCTGGATGAACTTGGCTTTGTAAGAGACGTAAGCGTTCTCAAAGACGGCGTTGGCGGAGGTTGCGGGGAGGAAAGCGTTCGGGTGGTACATGATATGCCAAGGTGGATTCCCGGACTGCAAAAAGGAAAACCGGTAAAAGTATATTACACCTTACCGATCACTTATAAACTACAATGACATGAAACTTGCAGGTATAGAATTAACGCCTAAAATCAACCCGAACAAGGTGGATTTATTTCTGAACGGAGCAGCCATTCGTTCCAAATTCTTCATTCAAACCTATATCATCTCCTTGTATTCGGCCAAACCTATCAAGGATGAAAGGAACGGAATTGAAAGCAATATAGAGAGAAGCCTACGCATGCAAATCATCACTCCGCTTGCCACCTCTAAGGCCGTCAGTGAAAACATTCAGGCTGGCATGAAAGACGGACTGGGAAGCCTTTATCTGAAACAGAGGGATCTGGTGGAAGATTTGCGAAGTGTGATTGAAAAGGCCAATGTACAATACAAAGACATCATCGACATTTATTATACACCGGAAGGGATTTTAAAACTTTATAAAAATGAGGAAGAAATCTATTCCAACAAGGAAGGGAAACTCTTTGCAGCAACCATTTTCGGAATGTATCTGGGCAAAAATCCAAAAGACCGAAAAATAAAAGAAGCGTTGCTGAAAGGATATTAATTCCTTTTGAATCTTGAGTCTTGAATCATGAATCATTAAACCACCTGAAATGAAAAAGATTGTTTCATTTGTTCTGTTTGTTCTGCTGATCGCCATCGGAGTCATTGTTTTTCGAACTCTGACTGCTCCTGATCTGCAAACAAAGATAAAAGCGAATCCTTCACCTGCGTTATCTGATGCTGCATTAAGACACTTTCAGCAGGCGATACAATTCCAAACAGTTTCTTATGATGTGGCTTCCCTATGGGATTCCGTACCGTTTCTGGAGTTTAGAAACTTTTTAGAGACGACCTATCCGCTGGTGCACAAGACACTGACCCGTGAAATTGTAAGCGGCTACAGTTACCTGTATAAATGGGAAGGAAAAGATAAAAGCCTGCATCCTTATATTTTAATGGCACATCAGGATGTGGTGCCTATTGAGGAAACCACCAAAAACATGTGGACCTGCAATCCTTTTGGCGGCACGGTAAAAGACGGCTATATCTGGGGCCGCGGCACCACTGATGATAAGATCAACCTGATTTCCATCATGGAAGCTACAGAAAAACTACTGAGTGAAAACTATCAGCCGGAGCGTACCGTGTATTTCGTTTTCGGTCATGATGAAGAAATCAGCGGCAAAAAGGGAGCGGTACAGATTGCCGCATTGCTGCAATCCAGAAACGTAAAAGCGGATCTCATCATGGATGAAGGCGGCTTTGTCACCAGAGAAAAAGTACCCGGCTTAAAGAAACCGGTCGCCCTGATTGCCACGGCTGAGAAAGGATATATGACACTGGATTTATCCGTTACCAAAAAAGGCGGGCACTCCTCCATGCCGGAAAGAGAAACGGCGATTGACATCTTACTCAAAGCAATCGTACAATTGCGTTCGAATCCTTTTGATGCACGCTTTGTGGAATCGACACAGGATTTCATGAAATTCATCGGGCCGAACATGGGATTCCCGAATAACATGGCGATGGCCAATGCAGGACTGTTCAAAAATCTGATTGTAAGCAATTACGAGAAAAGCGGCAGCGGTAATGCGATGATCAGAACGACGGCCGTGCCCACCATCATCAACAGTGGCATGAAAGAAAATGTGATTCCCACACTGGCAACAGCAACCGTTAATTTCCGTTTGCTGCCGGGAGATTCTTCCACCTACATCCTGAGGCGTGTAAAGGAAATCATCAATGACGACAGGGTGATTGTAAAAGTGAGAGACAACAACATCACAGAAGGAACTGCAACCACTTCCGTTAAAAGCATTGCATTCCGTACCGTGGACAGCTTAGCAAAAAGCAGTTATGACAGTGTGCTGAGCGCCCCTTTTCTACTGATTGGCGCTACGGATTCAAGGCATTTTTCTGCAGTTTCAGATAACATTATCAAGTTCAGTCCAATGGAAGATCCAATCGGGTTTCATGGTATCGATGAGCGTGTGAGCCTGAAAAGCTATCAGCATTCCATCTGGTTTTTTGAACAATTCTTAAGAAGTTGCAGGTAAAAGCTACAAGGATATCCCAGCCCCTTTCATATCTTTTACAAGCTGCTCATTGAATATCTTAACGCCCTTGGTATTCATGTGCTGGCTGTCAAAAAATAAAGACGTGTCGGCATAGATGGAAGGAAAAGCCATATAATTGAAATATGGAACTTTCTTGACGGCAGACAAGCTGTCATAATAATTCATTACCATCTTCCGGTTCGGACAAAGTCCCAAATTTTCTTTGAATTCCGGAGGGTATACGAAAATAAGCCGAATGTCGTTTGCATGGCAATAGTCAATAAACCTCAAAAAAAGGCGATTGGTCTGGCTATCTATCTTTGCCGTAAATCCATCGGCATACATAAGTCCCAATGCTTTTCGCACAAATGCCGTATCCCAGGATTTATCTATGCTGATAAATCCTCTTTTGTTGTCGTTTTTAATCTGTGTAGGTCTGAAATACGCAAGGGTTCCATCAAGAATCATATCCTTCCTGTGCGTATATTTCACCATGGGAATATAGATATCTTTCCAGCTAAACACATCTGATGACAATACGATATTGCGAATCATGGTATCGTTCATGTAAGGGATAAACTGCTCATAGGCATAAAAGTCCTTGGTGTGGATGAGACTGAAAATATCCAGAGACAACAAGATGCTCTTAGGTGGTTTGTTATGTTGCAGATACAGCAAGAAACGATAATATTGCGTCAGGAATTTATGACCGTCTATTCCGATATTATAGCATGATTTTGCAAAAGAATCCGTTATCACCTGCGGATTTACCAGTATCTTTGCTCTTGAGGACCCCATTATCAGCACCTCCGCATCTATACCGCCTTTGTATATGCTGTCCCATTCACTATAGTTTGAACCGTATTCGACAGATCTTTTCAGCCCTTTATCTATAATGCCCTGCCACAGATTGCATAAAACAAACAGCAGGATGCTAACCGGTATTATCTTGTATAGTAATCGCTTCATAACTCAGTTAAAATTGGAAATAAATAAACTGTTTGTTTTCAAACACCCCGAATACAAGCATAATGATAAAAAATAAGAGATACACACTCCATCTCAGAAGGAAATGCATTTCGGTGAATCTGTCTAATGCCAGCATTTCCTTTTTCTTTTCTACAAAGAGCATAAACACCACAAAGACGAATCCCAGCATCAGGTCTCTCTTTGCTATATCGTCAAAGATAAATCCGTACGGATTTGATTTGAAGAAATCCGTAAACAGATGTGTCAGCACATAAAATGCCTTATGAATTGTTTCTGCACGGAAGAAAATCCACGAAATGCTTACAAAGAGGAAGGTCAGCACCATGCTGATATTATCGTACAGGAAACGTGGCATCTTTTTAGATACTTTCTTGCGGCTTTTCTTTGTCAGAAATTCATAGATGGTTGCCAATCCATGCATCACCCCGTAGATGACAAATGTCCATCCTGCTCCGTGCCATATGCCACTCAGAAAAAAAGTCAGAAACAAACCGCCGACAACCGCCCATTTCCCCCAGTCTCTCTTACTGACAATAAAAGGCGTAAATAAATAATCATTAAACCAGGTGGACAATGAGATATGCCATCTTCTCCAGAACTCAGTGACATTCTTGCTGACAAAAGGGTTATTGAAGTTTTTCATGAGGTCATATCCCATCACTCTTGCCGAACCGATAGCGATATCGGAATAAGCGGAAAAATCGCTGAAAATCTGAAAGGCGAAACATACGATTGCAATCAATATTGTTTTTCCTGTGTGTGATTCCGGATCCTTGTACACCGTATCCACTATGATAGCCAGACGGTCTGCCACCACAATCTTCTTGAAGAAACCCCAGGCCATCAGCCTAAGCCCACTTGCGACCCTGTCGTAATTGAAAAACTGTTCCTGATGAAACTGATGCAGTATATTCTGTGGTCTTTCTATCGGGCCGGCCACCAGCTGCGGGTAAAACATCACGTAGAGGGCATAGATGCCAAAATTACGCTCGGCCTTATGGTTGCCCCGGTATACTTCAATCGTATAACTCATCGCCTGAAAGGTGTGAAAAGACAAACCTATCGGCAGTAAGATTTTCAGATAAGGAATCGGATTGGAAAAAGAAAACGCTCCAAGCAGCTGTGTGATATTCTCATTAATGAAGTTATAATATTTGAATATTGCCAAAACGCCTATATTGGCAAACAAACTGGCGATCAGGTAAGGTTTCTTATTCTTTTCCTTTGCATCTTCCAGCAAGATACCGGCAAAATAATCGACCACTATCGTAAAGAAAAGAATCAGAATGTAAATAGGCACAAACGCCATGTAAAAATAGCAGCTGGCTGCCAGCAACAGCAACCAACGGAAACGATGCGGCAAGGCAAAGAAGGCCGAAGTGACTGCGATAAAGAATATGACAAACTGAATGGAGTTAAATAACATGCTCTTTTTTTCTGTTTATTGTAAATCGTTACCGGCATTTATGACCAGATTGGTTCCATTGATTTGCTGTGAACAACGGGTATAAAATGCGACCGTATCCGCCACCTCCTTTGTTGTAAGCAACTTCTTCAGCGGATGCGCCTCTGTCATCTGCTCCACAATCCGTTCATCGGTATCTGCCGTCAAACTGGTCAGCATGAAGCCGGGTGAGATGGCATTGGAGCTGATATTGAATTTTATATTCTCCGTAGCCCATGATTTACTCAATGAAAGCAAATAAGCCTTATTGGCCACATATTCGGACCAACCAATCGGAGGTCTGTTAATATTGGCGGACGAAATGATATTGATGATTTTCCCGAACTTCCTTTTTCGGGCCTGTGTGATGAATGCCTGTGTAATCCTGATGGTGGGGATGATGTTCTGCTGAAAACTTTTCAAGAAAAGGGAGAAAGCCGTTTTGTGGAAGTATTGTTTTTCAAAACCCACCACCGCATTATTTATAAGAATGTCTATTGGCAAATCCTGCAATTCGCTTATGAAGGAATCCACGGATGCATCATCAGAAAAATCACAATGCAGTGAATGTATATTTTCGCGGGATGCTCTTAATGCTTCTGCTTTCTCTACCGATTTGGAATAGGTAAAATACAGGGTATTGGCATTGTCCAATGACAACACCTTTACTATTTCAGCCCCTAAGCCTGATGAACCTCCTGTAACCAGTATATTCATATTGTTCCTATTTGTACCTTACCTTTTGCCACCTTTTTTCCTTCCATGTTGGAAAAGTGAAATTTAAGTTCAAGCGTATGCACGGACTCGAATACATCCTCTATCTGCGCATGAAAATCCAGTGTATCATCAAGATAGACCGGAAGGATAAACTTGATTTCCTGGGTCTGAATGATCACATTCTTATCTGGCAGGCATTCTCCGATGAAGTAAGACAGGAATCCGTTCAGGATATTTCCGTGCATCACCTTGCCCTGAAAGTTTTTAGAACGGGCGAAAGCCTCATCCGTGTGCAATGGATTTTTATCCTTAAAGATTTCTATGAATCCTCTGTAAACGGATTCCGTAACCTGAAATGTATGGGAGAATTCCTGACCTTTAATCATTACTGATTCTGTTTAGCGGCGATAGCATCACACATCTCCCCTACGTTTTTCCAGTTCTGAATTTCGGAAGAAGTGAATCTCTGTTTGAAATGTTTTTCGATTGCTACAATCAATTGAATGTGATTCAGGGAATCCCATTCTTCTATATCTTTTGCGGAAGTCTCTCTGGATAATACAATATCTTCATTATCCAGCACATCGATAAAAATTTCATTTACTTCCTTAAGAATCTGAGCCGCGTCCATTATGTCTATTTTTTAGTTATGTAAACGTTTTTGAATATATAAGCATCTACCTCCATCTCCCATTTGCCATCCGCTTCGGTGAATCCTAAATTCTTATAATGATCTCTGACCATCTCATTTTTAGGCGTCGGAATATATTCTCCGACAATTCTTTCATACCCGTTTTCTTTTGCAAAGTCAACAATTGTATTCAGGACAAAGTCTTCCATGCCCCGCTTCAATACCCTGCAACTCATCAGCCAGGTATTAATGAACAAGTCATGTTCTCCTGTCTTTTCAAGAATTATCACACAGATAAGTCCGTTTTCACCAAATTTATCATCGAGGGTAAAGGCAAAGGTATGATATTTTTCCGAC
Source organism: Chitinophagales bacterium (assembly GCA_046329775.1). Taxonomy (GTDB): domain Bacteria; phylum Bacteroidota; class Bacteroidia; order Chitinophagales; family JADIYW01; genus JADJSS01. The sequence continues at coordinate 206,006 of JAXLTX010000003.1, forward strand.
TGAGCCAATAACTCGATATCTGCTTCAGTATAACGAACGGTTCTCAGGTTGAATTGATTGGAACGCTGAGAGAGCTGTGCCACACGTGGTGTATTGAACTTATTGAACGGCTCCACAAGTGAAGTCATATCTAAGGTCTTCAGGTAATCCTCTTCGTTTGTATATTTCTTTTGAAGTTCTGCCCGTTGCGCTTCGACCTGATACTGTTTGGTGCGCTCTGCATCCAGCTCGGAGAAGGAAACCGTCTCAAAGAGGTTTAGGGTGTAGAGGTATTCCAGATAATCCGCCGGATCTTCCGGTAATTCAGGTACCGTTATATCTTTGATATGTTCCCGGACAAGGTTGCGTTCAAACGGATTATCATCCAGAAATACCATGGAATCGAATCCTATGTTTAATACCTGCTGAATGTGTCGGATGTTATCTGCCTTATTATCCCAGTTTGCGACAAAAACGGCGATATCATCCAGACGGAGTACCATGTCAGGATGTTTTTCGAATGGTTCTTTGGCAACAGATTCCGTGTTTTTACTGCAAACGGCTAGGATGATGCCTCTTTCTTTCAGTTTTTTCGCCCACAACTGCAACTCTGTAAAGGCCTTTCCTATCCCAAGCGTACCAACCTGTATGTTCTCTATGCCGTCGTCTCCAATGATCCCCCCCCATGTGGTATTATCCAGATCCAATATCAGACATTTCTTAAATTTTCCGGACACAGCAGCTATCAAATCCAATGTTCTGTAGGCGATATGTGGCAAAGCATCCAGACTCAACACCATTTCCGTATTGATATACACTGAAGTATCAAACATCACCGACTTGCCCAATTGATTCTGTATACTGGACATATCACAAATGAAGAAATTGGGATGCTGTATGGACAGATTCATCAACTCATAGTTCAGTTTTCTAAGCTGATACAGAAAAGAGACCTCTATATTGTTTGCGTAATTTCCAAACAATGAATCATTGATTTCGGGGTAATTGTAATAAATGATCTTTGCATTCAGATTAGCCTGAATGGCAGAGATAAAGCCGGATATGGTTTCCAGTCTTTCATTTGCCAGACCAACGGCCTCGCCAATACTTTTTTTGTTGTACCGGTAGAGCAACTTATGCGCCGACTGAAAAATGATGATAAATTCTGGCTTAAACTCATACAACTCAGAAGAATTGTCAAAAATCTGTCGTTCAATCTGGTTGAAATCCGCCTCAAATATATTCAGATGATAGCCTCTTTCATATCCGGTGGCTTTCAAAGCCTGCATCAGCAATTGCGTGGATGAGTCTCCCAGCAACGCAACTCGCTTTGCCTCCAATTGGCTGAAATCTTTCTTTAAATTCTTCTTTAATTCTAAAAACGTCTTCATCGTCTCGCTGTTGTTTGTTCGCCTTCACAATATTGTGCGAATCTACAAATTTATACGGTATTCCCCTATAAAATAGAGACTTATAAAAGCCCAACAACGAAACTAAATACGGTAAATCCTGAAAATGCGTTAAAATGGTCTAAAGAAAAGATGCGTAATCAATTAAACAAATCTTTCAAATCATCGTCCACCTCCTCTTCTCCATAATTGAACATGGCTGACGTGATATCCGAGAACTTATTACCCTGCTCCAGTTGAGATTTACTTAACAAGGAATAGGCCGCCATACCATGCAGAACAAACTCCATAAATGTGTACAGCGAAGAGGTGTCGATATTGGAAGACAGGTAATTCAATATGAGTTCTTTCAAACCCTTGATATCGCTCAGTGCATTCCTATAATCCAAATCGGGAGCATCCGTCAACAAATCCACCACATTTCCCTGTTCAAAATATTTCTGCACTTCATTGTAAATATTTTTCTCTTCCTGCTGAGCCTTTTTCTTTTTTACCTTGGTAGGATTTGGGAAGTACTGAACAAACAGATTGCGGATAGCCTTGTCGAGAATGTTTTGCGCCACGCGCATCGGACCTTCCTGCTCGCCTTCATACACCATTTCGATTTTCCCGGTAATGGCCGGAAAAACACCCACAAAATCGGATATACGAACGACGGTTTGTTTTTCATGATTGATAAGGGCGCGGCGCTCCGCAGTACTCACCAGGTTTTCCATGGCGGCAATCGTCAATCGCGCGGAAACACCGCTCTTTTCATCCACAAATTCGCTGTCGCGGGCTGCAAAGGCAATATGTTCCACCAAATCTTTTATCAGCTCGGGGATGATTACTCTTTTCTCCTGCTCTTCGGGAAGCACCGCTTCCTGTGCCGTAATGGCTTTGGAATCTTCAATAGTCTTAGGGTAATGTGTCAGAATCTGCGATTCAATACGGTCTTTCAAGGGCGTTACGATAGAACCGCGATTGGTATAATCTTCCGGATTGGCGGTAAACACAAATTGCATATCCAACGGAAAGCGCAGTTTAAACCCGCGAATCTGCAAATCACCTTCTTCCAGTAAATTAAACAGTGCCACCTGAATTCTGGCTTGTAAATCCGGCAACTCATTGATGACAAAAATGCTACGGTTGCAGCGTGGAATGATACCGAAATGCAATACTCTTTCGTCGCTGTAATTCATTTTCTGTGTGGCTGCTTTTATGGGGTCGACGTCGCCAATCAAATCGGCAACCGTCACATCCGGCGTGGCCAGTTTTTCTCCAAAGCGTTCGGAACGATGTACCCATTCTATCGGTGTTTCATCACCGTTTATTTCTATCAGATCTTTGGCAAAACGGGATAAAGGTTGTAAGGGATCATCTAGAATCTCGCTGCCTTTTACCACCGGAATATATTCATCCAGCAAGTTTACCATCTGACGGGCAAGACGCGTTTTTGCCTGACCGCGCAACCCCAGCAATAAAATATTATGTTTGGAGAGGATGGCGCGTTCCACGTCCGGAATCACGGAAGTGTCGTAGCCAATGATACCGTCAAACGTTTTCTTTCCTGCTTTTAAACTCGTAATTAAATTATCTCTTAATTCCTGCTTAATGGATTTGGGTTGATACCCTGATTTTTTCAGTTGGGCGATGGTGGTAATAGATTGCATATGAATAGAACACAGATTTTGGTGATTTGTTACAATTATTTGATGGAATTTAAGCTCTTATTGTTTCCCCAAGAAAATACTTTCTCAAAAAATGGCAGCCACTTGTGTGTTTTAATTTTGGATAAGAAATAGACTTCATGTTCTTTTTCTTTCATACCCATTTCAATCAATGCCGCATCATGTTTTGTAACACCTATCTTATTAAAATACTCTTTCATGATAAAATATTCATTTACATTGCCGCTCTCCAGACGTCCGGCAAAGTACATGGGCATGAACCATCCGATGAAATAACAACTGTAGCAGATGATTTTACCTATGATGTAGTACTTAATTTCATACCACGTAGAAACGGGAATCTCGTATTCCTGCATGATTTTCAGCACATCTGCCCGGTGTATCCATTCATCGTCTTCAATTTCCCTTATACGCATCTTGTCTTCCGGTTCTTTCACGGCATCGGCATGCCCCTGATAAGCGAAAGAAGCTGCGCGTTCAGCAGAATAGGCCAGTTGCAGTAAATCCTTCAGCTCCGATTGTAATGATGTCATGGGCACAAAACTACAATTATATTGCTTTAATTTTCTTTAATAAAGACAAAGCAACCTCTTTTCCTGTTTGTGCACCACCGTTCATGAAGCCCTGAAAATCTCCGCTGCAATGTTCGCCGGCAAACAAGATATTACCAATCGGTTCGCTGATATATGGCATCACATCATTCCACTGGCCGGGCAAAAAGGCGGAATAAGAACCTTTGATGATTTTAGATTTCGGCCACCAGGCAATGTCTGCATTGTCATTAAATTTACTTTTCATGCCCGGATAAATCTTATCCAGTATCGGCAGGTACATATCGACAAACTTCTGAGTGTCTTTCTTATTTTCCGCCATATACACGGCATCTTTACCACCTAAAAACACCGTATATAATCCGGGACCTTTATTGTCTGTTTGTCCGAAAGAACTATCCCAGCCATTGTGTATCTTATCATTAAATAAATAACCGATGGTTTTATGACGGGTACGCCATACACGCTCATCAAAACCTAAAAACAATTTGGCGTTTTGTCCATAACCCAATTCCCTTATGGCTTTCAGTTTCTGCGGAGGAATAGCTCCGACATTAAATTTCACATCCCGCAAAACGGTAAATGGAATGGTCAGTATAACGACATCCGCATACGTAGTTCTGCCGTTTTCAAATATCAGTGAATAGCCGTTTCCTGCCTTATTTATTTCCGTCAACTTGTGTTCCATGTGAATATTACCCACATCTGCTACGAGTTCATTGATCAAAGAAACGACCCCGCCTTTGATAGAATAACGTTCATCACTTTGTCCGTACAATTCCATTTCATTTTTCTCTGACACACTCAGCATATCAATAAAATTCATGGCAGAATTATCTTCCAAATCCAAACCGAATTCAGATAAATAGGCACACCGAAGCAGTTCCCTCAACCATCCTGTTATGCCCAGTCCTGTTATGTATTCGTCCAGCGAAAGTTTATCCAGACGAACAAAAGCGGGAGTATCATAGTTTGGACCGCAGGACTCCAGATCTTTCTGAATGGTTGGTAAAAAATGCTTGAATTCATTAAACACCTGCTTTATCGTGTATCGTTTGTCATTAATGACATACCATTCCCGGCCTTCGCCTTCGTGCAATGGATCTGCGGCGTAATCGTTCAGTTCTAATTTATATTCTTTGCAGAGTTCCAGCATTTCGGTGTGTACCGTATCTACAAACTCTCCGCCGATATCGAGTGTAAGTCCCGGCAGGAATTCCAGGATTGTATGCATTCGTCCACCGCAACGTTTGAGTGCATCGTAAATTTCATACTTTACGGCACCTGATTTTTTCAGGTAACGTGCCGCATTCAACCCGGAAATACCGGCTCCGATGATGACCACTTTGGGTTTTAGAGAGGAATCCGATGTTGAAGAACCTGAAGAAGAATTATTATTACAGGAATTGAATAATGGAATGGAAGACACCACACCTGCGATCAATGCTGATTTGACGGAAGTATCTAAAAACTGACGGCGTGAATAGTATTGTTTTTCTTCGAGTGCATCCTCGTCCATACCATCTAAATAAATGCGTGATTTTTTTTGCAGATTATTCAGCAAAGGACTTTTGTATTTTGACATAGTATACGTTTTTGGCAATGTCAATTTACAAAAAATCTACCATATCATCTTACTCTGCGCTTTTTATTTCGCTCGTAATCTTCAAAAATAAAATCACCTAAGCCATCGAGTGAAGTATAAAAAGCTTTGCCTTTGTTGATTTCTGTAAACTCCTGTACGTATCGTTGCAAATATGGATCTTTGGCAATCATGAAGGTCGTGATGGGGATATTCAAGCGGCGGCATTGCGCAGCGTAGTTATAGCATTTATTGACAATCTTTCTGTCCAGCCCGAAACTGTTCTTGTAGTATGTGAGGCCTTCGCGTAAACAAGTGGGCTTTCCATCCGTAATCATAAAAATATGTTTATTGGAGTTTTTTCGACGGCGCAAAATATCCATCGCCAGCTCGAGGCCGGCAACCGTATTGGTGTGGTAAGGCCCCACCTGCAAATACGGTAAATCTTTCACCTGTATCTGCCAGGCGTCATTTCCAAACACAATTACATCCAAGGTATCTTTCGGATAGCGTGTCATGATGAGCTCGCTTAAGGCCATCGCCACTTTCTTCGCCGGCGTAATGCGGTCTTCGCCATACAAAATCATGGAATGCGAAATATCAATCATCAGCACGGTAGACGTCTGCGCCTGATACTCCTGTTCCATCACTTCCAGATCGCTTTCCTGCAATAGAAACTCTTCCGAAGAACTATTGATTTGAGCATTCCTTAGTGATTCTGTCATTAATATTTGTTCGGGTTTATCGCCAAACTGATACGGACGAATATCTCCCGTGGGTTCGTCTCCATTACCGCCGAAATTGGATCTATGATTCCCTCGGCGCGATCTTTTCATCTTACCGAAAATGTCTTCCAGCGATTTCTGACGGATGGTCTTTTCCATTTTAGATGTCATCTTCAGATGATCACTCTGCGGGTTTTCCGGTTCCAGATACCCTTTATCCACTAAGTCGCGGATAAAATCACCCAAGCCATATTCATTGGTCGTAAGGTTGTATTGCTTATCCAGATCCGTCAGCCATTCCAAAGCCTCACGCGCATCACCGGAAGTATAAGTAAGCAGCTGACGCATGATGGTGAGCAACTTATCAAAATCAGCCATATTCTGATTCTGAACAGGAATAAATTTTGTAAAACGATAGCCCAGCATGTCTTCCTTATTGAATAAAGATGGGATAAATTTAAAACAATCTTTCAAACAAGACAATTTCCGGCGATTTTAGTTCGGCAAACAGGTAATTTTCTTGCTATCTTGTAAAAAACGGAACAAAATCAAATGCAAGAACGTTATATGCTGTATAAAACCAAATATGAAACGTTATCTCATTATTCTACTCATACTATCAAGCCCTTCGGTTTATGCTGCGGATTTCATGCATGACATTGGTGTTGGTTTCTGGTCAAAACTCAGGAACACAAATAATGCTGAACCGACCAGCTATGGACCTTTTGCGCAATATATGCCAAGGTTCAATTTCAAAATAAAAGAAAACATGTCTGTTTCCGTTGCATCTCCCATTGCATTGGGTGCGAGATTCCATCCTACACAGGGTAATTACTTTCAGTTACAATTACCGGCAACGGTGCTTTACAACATCGGACATGCGGCATTTAAGAAAGAGAAATTAAACGGAAATGTTGGTGGATATGTAGGAACCGGATTTAACTATATTTTAAGTGCATCCGAAACGCTGCGAGAAAGCGACCTCGGGTTAATTTCGCTCGCGGGGCTCCGTTTCTACACTCATCATCACAGCTTAGGCTTACAAGTATCGTACACCCATGATTTCAGGTTTAAAAACAACTTCATAGGTGCAGGTTTCTTCTACACGTTCGGATATTTTGAATAAAAAAACCTTGAAGAAATAAGCTCTTCAAGGTTTTTAAGGTACTGAAACTGGTCCAGTGACACAAACATCTTTATTTCTTCACCACTTTAACATTGTACAAACCCGTATTGGATTTATCGTAGACCGTCTCGTAGATGGAGATATAGATATTACCTTCCTCGTTGGCCACTCCGTCAAATTTTGAACCTGCCTGCTGCATCTCTCCGTACTCTCCTATTCTGTAAACCACCGCTCCGTACTTAATGCTCATATCATCTGTGTATGCACCGTCTTTTGTGCCGCTTAAATAACCATCCGGACCATATGTACCACCGGAGAGGCTTTTCAGGACAACCTTACCCGTTGCGGTAATGCTGAATTTATCTCCATTCTTCACTTTAACACCTGTATTCAACCAGCCTTTGTTGTTATCGCTGCCTGAAATATGATAGCTTGCCTTGAGTTTATAATTCCCGTCGGTGCTGATTACGGCTTCTTCAACCGGTGAGATATCCAGGCTTTCGATTTTTTCCCGTTTAAAGGTAAGATTGCCGTATTCTGCCTGAATGGTGATATCGCCAAATGCCACAGATCCTTCAACATAATTGGAGCCGTCGTATGTCACCGCATCATTCACACTCTGGCCGGATGTAAGATCTGCTTTCTTGTACAATTCATCCGTTAATTGCTCAATGGTATAATTGTCTCTGTCGGATATTCTGTAAAACGGATTCTGTGTATAGGTAATGATGGTAGAAAGTATCGGCGTTCCGTAAGCCAGCAAACGTTCGTACACAACCTTTGCCTCATTTTCATTGGTCAGCGACTGGAGTTTACTTAAGTCCGGCAATACGGCACCATCCTTACTATGGTCAGAAACTATACCCAGTTTCAGGTTACTGACTTTTTCTATGGGAATGACCAAAGAACCGTAGGGTGTTACCACCGATATCTTGGGTAAAGTAGTTTTGCCTGTCACCACATCTCCGTTTTTCAGTCGAACAGTCAGTTGCACATTTGCAGCATTAGAAACGGCAAAATGCATTAGCAGGATTGCCGAGAACAAGAATTTTAGTTTTTGCATAATCTTGGATTTAACAATCTAAAATTACACTATTACAACAAATTAATAAAAGATAATACACGATAAAATGTCCAATTAACAGTAATTAAGAGAAATAATCATCAAATGCTTGTACCGGGACAACTTTCGCAGTCAGCGAGTTCAAGATAAGGCGGAACATCAGCAGCTGACAGGTGTATGAATTTCTTGATGATTTCACCTTTATGCACCAGAAAGATACCCGGCATCTGGAACGTATCCACACCATCCGGACTTGAGATGAAAGCTCCTTTGGTAAGCCACAGGTAAATGCCGCGTATCCAGACTTTGAAACCAAGCACCTGTGACAAGGTCCCACGTTTAAGGTGGAATCCTTTGTACAACATGGATTCCGGATCAGATACCGCATCCAGGTTTTGCAGATTATATTTTTTCAGCTCCTCGATCGCCTTTATTTCATTGTGCATGTGCACCAATACTATCTTGGTGCCTTTTGCTTCAATATCTGGTCTCAGTTTGTTGATAAACCAAAGCGTTTCCTTACAGAAAGTGCACCCGAAATGGCGTAAAAACACCAGCATTACCGGCTGTTGATTCGACAAATCCCGCAGGCTTTCCCCTTTGTTGGTCTCATAGAAATCCAGCAGCTCGGAAATTTCCAGCCCGTTGAGATGAATCATTTCATTATCCAGCAGATACTGATGTCGATAGGCGTTGTACAAGATAACCATGAAGGGTATCAACCAAAATAAATGATTTGACAAGATCATGTTAAACACCACGAAAGGCTCTTCTCCACGGAGGTAGAAATAAGTGAATCCGACGGTAACACATAATTTGGTGACAAACCCCATCAATACAACCCTCCAATGCCTCAGGGGGTTGGAAGCAGCCATAAGGAAACCAAAACCGAACACCAGGTCATACAAACCGACAATCTGCCAGAGCTGTATATAGTTGGGATGTGAAAGTGAACCTAGGTCGAACCAGAACATCGGGAAAAATATAACGGATATCCCCCAGAGTATGTGATAAACTCCGGCGATGTACAAGACAGCCTTGAACCATGTTGTATTTTTCGAGTATATTATATTCATCACTTGCCTGTTAGGCATTAAACCATTTTTTATAAAAAAGGTTCACGGCTGGTGCAAAATGCCACCGGAAAGGCAGACTATTCTGACATTCCATTTCTTTTTTGCCAGATTAATCTTTTGCCTGCAGGCGCTTCAAGGTAGTGGCCTGCCCTGACTGAAAGATACCAAATGCCGTAAATCCAAGATCCGTGAGGGTATCCAGTTGCTTTTTCGTATTCTTTTTATTTTGAATTTCCAGTGAAACGATATTACCTTCTGCTCTCAGTCGCTGTGCTTCTGCAAGCAGCATATCAAAAGATGTCAGTTCATCATCGTACAAAAGTGCCACCCTGTTAGATTGATTGGCTACTTTAAATTGTTTTTCTTCCAGAATGGCAATCACCCTTTCAAACCCGATGGAAAAACCACAGGCTGGTATTTCTTCTTTCCCGTTCAATATTTTCCCTATCATTTTATCATATCGGCCACCACCGGCAATTGAACTGCCAAACCCATCAATACCGATTTCAAAAATCTGTCCGGTATAATATCCCATTCCTCTCACCAGGGATAAATCCAATCTTATGGAGTAACGTTTTTGTGAATGAGAGGAAATTGTTTCAATCACCTGAGTCAAATCAGCCAGCACATTCTTCGGAATATTGGGCAATAAAGCGGCAATAGATTGAGTTGTAATTTGTGTATCTGTCGCAGCTTTAACGATATTGATAAACTTTTCTGTCGATTCATTTGGAAACTCAGCTTTTTGCAGTTCATTTTGCACGCCGTCAATTCCAATTTTGTCCAACTTATCCAAGATGATAAATACTTTTCCAAAAGCAGTTGATTCAAACCCACAATAGGCAGCAAGGGATTCCAGCACTCTTCTGTCGTTGATTCTTACTGTAAAATCCGTAAAGCTCAAATTTTGCAGAGCCGTTGCCGTTGCCAGAATCAACTGGATTTCCGCGATGACACCGGATGTACCAATGATATCGATATCACATTGTGTGAACTGCCGGAAGCGGCCTTTTTGCGGGCGCTCGGCACGCCATACACTGCCAACCTGTATCACCTTAAAACCCTGTGGCAATTTGGTTCGATTGTTCGCATAAAACCTGCACAGGGGTACCGTCAGGTCGTATCTCAAACCAAGATCGACCAAGTCCTGTTCTCTACCCGCTGCTGAAAGATTTAACTTATCTCCTCTTTTTAAGATCTTAAACAACATTTTCTCATTGTCGCCGCCATCACCACTTGTGAGAAAGTTTATCTTTTCCACACAAGGCGTTTCTATCTGTGCGAAACCAAATTTCTTGTAGCTATCCGTAATAACTGTGGTTACATAATTCCGCAATTCCACTTCCTTTGGGGTAAGATCCCTCATTCCTTCTGCAGGATTCGTATTTGTTGTCATGCTTTTACTGCTTATTTTTAATGGCCACAAAGAAATTCCACATCTACTTCCGAAATAAAGTCTTTCATAAACAGTGCTTTCTGTGTGGCGTTTATTTTAAATGATTTCTCGGGTTGATAGACAATCTGCTGTTCATTTGAAAACAATAAACTTCTTATTTTCTTATCAATCGTAACATTGGCAATCTCGTTATCATTGTTATACTGTATGTACATTCTCCTAACCGGCAATTTATCTGAGGTTGCCGTGAACACCTGACAAATCAGGGTTCCATCAGATCGCTTGTCTTCACGGCGGATGAACTTCCCTTTCCAGCTTGGTTTATTGATATCGCAATCCAGTAAAATCTGCAGTTCTTTTTTCCAGTCTGCCGAATCCGTTTTTCGGGATTCCGCTTTTCCATTTACAACAATCTGTTTTTCCTCTTTGCAGGCGTTTCTTGTATTATGCTCGATATCAGCCTGCACCAGTTTAGCCAAATCGAAATAAGCTGCCTCTGCTGCAGCAGATTCCTCTTTGAGTTGCTCGCTTTGGCAGGCGGCAAAAAACAACAATATGACGTACAGATATTTCATGGTTAAAACAAGGGCGTACCGTCCATTTCTTCAGGTATTTCCAGATTCATTATTTTTAAAATGGTAGGTGCTATATCTGCGAGCTTGCCCGGCTGCATGGTATCCTTATAAAAATTGCTGATAAAGAACAACGGGACAATATTTTTGGTGTGTGCCGTATTTGGTGAACCGTCCGTATTCACAATATAATCTGCATTCCCATGGTCGGCTGTGACCAGAATGGCATAATTTTTCTCCAATGCTTTTGTCACAACTTCTTTCACGCAAGCGTCTACTGTTTCGGCGGCCTTTACCGCCGCGCTGAACACACCTGTATGGCCAACCATATCCGTATTGGCAAAATTCAGGCAAATAAAATCGGGTGCTTTTTCTTCAATATATTCAATCACGGCCTGTTTCACCTGATGCGCACTCATCTCCGGCTGCAAATCATAGGTAGCCACTTTGGGAGACGGAATCATGATGCGTTCCTCACCATCAAACGTTTCCTCTCTGCCACCGGAAAAGAAAAAGGAAACGTGCGGATATTTTTCCGTTTCTGCTATGCGCAATTGAGTCAATCCGTTTTTAGACACAACCTCTCCCAATGAATTCGGGATATTATCTTTACCGAAAATGGTTTTAACGTGCTTAAATCCGGCGTCGTAAATCGTCATCGTTACATAATACAGCGGCAATGTCTGCATACCATAATCCGGCATCTCCTTTTGTGTAAGCACCGTAGTGATTTCACGGCATCTGTCTGTTCTGAAATTGAAACAAATCACCACATCATCCTTTTCCATCAATGCCAGCGGTACACCTATCTCATCAGTAACGACGAGAGGTTTGATAAATTCATCGGTGACATCATTCGCATAAGATGCTTTAATTCCACTCATGGCATCAGTGAATTTTTCACCTTCTCCCTTTACCAGCAAGTCATATGCAAGTTTAATGCGTTCCCAGCGTTTGTCTCTGTCCATGGCGTAATAACGTCCACAAACGGACGCAATCTTTACAGGCTTATCGGTGCAAAACGTTTCCAGTTCTTCCAAATAGGCCAATCCGCTTTTTGGATCTGTATCCCTGCCATCTGTGAAGGCGTGTATAAAACTCTGCTGAACGCCGTTGTCCTGAGCAATTTGAATCAGCGCTTTCAGGTGCTTGATATGCGAGTGAATTCCTCCGTCAGAAACCAGGCCCATGAAGTGTACTTTCTTCTGATTGGCTTTAGCATATTCGAAGGCAGCCAGCAATACTTCATTTTCACCTAATTCTCCGGTTTGTATCTTTTTATTGATCAGCATCAAATCCTGATAAACCACTCTGCCGGCACCTAAATTCATGTGGCCTACTTCTGAATTTCCCATCTGATCTTCCGGCAAACCCACATATTCGCCATGGGTCAGGAGGCCGGTATTGGGATATTTGAGGTATAAACTATCTGTAAACGGCGTGTTGGCTGCCTCTATGGCACTGCTGGCAGGGTTTCTGTTAATCCCCCAACCATCCATAATTATCAACATTGCTTTCTGTTGCTGACTCACCTTGTTAATTTTTATTAAAAAAAAACTATTTTTAGCCCTTGTTTGGCATAGATTATGCTTTACGATTCACGAAAATACGATTTTATGAAGGTTTTAAGGCCAATATTACTGTTTATATTTTGTTTACTATTTTGCTTTCCCGCAGATAGTCAGGATGTAATCAGTACTATTCCAGCTGCCCTAAAGACCGCCAATGCCTCTTCCATTGCTAAAAATTTTGACAAGCGCGTCGACATCACCATTGATGAGAATGCGGACAATTACAGTCGTGAGCAGGCAGAAATGATCCTTAAAAGCTTCTTAGGCAAATTTTCCAGCAGGGATTTTTCCGTTGTACACAAAGGCAATTCCACAGATGGCGCCCAATATATCATCGGCAGCCTGAAAACCAATACGGGCAACTTCAGAACCTATATCTATGTAAAAAAATCGGATGGGGTAAATTACATTCAGGAAATCCGATTTGAGAAAGAATGATTGGGTGAAGAGCAGCAAGTGATAAGTGACAAGTAAAATGATTACTTTTGCAACATGTTAGACAATCAGGAACTCAACAAATTTATCACGGATGCGCTGCATGAAGATGTACATGAAGGAGATCATTCTTCTTTGGCATCCATAGATAGAAACGCACAGGGTAAAGCAAGGCTTTTAGTGAAAGACAATGGTATCTTATGCGGAATGGAAGTGGCAAATGCGGTGTTTGCAAAAGTGGATGGAGGTTTACGGATGGAGGTTCATATTCCGGAGGGCTCCACTGTGAAGTATGGTGATGTAGCTTTTCATGTATACGGAAGTGTCGTTTCCATTTTAACCGCTGAACGTCTTGTTCTGAATTGCATGCAACGCATGAGCGGTATTGCCAGCAGAACCAACGAATATGTAAAAGCCATTGAGGGCACCAAGGCAAAAGTCATCGACACCCGCAAAACCACTCCCAACCTTCGTTTTCTGGAAAAATATGCCGTAACGGTGGGTGGCGGATTCAACCATCGATTTGGTTTGTACGATATGATTATGCTGAAAGACAATCACATTGATTTCTGCGGAGGCATCACCAAGGCGGTGCATAAAGTACATGAGTATTTAAAAGCGAATAACCTGAATCTTCGCATTGAAGTGGAAACCCGCAGCTTAGAAAATGTGAAAGAAGTGCTCAACTGTGGCGGTATCGACAGAATCATGTTGGATAATTATGTGCCTGAAAAGGTAAAAGAAGCTGTTGATTTAATTAATGGAAAATATGAAACGGAAGCGAGTGGTGGAATAACTTTAGAAACAATACGCTCCTTTGCAGAAACCGGTGTTGATTTCATATCCGTGGGCGCATTGACACATTCCGTTAGAAGTCTGGACTTGAGCTTGAAAGCGGAGATTAATTAAATAATGAAGCATTTAAATAATTCAATAATGAAAAATGTCTTATTATTTTTAGTGTTTTCGTCTTATTATTTCTTTGCTTACCCTCAAAGTGAAAATGATATCGCACATATTCGTTCAATAGTGGAAAAAACGAATGCAGACTCAAAGAATTATCAAATTGCTGTTTTAAAATCAGATCAAGGTTTATCGGCTGAAGGGAATGAGATCACAGTTTATACTGGACAATTGAATGACATAAAACTGATCAAAGAAATTTATTATGGCGAAATGGGTAAAACTGCCATTTCTAACTACATAAAAGACAATCATCCGGTTTTTATCTTTAAAGAATACTATTCGTATAAATTTACAATTACCTCCAAGGAATTTAATTCAAACGATTTCACCAAATCAGAGGAACGATTTTATTTGAAAAATGGCCGAATCATCAAATGGATGAAAGACAAAAAAACGTTGAAAACGTATCCTAAGAATGCAGCAAGCATCGAGTCCAACATGATGGAACATGTGGCATCACTGATTACACAATTTGAGAAAGAGAATAAAGAATAAGTGCATGAAGAAGAAAGTTCGTTTCATTGTAAATCCAAAATCAGGTGGCACCTTTGGTGCAAAGTTTTCTGAGCGTTTAGTAAAACAGAATCTGGATTTAACAAAATTTGAGTACGATATTTTCGTGACCAAATATGCGGGGCATGCCATCAAAATTGCACAACAATCACTGATTGAAGGCATAGACATACTGGCAGTTGCCGGCGGTGACGGCACACAGAATGAAGTGGGCCAGGTATTGGTGAATAAACCTATCATCATGGCAAGCATACCCACCGGTTCGGGAAATGCAAACGCGCGAAAACTCAAAATACCGATAGATGTGGCCAAATCCATTCAACTCATCAACACGGGAAAAGCCTTTAAAATCGATGCCTTGATTCTAAACGGACAGCCTTTCTTCATGGCGGCCGGTATTGGCTATGATGCCAAAGTGGTGGAGCAATTCGACAAGATTCCGTTTCGCGGCATCGGTGCCTATCTAACGGGTGTCTTAACGACCGCATTCACCTATAAATTACCGCATTTTTCCATTGAAATAGACAATGAAAAGACAATAGAAACGGAAGCCTTCACCGTGCTCATTACCAGCACCGGACAGTTGGGCTACAACGTGGAATTCACCAAAAACAGTATCTTGAATGACGGCAAATTTGAAATCACCATTGTAAAGAATTTCGACCGCTCTAAAGTGCCGAATCTGATTTATGAAGCATTGTACGGTGATATCGCCAGCCAGTCCATGCTGGAAACACATCAGGTAAATAAAACTTTAAAAATCAGAACCAATAAAATCGAAAGCATACAGATGGATGGCGATTATAAAGGAAAAACAAACTACATTGAAGTGACCTGCAAAAAACAGGCGCTGAATTATTTAGTGGATAAAGATTTTAAATTATGAGTATGATCGACGACTGGAAAAAAAAACTGGGAGCTGCTACCGTTTACTCCACCAACCCGGATTTTAAGTTTGAAACAGAGGAGGAAGAAACCGAAACCTTATCAAACGACAAACAACAGCTGATTGTCTCTATAGATAAGAAACAACGTAAAGGAAAAACCGTCACTTTAATTGAGGGCTTTATCGGGAAAACGGAAGACTTGGAAGCACTGGCAAAACTGCTAAAAACCAAATGCGGCGTAGGCGGTTCTGCCAAAGACGGTGAAATCGTAATTCAGGGAGATTTCAAACAAAAAGTAAAAGAAATCCTGGAAAAAGAAGTATATAAGGTGAAGCTGAGATAATGAACAATCAACGATGCACGATGAAAAATTTACAATTTTGCGTTCCTTTTAATCTTTGCGTCAATTAAAACATGAATCTTCAAAACGAAATATCAAACCTGAAACAAAATGCGGCCCAACACCGGAAAGCCTACCAAAAACTGGTTCAGCAACTCAGAAAACTGAAACCTTACGATGTGGATGAATTATTTCACACACAACATGATGAAGTGTTTGCCGAAATAGATTGCCTGCAATGTGCCAACTGTTGTAAAACCACTCCGGCTTTGGTTTCCAATGAAGACATCAACCGCATCTCCAGACACCTGCATATTTCAGCAAAAGATTTCATGGCAAGATATGTTACGAAAGATGATGATGGCGATACCGTGTTGAATAAAACCCCTTGCAGCTTTTTAGAAACGGATAACAAATGTGCCATCTATGAAGTGCGACCCTTTGCCTGTAAGGATTACCCGCACACCAACAGAAAGAAGATGCAGCAGATTCTAGAACTGACCGTTAAGAATACGGAAATCTGTCCTGCCGTGGTGCGTATTTTGGAAAATATGGAGAACAGTATGGAGTGATTTATTTTGCGAATAGTTTCAGCATCTTATCCCAGAACCAGCTTTCTTCTGCCTTAAATACCCCTTCGATCAGACGATCCACTTTAGTGGCGAGTTGATAGACCTCATTTACCAATTTTTGAAATTGTTTCGTATCCTCATTCTTCACCGGAATATCCAGTTCTTTCAGGTCTGTCAGTAATTTCAGGATAGGATCCAACTCCCGTGTTTTTCTTATTTTCGCCACCTGTCTGGCAATCTTCCATACATCTTTTTCTCCAACAAAATAATCTCTTCTTTCGCCCGGTTTAAAAACTTTGGTCACCAGTCCCCAATCCGTCAGTTCGCGGATATTCATATTGGCGTTTCCTCTGGAAATAGATAATTCAGCCATGATTTCTTCTGTACTGAGTGCATCTGTGGACACCATCATCAGCGCATGAATCTGCGCCATGGTCTTATTGATACCCCATTGAGAACCAAGGGCTCCCCAGGCCTGTACAAACTGCTGTTTGGCTTCTTTCACTTGCATACCTGAAATTTACACAAAGTTATCAAACTTTCAATATACTTTGAAAGTATTTTTCATATGACCGTTTACTAACTGAAAGTGACCGTTTACTCATTTCAATTGACATGCATCAACATAGTATGTAAACTTGCAGTACAAAAACAAATACCATAAAACGACCATAAAACTATGATTACCCTTTTTATGAGTTCCTCATAAATATCAATAATTCTTAGTTGCGTGTGCCCAGATGCAATGTCTGGGCTTTTTTTATGGGTACAACAGAATAGTATTAAGAAAGATTAAAAAACAAATGGCTTAGGTAAGCACCCTTATCTTTGAACATGTCTGTTTCAAGAGTAAGAGTATTCGCCATATTTATATTGTTATCGATTGTTGTATCCAAACAATTTCAACTTTTGTATTATTTCCCGGTGATGTTTATTTCTCTGGAATACCTGAATTCGAATAAGCAATATTTTTCCAGTTACAACTACAAACTGCTAAACACAATTTTTGTTGCTTATGTACTCTTTATTTGCATCGACAGAAGCCGTCCCGATAAATTTTACGACGGGATTGAAATCATCATCAATTCCTTTGAGCATATGCTGTTCGGCTTTATTATCTGTATAAAAATGGCAGTATATTACTCTATTTTTCAGCATAAATTAACACTCAAAAAGAACGAACGTTTAGGAATTGTAATTGTATTTAATATTTTCGGTTTTTTAAATGAATTCTTTCAAAACTGGTATAAGCATCAGTCTCAATGGCAGTTGAATTTCGATTCCCGCAAAGATATTCTGATGAACATCACAGGCACCTTTCTTTTTTATTTCTTATTTGAGAAAATCAACAGAATGGTTCATTTAAAAAATAGTTATAAATTGTAACGCGAATTAAAGCGACTTCAGCAAATATTTATACAATGGAAAGAGAGGAAGCCAATAAACTAATCGATGAGTATATCCTGAGTGGGAAAAGAGAAGAAGCTGTGAAGGTGGTGATGGAATACTATTCCATTCCGATGTCAGAAGCAAGTGAAAAAATAGACTCCTACCTACCCAAACTTATCAAACGACAGCAAAAAACAACGTCAAATAAAGGCATATTCACAGGTCTGGGCATTATAATCTTCCTGTTGATGGGCATAATCGGCTCCATGTTTTATGGCATTCTCTATGTTTGTTACAAATTCATAGAAGCTCTATGGCACTAAAGCAACCATATTTGATTTAACTTTCAAGGGGTTATGTTTGTTGAAAAATAAATCCCACTGCAATTCCGTTTTGATGGTTTTTCTATCGTAATTTCACTATCATTTTCAACAATTCATTATAGCTTATTTATGTGCGATTTCGCTCCTCTTCATTGTCATACGCAATATTCGCTGCTGGATGGTGCCGCTGATATTGAAGCCATGGTAAAAAAAGCCAAGGCAGATAATATGCCTGCGGTTGCCATTACCGACCATGGCAATATGTTTGGTGCCTTTAAATTCTTTGCAGCCTGTAAAAAACACGGCGTAAAACCAATCTTAGGCTGTGAGGTGTATGTGGTAGAAGATCGTTTCAATAAGAAATTCACGCGCGAAAATAAGGATAAACGTTACCATCAGCTGCTGATGGCAAAAAACGAAATCGGTTACAAAAACCTCATGAAAATCGTTTCACTCGGCTTTATTGACGGCATCTACATGGATTTTCCTCGAGTGGACCGTGAACTGATCAAGCAGCACAGCGAAGGGCTGATTGCCACCACCTGCTGCATTGGTGCGGAAGTACCCCAAACCATGATTATGAAAGGGGTTGCCGCCGCAGAAAAGGTCTTTCTGGAATGGCTGGATATTTTCGGCGAGGATTACTATATAGAACTGCAGCGTCATGACATTTACGATCTGGACAACACCGGCTGGAGCCAGGAAGCCATCAATCAGGAATTGCTGAAATTTTCGGAAAGACACAACGTCAAGGTGATTGCCACCAATGATTCTCACTATGTGGACCAAAAGGACAGCGAGGCCCACGACATATTGCTTTGTCTGCAAACCGGCAAGGATTTTACCGACCCGGACAGGTTCAAATTCCCGAATGATAAATTCTTCTTCAAGACGCAATATGAGATGAAGGAACTCTTTAAGGATGTTCCGTTTGCCATAGAAAACACGCTTGAAATTGCAGAAAAAGTGCAATCGCTGAACTTACAGCGCGATATACTTTTACCGGCCTTTAAATTACCGGCCGGATTCACCAACCAGGATGATTTTTTAAAATTCCTGACATTTGAAGGTGCCAAGAAACGTTGGGGAGACATATTGCCCATTGACATCATCGACCGCTTGGATTTTGAATTAAAAACCATACAAAATATGGGATTCCCGGGCTATTTCCTTATTGTGCAGGATTTCATCAATGAAGGAAAGAAACTCGGTGTCTCCATCGGTCCGGGTCGTGGTTCAGCCGCCGGCTCTGCTGTAGCCTATGCCATCGGCATCACCAACGTGGATCCGATAAAATACAACCTGCTCTTCGAGCGTTTCCTGAATCCCGACCGTATCTCCATGCCGGATATTGACATCGACTTTGATGACGAAGGAAGGCAACGTGTGATTGATTATGTAATTGACAAATACGGAAAGAATCAGGTGGCGCAAATCATCACCTATGGAACGATGGCGGCAAAAAGCTCCATCAAAGACGTAGGCCGCGTTTTAAAGGTTCCCTTATCCGACACCGACAAGATGTCCAAACTGGTGCCTGAACGCCCAAAAATAAGCCTTGCTGAAGCTTTTAAGGAAGTGGAAGAGCTTCGCGCCTTCAGGCACAACGGACAAATGCATGAACGTACGTTGAAACTTGCTGAGGACCTGGAAGGTTCTATACGAAACAGAGGCATACATGCTTCCGCTGTGATCATCGCTCCGGATGACATTGTCAACTATGTTCCGGTATGTACCGCCAAAGATGCCGATTTATTGGTTACGCAGTTTGATGGCGGCATCATCGAATCAGCCGGCATGCTGAAAATGGACTTTTTAGGCTTAAAGACGCTGACCATCCTCAGAGACGCCTTGCGTTTGATTGATAAAAACCACGGAATCAAGATAGACCTGGATAAAATTCCTTTAGACGATAAAAAAACATTTGAATTATATCAACGCGGTGATACGATCGGCACCTTTCAGTTTGAAAGTGCCGGTATGCAAAAATATCTCCGTGACCTGAAACCGGATAAGTTCGATGACCTCATTGCGATGAACGCCCTCTATCGCCCCGGACCGATGGATTACATCCCCAACTTCGTAGCCCGTAAGCACGGAAAAGAACCTATCACCTATGACCATCCGGAAATGGAAGAATACCTGAAAGACACGTATGGAATTACGGTGTATCAGGAGCAGGTGATGCTGTTATCTCAGAAACTGGCCGGCTTTACCAAAGGTAAGGCAGACGAGTTGAGAAAAGCGATGGGTAAAAAAGACAGGGCAAAACTCGACTCGCTGAAACCTATGTTTTTGGAAGGCTGTGCAAAAAACGATATCGATGAAAAGATTTGCGAGAAGATCTGGGTGGATTGGGAGAAATTCGCCTCCTATGCTTTCAACAAATCGCACTCTACCTGCTATGCCTTTGTGGCCTTCCAGACAGCGTATCTGAAAGCGCATTATCCGGCTGAATATATGGCATCCGTGTTATCGCACAACATGAATGACATCAAGCAGATTAATTTCTTCCTGAGTGAGTGCCGAAGAATGAATGTCCCCACACTTGGACCGGATATCAATGAGAGCGATGTGAAGTTCTCCGTAAACAAGGCTGGAGAAGTGCGTTTTGCCTTATCAGCGATTAAAGGAGTAGGGGAAGCGGCAGTAACGGACATTTTGATAGAACGCGAGAAAAACGGTCCGTTTAAAAACATCTTCGACCTTACCAAACGCGTCAGTTCCCGTTCAGTCAACAAGAAGAACATCGAATCGCTGGCACAGGCCGGTGCTTTCGATAGCTTTCCCAATGTACATCGTGCGCAATACTTTTACAAATACAAAGACGATTCTTCCTTTATAGAGTTGGCCATTCGTTTCGGCAATAACGTGAAAGAACAAAACTCCTCAAGCGCCTTTTCTTTATTCGGTGATACGGCAGATGCAGAGATTCCTGAACCCGAAATTCCAAATACCAATCCATGGCAGTCTTTTGAAAAATTACAGAAAGAGAAAGAAGTCACAGGCATTTATATTTCAGGGCATCCGCTGGATGATTTTGAACTGGAAATCAAGCACTACACCAACACCACATTTGAAGACATTGAGCGCTTCCGCGACAAAGATGTGACGGTAGCCTGTATGGTATCCAGCGTAAACAAGCGGATGGATAAGAATGGCCGCCCCTGGGCAATCGTGGTGATGGAAGACATGGACAGCACCATGGAATTTGCCTTTTTCAGTGAAGATTATAACAAGTATCTCGCATTCTTAGATCAGGGAAACCGGTTGATGTTAAAAGGGTTTTATAAACAGAGTTATCGCGACAGAGAAAAATATGAATTGAAGATCAGCCAGATTGAATTCCTGCAGGATGTGCTGGAAAAATACAGCAAGGGTTTACGCATCATGATGCATTATAAAAATCTGGATGAAGCGATCGTCGAAAGGATTTACAAGATAGTCTCCAAACATCAGGGAAAAAAGCCGTTCACGGTATATTTATATGATGACAATGATCAGCCACTCACCTTCCAGTCCGGAAAAACCGGTGTACGCATCAGCAAGGACCTCTTCCATCTGCTCAGTGAAATACCGGATATCGTCGTAAAATTAATCGTTTAAGAATCACTTATGCCAATTACAACACAATACCAAACAGTAACACCCTATCTGATTGTGGAGCATGCCCTCTCTTTTTTGACATTCATGCAGGAGCTGTTTGATGCGGAGATAAAGGAAAAACATTTCCGTGATGAAAAAGAGACCACGCTAATGCATGCCGAATTAAAAATCGGCAATGCCTGCATCATGTGTGCAGAAGCCACAGAGCAGTGGAAAACAGAACCGGCTGGTTTATTCATTTACGTAGAAAATGCAGATACCTCATACGCAAAAGCACTGGAATTGGGTTGCACAAGTATCATGGAATTAAGTGATCAATCTTATGGCAGGACCTGTGGCGTGAAAGACTCCTTTGGTAATACCTGGTGGATTACTTCTGTATAGTTTTAAGAAATGAGACCATAGAAATGAGAAATGGCAGTTATTGATTGCTCAAAAAACACCATAAATCTCATCTCTAAGAATCTCATCCCTAATTTTGGCACGGCGATTGTATTACGGTTTTCAATAAAATTCATTCTTATGAAAAAAATCTTTACACTCGCTTTTTCCATTTTAATGGTCAGTCAGTTGTTTGCTGCAGCCGAATTTTTCGTAAAAATAAATTCAAATGGAAATTACACCGTCAGTCTGAATAATCAGATGATTACATCATCTACCAATACCTTCCGTTTCTTCGATTTGAACAGCGGTAACCATATGCTTAAAATCTATGAAAACGGTTTTAACGGACGCACCATCTTTGAACAGCCGGTGGCTATTGCAAACGGATATAGAACCGTGGCGGAATTGGACAGATATGCCGGACTGAGAATCATCGCCAAATTGCCTTTTGTGCAAAGCTCCTGGTATATAGACAACCTGATAAACAATCAGAATAACCAATCTACCTGTGGAAACCCCCTACCTACTTGCCCTATACCTCCGAAACCCGGCCCCGGACCACACTGGAACAATGGCAACAACGGCGGCGGATGGAACAATAATTATCCGAATGGTTACCCGAACAACTATCCGAATAATTATCCGAACAACTATCCGAACAACTATCCGAACAACTATCCTTATGGTGGCGGAAATTATGGCTACGGAAACGGCAATCTGATGGATGATGCCAGCTTACAAACACTGATCCAAACCATGAAAAATGTATCTTTTGAAGATAAAATGTTAGCCGTGGCAAAAACCGCTTTGAAAAACAGGGCTTTAAAAACCGATCAGGTGCATCAGTTGCTGCAACAGTTTACATTTGAGCAAAACAAGCTGGAAATGGCTAAATTTGCGTACGATAAAACCATCGACAAAAACAATTACTACACTTTGTATAATGACTTCACCTTTAATAACTACAGTACTCAGCTGGATAAATACATTAACTCAAAATAACATACTAAATCAAGTCGTCGGGCGTTTACAGGCTATTCTTTCTTAGAGAGAATAGCCTGTTTCTTTAAACTTTTTAATTAATTTGTAGTCTAAAGTAAAACTGCCGTTTATGAGGAATATATCGACCCTTATTTTATTTCTACTTATTCTTACAGAAATAAAAGCGCAGTCTCTGTACTTTCCGCCCAAAACAGGCACTACGTGGGACACCATTTCTCCCAATAGGCTCGGCTGGTGTCCGGCGAGAATCGATTCACTCTACAATTATCTACAAAGCACAAAAACCGATGCATTCATCGTATTGAAAGACGGAAAGATAGTACTGGAAAAATATTTCGGCACCTTTACACAAGACTCCCTTCACTATTGGGCCAGTGCCGGCAAAAGCTTAACCTCCATGATGGTCGGGATTGCCCAACAAAAAGGATTATTAAACATCAACGATTCCGTTTCCAAATATCTGGGTGTGGGCTGGACAAGTGAAACACCACAAAAGGAAAAACTCATCACGATAAAGAATCTGCTGAACATGACCGGCGGTATGAACGATGAACCGGCCTTACCCTGCGACAACCTGAGTCAGAATGCTGCCTGCCTGCAATACAAGGCGGATGCCGGTACGCGCTGGTCCTACCATACGGGTGCCTACAGAAAACTGGAAGATGTGGTGAGTACCGTAACAGGTCGTACCTATACCAGCGCAACAGATACGTTTATTGGCAGTAAGACCGGAATGAAAGGTGCGTGGTTTCAAAGCGTATTTTACAGCAGGGCTCGCGACATGGCACGTTTCGGCTTGCTGACGTTGAATAAAGGTGTTTGGCAGAATGATACGGTACTGAGAGACACCGCTTATTTCCGTGCCATGACCAACACATCGCAAAACTTCAACAAATCTTATGGTTATTTATGGTGGCTGAATGGAAAAGGTTCGGCCATGGTGCCGTATTCCCAGATTGTATTTCCTGTCAACCTGATTCCAAATGCCCCGTCTGATTTGTATTGTGCCTTAGGAAAAAACGATCAGAAAATCTATGTGGTACCCAGTCAGAAATTGGTGGTGATACGCATGGGAGAAGCGGCTTATGATGGCGATGCCGTAACCACCTACGACACGCTGGTCTGGAGTTACATCAACAAGTTGAGCGATGCCTGTACGCTCACTTCAGTGGAACCAAGAAGAATGGTTTCAGATTGTAAACTGTTTCCGAATCCCACCAATAATTTCATTTCCTTCAGCGGTTTTTCCCCGAATGGAAGAACACATTTCAGCATCGTAAACCTTTACGGACAAACCGTATTGGAAGATGATACGTACAATCATTCCATTGATGTCTCCGAGCTGAGTGCCGGACAATATATACTTTCCTTACAAAATGAAGAGGAGCAGGCTGTAAAGCCCTTTGTGAAAAACTAGTGCTTCTTTTTTTTCCCAATCAATTCAACTGTCCGGATACGAACAGGCTTCAAGGGTCTGTCATTCTTATCCGTTTTAACAGCGGCAATCTTATCTACCACATCCATTCCTTTTATGACCTCACCGTAAATGGTATAGCCCATATCCAGCCATGGAATGCCGCCAATGGTACGGTAAACTTGTTTATGATGTTCCGGAATTTCATTACCTGTTCTTCTCTTTGCTTTTGCAAAAGAAGAGTCATCTGCGATTTTTCCCTGCACGATATAAAACTGGCAGGCCGAAGAGGCTTTCTGCGGGTTGTCGTCGCGTGCTTGCGCCAGCATACCGCGTTTATGAAAAATAGCGGTGTCAAATTCAGCAGGAATCGTGTATCCCAAATCACCTTCGCCCAAAAATGCTGTATCGGAAGCCGTCTTGGAAGTCGGGTCGCCGCCTTGTATCACAAAGCCTTTTATCACCCGATGAAACAATAAACTGTCATAAAAATGTTCTTTTACCAGCTTAACGAAATTATCGCGATGTTTGGGTGTCGCATCGAACAGAACCACCGTGATGTTTCCATAATTCGTGATGATTTTTGCTTTATAGGTTTGTGCGTTTGACATTGAAAACGACAGACACAACCATAAAATGGCACAGACTTTTTGCATAATATGCTTACTTTTGATGAATAAAAGTACAAATAAAGCGGCATATGGAAACCTTTGAAATACACGGCGAGCTGATTTTACTGAACCAGTTGCTGAAAGCGCTGAACTGGTGCGAAAGCGGTGCACAGGCCAATGCGGTCATAGAAGATGGTTTGGTAAGAGTGAACGGCAAAAAAGAACTGCGCAAGAGAAATAAGCTGGCCAAAGGCACTATAGTGGAGTTTGATGGGAATAAAGTGAAGCTGGTTTAGCATTTTAATAACAGTAAAGTGCCCATTAAGCAATTGATTCACAAAGACAAAGCCGTACCTTTGCACCCGCATGAAAAAAATCAACGACTACCGCAAATTATTTGAAGCTACGCCAACTTCCACTTTAACTGACTTAAAATCCACTTATCGTAATTTTATGAAAGCCTACCATCCGGATAAATTCCAGGATGAAGCGGAAAAAGCAAATGCTGAAGAAAAAAGCCGGGAGATGATTGAAGCCTATCATTTCCTGGTGAGCATTGCGCCCGAAACCATTGAAGCCCTGATGCCTGAATTTAAAGAAACCATCATGACCTTTAACATCAGTGATTTTGATTACAAAGGACAGGTTTTGGAAATCACTTTTTTGAATGGCAGTAGTTATGAATTTTTCAATGTTCCGAAAAACACTTATATTAAACTCGTGAACTCCGACTCACCTGCACGTTTTGCGAAACGACATATCTACAATGAATTCACCTTTCGCAAAGTGAGCAGTGTGGAGCTGGCTTAATAAACAGCAGTCAATCATGGATATTGCCACATTCACAGCGAAGTTAGACAATGCACCCGAATCGATTGACTTTAAGGAAGTCATTGCATTGATAGATTCGCTGTATTCGTTTACGCCAACAGCCTTTAGAAACGGGAATTATCACAACGAAGCCGGACAAAATAATGGCTCCTGCAAATTGTTTTCATTCGCCAACATGCATGGGCTTTCACAAGCGCAAACGCTGGCTTGTTTTGGCGACTACTACAGAAAGGATGTATTGGAAAATCCAAATGGAATGGACCATCAGAACATCCGCAACTTCATGCAGTTTGGATGGGATGGCATCGAATTTCAAGGCAATGCCTTGACGCCTCTTCGTTAATAGATAAACGGAAAATAACGCTTGACGGATTTGCTGTATTTTATGTACTGCTCTCCAAACACTTCAATCAGTTTCTGTTCCTCCAGCCTGCTGCCGATTTCTATATAGATGGCTGTAATGAACACAAACAATAAAATGCTGAGCGTAGGACGCAACAGAAAGACACCGGGCAACAATATAAAAACGCCGGTATATAAGGGATGACGGACATATCCATACACACCTTTGGTGACAAGTTTTGCCTCCTGATTAAGTTGTTCCTTTTCTAGTCCTAAGAATTCTTTCATATTAAAACTTGAAGCAGCAATTCCCAGCACAAGCATTCCGAGCAGGACAAAGAAAAGCCCGGCAAGTTTCATCCACGTCGTTTGTTGCATCAGAAAATTTTTATCCTGAAACGACGAGTAAGCCAACAGCAGCAAACCTCCTACAGCGACAAGATTATAGATGATTCTGTAATACGAGAATAGAACAGGAAATTGCAGACGACATTTTTCTTTTACAGCATTTGCTGCCAATATGCTGTGTAATGCAAAATAGGCTATCCAGCCTGCTATTATTTTTAGGAAGAACATATCTAAAGTTAGTGTAGATTTTGGAGTGTTTTAGTATAAATAGATATTACTTTGTCACTTTTTGAGCCATAAAAGTAATCCAAAGACTTTTTACACAAAGTAAAATACCTTTGATGAAGTAATTACTTATAATACTTCTTAGATTTTCTTTTAATATTACGTTCTTCAATAAATATAATCTTTCTATCAATTATATGTTTGTACCTCTGTTTATATGTAATCATTGTAGAATCTGAAATATCCGTAACAGAACTATCAATATTTAAATAATAAAGCATAGTATCATTCAATTTTATATTAAAACCACTCAAGAATCCTGGCGGCTCATCAGATACCCAAAATTGATTTGTATCTAATTCCAATTTTTCAATAGTATATTTTATAGTCTTACCAATAAACTGTGAATCAATTTTTGTTGGTTCAGAAAAATTATCAGACTTAGCTTTCTTCTCTGTACATGAATAAAGAAAATACATAAGTAATATGAAAATTATTATCACTTGAAATTTCATCTCATAATTTTAAGCTACAACCCCGCTCCTTTCTTGATTTCATCCACTACACCCGGATCTAGTAATGTAGTCGTATCACCTAAATTGCTGACATCGCGCTCGGCAATCTTGCGTAAGATCCTGCGCATGATTTTGCCGCTGCGGGTTTTCGGTAAACCCGAAACGATTTGTATCTTATCGGGTTTCGCAATCGGTGAAATGATTTTACTCACGATATTCCGTACTTCATTTTCAAACGCGGCAATATTCAGCAAATGTAAACTATTGTCCACGCCCGCACCATCTTCTACCGGGGCATCCGTATCTACCAGTCCCTTTTCAATGCTTTGCTTATCCACTATGACAAAGGCATAAATGCCCTGTCCTTTTATTTCGTGCGGGTAGCCTACCACCGCGCTTTCAATCACAAATGGATGTTCGTTGATCGCATTTTCCACTTCGGCCGTTCCCAGCCGGTGCCCGCTCACATTCATCACATCATCCACCCGTCCAATGATTCTGTAATAGCCGTCTTCATCTCTCCTGCAACCATCACCGGTGAAATATAGATTATCAAACGTAGCAAAATAGGCTTGTCTGCAACGCTCATGATCTCCGTAAGTGGTGCGTATCATACCCGGCCACGGAAACTTCATACACAGCAATCCTTCTACATTATTTTCTTTCAGTTCCACACCTTGCGCATCCACTAAAACAGGCTGCACACCCGGCAAAGGCAAGGTGGCAAAGGTAGGTTTGGTGGGCGTTACATATGCTATCGGAGAAATGAGCATACCACCGGTTTCTGTCTGCCACCAGGTATCTACCACCGGGCACCTTTCCTTGCCGATATGGTCGTGGTACCAGAACCAGGCTTCTTCGTTGATCGGCTCTCCCACCGAGCCAATTACTTTCAAAGAATCCAGTTTGTAGGGCGTTACAAAATCCAGGCCGTTCGCCATCAGAGAGCGAATTGCCGTTGGTGCGGTATAGAATTTCGTCACCTGCAGTTTATCAATGGTTGCCCAGAAACGGCCTGCATCCGGATAGGTCGGAATCCCTTCAAACATTACGGTTGTAGCGCCATTCAGCAATGGGCCGTACACGATATACGAATGTCCGGTAATCCAGCCGATATCGGCGGTACACCAGAACACATCGTCCGCTTCGTATTGAAAGACATTTAAAAAAGTATAGTAGGTGTACACCATATAGCCGGCGCAGGAATG
The DNA here is from genome assembly GCA_046329775.1 of Chitinophagales bacterium. GTDB lineage: Bacteria > Bacteroidota > Bacteroidia > Chitinophagales > JADIYW01 > JADJSS01. Next base: position 234,637 of record JAXLTX010000003.1, read on the forward strand.
CACCACGCCTTTAGGTTTTCCGGTACTGCCGGACGTATAGAGAATAAATAAAGGATCTTCGCTGTCCATTTCCACCGCTTCAAACTCTTTGGCGGCCTTCGTCATTTCGCTGTGCCACCACACGTCTCTCCCGAGCTGCATCTGAATATCCTGTCCGGTTCGTTTGTACACGATTACTTTGTGAATGGACGGCGTTGATTGCAACGCTTCATCACAGATTTCTTTCAGTCCTACGGTCTTATTACCGCGATACAAACCATCCGCCGTCACTAGCACCTTGCATTCGGAATCATTGATCCTGTCGGATAAGGATTGTGAAGAAAAGCCTGCAAACACCACAGAATGAATGGCACCGACACGTGCGCAGGCCAATACCGCAATGGCGAGTTCAGGAATCATCGGCATATACAGGCAAACGCGATCGCCTTTTCCGATGCCGTTGTTTTGCAGCACATTTGAAAAGCGGCAAACTTCGGCATGCAGTTCATTATAGGTCAGCGTTCGGTTCGCTTCGTTCACATCATTGCTTTCCCAGATGATGGCCGCTTTATCGCCGTTTGCTTCCAGATGACGGTCTATGCAATTCTCCGTGATGTTCAGTTTTCCGTTTAAAAACCATTTTACATTCGGTTCTTTAAAATTCCATTCGAGCACCTTATCCCAGGTCTGTCTCCATTCAAAAGAATCTGCAATCTCCGTCCAGAATTGCTCCGGATGTTCTATGCTTCTTTTATAGATTTCCTTATAATCAGAAAATGATGTTATTTTATGTGTCATACTTTAGTCGTAAATAATAAGTAATAAGTAGTAAGATAAGAATATTTAAGATTTTGAAATAAAAATAGTTAATTTTACTGCTAATTTTATAGCACTGTCTGTACAAAACACTTTTATGTGTAAGTTATGAATCATTAATTAAAATCATTTGATAAATTATAAAAAATGAACCCAACATTTAAAATTTCCTTATTAACAATTAGCATATTAACATTCATTTGTTCTTGTAATACTGACGATCCGATAATCACTCCAATACAGACCAATAATTTAGTTAAACGAATTACAAATGAAAGCAATACAATTACAGTAGCAGATTTTTATTATAATACCAGTTCTAGACTAGACTCAATTGTTATAACAGATTCCACAAATGAAACAAAATTGACCATACGATATTCATTTTACGACAATAAAATTGTTGCACGGAATTACACAAACGGTATTCCTGCAACTGATTCTTCGGTTAGCTATGTTTTTAACAGTAGATTAGACTCTACAATATATTATTACAACAGTCCATTAATTTTGAAATACAATTACAATCCAAGTAATCTTCTTATTTCAAATGTATTGTATCCACTCGGAAATCCAACTAATGCAACACCAACCTTTATAAATTATTCAAATGAAAACCTATTAAGTACTACTTTTACCTTTACATCTGGTCCGACTCCATTTGTTTCAGACACATCAAACTATACTTATACTTCATACATAAACAATCTTCGTTCAGCATCATTTGGGTTAAATATTAGCTGGACAACAGATATTGGTAACTATAAAATTACAAACAGTAAAAATCTTGCAAACAAAATAGAACGAATCTATTGTATCGGAAACCCAATAAATCCAACGATTATTAGGATTTACTACACTACAAATATTACATATACATTTGATTCAAACAATAGAGTGATTTCTGAAACACGTATCATGACAGAGGGTAGCAGTGCGCCTCAAACAACAAGATATACATTTGAATATTACTGATTATGTCTAATACTTCAAGAGTTGATACCACCATGTTTGACGGGGAACATTATCTCGGCAAACCCGCTGACTTTACGGATGTCATCATTTCACGCAGGGTGAATCTGGTGAATCAGATTCCGGCTTTTACAAATACCAGTCTGGAACTGCTGGAAATAGGCTGCGGTAACGGGGCTTCCATGTTTCTATTATCGGATAAATTCAAATCCTGTTTTGGTGTGGAAATAAACGACGACCATCAACCTGCTTTTGAAAATTATAAAAAGGAACATCAGATAAACAATTGCAGTTTTCAGGTATTCAATGTAGAACAGGAGCAACTGAATCAACAATACGACCGTCTAATCAGTTTTGAAGTGATAGAACACCTGACGAGTGACGCTTATGTTCAGAATTATTACAAGGCTTTAAAAACAGGCGGACTGGCGGCTATTTCTGTTCCAAACAAATGGTGGATTTTTGAAACGCATGGTGCTCGATTGCCCTTGCTGCCCTGGAACCGCGTCCCTTTCTTTTCCTGGCTGCCGCGGTTCATACATGAACGATTTGCCAATGCGAGAATATACACTAAATCACGAATTAAAAGGGTGATGGAAGATGCAGGATTTGAGGTACTTTCCATGCAATACATCACGGCACCGATGGATGTTCTGAAAGACGGATGGCTGAAACGATTTGTCTTAAAATACATCTTCAATACGGAAACCACCAGGATTCCGTTTTTGTCCACCTCCATATTTGTCGTCGCCAGAAAAAACAATGACTAACAAGGAACGCTACCGGCAATTTTGTGCAACGCACGGCGTTGTTCCGGTATTTTCAGATCCCTTCTGGCTCGATGCCGTGGCAGAAAACTGGGATGTTGCATTAATAAGTGAAAGTGAGAGTGAGAGTGAAAGTGAAAGTGAGAGTAGCATTATAGCAGCGTTGCCGTATTGCTGGAAAGGAAATTTATTTACCAAACGTATCTACCTGCCGGATGTGAGTTTCTACCAGTCTGTTTTATTTTTTACGGATACAGACAAGAACAGGAAGCAAAAACTTACAGAACAACTTGTACAACAACTACCCAAAACGGTAAAATCCTATTTTAAATTTTTACCGGAACATACTGCACTGAGTTTAGTAAAATCGGGTTTTGAAAAAGAAACTTATGAAACTTACACCATACAAAAGAATCAGGCATTTACTTTAAGCAGCAATCACAAACGCAATGTACAGAAAGGGACTAAATTAAATTACACCATTAAAGAAAGTAAGAATACAGCAGCATCTTTTGCCTTACTGACATCAACATTTACACGACAAAACATAAAACCAAAAATTTCACTGCCCGAATTTGAAAAGATAAATGCGCTGGTTAAAAAACACCACGTAGGAAATACGTTTGACTGTCTGGATGGGCAGAAAAACCTACTGGCTTCCGCATTTGTTGTTCAGGATACGGATAGTGTTTATTACTTATTCGGTGGTTATGACACAGCGTTTAAAAACTCAGGAGCCATGACATTCCTGCTGCACCACATCATTCAGGATGCACAGCAACGAAAACTGAATTTCAATTTCTGCGGCAGTTCCAAGAAAAGCATCGCGGCATATTTTGAAGGATTTGGGGCAACTAAAACGGAAATCAGCATCTGGAAGAAATCAATACTTTAAACGATCAGATGCTACGTATCATTTCTTTTATTTCCGACAACTTAGCTGCTTTAAACTTCAATTCGACATCCATATCCCCTCTAGCATTGATTTCCTGCTTTGCGTACAAAGGCGTCGATTGATTGTCTAATCCTATTGCCACAACAATAATCTGCTTGTTTTTAGGCAGCCTTATGGTATGCTTTCCGTTCATGGATAATGGAATGGAAATCTGACTGTTCATATCCTTCATTACTGCAAAAACATTCTTGTCTTTCAGATTATAATTTGGAATCTGCAATGTAAATATTTCATCCGGCTTGTAATTGTAAAAACGGTCACAATTGATCCAACCAAAATTCGACAGCGAAGCCTGATAAAAGACGTTAAAATTAGACGGATTGAACATACCCAGCTTTGTTTGTTTTGCAATCAGGGTGTCAACCGCTTTTTCAATGTGACTCCGCACTGCCTGATCTCTTCCCATCATGCTGTTAAAATGCTGATTATACATGCCAGGATAAACAATATTACTGTAATCAACGGATGCATATTTATCAAAGAGCAGATACGGAAAATCTTTGGCACAAACAGCTTTCAATTTTTTATAGGCGGAAGAATAGATATCCAGATAGTATCTGTCCAGATCTTTCAACCGGGCCATTCTGTTGCATTGAAATAAAATATCCGAAAAGACATCGTATGTGTATAAGGATTTATTCTGTAACCTGAATAGAATACTATTCTTTGCCACCTCAAAACTTCTCATGAATGCATTTTCATACAAGGCCAACCGAAAAGAATCCAACTCTCTTACTTTTGAAACCACTGAATCCCGATATGCCAAAAAGTCTTTTTCATACTGCGCCATCCTGGACTTCAGCGTTGCCGTATCTGACTTATATTGCATCAATCTCAATTCATATTTCTCCTGTTGCTTTTTATATTTCTCTGCATCTTTATCAAACTGCACATGCATCAGCTTTTCTCTCTTTTCTTTGGAAAGAAACATCCTTTGAAAAAGAGGTAATTTATATTTTGCATCTGTCAACTTTGGCTCATAAGGTTTTGAAGGCTTGTAAGGTTTTCTGGGATATGCAGGCCTTACGGGAAGCTGCAGCACATAATTTCTCAAGAATGAATCCATCTCATTCTTAAGATGCCAGTTTTTTATCAATTCCTCATCCAACTGCAAATAAGGCACTTCCCCTTTGAAAGTGGATACTTTCTGAAATGGCTGATTGGTGTTTTCCCACCTTACCAAACCATCTGTGTTGCTGCTTAGCGGAGTATACACCTTCATGTCATTTTTCACACTGCTATTATTTATCTGAACGGTATATTCCATATTCTCTTTCATCATTAATTCCGCATCGGTATTATATGCAGTCAGCTTGTACATACCACCTGTTTCCAAAAAACCATCCCTGCTCTCGGTCAACACGTTACTGAATATACCCTGCGTCACATTCGTCACTTCCGTCAACACAACTTTTATATTGGAATAATCTATTTTTTCATTTCCGTTTGTTTTAAAACAGTATGGAGGAAATATGAATTTTATTCCGTTTTTCCCTTGTATGGAATTATCTTTTGTATTGTCCAAATAAAAAACCTGCTCCGGATTTCCGTTGAGTTCTTTTACAATATCTGTCGCGGTATTGATATCGAACAAACGCAATGTGACTTCGACTCTTCTGTTTTTACTTTTATTCTGTTCCGTCGTATTTTTTGCAACAGGATTCTCCTCGCCTTTATAATTTTTATCAATCAGAACTTCCGGAAGTCCATTATTAATCAAGGTAGCTGAAACAAAATCTGCTCTTCGTTTTGACAAAGCTATATTATAATCGCTTGCACCATCGGCATCTGTATAACCAACAATGTAAATCTCCTTGTATTGTTTATATTCAGGCAAATGCTGAACAAACGTCTGCAGTTCACCATACTGAATCTGATTTAAGGTATCAATATCAGAATCAAAATAAAAGATGGATTTTACGTCTCTGAAAGCAAATAAATGGCATTGTATCACTACTAACACGATAGTTATTAGACGTTTCATAAGATGGTTGATTTATTCCTTTAAACGAAACGAAGTCTAAAATATTGCATGGAAGAGGAGAAAATCAATACAACAACCTCGCCTTTACCTTGCGAAGGTATTGCATTCCATTACCGTTTATCACTTCGCGTCTGGCAACTTTCATGCGCTTAAACATACTGAAAACGCTTTTAAAATAAAGGCTTATGGCAAATTTTGATTTGAATAAAAAATAGCCGCTCCAGAAGATAAAATGAGAGATGACATACAACATCGGCAAATGCTTATATACAACAATCATTTTGTTTTCAAAGAAACGTGCCTGTGTAATATTGCCGGGTTCTCGACCGTTTGGATTTTGTTTATGTATCGCTAAAATGTCTTTTGTAAATAGAATAGAATAACCGGCTTTTACTGCGGCATAGCTTAAATCATACTCTTCCATACCGTAGAAAAAATCTTCCTGATAATAACCGGTTTCTTCTATCAATGCTTTGGGAAATACATGTCCGTATCCAAAAAATAAATTATAAAAAACCTCCTGTTTTCCTTCAATCAGCCTTGGATCTTTCAGAGGCATATCAAATTTTCCGCTGAACGGATTTTGTCCTAAGAAACCAACAATGGCGAGTTTTTCCTTCTCATATTTTTTATACAGATCCAATACTTTCTGAATAACATCTTTATTCGTTATTTCCGAATCATCATCCATGAACAGCAGATACTTCCCGGTCGCTTCCCGGATACAGAGATTTCTGCCTCCGGCAACGCCTAAATTTGTGGGATGATTAATGTAATTGACAAGTTTACGCTCTTCTGCTGAAAGCGTATCCAGATATTTCTGAAAAACGGAATAGTCCTGCGTGGAACCGTTGTTCAATACAACGATTTCTTTGGACCAGCCATCTACATGATCCAGCTGCAATACGTTCTTTACCGCATCCACGGTATCTTCCGCACGGTTGAAACTGATGATAACGAAAGAAAATATATCGTTCATACTTTAGGCTGCCTGTTCAGGTTCAATTTGTTTTCTACCACGATAGAACATGAACAACAGTCCTGCTATTACCAGATAGAACAAGGCATTTCCGGCCAGTAATACATTATTGGTCATGGCATACAGCTTCGGTTTGAATTCAAATGTGATCTTGTGTTCACCTGCATTCACCTTCATACCGCGCAAAATATAATTTACACGGATATGATCAGCCGGTTTACCATCTATGTAGGAAATCCAGTCTTCATTCGGACGGTAAATCACTTCCGAGAACACCACAAACTCATTGGCAGGAGACTTGAAACTGTATTCGAGTTTCATCGGATCCTTGGTATCTGTTTGTTTGATGAATCTGGACTCATTTTGTGCGGAGGAATCCGCATTTGGAATGGCATCTTTCAGGTAGGCATCAAACTCTTTATTGACAACTGCTGTTTGCGCAGGATTTATGTCTCGCACTTTAAGAATCTCCTCTTCCGGTGTGCTTACCTTTTCCAAATCATTTACAAACCATGCACTCCCTAAAGCATACGGATTTTGCATGACGGCATTTGCTTCCGGAGATTGTTTCAGGTATTTTGTATTCAGCATATTCAGGAAGTTTGCTTTTGCAAAGCCCATTTTATTGATAAGCTGAAAATCATAGCTCAATCCGTACTCAATGATATCCTGATAACGTCTCAATTTGGCAGGACTGTAACCGCCAATGGTGCGATGATAATAGGCAGGATTGGCGCTATTGAAAATATCCACCGTAAAATCCGCCATTCTCGCACCATCTTTATTTGATGCCAGAATTGCAGCATCTGCAGGTGTTTGCGGAAAGGTATTCGCTTCTATCGCCGACTGTTCGGCAAAATCATCGTCATTCAAATATCTTTTGCTCACCGACCAGAAATCAGCCAGAATCAATAAAGACAGAGCCGCAGCCATATAAGAAGGATATTTGATTTTTTCTGATGCGAAGCCGAACAATAATGCTGCCGCCAAGGCTACAAACAATAGTGATCGCATGGCATCCGAACGCATGGCCGAAGCACGGTCGCTCTTCAGGGATGCGTAGATATCATTGGCAAAAGTCTGATCACCGGTCATTTGCGTCAACTGCTCCTTAAACTGGTCATCTGTAGATTTCCCATCATTCACCGCTTTTGACTGAAATGAAAACACACTTCCTAAAACAATAAAGAAAACCAATATGCCACCCACGATACCACCTGACAATTTCAATGTTTTCAAGCGGTCTTCTCTGGACGAAACTTCATCATCAAAGAAATCTTTTAAACCCAGCACACCCAGAATCACCATTAGGATTTCTGCCAGTGCCAGAATCATTGTAGGTGCCCTGAACTTGTTGAATCCCGGCAATAAATCGTACAATAGCCTGTAAAAGAATTCAAGGTTCTTGCCTAATGCAATCAATACGGCAAATGCGACACTTCCAACTATCCACCATTTTAAATCTCCCTTGTAGGCAAACAAACCAAATACGAACAGAAAGATAACGATAGCGCCCAGATAAATAGGTCCCTGCACGAATGGCTCACTGCCCCAATATAAAGGCATACGTTGAACGAACTGCGCTGCCTGCTGTGGTGATACACCTTTTGATGACAAGGTCTTGTAAACACTGGAGTTCTCATCCAAACCTGCTGCAGAAGAACCTCCGACAAAATTCGGGACGAATAAACTTCCCAACTCTTCATACCCTAAACTCCAATTGGTGGCATAATCAAAACCTACTCCTTTCTCATTCTCTGCCGCTGCGGCTTTTGCACCACCGCCAGTCGCAGGATTCATCTTTGCAGCATTTAAGATATCGCCTCCACGGGTGGTATCTTTTGAGAAATCATTGATGAAATAGTTGTCAAAATTCATCATTCCGGAAACGGCCAGTGCAAGCACTAATGCTGTTCCGGCAATCAATGCATGCTTCACCTCTCCTTTCATGCTGTTTTTCACCACTTCATATACACCATAAATACCAATCAGGATAAAGCTGTAATAGGCAATCTGCACATGTCGTTCGGCAATGATCTCAAAGGAAAAAATCAGAAAGAGCATGATACCCCAGATATAATTTTTCCTGAAAGTGAGCCAGGTAGCGGCAAACAAAGGCAGGAACATGGCAATGGTTTTCACCTTGGTGATGTGTCCTGCATCAAGACTGATAAAATTATAACTACAGAAACCAACAGCCACCGCACCTAAAAAAGCATAAGAGACACGTCTGGTAAGCACATAGAGACCGATGAAGGAACAGATTAGCAACAGAAAAATCTCCATAGCCGGATCAGGCAGCAGACTCAATACCTTAAACAATAAGGCACGGGGCGTATAATCCAGCACCTTGGGAAAATCTATACCTCCCATCAGATATGCCGGCATGCCTCCAAACATTCTGGAGGACCACATGGTGACATGTCCTGTTGTGCTTTTCAAATCCGCGCTTTCCTTGTTGATGGCAAGATACTGGTTGCTGTCGTGTGTAGACAACTGCATTCCCTGTATCAAGGGTTTACAGTACAGGAATGCCAGCACCAGAAAGAGCAAGGTTACCGCAGGAATTAATATCTTATTGGATAGCTTAAAGCTGCCGGCAGATGCATCTGCTTTCTGACCGGAAGGCTTGGTATGGGTTGCTGTCGGTTTGACAGGTTGCTTTTTTGCCATTCGTAAAATTTTATGGTGCTAAATTACAATTTTATCCATTCGGAAGGATAGATATCTTTTGAATTAATGGATGAATCTTCAAACCATTTTGCCGGTGAAATCACGATTTTGTCGGGATATCCATTGAGCCAGCCCGCCCACCAGCTGAAAGTGCTGTTTGCAATAATATTGTGCCGGCAAAGACTCATCAGCCGCATATCCATATAAGCAGCCGCTTTCGTATGATTATTCTGTACAAAATGAACCTTCGCATCTATTTTCAGATTTTCCTTAACCCATCCGATATCATCTGAAAAAATAAAAAACTGTGCGTCTGGCATCTGATTGCCGATCAATTTTACCGCTTGCTGATAATAGGATAAGGGAACTGCCGCAAATTTCTGTGCATTTTTAGCGATGGACAGATAATCGCCTCGCCTTACATGTAGAGAGACGGCATTGCATTGCTCTATTTTATTCTTCCATTGCAGGTTCTCGTGATCCATTTCATGATTAAAGCTGAAATCTTTCCTGATATCCTGTTCCACCTGCTTAAAGTATTGCTCCGACTGAAAATTCCCTATCAGATAACTGTTGTCATCTATATGCAGGAATTCCGGATGAAAAGGGAAATCAGTTTCTCGTACTAGCTGATACCTTCGGGAGTTTATTTTCTCTCTGATCATATATTCTGCCTTTGCAAGCGGATATAACAGCATGTTGCTGGAAAAGAGATTCGTTTTTAGAGCCGCCTGCACATTGAAAATATGCAATTCGTATTGCATCTGAGTGGCCAGTCTTTTGATCGGCAGTTTGCTTTGAAGAAATGAAGTGTCTAAAACTAATGTCGTATTTCTTTTCAGAGAAAGATAACGACCGAAAGCATATTGAAACATCTGATTACCCAAGCCACCCCTTAACTGTACTATTATCATTTTCAATCCTTAATTTCGTATGCAATTATATGTCCTGGAATGAGTGCCGCGCCATCTGAAACCAAACAATCTTCCGAAGAATTCATGAACGTAAGATAATTATTCTTACCTTTATATGCAACAGAGATGCATCGTTTCAGCCAACAAGAAAGCCATTCCGTTTCACGAAGTCTATGAAGATAAAGAAAATAATATCATTACTGTTTTCCCGACTCGTTATTTTTCATATCATTCCATTTAAAAGAAGAGGATACATTACCTGTGCGGGAAAAACCGACGGACTGGGTGCGCAGGCGCAGGCCATCTATTCTGCCATGCTGTACAGCCATGTGAACGGCATGCCATATTGCCATACACCCCTGCATGAAATAGCACACAATTACGACAATAACCTTTACTTTAACGAGGAGGCTGAACATTTCTTCGGATTTTCTGAAGGAGAAAGAAACATTACCCAACTGAAAAATCATACCATTGTCAACCTGGATGAAATAAGTCTGCATAGCATAACAAAGACATTGGGCTATCTCTTCCATTCCGATGCAAAAGTGATATTTCAGAAATCTCACTATCATAATTACACGGACGGAATCGCTTCAACATACAGCGAAATCAGGCAGGTATTGAAAAAAAAATATTACACAAACCCGAAGACCAATCCGTTTGACGAACAAAAGAAATGCCTTCAGATTGCCTACCATATCCGAAGAGGTGATGTAGGCAATACAGATGCCCTGCGGTATACCGGAAATGCTCAAATCTATCAAAGCATCCAGCAGCTGAAGGCAATGCTGGAACGACTTAACATACCATCTGTCATCAGCATCTGCTCGCAGGGAAAACCCGAAGATTTTGGAAACCTTTGTGAAATGGCGGAACTGCATCTGAACGGAAACATATTCGACGATTTCAACCGGCTGGTGCAATCCGACATCCTGTTTATGGCAAAGAGCTCATTCAGCTACTGCGCCGGGTTATTGTCCGAAGGCATTGTTGTCTATGAACCATTCTGGCATCAGCCATTGAGGGAATGGCATGTAGCTGGAAAAAATTTCCGCATAACAGATATGCCAGAAACACACATTCAGGAGCTCTACTCGAAAAAATAAGTTGCATCAAGCATCCTTTTTATACCTCAAATTTCTTTAGCTTTGTTTGCGTATAAATTAAACGATGAAAATAAAGGTATTTCTGGATCCCGACACTTTTTACATTCAAAAATATGGTGGAATCTCAAGGATATTTGCCGAGTTCTGGGCTGCCTGCAAGGACAGCAATGACATAGAAATCATCTGTCCGGTATTATACAGTGAAAACCTGCATCTGAAAGAAAAGAGATTACTTCCCGAAACCTTCTCCTTTCTTTGGAATATCCACCCGAAACTTAAAAAGTTTCTGGTTCGGCCAATCATGAAAAGGTTGAGTTTTCTCTACTACATCCTTCATCTCAGGACACAGCAGTACGATATATTCTTATCGACAGCCCATAATCCCTATTTTATAAAACACATCAAAGACACCCCTTTCATCGTTACGGTGTACGATATGATTTACGAGTTGTATCCGCAGTATTTCAAGGATGAACGCATTAAGCAAAACAAAAAACTGCTGATTGAAAAATCGAGCAGCATCATTGCCATTTCCCAATCTACTAAAAACGATATCTGCCGTCTGCTCAGCCATATAAGTGCTGATAAGATTGATGTAGTATATCTCTCCTGCACGCTGAGCAAACAACTGCTGCCACTGGACTGGCTGCCGAAACGCTATCTGCTGTTTGTAGGAAACCGGGGCATTTACAAACGCTTCGATGTATTTATGAAGGCGGTGATTCCATTGCTGAAAGAATTTCCGGACCTGATGATTGTATGTGCCGGCGGCGGTTCTTTCAATTCGGTTGAGTCGAACGATTTATCTTCCCAAAATGTGAGAGAGCGTTTTATTCAGTATAATTTCGAGGACAACGAAATCTATACGCTGTATCATCAGGCCATCGGATTTGTATTCGCTTCGGAGTATGAGGGATTTGGCATACCGGCCCTTGAAGCGCTGGCCAGCGGATGTCCTGCCATATTGAGCAACTCAAGCAGTCTGCCAGAAATAGGAGGCAGTGCATCGCTCTATTTCGAACCCAACAATGAGGTGGAACTTTCAGGAGTATTGCGTAAATTGATGACGGATGAGAGCTTCAGACAGCAGAAAATAAAAGAAGGCTACGAACAGGAACAGAAATTCTCCTGGAAAAAAACGGTAGAACAATATATTTCGATCATCAAGAAAGTGGTGCATGAACAATAAGACGAATACGGCCATCATTACCGGCATTTCCGGTCAGGATGGCTCCTATCTAGCAAAACTGCTCATAGAAAAAGGCTATAAAGTGATAGGTTTGGTGAGAAGCAATGCAGGCCATCATCTTCATGGCCTCAGCTACCTGAATCTTCGCGACAAGGTATCTATTGAGGAATGCGACTTACTGGATATGTCTCAGATTATTAAGTGCATCACCAGACACCGACCGTCCGAAATCTACAACCTGGCAGCACAAAGTTCCGTATCTCTTTCATTTGCACAGCCTATAGGAACGTTCCACTTCAATACCATTTCTGTTTTCAATCTGCTGGAAGCGATAAAATTGACAGATAAGCAGATAAAATTCTATCAGGCCAGCAGCAGCGAGATGTTCGGCGAGGTGAAAAAATTACCTATAACGGAAGATACCGAATTCCATCCCAAAAGTCCGTATGCCATCTCCAAAGCCGCAGCACACTGGACTTGTGTAAACTATCGGGAAAGCTACGGTATGTTTATCTGTTGCGGAATCTTATTCAACCATGAGTCCTATTTACGGAATGAGAATTTCTTTGTAAAAAAAGTAATCGCCAATGCCATTAAAATCAAAGATGGCGAATTGAATGAGTTGAGTGTGGGAGACTTAAGTATCAGAAGGGATATCGGTTTTGCTCCGAAATATGTGGAAGCCATGTACAAGATGATGCAGCAACCTGAACCCGGGAATTATATCATCTGCTCGGGCAAATCGGTTTCATTGCGATACATCGTAGAATATGTATTCAGCAAGCTGGGGCTTCCTGTTTCCAAAATCATTACGGACCCACATTTATTCCGGCCATCGGAAATACATGACATCTATGGAAGTAATCAGCATATCAATCAATCGCTGAACTGGAGTTATGACATAAGTACAGATGAACTTCTTGACATACTGATTGAAGAGGAAATCAGGAACAGGAAAATGCAGTAAGATTTGCTCAACAGCTTATCAGGAGCACTGTGCTTCCATCAGATCCTTTCTTGCAAATATGGAATTTATATAGGTATCCGCGTAAACGACGTATCCTTTCTCTGCCATAAAGCGAATGATCTGCTCATTCTTCCTGCCCACATTCTTACTGTTGAACTCCATGGTTTCCACACAAAACACCGCCGGTTTATATTTATCAAAATCCAGTGATTTCAGAATCTCCAGATCCAGCCCTTCCACATCAATGGAAACCAGATCGGGGCAGTCTTCAAAATTCTCCTGAATGATTGTGTTAATGCTGATAAATGGAATGATTTTATCATTCTTGAATTGTACACCTGATTTTTCCTGTTTTAAAAGAGCCTCTTCTCTGGAGAAGGTATTCCAGCCGGTATAAGGTTGCGGAAAATAATAAAAGACCGCTTCTTTCAATTCGCCATTGCCTACTCCTGCATTGATGTTTCTATCATTCGGGCGAACGGCACGAATCTTATTATACAAGTTGATATCGGGCTCCACGCAAACGCCATAACAGCCTTTCAGATAAAACAGATACGTATTGCTGCCACCTTTTGGATTGTTTGCACCGATATCCAGATAAGTTGGCCGGTTGATCTGCAGGGTTTGGGTAAACAGCGTATCCATCAGTATATCCTCACCAAACTGTGCGTATGTATATTTTGAGCTCCCTGTAAGCAAATCCAAACTTGCTGAAAGCTTACTTTTTAACTTTTTAAAATCCATATTTTCTATTAACAGATGTCTTTCCTGTTCAGCTCCGATCCATTGCTACCGCTTCAAAACGGATGCAGACAAGCCGCCTCAACAGCGGGTAAAATTAGTCATTTTCAATGATTATTCCACAACACAGATGCAGGCATACACCTATCACCGTTTCAGCACCGAAAGAATATGCATCAGTTTATCATAAAAGACATAAATAACAATCAGGGAGAAAATCAGCAATTTTATGGCCACCAGCAGCCATATGTTCGTCAACAGATTCCCCAAAAGATAACTTACGGCGATTGCAGCAAGTAAAATAAGCATGTAGTCTGCAAACAGGGTCCATCGCGGAATGGTGAGGTTCGTATAGAATTTACACACCCAATAAGTTGCCGCAAATAATATCATAAACGAAATGAGCGTGGTATATGCGGCCACTTCATAGCCGAATTTTGGAATCAGCATAAGATTCAAAACAAAATTGACCACCGCCGTGGTGACAAAACTCACGTAGAACAGCTTCACCTTCTTAGAATAATACAGGAAGAAATTATAGATTTCTGCGATATCCGAAAACATGTATGCCAATATGAGAACCGGCAGCAAATGCAAGGCTTCATCAAATTCCTTTTTCAGAGACAGAATTTTTCCGGCATCTGCCGCAAAGAAAACAAAGATACAGGCCAGCACAGTAATCAGCTTAAACATGCTGCGCATCTGATTGACCACTTCCTGGCTTTTATCTTCCTTGAGTAAATTAAAGAGATTCGGGCGATTGGCTGTAACAAATGCCTGGGAGAAGCCAGAATAAATGACGGCAAATTTATAGGCATAGCTGTACACACCGGATGCATTGCTGCCCTGCAGATTATTAATCAGCACCAAATCCACATAGCTGACTATATAACTACTGAGGCCTATTGGAATGAAACCCGCGGAATACTTTACAATCTGCAATTTACCAGGCAGTGGTTCCTTGTATCCGATGTAGTTTCTGAAATACAGCACTATCAGCGAAAGAGACACCATAAACATGATGATATTCTCACCGGCCACCCTGCCCAGGTAGTTTCGGCTGAAATACAGCACAAACAAGATGGCCGCACCTACCTTTAACAGCTGACTGGCCAGATTCCAGATGCCCGCTCTGGTGCTGAACTGTTGTGCATTATTATAGGTCGTAAAGAAATTATACAGGATCGTTGAGAAAATGCCGACAGGAATCCATATGAACAATTCTTCCGGAAGATTGGTGAGTTTCAGCAATTCCGCCTTGAAAATATAGAGCAATAAGACGCCGACAACAAAGGATATGAACGCAATCCTCAGCAGAAACTGCATCAGGTGTTTCTTATCGAGATGTTCTTCAAAATAATACCGGTAGAACCCGGCGTACAGATTGAGCGAAATGATAACAGATAAGAAACGAACCGTATTATTGTACACTTCATAGACACCGAAATCTGCCGGTGAAAGCAACTTGGTGAAAACAGGAATGGATAAGACCATTACAAACTGTATGACCACAAACGAAAGCATGTAAACCGAACCGTGACGGAGGGTGTTGTAAAACGACAACTGTTTGATATGTTCAATTATTTTTTTCAACCTGTTTGCGCTGTCCTTGCATTTTGATGATAAAGAGATGTAGCTACCTGCATCATTTGATAAACCAACCTGTCGGATTCAGTTGGATGTCTTCCGTCTTCACATTTGTCCTCCAGTGCTTCGGGATAATCACTTTCTTATCCGGATTTGCATTCAGCCACGCTGCCCACCAACTGAAGGTACTGTTGGCTATGATGTTATGCTTACATATGCTCATCAGGTAAAAATCCTCCACCGTCGTCTTTCCTGATATCAGGGTGCAATCAATATCCCAACGCATCTCACGGTTTATCCAGTCCTCATCATCCGTAAAGAAATAAAAATGGATATCCTCTCCAAGCTCTCGTTTGATAAACTCGATGGATTTGGTATAATAATCCTTCGAGCACAACCCGTGAGCGTCCATTGAAGACAGATTGCGAATGTAATCACCGCGACGTATGTGAATGGAAACGGATTTTGATCCTGAAATCTTATCTATCAATGCCTGATCTTTTGGAATGAATTCGTCCTTAATGGTCAGATCATTCCGGATAATTTCGGCGATGTTCTTAAAATATTTTTCTGACTGAAAATAACCGCGCAGGTAATAATTCCCTTTCAGTTCCAGAACATGCTGGTCAAATCCATATTCATCAAACTTGTATTTTCTGTTTTTACCCAATGAGATGATTCTCGTCAACACCCTTTCACTTGTCGAAAAATCACTTCCATGAAATGCATGCAACAATTTCTCATCGGCAATTTTACTAACAATACTGAATGCATCCAGCTCATAGTTCCAATTGCCTGCATACTTATTGGAAGATAACAAAAACGAAGTATCCAAAAATAATTCTGCATCATTCAATTGGGCTAAATGTCTTCCTGTGGCATACTGAAAAAGTTGATTCCCTAAACCGCCATTTAATCTTACAACTATCATTTTTTTATTGGATACGATTTTGTATTTTGTCATAAAATTACAAAATGTTATCCATAGGAACAGGAAAAGGTGATATTACCGCATTTTTTAAAGGCATCGGGTTATTGGGCTACGGGCTGCCTCAGCACCATATGCTGGCAATTGAGACACCTCTTTACTCCCGAGCATTTGTTTTTGAGCAAGCGGACAAAAGTGCTAAGGTATGTTTCGTCAACTGTGAACTGGGTTTCATAACCCCATCTCTGAAACAAGGGGTTTTGGATTACCTGAACAAACATCATCGTGATTTACAATACAATACAAGCAATTTATTGCTTTCCGCACAGCATACCCATTGTGGCCCCAGCGGCTATTCCTATCATGTAATCTATAACATGTCTACTCCCGGTTTTCATCAGGGTGTATATGATAAGATAGTAAACGGCATCATCGAATCCATCCTTGAAGCGGAAAAGAATAAGCAGAAAGCATCCATCCAGATCGGGAAAAGCGCTTTCGCTCCGGACATCCCGGTCAGTTTCAACCGTGTCATAGATGCATACAACAGCAATCCGGAGGTAAGTAAACTCACACAGGAAACCCGTCACCTGGCAGTTGACAGAGAGATGACGCTGCTGCATATCATTTCTGAAAGCGGGCAAGCTTTGGGAAGCATCAATTGGTTCGCCGTTCACACCTCCAACCTGCCAAACAATTACTATAAACTCTGTTCTGACAACAAAGGATTTGCGGCCACTTATCTGGAAGAAAGTTTTCAGAAAGAAAATCTGCACTATGTGGCAGCTTTTGCTCAAGGTGCTTGCGGTGATGTTTCTGCAAGGGTAAAATATAACCGAAAACTTTCCACTCAGCGAGGGAAATGGGAAGGTTATTTCCCGGATGACCTAAAAAGCTCCAAATTCAACGGCAACCTTCAATATGAAAAGGCAAAAGAAATTACACAAGCGCCCATCGTAACCATAAAGGACGAAACCATTGACAGCATTGCCGTCTACATCGATTTCGGAAACATAGACATAAAGCCCGCATTTGCGAACGGCCAAACCGGTTGTGTTACAAGTCCGTCTTGCATGGGTGTCGCCTTTCTGGAAGGTTCTCAAATGGACGGGCCGGGACTCCCCTTGTTTCTTGGTAAATTTGCCAGAGGCATTGCAAAGAAGGCCAGAAATACTGAATGGAAGGAAGCAGTCAGACAAGGTGGCGAATACCAGCAATTCATAGAGCGGAAAAATAAGGCACAGAGTGTAAAAGATATCGGTGTTGCAAGTGGAGAACGCAAATTCCTCGGAAACTTTGACGCCACCAAATTACCGCTTCCTGCCTTTATCGACGAGACCATCTTGAACCTGAAAAAACTGGCAAAACAGGGTGCTTTTGATTCTAAAAACCCCTGGACACCACAGGTACTCACCCTGCAGATCCTTAAGATTGGCAACATCGGCATCTGCGGATTTCCGTTCGAAATCACGACAGTGGCCAGTTGGCGCTTGAAGAAAACACTGGAGGATGCGCTCCAGGCAAAAGGTATCGATTATGTGATACTCGCACCTTATTCAAATGAATACAACGGCTACATCACCACCAATGAAGAATATCAGCTGCAGATGTATGAGGCCGGACACAACGTTTTCGGACAATGGAGCTTAAATGCTTTACAGCAGCAGTTTGCAGAGCTGGCGGATGAATTTTCCAAACCCAAAGAGAGCAGAGACCTGAACAAAGGTGTACATCCTGAAATCTTCACGCAAGAGGAATTGAAAAAACAAGCGTATTTTCATAGTAGAAGAAGCAGAAAGATGGAGCGCAAAGATAAACGTAATACACCCAAACCGTAATTATACCATCAACACAAGAAATAAACATGAGCAAAATCTTTAAGAACGCGGAAGAAGCGCTGCACGACATCACCGACAATATGACCATCATCCTGGGTGGTTTCGGGTTATGCGGCATTCCGGAAAACAGTATCGCCGCTCTGGTAAAGAAAGGCGTTAAAGGCTTGACCTGCATATCCAATAATGCCGGAGTGGATGACTTTGGTTTGGGATTACTGCTGAAAGAGCATCAGATCCGAAAGATGATATCCTCCTATGTGGGAGAAAATGCGGAATTTGAACGACAGCTGCTTAGCGGGGAACTGGAAGTGGAATTGATACCGCAAGGAACACTGGCCGAACGTTGCAGAGCCACGGCTGCCGGAATTCCTGCATTCTTCACACCGGCGGGATACGGAACGGAAGTCGCCATCGGAAAGGAGGTGCGCGAATTTGACGGTAAGATGTATATCATGGAACAGCGCTTCCATGCAGACTTCTCTATTATAAAAGCCTGGAAAGGTGATACAAACGGGAATCTAATTTACCGTGCTGCCACGCGTAATTTTAATTTACCCATGGCCGGTGCCGGAAAAATAACCATAGCTGAAGTGGAAGAACTGGTACCTGCAGGCGAACTGGATCCCGATCAGATACATACGCCCGGAATTTTTGTGAAACGCATCTTTCAGGGGGAGCATTTTGAAAAAAGAATTGAACAAAGAACTGTACAAAAAAGATAATCATGTTAGATAAAAACGGAATAGCAAAAAGAATCGCCAGAGAATTACAAGACGGATTTTACGTCAATCTGGGTATTGGAATACCCACACTGGTGGCCAATTATGTTCCAGATGGAATGAATGTAACTTTCCAATCGGAAAACGGAATGCTAGGCATGGGGCCATTCCCTTACGAAGGCGAAGAAGATCCGGATGTGATCAATGCCGGCAAACAAACGGTAACGATTTTACCGGGCGGCGTATACTTTGACTCTGCTACCAGCTTTGCCATGATACGTGGCGAACATGTAGATTTAACAGTATTGGGTGCGATGGAAGTCAGCGAAACCGGTGACATTGCCAACTGGAAAATTCCGGGTAAGATGGTCAAAGGAATGGGCGGCGCGATGGATCTGGTAGCCTCTGCAAAAAACATCATCGTGGCCATGCAGCATGTCAATAAAGCCGGTGAAAGCAAACTTTTGCCTAAATGTTCATTACCGTTGACAGGTATCGGCTGCGTAAAGAAAATCGTAACGGAACTTGCTGTAATTGAAGTGACGAAAGACGGTTTCAAATTATTGGAGCGTGCGCCGGGAGTGAGTGTGGAAGAGATTCAAGAAGCCACGGAAGGCAAATTGATTATTGAAGGAGACATCCCTGAAATGGTTTTATAAGGATCATCCACTATAATAAAAATGCCATCTTTAGCAGATGGCATTTTTTATGTACGATGACATGCTATTACAACAATGGTATGTCTATAAACAATTTCACATTGCCATCTACACCTTTGGAACGTTCCTTCATGGCATTCAATTTCTCTACATCATTACAGATGATCAGAAAGAGATAATCATCGTTCAGTACACTGCTCTTGGTTTTCTGATACGGATCACCGGCATATGAATTCAGATTCGTCACCTTGCATTTATAGGTTTTATTATAGTGAGAAGCGATGCCACGCAACAATACATCCACATTTTCCGGTGAACCGGTAATCATGATCGGATATAGGATATTATCCGTCAGTTTCAGCTTAGCCAATGCCTTGAACAGACCTTGCGGATTCTCCAACTGGAAAGCAAAATATTCCCCCCAGTTGATGGCAAAACAAACTGCATCCATATTGCCATCGGCATCTGGCACCATATATACGCGGGATGATTTAGAGTAGGCAAATATCTTCTCTAAGGTGCTTAAAAATTCGCTTTCAGAATTGATATGATAAAATGCATAATGCTCTTTCTGCTTGCGTAATTTCTGATAGTATTCTTTCAGCTTTTCCGTGTCATTGGATATATCAATACATTTTTTAAATGCATCCTTGCTTCCAAACACCTTATTTATTTTGGTATTATTCGTGAAGGCCCATTTTTCATAATGTTTTTCGTACAGTTTGGTATTCAGTTCCAGCGCCTCGTTGATAGCCTGATTCTCCTTGCCCATGGCGCCGTAGGTGAATGCGATATTTTCCTCCACGCCCACGATACTGTGCATGATGCTGAACATCAGCGTAAATATCTTTTTACGACGATAGATTTTCTTATTGTTCTCCACGCGTTCACTTACGCGAAGCATATTGTAATAATAAGCATCATAGCGCTCACCATCGTGATATACGTCCATCCTGTTCACGTGAATGTATCCAACCACATTATACTCGCGTTTGCCTTCCGCGTTGGTTCCCTGCGGATGCAAGACCAATACCACCAGCGCATTGTTGTTGATGGACAGAACAGAATCCGGAAAATTATGGAAATACGCCTGAAAGGCAAACTTACCTTGTCCGCTATTGTTGATATGCTTCTCCGGGACGGAAATGATGTCCCTGCATTGATGAAAGAAATACTTGGTATCCGGCACATATCCGAGCACATCCAGCACATCACCCATTTGCGGCAGAAAATTTATGTCTGTAACAACGATCTCCAAAGGCTCTTCAAAAATATCATAAGAATCTATATCTATCGTCTGATAAGAAAAAGAACCGTTCTGATTTCTTTCCACCCTTTTATAGTTTCGTTTTTGCATAAATTGAATTATGCGGCAAATTTATGCCTGAATATTCAGCCTGAGTATTGTTTTCCTTAAATTTATTGATGCATTAACGCTGTTTTAATTGGTTTTTCGAAAAATACCGATTAATTAGTAGTCAGTAGTCAGTAGCAAAATGCTTGCTGGTATTTCAAATGGCAAAGTGCCGTCATCAGAAACTGATTTTATACATCTTTCCGGGTAAAGAGGTAATCCATCCTTTCATTTCCATTTGCAATAACAATGATGAAAGCGTTCCCAATGTCATCTGCGTCTTGAGACTAAGTTCATCAATATGTATTCTATCATGCTCTTTTAATAGTTCATACACCGGTTTTTCCTGCTCATCCATCTCTATGAACAAACTGGATTGGATGTTTGTCTTCTTTATCGGCTGATTTTCCATATCCCAGTTCAGGCTTTCGATGATATCTTTTGCACAGGTCACCAACTGTGCCTTATGCTGTTTGATCAACTTCAGACATCCTTGCGAAAAATCATCGGTCACCTTACCGGGGAAAGCATACACATCCTTATTGTAGGTATTGGCAATCTCTGCCGTGATGAGCGCTCCTCCTGCAATGGCAGACTCTACGACAATGGTTGCATCTGTCATACCGGCAACGATCCTGTTTCTTCTGGGAAAATTTTGCCGATCCGGATTCGTTTCGCTCATGAAGTCTGTCACCAATGCGCCATTCTCCTGCAGTTTCTCTGCAACTCCTCTGTGCTGTGCCGGGTAAATCCTGTCTAACCCATGAGCCAGCACGGCAATATTCTGCATATCGTATTTCAGGGCTGTCTTGTGCGCGCATATATCGATTCCAAAGGCAAGACCGCTCACCAGATTGACCTGATACTTTGCCAACTCGGCAATCAGGTTTTCAGTAATCTCCCGACCATACTCTGTGGCGTGGCGTGTACCGACGATGTTCACAAATCTATCTTTATTGAAATCAAAATTCCCTTTACAAAATATGTACAAGGGGGCATCCGCACAATTCAGCAATCGCTTCGGATATCGTTTGTCATTATAAAAGAGCGTATCTATCTTATGCCTCTCTATAAAATTCAATTCGCGTTCCGCCCGTTTCAGTGCATCTTTGGTATCTGCAAATTCAGCGGCCAGTTTCGGACCCACTCCGTTTATTTTTTGCAGTCTTACCGGTGAAAGCTTAAACACCTTTTCCGCACTTCCCGCATGACTGATCAGCCATTTTGCATTTGCATCGCCAATGCCTTTCAGGAGGCTTAAGGCAATCCCATAAAATAATTCATTATCCATCAACCATTGAGAGACAAAAACGGTTGAAATTCCATAAAAAATTGGATATTTTTTAAAAAACCTGAGTGAAATTATCAGAAATCAGTGTACCTGTTGAACATATTGGTACGCAGGCTGATGCCAAGGAACAGGTTATTCTGTTTCAGGTATTGATTTTTCTGGTATCTGTAATTTACGAATGCCTCAACCGCAAGATTGATTTTGGGATTTATGAGATAACCTCCGCGTGCTTCCACATTTATCAATCGTGTTTTCAGTCCCTGTAAGAAGTAGTTTCCGTAAGCGGTGCCCAGATTTGGGGTAATCAGGAAATCCGATACGAATATATTGCTGCCATTGTGCTCATACGTATTATCCAGTCCCTGCACCACATACTGAAATTTAGCAGAAGCTGTCCAATGCTTGTGCCAGAAATTGAGGAATGTCACAGATTCCAAGAAATTGGCACCCAAAGGGTGTGTCAGCGACTGATTGAAGTTGGTGTAACTTTGCTCCGGAGCCTTGTGTGCATACACGAAAGGACGCACGACATTGAATTCCGTCTGAAAGTCTAGATGTTTCACCTTAAAGATATCAAAGGTCTTATAGCCAAACTGTGCGGAAACCTTTGTTCTGTAGAATCCTTTTGCTTTTCTTGCTGCGGCCACATCCATGTCATCCAACATGATTTGTGTGTAGAAAATCTGTTTGGGAGAGGCCTTGAATTTCATACCGATACCCAAGACGACGTTATCCGGAGAACCCAATGCAAATTCGACCGGACGAATAAAGGCATTTGGAATCAGGTAGCTGAACTCAATACCACGGACCCTGCTGGAGTCGGAGTGAAACCAGGTTACACCTTCAAAAAAGGAAAACTGCATCCATTTGGCCACATCTACCGTAATGAGGTGATAGGTGCCATACTTTGTTTTGAATTTAGCTGCATCATTTTCGACATTAAATCCATTGATCGGACCATATCGCATTACATTCAGCAAATAGATGTATTTGATACGCCAGAAATTGGTAGTCAGTTTAAGAAACGGGTTGTTGGATGCATTATCGCTCAAAAAGAGAGAGCGGTATCCATCGCCCCAGAATTGCTTATCATTACCCACCTGCACGTTGAAATATTTATTGGGCGAATAGGATAAGTAACCGGAGAACATCTGAGAATGGATACTGTTTCCTTTGAATCCTGCTTTTCTATATCCGGTGAGCACACCATATTGTGTGGCATAGTTGCTCACTTGCTGTAAGTAATCTTCCGTAACGCCCTGATAGGTAAATGAAAGAGAAACCTTTTTTCCTAAATTAGCATCCAACTTTACGCCGTAACCGGCAGTATACCTCAGCTTCTTAGAATTGATATCATATCCGAACTGCATATCCAGCACCGGATTGACGGCAAAATAGAATTTATGTTTTCTAGTGGCAACGGAAAGCAAATCTCCTTTCAGTATGCCGAATTTAAATCCTGATTTGGAGGAATCCGTATCGAATCCCAGTTCCTGCAATGCGGAATCACCTATGGCTGCCTTTACCTCCGCCATATTGTAAGGCTTTGCAGCCGTAATGAAGTGAGAGGAAGCATTGATATATCTTTCCAAGCGGTTCTGCATCTCATAGTTCAGTGGGAAATTCAGTTGCTGAGCAGTTGCAGAAAGAGCAAAAAGGTAAATGACGCTTAGAATTATTTTTCTCATTGGTAAACTGAGTGCTAAAATAATTGTTTAAACTTTAATAAAATAGACTAAAAGCAAAAAGTTGTAGTCAAAAGTTAAATTCGGGGCTTTTATAGCTGTAAATATAAAAATTAGGATGAAGCTCTCTTTAAAAAAGAACATAAAACTAATCAGTCTCTACCCTCCGTACCTCGGCTCGGGGATATCTGTTAAATTTGTCGATGCGGACTTCACCAAAATAACGGTGGAACTAAAGATGCGATGGTGGAATAGAAATGCCGTCGGGACCCATTTCGGGGGTTCGCTGTACAGCATGTGTGATCCATTTTACATGTTTATTCTGATGGAGCATTTAGGAAATGATTACATCGTCTGGGATAAGGCAGCGTCTATCGGATTTAAAAAACCCGGACTAAAGACGGTCAGTGCTACCTTTGAAATACCGAAGGAACAGATTGCCGAAATCAAATCATTCGTTGACCTCAACGGTAAAGGTGATTTTTCCTTTACAACCACCGTTAATGGTGAAAACGGAGAAGTGGTGGCTGAAGTGGAAAAAGTGGTCTATGTAAGATACAAGCGGTTCATAAAAAAATGAGGCATCCCCTGAGCGATGCCTCATTTCACCCTATCAACCCGATTTACAGTTTTGACCGGGTCCAGGTATCCGACTTACCGATAAATTTAAGCTTGCACACATATCCTCTCAAACCCAGCGTGCCATCTGAATTCAGTTTCATCTTGCCGCAGTATACCGTTCCTTTCTTATAGACATTGCCATTGATAAATTCGCCGGATGCTTCATCCCACCTGAAATTATAAACGGTTTTCAGCCCCATCACGGGAACATTTCGCAAGGCAGGATTGTCATTATCCACATCCGTCCTGGGTTTTCCGTTCTTGTCATTCGGTTCCTTCATCCAGACCACCCTTCCTTCAATTTCTCCGGAAGCCGTTCGCTTCAGCTCAATCTTATAATCTTTGTCGCCCACCAGCCAAACACCGGTAATATTGGGTTCTCCGGCCAGTGCCGCCAGTTTTCCAGCCAGCAGTAATGCTAAAACAATCATCATTCTTTTCATCTGCATATTTTTTTGTTTTAAATGGAGCAGCTGCTCTTATCCTGATTTTTTAAAAATACTACTTTTTATCCTGAATTATTGAATTTCAATTTTTATGCCAATTAAATACACCTACCATCTTTTGCGTTTAAAAAACGACTTGATCAGATCGGAAGCTTCCTGCTCGAACACCCCACCGCGCAAGTCAAACAAATTCGGTGCAGATTTACGATGAGAAGAATCCGAAGCGGCAAAAACCACTTTCTGCAACTGAGATTCGCGAATGGCTCCGGTGCACATCATACATGGCTCCAGCGTAACATACAGGGTGCATTTATCCAGGTATTTGCTGCCAAGGTAATTACAGGCTGCGGTAATTGCAAGAATCTCCGCATGGGCGGTCGGATCGTTCAGTTTTTCCACCTGATTATAGCCTTTCCCGATAATCTTATCCCCCAATACCACTACAGCGCCCACGGGCACCTCCTCCTCCTCAAATGCCATTTTCGCTAATTTCAGGGCCTCTCGCATAAAAAATGTATCCAAATCCTGCATTCTTATAATTTTGGTAATTGAAGATAGAACTTTTAAACGTACTTTTATGTTGGAAAATCTAATGTGTAATAATTCATCCGGTTTTCCAACTAATGATTCTGAAAAACGGTACCATCCATATGAAGCGATTCTTTATACTCTTTAGCTTGTCATTCCTGCTCATTTCATACGCCCATGTATCCCGTGCACAAGAAGTATGGGACTGGGAAAAATGCATCGACTATGCGCTGAAAAACAACATACAGCTCAAACAATCCGATTTAAATATCCGTTTGGGTGAAACCAACGTACAGAGCAATAAAATGAATTACTCGCCGAACATAAACGGGAATTCCAATTACAATCTTCGCATAGGTAACAACTTCAACTTCTTTACCGGCGCTTACGAACGACAGCTGGTGCATTATCAGGATTACGGCATCAATATTTCACAGCCTATCTTTGACGGTCTGGTAACGCCCAACAATGTAAAGAAAAGCAAACTGGATCTGCAGGCATTGAAACTAGATCAGGAAACGCTGAAAAATAACATACAACTGCAAATCCTGACCGCCTTCCTGAATATCATGAATGCAAATGAACAATACCTGCAGGCACAAAACCAGCGTGCCAGTACACAGGAGCAATATGATCGCACCAAAAGCCTTATTGCCGCAGGTGCCGCCGCAGAAAAAGCGCTGCTGGATATTGATGCACAGCTGACCGGTGAAGACCTGACCATTGCGCAGATTAAGAACCAGTTGGACCTGGCCTACCTGAGTTTGAAAATCATTCTCCAGCTGGATGTGAAACAAAATATCACGGTGAAAATACCTGAACTGCCAGAGGCTCTCAGCATCAGCGAACCGGAAGAGGTCAATAAGATTTATGAAGATGCGCTCGGACTCAGACCGGAAATAAAAAGCAGTCAGCTGAAAATACAAAGTGCGCAGAAACAGATTGCCGCCGCCAGAGGAAACTACTACCCCACCCTTAGTCTGGCCGGAAACCTGAATACCTTCTTTACCACACAAAATAAAATCTCCACACAGGTATTGACCGGAAACTCTACTGCCATCGGTTTTGTAGAAGGCACCTTTCAGCGTGTATTGATTCCCGAAACCAGAACGGAACAAACAAAAAACCCTTATTCCAAACAGCTGAATCAAAATTTAAGTTATGCCGTCGGCCTTACGCTCAATGTACCCATCTTCAATAAATTTCAGGTGCAGACAGCCGTCAAACAATCCAAACTGCAATATCAAAATGCCATCCTGACAGAAAAGCAAACAGAAACGGATCTGTTCAACACCATCCAACAAGCATACCTGAAAGCACAGGCGGCCATCGACAATTTCAAAGCGGCCGAAAAGAATCTTGAAACGGCAAAAAAATCCTATGATTACGCCATCGACCGTCTGAATCTGGGCAGCATCAGCCAACTGGAAGTGAATCTGGCAAAAACCAATCTGGACAATGCCTTATCCAAACTCACACAATCAAAATACGAATATCTCTTCAACACCAAACTCCTGGATTTCTACCAGGGTAAAAAAATAGAATTATAAATCTTATCAAAAGAGAAATTATCATCGGACACATCCGTGATTTCTCCCAAAAAATATAAACCTTATCAAATGAAAAACAACAAACTGCTTTATATCCTCGGAATCGTTACCATTGCTGCCCTCATTGCTGCTTTTTTTGTTTCCAGAAACCGAAAAAACAATAGTGACAAAGAAGTGGAGTTACAGGTTGTATCCAATCGCACCATCATACAAACCGTTACCGCCAGTGGGAAAATTTATCCTGAAGAGGAAGTAAAGATAAGTTCAGATGTATCAGGTGAGATCATAGAGCTGACGGTTAAGGAAGGAGACATCGTTCATAAAGGGCAATTGCTGGCACGCATCAAACCGGAAAGCTATCAGGCGGTGGTAGAGCAAAGCGTGGCACAACTGGACAACACCAAAGCACAGCTTTCCACCTCAAAAGCAAGAATAGCGCAGGCAAATGCCATTGTATCACAGGCACAGGCGCAATACGAAACCTCTCAGGCGGCCTATACCAGAGCACAGGAATTATTCAGCAAAAAAATCATCTCCAAAGCCGACCTGGAAAGTGCGGAATCTGCATATAAGACGTCAAAGGCGAATGTAGAAAGTGCGAAGGCGGATCTGGAAGCGGCCAAACACACCTCCGATGCAGCTTCTTACACCATCAAGGCAACGGAAGCGACGATCAAAGAGGCTAAGATAAACCTGAATAAAACGACTATCTATGCACCGATGGATGGTGTCATCTCTTTATTAAACGTAAAGAAAGGAGAAAAAGTAGTGGGAACCCTGCAGATGAGCGGAACGGAAATGATGCGCATCGCCAACTTCGACAACATGGAAGTGCGTGTGGATGTGAGTGAAGGAGAAATCACCAAGGTGAAACTCAATGATACGGCAACGATTGAAGTGGATGCATATCTGGACAGAAAATTCACGGGCATCGTAACGCAGGTGGCCAACACCTCCAAAGGAGCTTCTTCCGCACTGGTCAGTTCCGACCAATCGACCAATTTTGTGGTAAAAATCAGAATCCTGAAATCATCATATGAGGATTTGCTGAAAGAAAATCCGAAGCCGTTTTTACCGGGCATGTCTGCCACGGTGGATATCAAGACAAAAACAAAAACCGGTGTATTGGCGATTCCGATTCAGGCGGTTACAACAAAAGATTCCGTGTACAATGGCTCCAATCATACCAAAGAAATCATCTATATCAAACAGGACAATAAGGCCAAAATATTGGAAGTGAAAACCGGCATACAGGATGACACCTACATTGAGATTACAGAAGGGTTAAAAGGAAATGAAACCGTCATTACCGGACCGTACAACACCATTTCCAAAGACTTGAAAGATGGCGACAAGGTGAAAGAATTGGATAAGACGAAAAAGAAAGAAACGAAGAAGGAAGACGAGAAAGAGGATAAATAACATCCGGATTTATCAAGCATCCAGTTCCAGTAACCTGATGGCCTTTGAACAGGCATCCTGTTCGGCCTCTTTCTTATTTTTCCCTGAACCGTTTGCCCTTTCTTCGCCATCAATTTTCAGCGTTACGGTAAACAAGCCAGTTTCATTGGGTGAGGAATGATGCACAAAAGCAATCTGTTTCTTTTGCGATTGTATCCATTCTATCAGATAGCTTTTGGAGTCCAGTATCTTTTTATGAAAATTCTCGGCATCAAACCCCTGCATCAGCAGTTTTCCAATCAGGATTTCCATATCATGCATGCCATAATCCAGAGAATAGGCACCAATCAATGCTTCAAAGGCATTGCCAATCATATCGGGTGCCTCTTCCATTTGTTTGTCAGACAGTTTATGCCGCAGGTATTTTGGGATGCCAATCTCAATGCCAACCCTGTTTAAATTTTTACGATTTACGATAGAAGCTCTTGCCTTGGTCAACGTTCCTTCATTTTTCCCCTGCATCCTGAAATAGAGCGCTTCCGCCACACAGAAATTGATGACGGCATCTCCAAGAAATTCCAAGCGTTCGTTTTTCTCATCCATTTTCTTTGTGTAGGAGGAGTGGGTCAGTGCACGAATATAATTCTCTTCGGACTGTAGTGGGTACATATCCACATACTCATACATATCCTTGAACAAGAATTGCTCTTCTTGGAATTTGCGCGGTGAAAACAGTTTCCTGATGAAAGAGAACATGGCAGAAATTTAGTCTTGATCGATATATCGTTTGAAAATAACACTTGCATTATGTCCTCCGAAACCGAAATTATTGGACAATACGGCATCGACTTTCCGTTGCTGCGCCTTGTTGAATGTAAAGTTCAGTGCTGCATCAATGGCCGGATCATCCGTGATGTGATTAATGGTTGGCGGAACGATATTATCCCGTATGGCCAGCACTGAAGCAATTGCCTCCACTATGCCTGCCGCCCCCATCAGATGCCCTGTCATAGATTTCGTGGCGCTGATGTTTAACTTGCAGGCATGTTCACCAAACAGCTGCTGTATGGCTTTCACTTCTGCTATATCTCCCAGCGGTGTGGAAGTTCCGTGTACGTTTATATAATCAATTTCTTCAGGCCGGGTGCCCGCATCATCCAACGCTTCCCGCATCACCTCCACCACGCTTTCGCCTTCAGGATTCGGTGCCGTAACATGATAGGCATCTGCATTCATAGCACCGCCGGCCAACTCTGCATATACCTTTGCCTTTCTTTTTCGGGCATATTCCAGACTCTCCACCACCATGCATCCGCCGCCCTCTCCCATCACAAAGCCGTCACGATGCAAGTCGAAAGGCCTGGAAGCCGTTTTCGGTTCCTCATTTCGCTCCGACAATGCCTTCATCGCACCGAATGCGCCGATGCCCACCTCTGTGATCGATGCTTCCGCTCCTCCTACGATCAACACATCTGCTTTACCGAGCCGTATGTAATTCATCGCTTCTATCAGGGCAATGGTAGAACTGGCACAAGCCGCCACGACGGAAAAGTTCATCCCCTTGAAACCATATTTGATGGAGATGTTTCCCCCAGCAATATCCAGCAGGGTACGCGGCACAAAGAACGGACTGAAATATCTGGGATTGCGGCCATACTGATAGTACTGAAACAATTCTTCCTGAAAAGTTTGCACCCCGCCAAAGCCTGAAGTAAATAAAACCCCGACTCTTTTCTTATCCAATTCGGGATAATCCAGCAGTGCAGCATCTACGATAGCCTCCTCTGCCGACACGAAGGCATACTGGCCGTAAGGGTCCAGTTTTTTCAACTCCTTCTTATCAAAATATTGTTCTGATTGGAAATCTTTCACCTCGCAGGCGAATTTCGTACGAAACTGTGTGGTATCAAATCGAGTAATCTTGTCGGAACCGCTTACACCATCTTTCAGACTTTCCCAGAAAGAATGGACTGAATTGCCCACAGGGGTAATGGCACCAATTCCTGTCACCACTACACGATTAAACTTCATATGATTTATTTTTAGGGATAATCCTGCACGAGCATGCCACAATTATCAAATCGCAGAAAGATAAGAGATAGCCCCGAGGGGGAAACTAAGTTAGACGTTTGCTTCTAAATAAGCAATGGCCTCACCTACCGTTTTAATTTTATCAGCCTGTTCATCCGGAATGATAATATTGAATTCTTTTTCAAATTCCATTATTAGCTCTACCGTCTCTAATGAATCAGCTTTTAAATCATTCTCAAAACTTGCTTCCGGAGTTACTTCACTGTCTTCAACGCTCAGTTTCTCGATGATGATTTTTTTTACGCGATCTGCAATGGTTGACATAGTCAATGTATTTTATAAAATTGATGTGCAAAATTAGGGTAATTTTTGATATTCTGTACAAAACAAGGTTAAATTTAATTTTCACACAAACATCTGAATATCAATAGATTTTGATTTTAATGGGGTAAATGTTGAAAAAGCGTCTGATTTTTCATCTGTTCCTTCCTTAAATTGCATCCGGAACCATGGCTAAAAAACAATTTATAGATGTTGCGTTTGATTTCATCATTTGGGGTATTAATTCCAATATCGAGGATTATCGGCTTTGCATATTCCTGAATCAGCACCTGAAATGGAATTTCAAACGTGTACACGATATCGAATTTTACAGTCCGCAAATCAAGGCTGTCAAGCATTTTAATGCCTACAAATATAAGAATGATGCTGACCTGTACACGGTAGAGCTGATTCAGAACAAGAATTCGGGAAATATCCTGATTCCTGAATTGAAGAATATAGATTTCATATTTCTGCTGAACGGAGAAGAGGAATATTTCGACAAGGAGACATTTACCGATGCGCTTTCAAAGATAGCGGGCGTGCAATCCGTATTGCCCATTGATGTAAACTCTCTCAAATCAAAACATAACCTGCTAATCAGACATTTTAATGAAGAACCAAAAAAGAAAAACTAAGATTGTTGCCACCATCGGCCCCGCGAGCAACAGCTATGAGAAGCTGGTGGAATTGTATGAGAGCGGCGTAAATGTATTTCGTCTGAACTTTTCACACGGACGCCATGACGACCACGAACAGGTCATCAAACATATTGTAAAACTGAATGAAGTGTACAACGCTCATGTCAGCATTCTCGCCGATTTGCAAGGTCCGAAACTCCGTACCGGTCTAATGCAAAATAATGCCATTGAATTGATGGAAGGTGAAAGCATAAAAGTGACTTGCAATGATGTCATCGGCACCAAAGACCTGATATCCGTTACGTATGAATTTCTGGCAAAGGATTTAAAGATCGGTGAATCCATCCTGATTGATGATGGTAAGCTGGAGTTGCAGGTAGCCGAAATCATAAGTGAAAAGATGATCCGCTGCAGGGTAATATCCGGTGGCACCTTGTCTTCCAAAAAAGGATTTAACTTACCGGACACCCGGATTTCATTGCCTAGTTTGACAGAAAAAGACCGTGCGGACCTGGCATTCATTTTAACGCAACCGGTCAACTGGATTGCCCTTTCCTTTGTAAGAACGGATAAGGAGATTTATGAGTTGAAAGACATCATCCAGCAGCACCAATCACACCTGAAGGTAGTGGCAAAGATTGAAAAGCCCGAAGCGGTTGCCAATATAGACAGCATCATAAAAGCAACGGATGCGGTGATGGTGGCGCGCGGTGACTTAGGCGTGGAAGTGGCGATGGAAGAAATGCCCCTGATACAGAAGAATATCATCCTGAAGTGTATCGAACAGGCCAAACCGGTCATCATTGCAACGCAGGTCATGGAGTCCATGATAGACATGTCGCGACCTACTAGAGCGGAAATCACCGATGTGGCCAATGGTGTGCTGGATGGTGCAGATGCCATCATGTTGAGCGGAGAAACCTCTGTGGGGAAAAATCCGGCGCGTGTCATACAAACCATTGACAAGATCATCAGACGCACGGAACAGGAAGATGAGATATACCACAAACATCAGCTGCCGAATAAGGAATCCAAGACATTCCTGTCTGATGCGATATGTTTCAACGCCTGCACCATTGCCTCAGAGGTGGAAGCGCGCGCCATTAACGGTATGACCTATTCGGGATATACTGCCTTCATGCTGGCGAGCAACCGACCGAAAGCGGACATACATATCTTTACAAGCAACAGGCACCTGCTGAACCAGCTGGGACTGGTTTGGGGAGTCGATGTCTTCTTCTACGACAAATTCGTCAGTACGGATGAATCCATTGACGACATTATTGAGATATTAAAAAAGGAAGAAGCGGTGGAGAGCGACGATATCATCGTAAGTACGGCCAGTATGCCGATTACAGGACGTGGCAGAACCAACATGGTGAAGATCAGCAAGATAAAATAGAAACATAGATATAGGAATAAAGACAAGATGAAAAACAAATGGAAAGTTGGTTTTTGTGTAATCCTGCCTTTGATGGTATCCTTCGGGGG
This sequence comes from Chitinophagales bacterium, assembly GCA_046329775.1. Lineage (GTDB taxonomy): Bacteria > Bacteroidota > Bacteroidia > Chitinophagales > JADIYW01 > JADJSS01. Next base: position 267,773 of record JAXLTX010000003.1, read on the forward strand.
ATGGTTAAAATGGAACTCAAATCACTACAACAACACTTTGGATTGGATTTATTCCATACCTGTTGGAGCAGATATCACTTTTGTAAAAAAGAATACCCCTCATTACCTGAAGATAAACTGGGCAAATCCGGAAAAAGCTGGGAATAAAACCATTTACCTGATTACAACCAAATGGAATTATGATTTATTAGAGATGAGTAAGGGTTTGGTATTTGAGCATGGAAAATTCAAAGAAAGATATGTTCACAAGTGAGACCATATCATATCTTCTGTCGCTTCACCTCATATAATGCCATGGCAGCAGCCACGGAAACATTGTAGGATTCCAATGCCGTATCCATCGGTAATTTCACCAGTTCATCTATGAGTCGTATGACAGGATTGGAGATACCCTCATCTTCCGAACCAGCAACTAATGCTATTGGTCCGCTCATTTGTGCTTCGTGTATGAATTTATCTGCAGTACCATCTAGACCAATCAGCTTGATGCCATTATTTTTGATGTCTTTTATGGTGGAAATAATATTATCTACGCGGCAAAGCGGAATTTTCAGCAAAGCGCCTGCGGATATCTTCACCGCAACATCATTTACGGCTGCACTTTCTTTCTTTGGAAAGACAATGGCATGCACTCCAAGGCCCAGCGCCGTTCTGGCCAGCGCTCCCAGGTTTCTCACATCGGTAACATTCTCGAGAATGAGCAATAAAGGGTCTTCGCCTTTAGCAAAAACAAAATCGATTATTTTCTGTACTTCCTGATATTCGATTAAGGCGGTGAAGGCCAGTACCCCCTGATGGTTCGCCCTGGACAGGGAGTTTATCTTAACCTCCGGCACAAACTGATAATAAACTTCCTTATCCCGGCACAATTGGATAATCTGCTTTATAACATCGCCGGTGGCGTTCTTGGATAACAATACCTTCTCCACTTCCTTATCGGATTGGAGTAGTTCCAGTACGGGATTTCTGCCGGCTATGAGTTGCTGTTTCACTTTTATATTAATTAGAGAATTGTATCATTAGAGCAGGTAAAGTTACAGACTTTCGAAATCATTTTTAATTAAAATAAAAAAGCTGCTCCTTGCGGAGCAGCCCAAGATAGCTCTAGACAGTTGGGGTTTAACAGCTATTTCTTCAGTAAATCTCTGATTTCCGTCAATAATTTTTCCTGAGCAGACGGTTCTGCCGGTGGCGCAGGAACAGCAGCTTCTTCCTTCTTCATTTTATTGATAGTTTTTACGACTAAAAACATAACGAATGCCACGATTATAAATTCAATTGTAACTGATATAAAATCGCCATATTTAACAGCGACTTCAGCCACTTCATTACCATCTGCTCCTTTGGATGCCTCTTTCAAAACAAACTTCCATTGGGACAAATCCTTACCCTGCAGTAATCCAACAAATGGCATTACAACGCCATTTATGAATGCACCGGTTACCTTTGTAAATGCAGCTCCCATCACAAAACCTACCGCCAAATCAATCAGATTGCCCTTCATGGCAAACTCCTTAAATTCTTTTAACATTCCCATATTTTTTAATTTTAGTTAACCAAATGTAATAAAATAATCTAACATTTCACACTATCTAAACACCTGCATAGGAACCTGTTGTGTAGGATCCAGCGATGCACTTTGCACTATGGCCGGAAATGCTTCATTCAATTGTTTTTTAAACTCAGCATCCTTATACATTATAGACAACATCTCCATTCGCTTTACCAATTCTTCCGCTGATTTCTTTTCATTGGAATACAATGCGGCAAAATCATTCGGCAGGTTGTAGAATCTCAGACAATCTTTTAAATCCTTGATAAAAAGATCCTTTATAGGTTTAGCCTTTTCAGGGGCATCTGCTCTGTAATACAGGTCTATCCACTGTACACTCAGAATATTGAAGAAACGGTTGTTCGGCGAGTAGTAGGGTGCATTCACATACTGGAATTCTTTTCGTGCCTGCTCAAGAACTTTCACCGCATCGGCTTTTCTGTTGTTTCTGATTAAATCATCTGCTATACTGAAGTGGACGCTTTTCAGCGTATTCATGATACGGCCTGAATTCTCATCCACAAACATCTCACGCTCTCCCAAGCCGCCATATTTAAATTTCTTTGTTAAAACATCAAAACTTTTCTGCGTATTCATCGCATAATATCCTCTCTGATTTTCCTCAAAGCGGCATGGCACCAATCGCATGATTTGACCTTCCTGCACCAGATACTTATCCAATCCGTTATAATAAACACCTTCTACCGTGTTAGAAAAACAGATTGGTCTGCTCCAATCTGCCGCTGCAACCATCGCCAACAAGGCCAAATCATATTTAATGACTCTGGTCTTGCCTAAATCCCAGGTGATTTCATCCACCACCTTGTCTTTAAACTGCTCCGGTACAACGCCATATTTCTCAATCGCGGCTCTGTCCACTTTCAGCTTCAGCTTGGTCGTTGGCAGGTAATTGACCGATTCTCCTCTCTGTGTCTGCGCCTTAAATTGGGGATCATCACTCAGGATAAAAGACATGATATTTTGGATATCGTAATATTGTGCAGGATCTGCAAAACCCGACTGATCATTAAACTGAATGATATCTCGGTTATTACCACGATATTTATCTGCCGTAAAGTCCTTGTAGAAAGGAACTGGCCCCGATTTATTGGAAGCACGATGCAGGAAGTCGATATACCAATCCACACCGAGTAAGCTCAGGTTCACGATTCTCACATCCGTTCTAATGCCTTCCACTTCCTGTGCATACCACAACGGATAAGTATCGTTATCTCCCTGGGTAAACAAGATGGCGTTCTGCGGGCAACTTTCCAGATAGTTGGTAGCAAAATCACGGGCCATAAAACGGTTGTGACGATTGTGATCGTCCCAGCCAGCCTTACCCATGATATAAGGCACCACCATACAGAATACCGTTGCCGCCACCGCCAATGGCAAAGCCGGCATCTTTTTTCTCAGATAATCATAAATGGCTAAAACAGCCAATCCTATCCAGATACAAAATGCATAGAAAGAACCGACGGAGCCATAATCGCGTTCACGTGGTTCACGCGGCGGTTGATTCATGTATACAATCAGTGCAATACCGGTTACCAAGAACAATAATCCGAAAATCAGGGTGTATTGTTTGTTCTTATTGTACATGTATACCAAGCCAATGATACCTAGCAGCAATGGTAACATGTAAAATTTATTGCGTGCTTTCTGATTTAAAATTTGCTCCGGCAAGCCTTCCTGTGTACCGCCTAAATGTAAATTATCTATAAATGGTACTCCACTCAGCCAGTCGCCGTTCATGCGTTCATTGCCGGGTGTTCCCTGCAAGTCATCCTGTCTTCCGGCAAAATTCCAGAGGAAATATCTCCAATACATATAACGCAGCTGATAGTGGAAGAAATATTTCAGGTTGTCGGCAAAGGTGGGTTTGCCCTGTAAACCTGTCCAGTACTGATACAAGGCCTGAGCGCTTTCCCCGTCATTGGTAGGTCCCATACGTGGAAACAACATCTCATCTTCTGGATTGTAGGTATATTCAATCTTTTCTCCTTTTACTTCGTAACGCTTTGTTTTAGCATCCGGATAATAATCCTTTCCGGTGGTTTCGTATCCTGTAGGTTGTGCGTCAAACAAAGGACCTTTCACCAATGCTCTGGTACCATATTGCTCACGGTTTAAGTAAGACAAGAGACTGAATGCATCCTTGGGCGCATTCATGTTAATTGGTGGATTTGCCGCCGCACGAATCGGCACCATGGTATAGGAAGAGAACCCTATAAAAATAACCAGAAAACAAACGGCAAACAATTGAAGATCGGCATGTTTTATTTTGTGTGAATAATAGATCAGAAAAACAAGTATGGCAAATAACAATACCCAGGCGAATATGAATCCCACGTTAAAAGGCAAACCAAAGCTGTTCACAAAGATGTATTCAATATTGCCGGCTATCTTCAAAGCTCCCTGTACTACACCAATCTGTACTATACCGAGACATATGAAGCCTACAATAAAGGCGATAATGAAGCCTAAGGTTGTAGGTTTGAATTTTTTGAAATAATAAATCAACACGGCTACGGGAATCACCAGCAAGGACAATAAGTGCACCCCTAAGGAAACACCAATCATATACGCGGCGAATACCAGCCAGCGGTTTCCATGCGGCTGGTCCGCCTCTTCGTTCCATTTCATCACCGCCCAAAGGACGATAGATATAAAGAACATGGAAGAGGCGTACACCTCGCCTTCCACAGCAGAGAACCACATCGTATCTGAAAAGGAACATGCCAATGCGCCTACCGCTCCAGAACCCACAATAGCCATGATGTCACCGGATGTCAGTTCCTCACCTTCTCTCGCTATCAGTTTCTTAGCAATCATGGCAATGACAAAATATAGGAAAATAACAGCACCTGCCGACATTAAGCCTGATAGGAAATTGACCATAATTACCGGATTACCGGGATTGAACAGGGTAAATATCCTACCCAAAAGCATGAAGAAAGGTGCCCCCGGAGGGTGTGCCACCTGTAACTTATATACGCAGGATGCGAATTCTCCGCAATCCCATAAACTACCTGCCGATTCTAAAGTGGATGTGTACTGCCAAAGAGAAATTGCAAAAACAATAAAGCCTACCAAGGCATTTACTTGTTTGTATTGTTTGTTCATTAAACTGTATTTGGAACAAAAATAAAAAAAATAAGCCGTTTTTAGCTTCTTATGAGTTGTGAATAAATGTGAATGTTCATAAAGAGAGTAAAATCAGGTAAAAAAGGTAAAAAAACGCGATGGTAAAATTTTATTAATATTTTTGAGGGGCCGGATATTTGCTTTTTTAGAAAAAGTACTTATTTTTGCACCCGCTACTGACCGATGGTGTAACGGTAGCACAGAGGTTTTTGGTGCCTTTAGTCGAGGTTCGAATCCTTGTCGGTCAACAAGTCCTGAGTTCACTCAGGACTTTTTTTATTGCTCCCGTTCTATCTTTTCTTTGATGTTTTATAAAACAAAGGTGTCATCTCACCTTTCAGATAAGATGACACTCCTCAATTCCGTGGTTCAGAAATCTTATTGTTTTCTGAAGATATAAATCAAACTGGAGTAGTTTCCCGTTTTACGTGCTGACCAGTTACTGAAAAATCCATTTTTGATGGCTTTAAGTACTGCTCTGATCTTTCCGGAATTCATATACCACTCACTGTGTAAGGAGATGTAGTAAGAGTCAAAAATCATGGGATAGGTACTTTCCAGCTGAAATCCCAGACGATTCATCAGGATGCTGATGGTTTTCTTATTGAAATGATATAAATGCCGGGGCACATCATATGCCGACCAGTATTCCTTATAAATCCCGCGATCCAGTGCGTCTACATTCGGCACACTGATGACGAGGATCCCTTTTTCATTCAGCAGGTTATGGAAGCGGCGAATCACTTCATCCAGATTATGGATATGCTCCAGTACATGCCATAAAGTGATCACATCAAAAGAGGCCTGCTTAAAATCCGCCAGCTCCTCCGGGGCTTTCAGGAAGACACCGTGCTGGTCGAGCGCAAGCTTACGGCAAGTGGCATCCTGTTCCACACCTGACACCTGCGTCACGCCCTGCCCTATGCAATATGACAGAAAATCGCCGGAAGCCGCGCCGTAATCCAAAATGGTAGAAGATTGCATATTCCTGTTCAGATGGCTTGCTATACGGTCTGTCTTCTTTTTATACATGTAATTCCGAATCAGCCTGTATAGCCGATGAAACAGTGAGGTGCTGGATGTATGGTGAGACATGTACTGATCTGACTGGTAATATTTACCAATCTCCTGCATGTCAGGACGTGGACTGGTAAATACAAATCCGCAGTCTCCACATTTTGCCAGCTCAAAGGATTCTTTGCTGACATAATAATCCGTCAGGCGGCCATTCTCAGATATATTAGTGCTTAAACAACAAGGACACTGTGTGATGTTTTCCAAAATCTCGATTATTTTATTTTGATGATAATGCCATGACCGTTCAGGTTGTGGATCCTGACGGCATCTGGTCTCTGTAAATATTCATTTACCAATAAGGTGATGCCTTTCGTCAGCGGAAAACCATAATCATTAAAGACGATCACACCGCCCACAGACATGCGGTCCCATACCCAGTCCATGATATCTTTTGCCGAAACATAGGCATCCACGTCAATATGCACCAAACAGAATCTTTCGTTCTGTACAAGGTGACCGGTATCATCCGGAAAAATGCCCTGCAATAGTTTCACATTGCTTAATCCGAATTCCTTCTCCACATGATTCTTTACGAATTGCAGGGAAGTATCACTATGTTCGCCGCCTTTGTAATGGTTATCTTCAGAGGTTCCGGCCTTCACCACTCCTTCAAACGTATCACAGGAGAAAATGGTCTTGTCGCTTCCCATCTGTTTCAGCTTGGAACCCATCATGATGGAACTGGAACCGCGCCACACGCCCACTTCCAGTACATTGCCTTCTTTGGATGCCGCATTTTCCGCCAGTTTCCATAATTCCCAGGCCTGATAAAAATTCAGCAATGAATTCTTTTTTACTCTGGTGTAGATATCTAAAAACTCCTTATCGAGCACCCAGGGTGCATAGGTAGCACCCGGCGTAACCATCTGATACTCCTTGTTCAGCAATCTGGCTATAGATAAATAGAAAATATGTTGTATACGCGCAAATGCGAATATTAAAAAATTGATGACTTTTTTCATTGATATAATTATGTATTTCTGAATTTCTTGATGGTTTTCACTACAATAGGAGGCAATATGTCATTGGCAAAATTAACCATCGAGTTGAATATTTTCATTTTTCCTGAATCCTGCCCTGACCTTGTTGCGAAAGTGGTGGTAATGCGCGCCTTATCTCCCATATTCACTTCCCCTTCCGGCCTTCCGTTGGTATAGAAATACAAAGCAATGGAACGGCGGCTTCTGTCCGGCGGACAGGTGAGCGGATCGGGCAAACCATGCCAGGAAAAATCGGTGGTGGAAAACATGGCCAAACGATTGAAGCTCGGCAGAATTTTTGTCACACATTTGCTCATATCTTTCTCCCACAATTCAAAATGTCCGCCATATTCCTCCTTCCAGTCCTCATTCAGGTACACCAGAATATTCAGCCTTCTGTCCAGTTTGGTCAATTTATGCTTATGAAAATCCACGTGCATCTTGAGATAACCGCCCGGTTTTATCTCATGAAATCCTCCGCCTTCAAAGTATGGATCAGGAATAAGGGTTTCCTTGATACCTGTAAGATTTTGCAAAAACTCCAAAAATGGCTGAGAGTTCAGGAAATGGACGAATTCCCTTGTAACCGGACCAAAACGGTATTCTCCTTTGGTAGCCAGTTTCTGTTCATTCGGATTTTCGTATCTGATATCCTCTTTTGCCTTTCCGATTTCAGGAAATTCGCTGATGATGGTGCGCAGTACCTCCGGATTGAACAAGTCATCGAAATATCCGCTTGGAAAAGGTTTGGCATTGATGTATTCTTCGTGACGTTTCTTACCCAACTCCACCAGATCGTGCACCGTCATGTTATTATTCAGGAAGTTCATCTTGTTGAATTTTTGATGATTCAAAGGTACAAAACAGATTGCTAAATATTTATTAAGTAATCGGTGATAATGGTCATATTTCAGGCTATCGTTGTAAATACTGAATAAAACATCTAAATTTAGGGTCAGTATCATTTATTCACTTTATAACGACAGCCATATGTCTTCAGTACAACCGGAAATAAAACGCGTAACCACCCAGAAGCTCAGAGAAATGAAAGAGCGCGGCGAGAAAATATCCATGCTGACTGCTTATGATTTTTCTATGGCTAAGATACTGGACGATGCAGGCATTGACATCCTATTGGTTGGTGATTCCGCATCTAATGTGATGGCTGGACATGAAACCACCTTACCCATTACACTGGATCAGATGATTTATCATGCACAAAGCGTGGTGCGTGCGGTAAAACGCTGTTTTGTGGTGGTGGATCTACCCTTCGGTTCTTATCAGGGAAATTCGCGTGAAGCACTCAATGCCTCTATCCGTATCATGAAAGAGACGGGCGGCCACGGCGTAAAACTCGAAGGCGGCAAAGAGGTGGGTGAATCCATTATCCGAATATTGACGGCCGGCATTCCTGTTATGGGGCATCTTGGTCTGACCCCACAATCCATTTATAAATTCGGTACCTATACCGTTCGTGCAAAAGAAGAAGAAGAAGCGGAAAGACTGATGGAGGATGCCAAATACCTGGAAAGTATTGGCTGTTTCGCGCTGGTGCTTGAAAAAATCCCGGCAGCACTTGCCAAGAAAGTTTCCGAGAGCATTTCCATTCCCGTAATCGGCATCGGCGCCGGTCCGCATGTGGACGGTCAGGTGTTGGTAACGCATGACATGCTGGGCATCACGCATGAGTTCAAACCGCGATTTTTACGTCAATATCTTCACTTGTATGATGATATCAAGAAAGCCACTCAGCAATATATTGCCGATATAAAAAGCAAGGATTTCCCGAACGAGAAGGAACAATATTAATACCAGAAGGAAAATTTGAAATCCCAGTTCATCGTAGCGGTACGTAAATCCACGTTATCCAAAGTGGCAAAGAATTTTTCACTGACGATGATTTGCTTGGCATTCAGCATTCTGGGCTTATCAGCCACGTAATTCTTGTACACATCCGACAATTCTATTTCAGGTACATACTTCTGTACGGCAGAGATTTCCATCGGATTGAGATAGGCATAAGCAAAATACAGATAACACGGGATTCTCACTGCAATGGCTTTTTTGCTATCGTTGGCTAACTCAAATGTACTTTTCCAGATGATGATGTTCTTACTCATGGAAGGAATATACACCACCTTTTGTTTGGTAAGGAAATGATTGAGTTTCACGCCATCATTACTGTATAGCTGAGCGGAAAAAGTACTTACAGAAAACGCAAGAAGTACTGTAAGAAACAGGGTTATCTTTTTCATTGCGGATTTTTATGTAATGTGAAATTAAGATTAATTGCCAGAAAAAGCAAGCGCTGATTTCAATTCCCGATTGAATTCCCGTTGATTCCCGCTGTAAAATACCTATAAATGATGAGCCATGATTTTACTAATTGCTGCCGCTTGCTGAACAATCATGAAGTGACCAGCCTCCGGAATGACATAATCAGCTTGAATATAGCTGCAGGGTAAAATCCTGTCTTTAGCCCCATGGATATGCAGGAAATGTTCCGGTATGAATTCATTCTCCCAATGTACAATCTTATCTATCGCCCAAAGGAGAAATTCCGGATGGGTGTCCGAAATGATCTTATCCAAAAGTGCTTTTTCCACTTCCGATGTCACACTAAACAGCAGATGATTAATTGCCGTTGCTTTCTGTAACAGCGTTGTGGGAATGATCTTATGGGCATTTATTTTTCCTGCCCCTCTGAAATTAGGAGGAAGTTCAAATCTGGTCTTGGCTGAAGAGATTAAAATCACCTTTTCCGTTTGAATGAGTTTGGCGATCTCAATAGCCATCATCCCGCCAAACGAAACACCTGCTAAAATGGGATGCGGATCTCTTATTTGTTCCGATAACCTTAATGCATAACTTTCTATACTTTCGTCTTGGAATGGTAAATTCCATTTGATAAAAACAGGATGACAGAAAGATAAATCCACGTACTGAAACACGCGTTCATCTGCACCTAGTCCGCTGAAGAAATAAACGTTTTTCATCGCTAGATGAGTTAGATGCTCAGACATTAGGCCATTCGATAAATAAATCCTGACTCTTGGTTCTTTAAATCCAAAAATCTCAATATGCTCTCACATTCTTGCCTTCCATGTAATTGATAAAGGCATTGAGTGCAACGCGGTTACCTCCCTGTGTGGGATAGTCACCTGTGAAATACCAATCCCCTAAGTTGTTTGGACATGCCGTATGTAAATCGTCGATGGTCTGATAAATCACCTGCACATCGGAAAAAATATGGTTCGGTTTAACGATATCAGCAATCTTGGCGGAAATCTCATCGGCGGTAAAAGGCTCATAAACTTTCTTCACCAGGTTGCGGATTTCACTCAGAGGCTTCTGGATTTCCTCCTTGCATTCCTTGTATAATGCTTCCAACACATGATACTCATTTCGTTCTTTCCACAATTGCACCGCCGCCTGGAATGCCACAAAGCTGCCCATTTTACTCATGTCGATACCATAGCAATCGGGGTAGCGGATCTGCGGCGCAGAGGAAACCACGATAATCTTTTTAGGTTGCAACCTGTCGAGCATGGTCAGGATACTTTCTTTCAGTGTGGTGCCACGCACAATCGAATCATCCAATACCACCAGCGTATCCTGATTGTTTTTCACCAGACCGTAAGTCACATCATACACATGGTGCACGAGGTCGTTGCGCGACGTATCTTCCGTAATAAAGGTGCGCATCTTCACATCCTTGATGGCAATTTTTTCCACACGCGGCATCAGGGAAAGCTGCTCATGCAATTCCTCCGTTGTTTTTATTTCACCCTTGTTGAAGGCATTCAATTTAAGTTGAATATGCTGCTTGTGAATTTCTTCCGTCATTCCGATGAATGCGACTTCCGCCGTATTGGGTATATAGGAAAAAACGGTATTCTCCACATCGTGATTCACAGCCTCCAGAATGGTCGGAACAAGCAATTTCCCCAGTGTCTTTCGTTCCTGATAGATTTCGAAATCACTGCCGCGTGAAAAATAGATGCGCTCAAAACTGCAGGCCTTGCGCTCCATCGGCTGAATACACTGCACCTCTCCCACGCTGCCGTCTTTCTTGATGATCAGCGCATGACCGGGTTTGATTTCCTGCACTTTGCTGCGATGTACATTGAACGCGGTCTGAATCGCGGGGCGTTCGGAGGCCACCACCACCACTTCATCGTCTTTGTAGAAATACGCCGGGCGTATACCGCTCGGGTCGCGCATGACAAAAGCGTCGCCGTGGCCCATCATGCCCGCCATGGCATAACCGCCGTCAAAATCTTCTGCCGCGTTTTTGAGAATTTCCGTCACATCGATATTGTGTTCTATCAGCGGAGTAATCTCATAATTGGACAAGCCCGAAGGCTTGAATTTCTTAAAGAGTTTCTGATTCTCCACATCCAGGAAATGACCGATCTTTTCCAATACCGTCATCGTATCCGACATCTCTCGTGGAAACTGTCCAAGATCGACGAGTTTGTCAAACAGTTCATCTACATTGGTCATATTGAAATTTCCCGCCACAATCAGGGTTCGGGTTTTCCAGTTGTTGGCACGGATACGTGGGTGGCAGTTACTCATATCATTGCCGCCGTGTGTACCGTAGCGCAAATGTCCGAGCAGCAACTCGCCCATGAAGGGATAATGATTTTTCACGTATTCCATGTCCTGCAGTTGCTCTTTCTCCTTATCGGATAAGTTGGCAAAAGGACGGAAGACCTTATCGAAAATCGCTTTGATGGCCTGTTTGTCCACGCTGCGTTCCCTGTCGAAATATGGACTTCCCGGCGCTGTATCCAGCTTGATGGTGGCAAGACCCGCACCATCCTGGCCGCGGTTGTGCTGTTTTTCCATCAGGAGATACATTCTGTTGAGACCGTAGTGGATATCGCCGTATTTTTCTTTGTAATAAGACAGTGGTTTCAGCAGCCTGATTAAGGCAATGCCGCATTCGTGTTTAATTGGGTCGCTCATGGGTGGTACTCTGAGAGTAACATTTGGTTGTTCAAAAATACGGGTTATTTCTGAATGAAACTAACCGGAAATATGAAGTATGGATTATGAATGTGGATATTTCGCGAACATATGAGACGCTACAATTCAGTGCCACAGAGAAAGCATCAAATGCAGAAGACTTTTAACAGCCTTACAACAGATAAAAACACTGCCTTAACATGAAAACAGGAATATTCGGCATTTATTGCGTATATTTGTGCCAATTACTGAACGGAGTAAGGGCACCATACCATTTCATCCGTTTTTTACCTGCCGCATGAATATGTCGGTATAAAAAGTACACTTCTCCGGTTTTTTATACTTGCGCGCGGCTATTTATAACAGCTTGTATTCTGCATATTCAATACATTCTCATTTACTAAAAACAATGTTATTTAAAGACTTACATTTAATTGAGCCCATCTTAAAGGCGCTCCAGACCGAAGGCTATACGACGCCTACCCCTATTCAGGAACAATCCATTCCTATCGTATTACAAAAAAGAGATTTGCTGGGATGCGCACAAACCGGCACCGGCAAAACCGCTGCCTTCGCCATTCCCATGCTGCAATTGCTGGCCGAGGATTTTGTCAACGGAAAGAAAACAAAAGCACCAAAGGCCCTGATCCTTACGCCAACGCGTGAACTGGCGATACAGATAGACGAAAGTTTTGCCGCGTATGGCAGGCATATCCCTCTGAAGCGCTCCGTCATTTTTGGCGGCGTGAACCAACATGCACAGGTAATGGCCTTGCAAAAAGGCATTGACATTCTGGTGGCCACACCAGGCCGTCTGCTCGACCTGATGAATCAAGGTTTTGTGGATCTGCGTTCCATACAGATTTTTGTATTGGATGAGGCGGACCGCATGCTTGACATGGGCTTTGTGAACGACGTCAAAAAAGTCATCGCAAAATTGCCGGTACAACGTCAGACCTTATTTTTCTCTGCCACCATGCCGACTGAAATCCAAAGCTTAGCAAATTCCATCTTAACAAATCCATCGAAAGTGGAAGTGACTCCGGTTTCCTCCACTGCGGACACGATCCATCAGTCTATCTTCTTCGCAGAAAAGAAAAACAAGAACGCCTTGTTGGTGCATCTGCTTAAAGACAAGGAAATCAAAAGCGCGCTGGTCTTCACCCGGACCAAACATGGTGCCGACAAGGTGGTGAAAGTGCTGGCTACGGCTAACATAAAAGCGGCGGCCATTCACGGCAACAAATCACAGAATGCCCGTCAGGCAGCCTTGCAGAGTTTTAAAAACGGCACCATCCGGGTTTTAGTCGCTACGGATATTGCCGCGCGTGGCATTGACGTGGATGACCTGACACACGTATTCAACTACGAACTGCCGGAAGTGCCGGAAACCTATGTACACCGAATCGGCCGTACAGGTCGTGCCGGAAATTCAGGCATCGCATTCTCTTTCTGCGATACGGAGGAAAAACTGTTGCTGCGGGACATCCAAAAACTGATCGGCAAACAGATTCCTGTACGTGTAGATCATCCATATCCGATTGCCAATGCACAGGTAGAACTGAAAGAACCTCATCAGCATAAATTCACCGGGCCGAAACCTAAAAGTAATGCTCCGCAAAAGCCCAAGAAGAAGTGGTATAAGAAGCCGATGGCAAAATAATCTATTTCAACGCATAAAAATGCCGGCAATAAATGCCGGCATTTTTATTTTTTGACATAAAGGATCTATTCCTTAATGATCTTTTGTATGTATACATCTTCAGCATTACCTGTCATCAGTTTAAGGACATACAACCCTTTGGGTAATGCGCTCATATCCGTTCTTATGACAGATCTACCGACAGCTACATTCTTGTACTCTTCAATCACCATTCGTCCCAGATAATCATACAATCTGATCTGAAGTTTACCCTCCGACAGCGCATAATAATCAAGATAGAGGTTGTCGTTTACCGGGTTGGGATGAACATTGCTCACATATGATCTGGTGTTATGAAAATCAATCTGCACGATTTGTGAATATTCAAATGCTCCATCCTTATCAAGCAATTTAAGCCTGTAATAATTTTCACCTATCGATGGATTATCATCCGTAAAATCGTAGTACAGCAATCCATTACTGTTGCCAGCTGCCCTAACATTTCCTATAACGGAAAAACTGATGCCATCCGGAGATTTCTCCACCACAAAATAATCACTATTCTTTTCAGATGCCGTTATCCATTTCAACAACACTTCCTCTGATTGTTTTACACCGGAGAAACTAAGGAGCTCTACCGGTAAAAGAATGGAATTCTGTATGGTGGCAAATTTTGAAAATCCGGACATGGCTGTACGTTGCACAGCCGTTACCGGCGTTGCTGCTACACAGATTCCGTTCAGAGCCCAGGCGGGTGATGAAGATGGGCTCTTTGCTATCGACCAGGCGTTTTGTGCATTGCTGTAACCTCTGTTATGTAAGGTGGTGGTATAATTTCCTGTTGTTGCGGCAGAAGCATCGATACTCCAATAACCGTTATCAAGATACGGAGCATTATAGGTCACACCACATTCGGGCCCCCAGCCCGGTGTACCCGGCAATGTCCAGAGACCACCCCATGGATCAAAGCGTGCCAGCAAACTGAAGGTGGAAGCCGCAGCTGCAGAGGTGAAGGTTATATTGGCCAATTCATAACCAGGTACTGCATGACCTACCGGAAAATCAAAGGAACCTGTAGCTCCTGCAGCCAGATAGCGACGAAGGTTCCCCTGAACATAACTGTTCACATTACCCGCTGTCACCGATGAATTGGCTGTATTATTGATGATGACTTCCTGCGAATTCGGAGTAATAATCTTCCCTTGTGCAAGCGTCAACATACCATTGGCACCTAAAATCATATCAGGGGCATTGGTAGCCGAAATCGTAACACCTGTTCCGGTGTGATCCATCACGACATTGTTTAGGGTAAGAACCGGTGTTGCGGCAATCTGGTTCGGACTATATAGCTGTGCAGCGGATCCATTAAACGTAAGTGTTGAGTTTGACGTATTGGTGAACGTTGTTCCGCCGGCAGCATTGATAATATTTCCTGCAATCGTAAGATTCTTATTATTCAGATTAAAGATGCTGTTTGCGTTGCTTGTTGTAAGACTGCCCGATAATTCAAGATTTGCATTTGCGATGACCGTACAGTTCGTTCCGCCGGCAACATCGGTAATAAGTAAATTTCCCAGGCTGCTGGAGCCGCTCAAGGTACCGTTCAAACTATGATTTACATTATCATCCGCAAACAGCACCGTTGATGTGGGATCGGCAATAATGGTACCGTTGTTATACAGGCTCTCGCAAATCTTGATTACTGAATTTGGACCCAACGTAAGTGTCGCTCCCGGATCAACGGTCAGATTTTTCACCACAACCGTTCCCATGGCTGCAGTAACTCTGGGTTGAAATGCTGAAGAAGGTGAAACGATGGCATTGATACCACAGGTGGGAATGGTACATCCACCCCAGTTGGCAATCGTTGTCCAGGAGGTGGTATTAGCTCCTCCCGACCATGTTACAGATGGCGGAGTGCCGTAATTTACAATACCAGCCGCAGTACTTCTTAAGTCCAAGGTAAAACCGGATGTACTATTACTGTAATTTTGAACTGCCAATAAGTAAACATCCCCTGCTGCCACCGTTATGCCAGGTTCATATGCATCATCATAATCAGAACTGTAAGGAGAGGGTGCATTACCTGCAGGCGCTAAACCTGTCACCCCGTATGAATCATAATTACAAGCCACTGTGTTTGCACCACCATTTGAATTGATCAGATTGCATGTGGTAGACCCACTGCCGCTTACTTTCCACAACAAGAAGTCATAATCCGTTTCATCTCCGGAAAACAAAGCTGTCGAATAATCATTTGGAATAATATTAAAATACAAATCCCCGGGATTATCAATGATAATCTTATACCACACCACTCCCCGTTCACCTGTAGTACAATTTTCGTCATTTTCACTGGTTTGGTCGCAGGTAAAACCAATACCCTGATATCCGGGATCACCGACACTTATCACTGAATTGCAAACCGTAATTGGCACCACACATTCCTGACCGGAAGTGGCCGGATAGCTGGAAGCCCCATCTACTACTGTGATGGCAAAGGTTCCTGTAGAATCATAATTGCCGTCCACGGCAATGTAATATGTTGCTCCAGGTGTTAGACCTGAAAGTGATAATTCTGAAATATCTAACGTAGTATAACCACAATCCGGAGCATCATCATTACAAGCTATAAGAGACATAGAAGCACCGCAAGTACCTGAGTAGACGGCTATTTGGGTTTCACGTAAGGTACCAGGCGCCGTTCGTACCTTTACGCTGCCGCCTGCCGGAGCGGTAAAGGAAAACCAAACGGTATTTTTTGTGTAGGAATCCCAACAGGAGGGTGTACCTGAAGGCTCTCCTGAATTGAATGAACAACTGTTATCTCCGGATGCTATGCTTCCTAATGGAATATTGACGGCATTACAAGGCTGATCATTTGCAGGTGATCCACCCGGGCAAGGATTAGAGATGCATAAATTCTGAGTGGTATAGTATGCACCGCTCGTATAGGTGTACATTCTTACGTAGTAGGTTTGACCAATAACTAATCCGGACATCATGCCACCGCTGTTGTTATCCGTACAAAGTAAGGCCGTCATTGGAGAACCACAAGCTCCTGAAAACACCTGAAAATAAATGTCGGTTTCTCCTGAAACCCATGATGCTGACAATCTCAAATCGGATGCTGTTGCTACAAAAGAAAACCAAACATCATCGTTTGCTGTTCCAGGATTGGATGTGCAGGCACCTGTAGGTGTAACACCGGAATTGGTGGTACCGGTTGTTGTCTGGTTCAAGAGACTGGCGCATGAACCATCTGATGGGATTGCCGGAAATGCTTTTGCTGTTATACAGTTATCATTTGCAGGTGTTGTTTGTAAACAAATATCCTGAACCGTTGACACGCTGCTGCTGTAGGTATACAATCTGACATAATAGGTCTGACCGATGCTTAGACCGCTCAATATTCCACCGGAGTTATTGTCCGAACAAAATATGGAAGTCATGGATGAACCACAGGCACCGGAAAAAACCTGCCAGTAAACATCCGTTTCACCTGACACCCAGGAGGCGCTCAAAATAATCGTTGAAGCTGAAGCGACAAACTTAAACCAAACATCATCGTCCGGATTGCCGGAATTGCTGGCACATGCACCGGAAGGTGTAACGGATGAATTACTTGCAGCGTATGTTGACTGATTGGTTAGGGAAGCACAGGTGCCATCCGTTGGAATTGCCGGGAAGGCGGTTGCATTCACACAGTCGTCGTTGGCCGGTGGCGGTGGCGGTGTGCCGCATTGCACAAATCTGTATCGAAAACTTGTATTGGTTCCACATAAACTGTTTGTGTTATTATACACTCTTACATTTCCAGTAAGAGTTGCCGTCCAGCTCACCGGTGTTGTACCGGAAGCATAAACGGGAGCACCACCGCCGCCATTTGCGATGGTTAAGTAATCAGTGGGTATGTCTGTGCTGAAGATATATGTTTGACCGGACACGACATTCACGATTGAATATTCCGTTGCATAGCCTGCGGAAGTGATGGTCTCGGCCAAACCATTGCAGGTTGGTGTAAAAGCGGCACTTGGGTATTGAGAGGTGTTGGATATGCAACCACTGCCGGACGTTAAAGTATCTGTAATGATGGTCACCTCATCTATACCACCACCGGGGTCATTTTTTGTAGCCCCGTCATTTTTCCAACTGAACACCAGGCGCTGTGTGGTCCCAGCTGCAGCAGCAGGTATGGTAACGGTGGCAAGCTGCCAGGTGGTTTGTAAATTATACCAGTCTGCGCCAATCTTGTAGGTAGCTGAAACTTCTGTTCCTGCCGTTGGCGTCACAGTTGTCGGTACCAGAAATACCTTTATGTTATCCCAGTCATTAAAGGCCCCTTCACCGTTTGCACGCCAACGGAAAGTGAGTGTAATGGAAGGTTCTCCTGCCGGAAATGCAATATCTCTGTAAAAATGAGACACTCTGGCAGTGCCAGCCTGATAGCTGTTGCTCCCCACACCTGCCGTTCCGTTCACATCCGTGTAGCAACCATTGCTTCCGGCATATTTTGCATAGGTTCCGACATACCATTTACTGTTGTTGTCATTGGCATATGTCCAGCCGGCGGTACCGCTTTCAAAACCTCCGTTATTCACTGAAGGACTTATCAGGGTTGTTGCCGCATTCATTTGAAAAGTGAAACAAACAAAGCAAAGCAAAATTAATTTCAGGTGTAAAGAGCTAATCATATTGCCTTGTTTTATTTTCCTGCATTTTTCATTTCAGCTTCCAGTTGCTTCTGTTCCGCATCCATCTTATTTTTCATCTCTTCCGTAATTCCCTTCTGGCTCAGCAGTATGATACCTGCAAGTGGAAATTTCACTTTCTCCATCTTCCCTGAAAAGACAAGTTGATTGATCATATGGGTGGTTTCAAATTGAAGCGCTTTATTTCCGTCAACCTCTTCCACTTTTGCCGTATGCGCCAGTCGTTTAACCCAGTTCTTTGCTTCCTCCGAACCTGCAACCTGATCCTGACGGAAGGAAATCCTGTATTTGTATATGTATGCATCTTCAGCATATACACTCATGAATGCCAATAGCATAGATATAAGAATGCATATCATTTTAGTCATGCTAAATATATTAGAATTATCCTTAAAAATGAATTGATAGTTAAATTTACATAAAAAGCGAACAATAGTCACTTAAATGCCGGAAATTCAGTAAAATTAAGCTATTCTTATCCGCCTGATAATTCAGGGTTAATATTTGACCGACGAAGAAGTCAACTTAACTACATACATGCTGTACCATGAAATTGCAGGATATCCGAATCCCGTAATGTACCATAGACAATGGCTCATGAACCAAAATATACCTTTATTTACAACGCATGCTTGGGCGTTTCCATGTGTTTGATATCTTCCAGGTAGGCATCTTTCACGGCCTGTGCCACACTTGCGGAAACGTTCATATCCAAGGTGGACGGAATGATATTGTCTCGGTGCAGGTCGGTCACGCAATTGGCAATCGCATAAGCCGCCGCCACTTTCATGCGCGGTGTGATTCTCCTCGCACGGATATCCAGCGCACCGCGGAAAATACCAGGAAAGGCGAGTACATTATTAATCTGATTGGGCACATCGCTACGACCTGTTCCAACCACGCCGGCACCACCTTTATACGCTTTCTCGGGAGAGATTTCCGGAATGGGATTTGCCAGTGGGAAAATAATCGGCTGAGGATTCATCGTCATCACATCTTCCGTTGTCAATTGGTTGGCCTGGCTTACCCCAATGAACACATCGGCATTTTTGAGTGCCGTTTTTAAAGTTCCTTTCGTATTGAACGGATTGGTGTATTTTAAGATTTCGCGTTTGAAGTCATTTAAATCTGAACGGTCCTTATGAATAATCCCTTTTGTATCACACATGACGATTTGTTGCACAGGTGTACATACCGATTTATCTATCTCATGACACATCAGTAATTTTGAGATTGCCAAACCTGCCGCACCAGCACCATTGATGACAACCTTTAAATCGCCGATATTCTTATTCAGCAGTTTGCAGGCATTGATGATACCGGCAAGCACCACGATGGCGGTTCCGTGCTGATCGTCATGAAATACCGGAATACCTAATGTTTGCAGACGCTCTTCAATTTCAAAGCAACGAGGTGAAGATATATCTTCCAAATTGATGCCACCGAAAACCGGTGCAATATTCCGGATGGTCTGTATGATCTCTTCGGTATTCTGTGTCGCAAGACAAATCGGGAAAGCATCCACATTGGCAAATTTCTTGAACAGCATGGCCTTGCCTTCCATGACGGGAATGGCCGCTTCCGGACCCAGGTTTCCCAGACCTAAAATCGCGGAACCATCAGACACCACTGCCACCATATTTCCTTTAATCGTTAGATCCCAGACTTTCTCTTCATCGTTGGCAATCTGACGCACCGGTTCTGCAACGCCTGGTGAATAGCACAATGTCAAATCTTTTTTAGATTTTAAATCAGTTTTTAAGGAAATAGATATCTTTCCTTTCAATTTTTCGTGGAGTGCTAATGATTCTGAAGAATAATCTTTCATCTTATTAATTAAAGAATTGTAGAATTAGTGAATTGTGGATTGCTAAGATAACTACAATCATGCAGTTAATCATTCTATTTTAAGCAGAAAAACAGTTTTAATAATAAATTAAACCATTATAATTAATGAAGCAGATTCAGCAACTGCTCCTTTTTACTGCGAGAAACGGCAAGTTCCATCTTGTTGGACATTATAACAGAAATATTATTATCAGTTTTATTAATGTCAATAATTTTATCAAAATTAATAATATTGGAGTGGTGGATTCTAATAAACTGATTAAAATTTTGCAATATATTTTCGATTTCTTTTAATGTCTTAGCAACTGTAATTTTCTTGTTGTCTTCTAAATGGATGTCTGTGTAATTACTGTGTGCAATGCAACATATCAACTGATCAATATAAATGATGTGCATTTTGTCTGAATTGGACAACAAGAATCTGGTTCTTGTCGAATCTATATTCCTAAGTTGCTCCTGTAAAATTTCATACTGCAACACTTTATGGTTAACATCTAATTTAGCACTTGCCTTTTTTAATGCATCAGCTATGCTGTCTTTAATAATTGGTTTTAAGACATAACCTAATGCGCTGCATTCTATAGCTTTCAAGGCAAATTGATTATATGCCGTACAAAATATGATTTCAGGTTTATGATCATGCAGTTGTCTGATTAAATCAAAACCAGTACCATCCGGTAAATCAATATCTAAAAAGATTAAATCAGGCTTGGTACTATTTATTAAAAGTAATGCATTTTGTACATTATCTGCTTCACCAACTATATTGACATCTTTGTGATAGGTATTTATAATAAACGAGAGTATTTCTCTGTTGTCTTTTTCATCATCTATGATACAAATATTCATAATCTATGTTTATAAAATTGGTAAAACGATACTTACTTTCGTTCCTTGGGCAGTTAGTTGATCATCAAATAAATCTAGTATTTCTAAGGATGCTGAGTTGGTAGTTAACGTACGATTTAACAAACTGATTCTATTTTGAATAATCTGTATGGCCATTGATTTTTTTACATCCTGATGTTTTATTTGACTGGCTATTTTTCGTCCAATTCCATTATCGATTATATTGCAAGCAACACTATTACCCAGCAATGAAAATGCCACTTGTATTTTACCTTTATAGTTGATTAACTTAAAACCATGCCAGATAGCGTTTTCCAGAAAAGGTTGCAACATCATTGTCGGAATTTTAATAAAATCTGCAGACACGGAACTGTCAACATCAATTTTATAATCAAAGGAATTATTGGTTCTGATTTGTTCCAGCTTAAGATAAGTTTCCAAAAGCTTAATTTCATTTTCTAAAGTAATATCGGGTTGAGACGAATTTTCGAGCACCATTCTGATTAAGGAAGCAAAGTCGTGCAACATAACAGAAGCTTTTTCTGTATTATTTGTAACAATAGAATGCTGAATAGAATTCATGCAATTAAAAATAAAATGCGGATTCATCTGAGCCGACAATGCCTGCATTTGAATTTCTACTTTTTCTTTTTCAAAAGATTGAATTAAAGCTTGTTTCTGCTGTTCTTCTATTAGTAAATTTTGTTGCTTTATTTCATAAACACGTTCTTTTACTTTTTCTTCTAAAAAAATATTTTCGTTTTTTATAAACTCTTCATTATGCTGCAATTCAAAAATCAGCTTATCTTTCAATTTTTCATTTGCTAAAAATGTATCTTTTATGCGCACCATTAAGGCAACAGAAAAAATTATAAGTTCTAATCCAACACCTATATATAAAAGATTTAAATCCAGGTATAAATTTTTAAAAGGGAAATTTATTTTTTGCATGGTAGAGATTGCTGTAAAAATAGTGTAAACCAGACTACCTGAATAAATGATATTTTGAAAAAAGCTTCTATATTTGATTGTGTAAGTGCATATTAAAATTATAATACTGAAAAAGAAAATGGGCACACGATAAAAACTATACACAAAAGGTTCTGAATAGAAAGCAATAGAAAACAAATGACTGAACGTAATAACTGCTACATAAACTAATGAAATGTATTTCAGCGCTTCAATACTAAAATACAGCATACGGTCTTTCTTAGTAATAGAAAAAGCTTGTTTATAAAAGATACTGTAAAAGAAGATCATTAACCCTTTGGTCGTTTCATCTACAGCACTATTGCCGATAAAATTAAACATCTTCAGGTTTTTAGAAAAGATATATTGCGACATATACAACACCTGAATAAATGTGGTCAATAAGTAAAATGTATAGTACAAATAAATCTTATCTTTCAGGTAAACGAATGCTAATACATAAAAGATAAACATGATTAAGACCATGCCTAGTAAAAACAAGAATTGTATAGTAAAACCATAATTTCTTTTATAAGTACCTGTTTGATGTTTTGGAAAATCGAATCTGTTGGAATAATTGTATACAATGTTCTTTTGCTCTGAATAATCTTTAAACGAAATGGGTTTATAAAGCAGAAAAGCAAGGATAGATTGTTTGGGCAACAAACGTATTGAAATAAATTGCTGGTTACTTTTTATTGCATTAGACGGTTTTAGGTGCAATGTTTGAGAATCTGTTAGTTCAAATTCACCAACAAATTTATAGGTATAAATATTGGAATAGAGGTTTTGAGTTACAATGGTATCAGTTGCATTGATATATTGAACAGCTAACAGGATATACTTATCTAGTCGATAATCAGTAGCATTATAGTCCTGAACAACGCTGATTATATTTCCATTTTTATAAGCAAAGTATGTCTTAAAATTAAGATAGTTACTGTCTATGTAGGTATTGTTATTATTGACTTCATTAATGTATTGCTTGTTGATTTCGAAAGCTATTGATTGTGATGCTTTACTTATTGAGTATTGATGGATACAATACCACAACAACAACATTATTTTAAACCGATAAAGCATTGAATTAAAAATACGATTAATTATTGAATAAAACCTTGCAGGTCTTGCTTGATTATTTCAAGGATAAGCTTGCCGGGTTTGTTTGCTACTTCTTCTGCAGCTGCTCTAATAAAAGTTGTTGCTGTTTCACCATGAGCTGCAAATCCAGAATCATTTGCTGTTGTTCCTGGACGGCTTTTACCAAGGGTACAACAAACTGCTGATAGCCTAAACCATAAGTATCTTTGTCGTTTTGCGGTTTATAGACGCCATCAAAATCGTAGTTAAGTTCTACAGCAGCTTGTTCTACTTCTTGTGCAATAAAACCGGAACTAATTTTGTTGACAGCATCTTGTGCCTGTAATTGTTTTACATAATCTGCATCTTGTTTTTCGCCGATGTGCAAACTATATTTTGCTTTTTCAAAATGATAGGTAACGGGTTTTAGTTTCATTATAAAATCTAAGCCAGGCACTTTGTTTTGTATGTTGGTTTTAAATCTGCCATCAGAAGTATTAAAATTAACAGCGCCAAAAATACTTGTTACTAATGTATTTCCTACACGGACATAATTAGAAGCTGGTGCAGTGGCATTATAACCTAATGCAGTAGCATTGGTAGCATTTGCTAAACTGATATCGCTACCATATCCAAGCCCTGTGTTGTTTGAGCCAGTAGCTGGTGTTTGCAAGGCAAAAGCACCTAATGCAGTATTATTATCAGTAGTTGTAGTGGCTTCCAGGGCACGTGCTCCAATAGCTATATTGTTGCTGCCTGAAGTATTTACTTCTAAAGTCCGCCTTCCTAGAGCAACATTATTATTTCCGGTGCTATTACTCGTTAATGCAATCCAACCACTTGCGATATTATACTCACCTGATATATTGGCGTACATTGCCTGATAGCCGTTAGCAATATTATAATTTCCATCTTCATTGTTATACATAGTTAAATAGCCATTGGCTATATTATAATTACCTATTGTATTTGAACGTAATGCCTGATATCCGTTTGCAATATTATTGATACCTGTTGTATTAGAGCGTAAGGGTTGATATCCAATACCTATATTATTATCAGCGGTATCACTCATGAGTGCCTGATATCCGATAGCAATATTATTATTAACTGTTTGATCTGTATTACATGAATATAACATCGCCTGCGTACCAATGGCAATATTATTGGAGATTGTGCCACTACTATTACTAGCATAAGAACCCATAGCACTATCACCTAAAACTATATTTTGAATCGCATCTCTAATCCAGCCTCGCATAGCATAATTACCAATTGCTATATTTTTAATTGAATTATTATTGCCTGAGTGCATTGTGTTTTCTCCAATTGCTATATTATTACGTTTTATATTATTGTTTGCACTTCCATTTGCTTGATAACCAATTGCAACATTATTGTCACCTTTTGCGGAAATCAGACTTTGATAACCAAAACTAATATTATAGTTTCCATCGGTATTATTGTATTGTGACATATAACCAAATGATAAATTATGATTTCCTGTAACATTCCTAGTTAATGAAGAATCGCCTAATACAATATTATATCTACCTATTGTGTTTGAATATAATGCTTGTTTACCACTTGCAATATTACCATAGCCTGTTGTATTGTTATATAAAGAACGGAAACCATTGGCTATATTATTACTTCCAGTTGTATTATCATGTAATGCATCATTTCCATTGGCTATATTATTGCTACCTGTTGTATTAAGATATAATGCCAAGGCCCCATTAGCTATATTATTACTTCCTGTTGTGTTTGAATATAATGCTACTCTTCCATTGGCTATATTGAAATCACCTGTTGTATTACTATATAATGCAAAAGCGCCATTTGCTATATTATCAATACCAGTAGTGTTGGAAAACAAAGTCTTTTTACCATGTGCAATATTGTAATATCCAGTTGTATTACTATACAATGCAGAATCACCTAATGCAATATTATTATAACCGGTAGTATTAGAAAATAAAGCACTATCACCTAAAGCAATATTATTAAAACCTGTTGTGTTGGAGTACAATGCATGGTCACCATTTGCTATATTATCATAGCCTGATGTATTTTTACTTCCAGCATTTCTACCTATAAAATAATTTCCTCTTTTTGCATCCCATTGTCCAGCCCAGGTATTATTTAGTTTAAAACGTAAAGGCATGCTATCTATAGTGCCTAAAAAATTAATAGCTGTATCAGTGCCAATATTTCCTGTAGTGAGCCATGCCTGTGTGGTATCTGCATAGCCGTTTAGGGCACTTACCAATCGTACCCAAACTGGAGCAACCGATGTTCCGCTGTTGTAGTAGTATCCTGCGCCTTTTAAGCCATTTAAGATACTGGTGCTGGTATTGTACACCAATAAACTATTGGCTGGCGTGGGAATGGTTACTGCATCGGTGCTGCTTGTTAATATTACCTGTGGTATCAGCAGACCTTTGTTTGTAGCCGCTACATCTAAAATAGCTGAGCTATTGGGTGCTGCACCTGTAGCATTAACTCCTACATTTTGTGAAAAACCGCATATGCTTCTTATGAGTAAAATAAGTGTAAAAATTTTTCTCATAGTTTTACAAATTATCTATTTTAATAAAGCTACTATATACAAACTTAAACTGCCCGACAATTTAGTATTCAGCAGTTTTATTGAGTATTTGGTGTGTTTCATGTTCTTTTAACAAATAAAAGATCCGTAAATCAGCTTTCAAGAACCCTTTATTAGCTGCTAGTTTACTTATCTGCTAACTATTGGAATATCTGCACTTCCGGATACAACAAGTTTCCAATCATAATACAGATCATACAAAGGTGTATTATAATCAACTCCCGGCGAGTTGATAAATTTAAAGGACTCCCCTTTTACTCTGTTGTCAATGTAATACTCACCGGTTTTTAAATCTGTTATTTCTATCTCCGTATCATGTGTTACAAAAGCATTACAGTCAATGAACCGTGTAATGGGTGTAAAGACTTCAAACTTATTACCGAATTTGTATAAGTTTTTTTGTATAGAAACATGTATATCGAAAATATTACTGGCAACGGCGAAAAAAGTTCTGTTTTTCTCCGGAAACCCCAGTCTTCTCAATTCTTCATTGTAATCCCTGATCTCTCTCTCAAGTCCCTCTTTATTCAAATGCATTTGCTCTTTCAGCAGAGTACTGTCATCACTTTCTATGATCCAAAGCCATAGCTGGTATTTTAGGTTTCTTCTGCCTGGCAATTTAGTCGATAATAATGTGGGTGATCCGATTATATCTGAGCCTCTAACCACATCTCTTGGTTTATCAAGTTGGGATTCATCGTAAACGAAACTGGCCAAGTTATTGCTTCTGATTCTTCTCAAGGGCATTACATCTACTTCTCCAAATTCATTAACACCAAACCCTGTCATGTAAATTTCATCATGGTGTTCGCCTGTTGTTCTGTACGAACTGAGTGAAGACAAATCAAAATCTAATCGATAATTCATAGTTAATAATTTTACAGATTAATAATATTAAATCTATAAAATCAAACCCAAAACGTCACAATCATTTAGTATTCAGCAGTTTTATTGAGTATTTGGTAAATATGGCAAAAAAACGCTTGCACTTTTGAGGAAAAGTGACATAATCGCAAGTACACTTTACTATGCTATATCAGGAAATTAAACAGCATCGGATTTTCCTGAATCGGAATGTAATCCACTTTGTATTTTTTCATACGGGCTAGTAAAGCTTCGTAGTCTGCTCTGTTTTTTTGTTCGATACCCACCAGTGCCGGGCCGCTTTCCTTGCTGTTTTTCTTGGTATATTCAAACAAGGTGATGTCGTCATGTTCACCCAGCACTTTATTTACAAACATGCGTAGGGCACCACTGCGTTGAGGGAATTTGATGATGAAATAATGCTTCAAGCCTTCGTAAATCAGGGAACGTTCTTTAATGTCCGGCATGCGCTCTATATCGTTGTTACCGCCGCTTACAATACACACCACCGTTTTCCCTTTAATCTGTTCTTTGTAAAAATCGAGTGCGGCAATGGACAGCACACCGGCCGGTTCTACCACTATGGCATCATTATTATACAACTGGAGAATCTTGGTACATACCTTCCCTTCCGGCACCAATACGATATCCTCCAATCCCCTTTTGCAAATCGGCAATGTCTGGTAGCCCACTTGTTTTACCGCAGCCCCATCTACAAAACTGTCAATCTTGTCCAACGTAATGACTTTATTTTTTTTCATGGATTCCAGCATGGCTGGCGCACCTTGAGGCTCCACTCCTATAATCTTGGTACTTGGGGAAAACTCTTTAAAGTAGGTAATAATACCGGCGGCTAACCCACCACCGCCAATCGGCACAAAGATATAATCTATTTTCTTTTTACCGATTTGCTCCAGAATTTCCGCCGCTACAGTACCTTGTCCTTCGATAATCAACTTATGGTCGAATGGCGATACGAAGATCTTATTTTCTTTCTGGGTAAACTTTAAAGCCGCATTCTTGGCATCGTCGTAAGTATCTCCGGACAAGATGATTTCCACGTATTTCTTACCCAATCGCTCCACTGCAGATACCTTTTGCTTGGGTGTCGTCACCGGCATAAACACGGTTCCTCTTATCTTCAGCAAACTACACGACATGGCGAATCCCTGTGCATGGTTGCCGGCACTGGAACATACGACACCTTGCTTTTTCTGAGCGGCATTCAGCTGTGACATAAAATTATAGGCACCTCTTATTTTATAAGAACGCACCACTTGCAAATCTTCTCTTTTCAGCAATATCTTTGCACCAAACTCATCCGACAGTTGCTCGTTTAATTTAAGCGGGGTCGTTTCAATTACGTTTTCTAAAACTTTCTTTGCTTTCAGAATGCCCTGTGCGGAGGATGGTATCGATGTCATACTACGAAAATAGTGATAAGTACTGAGTCATCCGTCCTAGGACGGAGTTTTTTTTATAGAAAACGTTTTGTTAATAAAGTTTAAGATTTGAAAAATGTAAAATACGTGCATCATTTCAACGTATTATTGGAATGACATTTCGTATCACATATCTGTTATTCTGCAACCTGTGTATATTTTACGGGTGCAAAGGTCAGGGGGCTGAAAAACAACAAACCCTGAAAATACATCCTAAAACCGTCATTGACAGTCTGGTTGTCTATAAATCTGAAAGAATAATGCTTGTATTTTGCGCTGCTGTAAAGGTAAAATCCTATAAGATAGCTTTGGGACAAAATCCGGTAGGACACAAGCAATTTGAAGGTGATTCCAAAACACCTGAGGGTATCTATTTTATAGATGCCAAATCCGCTGTTAGCAAATACCATAAAAACCTAAACATCTCCTATCCGAATGCCAAAGACATTGAATTTGCCGCAGCGCAAAACAAACGTGCGGGTGGGGACATTAAAATACATGGTTTACCAAATGGCTACGATGAAAAAAACTACGAACGCTCTGACTGGACCTTGGGATGCATAGGACTGACGAATACAGAGATCGACGAATTGTACAAGCATGTCAAGTTGGGCTGTCCGATAGTCATCTTGCCCTAAAGCAATCCGAACTGCATGAAGTGATGACTGAAATGCTTGTATTGAAAGGTCAGCCAACCCTGACGGTCCAATTGGCCGAAAACAGGATGCAGCTTGGTTGTAAAATCAGGTGCATCTATCACCTTAAAAAATTGCTCCAGCGTATCTTTCAGCAATTGCTTTGATTCCTGCAAATCCTGTTTGATGAGGGGAACCGTCTTATCTGTGGGAAGAAACGGGATTTTGAAATTTTTCGGCATACCATATGCACTGACCAGAAATTCCTGCTGACGCGGCAGCTTCTCTTCCGGTGTTACCTGTATCATCGGAACATCTGTAATGGCAAAATTCAGCGGAAAAATCAGATGTTCCAACATCTCATGGACATTCATCAAGCCCCATCCTGCAAGCTCTTCGCCGCTTACACCATCAATTACCTGCGGTACTATTGTTCGGAAAAAATCTTCCAGATCGATTTCCATATTCAGGATGACGCGGTCTTGCATATTATAGGAATTTACAACATGAATGTAACATTAATACCTCTAATATTTGCTCTTCCCCAGAGAAAAATCAATCGGTACTTTCTTACGATTCAGCTGATCTTCAAAATTGCAGAAAAAGCCTTGCTTGAATTGGGGTGTTTTAAACTGAGTGGAGTCCTGTTTCACCTTGTCAGTCTTTACCATCAGTATGCTTTGTGTATTCAATACAGCATTTATCTTTACAGACAAGGAATCCTGCCCCTGCGAACTTGCAGCGAGCATGAAGGTAAAAAGCAATTTGAAGTAAAGCCTCATCGTGTCTTTTAAACAAGCTGTAACGTCAAAAGGTTTAAGGGTTCAAGAAATCACCCGATTCTATCCATTCGGCATTTTCCGGCAATGCCACGTTATAAAAATACACCCAACTCTCCAATTCTTCCTTTTCAGTTCTGATATGCACCTTTGCCCTCCTGTATTCATAGGGCGGTTGGCCTGCACCAATACCTTCATATTCATCAATTTTCGACCAGGCGGAAGCATCCTTTAACTGAAAAACATCCCCGATCACTTCATCCTGTTCATTGTCGGTCTCTATCAGTGCGGGATACCAGTCAATCCTATAGAGTTTTGCCTTGGGTAGAACAGCCAATCCGACAAGAGTGGCATTTTCCGCTAAGAAGCCTGCCATGGGATGGCTCTGATTTAGACGTAAGGTTCCGTAGGTAAACAGATATTCAGACATATCGCTAAAGTACTAAGGAATCAGGAATATGTTGCAAGAAAATTTTTAAAAAATTTTTAAACATCTAGAAGATGGCGCCCACGGTAAACTGAAAAAGATGTGTCTGTGTGCGATAATTTTCCTTGAAGAAACTGCGTGTTCCCACACTGTATTTGGCATCAAAAATAAACATGGCTATATCCATCCCCATACCCAGCTGATAACTGAATTGTGCAGGCCGGAATATATCCCGTTTTTCCTGCCGTTTCAACCTGTAGACTTCATTGTTGTTCTGGGTAATGGTGGCCTTTGTTTTGGCAATGAATTCCGCTTCAATTCCATTGTAAAAGCGGAGTTTGTAAATCGGTTTTTTCACCGCATAAGCTCCGAAAATAAAAGGAATCCCAACGGTATGATATTTCATTTTCAATTCACTGAACGGAATGTTATTTCCAAACTGAGAGCTGAAAACACCATTCTTCAGTTTCACGGTGGACCTTAAAAAATTCATTTCAAACTGCACAAATGCTTTTTGACGGGTTACCCGAAAGAAAAATCCGCCCTGATATCCGGCCGAAACATCCCTTTGTACGCCATTTTTATAGACAAAATAATTCAGATTGGCGCCTACCTGTGCGCCGAACTGCAAGCGAGGGCGACTACCTGTCTTGAATATCTTAGGTTTCGCATTTTTAAGCGCCAGACTATCCGGTGTTGCGCACACATACAAGGGTAAAAGAAATACTATGACAATGATGTTTTTCATTAATTTCTACTCCGCATTTTTTACACATCGAAATCCGGTGTGCTCCAGACCGGTTTCAGCCGTTGACTTCATTCTTGCCGAAACCCGGAAGCCCGAGCAGTAACTGTCATTACACAAAAAAGAGCCTCCGCGTATTATCTTTTCAGCATCTGCATCCGGCTCTTTATTTTCGGGATTCCTGAAGTTAGCATTTTCCACGCACTTTTGATAAAATTGTTTGCCGTACCAGTCGCTGCACCACTCCCAGACATTGCCAGCCATATCGTACAAACCGTAATGATTCGGCGCAAAAGATTTTACCGGCGCACTTCTTTCATATCCGTCTCTCAAGGTATTTTCATATGGAAAATCGCCGTTCCATACATTGCACCTTATTTTCCCTTCCGTCACTTTTTCATTTCCCCAGGAATAAACATTGGCGATAAGACCTCCGCGCGCCGCACATTCCCATTCCGCTTCTGTTGGCAGACGTTTTCCCGCCCATTTGCAATAGGCTTCTGCGTCGTACCAGGACACCTGCACCACCGGATAATTATCTTTACCATCAATCGTGGAGTTCGGTCCCTGCGGATGTTTCCAGTTCGCACCTTCCACAAACTGCCACCAGGTATTCGGATTGGCCTCCGCTCCCGGTTTCAATGTATTGAATACCAAGGAGCCAGCTTTCTGATGCACAGACTTCCCTTCATTATCTACATACTCAAAATCTTTCTCTGCTGTGGTAACATAACTTGTCGCTTCCACAAATTTCCTGAATTGCGCGTTGGTCACTTCCGTTTCGTCTATCCAGAAGGCATCCAGCGTCACCTTATGTTTCGGAAACTCGTCTGCCCTCGCCTGCTCATTATCGCCGCCCATATCAAAACTACCCGTGGGAATCAATACCATGCCTTTTTCCTTTTTCACTTCCCGCTGCTTGCAGGAAAGCGGAAACAGCATCAAGGCAAAACAGAATTGCCCGACAGATACATATTGTTTCAAGGTATTCAGCATAGCATAAAATTATGACGGAAATAAATATTCCTTGCCATCAATCATAAAGCGATGGTCCATGATACGCGGCCACATGGGTTTGGCTGGCAATGTCTTTTCCCATTCCAGCAAATCATCGTTCAGCTCTTTCACCTTTTCAGGCATCAGTAAATACAGATTATTTTTTTCCCCTTCGTCCGTTTTCAGATTATACAATTCGGCCCATTTATCTCTGCTACTGTAGATTAGTTTATAATCTCCTTTTACGATTGCATGCACATGGTCTGCCCGCCAGAATAATTTTTCATGCGGAGTTCCCTCATTTTGTCTCGATAAATAGGGAATAAGATTCACGCCGTCATACACCCTGTCGGTGGGCAGATCAATACTGCACAAAGCCGCAACCGTGGTAAAAATATCCAGCGCACACACCGATTTATCATAGATGGTATTTTCCGGAAAATGATTTTTCCATTTAAAAATAAACGGCACTCGTATGCCCCCCTGAAACTCTGTGAGCTTCCCACCCTTCAATGGTTCGCCCGTTGCCACTTTCGTATAGGTA
Source organism: Chitinophagales bacterium (assembly GCA_046329775.1). Taxonomy (GTDB): domain Bacteria; phylum Bacteroidota; class Bacteroidia; order Chitinophagales; family JADIYW01; genus JADJSS01. The sequence goes on from JAXLTX010000003.1 coordinate 299,649, forward strand.
GCCGGGCCGTTATCGCTCAAGAAGACAATCATCGTATTGTCTTCAATCTCCAGTTCTTTGAGTTTCTGAACAATGGCACCGATGGCATTATCCATGGAACGGATGATGGCGTTATATACGGCCTTCCCTTTGTCGTTTACCACCTCATATTCTTCACTGTATAAATCCAACTGCGCCTGATATGGTTCATGTGGAGCGGTAAAGGGGATATACAGAAAAAACGGACGGTTTTTATTTCTTTCTATGTACAGAATAGATTTATCCCTGATGGCATCCGTGAGATACTGCTTTTCGTGTTTTATTTTCTTGTTGTTTTCATAAATCATCGCATCATCCTTGCGCGCCATCTGCCATTGGTACTTGGCTTCAAAAGATGCCCTTTTATAATTCACGATATCCTCCTGCACTTCCTTTTCTGCATACAGCGTAAAAGGTCCGTAGCAGCCATACTGATAATCAAAGCCTCTTTTGTTGGGAATGTTTACATCCGGATTATTACCCAGATGCCATTTCCCAACGATGCCCGTTCTGTAATTGTATTTCTTCAGTAATTCAGCCAGTGTTATTTCCGTGGGCGGAATGCCTTGTTTGGCAATCTCCCATTCGCGCGGATAATGTGGCTTGGTCACCACCACCCAGGAACTGTCGCGCTGCGACATATACTTTCCAGTAAGATATTCGATCAGGTTGGTGGGATAAAACTCCATTTGCTGGGTTTCAAAACCGCAGCGCTGCTGATATCGTCCGGTGAGAATACCACAGCGAGAAGGCGCACAGATAGGCGACGATACATATCCCTGCGTGCAGCGCACCCCTTCTTTTGCCAGTGCATCTATGTTGGGCGTTTGCACCTTGGAATTGCCATAGCAGCTTACATCGTTCAACCCCAAATCATCCGCCACTATCAAAATAATATTGGGTTGTTTTTCGGTAACAAAAACAGTGTCCTTGAGAAACGCTTTCTTGCTGGCAAGTAAATCTTTATCCCAGTGAATGCGCCATTTGATGGCCCCGGTTGACAAAGGATAACAGGACACAAAAAAGATACCTACTATTAAAGATACCGTAATGGCGAGTCTATACTTTTTTGTAGCTATTTTCGTCATTTATACATAACTTTAGTTTGTCTGAGTGAAGCATAAAACCACACATTCGAGTTGTTATCATTACAAACATGCCGCTTTAAGGGTAAAGCGATTGAAATATACATATGAAAATTGAAATAAAAAAAGAAATAGCGAACGCTGTCACACACGGTTTAGGTTTTATAACATTTGCCACCCTGATTCCGCTGATGTTTGTGAAAGCCTCCCATTACGAAGTAAACTACCGTTTGGTGGGCCTGATTTTCTTTGCCATCGGGCTGGTGGCAGTTTATTTAAGTTCCACCATCTATCATGCCGTAATGCATGAGAAGGCAAAATATATCCTGCGCGTGGCCGACCACATCAGCATTTATTATCTGATAGCAGGCACCTACACGGGATTACTGATGCAAACCATTCCGCTGGAAAAAATCAAATGGTTTCTGATCATACTCTGGAGTGTGGTGGCACTGGGCACCATCAAAAAAATATTCCTGACCGGGAAATACGATACCCTTTCCACCATCATCTATGTGGTGATGGGTTGCATGGGTTTATTTGAAATCAATACGATCATGCAGTTTACCCCCAACAAAGTACTGCTCTTTATGCTGCTGGGCGGACTGGCTTATCTTTTGGGTGTTATCTTCTACGCCTGGAAACGCTATACCTATCATCATGCGGTGTGGCACATGTTTGTACTGACTGGCAGTGTGATGCACTTTTTCGGCATATGGTATGCTATTGAACACTAGCGGAATTTCAGATTGGAGAATTGGGATTTGAGAATTCCAAAAGATTTCAATGACTGTCCCAATAACATTTTTCTTATACCTAATTACTTATACTTAATTCGTATTTTTGCCGTATGCGCAAGAATGCGAATAAGGGTATTTTACTGTATGCGGTAAGCGATTACGCAGCGGCGCTGTTGTCGTGGTTTTGCTTTTTCATTTTCCGTAAAACCTATATCGAGCATGTATCCTTTTCCATTGCGGAATTGCTGCAGGATACGAAGTTTGTGTATGGCTTGCTGCTGATTCCACTTTGCTGGCTCGTTTATTATTTTTTCTCTAACACCTACACCAGCGTATTGAAAAAATCACGTTTGGGCGAAATCTTCCGGACTGCCATTCAGGCATTCATCGGCGGTATTCTCCTGTTTTTCAGTTTGATGCTCAACGACATCATCAAAGGCTATAAAGATTATTACTTTTTGTTTTTCGGATTTTTGCTGCTGCATTTTTTCATTACGGCATTTTTCAGGATCAGCGTGTTGAGTTTCATTAAAACTCTAATTGAAAACGGAAAGATTTCGATTCCAACATTACTCGTAGGCACTAAAGAAAACTGCGAAAAGATAGAACAGGAAATCAAAACCTCTAAAATAAAACTGCCGTACAGCATCATAGACAAGATAATGCTGCACGACGCTGATGACAAAATCACCTTGAGCGAATTTAATTTCGAAGATGTGATTCTGGCATTGGGCAGTGCATCTACACAGACCATCGAGAACCATATCATCTATTTCCTGAACAAAGGGAAAACCGTGCAGATACTGCCGGACGAACTGGATATCCTTTCGGGAAAATTCAAGACGCAAAGTATTTTCGGCTCGCCGCTCATAGAGATACCGACCGACCTGATGACGCCCTGGGAAAAAATCACCAAACGGCTCGCAGATATATTGCTTTCCTTTAGCGGGATGCTGCTGCTCTCCCCGATTTTAGGGATAGTGGCAATAAAAGTCAAACGCTCTTCCAAAGGTCCCGTATTTTTTTTGCAGGACAGAGTGGGATTAAACGGCCGCTTATTTTCCATCATCAAATTCCGTTCAATGATAGAGAATGCGGAGAACGGCACGCCGCGCCTGTCTTCGGAAAACGACGAACGCATTACACCTTTTGGTAAAACCATGCGCAAGTACCGCATCGACGAGCTGCCGCAATTGTGGAACGTGCTGAAAGGCGACATGAGCCTTGTAGGACCGCGACCGGAACGCAAATTCTTCATCGATCAGATTATACAAACCGCGCCGCAGTACCAGCTGCTGCAGCGCGTAAAACCCGGCATCACCTCGCTGGGTATGGTGAAATTCGGCTATGCTTCCACGGTGGAAGAAATGCACCAGCGCATGCGCTACGATTTGCTCTATATCGAAAATATCTCCTTTCTGATGGATGTAAAAATCCTGATTTATACCGCGATGATTTTGTGGAAAGGAAAGGGGAAGTGATTATTTGCAATCTATAAATCAAAAAATTAATAAAAATTACAATTCACTTACATGTATAATATCTCCTTCTATAACTGAAATATAAACAAAAGGCTTTTCATAACTATGCACATCATATCCATCTGACGTATATCCTTTTTCACCATTAATAAAAACTCGTTCATTAATCAAATATTCATCAAAATTTATATTCATAAGTTTTATCTCTCCTCTATTTATCAAAACTATATTTTTTTGAATCGGTGAAACATCAAAACGTAATATTTTTTTATCATTAATAGACCAAGTTAAAATAAACTTTTTTGCAACAATTCTACATTTATCAAACTGCCAATTTATTTTATACTTAAAATTTATTAGTATATCAATTAAATTATCAACCGTTGTAACTGGTTTCATTTCCCAAATTTCCTTATGAGCGTTTGCTGGCAGACTTTTAACATAATTTGAATGATATCTTGCTTTGTTAATAAAATCAACAAGTGCAGGAAAAGTAGACTTAGTACTCTTATTATAATATCCGACATCATACCCATTAACTCTTAAGTAACCTCCCAAACATTTTGTTCCTTTGCAATCTTTTGGGTTGGAATGTTTAAAAGTTCCACAGTTAATATTTACTTTCTTTTCTCGACACTCTGAATGCCCAATATATTTTAAACATAGTTCGTAGTGCAACAAAAGCCAATATTCAAAAGAATATGAACTAAATGAAATATGAACAACTCCATCATCGGAATCTGTTGATTCATCAGCTAATTCATATGCTTCTTTAATCTTATCTAATGGCCTATTATCATAATCAAATACACTCCACACTAGATTAAATCCTGAATTCTCTGCTTGTTTTTGCGCATATCTTACCCACCTTACTGGTGCTGGGAAATACTTATCTTCAATATCTTCGTTAATTACAGATTCGAAATTATAAACATTTCTCTTGTTTGTTTTTCTTGTAAGAAATTGGCCTGCATCATCAATTGTTTCTTCAAATGGATATACTGGAAAGACTATGAATTTAATCCCATTTGGATATATAGCTTGAAAATTTTCATTCAAATATTTTTCAAATTCTTCAAAATACTTTCTTTCTGAATTCTGTCCTTCACAGACAATTAAAACTGAGTAAACACTATTCTTCTTTCTAGAAACCCTAGTTATCATCCGAATGCTTTTTCAATATCATCTAAATTAGGTAGCGCACCAAATTTGCCAGACAAATACCACTTTTCAAATGCATGTCCTTCTCTTAGCTCTGCAAAATCAACCATAGAGTATAGAGAGGACTCACCTCTTGTATTCTTTGTACTAAACCAAATCTGATCTCTTCTGAAAATAGTTTGATCCATTAAATTTGTATCATGTGTCGTAAAAATTAATTGAGCTTTTTTCGTATTCAGCTTTTCATTTTGAAATATTCTAATTAATGCTTTACTTAACAAAGGATGAAGGCTTGTTTCAAACTCATCAACAAATAATACGCCTCCTTCCTCGAGAGCTAAAATAATCTCACTACCTAATCCTAGTACAGATTTAGAGCCTTCAGATTCCTCTGAGAACAAATGACTTTTTAAAATTTTTGTCCTCTTATTTCCATTATAAAATTCATGGTTAGCCAAAAGAATATATTTCTTCTTTCCATTATTACTTTCTGAATCAACTTCATTTTGAAATGATAAATCCTTTTCAGCCTTAATTTCATAAATATTCAAATCTGCAAACCTAATAAGAGCATTTATTTTCTTTCTAAATTTATCACTTGTTGCAATTAATTCTGGAATATTTCTTTTTCCATATCTATGTGTGCTGTTAAGTGTATTTACAACAAAAATTTCTTGAATAGCATTAAATGCATTTAAAATGACTTTATTTGGTGTTAAGGATGAGAAATGTGATAATCCAAAATTATTACTATAAATTTTCTCAAATTCTCTGCCTTCTTGAGCACTTTTGCCAATATTTAAAATATGAATCCCTTTTTCTTTAACATTTGTGCTCCTTTGAAAGGCTAGAGTCTCTCTACCATTAGGCCAGTATAATAGTTCTTCTGATACTATTTGTTCTTTATTAAAAGAAACAGTATATAAATAAGGTATAAAATTTTTATCCAAGAAACGTATCTGAAATTCAGATGGCAAATTCAATGTTTCAGAATTAAATTTAAATGGATTGTAATTTGCTATACCTGTACCTGCATGTGTTGGATTTTTTAATAAATATAGTAAATCAAAAACCGCTCTAATAATATTTGATTTACCTGATCCATTAGAGCCAAATATCAAGACTGTGTTTAATAACCTTAACCCTTTTTTATTTGGCAACTTGTAATCAAAAACATTATTTGATTTTGAATCGTACTTATCAGCGATCATACTTAAAGTAACTTTTTCTCTAATTGACCTATAGTTTGTTATTGATAACTCTATTAACATCTTAAATTAGTTTTTTACAATTATACTGCAAATATTGCATTTAAATATCCAAATTTGCACTATTTAACTTTAAAAAACTAAAAAACTTTAAAATACCTTGTATTTTCCTCATCTTTTGCAAGTATTACCACTTGCCAACTCCCCGCCCTTGGTAGGTGTTATCACCTGCCAACTACAAACTAAGATTTAGCTTTACTGAACTTACCTTACTCACTGCGTTCGAAATGACGGGGCTCATTTTCGGTAATTCGCTTTTTGCATATTTGAGATTGCTTCGCTTCACTCGCAATGATGGAACCCTACTACTAATTAAACAAGATTCGTATCTTTAATTTATGAGCGTAAAAGACATACTCCGTCATCCGTTTGAAAACTGGATAAGACCTATTGTGCTTATGTATGTGGGTTTACCCATATTTATCCTCAGTGCATTGGCGGACATAGGGCTTCTTCAGTTGATCGGCGGAGCAATCTTATTTCTCGGATATTTCTTATCGCTTATGTCCATTTTCTATTTATTGTACAAACGAGAAGGATGGAAAGTGTTTTATACGCTGGTATTTATCCTGATGACCATTTTGATGTTTGGGTTGATGGCCGGGTGATTTTGGTATATAGTGCCACGATAATCGTGGCACGAATTCAATAGCAATCCACATCTACTACTACACGGATTTGTTTGAAGGACTGGAACTGGTACAGGCCGTTGATGGCTTGCTGTATATCGTATTTGATGCGGTTCAGCTCACGGAAACTTATCGGTATCTTCACCATGATATCGCGTAGATAATAATTGTTGATTTTCTGAATGATAGGCGCATTCGGCCCTACCACCCAGCCGCTGTATTTGGCGTGCAGGTAATCCGCCACCTTATTGGCCGCTTCTATGGTCGTCTTGATGTCCTTGTGTTTCACCGTCAGCTGTATCAGCCTGGAATACGGCGGATAATGGAATTGCTTACGTTCCTGCAATTGCGCCTGATAGAAATCTTCATAATTGCTTTCCAGAATATAGTTCGCTATCACGTGGTGTACATTGCCAATTTGTATCATCACCTTGCCGCGTTTTTCCCTGCGCCCGGCCCTGCCGCTCACCTGCAGCAACAGCTGGTACGCTCGTTCCATCGAACGGAAATCCGGATAGAACAACAAGGCGTCTGCATTCAGCACGCCCACGAGGCTCACATTCGTAAAATCCAATCCTTTGGTCACCATCTGCGTACCGACCAGAATATCAAACTCTCCTTCTTCAAACGCTTCAATGATCTTGTTGTGTCCGTGTTTGCTGCGCACGGTATCATAATCCATACGACCTATTTTTGCCGTCGGAAATAGGATTTTCAAATCCTCTTCAATGCGTTCCGTTCCCAATCCTTTCTGCTGCAGCTCATGCGAACCGCAGGCACCGCAACTGCACATTACGGGTTGCGTGTAGCCGCAATAATGACAACGCAAATCGTTGCTGAATTTATGATAGGTCAGACTCACGTCGCAGTTCTTGCACTGCGGAATCCAGTTGCAGTTGCCACAGGCAATATAGGGTGCATAACCGCGACGGTTCTGAAACAAAATCACCTGTTCTTTCCTGTTCAGTGTCTGCTGTATTTCATCGCGCAGAACATAGGTAATACCGGAAGTGATTTCCTTTTTCTTGTTGGCTTCTGTGAGGCTGACAAACAGGATTTCCGGCGTCTGCACTTCGCCGTAGCGCGTATTCAGTTTCACCAGACCGTACTTGCCGGCACGTGCGTTGGCATAGCTCTCTATGCTCGGTGTGGCGGAACCCAATAGTACTTTTGCCTTGAATTGTCTGGCCAGATAAATTGCTGCATCGCGGCACTGATAGCGCGGCGCCGGATCGTATTGTTTATAGGAAGAATCGTGTTCTTCGTCGACAATCACCAAGCCCAACTCCTGAAACGGTAGAAAAACGGAGGAACGTGCACCGAGTATGATTTTCGTTTCATTCTTCAGTACCTTGTTCCAGATTTCCACGCGTTCTGCGTTGTTGAATTTGGAATGATACACGGCGATATTGCCCAATATCTTTTCCAATCGCTGCACGAGTTGCGCAGTGAGTGCAATCTCCGGCAAGAGATACAAGACCTGTTTACCCTGAGCAATTTGTTCCTTTATCAAATCGATATACAGCAAGGTCTTTCCACTGGAGGTGATGCCATGCAGCAGCACCACTTCTTTCTCTTCATAATGTTTTTTGATCTCAACCAAAGCATCTTGTTGTTCCGCAGATAATCCATAATGGCTCAGCTCTTCCATTTCGGTAATGGAAATTCGATCGACTATTTTTTCTTCCGTTACAAAAATTTCTTTCTTGATTAATGACTTCAGAACTTCGGTTGTAACTCCAGCTTTCTTTAGCAGTTCGGCTCTTCTGACAGATTTATTTTTCTTGGATAATTCGAGATAGGCTAATAACAAGCGTTCCTGATTCGGATATTTCGCCACGATATCAAACACCTCTCTAAGGCTTGATTCCTGATTCTCAATTGCTGATTCCAGTTCCACAAACACTTCCGTCTTCGGCGTGTATTTTTCATGCAGCGTTTCTTTCACATACATGATTCGTTTGCTCAGCAGACTTTTCACCGGCTTGCTCACGGTTTTCTTCTGCAGGATATCGAAGATATCTTTCAGCGAAATCTGCTCCTGATGATTAAGCGCTTCCGCAATCAGGTATTCATCATCCGTCAGGTCCAGGATATCCGTTTCATTTTCGGGGTTTTTGATAAAGAAGGTTTCCGAATCCAGCTTGAAATATGCGGGTAAGGCTGCCTGCATCACATCGCCCAATGTGCACATATAATACGATGCAATCCATTGCCAGAAATCCAGCTGTGAATGTGTTACAATGGGATGTTCATCCACTACGGATAAAATCTCTTTTGGAACATATTCCACTGGCGCCTGCTTTGTAATGGCATGAACGATGGCCGTGTAGAGTTTCTGTCTGCCGAACTGCACTTCCACGCGTACGCCAGTCTGAATCATTTCCTCCAGATGAGTGGGCACGGCATAGGTGTAGGTCTTGGGCAATGCCAACGGCAAAATTACTTGCACAAACTTGTTGTATGTATGAAAAGTTTCCACTTATTTTACACCACAATGATACTAAAAATGCATACAAAAGACGATATCAAAACTGCCTTGTCGGATATTTTCCAGGAATTAAACGCGTATATCAAAGCGGTAGACGATGCTACGTTCAAAAAAAGCGTGAACGAAAAATGGAGTATCGCGCAAAACATCGACCATTTAACGATTTCCAATAATATTACGGCATTGAGTTTTAATATGCCGAAAGCTGTCTTAAAGCAATTGTATAAAACCAATAATCGACCGAACTGGAATTATGATGAAGTGGTGTGGAAATACCAGCGTACGCTGAGTCAGGGCGCCAAAGCGAGTTTGCCGTTTCAACCGAAAATAAGTCTGGTGCCCGTGCGCAGTTTGGTGGAGCGCTTCTGGAAAGCTTCCTGCGATACCTTATTAAAGGCGATAGATGACTGGTCGGAAGAAGACTTGGATACCTATTTGATTCCGCATCCACTGATTGGCAAGATGACCTTACGTGAGTTGTTGTTTTTCACGGTGTATCATGTGAGACATCATTTGAAAACGATTAAAGCAATTAAGTAGATTCTCATACATGGCGAAAGCATCAAAACAACCAAAAGTAAATCCGGCACGTGTGCAGGTAAAAACCGTAAAGGAAGTTGCCCTTACGTTCACGGATTTTAATTTTGAGAAATGGTATCCGTTTATCATTGCGTTGTTTGGGCTGCTGTTGTATGCCAACACACTGACGCACGATTATGTGCTGGATGACGAAACGGTGATGGCGAAGAATAGAATCGTGACCAAAGGTATTTCCGCCATTCCGGAAATCATGCTGACGGCCTACCGGGCAGGCTCGCAGGACCGGCAGGAAAGTTTGTATCGTCCCTTGTCTGTCGTGATGTTTGCTGTAGAATGGCAGCTATCGCCGAACAAACCATTTTTAGGGCATCTCATCAATGTGCTGCTGTATGCACTCACCGGATTTCTGTTGTATAAATTATTAAGAAAATGGCTTCCTGACAAACATTCCTTTGTCCTGTTTGCCATCAGTATCCTGTTCATGGCACATCCGCTGCATACGGAAGTGGTAGCCAATATCAAAAGCCGCGATGAGATTTTAGGTTTTTTATTTGCCATTCTCTCTTTCAGTGCCTTTCATGATTATGCAAACAAAAAAAATATCAAGTATGCACTACTCGGCACCGCATATTTCTTTCTGGCCATGCTATCCAAAGAAAGTACGGTCACTTTAGCGGCGGCGATTCCCTTGTCTTTATTTTTCTTCACTAAAGCGGAAGACAACAAGAAATATATCTATACCATCACTGCATTATCCATTGGAGTTGCGCTGTATTTCATCTTACGGAAAGTGGCCATCGGTGGCTTGGTGACCTTCAATAAGGTAAGCGTATTAAATAACTCCATCGTGGGTACGGACAATAGACTCGACCAGTTTGCAACGGCTATCGTGCTCGTAGGATATTACATCTTATTATTTTTCTTTCCGCATCCGCTAAGCTTTGATTATTCTTTAAATACCATTCCAATTGCCACCTTCAGCGATACTCGTTTTTTAATATCGGCATCGGTTATTATTGCTCTGACAGTATATGCATTTTTGAATTTAAAGAGGAAAAATGCCATCGCATTCGGCATTTTACTTTTCGGCATCACCCTTTCCATCGTTTCCAATATTTTTGTGATTATAGAAGCGACACTGGCGGAGCGTTTCATGTATTTACCATCTTTAGGTTTGTGTATTGCGGTAATTTTTGCTTTAGAAAAAGTAACGAAATATACGGCGGATGCCCATTTTTCCTTCCTATCCATTCTAAAGACCAACAGGGCATTTACCATTATTTTAGGCGCCATGATGCTCCTTTTTTCACTTAAGACATTTACCAGAAACCTGGACTGGAAAGATAATTTCACCTTATTCTCTACAGATAAAGAGCATAATCCAAACAGTTATCGTAATCTCTCGGGATATTGCAATGCCTTATTTGGTAAAAAGATAATCCCGTTAAAGGATGGCGACCCTCAGAAACTGGAGTATTGCAAGGAGGCTATCTTTTACACGAATAAGAGCCTGTCCATTACACAGGATAACTTCAGCGCATGGAGTTTGCTCACCTACTGTTATCTGCAATTAAAAGATTATCCGCAGGCAACGACATCTTATGAGAGTGGCATTAAATTCTATACAGAAAAAACGCCGTATCTGGATAATTTTCACATGATGGGCGCCAACGCCTATTATTTTTCGGGCAACCTGCCCAAAGCTCTGGATGCTGCCCAAAAAGGCATTGCGCTCACGGACACCAACGCTTTATTGTGGAATACCTATGGCATGGTTTCGACTGAATTGAATGATCTGGAGACGGCAAAGAAGGCTTTGAGCAAATCATTGCAACTGGACAGCACCAGTGCAGACACCTGGTATAATATGGGCAACTGGTATGCCAGAAGCGGTGATTATGTTTCCGCCATCTCTTGTTACAATAAGGTAGAGCAACTGAAAGCCGCTTTACTGACTACAGTAAATGCATACAACAATACCGGCAACTGTCATGCTGTTTTAAGGCAATATGAAAAGGCTCTGGAAAACTACAAGAAGGTGCTGGCATTTGACCCAAACAACAAAGCTGCTCTGCAGAATATTGTGATTACCTGCAACAATCTGGGACAAAAGGAGAAAGCGGCGGAATTTGACGCCAAGTTGAGAAGTCTACCTTAATTAATCATTGAACAAAACTGGAATCGGACAAGGTAAGCAGAAACGCCTTCAAGTCCGCCTTTTCCTGAGATGTCAGGTCCAAGCCCCAATGCCCCAGTGTTTCCATGCGTTTATTTGCTTTCTCTCGCATGATAGGTTCCAGTGTCAATGAACCTTTCGGGCCGGCACTGTAAAAATCTATCACCTCATCCAGGGTGGCAAAACGTCCGTCGTGCATGTAAGGAGCCGTGAAAGCGAGGTTGCGCAGGGTAGGAATTTTAAATCGTCCGTAATCATCTGTATTGCCGGTAAATTTGCCCAATCCGAAATCTGCGAAATCCAGCACGGAGGAAACAGAATCCAATCCGTTGTTGGCAAAGGTTCTGTCGGGAGAAATGAACACCTCGGGTGCCGTAGAACTGTGACAGTGAAAACAATCGCCTTTTTCCGTTTTGAAGATATCCAGTCCGCGCAATTCCGACTCCGACAGACTCAGCTCACCTCTGGTGTATTTATCGAATTTGGAATTGTAGGAAAGCAGTGTTTTTTCAAACTGCTCCAAGGCCTTGGTGATTAGATCTTTCGTCACCGTTTTGGTGCCAAACGCTTTCCAGAACAGATCTACATATTCGGGTTGACGCTGCAAGCGTTGAGCGGCCACCGCAATAGGCAGGTGCATCTCCAAAGGGTCTTCAATAGGCAACGCAGCCTGTTCTTTCAAAGAACTTACCCTGCCATCCCAGAAAAAACGGTCTTTCTGCCAGGCAAGATTAATCAAAGCCATGGAGTGCCTCGATCCCGGCAAGCCGTCCACGCCAATACTCCGGACGCGTGCATCAGAGAAAGAGTGTTCTTGCTTATGGCAACTGCCACAGGATATCGTTGAATCTGCTGAAAGAATCGGATCAAAGAATAACTTCTTTCCGAGCGCAATACCTTCCAGCGTCATCGGATTGTTTGCATCCACCGGCATAGCCCTGAAATTTTGAATGGACGGCGCTTTATAAGGCGTTGTTTTGGGAGGCGTTTCACCTGTTTCCGTATCTTTCTTACAGGCATAAAATGCCGCTGTTGTAAACAACATACAAAGGCAAGCGGTGATCATCGGATTTCTTTTCATCAGGGCGTGTCGGTCGTTCTTATACTGTTGACGAATGCATTACGGATGCTGATGATGTTCGGCACATCTGCATCTTCGCTATGATTGCTGAAGTTTGTGATCTTGAATGGGTCGGAATCGAGAGACATGAGTCGGTCTTCGTCCAGTTCTATCGTCACCTTACTACCGTTTCGCGGCACTCCGCTGACCAGAATTTCCTGATAGAGGGTGTCTCTTCCCAAATGCATGGAAAACGGAGCATTCGGCGTCTGATCTTTTGTAGCCGAATTATCTATACTGCCTTCCACAATCAAGAATCTGTATTTCAGCATATCCCAATATAAGCCCGTTTCTACACTCAACGGATGTGAAGCTTCAAAAGAAGCGGGTATCTTATTGTTCATTGCCGTATCCAGTCCAAAAGCAAAACGGAAAGACGTATATTCTCCTTCCGGCGCCGTAAAACTGAAGCTGCTGCTTTTACCTGGACGATATAGAAAAACATCCTTAACGAGTGTATCTTTCCCTGACGCTGTTGTAAAGATGAAATTGGAAAACAATATTTTCGTCTTGGAATTATCAACTACATAATTCCGACCGAAGGGTGTTTTACCGGTGTATTTTAAGGTAAACTCGACATCCACCTTCTCCTTCTCTTTCTTGCAGGAGAAAAGGGAAATGACACCAAACGTAACAATAAGTATTCTGAATCGCATACCTAAATTTAACGATTATTACCGATTATTGTTTTGTCTTCACATAAAATAAAAAAAGGCAGCTGACCAATCAGCTGCCTTGTATCTAAGCCATCGGGAAATCAGATGGATAATGTCTTTAACACATCATTCATGGAACGCACCGCATCCGCACTTTTGTTGAATGCCGCCTGTTCTTCTTCGTTCAGTTTATAATCGATGATTTTTTCCCAGCCATTTTTGCCGATTACCACCGGAACGCCTAAGCAGATGTCGGACTGACCGTACTCTCCTTCCAGATAAACGCAAGAGGTGATGATTCTTTTCTCATCGCGCAGAATGGATTCTACGACTGCCATACCGGCTGCACCCGGTGCATACCATGCGGAAGTACCTATTAAACCTGTCAGGGTAGCACCACCCACCATGGTATCAGCCGCTACTTTTTTCAGTGTGTCGGCATCCAGCAAATCAGCAACCGGTGTTGACCCCAGAGAAGCGAGGCGTGTCAGAGGAATCATGGTGGTATCACCGTGACCGCCAACCACATCTGCATTTAACTGAGATGGGGAACAGCCAAGCGCCTGAGACAAATAGAATCTGAAACGTGCACTATCCAATGCGCCACCCATACCGATGATACGGTTTTTAGGAACGCCCGTAGATTTCAAGGCCAGATAGGTCATCGTATCCATCGGATTCGAGATGATAACGAAGATGGTATCTGGGGAATATTTTAAGATATTTTCAGCTACGCCTTTTACGATACCTGCATTCACGCCAATCAATTCTTCGCGTGTCATACCCGGTTTCCGAGGCAAACCTGAAGTGATAACCACCACATCGCTGTTCGCAGTTTTAGAATAATCATTGGTAGAACCTGAGATTTTCGTATCAAAGCCTAACAGGGCTGCTGTCTGCATCATATCCATTGCCTTGCCTTCAGCAAAACCTTCTCTGATATCCAACAAAACCAGTTCATGGCATAATTCTTTGCGTGCAATATTATCGGCAACGGTTGCGCCTACTGCTCCTGCACCTACAACGGTAACTTTCATTTTAATGTATTTTAGATTAAAGAAATTAAAATTCGTGGCAAAGATACGAATTAGTGGTGAGTGATATGCAGTAAACGGTAAGAAATTTAGGTTATCTCTTACCGTTTCCAATCAAAAAAGCGAGGCCATTTGGTCTCGCTTAGCTGTACTTTTTTTGAACCCTAAAACTTAAAGGCTAAGCCTATTTTGGCATACGAGCCTTCGCAATAGCCGGCTTCGAGATTCGCACCTATGTGTTCTACAAAATAATATGTCATACCGATACCGGAACCAACGATTGCACCGCCTCTGAATTTCTTGAATTCAGGCAGTGAACTGCCTTTGCTTTTGAGACGAAAACCACCGCCGATCGCTAAAGGTATATAAACATCAAATTTATCGGCATCCAGTTTGGTATTCCCTTTTTCAGAAATCAACTGATACAAATGAAATACGCCACGCATGCCCACTCCAAAGTTTCTGTATTTCAAATCAAACAGCACACTGCTGGAATCCTTGGTGTAGGATCTTCCTGAAAAAGTAAACCAGCCGCCGATACTGAAATACGGGCTTGCCGCATAGTCCATATTCATCGTCACACCCGGAATGAAGCCAAACTTTTCAAATTTACCTTTGCTCCCGTTATATGCCTTCAATTCGTAGGTAGGGATAAAACTATGGTGTCCAAGATTGGTAGTTAGATTCACATGAAAATCGCCTTTCTCCACTGCTTTTAGCTGTTGAACCGAAACAAGCATCAGGCAGATAAGTGTAAATTTTACGAAATACTTCATATTCTGAGATTATTTAGGTGTAAAAGTATTAAATATTTCCATTGTATTTGCGAATAAACCATTCACTTATCAACAGTAACAGAATGATAAAAAACAGCCATTTCATATCGATGAGCGGCCGTGTGGTAAATGTATCGTATAGAATGGATTTTATTTTATCGTTTTTCTCCAAATCCTCTGCAATGCGTTGCATGCTGTCGGGTGTGTACATCTTACCGCCGGATTGTGCGGCGATACCGTTCAGTAGCGAGTGATTCGCCTGTGTGTTCAGTGTTTCAATAATCACCGGGCGAATGGAAAAATTGCTCGTCGCTGCATTTGCTTTTCCTTTATAGGTAGCTTTGGCATTGATGGAATAATCTCCGACCGGCAGGATACCGGCATTTAGCGTATAGGCATTGATGGTCTTATCAAATGTATAGCCATATTCCTTACCGTTATCGCCTTTGACCACACAACCGGCATCCACATCGTTTACCAGTTCATAACTCTCATCATATAATTCAGCGTCTATCCGTATCGCTTCATTGGCGTTAAATACATTCTTAGGGGTATGCACCCTGAAACGACGTTTATCACCTTTAACGGTAAGATATTGCACACACTTATTGATGATTTCGTCGGTAGCATCAAATTTTCCCGTTTGCAGGAATTCATTGAGCCTCCAGCGCCAGATACCTTCACCGCAAATCATCCCGATTTTTCTGGCATTCACTTCATTGAACACCATCAGCGGATTATCGGTCCGTATGTTGCCAATCTGTTGTTTATAGAAAACATCGGCGGTGGTGGCCAGCTGATACTTTCCGAATGGTGCCAGCAGTGGCGGCAAATTCTGTATGGTTGTCAGCGTGGCCTCATTCAGCGTAAACTTGGAAAAGGAAGGCTGATATACCGGAAACACATCATTACCATTCAAAGAAGCGCCGCTGATCTGCAGGATACGCTGTATGGTATTGAATTGCGCAATGTTTGTATTGGAAGAAAGCACCAGTAAAACCGGTGTATTGGAGCTTACGATTTCCTGAATCATATTTATCTTGGCCGCAGCTCCAACAGAAGGAAGTCCATGCAGGATGACCAGATCCGACTCTTTATAGTTTCCATTATAAGCTTTGATATCCGCTTCTTCAAACTGATAATTCTTATTCTGTTCAATCGCATTCCTAAATGCCTTCACATCCGGATGCGGGGCATCATACAGCATCAGCACTTTCTGACGACCGTCTATTACCTCCACATAAGCCACATCATAATTATTTTCTGTAATGGCCTCCCCCACGAGGGTTTTCAGTCTCACCTTATACTGCAGAATGCCCGGCTTCAAGGCATCTCCGATTGCATCCGTCTGAAAGGTAAAGCGATCTTCAGTGATGGCAATGACTTTATTCAACAGCACCTTGCCGTCCGGTGCCGTAATTTCCAGCACGGTACTTTGCCCCTGCAGATGGTTGGCCTCTATCTGTACATTGATGGTAAACTGATCGCCAAGATAAACGATTTCAGGATAGCGCACACTCCTGATCATGGCATCTTTCTTTACGGAGGTATCTCCGAGTGCAATGGTATAGAACGGAATGCTTAAAGCATTTTTGTTGTAAATCGGAGAATTTCCCTTATTGAAGATACCGTCCGATGCCAGTATCACCGCAGCGATATTTTGAGAACCATGCCGCATGAATATTTCATCCATGGCATTTGAGATATCCGTTTCCTTTTCAGAATAGTCCGGAGATTTAAAGTCAGACAATCCGCTGCCGAAATTATACGAAATCAGTTCGTATCGGTCTTTTATCTTTTCCTGCAGCATCTGCAGTTGCTGGGCATATCTATCTTTCGGGAATTTTCCGAAAGAAACATTCAGCGAAGAGGAGTTATCCTGAAGCAACAGGATAATAGGCTTTTCCTCTTCCGTTCTTTTTGTCTTGACCAATAATGAAAGCAATAAAAAGGCTATTAAAGCGGTGGATAGAAACCTCAGCGATGCCAAACCGTATCTCCACCATTTGTTTTCGTTTTCAGAAAAGACAAACTTCTTACGACCATACAGGAGATAGGCAAACAGCATCCCTGTTGCTATGCAAAACAGCAAAAACCACCAGGGATATTCGAGTATGAAGGATGTTTTCATTTATTTTCTTAGCACAAAATAACGTAAAGAATTTTGGTGGCAAAGTTAATAAAACAAAAAAGCAGCTTGATTGCTCAAACTGCTTCCTTGAATTAACTATCTGTGTGTTATTTTGATAATACTTCCGCCACGGTTTTACCGATGAAAGCAGGAGAATCCACGACATGAATGCCGCACTCACCCATGATTTTCATTTTGGCAGCTGCCGTATCGTTGGCACCGCCTACAATAGCACCGGCATGTCCCATTCTTCTGCCTTTCGGTGCCGTTTGACCTGCGATGAAGCCTATTACCGGTTTTCTTAGATTGTCCTTGATCCATTCTGCCGCATCCACTTCCATGCTGCCGCCGATTTCACCTATCATGACAATGGCATCCGTATCCGGATCGTTCATGAATAATTCCACCGCTTCCTTGGTGGATGTTCCGATAATCGGGTCGCCACCGATACCGATGGCTGTTGAAACGCCGTATCCAGCTTTCACCACCTGATCGGCCGCTTCATAGGTCAGCGTACCGGATTTGGATACGATACCTACTCTTCCTTTCTTGAAGACGAATCCCGGCATGATACCGATTTTAGCTTCTTCTGCAGTGATGATACCCGGACAGTTTGGGCCGATCATACGCACACCTTTTGAGCTTACATATTTCTTCGCCTTGATCATGTCCTGCACCGGAATACCTTCGGTGATGGTAACTATTAATTTGATTCCTGCATCAGCCGCTTCCATGATTGCGTCTGCTGCAAAAGCCGGCGGGACAAAAATGATGGAGACATCCGCTCCCGTTGCTTTCACGGCATTTTCCACCGTATTGAAAACCGGTTTATCCAGATGGCTGCTGCCTTCTTTTCCCGGTGTTACGCCACCAACCACATTGGTTCCGTATTCTATCATCTGTGAGGCATGGAATGTACCTTCTTTTCCTGTAAAACCCTGTACAATGACTTTCGAGTTCTTATCTACTAAAATGCTCATATTATTTGGATAATTTTGCTAATAATTTATCGTGACGCGCATCGCGTGCTTCTTTAAGGAAATCGGAGGCGAAGATGAAATCAATCAACTCCTTGTTATCGGAATCAAACAGGGAAATCTTATCGCCTTCCCAATGTTTGCTGCCTTCGTGCAGGAAAATGATCTTATCGCCGTTGGTGATCACGCTGTTCATGTCATGTGTGTTGGTAATCGTGGTGATCTGATACTCTTCCGTGATCTCCATAATCAACTCATCTATGACGATAGATGTCTGCGGATCGAGACCGGAATTCGGTTCGTCGCAAAAGAGGTATTTGGGATTCATCACGATGGCACGTGCGATACCGGTACGTTTCTGCATACCTCCTGAAAGCTGAGACGGATATTTGAGATTGGCATTGATCAGATTGACTCTTTTCAATACTTCATTCACCCTGTCTTTCTTATCGGTCATGCTCATGTTGGTAAACATATCCAGCGGGAAACGGACATTTTCTTCTACCGTAAGTGAATCAAACAAGGCTCCACCCTGAAACAGCATACCCAGTTCTCTGCGTATTTCATTTTTCTCATTGATGCCCATCGCCACATAATCTTTTCCATCGAAAAAGATATGTCCGTCGGTGGGTGTCAGCAGGCCTACAATACATTTAAGAAATACCGTCTTGCCGGAACCGCTTTTTCCGATGATTAAATTATTCTTTCCGGCTTCGAATACGGTAGAGATTCCCTTCAACACCTGTTGTGTTCCAAAAGATTTCTGTACATCTCTAACTTCAATCATGCCTTATACTTTTAATTTAACAACATCCAGGCCAACACGAAATCCGCCACCAATACCATGATACTGCTTAAAACCACGGCTCTGGTGCTGGCTTTTCCTATTTCTATGGAGCTTCCATATGAATAAAATCCCTGATAACAGGAAATGGACGTCAACAGGAAACCGAACACCGCCGCTTTGGTAAGCATGATGTAGATATTCTTAGCCACAAAACTCATGAGGATACCTTGTGTAAAATCGGTACTGGACACATACCCTGTCAGGTCTCCGGCAATTAAACCGCCTATGATTCCGGTGATGGTTGAAACAACCACAAGAATGGGTACCATCGTAACGGACGCTGCCAACTTGGGACCGATAAGATAGGAAATGGTATTCACCCCCATGATTTCCAATGCATCGATCTGTTCGGTTAAACGCATGGTGCCCAATTCGGAAGAAAGGTTTGAACCAACCTTACCGGCTAGAATAAGTCCGGATATGGTCGGTGCCAATTCCAGAATCAGCGATTCCTTGACAATATAACCAACATAATACATGGGAACCATGGAACCAGACAGATTATACGCAAACTGCACCGTGGATACCGCCCCGATGAAAAATGAAATCAGGATGATGATCATGACTGAACCTACCCCGATGTTTGACATCTGACGCAGGGTTTCTTTCCAGTACATGGCGGCGCGTT
This sequence comes from Chitinophagales bacterium, assembly GCA_046329775.1. Classification (GTDB taxonomy): domain Bacteria; phylum Bacteroidota; class Bacteroidia; order Chitinophagales; family JADIYW01; genus JADJSS01. The sequence goes on from JAXLTX010000003.1 coordinate 319,407, forward strand.
CCGGTCTGGTAAAACAGCGTTTGATCATCAGTATGTATCTACCAATGTGAAATAAGGGACCGCCCGATGCATGTATATATTCTGCCATGAATAGTTTTCCTTTTAAAAAGTGGTAAAAATAGGCTATTTTTAGTAATAAGTAAAAAGTAAAAAGACAAAAGACAAAAGAATTTATAATTTTATGACATTCTTAGCTTTACTTCTTACATCATCCATCAAAAGCCTTAACATACATGAACATTGTAATAACCGGAGCCAGCAGGGGAATCGGCAAGGCCATAGCCGAAAAATTTGCAACTGAAAACCACCGTGTAATCGTTTGTTCCAGAGATGAGACCAAGCTGAATGCCCTGAAATTGCTGCATCCGTCCATCATTACCTACTCCTGTGACGTATCTGACCGGGATGCCATGCTGCAATTCGGTGATTTCATCCTGCAAACATTCGACAAAATCGATATTCTTGTCAACAATGCAGGCATCTTCATACCCGGTAAAATTACAGAGGAGGAAGACGGCGTACTCGAAAAGACGCTGCAAACCAATCTCTTAAGCGCCTACCACCTCACCAGAAAGCTGGCACCGTCTTTCATTCGCCAACAGGATGGCTACATTTTCAACATGTGTTCGGTGGCAAGCATAAAAGCATATGAAAACGGGGGCAGTTATTCCATATCCAAATTCGCCTTGCTGGGATTTTCCAAAACACTGCGCGAAGAACTGAAGCCACACAATGTCAAAGTCAGCTCCATCTTGCCCGGAGCCACCCTCACAGATTCCTGGCAGGGCACCGATTTTCCGGAAAGCAGATTCAGTAAGCCGGAAGATGTGGCGGAACTGGTATACGGCATCGTACACCTGAGCAAATACAGCGTGGTGGAAGAAATACTGATACGACCTCAACTGGGTGATATCTGATGTTGATTGAAATGATGACAAAAACATTTTACCTAAAACACCACAATGACAAGCATTGATAAGATTTTTGCCAACAACGAAAAATGGGTGACCGAGAAATTAGCGCTCGACCCTGATTATTTTAAGAACTTATCCAAAGGACAGTCGCCTGAATTCTTATATATCGGCTGTTCCGACAGCCGAGTGACGGCGGAGGATCTTATGGGAGCAGAGCCAGGAGAAATCTTTATCCACAGGAATATCGCCAATATGGTGATTTCAATTGATTTGAACGTGATGTCTGTCATCAACTTTGCCGTGCGACAACTGAAGGTAAAACATGTGGTAGTTTGCGGACACTACGATTGTGGCGGTGTTAAGGCTGCCATGCAACCTATTGACATGGGCATCCTGAATCCATGGCTGAGAAACATTCGCGATGTTTATCGCATTCACGAGGCGGAACTGGATGCCATCACTGACTTGCATCAGCGGTATAACCGGCTGATTGAGTTGAATGTTTTGGAGCAATGCTGCAACCTCATCAAAACCGCAGCCATACAGGAAGCCTACATGGAAAGAGGACTTACCGTTCACGGCTGGGTGTTTGACATTCATACGGGAAAAATCATCGACCTGAAAATAAACTACGAGAAAATACTGCAGGAGATCATGAAAATCTACAAGATCATCTAATCTATCGTCAGCATCATAAAATACCAATGTTCTCATGAACAACAGAAGCATTCACCAGATCATACCTGCAAGGCAATTCAACATGGGCGACCTCAAGGTACGTCAGCCCTTGCCATCCCTTCAGCTGGATTATCTTGATCCTTTCATATTATTGCACCATGTGCATACGGTTTTTGATGACGATATCCCGCTCAGGCTATCCGGAGTCGGGCCGCATCCGCACAGAGGATTTTCACCGGTAACCTTCGTGTTTAAGGGCGGCACGCACCACCGCGACAGCAGAGGCAATGACGAAAAAGTAAGTGAAGGCGGTACACAATGGATGCATGCAGGCATGGGTATCGTACACAGCGAGCGACCGCTGGAACATGAAATGGAAATCGTACAGCTCTGGATCAATTCTCCGGCAAAAAACAAGAAAGACCAGCCTTTCTATTATCCTCTGAAAAAAGAAGACACCCCTACATTTACCAATGAAGACAAGACTGTTATCGTTAATATCATCACCGGAAATCTGTTGAATATCAGAGGACCGATTCCAACCTTATCTCCTGTCAATGCATTTACCGTTTTTGCAAAACAAAATGGTAAGATTACGATACCGCTTCCCTCCACACATCATGCATTTTTATATTTACTCGATGGTGTTGTGAGCATAAATGAACAGGAAACCACGGGGAAGAATTTCATACAGCTCAACAATGATGGTGATTCCATTTCTATAGAATTTATGGAAGCCACCAGATGTTTACTGATGAGCGGAGAACCGATTGGTGAAAAAATCGTCGCACAGGGGCCCTTTGTCATGAATTCCGAAACGGAAATACTGGAAGCCTACCGCGACTATCAGATCGGCAAGATGGGTATACTGATTGAATAAAAAAAGCACACAGTGATTCTGTGTGCCCGTATTCCATTTATGCCTGTTTTATTTTAAAACCGACAATGCCGCTTCATAATTCGGTTCGTTCACCGTCTCCGCCACCTGTTCCGTGTAGATCACTTTCCCGTTTTCATCAGCCACTATCACACTTCTGCTCAACAAACCTTTCAATGGGCCGTCAATAAATGTAAGGTCATCAAATGCATCACTTCTGAACGCCGACAAGGTTTCCACATTTGAAATGCCTTCCGCTCCGCAAAAACGGTTCAAAGCAAATGGTAAGTCTTTAGAAATACAGAGAACAACCGTATTTTCCAGTTTCGAAGCATCTACGTTAAAATGACGCACGGAAGCGGCACAGGTGCCGGTATCCACACTCGGAAAAATGTTCAACACCAATCTTTTTCCTGCAAAATCTCCCAGAGATTTCTCTGACAGGTTAGATGCTACCAGACTAAAGTTTGCCAGTGATTCGCCTACTGCGGGTAAGCTTCCGTTTGTATGAATTTCGTTCCCTTTTAATGTTACTGTTGCCATAGCTTTTTTTTTGCAAGATAAGATTTTTCAGGCATTTAATACGAGTATTTTCAAACACATTCTGCACGCGGATGGTTTGCTGTGCCGAAACATCTTAACCTATATCAACGGAATTACTTGACACGGATTATGCTTCATAAAAAAATTAAGACACAATTTTACAGCATCAAAAAATAAAAAAAATATCATGCATATCGTAACCTTTGGCGCAAGCAACAACATCAATTCCATAAACAAACAACTGGCCATCTACGCATCCTCTCAATTTAAAGATGCCCGCGTGGAAATTCTAGACCTCAATGATTTTGAAATGCCGATTTACAGCATGGAACGAGAACAGACAAGCGGCATTCCGGAACCGGCAAGACGTTTCTTTGAAACCATCGGTAATGCGAACGCGCTTGTCATCTCCCTGGCCGAACACAACGGTTCCTATTCCACCGCCTTTAAAAATATTCTTGACTGGATGTCGCGCATCAACGGAAGAGTGTTTCAGGACAAACCGACCTTGTTATTATCCACCTCTCCCGGTCCTCGCGGCGGCATCACTGTTTTAAATGCAGCCCTTGAGCGCTGGCCATACATGGGTGCCCATATAAAAGGAAGCCTATCTTTACCTGAATTCTACAAGAGCTACAATCCAGAAAATGGGATCACGGATGCAGGCCTGAAAGCAGCATTACTGAAAGCTGTACAGGAAGTGGAAAATGAATTTGTGTTGAACTAAGCTGTAAATAGATTTCATACGGAGTTGCGCAGCAGCTCCGTATTTTTATTGTATGTAATAGGCGATACTCTCGAGTATCTCGTCTCTTGTCAACGCCTTATCATATTCACAGGATCCTATTCCGGAAAGCAAGGCCGCCATTATGTTCGCACCTTCGTTTTTCTTATCGATGCTCATGATGGATAACAATTTATCCGTATCAAAATCTGCTATATCGCGTTTCGGGAAATGTTTCAGCAGTACTGATCTTATCTCCTCCAGTTCACTCTCGGTGAGTCCGGATCTTTTTACCGACAAATACGCTTCACAAATCATCCCGATGGCAATGGCTTCACCGTGCAAGAGGCTGTCATTTTCATTTTCCAGCGAGTAAGCCTCAATGGCATGTCCGATGGTGTGACCGAAATTCAGGATTTTGCGCAATCCCTTTTCAAAAGGATCTGCCTCCACTACCCTTTTTTTTATTTGCAGGGAATGATAGACGATATCGTTCATATCTGTATGCAGAATATCCGTTTCTTTGTATTGCTGCCACTGTTCCCTGTCATATATCAAGGCGTGCTTGAAAATCTCCGCCCATCCGTTAATGAACTGGCGTTGCGGCAATGTCTTGAAGAACACCGGAGATATGAAAACCGCTTTAGGATTTCGGAACAATCCAATCAGGTTTTTTCCGTATTTAAAATCAATGCCAAGCTTGCCGCCGATGGAAGAATCCACCTGAGATAAAAGCGTTGTCGGAATGTTGATGAAATCGATACCGCGCTTGTAGCAGCTGGCCGCAAAGCCGCCCATATCACCTATGACACCACCGCCGAGGTTGATACATAAAGCCTTTCGGTCAGCATTATGCTCTATCAGTTGTTGCCAGATGGTTTCGCAGGAGCTGAGATGCTTATTTTCTTCACCGCTTTTCGTTTCTATGACTATCACATCCCCCATGACCGATTTCAATATCGGCAAACAATGTTGACGGGTGTTTTCATCCACCAAAACAAAAACGGAAGAATAATTCGCCGAAGACAAAAAGCGATTCAGTGATCCCAAAGAATCATCAAAGCTTATTTCATAATCGGAAAGAGGTATACTATTCATGAACAATCTTACTACTTACTGCTAATACTCAATACTCCTCAAGGCAAATCCACTATCTTATCAAAACTCCACACTTCCGCCTTGGCTCCAAACCATTGTTTTACGGTTTTCCAGAACTGCAGAAAGAAAGCGGAATCCCGGTATTTATCAAGATACGCTTCGCTGTCCCACAAACTATATGTAAAAAAGATGCTTGGGTTATGGATATCCTGCCATGCCTGCAAGAGGTTACAGCCTTCCTGATGCCGTATCGTATCACACACTGTGGCGAAATACGTCTTAAACGTTTCGACTTCCTCTTCGCGCATGGTTAATTTCACTATTCTGATAATCATTACTATTTTTTTTTATGAAACACCACTTGAAAAAAGATTTAACCTTGGTATTCCAGCTGTGTATGTTTTAACATGCTTACTATTCAAACAATATCTGCACCGCATCTCCGATTGCCAGTCCCAGCAAATCCGATGCATTGCCGCAGTTGATGCACAACTCCAGATAGCCGAGCGAATTGAAACGCGCCAGGCTGTAGGTTTGCGGAACATCGGTATAATTCTCCACGAAACGGTCGATGAAATCATACTTGCGGTAATTGATACGTATCTGCTTCTGCTTGTCAAATCGTTTTATCTCTTCCTCGTGGATATTGGTGATGGCATTCCCGAAGTTGTCTATGTAAATGACATTCCCGATAATTTTATTTTCCTGCAAAACGGGAATCATCGCTCTTTTTTCCACATAATCTGAGGTGGCTACACCGATGGAACCTATATTGTTATTGAATGTAATCTCCTTCACCACCCGGCAGTAATATTCCTCCAGGGTGTTCAGTTTTGCCTGTTTCATATCAATCTCCACAATCAGGTCCGGCTTTTCGTCAAAGACGAGGGTCAGAAAACCGTTATCCGGGGCAATGAAGTAATAATTCTGGTACTTTGCCGCCAGCAGTCTCTGTTTTCCCAATCCCTGCTCATACACTCTGGCAATATGAATCGTCCCTTTCGGGTAGTGTGCATAAACGTTTTTCAGAAAAAAAGCACCGGTCACTATATCATAGGGAGGGATGGAATGCGAGATATCCACAATCTTAGCCGATGGGCTTGCCGTATACAAATCCCCTTTAAATAAGCCTACATAATAGTCTTTTTCTCCAAAGTCTGTTAATAACGTTATTACCGCCATTTAAAATTTTATGTTATTTTCAAATTGATAACCATTTCAAGGATGCAGATGAAGCAAAAGATGACTCATCGTATCTGAAAACAAAAATAAGAAAATAATTGAGCGAACTAACTATTAAATTAGAAACTGTCGATCCGGTTGAGTTCTTCGGTTTCAACAATAACAAGCTGAAAATTCTGAAAAAAGAATTCAACAGGCTTAACATCAGCGCCAGAGGCAACAAAATCATCGTAGCCGGCTCCCAGGAAGACCTGGAAGTGTTCAGCGAAAAAGTACACCAGCTGGTGGAATACCTGGAACGCTACGGCAAAATCTCCGACCAGCACATACAGGAAATCCTGCACGGACGAAATCCGTACGAAACCAATTTTCCGCAATTTCAGGATAACGTACTGGTGTATGGAAACAACGGAACCCTGGTAAGGGCACGCACCGAAAATCAGCAGCGACTGGTAGAATCCTCGGAAAACAATGATATCCTATTCGCCATCGGGCCTGCAGGAACCGGAAAAACCTATACCGCCGTGGCGCTGGCCGTGCGCGCGCTGAAAAACAAATCTGTCAAAAAAATCATCCTGACACGTCCTGCCGTGGAAGCCGGCGAAAGCCTTGGATTCCTGCCGGGTGACCTGAAAGAGAAGATAGATCCTTATCTGCGTCCTTTATATGATGCGCTGGATGATATGATCCCGCCGGACAAACTGGCCTATTACATGCAAAACCGCGTGATAGAGGTGGCACCGCTGGCCTACATGCGCGGTCGTACGCTCGACAATGCCTTTATGATTCTGGATGAGGCGCAAAATGCGACCACCTTACAGTTAAAGATGTTTTTAACGCGTATCGGACCTTCCGCCCAATGCATCATCACCGGCGACATGACACAGATTGACTTGCCCAAAAACCAGCAATCCGGGTTAAAGAAGACCATGCAGATTCTGGAAGGCATACAAGGCATCGGTATGGTACACTTATCTGCAGACGACGTGGTGCGCCACCGCCTGGTGAAAGACATCATCAAAGCATTCGACAAGGATGCGGAGCGCGAACAGCACTTCAACAAAAACAACTAGCTTATCTCCTTTTTTGTTTTTTTATACGTTTCCGAAGTTCTACTTCGGAAACGTTTTTTTTGCTTACCTCATTCCAACCTTGCCTATGGCAAGATCACCCCTCTCCACCCGAGGTTTCGGAATGGAGAGGGGTGGTCGAATAAAGTTTGGCTCGGGGTGAGGTTCAAACTCCGTGTTAGGTGGTATAGGAAATAATTTTCTTTTCGTATAAATTTCACAAAAAATAAAACACTATGAGCGAACTCACTTTAAGAGCCAACAACGGAGCACACTACAAAACCGATTTCCTTTCTTGGTTTGACGGCATTGATGCCATGCTGAAACCGACACCCGATGCGCCGCTGCCCAATGTGCTGGTGCATGTGGCCAGAATTACCAAAACACCGGCAGGGATGACACCCGGCGGGATGCTGCTGATCAATCCTGACAATAAGGAAATGCCGGACCTGTTCGGATTCATCTGCGAAGACGAAGAACTGGGCAACTACTATGGACCGAAAATTTTCAAGGGAACGCCTTTTGAAAACGCGCCGGTTCTGAAAGCGAACATTTCTGTGCAGGTGGATTTCCCTAATAAGGTAAGCACCAGAATAGAAGTGGCCGGACATGTGATAGAACTGGAATTATCGGAATTTGACGAAGCGCAATACTACCTGCGCGAGGGCGGCATGCCGTTTACACAAAACGTGGTGGAAGCGCTGGCGCACAAAGCCGTCTTTACCTTTGATGGCCGCGTTTTGGAAGGCGCATTGCCTCCGGACGGCATTGGCGGCGGATTGCCGGCAGTGTATTCACCGAGCGGCTTGTATTATATGTAATTCTGTATCTCATTTTTGCTTTACCATAGGCAACCCGAAAGGGTTGCTTTTTTTTGTTAAAATTTTATGGAATTTCGCCTGTTTTTGTATCTCAATAGCAAACAAAACAAAAATGACAGCAAAAGTCACTTATGAATTAGATGTACATGAAGGAAAAAATGTCATTCTGATTAAGTTTCCGTATGATAAAGCGTTGGTGGAACGGGTAAAAAAGCTGGTGGGCGTCAAATGGAGCCGGAGTAAAAAAGCCTGGTATGTATCAGATACCTCCCAATACCGTGAAAAATTCGGACTGGAAGAAAAAGTCATAGGCAAAGAAGCCATTTTAAAGATTGCCGACATCAACAGGCCAAACTTTCAGCGTTTTGTTGATTTATTACACTTAAAAGGTTATAGTACCAATACCATAAGGACCTATACGGTTGAGTTTTCTCAATTACTGTATCTGATAAAGGATAAAAACGTAAATGAGTTGACTGCTGAACAACTAAAAAGCTATCTTCTGTATTGCCTGCAAACCTTAAAATTGAGTGAAAATCAGGTGCACAACAGAATAAATGCCATTAAATTTTATTTTGAAAAGGTACTGAAACAGCCAACTATCGTATTTGATATTCCAAGACCTAAAAAACCATTTCTTTTGCCAAAAGTGATTCACATCGAAGATGTGGCAAAGATGATAAAGCAAACAGAAAACATCAAGCATAAGACAATGCTAATGTTAGTATATGGAATGGGATTACGTGTGAGTGAAATCGTCAAACTGGAAATTACCGATATTGACAGTAAAAATATGCAGGTACACATACGCGGGGCAAAAGGAAAAAAAGACAGATATGCTAATTTGCCGGCAGCCGTACTGCCTTTCCTGAGGAATTATTACAAAGCATACAAACCCAAAAAGTATTTATTTGAGGGACAATATGGAGAACAATACAGCAGCAGGAGTGCACAACAGGTATTTAAACAAAGCCTGGAAAGAGCAAATATCAATAAGAATATTGGCATTCATGGTTTACGTCATAGCTTTGCCACACACCTGCTGGAACAAGGAACAGACATCAGTTACATACAAAAACTGTTAGGACATAATAATATCAAAACGACACTTATATATGCTCATGTTGGCAAAAAAGACGTTAAAGCAATAAAAAGTCCGATAGATCAAATAAAATGGTAAAAAACATGCGCAAAACGGGTACACATTAACCGGATGTGTACCCAAAATGCGCAATGCGTAAAACGGGTACACATACGCAATAGCGCATTGAATATCAATAAATAAGATTTTATATTTAGATATTTGAATTAATGTATCAATTGCGTATATTTGAGAGTTAGCGGTCATTGTAAAACGACACACGAACAAAAAAATGAAAAATATCTTAAAGTTAATTTTACTAACTTCTCTTATATCTTGTCAAAGCAAACAAGAAAGCAATAACTCAACAGGTCTTGTAATACAAAAAACATCAGAACAAATCCAAACAGTAAAACAAGACAGTTTGTTTATACTTGATATAAAACTAAATGAAAATTTCGTAAGAATAACAGTCCCTAAAAATTCGGACTTTGAGTTTCCTGACAGTTCAGCCAAAACAGAACCATATAAATTTGGAGACTTCAATGCAGATAAAAAAGAAGACATTTTAGTTTATTTGGGTGCTTGTGGGACAGGTGGTTGTATGTATGGTTTATTTTTAAATCAATATGACAACCACTACAAATTGGCTTTTATGGACTATTTAAAAAATGCTGAATTTAAAATAGAAAAAAACGGTTTGTGGACAATCGAATCATCTGAAGAAATTGAACCTTACAACCCTACTAAACTTCAAATAACGACTTTTAAATTTGACATAAACAAATATCAATACAAATTAGACACAACTTATATTTATACAGACAATGAAGTTGAAAAGTGATAAACGAATAAAAACAACGAACCGCTAACATCGGTTTGGCAATATGGCGGCTGAAGTGCTTCTATGAAACATTTGTGCAAAGTTCAACAGCAGTAATTCTATTGAATTTTTGTGCTAAAAATCCGCCACATCGCCAAGCCGAAAACCGTTACCAGCAATTTTAAATACAGACACTCAAATGAAATTAATTCCGCTTTTATTAATTTGTTTTTTATGTTCTTGTAGCCCAAAAAAGCAAGAAACAAAAATCGTATCTGAGAATAAAGAATTGACATTTGATTTCTCTAATACTTATGAACTGTTAGAGAAGAAAATTCAGGTAGTTATTGATAGTAGCCAAATCTACGAATTTAAACCTAATTCAACTTTTGACATAATTGCGCACACAGAAAATACGACTAAGGACATCGTTAACTTCATCAATAAATATAATAAGAATCCTGACAGTATTAAAGGCTTGGAAAAAAATGCAGAATTTGAGAACGTTAAAATTTACAGCTACGGCTTTTGGTCAGGTGGCACAAGGGGGTTCGTAACTTATTCAATTTTGACAGTAGAAAAGGAAAATTCCTTTATTGCAGCAAATATTTCCGAAAACATTCAAGCACGTTTTGATAGCATCATTAAAATGGATAAAGAATTTTATCTGCTCTTAGGTGGCGATAAAGCATACAGTAGCGCAGTATCTAGCATAGCATACTTAGTGAAAATTTCAGACAAAATTGATCTAGAATATCCTGCTTTTGTAAACAGACCTTTTCTAAACTTCTACAATGGCGAATATGCATATGACTTTAAAACAAAGCTATTAAAATTTAAAGGAGAAGATTATGAACGGCTTGACGAAGTGTTTGGATATAAAGACAAATACACAAAATTTGCAGACGACTCACTATCATCCAAAAAGTTATCTGAAATGATTAAGGGAGAAAGATATTACGACACGAAATGTTTCGTATTAAAGTTTAACGGGAAATACTTTGAAAGATTTGACAAACAAGATAACGAATAAAAAAAAACAGCTGGTAACAGGCGTTTGGCTCAATGGCGGGTGAATTAGTTAATTGAACATTCTACCTCGCATCAAATTTTGTGGTGTATTGACAGTTTAACGCTCCGAAATCCGCCACTGCGCCAAGCGCCAAATGTTCAAGCGTGCCGTAAAAAAATCTGTTACAAACGACACAATTTAAAAACAGACTTTGATAAATGCGACTTTGTTAAAAATACATGGAATGAAATCCCCAGTCCGCTAAATCATTTGGCAATATTGTATCTAAATTAGCTTCTGTGAAACTTGCAAAGTTAGCTTTGAGCAGTAATTCTATTGAATTTTTGTGCTAAAAATCCGTTGTAAAATGGTCGAAAACCGTTAAGCAATTTTAAATACAGACACTCAAATGAATTTAATTCCGCTTTTATTAATTTGTTAAATAAGAACTTGTACGAGCAAAAAAGCAAGAAACAAAATCGTATTGAAATTGAATTCAGAGAATTTGATTTGCTAACTTATGAACTTAGAGTTCAAAATTCAGGTATGGTTTTAAAGTAGCAATTCAAATGAATTTAAACCTAATTCAACTTTTGAACTTAACGAACTTTTAAAAATACGACAGGACATTCTTTAACTTCATCAATAAATATTCACAGAACTGACAGTTATTAAAGGCTTGGAAAAAAATGCAGAATTTGAGAACGTTAAAATTTAAACGGCTTTGGTCATTGAAAATAAGGGGACGTAACTTATTAATTTTGACTAGAAAAGAAATTTTTCAGCAAACAATTGCAGCAAATATTTCAAAAAGATTCAAGCACGTTTTGATAGCATCATTAAAATGGATAAAGAATTTTTCTGCTCTTAGGTGGCGATGAAAGACATACAGTACGCAGTAAATATAGAATGGGTAAAATATGTGCGAGAACACAAAAACAACTTACACACAAAATTATTTTTACTTGATGGTGTACACGCTTTGAGCAATGGACAGTATTTGAATGCTTCTGCATTTCCAAACAACCCAATAGAAGGTAATCTTGCGGACATTGTTCAAACAGACGAAGTGCCTGAAAAATTCTATTTAAGTCCTCAAGCATGTAAAGGAATACTGAGACGAAAATTTGAGAGAGACATTAAAATGAATTCGGAACTTCAAAGATTGATGACAATAATTAGTGAAGAACTGAAATACCAAGACGCATGAAAAGAACGCCAGCATGTAACATGCGTTTGGCGTCATGCGGGGTGAAGTGCTTAAATTCAAATGTAGTTTTTCAAATCAACTTTAGTGCTGGGTTGACAGTTTGGTGCTCCGAAATCCCGCACGAACGCCAAGCGCCAAACCGTTAGCTGCAAGTTGGAATGAACCTAATGATTGACAATGAATACAAATACAGAATAAACAATGTCATTGACCATATTGAAAAGAATTTGGACAATGATTTTTCGTTGACTGAATTATCGCAGATTTCCAATTTTTCAAAATTTCATTTCAGCAGAATATTTCAAGGTATTACAGGCGAAACACCATTTCAACTGATTCTTCGACTTCGACTGGAAAAAGCAGCATCACTCTTAGTTCACGGAAATGATTCTGTTTCTGACATTGCATATAAATGCGGATTTAAAAGTTTACCTGTATTCTCAAAGAATTTCAAGTGTCACTTTAATGAGTCTGCAACTTCATTCAAAAAGAAAAATAGCAATTTGAATAAAGTAAATAGCATTAAAGATAAAAACATTGATACACCTTCCATTTACATTTGTAATCAGACAAAATCAATTAAATGGAAAACAAATATGAAAAATAACGAAAACATTGAAATCAAGGAGTTACCGAGTATTCCAGTAATTTATTTAAGACACATCGGCCCATATCAAGGGGATGCAAATTTATTTGAAAAATTGTTTAGCAAGCTATTTGCTTGGGCAGGTTCAAAAGGATTATTAGAGAGTGGCGACTTTCAAACAGCAATAGTTTATCACGATGACGTGAATGTTGCCGATAAAAGTAAATTAAGAACAAGTGTTTGCCTTACAGCACCTGAAAATACCAAAGTTGACGGTGAAATAGGGAAAATGGTGCTTGAAAAAGGAAAATATGTAGTGGCGAGATTTACTGTAAAAGCAGACGAGTTTCAAGGTGCGTGGGATTGGTTAATAGGACAATGGTTTCCAACAAGCGGTTACCAACCAGATGATAAACCTTGTTTTGAGCTTTATCCTGAAGAACCTGAGAATGGTGTTTTTAAAGTGGACATTTGTGTTCCTATTAGAAAATTATAATGGAATTAACAAAAACCAGCAGCTAACAAGGTATTGCCAAAAGCGGGGCTGAAGTACATTTATTGAACTTTTTGTTGTATAATTGACATTGGTATTTCTATTGAGCTTGGGTGCTAAAAATCCCCGCCTTCGGCAATACCCGACCCGTTGGCTGCAATTATAACAGCAAATTGAAAATTAAAAAAAATAAGACCATATGAACGAGAAAGAACTATCTCAATTATCTGACAAAGAGCTACTAGAAGTAGCAAAAAACAACAAACCATCTCCTATAATTGATGCATTTTTTATTGGATTTTTAGTTGGAATAATTATTTATAGTGTTGCAGCAAACACGTGGGGTTTAGTTACGCTTATTCCATTAGGTATAATTTATGCTTTCTTGAAGAAACCAAAGCAATATGAAGCTTTAAAAAAGGAACTGAAAAATAGAAATCTCCAATAATTCATTAATATGAATGAGATTAACGAATACCGAACATGAATGATATGACATTTGAATTATTGCCACTTAAAACAATGATACTTTTAAAAATATCGACTATGTATTAACAAAATAACAGCAGCCAATCGAGTAGACGGCCTCACCGCATAGAGCGATGAGGTGCGCCTCTCACACCACCGTACGTACGGGTCTCGTATACGGCGGTTCGTTTAGTAATGGGTGAATTTTCTTCCTGTTCCCTTTTATCCGGGCTATGGCGGTGCCAGTCCGTGGATAATCAGGAACTACTAAACGTTCGGTCCTTTCCGCTTTGTGAGGCCTCTGCTTTCCGGGCAGCTCGTTGCCTGCGGTACTATGACCTCTGCTGACTTCTCCGCTATGCCTGTATAGGCTGCGAAGACCTCCCTCGGTAAACACTTCCTCTTTCCGCCTATCCCCGCCGTATCTACACCAACATCCTGTTGTTGTGGGCTTCGCAATGCTGTGCTTGCTTACCCGGATGCTGCTGCCTCTTATACGGTTCGTGTTCCTCGGTACAGGCGTTTGCCGCTGGGCTTCCTTCACTGTTTGCGTCGCCGCAAACCAGCTTGCCTCGTGCTAATCGGCGCAATTTATTTCAACAACTTGCCGATAAGGGACTTGCACCCTCTAGAGTTTTTAACTACTTTCGTAGTTGAAGTGTATGCAAGGCACACATCGAGTAGACGGCCTCACCGCATAGAGCGATGAGGTGCGCCTCTCACACCACCGTACGTACGGGTCTCGTATACGGCGGTTCGTTTAGTAATGGGTGAATTTTCTTCCTGTTCCCTTTTATCCGGGCTATGGCGGTGCCAGTCCGTGGATAATCAGGAACTACTAAACGTTCGGTCCTTTCCGCTTTGTGAGGCCTCTGCTTTCCGGGCAGCTCGTTGCCTGCGGTACTATGACCTCTGCTGACTTCTCCGCTATGCCTGTATAGGCTGCGGAGACCTCCCTCGGTAAACATCCTCTTTCCGCCTATCAATATAACATGCCGTATCTACACCAACATCCTGTTGTTGTGGGCTTCGCAATGCTGTGCTTGCTTACCCGGATGCTGCTGAAAAACTTATACGGTTCGTGTTCCTCGGTATGGCGTTTGCCGCTGGGCTTCCTTCACTGTTTGCGTCGCCGCAAACCAGAATGCCTCGTGCTAATCGGCGCAATTTATTTCAACAACTTGCCGATAAGGGACTTGCAATCTAGAGTTTTTAACTACTTTCGTAGTTGAAAAAGTGTATGCAGGCACACATTTGGTTTGCCAAAAGCGGCGGGTGACGTACATTTATTGAACATTTTTTGTAAAATCAACTTTTGTATTTGTATTGACTTGGGTGCTAAAAATGACTTCGCCAAGCGCCAACCCGTTGGCTGCAATTATAAAACAAATTGAAAAATTAAAAAAAATAAGACCATATGAACGAGAAAGAACGATCTCAATTTTAAACAAAACGATAATGGCTAGAAGAATACAAATTCAAAAAACAATTAAACATCTCTTATATTGATGAAAAAGCCATTGGATTTGCCGATTGCAATAATATTTATAGTGTTAAACATGTTTTAAATTTTTTGGGGTTTAGTTGAAAAACTGATGCTTATTAAATTAGGACGAAAAATGCTTGAAGATTACCAAGAAACCAAAGCAATATGAAGCTTTAAAAAAGGTTTAAACTGAAAAATAAAGAGAATAATTCATTTATGAATGAGATTATCGAATACCGAACATGAATATATGTTGGGGAAATTATTTCAGGCTTCCTTAAAACAATGATTTTTAAAAATATCGACTATGTAAAGAACTGAAATAACAGCAATCGAGTTTTTAGACTGTATAGATTCATAAAGCGATGACAAGCGTTTTCAGCAATACACTTGCATTTAGTGTACATTTGGGTTTTTCAAACGTATATGAAAACAATCATGTGTTGTATTGATTAATTTCTTCCTGTTCCTTTTATAAAACATGGCGGTGCCAGTTTTAAATAGATAAATCAGGAACTATAAACGTTCGGTCCTTTCCGCTTTGTGAGGCCTCTGCTTTCCGGGCAGCTCGTTGCCTGCGGTACTATGACCTCTGCTGACTTCTCCGCTATGCCTGTTGGAAAAAGGCTGATTAGACATTTTCAATGACACTTCCTCTTTCCGCCTATCCCCGCCGTATCTACACCAACATCCTGTTGTTGTGGGCTTCGCAATGCTGTGCTTGACTTACCCGGATGCTACAACTCTTATACGGTTCGTGTTCCTCGGTACATGCCGCTGGGCTTCCTTCACTGTTTGCGTAATAAAAAAAGAAATTTGCATCGTGCTAATCGGCGCAATTTATTTCAACAACTTGCCGATAAGGGACTTGCACCCTCTAGAGTTTTTAACTACTTTCGTAGTTGAAGTGTATGCAAGGCACACATCGAGTAGACGGCCTCACCGCATAGAGCGATGAGGTGCGCCTCTCACACCACCGTACGTACGGGTCTCGTATACGGCGGTTCGTTTAGTAATGGGTGAATTTTCTTCCTGTTCCCTTTTATCCGGGCTATGGCGGTGCCAGTCCGTGGATAATCAGGAACTACTAAACGTTCGGTCCTTTCCGCTTTGTGAGGCCTCTGCTTTCCGGGCAGCTCGTTGCCTGCGGTACTATGACCTCTGCTGACTTCTCCGCTATGCCTGTATAGGCTGCGGAGACCTCCCTCGGTAAACACTTCCTCTTTCCGCCTATCCCCGCCGTATCTACACCAACATCCTGTTGTTGTGGGCTTCGCAATGATGTGCTTGCTTACCCGGATGCTGCTGCCTCTTATACGGTTCGTGTTCCTCGGTACAGGCTTTTGCCGATGGGCTTCCTTCACTGTTTGCGTCGCCGCAAACCAGCTTGCCTCGTGCTAATCGGCGCAATGTATTCAACAACTTGCCGATAAGGGACTTGCACCCTCTAGAGTTTTTAACTACTTACGTAGTAGAAGTGTATGCAAGGCACACACAGGCGTTTGGCTCAATGGCGGGTGACGTGGTTAATTGAACATTCTACCTCGCATCAACTTTTGTGGTGTATTGACAGTTTTGTGCTCCGAAATCCGCCACTGCGCCAAGCGCCAAAACGTTAGCGGTAATTATTTTTGACGGCTGTGCTTATCTGACAAAAAAAAATTTATATTTGCACTGTGTTTCTAACACAATCGTTCTTTGACATGCGGGCAGACAAAAAGTTTGGATAAGATACAAATCCAATATCAAATTGTATGATAAAAAACAATAACAAATTTTATTTGGGGGAAGAATACATTATAGACCTCCCAAAAGACAATGGATGTTGCCTTAGCGGTAAACACCATTGCGTAGTAATAAAAAGATTTGGTTCAACTGTTCAAGTTGTTCCAATAAGCACAGATAGAGATAACATTCATTATGGAGAGTTACCGATAGATGTCGGAGATGAAAGCCGACAGAAAAAGTTAAAACTTAAGGTAGGACAGCTTACAACTGTCAGTATAGATAGAATAGATAAATATATCGGTAGAGTTAATAAAGAGATACTGAAAGCTATTAAAGATTTTATTCAGTTAGAGATAGTCAATTTCATTGACAGAAAAGTGGCTTAGTTCCACAAGTTAAATTTCCTTTTTTACAAATCCTCTTATTCTAACGTAGTAGTCGCCCGTTTGTCTTTTTAATTAACAATTTTAAAACAAACATTTTATGCAAGACAAACTAGTTAGAATCGGTGTCTTTTATGACGGAAACTATTTTTTACAGGTAAGCAACTATTATGCTTATGGACATGCAAGAAAAAAACGCTTGAGCGTTTCTGGACTTCATGATTTTATCCGCAGCCAAGTTGCTGACGAAGAGGCAAGTGATGTTCGTTTATGCCAGATAGTGGACAGCCATTACTTTAGAGGACGTTTAAACGCAACAGAAGCAAGTCAGCGAGGTGACACATTGTATTGGGACAGAGTATTTGACGACATTCTAATGTCAGAGGGCGTGACAACTCATTACTTACCAGTGAAGACAAGTCACGATGGCGTTAAACATGAGAAGGGAATTGATGTTTGGTTGGCATTAGAGGCTTTTGAACTTGCTTTTTACAAGCGTTTCAATGTTTTAGTTTTAATTGCTTCAGATGGTGATTATGTGCCGTTGGTTCGCAAGTTAAACACTATTGGAACAAGAGTGATGGTTCTTGGTTGGGACTTTGAGTATAACACAGAGACAGGGCAAAAACTAACAACTAGGACTTCCCAAGACTTATTAGAAGAGGTTACTTATCCAATCCAAATGAGCCAAATTATTGACGACAGGGTAAGACAAAAGGAACCAATAATAAACAACTTATTCGTTCAAACAGAAGCAAGAAGAACAACTGTTAAGCAAAGCTCTGAACAAAATGATTCCGCCTTGACAAGTGAAATCCTTACAATAAGGAATGGCTTCGGTTTCATAAAATACCCGCCAAACAATCTTTTCTTTCATTACACAAGTGTTATTGACACTGACTTTAACGACTTACAGGTTGGCGACAAAGTCCAATTTACACTTGACAAGAATGACAAAGGTGACGACATAGCGAAGAACGTAAAACTACTTTGACAGAAATATAACTACCGCTAATCGAGTAGACGGCCTCACCGCATGGAGCGATGAGGTGCGCCTCTCACACCACCGTACGTACGGGTCTCGTATACGGCGGTTCGTTTAGTAATGGGTTCAGTTCATCATACATTTCCAACATGGATACATACCCTCGTTTCCTCAGGCGTTCCAGTATGATGCCGTTGATGTGATGAAATAATGTGCATACAGTGATTTTCACTACAAAATATTTGTTTGTTTTTTTTTAGTTTAATAAACAGATAGTGAAGTTTTTTCACAGTCTGACGTTATTCTTAATTCCTATTTTTATTTGCGGTTTAATTATGCTTCGCATACTTAGCCCTTAAATCAATGAACGGCTTCGCCGATTTTTCTGGCTTTCCTGTTAACAAAAGCATTCCTGTGGAAACAATCTTTCCTTTTTAAATCCTTTGTGCTGTATTTTTGCAAAAAACCGATATGGCTGCTCCGTTTCATTTTCCCAAACAAAAAAGTTTTTATAAAGGCAAAGTGCGCGATGTGTACAACATCGACGACCAATACCTGGTGATGGTGGTCAGCGACCGCATCTCCGCTTTTGACGTGGTATTGCCACGTCCCATTCCTTACAAAGGACAGGTGCTGAACCAAATCGCCGCCAGTTTCCTGGCCGCCACCAACGATATCGTGCCCAACTGGGTGCTGGATGTGCCGGCTCCGAATGTCACCATCGGCAAAGTATGCGAGCCTTTCCGCGTGGAGATGGTGATTCGCGGCTACCTCGCTGGTTCGGCCTGGCGTGCCTATAAAAATGGGGCCAGAACTTTATGCGGTGTGACCTTGCCGGAAGGCATGCAAGAGAATCAGAAATTTGAAACGCCCATCATCACTCCGACCACCAAAGCCATCGTTGGCCACGACGAGGAGATCTCCAAAGAAGAAATTCTGGCGCGCGGCATCGTGAGCAAAGAGGATTACGAACGGCTGGAAAAATATACGCATCAGGTGTTTCAGCGCGGTACGGAAATTGCGGCATCTCGCGGACTCATTTTAGTAGATACCAAATACGAATTCGGTAAAATCGGCGACACCATTTATCTGATAGATGAAATTCATACACCGGATTCTTCGCGCTATTTTTATGCCGAAGGCTATGAGGAACGACTGAACAACAACGAGCCGCAAAAACAACTCTCCAAAGAGTTTGTCCGCGAATGGCTCATCGCAAATGATTTCATGGGTAAGGAAGGACAAACTGTTCCGGAAATGACCGATGAAATTGTAGAAAACATCTCCAATCGTTATATTGAACTTTATGAACTTATCTTAGGTGAAAAATTCATAAAAGCCGACACATCTGATATTGAACAGGATATTTTGGGTACACTGAAAAAATTAGGAGTGTAGTTGTCAGAATTTAGATTTATTGGATGAAAGGATTACCGGATTATACTATCCTGTCATCCAAAAATCCTGCAAATCCTAATTCAGACAGAAAAGAATCCAACAATCCCACAAATCCAAATTCAGACATTTTACGTACCTTTACATCATGTTACAACGTCCGAGAAGAAACAGAAAAAGTGCCGCGATTCGTGGCCTGGCGGAAGAAATTCAGTTGCTGCCCAAACATCTGGTGCAGCCCTTATTTCTTGTTGATGGAAAAAACAAACGCAATGCAATCAAGTCGCTGCCGGGTATGTCGCAGCTGAGCATTGACCATGCCCTGAGGGAAATTGAAGTCTGCATGCAGGTGGGAGTGAACAGTTTCATTCTGTTTCCTGCGGTGGAAGAATCGCTGAAAAACAAGACAGCTTCATATAGCTACTCTCAGAAGAATTTCTACCTGAAAGCGATCAAAGAATTTAAAAAGAAATTTCCGGAATGCTGCCTCATCAGTGATGTGGCGATGGATCCCTACTCTTCGGATGGCCATGATGGCTATGTGGAGCATGGAAAGATCGTGAATGACAAGACATTGCCGATTTTGGCGAAGATGTCGCTGGCACAGGCGGAAGCCGGCATCGATATTCTCGGCCCCAGTGATATGATGGATGGCCGGGTAGCTTATATCAGAGAAACATTGGATTCCAAAGGATTTACCGAAACATCCATCATGTCGTACACGGCGAAATATGCCAGCGGTTTTTACGGACCTTTCAGGGATGCGCTGGAGTCTGCCCCGAAATCGGGTGATAAGAAAACCTATCAGATGAATCCTGCCAACAAGCGGGAGGCTTTGCTGGAAGGGGAACTGGATTATGCGGAAGGTGCCGACTTCCTGATGGTGAAACCTGCTACCGTGTATCTGGACATCATCCATGAACTTAAACAAAACTTTCCGATTCCGATTGCCGCCTATCATGTGAGCGGCGAATATGCCATGCTTAGGGCGGCTGCCGGCAACGGTTGGCTGGATTACCACAAATGTCTGGAAGAGACCTTACTGAGCATCCACCGCGCGGGTGCGGATGTGGTGATCAGCTATGGCGCTAAAGACTATGCCACCAACAGGAAATAAGTTTTCTCACGACAATCCACATAAAAAAAGGGAAAGTGTTCAACTTTCCCTTTTTATTTTAAGCGCTTGGTATGCTAAGCTTATTCTGTAATGAAATCACTGGCACGTTTTGGTTTTTCTTCCGCCTGGCTTTTGCCAAATGTATAAGAATATCCAACGCCAATCAGCAATTTAGAAGATGTCAGCTTGATTTTTTCCGGATTAGGGAAATAAGCGGGTTCTTCATTTTTGAAAGACTTGATTAGACCGTAATCGTAGTTGATGTCAAATGTTACACAGCTTTTTAATTTTTTGTCTACATACACCTGTAAACCTGCACCTAAACGGATACCGGCGTCAATTGCGTTGTACACATCTTTGTAGTCGGATTTCACATTTCCGTCGTTTGGTTGTGTGCTTCCGTTCAGCGTAATGACGGCTTTATCTGTACCGCTTACATTGTATCCGAAGAATCCACCCACGTTACCAAATACTCTCAAACGCTCGTTACCCCAGCCTACCATGGCCGTCAATGGAATGGTTACCTGATTTTCCTTATGTGTTTGTTTGAAAGTGTTGACATCCTGAATTCTGGTGAATGTACTGCCTGACATGTTAAATTCACCGGCTAAGTTTAACCCAACAAATTTATTGAACCAGATGCGAGCCTGAACACCTGCGTGAAGACCTACCTGATATCCTACCGTACCGCCGGCAGTAGCCAGTTTGGGATTTTGTATGCCATTGTTCCATCTCCCGCAAGCAGGACCTACCTTTATGCCTACTCCTGCCTGTATTTTAGCTTCTGACTGCTGTGTAAAGGTGCCTAAAAGCAATAAAATCAGTAATAATTTTTTCATTTGCTGGTTGTTTTTGGTTTGTTTGAACTTATATGATTTTTGAAATTCGACGTTAAATTACGTAAATGATTTTAATTTTTTTAATTTTGCGTCTATTATTTAACCCAAAAACTACAAAGCATGCAACTTTGGAATCGGGTGGATAAGCGTATGCTGGAAGAAAACCTGCTCGCCAGCAGCGAAAAGCGCACCACTATCTCCTATTATAAATATGTCCGAATTGAAGAACCCGAAACATGGAGGGATGAACTTTATCGTTCTCTGGACAAATTAGGTGTTTTGGGACGAATTTATGTGGCGCAGGAAGGTATCAACGCACAAATATCCGTACCGGATGCCAACAAGCAGGCGTTCATCGACTACCTGTATTCCTACCCTTTCCTGAACGGCATCCGCCTCAACTACGCCATTGATGACGACGGAAAGTCTTTTGCCAAATTGAAAATTCTGGTACGCCATAAGATTGTTGCCGACGGACTGAACGACGAAACATTCGATTCCAGCAATTGTGGCGTCCATCTGAATGCGGAGGAATTCAATGCGCTCACGGATAAGGAAGATACCATCTTGGTGGATATGCGCAACCACTACGAAAGTGAAATCGGACATTTTGAAAATGCCATCACACCGGATGTGGATACCTTCCGCGAACAGTTGCCTTTAGTGGTAGACATGCTGCAGGAAAATAAAGACAAGAATGTCGTGATGTATTGTACAGGCGGCATCCGCTGCGAGAAAGCGAGTGCCTGGCTGAAACACAACGGCTTCAAAAATGTCTTTCAACTGAACGGCGGCATTATTGAATACGCCCGCCAGGTGGAAGCCAAAGGACTGAAGAATAAATTTAAAGGCAAGAATTTTGTGTTCGACAGAAGACTGGGCGAAAAGATTTCCCACGAAGTGATCGCTCAGTGCCATCAGTGCGGAAAACCTGCGGACACCCATACCAATTGTAAAAATGAAGGCTGTCATTTGCTGTTTATACAATGCGAAGAATGCGCCGCCCAATACAACGGATGCTGCTGCGAGGAATGCATGAAGGTTTCCCTGCTTCCGGAAGAAGAACAGAAGGCCCTGCGTAAAGGCATCAACCCGGGGAGAAAGGTATTTAAGAAAGGTCGAGGCGAGCAATTGGTTTTCAAGAAGTCCGGCAATGAGATGAAATCATCTGAGATGAAAAGCGAGTAATATCTTATAGATTTCCCATAAGCAAAAAAGCATCAGCCATTAGACTGATGCTTTTTTTGTACCGCGGGTGGGACTCGAACCCACACACTTGCGTACACGAGTTTGAGTCGTGCGCGTCTACCAGTTCCGCCACCGCGGCATTTTCAAGGGTGAAAATAAAAATAAATTTTCATTTCCTGATTTAATTTCCAACCACTTTGGGATATGAAATTATTTAACGGATTGCAAAGATAATCAAAAAAAGAACTTTTTAAAAATCCTGCTAAAATATTTTTTAATGAAACAATGCCCTGATAACATCCATACCGTTTGCGAAGAGCAAGAGTCCTAAGATGATGAACATCCCTACGCTTTGCGCATATTGCTGCACCTTATCGGGAACAGGCTTACCACGTAACATCTCATACAGCAGGAACACGACATAACCGCCATCCAGCATTGGTATGGGAAGGATATTCATAAAGGCTAAGATAACGGATATGGTAGCGGTCAGTATCCAGAAATGCTCCCAGTCAAACGTATCCGGGAACATCTTTCCCATGGATATGAAACCGCCCAGACTGTCTTTCACTTTCACTTCCTTGGAAGTAAACAGCATCTTCAGGCTCTTGAAATAATTTCCCAATGTGCTGAATGCCCTGTCAATTCCGGCCGGAACCGCAGCGGCAAAATTATAGTTTACACGCTCTGTCTTCAAGATTTCTGAATAAATCTGCGTACCAAAACCAAACAGCCCTTCCTTCGATACTTCACCCTGCACTTCTACCGGCTGCCCTTTTCTGTCCACGGTCACTTTGATGACTTTTCCTTTATTGGCGGTGATTTGATTTTTCACTTCATCATAGAAAGGTGTCGGCACCCCGTTGATGGCAGTAATCTTATCTCCTACTTTTAACCCTGCCTTTGCCGCTCCCGAGCCATCCTGTACCTGCGCCACAATGCCCGGCACTCTCGGCAGAATGAAAGCCGCCTTTTTCTGTTTCATCACCTTGGACAGAAATCCTTCTTTGAAGTTGATATCCTGCTGCTGGCCGTTTCTTTCAATGGTAATATTTTTTGCTTCATTCAATACCAGATCTTTCTGGAATTCCTCAAAATTACCCGCCGGCTGATGGTCAATGGCAATGATCTTGTCTCCGTTCTGCAAACCGATTTCATATGCTAAGGAATCCACCACCATGATACCGTTGCTCATGTTTTTCATCGGCAGATACTCTTCGCCGTATTTCCAAAGCAATCCGGTAAAAATCACCATGGCCAGCATCATGTTTACCGTAACACCGCCAACCATGATAATCAGGCGTTGCCAGGCCGGTTTGCTTCTGAACTCCCAGGGCTGGGGTTCGCTGTTTTTCAGTTCCTCTGCGTCCTGCGTTTCATCGGCCATGCCTGCAATCTGCACATAGCCGCCAAATGGAAACCAACCCAGACCGTATTCCGTATCGCCTATTTTCTTTTTGAATAAGGTGAAATTGGCAACATTTGGAAATGGAAACAAGAAATCGAAAAACAGGTAGAACTTATGTACCCGTGTGCCGAATAATTTAGCCGGAATGAAATGTCCCAGCTCGTGCAGCACAATCAGAATGGACAAACTTAAGATGAGTAAGATGACTTTGGTGGCGGTACCGCCTATGGCAAACAATAGCATAATTATATTTGAGATTTGGGATTTAAGATTTAAGATTTAACTACATCGTAGATTCCATTAGTCTACATTTAAACCGCGAAGTTACAAAATTCGTTCAGATTCTTGGAGTTATTAGTAATTAGTTAATAATTGCATGGATTTAAACATATAAGTGGTGATTGAGATCGGGTTGTTTTCCATCCGGAAATCCCAAAATCCCGCCCATCCCGATTCTGACAGGAAAATTTAATGGGGATGAATGACGGTTTGAATCTCCAAAGCCAGTTGTTTACGGCTTTCCATAAGCTTGATCTTCTTATTGAGCAAGGAATTCATTTCTTCCACATTCCCGGCTTTGTCGGCCAGTTTGATCTGTTCGTCCAAATCTTTTGATATCTCCATCATCTTGAAATAACGAAAACGCTGCATGACGGAAATCACGTCCGTTTTGTAGGTACGATTAGCTTCTTTCACCACAATTTCATGCCTTGCCAGCCAGTTGGGACTCAGCTCATACGGAGAAGTCATCAATTCTATCAGACAATCCTTCACATCCTTGTCTGTAATGGAATTCAGGTTTTGAATCTCCTCATACGGCGTTTCATGAGAATAGGCATCCACATATAACTTGATGACCTTCCCGAAAACAGGGTTCTTGAATTCTATGTCAAACAGTTCGCCAATCATATAATCAGCCACCTTCTCATTTTCGTTCATCTCTTTTACCCCGTGCTCCAGCAAAACGCGTATGATATCCCTTTCCTGATGGTATAATTCTGACAACTTGGGAGCAGCCTGTTGGGTATGATCTTCCTCTGTCTTTACGTATTCATTGAGCGCTGCGGCATCTTCCTGAGAAAAGTCCCGGGACTTTTTAAACTGCTGGGTACGAATCCTGTTGGTTTCGTTCACCAGTATGTTTTCCGGTACCTCCACGATATCCGCACAGTGTTTGATGTATAGCTGGCGTTTGATATTGTCATCCACTTTTGCAATGCTTTCGACAATATCCTTTATGATTTCCGATTTTTTTACCGGATCATTCTTGACTTCCTCAATGCCGCGGGAGGCCTTGAACAGGATAAAATCCTGCTGATGCTTTTGAATGAACTCGAGGGTGGCATCGGTGCCGTTTTTCTTTACAAAAGAATCGGGGTCTTCGTTGTCGGGCAGCAGCACGAGTTTCACGTTCAGTCCCTGCTCCAATACAATGTCGAGTCCGCGCAATGCTGCCTTTACACCGGCGGCATCGCCATCGTACAGAATCACCATGTTCTCGGTAAAACGTTTGATGAGTTGCACCTGTTCTTTGGTCAGCGCCGTACCGCTGGAAGCAACGACATTCTTGATGCCCGCCTGATAAAGGGAAATCACATCGGTATAGCCTTCCACCAGATAGCAGACATCGTGTTTGCGGATGTCTGCCTTGGCATGTGAGATGCCATATAACACCTGACTTTTGTGGTAGACCTCGGTTTCCGCCGTGTTGATGTATTTCGGATTATAAACATTGGGATTATCCGTTTTGCCCGACTTCAGCATCCTGCCACCGAAGGCCACGACTTTTCCCGTCACATTGAAAATCGGAAACATCACGCGGTCGCGGAAGAAATCGTAATGTTTGCCGTTTTTCTCCTTGATTAATCCGGCCTTTAATAGAATCTCTTCGCTGTAACCGTCTTTGATGGCCTGTTTGTAAAACGTATCATAGCTATCCGGCGAATAACCGAGTTGAAAGGTATTGATGGTATCGTCCAAGAAACCGCGTTCTTTGAAATAAGATAAGCCAATGGCTTTGCCGTCTTCGGTATCTGTGAGTTGTGTCTGGTAAAATTTTGCCGCATAATTCAGTGCGATGAGCAAACTCTCCTTTTCCCCCTGCACCTGTTTATCTTCATTGGAAACCTGTGTTTCCTCGATTTCGATGTGGTATTTGTTCGCGAGATAGCGCAAAGCCTCAGGATAGGTGAATTTCTCGTGTTCCATGATGAAATTGACGCTATCGCCGCCCTTGCCGCAACCGAAACATTTGAAAATATTCTTGTTGGGGTTTACCACAAACGAAGGCGTTTTTTCCTGATGGAAGGGGCAATTGCCTTTCAGGATGGAGCCCGATTTTCGGAGATTGACAAAATCCCGCACCACGTCCTCTATCTGGGCCGTATCCATGATTTTTGCTATGGTGTCGCGGGTGATCAATTCAAAATTCGTTAATTTGAAAATCAGCTAATTAGCTTATTGTTAATATTATTGCTTCAACTCCGCGTAGTATTTATAAAAATACGGAATCGTTTCGATGCCTTTGAAATAGTTGAATAAACCGTAATGTTCGTTAGGCGAGTGAATCGCATCGCTGTCCAATCCGAAGCCCATCAGCACAGATTTCAAGCCTAAAATTTCTTCAAACAGCGCCACAATAGGAATACTGGCGCCGTTGCGCATCGCGAGCGGCTTTTTACCAAAAGTGGTTTCCATTGCCTTATACGCAGCCTGGAATTCTACAGAATCCACCGGCGTTACATAGGGCTCTCCACCGTGATGTTCGGTCACTTTCACCTTCACGGTATTCGGCGCTATCTTTTCAAAATGCTTCGTAAACAGTTCCGCAATCTTTTTAGACGATTGGTTGGGCACCAGACGCATAGAAATTTTTGCATTCGCTTTAGACGGCAATACCGTTTTGGCGCCTTCGCCAATGTAGCCGCCCCAGATGCCGTTCACATCCAGCGTCGGACGGATACTTAGCTGTTCCAGTAATGTATAGCCTTCTTCTCCGTATGATTTTGGCAAGCCGATGCTTTGCTCAAATTCTGCTACCGTTACCGGCACCGAATTGATTTGTTTTTTCTCTTCGTCGCTTAACTCCACCACATCGCCGTAAAAATCTTCCACAGTGATATGTCCCTTATCGTCTTTTAAAGAACCGATTAATTTACACAACACATTCAATGGATTATCCACGCCACCGCCGTAAATACCGGAATGCAAATCGCGGTTTGGCCCCACCACTTCCACTTCCATGTAACACAAACCGCGTAAACCGTTCGTAATGCAAGGCGTTTCGTTATTGATGATACCCGTATCGGAAATCAGAATCACGTCAGCTTTCAGCTTTTCCTTGTATTCCGTCAGGAAATTTCCCAGATTGGCAGAACCCACTTCCTCTTCTCCTTCTATAATCACTTTGATGTTGCAAGGCAAATCCTGATTCGACAACATCATTTCCAGCGCTTTTACATGCATGTACACCTGCCCTTTGTCATCGCAGGCACCGCGCGCATATATAGCGCCCTGCGGATGGGCATCTGTGGTTTTCACTACCGGTTCAAAGGGTGGCGAATTCCACAATTCATAGGGATCCGCCGGCTGCACGTCGTAATGGCCATATACCAAAACGGTAGGTTTTGACGGGTCGGTAATTTTATCGGCATACACCACCGGATAACCTTTGGTGGGTAATAATTGCGCGTTTTCCATGCCTGCCTGCGTAAACTGATTTTTCAGATAATCCGCAGCTTTCAGCACATCGTCTTTAAATTTCGGATCGGCAGAAACCGACGGAATCTTCAGCCAGTCGATCAATTCCTGTACAAAGCGTTCTTTATTCAGTTCGATTGTTTCTTTGATATAATTCATATGCTTGATTTGAAATGGAGGTGTAAATTTACAGAAAAACGAGCAAGCGCTAAGATAATTTTAATGGATTTAATTCTGTTAAAAAACATTATAAATTTGTAAATTGTAGTATTAACCAATTATTGGTATTAATTTTGGTAGATTATAACAAATGAAGAAATTAGTTACCATCCTGCTTTTAAACTGCTTTTGCCTGCTTGCACTGAATGCGAAAGAAATTATACAATTTTCTGGTTTTGTCCGCGATGCGGAGACCGGAGCTGTAATTCCCCTTTGTGCAGTGTACATCCAGAATGAAAATCGCGGTACGATTACGGGATATGACGGCTTTTTCACCTTTGCTGCCGGAAAAGGCGATACGATTCTGGTGAAATCACTTGGGTATAAATCCTTCAAGGTTGCCATCCCTAAAGATCTGGAAACCACAAGTTTCACGAAAGAAATCGGGCTGGAAAGAGAACTATACGAAATCAAGGGCGTTACCATCAGACCTTTGCCGACCCCAGGTCAACTGAGACAGGCGATGATTAATCTGGATATCCCCAATAACCTGCAAGAACTGGCGCAAAATACGATTGAGCAATCCATCCTGACAGATGAGATTTCCAAGAAGACCAATTTTGACGGCAGAGAGAACTTCAATCAGTATGTTCAATCTCAGGTGGGCTATTATTACAACAGAAACGGCAATCAACGTCCGGGTATTTCATTAACGGATCCATTTGCCTGGGCAAGATTCATCAAAGACATCAAGGCTAAAAAGAAGAAGAAATAATAAAAAAATGAGTTGATTTGAAGACTTGAAAATGTAAGAGCTATTTTCACTTTCAAATTTCCTAATAATCTTCAAATTTCCAAATTCTGTTTATTTCTTATACGCTCTTACCCTATAATCCACATCCACTTCTCCTCGGGAGATCTTGTTGAGTTTCGGCAGCAGCATTTTTTTCTTGAGCGGTTTCAACTTGTCGGTAAATAAGATGCCTTCGATATGATCGTATTCATGCTGGATGACACGGGCATTCATATCCTCATACACTTCTGTTCGTTCATTGAACTGCTCATCGAAATAGTGGATTTTTACGATTGCCTTGCGGAAAACATCCTCACGAATGCCGGGAATGCTCAGGCAGCCTTCCTCGTATTTCCACTCTTCGCCCGTTTCTTCCAATATCGTCGGATTGATGAACGCCTTTTTGATGCCTTTAAAGCCTTTTTTGCGTTTTTCTTCCAATTGCTCGGTATCTACCACAAACATACGGATAGACATACCCACCTGTGGGGCGGCCAGGCCAACACCTGATGCGGCATACATGGTTTGCCACATGTTTTTTATGACATCCTGAAGATTCGGAAAATCGGCGGCAATATCTTCCGCACGTTTCTTCAAAACCGGATCTCCATATAATGTTACAGGTAGAATCATAAGATAATTTAAGATTTGAGATGTAAGATTTGAGATGTAAAACCAACAAAACCTAATCCTGAGCACAAAGGTAGTAAATTATAGTGTTTCCAGATAATTTTGCAGGATGATAGTCGCGGAAATTTCATCCACCAGGGCTTTATTCTGCCGGTCTTTCTTCTTCATGCCGCTGTCTATCATGGATTGAAACGCCATTTTAGAAGTAAAACGCTCATCCATATCGACAATTTTCAGCTCTGGAAACTTATTTTTCAGTTGACGTTTGAAAAGTTCGATTTTCGGGACAATTTCCGCCAGTTCGTTGTTTAGTTTTTTGGGAATACCTATAACGATGGTGCCAATCTTTTCTTTGGGAATCAATGTCTGAAGGTAACTGATATTATTTTTTGATTCCTGCGTACACAAACCAAAGGCAAAGATGTTGCTTTCATCCGAAATGGCAAATCCGGTGCGTTTGGTTCCGTAATCGATGGCGAGGATTTTCATAAATGAAATAATGAAATAATAAAGTAATTAAATAATGAAACAATCCTAACACCCATAAATATCAATATTAAAAATGCATAATGATATCGGTAATCACACACAAGGCAAACAATACACTGGCGATGCCATTGGTGGTAAAAAACGCCAGATCAATTTTTTGCAAGCCGAAGCGGATGACGATGGAATGCTGATAAATCAACAAACCGCCGAACACGGCTAAGCCAAGCAAATATAGCACTCCGAAATGGCCATAAAAACCGGCAGCCAGCAAACACAGAAAACTGCATACGTGTAAGAAACGGGAAATCCATTTGGCTTTGTTCTGTCCGAAATAGGATGGAATGGAATACAGCTTATTTTCCTTATCGAACTGTTCATCTTGTAAGGCGTAAATGATATCGAAGCCGCTCACCCAAAAGAAAACTGCAAAGGAAAAGAATAAGGGCAATGCTTCAAATCTTCCGGTAACGGCAAGAAATGCGCCGATGGGTGCCAGCCCTAAGCCAACGCCTAAAATCAGGTGACACAAAAAGGTAAATCTTTTAGTGAGTGAATAACCAAGAATTACCGCTAATGCCACCGGTGATAAAAAGAAACAAAGTTGATTGATAAAATAGGTGGTGATAATAAACAACACACAATTGATAACAATAAACACCAAAGCATTTTTGGGTGTGATGATTCCTGCCGGAATTTCCCTTATGGCTGTACGCGGATTTTTCTCATCGTACTTTCTGTCGATATAACGGTTGAATGCCATCGCAGCATTGCGGGCAGTGACCATACAAATGAGTACCAGAAAAAGTTTTAAGAAAATAAATACATAAATTGGATTGTAAGGAAAACTTGTTACAATAAACTTTATTAAAGCATTAGTTCCTTCAAATTTAAATGTTTGTGTATAACTTACAAATTCTCCAATTTTTGTACCATATGGCAATCCCAATAAATACAAAGAATACCACCCCAACGTAAACCCAATCATTGCGAAAGGCAAAGCAAAAACCGTGTGGGAAAACTTAACTAAGGAAAGGTAATTTTTCATGCTCTGTTTTTAGAACCATCCTTTTTTCTTATCGGAAGCTTTCACTTTTATACTGAAAGTAACCGTCGTTATCGGCGGATTGGTGTTGGCTTCTATCATCACGCTTTTTGTATTGGCACCTGCTTTATGCTCAGAATTAAACTCTACCTCAATCTTGCCTTTTTTACCCGGCTGCACCGGTTCCTTGTCATACGTTGGTACTGTGCAGCCACAACTGCCATATGCCTGATTAATGACTAAGGGTAATTTTCCCGTATTGGTGAATTCTATCGTCTTTTTCACCTTGTCGCCTTCCGTACAGCTGCCAAAATCATAGACTTCCTTATCAAATTTGATGGAAGTGACCGTTTTCAATCGTTCTTCTTCCGATTGCTCCGTCACATTGGCCATAGAATCGGCTTTTTTCAATACCGGGTCGTTTGCCAGTATGGAATCTTTATTGAATTTCTCTACTGTAATTTCTGCCGCTTCCTCTTTATGTCTGCATTGTGTAAATACCAGGGAAGTGAACACTATTGCTGCATATACCGTTTTTCTCATCTTGAAAGGATTTTGGGCAAAGATAATAAAATGCGCTTAGTCCTTTTTACCCTGCAAGTACTTTTCAAAGTTATCATTTGTTAACGTATTGAGTGTGTTTGATTTAAGCAAACCACCCTTTCTGGCGGCATAAACGCCGTATTTGATATCCTGCACCCCTCGTAAATTATGGGCGTCCGGATTAATGGAAATCGGCACCCCTTTCTCCTGACAATACTGTATCCATTGATAATCGATATCCAACCTGTAGGGATTGGCATTCAATTCTATACAAACCTTATTGGCTGCACAGGCATCAATGATTTTCTTATGGTCCACCGGATAGCCTTCTCTCGACAGCAGCAATCTTCCCGTCATGTGGCCTAATATCGTGGTGTACGGATTTTCTATGGCCTTCATCAGACGGTGCATCGCCTTTTCTTGCGTCATTTTCAATTGCGAATGTACGGAAGCAATCACCAGATCAAAGGTCTTGAGCACATCGTCTGGGTAGTCCAGCTGTCCGTCATTGAGAATGTCTGACTCTACACTTTTATAAATCCTGAACGGAAATAATTGCCTGTTCAGCGCTTCAATCTCCGCATGCTGCTCGAGGATAGTTTCTTCCTTCATACCATTGGCATAAAACGCACTTTTACTGTGATCGGAAATCACCAGGTATTCAAACCCCTGCTCCTTACAGTAAGTGGCCAATTCCTTTAAACTGTTCGCACCGTCGCTGTATTTGCTGTGCGAATGGACTACCCCTTTGATATCCTTCAACTCTATCAAATCGTTCAGTTGATCATTTTCCGCTAATTTCCATTCCAGTTTGTTATCACGCATTTCCGGCGCAATAAACGGAAATCCTGCCGCTACATAAATGGCTTTTTCGGAAGTATATTTTACAAAAGCATCTATCTTATACGACAGGAAACCGTAATGTTCCTTATCGCTCGACAGCTCCAGTAATTTCAGGTAAAAATCAGGTTGGCTGCAATACTCGAAATGCACGGGATATTGTTTGTATTTTTCAAAGATGGCTGTCTGTATTGCTTTATCTTCTTCCGCAATCAGAAAATCAATCCCTTCTAAAGTGACGAATTTTCTTCTAAAATCCCCGCAGGTAGAAACCAGCAAATTCGGATATTGATCCAGCAACTCAGCCACAATTTCATTAGCCAGCTCTTCCAGGTTTGCCCATAAGAACTTATTCGAATTCTGATTCATAAACTGAATCTGCTTCAATATATTTTCCTGTGTCTTTTCTCCAAACCCTTTCAGTTCCAGCAACCTGTTTTCATTGCAGGCATATTCCAGTTCTCCAAGACTTTCTATATCGAGTTCTTTCCATAACTGTGCAATCTTCTTCGGTCCGATACCTTTCAGCTGCAATAGATCTATCACACCAATAGGTGTAATTTTCAGGTATTTTTCCAGCAAATCGAGTTTACCTGTTCTGGTCAGGTGAAATATCTTCTCGGCAATCGCCTTACCCACACCCTCAATTTTTTCAAGTTCTTCTATCGACAACGCTTTCAGCGGTGTATCTATATTTTTCAGATGTCGGGCGGCAAAGGAATAACTCTTTATCTTGAAAGGATTCTCATTGTGCAGTTCCATTAAATCGGCAAGCAAGGCAAAGTGCCGTGCAATCTCAGGATTTGTCATAGATCAAAAATAATCAAACAAAAAAGAAAACCTCTAAAAAACGCTGAACTTATATCCTATTACTTCCAACTTTTCACTAAATTTAGGATAACATATCTACCATGGTAAAAAAAATAACCGGCGCGTTGCTCGCCGTCCTGCTGACAACCATTGTTTATTTTCTGAATAAACCGCTGGGTGACACACCTGCCTTAGGCTACTTTCTTTCTCCTACACACGGATTCTGGAAATCGGCGTCTTTAAAGCAGGATAAGAACACCACGTTTGAGCTCTCCTGCCTAAAAGGCAAAGCCACTATCGTTTATGACGAACTGGGTATTCCTCATATTTTCGCCGACAATCAGGAAGACCTGATGTATGCACAGGGCTATGCGGAGGCAAAGGATCGTCTTTGGCAGATGGAATTCCAGATGCTGGCCGCTGCCGGCAGATTATCGGAAATTGTGGGAGAAAAGGCATTGCCGATTGACCGTTTTTCCCGTCGTATAGGGATTGTGCGTGCGGCGGAAACATCTCTGAAAGAGATGGAAAATAATCCTGTAAGCAAATCGGTGGTGGAAAGTTTTACCGCCGGTGTGAACGCCTATATCAAGCAACTGAAGAAATCTGATTTACCGGTAGAGTATAAGCTTATCGGCTATGAACCTGAACTCTGGACGCCCTTAAAATGCGCCCTGCTGATGAAGTATATGGCAAAGGATTTAACCTATTATGATACGGACGTAGAAAACAGCAACGCACTTCGTGCATTTGGTGCAGAAGCGTATCAGAAGATGTATCCGGATTTTCCGCCACCAGCCATTGATCCGATCATTCCGGCGGGGACCAAATGGAATTTCAAATCTGTAGATTCATTTGCATCGAAGCCTAAAAACATACTGGCAGATGCTATGTACAGGAATCCCTACAAGGAGTTTTATTCCAGCAAATTCTACGGAAGCAACAACTGGTGTGTCAATGGCAGCAAAACAAAATCAGGCAAGCCGATTTTATGCGGTGACCCTCACCTCAACTTAAGCCTTCCTTCCATCTGGTATGCGGTTCAACTGCAATGTCCTGGCTTGAATGTCGAAGGCGTAACGATTCCGGGTGCACCGGGCGTCATCATCGGCCACAACGACAGCATCGCCTGGAGTGTGACCAATGCAGAGCGTGACGTCATCAATAATTTCTCTGTAGAATATCAGGATAAAAACAGAAAAGCCTACAAGTTGGGCAATGAGTATGTGCCATTTGAATACGATGTGCAAACATATAAAGTGAAAGGCGGAAAAGATGTGGTGGACAGCATACGCATTACGAAAGTGGGCGCAATCGTATACGATGAAACCTATGGGGAAGCGGATGACAAGAAACACATTGCCACCTATTGGCGTGCGCAAGAGCCTTCCAACGATTTGATGACTTTCTATTATTTGAACCATGCTAAGAATCAGCAGGATTATCTGAATGCCTTACAATACTATTCCTGTCCGGGCCAAAATTTCATCTACGCAGATGTCAACAACAACATCGCCATTCGTCAGCAGGGCAATTTTATGCTGCGCACGGTGAGCGGCGATGGTTCCTTTGTAACACCATTGGCAGATGTCAATCTCGCAAAATTAGGAGCACGTATTCCAGGCGAACAAAATCCGTATGTACTGAATCCGGAAAGGGGATTTTGCTGCAGTGCCAATCAGAATCCGGTGGATCAGACTTATCCTTATCTGACCAATGGAATTTATGAAAACTACAGAAACAGGGTCATTAATTCTACACTGACCACCGCCACCAATTATACCTGGCAGGATATGGGCAAACTGCAAAACAATAATTTAAGTTTACTGGCTAAAGAAATCCTACCAACCTTATTGTCTGACATCACAGCGAGCGAAGACGCGGATACTAAAAAAATCATGGCAGCATTAAAGTCCTGGAACTATATGGCCGATTATAATTCAACTGCACCCACATATTTCTATAAATTCTGGGATTATGTAGAACAAACTACTTATGACGAAATGGAAGGCACCGCTACTTCATTCCGACTGCCGGAGCCCTACAACACGGCCAACCTGATCATCAACGATCCGAAATTCAAACTGTTTGACGTGATGAGTACAGACACGGTCGAAACTGCGAAAGAAGTGGTGAACATTGCCTTTAAAAAGACGGTTGCCTTTTTCAAGGATTATGGAAAAGACAAAAACAACAGCGCACAATGGCAGCATTATAAAAACACCAGCATTTCCCATTTAGTACCATTTTTCAAGGCGTTTTCCGTTACGGATGTACCCGTGGGGGGATACAATAACATCGTAAATGCCGCATCAGAAAAAGCAGGGCCTTCCTGGCGGATGATAGTAGATTTTGCAAGCGGTAAACCACAATGCTATGGTGTGTATCCCGGCGGACAAAGCGGTAATGTGGCTGCCGCAGGTTTTACGGAATTCATCGATAAGTGGAGCAAGGGAGAATACTACAAACTGCACTTTTTTGATTCAAAAGAAATGGCGTTGAAAGCAATAAAACAAAATAAATAACAAAGCCAGATAGAAATATTCGTTCATTATTAATCGTTAATCGATATCATCATGTTCATCATAAAAGTTATCACCATCGCTGTACTGAGCTTTCTGCTCACCCTGTTCCTGCCTTGGTATACGCCCTTCATTGTTTGTTTCATTACAGGTCTCATATTATCCAACAAGCCAGGGAATAATTTTCTGGCCGGATTGCTGGGGGTTGGTTTGTTCTGGCTTGGTGCGGCCCTGTATTTAGACATAAGCAACGCCCATCTGCTGAGTGGCAAGGTCGCCAATCTATTTTCTGAAAGTTTGAAGACAGAAATTACCGGCGCCGTACTATTGATGATTACGGCCTTTTTGGGCGGTTTACTGGGTGGCCTTTCTTCTATGGCTGGTGCCATGCTAATGGATGATGGCAGCCGTGGCCGTTTACGCAAAGCGGTGAAAAGCGGAAGATATACACTGAAGATGAAGTAAAATCCTGAATATTCTCCAGACAGCATGCAACTGTAATTATTCCTGCTGATTGAATATCCAGACCAAGGCCTTTTCTTTGGTGGCACGGTAAATGGTATGGTGTTTTTCTTTGGATTCCGGAGAGTACTTCCACTTCAGCATGTTATAATTCCCCGAGCTTAATATTTTAGCAAATTCATTGGTATAAGGTAGGATATCCTTAGTCTTTGACCCTGCAAACCACAATCGTTTTTCATTCGGCGGAACTTTAGACAGATAGCTTGCCGAGTGCTTTACAAGTTGATGATCATTCCACCAAAGGGAAGGGTCCATGGCAATGTAATAATCAAACATATCCGGTGCCTTCAGGAATGTTTCTACAATAAAAAGGCCGGCCAGTGATTCTCCAATGATACCTTTCTTTTCAGTTGTTCTGTATCGTTTATTTATTTCAGGAAAGAGCTCCTGAAGGATGAAACTCCTGAAGTTATCCGCCCCACCAATCACCGGTGCTATTTTCTTGTCTTCCTCCACTTCTGTCGGGCCAGAGAGGTCTTTTCTGCGTTGTATGTTTTCAATACCTACCAGCATAACAGGTGGCATACGTTTGCTGCTGATGAGTGCGGCGATGGTATTGGCGATATGAGGGAAATCTTCGCTGATACCCCCATCCGGCATATAGATGACCGGCAGCGAATCCGTCTGCTGTGCATACTGTGGTGGTGTCCAGATATTGATGGTCCTTACTTCACCCAGTATCTTAGAATCAATCTTTAAGCTATCGTGTACCGGTATCGGGTCTTGCTGTTGTTGTGCATTTCCATTACATCCATATAACAGGAAGTGAAACAGTAGAATAAAATAGGCTCTTTTCATAGACTTAAATTTGGATGACTATCTCACCGTTCCATTCATTCATCATTATGAATCAGAATATCCGGTGTATCATGGTCGATTAACATACTCTTTACCAGCATCCATCTCTCAGAATCGGACAGACACATCAAATATAAACAAAATAGACTCTAGTCATTACACTGATGGATAAAAAAAGCAATCCTTATCTTTGAAGATTATTTTTTATCCCATATCAATAATTTTTCGGCAAACAATTCTTTATCTTTATTTGAACAACAAACCTTATGTCCAGAACGATAGAACTGCAAAATATAGCTAACCCTGCCACGATGTATGCCCGCATTGCCACCACGCTCCTGAAAAGAGGGAAAGGCAATCTTCCGGACATCACCATTCACCTTAAGAAAGCATCCATATTGCCTGAAGCGCTGAAGAAATACAATAAAGTGTGCGGCTTTGACCATACCCTGATTATTCCTGCCACCTA
Organism: Chitinophagales bacterium; assembly: GCA_046329775.1. Classification (GTDB taxonomy): domain Bacteria; phylum Bacteroidota; class Bacteroidia; order Chitinophagales; family JADIYW01; genus JADJSS01. Next base: position 356,832 of record JAXLTX010000003.1, read on the forward strand.
TCTGCATGCCTATATATTCCCCCTGCATACGCAATTGCTGAGCCAGCCGGAAGTGCCATTTCCACTGCCGGGATTGATTCATTTTGCCAATTCCATCCAGCAACAACGCCCTTTATATATCGGCGAAGAATTTTCGGTGACCTGCAAATTCGGGAATCTGGTGGCTCACGATAAAGGTCAGGCATTTGAAGTAATAAGTTATCTGGAAGTGAGTGGCAAACGCATCTGGGAAGACACCAGCATTTATCTTTTTAAAGGCAGAGAAGGTATCGGCAGTGTACTGGAATGGGAGCAGCCCGTTTTACATGAAAACTGTATCAAGGAAAGCTGGAGCCTGTATCAGAATCTGGGCATCGAATTTGCAATGGCCTCAGGCGACTTCAATCCGATACACCTGCATCCGCTGACGGCAAAAGTGTTCGGTTTTGAACGGCACATCATACATGGGATGTGGAGTGCCGGAAAAATATTGGCACTGCTGGAAAAAAGAATGCCGCAGGCTTTCGAATTCACCGTTTTATTCAAGACCCCGATTTATCTGCCGGCAAGTGTCATCTTCCGTCATGAGAAGACAGAAAATGGATTTGATTTCGATATCGTTGACCACACACAGGAAAAACCTCACCTGAAAGGATATTTAACGGCATTATAACCTCACCCGATTGGGCTTACACACCCCTATTCATATGAAAAGGATACTTTGTTTTAACAAAGTCAGGTAATGTAAAACAATTTGATTTTGTACATTTACACCATTTTTCAATTTTGATTTCACACGAATGTCCAAACCTAAAAGAGATCCTTATGAGGCACTGCGCTACAAAGAATTCAGAGCATACGTCTTGGCCAGATTTCTGATTACAATTGCCATCACCATGCAGGCGGTAATCATTGGTTATGAGATTTATGAATTGAGCAACTCCAAACTGCTGTTGGGTTTGGTTGGCCTGACGGAGGCCATACCGGCCATCGGAATTGCCATGTATGGCGGTTATGTAGCAGACAAATCCGAAAAAAGGAATATGCTGGTAGCCTTTGTATCCCTTTACACGGTCATGTGCGCCTTATTGCTTGTATTCACACATGCCTCCATGATTGATTCCATAGGAAAAAGCAACGTGGTGCTGCTCATCTTTTTCATCATCTTTTTCACCGGAATTGCCCGTAGTTTTTCCGGACCGGCATCGTTCGGACTGGCTGCACAGTTGGTACCGAGAGAGGTTTTTCAGAGTTCCATCACCTGGTCGAGTGCGGCATGGCAATCGGGTGCGGTGCTAGGTCCTGCGGTAGGTGGCATACTGCTTGGCAAAGCCGGCATCACGGTTACTTTCGGCATTATTGTATTGTTCTTATCCATTGCCATCATTTCGCTCCTGCAGATTCAAAAAAAACCAATTCAGTTTGTACCGAAAGACGAAACGGTCTATCAAAGTGCGGTTCAGGGACTAAAATTTGTGTTCGAAAACAAGGTTATTTTGTCCTGCATCTCACTGGACCTGTTTGCCGTATTATTTGGTGGAGCAGTTGCGTTGCTGCCTGTATACGCCAAAGACATCCTACATGTGGGCGCCGAAGGATTAGGCTGGTTACGCGCGTCTCAGGCCATTGGAGCCATCATGATGCTGATGATTTTAGCCTACCATCCTGTTAAAAAAAATGCAGGACTTATATTGCTGGCCGCCGTTTTCGGATTCGGCATCTTCATCATATTATTCGGCATCAGCAAGATCTTCTGGTTTTCCATGCTTTGTCTGGTCATGAGCGGTGCATTGGACGGGATAAGCGTTTCCGTTCGTCACACCATCATACAGATGTCCACCCCAGACCATATGCGTGGAAGGGTATCTGCGGTAAACTCCATGTTTATCGGCTCTTCCAATGAAATCGGAGAATTTGAAAGCGGTGCTACAGCCGCCGCCTTGGGTACGGTACCTGCGGTTATTTTTGGCGGCTGCATGACTTGCCTGGTGGTCATCGTCACCTACCTTATCTCTCCCTCCATCAGAAAAATGGAACTGAACGACAGCCACCCGGCTTCATAACCTTTTAACCACATAGATTCAGTCCGATAGATTATCCTTCGGAATGCATAAGCAATTCAACGTTGCCGTGTGGTGAAGATCTATTCTTTTATGTTTTTCAGATAACATATTTTATTGTTTTCGCATCGTAATATTTCCGATATTTAGGCTACAAATTTCACAACAATCATCCATATGCGCATGTACACAAAACTTTTCACGTTATTGCTACTCATCGGTGTTTCTTTCACTTCATTTTCAGCTCAGCAAGGAAAAAATAAAAAAACAAAAAAGACGAAAGTTCAAAAGACAGATGCTAAAAAGCCAATGAATGCAGCAGATGCAATGCCTTCGAAAGCTGCTGAAACATCAGACAAAAAGGAAAATGCACAGATTGGACTTTCTGAAAATTCAACATCATTGCCTTTAAACAAAGAGGTTCGTTATGGTAAATTAGCAAACGGATTAACCTACTATATCCAACACAACACCAAACCTGAAAACAGAGTGGAATTCAGGTTGGCGGTAAATGCGGGCTCCAACCAGGAAGAAGACAACCAGAAAGGATTGGCGCATTTCGTGGAGCACATGGCGTTTAACGGCAGCAAACATTTCTCTAAAAATGAACTGGTGAATTACCTCGAAGGCATCGGCACCAAATTCGGTGCGCACCTGAATGCCTATACCAGTTTTGATGAAACCGTTTATATGTTGCAACTCCCAACCGACAAAAAAGAAATTCTGGATAAAGGATTAAATGTACTGGAAGACTGGGCAAACGGATTGAGTTTTGACACCACAGAGATCAACAAAGAACGTGGCGTGGTATTTTCCGAATGGCGCAGCGGCCTGGGAGCCAACAAACGCATGATGGACAGATACCTGCCGGTCTTGTATTACAAATCGCGTTATGCAGAGCGCCTGCCGATTGGTGATACGGCCATCTTACTGCATGGTCCGTATGAGCGCCTAACCTCTTTCTACAAAACATGGTATCGCCCAGACTTAATGGCGGTGGTGATTGTGGGTGACATCAACGTGGATGAAATGGAAAGTGAAATAAAAAAACGCTTTGGTGTAATGGAAAATCCGAAAGCTGAACAAAAAAAGGTGACTTACACATTACCGGAACATACACAGACACTCGTATCGATTTGCACCGACCCGGAGGCGACTTATTCAAGAGCGTTGGTGGTGTATAAACATCCGGCAGAAGATGAAAATTCTGTGGAAGGTTATAAGAAATACCTGATGAACAATCTGTTCAACAGCATGTACAATAATCGCTTGCAGGAATTGATGCAGCAACCCAACCCACCTTTCTTTGCCGCCTATTCGGGTTATGAAAGAGAAACGAGAGCCAACGATGCCTTCAATTTGACGGCTGTTGCCAAGAGCGGACAAACCTTAGATGCACTCAAAGTTATCCTGACAGAAAACGAAAGGGTGCGACGATATGGTTTTACTCAAACAGAACTGGACAGGCAGAAACTGGAACTACTGACGGGCTACGAAAATGCAGTGCAGGAAAAAGATAAAACCGAATCGGCAAGCTTAGTGGGGGAATATGTTTCCAACTTCTTAGAAAATGTTCCGGCACCCGGCATCGAAATGGAATTTGAACTGGCAAAAAAAATGATTCCTGCAATCACCTTAAACGATATCAATGCATTACCTGCAAAATATATTACCGACAAAAACCGTGTGATTGTTTTAACCGCTCCTGAAAGTGAAAAGAAATTTTTACCCTGGGAAAACGACATCAAAGACATCGCAGAAAAAGTAAAATCCGCCGACATCAAACCTTATGAAGATAAAACGGTAAACGAACCTTTGTTGGCAGAAAAACCAAAACCATCGCCGGTTGTAAAAGAAACAAAAAATGAAAAACTGAACATCACCACACTGGAATTAAAAAACGGCGTGCGCATATTACTTAAACCAACAGATTTTAAGAATGATGAGATATTGATGACAGCTTACAGCCCCGGCGGTTCTTCCTTGTATTCCGACAGTGATTACATGAGCGCAGATTATTCGAATGCAATCATCATTGAATCGGGTGTTTCCAAGTTTGACAAGTTGACACTGCAAAAATTACTGACGGGAAAAACGGCCGGTGCATATCCTTATGTTGGTGAACTGAATGAAGGGTTTAACGGCAGCAGCAATCAGAAAGACCTGGAAACGATGCTGCAACTCACCTATCTGTATTTTACTCAACCGAGAAAATCACTGGATGATTTCAATACATTTATGTCGAAAGAAAAAAGCCAAAACGAGCATCTGCTGGATAATCCCGCTGCTTTCTTTGCCAATAAATTCCAGAACATCATCTTTAATAAAAATATCCGCAGAGGCTTAACCACCATTGATAAACTGAATATGGTGGATTTTGAAAAATCATTTAAGATCTATCAGGAACGCTTTAACGATGCCGGAGATTTCACCTTTATCTTTATCGGGAATTTTGATGTAAACAAAATAAAACCTTTACTGGAAACATATCTTGGCGGATTACCTGCTAAGGGACAAAAAGAAACCTGGAAAGATCCGAACATCCTCAAGCGAGAAGGGTTAGTGGTTTCAAGAACACAGATGGGCAAGACGCAAAAAGATTTGGTGGGTATTCATTTTCACGGTCAGTCCAACTGGACGGAAGATGAGAACTACATCTTTAATTCGATGGTGAAAGTGCTGAACATTCAATTACGGGAAGCGATGCGGGAAGACAAAGGAGGTGTGTATGGGGTAAGTGTAAACGGTGCTTTTGCTCAGCGTCCGAAAAACGCTTACGGCATCACCATCCAGTTTAACACCGAACCAAAGCGCGTGGATGAACTGATTAAAACGGTGTACGATAATATTGAATCTTTAAAAACAAACCTGACTTCAGACGAAAAAATAAAAAAAGTACAGGAAACGCAACGCCGTGAACGCGAAACGGATCTGAAAGAAAATGATTTCTGGCTGAATGCGATACAGCATTATGATGAATACGGAAAAGATATCAATGCGCTGTTTGATTATGACAAACAAATTGACGGATTAACGGCTCAAAAAATAAAGGACGCTTTCAAAAAATATTTCGATATTAGCAATCACGTTGAAGTCGTCTTAGAGCCTGAAAAATGAAAAGTCTGATCAGTTATTTTATTTTGTTGTGCATCAAATATTTTTCGAGACTGTTTTATCATTTTGAAATAGGCTGGCCGCAGAATAAGATAAAATGGGGGAAAGTAAGGCTGATTGTCTTCCTTCATCACACATCCTTGTACGAGTTTCTGTATCTCGGATTTTTACCGAATCATTTTCTCCGCAAACTGTCCAAACGCATGGTGGCACCGGCCGCCGACAAAACACTGAACCGCCCGCTCGTTGGTTTTTTCTTCAAATTATTCAGTCCGGGAATGATTCCCATTACACGCAAAAGAGACGACAGCTGGGGAAACTTTTTGGAATCCATCTATGATGATTCTATCATTCTTATAGCGCCGGAGGGCAGAATGAAACGCAAGACTGGGCTGGATTTGGATGGCAAGAAAATGACCGTAAAACCCGGTGTGGTGGATATTCTTGCCGGCCTGAATAATGGGCAGATGGTTTTTGCCTACAGCGGTGGTCTGCATCATGTGCAGGTGCCGGATGAAGGATTGCCAAAATTGTTCAAAACCCTTAAAATGAATCTGGAAGCATTCGACATCAATGAGTATAAATCACTGTTTGCTTTTGCTAAAGGAAGTGACGACTGGAAAAAAGCGGTACTGACAGACATGCAGCATCGACTGGAAATGAAGGTCCCACTTTAGCCGCAAATGATATTTAACGCCCCACTTCGTTCATTCATGGTTGAATTTCTTATCTTTCGGTTAAAATAATCCCGATGTGGATCGTAATCAGTCCGAACTTCATTAAATACTTCACCCCGAAACAGGTTTCCGGCATCAGCATCTTTCCATTCATCATCCTTGAAAAGGATAGTCTGAAAGAAGACAAGACGTTTATCAATCATGAACTGATACATATATACCAGCAGATGGAACTCCTGTTTATTTTCTTTATCCTGCTATATTATATGGAGTTTTTTATCCGATTTGTAAAACTGGGGAATTTCCAGAAAGCCTATCAAAGCATCTCTTTTGAACGGGAAGCTTATGCAAATGAATCCAATTATAACTACCTGAAAACAAGGAAATGGTTTTCTTTTATAAAATATTGGTAAAACGGCTCGAAATTTGCTGAATAAAAAATACCTTTGTTCTACAAAATAATATATACAATATGCAGGAAATAAATGTGTTTGTGGTGGATGATCACCAGATATTTCTGGATGGAATCGTTTCCTTATTAGAAGATGAGCCGAATATTAAGATTGCCGGAACGGCACATAACGGCAAGCAAGCCATTGAGCGAATCAGGAATAGCAAAACGGATGTGGTGCTGATGGACATCAATATGCCTGAGATGGATGGCATTGAAGCGACCAAACAACTCAAGAAAACGCATCCCGACCTGAAAATCCTGATGCTGACGATGCACAGCGAGCCTCGTTTCATCAAGGAATGCCTGGAGATAGGCGCTAAAGGATATGTGATGAAAAACATTTCAAAAGATGATTTGCTAAAAGCCATCGACACCGTGTATCAGGACAAATCTTATCTGGATCAGGATGCGCAGGAAAAACTGATCTCATCCATATCCAACGGTGAAGAGGAAGATGACAGAAATTACGACGAACTGGCGGCACAAATCACCCAACGGGAACTGGAGATACTGCAACTCATTGCCCTGGGGCTCACCTCGCAGGATATTGCAAACAAACTGTTTATCAGTAAAAATACAGTGGAAACGCATCGCAAGAACATGCTGGCAAAACTGAATGTAAACAACACGGCAGCCTTGCTGAAGATTGCCTATAAAAAAGGATTGGTGTAAACACCTTATGACCAAAAAATATCTTCCAAATCTTATATCCATGAAAAACATCCTATTCACTGCAATTCTATTCTTGGGAATACATTCAATGAACGCTAAAGACAAAACCGATATTGACATTAAAGACGATAGTGTCCTGGTGGATGGAAAAGCTTCTTTTATCTTTGAAAAGATAAAGTATATGCCCGGCACCTTTAATTATTATGTAAAGGACCTGACAGGGAAGAAATTGGCTTTTCTGAAATTTTACGATTACAATGACTACAAAGAGATTTCCAATGCCAACCCGAAGGGCAGGGTAACCTATTATGAAGTGACGTTTTTAGAAAGTGGCCAAAAGGCGGAGATTCCGGCATTTGCCCGTCAGGTGAAAATGGCAGAAGTACTGGTTAAGCAGCAGCTGATTCAAAACGGAACAATCACTAAGGAAAGTGAACAGGAATTCATACTGGTTAACGGAATGCCATACAGTAAAAAAAGAAGTGAAATGGATGGAGGAAACACGATCATCATCAATAACGGTTCAACATCTGCTCCGAGAAACGGTATCAATATCAACATTAATAAAGACGACGAGTAGACCTTACCTTCCGGCTTCTTGCTCATTTTTCCTTTCCCAGGCGAGAAAGCGGTCAATTTCCCTGTCAATGACTTTCAACAGGTAGCCAAGTAATAAAACATCATCCAGTCCTCCGATAATTGGGATGAAATCGGGTATCAAATCAATCGGACTTGCAAAATAAAGCAGTATTGCCACACTTATGAAAACGGCGGGATAGGATACATCCTCATAGTCTTTTTTGCGCCATGCTCTTATCAAACGGATAATGACATTTAAACGTCCGGCGATATCAGCATATTTCTGTACGGATGCCTCTATCTTTTGATAAGCGGAAACGGCCAGCTTTTCCAGCAATACGCTGGATTCAATCAAGGTCTGCACCTTTTCTGCCGTAGCAGGATAATGGCGTTGAATGAGAGAGCTGAGAAAAGAGGCGTTCATATTCTTACTGTTTGTGCAGATCCTGTTCTTTTTCCCAGGCCATGAAGCGCTCTATTTCCTTATTCAGCATCTTTATCAGATAACCCAATACGAAAATATCGTCCAATTGCCCTGCGAGAGGTATGAAATCAGGAATCAGATCCAAGGGATTTACAAAATAAATCAGTGCCGCCACCACCGAAATCATTGATTTTGCAGAGATATTTCTGTAATCTCCTTTCACCCATGCGTTCAACATGCGTGCCATTGCAATCACATTATCCTGCACCTTGTAAAACAACTCCGAGGATTCTCCTATCTTAAGAAATACCTCATCCAGCAATTTGGAGACTTTGGTATCGGAAGAGATGATGCGTTCTGCCTGTCTGTATAGCTTGTCAAATATCTTTTGCATGAAACTTATGATTATACGATTAACTCAATCTGCCTTTATAATCCTCATAGCCGTAAGAATGCAGCAATTCATACGCTCCTTCTTTGTTAAGCACTCCGATATCCGGCAGGTTAATCCCGTTAAATGTCGTAGTCTTGACCATGGTATAATGTATCATATCATCAAAGATGATCTTGTCCCCGATTTTGAGTTCCTTTTCAAAACACCAGGTACCCATGAAGTCACCGGCAAGACAACTCATCCCTCCCAGATTATATTCAAAATCACTCTTATCCACGCTACCCAAAACCCTTGGTTTATATGGCATTTCAAGACAATCCGGCATATGGCAGGTAAACGAAACATCCAGCATGGCGGTAGGAAAATCTCCATTGGGAACAATATCCAGCACCGTGGAAACCAAAACTCCGGTCTGCCAGCCTATGGCGCTTCCGGGTTCTAGAATCACCTCTTCCAGATTCGGGTATTTTGCCTTGAATTCCTTTAAGATCTTTATCAGATGTTCAGGTTCGTAATCTTTGCGGGTAATAAGATGTCCGCCTCCCATGTTCACCCATTTCGCCTGCTGTATCAGCGGATGATAAAGACGGATGAAATGCTCCAGCACCCTTTCCAGGGTATATGATGTATTTTCACACAAAGCATGAAAGTGAATGCCTTCAATGCCTTCCGGCAATGAATCTCCCAGCAAATCTCTTGGAATACCCAATCTTGAATTTGGAGAAGCCGGATTATACAAATCGGTTTCGATTTCAGAATAACCCGGATTTACACGTAGGCCATAGGAAATGGAAGGCAGCATACTATCCTTAAACAGTTCATACTGTGTCAGGGAATTGAAAGTGACATGTGATGAAATGCGTTGTATCTCATCAAATTCATTTGGCACATACACAGGACAATAGGTATGAGCTTTTACGTGCATCTTCTCGTGTACCAGCCTGGCTTCGTGCAGTGAGCTGGCTGTAGCACCGTGTATATATCTTTTTACTGTAGGAAAAACGGCATGGAAAGAAAAGCCTTTCAGCGCACAAATGATATGAACGCCTGCCTGTTCCTGGACGTACTTCAGCAAATTCAGATTGTTCAGTAATTTTTCCTCTTCCAGAACATACGCCGGAGATGGAATCTCTTGATAATTATTCATACTCTAACAGATTCAACATTAGGGATTGCAATCAATCCTACAAATTTTAAAAATAAAAAAACTAAGCGGATTATGGCGAAGATAAAGAAGCGAGACGGCATTTTCCATTTGATTTGTATCATTTTATTGCAAAAAAATACGCCATGTAGGTAAAAATGGTTGGATTCACAAAAAAACAGCCTCCAATAATTAAAATTTGTTAAAAAGTTACTTTAATTTAGTTAGTCATACACATACACAACAGTGTAGATTTTCTTATTGAATATTGTTAGGGCGCAACAAATTTATCCATCTAAACGAATCAAACGATGAAGTCATTTTACTTATTTGTATTGCTTTTACTATCTGTGAGTGCACAGATGCTGGGCAACAGTACCCCCCGAGAAAAACAGCAACAACTATCAGACAATGGTGTCAGCATCACCGATGATTCAAAAACGTACACAGATCATCAGTATTATCTGCTTTCTTCATTTGATTTTAACCCATACCGCAATTTTACGACAAAAAGAACGGTACAAATTGAAGACGGACCAATGATAGAACTAAACTCCGTGACAGAAATGTTACAGGCGGGAAAAAACATACCTGCTGAAATCACGGAAAGGAAACGCAATGAAATCATTCCTGCCACGCCTGTAAAAAGTGTCATTACACTTATCAATATCGGATTCAGATATGGTCCTAAGAAAAATACAGAAACCGGTTTTTAATGCATAACACACACCTTATGAGAAAATATTTTTACCTTATTTTATTCGCACTAAGCTATTTAGATATTTATGCCGCTCCCGGCGATGATTGTGCTTCTTCTATTCTGGTGTCCTCCAATGGATGTTCCGCTGCCGGGGCATACAACAATACCGGTGTTACCGGTACACTAGCGCCATCGAGCTGCTTTACAGGTGGCAATAACAATGGGATGTGGTTCAAATTTGTGGCAAGTACGCGTATTGTAAATGTCACGGTCAACGGCGGCACTCTTACACAACCGCAACTTGCCTTGATGGACCCCGGAACCAATGGATGCAGCGGTCCGTTTACTGAACTGGCATGTAACAGTTCTGCAACGGCAACGGCCATATTAAATTACAGCAATCTGACCATTGGCAACACCTACTACATTTACGTAGACGGTCAAAACAATGGTGTTGGTACCTTTCAATTATGCCTGACTTCACCAATTGCACCAGCAAATGACAACCCTTGCAATCCGATTGTTGTACCGGCCAGCAATTTCTGTTCCGCACCAGATGCATTCACCAATATAGGTGCAGGCAGCGAAAACTTATTCTCTTCAACGTACCCGGGATGCTGGACTTCAACAGGCGCCTATAATACCGTATACTTTCAGTTTACCGCAATTGGAGCGTATAATACTATTTCTGTTACGGGTGGAAGTTTAAGTTCGCCACAAATTGCAATCGTGACTACGGCTAACTGTAACGGCAGTACTTGGTCAAACAATGGTGCATCGAATTGCGCCAGCAGTAATACCAATACGGTTACCATGAATGCCAACAATTTAACTCCCGGACAAACCTACCTGATAGCCGTGGATGGTAAGGTAGATAATGTTGGAACCTTTCAGTTGTGTGTAAACAGTTATGTTCCTACATCAGGGCCACCGAATGATATCTGTGCAAATGCCACTCCGCTTTGTCCCAATGCTTTTGTAAGCGGCACCACACAGGGAGCAACGGCGACCAATGATATTCCTATTGGATTATGGAACTGTAACGGTGTGTTGGATAATCCGGTATGGTTTAAATTTGTTGCAGACACTCCGGTTCAGCCGGTTGTCATCAGCCTTAACGGAACGTGTAGTGCTGACTATCTCCAGGTTGAAGTTTTCCGTTTCACAGGAAGTTCCAATCCATGTGGTAACTACAGCCAATATGCAAGTATAGCCTGTGACAACTCAATCAGCAGCGGCTCTGCAACGCTATCTATTCCTGCTGCAAATATGGTAGCCGGTCAAACCTATTATATTCTGGTAGACAACTGGCCGGGAGATTATTGCAATTTTTCATTTACCATCACCGGTGTTGCGGGGGCAAATGCAGGAGCAGATCAGGATGTTTGTATTTCTCAGGCTCCTTTCAACCTGAATGGAACTCCCGCAGGAGGAGCATGGTCAGGAACAGGTATCACCAACACTACATTGGGAACTTTCAATCCTCAACTTGCGGGATATGGCACCCATACACTTTTTTACACAAATGGTGCATGTTCGGACCAGAAAATCATCAACGTCACAGGGCCGCAGGTTGTCTGTTCAAATGATATCAGTATATGTGGTGGCTCTGCACAATTATTGGGAACCATCACAGAAATGCCTCCGACCGTACTGAAAGCCTTTACAAACAGCACCAGCACTGCAATCCCGGATAATAATTCAACCGGAATATCTTCCGTCGTAACAGTATCAGGAATAAACCCGCTTACCGTGGCTACGAATCCGATACAAAAGGTTTGCATGAATATCAATCACTCTTATGACGGTGACTTGGATATCTATCTTGTTTGTCCCGGCGGAACACAAATTGAATTGACAACGGATAATGGCGGCAGTGGTGATAATTTTACCAATACCTGTTTCGTAGCCAGTGGCACAGCCATTACCGCCGGGTCTGCTCCTTTTACAGGCAATTACACCCCCGAGCAGCCGTTTACGAATCTGAATGCATGCAATGTGAATGGTAACTGGACCTTAAAGGTCATTGATGATGCCGGCGGTGATGTGGGTACCCTTTTAAATTGGAGCATCTATTTCAACAGCCAAAATACCATCAGCAGCTTTAACTGGTCTCCTACCACTAATATGACAGGCTCCGCTACACTTAGTCCTACTGTAACACCAACGGCATCTACCACCTATACGCTTAGCGCAACAGATGTCAGCGGTTGTGTGGTATCAGATACCATCCGTGTAAATCTGGGTGGATCCATCGCCGGCCCCGATCAATCCATCTGTTTGAATACCAGTTCCACATTTGCTTCATCCGGGACAGGTACATGGACTGCCGTGCCAGGTAATCCGGCTGTTGTTAGCATACAGTCTGCATCCAATCCTGTTTCCAATGTAGGGCCTTTTAATACTGCAGGCACCTATAAATTTGAATGGAATACAGGATCTTGCAGAGATACTGTAACGATTACCGTCAATACTATACCTGTTGCTAATGCAGGTCCGGATAAGACCATAACCTGTGCTTCACCCAATACGGTAATCGGAACGCCAGGAGTGGCGGGAATAAATTATACATGGTCTCCTCCCGGTGGATTGAGCGCCACTAATATTGCACAACCTACCGCCAGCCAGGCAGGTACCTACACCGTCACCGCTACCAATCCAACCACCACTTGCTTCTCAACAGATCAAGTTGTAGTAACATCATCAGGCACTCCTCCTGTTGCCAATGCTGGCATTGACCAGACATTAACATGTACCACTACTTCTATTCAGTTAGGAACAGCAGCTATCGCGGGAAACACCTACTCATGGTCACCGCCGGCTGGCTTATCTTCAACAAGTATAGCTCAACCCACGGCAACAGCACCAGGTACTTTTACCCTTACCGTTACAAACACGGCTAATGGTTGCACTGCTACCGATGTCGTGGTCATCTCTCAGAATATAACACCACCTACGGCCAATGCCGGAATTGATGCAACACTGACCTGTACGACAACAAGTACCATTATAGGATCGCCAGGTGTGGCTGGTAACACCTACTCTTGGACACCGCCAGCCGGCTTATCTTCAACAAGTATAGCACAACCAACGGCAACAGCACCAGGTACTTATACCCTTACAGTTACCAATACCGCAAACGGATGTACTGCTACCGATGCCGTGGTCATCTCCAGAAACATCACTCCACCTGTTGCCAATGCCGGAACGGACAAAACATTAACCTGTACTGTAACTTCGGTTCAAATCGGTACTGCAGCTGTGGCCGGAAATACTTATGCCTGGACTCCTCCGGGAGGTTTGTCTTCAACAAGTATAGCACAACCAACGGCAACAGCACCGGGAACCTATACCCTTACAGTTACCAATACCGCAAACGGATGTACTGCTACCGATGCCATGGTCATCTCTCAGAATATAACACCACCTACGGCCAATGCCGGAACGGACAAAACATTAACATGCACTGTAACTTCGGTTCAAATCGGTACTGCAGCTGTAGCCGGAAATACTTATGCCTGGACACCACCTGCTGGCTTGTCTTCAACAAGTATAGCACAACCAACGGCAACAGCACCAGGTACTTTTACCCTTACCGTTACAAACACGGCTAATGGTTGCACTGCTACCGATGTCGTGGTCATCTCTCAGAATATAACACCACCTACGGCCAATGCCGGAATTGATGCAACACTGACCTGTACAACAACAAGTACCATTATAGGATCGCCAGGTGTGGCTGGTAACACCTACTCTTGGACACCGCCAGCAGGCTTATCTTCAACAAGTATAGCACAACCAACGGCAACAGCACCAGGTACTTATACCCTTACCGTTACAAACACGGCTAATGGTTGTACTGCTACCGATGCCGTGGTCATCTCCAGAAACATCACTCCACCTGTTGCCAATGCCGGAACGGACAAAACATTAACCTGTACTGTAACTTCGGTTCAAATCGGTACTGCAGCTGTAGCCGGAAATACTTATGCCTGGACACCACCTGCTGGCTTGTCTTCAACAAGTATAGCACAACCAACGGCAACAGCACCGGGAAGCTATACCCTTACAGTTACAAATACCGCAAACGGATGTACTGCTACCGATGCCGTTATCATTTCTCAGAATATAACACCACCTACGGCCAATGCCGGAACGGACAAAACATTAACCTGTACTGTAACTTCGGTTCAAATCGGTACTGCAGCTGTAGCCGGAAATACTTATGCCTGGACACCACCTGCTGGCTTGTCTTCAACAAGCATAGCACAACCAACTGCAACAGCACCAGGTACTTTTACCCTTACCGTTACAAACACGGCTAATGGTTGCACTGCTACCGATGTCGTGGTCATCTCTCAGAATATAACACCACCTACGGCCAATGCCGGAATTGATGCAACACTGACCTGTACGACAACAAGTACCATTATAGGATCGCCAGGTGTGGCTGGTAACACCTACTCTTGGACACCGCCAGCAGGCTTATCTTCAACAAGTATAGCACAACCCACGGCAACAGCACCGGGTACTTATACCCTTACCGTTACAAACACGGCTAATGGTTGCACTGCTACCGATGTCGTGGTCATCTCTCAGAATATAACACCACCTACGGCCAATGCCGGAACGGACAAAACATTAACCTGTACTGTAACTTCGGTTCAAATCGGTACTGCAGCTGTGGCCGGAAATACTTATGCCTGGACACCACCTGCTGGCTTGTCTTCAACAAGTATAGCACAACCAACGGCAACAGCACCGGGAACCTATACCCTTACAGTTACCAATACCGCAAACGGATGTACTGCTACCGATGCCGTGGTTGTGACACAGGGAACACTGCCCCCTATAGCAGATGCAGGTACTGATCAGACCTTAACCTGCACACAAACAAGTATACAGATTGGCAGCCCTGCTGTAGCTGGAATAACTTACAGTTGGTCTCCGCCAGCTGGATTGTCTTCAACGACTATTGCCCAACCAACCGCCAGTCTACCGGGCACCTACACCGTAACAGCCACTAATCCTGGAAATGGATGTAGTTCAACGGATATTGTCGTTGTTTCACAAAATACCACTCCGCCTGTTGCCAATGCTGGTCCGGACAAAACACTAACCTGTGCGTTGACATCCGTTCAGATCGGAACAGCTGCAGTGGTCGGAAACACATACTCCTGGACACCTCCAACGGGTTTATCCGGAACAACGCTTGCACAACCAAACGCCACGGCTCCGGGTACTTTTACTGTAACCGTCACCAATACCGCCAATGGATGTACCTCTTCAGATGCCGTTGTTATTTCCTTCATTGGCACATTACCTCCGGTAAATGCCGGTTCAGATAAAACACTGACCTGTTCACAAACGTCGGTGCAAATTGGCAGCCCAGCTGTTCCAGGTATAACCTATAGCTGGTCTCCACCTACGGGATTATCGACACCGAGTGTTGCACAACCAAGTGCCAGTGCACCCGGAACCTATACCGTTACTGCGACCGATCCTTCTACGGGCTGTTCCGCATCAGATATTGTTGTTATCTCACAAGACATCACCCCACCTGTTGCCAATGCAGGAACAGATAAAACGTTAACCTGTACTGTAACTTCTGTTCAGATCGGCACTGCAGCTGTAGCAGGTAATACTTATGCCTGGACTCCTCCGGGAGGCTTATCCATAACAAACATTGCCCAACCAACTGCAACAGCACCTGGAACCTATACAGTAACCGTAACCAATACCGCAAACGGATGTACAGCATCTGATGCTGTGCTAGTATCACAAAACACAACACCTCCGGTAGCAAATGCAGGAACAGACCAGACACTGACATGCACCATAACTTCAGTGCCTATTGGTTCTCCTGCTATTGCCGGAAATACGTACAGCTGGACTCCTCCGGGTGGTATATCCTCAACAAGCATTGCTGAACCTACTGCAACTGCACCGGGAACTTATACTATTACCGTTACCAACACCTCTAACGGATGTAAAGCAACGGATGCTGTGGTGATTTCACAAAATATCACGCCACCTGTTGCCAATGCAGGTGCTGACCAAACGTTAACCTGCGTAACAAGTTCTGTAATATTGGGTGCACCTGCTGTCGCAGGAAATTCATATACCTGGACTCCTCCAGGAAACCTGTCTTCAAGCAGCATTGCTCAACCGTCTACAGGTTCTCCGGGCACCTATACTTTGACCGTCACCAATACAAGCAATGGATGTAAGGCGAGTGATGCGGTAATTATTTCCAAAAACATTACACCTCCGGTAGCCAATGCCGGCACAGATAAGATACTTACCTGTGCCACAACGTCTGCACTTCTTGGAACAGCAGGGATTGCAGGAAATACCTATGCATGGAGTCCCGGAGGCGGACTTTCTTCCAGCAGTTCGGCACAACCAAGTGCAAACCTACCTGATATCTATACACTCACCGTTACCAATACGGCAAATGGCTGTACCGCCACCGACCAGGTGACTGTTACCGCTGATACTATACATCCTGTGGCAGATGCAGGGCCAGATAAAACGTTAACCTGTACAATCAAAAGCCAAACAATTGGAACTGCACCTGTTACAGGAATCAACTACAGCTGGACACCTGCTATCGGATTGAATACACCAAATATAGCGCAACCTATCGCTGACCTTCCCGCTACTTATGTTGTGACGGCAACCAATCCGGTTAACGGATGCAGTGCTACTGATGATATGACGGTGACGTCCAACACACCATATACTGCCATTGATTTGGGCAGCGATGTGACCATCTATCAGGAAGAGAGTGTGGAATTGTCCGCTGCAGGATCTCCGGTAGGGAATTATGTATGGACACCGGCTGGAACACTCAGTTGCGTTGATTGTGCAAAACCTGTTGCTAGTCCATTAACGACAAGCACCTATTTCCTGACCTTTACCAACCCAGATACCTGTATTACGCTGGATACCATTACCGTTAACGTAATTCCTGTCATAGGTTTGTTCTTCCCGAATGCATTTTCACCAAACATGGATGGCTTCAATGATTATTTTGCCGCATTAGGGGATTCTGTAAAATCTTACGAGCTGAATATCTATAATCGCTGGGGGAACTGGTATTTTCCACCAAGGATATCAATGCCGGATGGGATGGCGTATACAAAGGGGAACCACAACCACAAGACAGTTATGTATACACGGCTCATGCCATTCTGTACAACAACAAAAAGAAAGACTATAAGGGTATCGTAACCTTGGTCAGATAAATACGATACGGATACATCAGACTATTTCAAGCGGAGAGAATTCAAATTTCTCTCCGTCAAATAGTCCTTTATCGCTAAGCTTCAATTGAGGGATGACGAGCAAGGCCATAAATGACAATGACATAAACGGTGAGTGCAGGGTGCATCCAATTTCTTTGGCGAATCTGACCAGTTCCGTATATTTCTCGCCCACCACTTCGCAACTATCGATACTCATGAGGCCTGCAACGGGAAGACCCAGTATTTCTGTAGTTTCACCATCCGTCACAGATAAACCTCCACGTTCCTGTATAATTGCATTGGCCGCTTTACTCATACTTTCATCATCCGCGCCAACCACAATGATATTGTGCGAGTCATGCGCGACAGAAGATGCCAGTGCGCCTTCCTTCAAACCGAAATTTTTAATAAACGCCACCGCAACCGGTGCGTCGTAATAACGGTTTATAACGGCCACTTTTAAAATGTCCTCTTGTATATTGGATACGGCATTACCTTCGGCATCTAAGAGTATGTTACCAATGTGCGTTTGGGTGATGAGCTGTCCGTCTATCACCTCTATTACTTTAACTTTAGTATTTGCCAGCTGAATCTTGAAATCAGCAGCATCTTTAAAATCGATATCGAAATTGTTGACAATTCTTTCGGGGCTGGTTGGAATAAATGAAGTTCCGTCTTTTGCCACCAGATTTCCGTCTATGTATGTTTCCAGAATTTCAAAATCAGCCGGATTGTTTATGACAATAAAATCTGCGGGATCATTTTCTCTCAGCAAACCGACATTTAATTTATAGTGCGATACGGGGTTGATGCAGGCTGCCTGTAAAACCTTAAACAGATCAATTCCTTTTTCCAATGCGCGTTTTACAAGCAGGTTGACATGGCCAATCAGTAAATCATCCGGATGCTTATCGTCCGAACAAAACATGATGTCATCCGGATAGTCATTCAGCAAATCAATCAATGCTTCAAAATTCTTTGCGGCACTGCCTTCGCGAATCAACACTTTCATGCCGTAATCTAATTTAAATTTTGCTTCTTCATACGTAAAACATTCATGGTCGGTAGAAATGCCTGCTGAAATATACTGAATGGCTTTCTCTCCCGATAAACCGGGCGCATGTCCATCCACCGGTTTGTTATATTTTTTAGCTACGACAATTTTATCCATCACCATTTTATCCTGAAATAAGACGCCGGGATAATTCATCATTTCTGCAAGGTATCTGATATCATCCAAAGCCATCAGTTCATCAATATCTTCGACCGTTACTTCTGCGCCTGCGGTTTCAAAACTCGTTGCAGGCACGCAAGATGGCGCGCCGAAATTAAATTTAAACGGACATTTTATTCCGTTTTTAATCATATAATACACACCTTCTTTTCCTAATACATTGGCAATTTCGTGTGGATCAGAAACCGTTGCTACTGTTCCATGAATAACAGCTTTCTTTGCAAATTCTGTCGGCACTAACATAGAACTTTCAATATGTACATGTGCGTCAATAAAACCAGGTAAAATATAAGTATCTACTACTTCATCAATTTTTTCGATAGATTTTATCTTACCATTTTCTACAGTAATAATTGCAGGAAAGATTTCCTTGTGTTGTATGTTGATATAGTTGGATTTGATTTGCATAATTATTTTTTAAACCACAAAGTACACAAAGGTTTCTACACAGAGTACGCAAAGTTTTAAATAAAAACTTCGCAAGTTTAGAAACTTACGAAGTTTAAAGATAATTATTTTATAAAGATTCTCCGCTACACTAAGAATGATAAGACGGTGCTAATTTCATTGAAAGAGAAATTAGAATTATTTTTAAAAACATCGTATTTATTATTTTATAGTTAAATTCTACTTAAATATCAACGTTTCTAATTTTTGATAATATCCAAAATATAATATTGTAATTGCAGTCAAATTTATGAATCCATGAGTTAATATTGAATACCACAAATTTTTATTAAAGACTAAAAAAATAATTCCTAATAGTAATCCTATTAATCCAGTACTGATAACTCCACTCCAACCTTGATAATAATGACAGAGTCCAAATAGAATTGATGTCGCCATTAATGCCAATATATCATTAACCTTGTTTTCTTTAAAGAAACTTGATATTCTTGTTAATAAGAATCCTCTAAATAAGACCTCTTCTAAAAATCCACCAAGTACAAAACCAATTAAAACCCAAATAAGATATTTGCTAAATGTGCTTAAATCAACCTTGGATAAATCAATTTTAGAGTGAGTTATTTTTTCAATAATTGGATTAGAAATAATCTCTGTAGCCAATTCTATAAGTATGCCTAGAATTAAGCAAATGATAACTATCGAAATTAAATTTTTTGGTCGCTTTAATCCTATAGAAGTCAACAATTCACTTCTATTTTTGCTTCGTCTTAAATATACAAAAACAATTACAAATGCTAATATTACTCCATATTGTGGTATTCCAATTATAAATAGAATAGACAAGATTGTGATAAGTGTTTCTATTTTTTTTGTTGTAAGATTTCCAAACATCTTATTTCTTCTTTTTAATATACAATCATAATCTTTTTATGTATGCTACAATAATTTATTAATGCATACATTACGGTAAAGTTTAAAATAATTATTTTTAGTTGCTGTTAATACTCATGCGGCAATACCGGATTGATTTCTTCGTGCCATGGCAAACCATAACCACCAATTTGCGACATGAATGGATCCGGATCCATCTCTTCTGCATTGTACACACCAGGTTTCATCCAGATGCCTTCTAACATCAATTTCGCACCTAACATTGCAGGCACACCTGTTGTATAACTTACGCCTTGTGCTTTTGCATCGTTGTATGCATCTTGGTGTTTACAGTTGTTCCAGATAAAGTAGGTTTTATCTTTTCCGTCCTTAATACCTTTAATCTGACAACCTATGGAGGTTTCTCCTGAGTAATTTTCACCTAATGAACCCGGTTCAGGCAATAGAGCCTTTAAGAATTCAATCGGAATAATTTCTCTACCCTGGAATAGGATAGGTTTAATGGAGGTGATACCGATATTCTGCATCACTTCCAGATGCGTCAAGTATGCCTGACCAAACGTCATCCAGAAACGGGCGCGTTTGATGGTCGGGAAGTTTTTCACCAATGATTCCAATTCCTCATGATACAACAAATACGATTCTTTAGGACCTATATTCGGATACTCGATTGGTTTATGGATAGACATGGCCGGGATCACTTTCCATTCGCCGTTTTCCCAGTATTTTCCGTCCTGTGTAATTTCGCGGATATTGATTTCAGGATTGAAGTTGGTTGCAAATGCTTGTCCATGGTCGCCTGCGTTACAATCAACGATATCCAGATAATGAATTTCATCAAAGTGATGTTTTGCGGCATGCGCTACGTAAATCTGCGACTGTCCCGGATCAAATCCGCAACCCAATAAAGCCATAATTCCTCTTTCCTTGAAACGCTCCTGATATGCCCATTGCCAGCTGTATTCAAATTTCGCTTCGTCTTTTGGTTCGTAGTTAGCTGTATCCAGATAATGAACACCGGTTTCCAGACAAGCATCCATAATCGTTAAATCCTGATAAGGCAAGGCGATATTCATCACCAAATCCGGTTTGAATTGATTGATTAAGGCTACGATTTCAGGAACATTATCCGCATCTAAAGCAGCTGTCTCAATTTTCATATTTTTTATATCTGCAGCAATCGCATCACATTTAGACTTTGTACGGCTGGCCAGCATGATATGACTGAACACTTCAGGTACGGAAGCGCATTTACGAACGACTACATTGCCAACGCCGCCTGCACCAATAATTAGAACTCTTTTTCCCATTTTATTTTAATTGTTGAATTGGTGAATTAATGAATTTTATACAAATGTACAAAAAGCAGAAAAAGTTCCCGAGTTAATTTTGAGTAAGAAAATTAGCGAAATGTTATGATTTAAAACAGAGAAACCTGTTTCTGTAAATTATGTTCATGTTCCAGCAGCCATTGTTTGCGCCACAAACCGCCTGAATAGCCAATTAAGTCGCCATTGCTGCCAATTACACGGTGACAGGGGACGACGATAGCAAACGGATTTTTACCATTGGCGGTTCCGGCTGCACGGATACATTTCGGGTCGCCCAGATTTTTCGCCAATTGCAGATAGGATACGGTCTTCCCGAATGGAATTTGCTGTAATTCCATCCATACCTTATTTTGAAACTCCGTGCCGGAAAGCAACAGGGGTAAATCAAATTCATGTCTTGCTGAAGCGAAATATTCGATTAATTGTTGCTTTCCGCTTTTTGAAATGTCGTTCTCGGAAAAAGTAGTCTCCCTATGTTTTGTTTCTATAAATTGCACGGAAAGCAGATATGCCTCACTTGCTTTTATTTCGATCGTTCCTATCGGTGATTCAACATAAGAGATAAAGAAAGCGTGCATCTGACAATCATTAAATACTGAAGACTGTTTTATGTTGTTCTCAATAACAATCTTAATGTTACTTCAAACTTTTGTAATATGTAAAAATATCACTGAGTGTTCGCTTCGGTTTGAAGTTGAATGTTTTGGCAAACAAGCTTCCATCGATAATCACGGGATATTTGAAATAGTTAATCAGATATGGAGGGAAAGATTTCCAGTTGAGGAATTTCGCGATGGCTTCTGTGAGGCGCGGAGGAACGGACGGAATCTGAATGGGTCGGGAACCGGAAGCTTTGATGGCATCCTGAAAACCTATGTAATCATCTGGGGCCACATTGTAAACGCCCGGTATGTTTTTTTCAAATGCGGTGCAGATCGCATCCCGCATATCATCAATATGAATAAACTGCATCAGCGGTGAAAAGCCCCATAAAACAGGTGAGCGCTTTTCAGAAAGCAGCTGTGAAAAAGTATTTCTGACACCCGGACCGGCAATATTACATGGACGCAGCACGGTGATATTCAATTCTGGATGTTTGTATAGATAGATCGTTGACAGATTCTCCAACTCTACGGAATCTACCAAGTCCATCGTTAATTCAGAAGCCTTCAGCGGAGTGGTTTCATCCAGCAGAGACGGATTATAGGGCGATGCTCCGTAGACGAAATAGGTGGACATCACGAGCGTTTTGGGCACATGATATTTTCTGGCCAGATCAAATAGTTTTCTGGTACCGATTACATTCGCATTATACCTTGTAAAACGGTTCAATTCCTGTGCAGAAATTCTGCCTAAATGAATGATGCCTTCGAACTGATGTTCCCGAAAAATATCTTCAAACAAACGTTTATTAAAGTCCACCTTGTAGCTTTCTACGGGGATGCCTAAATCCACTTTTGTACGAAAATCCACAGCAATGATCTTATAATCCTTCTTCAGCTTGTCAATTACCTTTTTTGCCAAGGCTCCTGCTGCTCCGGTAACTAATATTTTCTTTTTGGGTTCCATAGTTTTAATCGTGAATTATTGAGTTATGAATGCAAGAATATCAATTACTTTTTTTTCTGTTTCTGCTCACCCTTGTATTGCTCTCTTTTTTCGAGACCTGTTTTTATTAGATCTTCGATGGCTGCCTTTACCTTATCCACTCGTTCTTTAATATCCGCCTCCTTGTAGACATCGTTATCAAAGTAGAGCGGTTTACCGAAATGAATATACACTTTGGATGGAAATATGAACGGAATCACCAATGGGGCAACCGGCATACCGAGTGCCTTTGCCAGCGGTTTTATATCTGCATAAGAACGAATCGTTTCTTCCATGCCTACAATACCAACGGGTATGATAGGAGCATTGTGTTTCATAGCCAGATGCATAAAGCCATCGCCGAAGCGTTGCAGCTGATATCTTTGCCTGTACAATTTATTGGAACCTCTGACACCTTCCGGAAATACGATGATGGCTTCTTCATTATCCAGCATGCGTTCACAGTTGACAGGATCTCCTATCACTGCACCAACCGAACTTAACCAGTTGCCGATAAATGGGACAGATGGCAGGAAACGTTCCACCATTGCCTTAGGAGCGCGTGCACCATTCGGGTTGGTGAGCAGAGAATAACCGACGAGCATACCATCAAACGGGAGTTGTCCGCTGTGATTGGGAATAATCAGGCACCTCCCTTCTTTGGGAATATTTTCCAGTCCGAACGCCTCCACTTTGTAGAAATCCTCATAGATATATTTGGTGAAACGCATGTTGTTCTTCATATTGCGGATATTAAATCCCCACGCGTCATAACCATGTGACCCCACCCGGTTTGGAAAAACATTCACATACTCCTGAATGGAATTATCGTTGAAAATTTTTGAAATAATCGTTTGTCTCTTCTTTGCCATGTTAAAATCGATACTATATTAATGAAAAAGGCTCAAATTATCAAATTTTCTAAGGCTAATTTTATATTTTACATCCTCTTACACACAAAAAAAACACGCAGCATGACACCCACAAAAAACGGCATTTCTATCCTGTTTTCCGGACTTCTATTCATTTTGGCAATAAGCGCCTGCAATAAAGAAGATGCAGTGACATCTAGCAACCCTCTTTTAGTAAAACCCTATGACGAAGTGTGCTTCCTGATGACTCATAATGCCATGAACAATACCGAAAAGGGATTTACACTTCCCAACCAGACGCATTCTGTCAGCAATCAGCTGAAAAATGGTGTAAGAGGACTGATGCTGGATACCTACGACGGTACTGACGGCAATGCGCTAACCTACCATGCCGTCGCATTGTTCGGTTCGCAGAAATTAGTGGATGTACTGAAAGAGGTGAAAGATTTCATGCTGGCAAATCCCAAAGAAGTCATCACGATCATCTTTCAAAATGACGGTGGGAACGTACAACTGCAAAAAGCCATCGACAGTATAGGCCTGGATGCTATGACCTTCATACACAATAACGGAGATACCTGGCCAACCTTGCAAACGATGATTGACAGCAATCAGCGACTGGTATTATTTGTTGAAAATAATAAATTACCCAGAGCCAATTACCTGATGTATGCCTGGGGTACTACTTTTGACACCAAATACACCTACAAAAGTGTCAGTGAATTTGACAGTGATATCAATCGTGGTGGCAGCGGAAGCAAGGAACTATACTTAGTGAATCACTGGTTGTCTAATGCTATCGGCTTGCCGGATAAATCGCTGGCACCTCAGGCTAACAAACGCTCCGTCATCAGTAAGCGGGTGCAGGATTGTGCGACTGACAACAGTCATTTCATCAATTATCTCGGTGTTGATTTTTATGAAATCGGCGATGCAAAAGCAGTAGTAGATTCTATCAACGGATTGTAAATATTATTCCGCCTGTTTTTTACTTAACTGAATCCTGTTTCGCGCGATATCCACTTCCAGCACTTTCACGCGTACGGCCTGCTGAAGTTTCACCACCTCATTCGGGTCTTTGATAAATTTATTCGCCAATTCAGAAATGTGTATCATCCCATCCTGCTTCACACCGATATTTACAAAACAACCGAAGTTGGTAATATTGGTCACCAGCCCTGGCACCACCATGCCGGTGTGTAGATCGTGAATCGTTTTGATGGTCGGATCAAATTCAAATACCTGAATCTCTTCGCGCGGATCCCTGCCCGGTTTTTCCAACTCTTTTAAAATATCCTGCAAAGTAGGCAAGCCTACTTCTGCCGTAATATATTTTTTCAGGTCAATTTTTTTGCGTACTTCTTTGCTCTTCAGCAATTCATCCACACTTACGTTTTGATCTTTTGCCATCTGCTCCACCAGTGCATACCGTTCGGGATGCACGGCACTGTTGTCCAGCGGATTTTCCGCATCAGCAATACGCAGGAAACCCGCCGCCTGTTCAAATATCTTATCGCCCAATCGATTCACGTTCAGTAAATCTTTGCGCGTTCTGAAGCCTCCGTGTTGCGTGCGGTATTGCACAATATTTTCTGCCGTGCTTTGTCCCAAACCGGCCACATACATCAGCAAGTGTTTACTGGCGGTATTGAGGTTCACACCCACCTGACTCACGCAGCTCACTACCGTATCATCCAACGATTGCTTCAACAAATACTGGTTGACATCGTGTTGGTATTGACCCACGCCGATGGATTTGGGATCGATTTTCACCAGCTCTGCCAAGGGATCCATCAACCTTCTGCCAATAGATACCGCACCGCGCACCGTAATATCTTTATCCGGAAATTCCTCGCGCGCCACTTCGGAAGCCGAATAGATGGAGGCACCGCTTTCATTCACCGAAAATATCTGCGGCTTTCTGTCCCAGTGTAATTTATGCAACCAGTCTTCCGTTTCTCTTCCAGCCGTTCCGTTGCCTACGGCAATGGTGTTGATATTATGTTTGTACATCAGGCCACGCACGATCTCTTCAGCATCTCTGGTCTTATTTTGTGGCGGATGCGGATAGATCACACTCTCTTCCAGTAAGGCACCTTTATCATCCAGACACACCAATTTACATCCTGTAGCAAAACCCGGATCTAAGGCAAGAATAGGTTTTTGTCCCAACACCGGCGCCAACAACAACTGCCGTAGATTCTTCACAAATACCTCAATGGCTTCCTTATCTGCTTTCTCTTTGGAAATATTTCTGAATTCAAATTCGATGGAAAACTTTATCAAACGCTTATAGGCATCTTTCACGGCTATCGCCACTTGCTCGGAGGCGGCGTTATTTCCTTTCACGATGCGATGTTGCAGGATATCCAGCATCTGCTCTTCATCCGGCGCAATGTGCAAATACAAAAAGCCTTCCTCTTCTCCTCTGCGCATAGCCAGCAAACGGTGTGAAGGACAATTTTTCAAAGGTTCTTCCCAATCAAAATAGTCACGGAATTTTTGCGCTTCTTTTTCATCTTCTTTTCCAAATGCAACTTTCGTTTTTACCATTGCGTGGCGTTCAAACTGCTGACGCACGATGGCACGTACAATCATGTCTTCGTTGATCCATTCCGCGATGATGTCACGGGCACCCTGCAAGGCATCTTCTGCCGTTGGCACCTCATCCGTAATGAAGCCTTCCGCTTTGGAAAGCACCTCGCGTTCCTGTTGTTTATAAATCAGAGTAGCCAGCGGTTCTAGTCCTTTTTCTCTGGCGACAGAAGCTTTTGTTTTGCGCTTCGGTTTAAACGGCAAATAAATATCTTCCAGTACCGCTGCATCAAAACAGGCTTCAATTTTTTCTTTCAGTTCATCCGTCAGTTTACCCTGATCTTCGATGGATTTCAGAATCGTCTCTTTGCGCTTTTCTATGTCGCGATATTTCTGAATGCTGCTTTTAATCAGGCCGATTTCCACTTCATCCAGCGTGCCGGTTTTTTCTTTACGGTAACGTGCAATGAAGGGAATGGTGGCGCCTTCATCCAGCAATTCTATGGTAGCCACTACCTGTTTTATATCTATTAAGGTGTCTTTGGAGACGAGTTGAAATAATGTTTGCATACTTAAAACAAAGGGCTGCAAAAATAGTATAAAATTCAGCATAGAAAAATGCTGAAAGAAGAATGTTATTAACTTTTTAGCAAGTCGAATAACTTATTTAAAATACTTATAAAAATCACGGCTTTCTTTTACATAAGGCAGCCAAATGTCTTTGTGAAACTTTGCATTTGCACCGTATAAGATATAGATCCCTGTATTATATTCGCGTGCATACGAATTGGTAATGCTGTCTGCTTTTATGCTATGATGAAAATAACTTAGTGTCGTACTATCTGATGAATCGCCAATGGAAATAACATTTTTTACAACCATATCTTCCGGCAGCCATAATGCAAAACTCGCTTCCGAAGAATGTGCTGTCAGTTTTCCATTTGTATAATAGTTGATGGCTCCTGCTTCTCCATAATTATCTGTAATAATCAATGTATTTGCTTTCTCATTTTCAGGAATGGTATTCCATACTTTCTGAGTTTTTATTGCCAGCCCTTTCCAGCCCAACATATCTGCAAAATCTTGCGGCAAGCTGTGATTCTCTCCGTCTTCCCAACGCAACATACCCAAGTCTGCAAACTTTTCATTATTCTTTGCAATCTCTTGCGGTGCTAACACAGGAAACGCCACGTTGAAAAAAGGAACAAACAGAAGCACCGGTATAACAATCAATATTACACGCAGAATAGACACCGCTATCGAATTCCATTTCATCAAAAATCTTTCTATAGCAACACTTCCGAATGCAATCAATACAGGATACAAGGCGATGGCATAATATCCTTTTGCTTTAAAATAAATAAACAAGGCGAACGTAAAAAACACGGTTAAGAATACGATTCTGTATTTTTTATTATACGAAATTAATACTGCAAAAAATCCTGTAATTACCACATATATCGCGCCTATGAAAAACAAGAGCTGGTCGTATAAGAAATCTATCCTGCTCATGTTTACCAGTTGGACTTTACTAAGTGCCAGCATGTGATGAAAGAACGGAACACCGTATTGTATCTGCCAGATGATGTTTGGTGTAATTAGCAGCAACGCCAACAACAATGCGAAATAAAAATGTTTATGTATAAATAGTGTTCTGTAAGGCGATAACAGTAGTGCAATAAATGATGACGGAATAAGAAAGATAACGCTGTATTTATTTAAGAAAGTGAATGCTATGCTGACAGCAAAGCAATAGAGGTATTTTGTCTGCCGTGTGTTAATCCATTTTATCAATAGGTAAAACAGAAAAGTCCAGCAAAGGCTATCGAGTGAGTTAGGTTGAAACAGCATGTTGATGCGCAGGAATGCTGAAAACAATAAGGTTACAGATGCCAATACTTGCGCATAGATATTGCCGCCAATTTCTTCTACTGTTTTCCAGGTGACTGCAATCATTAAGGCACCGAATATGGCAGGTAATAATTTGACCAAGAAAACCGAATTGCCGAATAGTTTTATAAGCCATGCAAACAATGCTGTTACTGGCGGTACTTCTATAAAACCAAACGCTAAGTGATTTGCTTCTGCGAGATATAAATATTCATCTCTGTGCAAATCATACGCAGGACTGATAATGATAAATTGCATGACAATTTTCAGAAGCATAATTCCAAATAAAATAAACGTACTTTTCTTCAAGATGGTGTTTTATAATTTAATGATAAAAGTAAGTAAAAGATTTCAACCTATCTGTGACTGATGGTTTTGCATCAAGTTCAAATACAACTTTGCGCAGGCGCGTGCATCGGAAAGTGCTTCATGGTGTTGTAACGGAATATTGAAACGGGCGCAGCAATCACTGAGTTTATTGGGTGCATACCCCAGACTGCGGGAAATCTTTACGGTGCATTCCCAATTTTTATGCAGAAATAATCCTTGTGAAGAGAGTCCGTAATGTGCTATACATTGTCGTAATACGCTGCGGTCAAAACTTTCGTTGTGCGCCACCACTTTCCGGTGCAGCAGGCGTTTGTAGATTTCTACGTAATGTTCATCAAAGGTACCGACATCTTGTGTATGATCCGGTGTAATGCCGTGGACGCGAATATTATGATAAGAATAGAAATTCCGCGGCGGCTGAATGAGTGTATAAAACTCATCTGTGATGACATCGTGCTCCACGGTTACAATGCCTACCGCACAGGCTGAGTGTCCGTGTGAGGTTGCTGTTTCAAAATCGATGGCAGTGAAGGTCATAGGATAAAGATAAAAAAGAGAAGAGAAAGCCACAGAAAGTTCGTATTAACTTTAGGCTAAACCATTCGAAGAAATAACACAGATCCGAATCACTGTTTCACCAACTTTGTCAGCAGCACCTTATTGTCTGAGAACAAATAATAAATACCCGCCGTCAGAGATGACATATCCATGTAGACTGTACCGTTTTTTGGAGGCGAGACGCTTTTCACCATTGTTCCGCTGGCATCGTAAAGTTCCAATAAATTGATATCGGAATACTCTTTCATTTCGACCACACAGATGTCTTTTACCGGATTCGGGTATACACTGAACCGTTTATCCTCATCTATGCGAACTCCGACGATGGATGAAAAGGTATACATGCCATTAATATCTACCTGTTTTAAACGATAATAGGATATTCCGTCATACGGTGAATCATCTCTTGTCTCATAATATTTCAGGATATTGCTGTTACCGGCTCCAGCCTGTTCTGTCAGTGTTTCCCAGTTAAGGGCATCTTTGGATCGCTGAACTACAAAATGGTCGTTCTTTAGTTCAGATGCTGTCGCCCAGCTGACATCCACTTTTTTCTGTTCATTCACTTCAGCATTGAAATACAATAATTCCACCGGCAATGGAACGCTGTTATGCGTGCCGGCACCGCTGAGATAAGCTGGCATATACCTCCAGGGGCCATACATCTGTCCGGTAATAGCCAAGACGGGACTGTACTTCACCCGCACTCTGACTTTTGTTGAAAGAGAAGCCACCTTTATGACTAATCTTTTCAATTCGGCACCAGACAATATCAGGTTTGTGTAAGCTGTCTGAGCAGAATTAAACTGTACGCTATTCGTAATGGTGCCGTTTGCTGCCGTGCTGAAACCTTGTCCATCCGTCTTGGCTTCTATGACCAATTTCCCTTTATTGTATCCCAAAAATGATTTAGCCATAATACCTGTTCCAAATTTATTATCAATCAGATTGCTTTGATTGATGATGGTGCTTAAATCAGAATTATACAAGCGCATGTTGTTTCTTAATCCTTTACCACCATTTCCTGAATAGAGAAAGAATGCTCCTTCATCGATTTGTCCGTTATCATAATATTTTGCTCCGATTATTACATCTGAAAAGCCATCGCCGTTGACATCGCCTGCTGAGGCAACGGTAGCCCCAAAATAAGATGATACTTGATTACATTCCAACAGAGCTGCTGCGGTGGTATTTAGTCCACTTGCAGCACCATGATACACAAAAGAAACGCCTTCATCTGTTTGGCCATTATCATAACGATAGGCACCCACTATCACATCAGCATATCCATCGCCGTTAACATCACCTGCACTTGCCACACTAATTCCATAAAATGCAGAAATCTGGTTAGATTCAATTATTGCTGCCGGTGTCGTATTTATTCCAACTGATGAGCCATGAAAGACAAAAGCCGCACCTTCGTTCGCTTCTCCATTATCATAAAGATAGGCGCCCACAATCACATCAGCATACCCATCACCGTTAACATCACCTGCACTGGATACCGAATAACCAAAACCTGCAATCATCTGATTAACTTCTATCCGGGTAAAAACACCTATATTAACTCCACTTGCTGAACCATAATAAATATGTGCAACCCCTTCATTCGTTTCACCATTATCATATAAACGCGCACCTACTATGACATCAGCATAGCCATCACCATTTACATCTCCTGCGCCTGCAACTGCATTACCAAACTCGGAATATGCCTGATTCGATTCAATCATTATTGGTGCGGCCGAGTTAATGCCACTTGACGAACCATAATAAATAAATGTTACACCTTCGGTTGTTTCACCATTATCATAAAAATCTGCGCCTACAATAACATCCGCATATCCATCACCATTAACATCACCTGCACCTGCAACTGCATTACCAAACTCTGAATTTGCCTGATTAGACTCTACCATAGCAGCAGGAACTGTGTTAAGACCGATAGTTGAGCCATGAAAAATAAAAATAGCACCTTCATTACTTTCTCCATTTTCATAAGCAACTGCACTTATTATTACGTCTGTATACCCATCCCCATTGACATCACCAGCGGAAGCTATGGTGCTTCCGAAACCTAAAAATGCAATATTTAATTCAAGCAAAGTTGCAGGTACCATACCAATACCATTAGCAGAACCATGATAAACAAACACAACACCTTCAGAATACTGTCCATTATCATAATTTGAAGCTGCCACTATAATATCTGAATAGCCATCACCGTTCACATCTCCTGCACCTGCAACAGAATTACCCAAATGAGCACTACCCTTATTCGATTCAATTTGCACATATGCTGTTTTCCCTATACCTTCTGCTGCGCCATGATAGACAAAAGCTGCTCCTTCATTAGATTCACCGTTATCATAATTGTATGCACCCACAATCACATCAGAATAGCCATCGCCATTCACATCTCCTGCAGAAGCAACAGACATACCCAAAAATGCCATATTTTGATTAGATTCCAATTGAGCAGTAGCAGTGGTGTTGATACCACTTGCTGAACCATTGTATATAAAAGCAGCACCTTCATCTGTTTCACCATTATCGAAATTATATGAACCCACAATCACATCTGAATACCCATCACCATTTATGTCTCCAGCAGATGCTACTGAAATTCCAAAATATGCAAAGTCCTGATTGGATTCAAGAATGGTTGATGCTGCAGTACCAATACCAGCAGATGATCCGTGATATATGAACGCAAGCCCTTCACCGCCTTCGCCATTCTCATAAGCATATGCCCCAACTATCAGATCTGAATAACCGTCTCCGTTCACATCACCTGCAGATGCAACACTATAACCAAAATTAGACATTGTTTTGTTAGATTCCAACAGTATAACATTAGCAGTATCTATACCGCTTGAAGATCCTATGTATATAAATACAGCTCCTTCATTTAATTGTCCGTTGTCATATAAATTTGCGCCAATTATAATATCTGAATAACCATCCGCATTGATATCCCCCGCGGAAGCAACTGAAATTCCAAATTGTGCACTTGCCTGATTACATTCTATCTGTATGGTCGAAACGGTTGAAATACCCGTCACTGTGCCGCGATATATAAATACAACTCCTTCATTGGTCTGTCCGTTATCGTATCCATAAGCGCCCACAATTATATCTGAGAATCCGTCCCTGTTTACATCACCAGCTGTTGCAACTGAACCGCCAAAATATGCACTTACTTGATTGGATTCGATTTGAGTATTCGCTATAGCGTTAATACCTGCAGCCGATCCATGATAAATGAATACAGCTCCTTCATCTGATTCGCCATTGTCATAATATGCAGCTCCAACCAATACATCCGAATAACCATCACCATTTACATCTCCTGCAGATGCAACTGAAATTCCAAATCTTGCTGCAAGCTGATTTGACTCTAGCATTATTGCTGCTGTTGTGCTAATCCCATTAGCAGAACCCTGATAAATGAAGGCAGCACCTTCATCAAATTGTCCATTATCATAAGCAAATGCACCGACTATTACATCCGAATAACCATCACCATTTACATCTCCGGCTGAACTTACCGGATATCCAAAATTGGAATTTGCCTGATTAGATTCTAGCTGTATGCCCGCAGTTGTGCTGATAGGATCTATTGTGACAGGAAATTGAGCGTTTTGTACATTCACCACAATGGAAAAACCATTATTTTCCATTTCAAAATAGGCATCTAACGACCTCTGATTTACATCCCAGACCTTTAGATCGCTATAGGTGATTATTTGCTCATCCACACCATCGCATTCCCGAAAAAAATGCAGTTCTTTTGCATTTGCTTTTTCAATCTGCAAACCATCCGTACTGATTTTTATTTTTATCTCTTGCGTATTTGCAGGGACGCTATCCACTATAAAATTCTGTCGAACGCCTTGCTCTGAATTGATATATTGTTCGGTGAAATGTTTATGTTTTAGGTTAATTTCATTTTCATCATTAAATACCATTGCTTCATTTTCCGGCATTTCCAATAAAATACCGTTGGTATAGATTCCTTTATTGATGAGTGTCAGTTTCCAGCCATAACCTGTTGAATCTTTTCTGTTTTGCATACTAAATTCTCCCGGACGAAAATAAGACCTGATATTATTTTTTCGGTTCGGACACTGATAGGCATTTTCAACGGAGTCGTAATGAATATGATATTCCTGTTGTGAAATATTCTGTTGTATGGCAGCCATCCAGTTTGCATTGGTATCCAGAAACTCTTTTTGATTTTTGGCATTCACAGGTGCTCCTTCAATGGAATTTCCTGATTGATTCTGAGGATTCTGCACAATTGAATATTTTCTGTTATCATCGATATGAAGATTTGAGATAATTAAGATACTCAAAACAGGAAGACCGAATTTAATAAACGTTTGCATGTTAAAGGTATAAAGGTATCATTCAAATTATTTACAGGGTGTATTCATCGTTTTTTCTGTTTGTGCAGGATTAAATTTTTGCCATATATTGATACTTAAATCTGCTATGAACCATTTGCCTTTATCTTGCTGGACTGACAACCGGCTTGATTTTGTTTTGTCTTTATTCCACCATTCAATTGTTTGCACCGTTTTTTCTTTC
Organism: Chitinophagales bacterium; assembly: GCA_046329775.1. GTDB lineage: Bacteria > Bacteroidota > Bacteroidia > Chitinophagales > JADIYW01 > JADJSS01. The sequence continues at coordinate 390,508 of JAXLTX010000003.1, forward strand.
ACATCGATTGTTGTGCAATATTGTTTATTATATGTGCTGAAATCGTTTTGTACAGCCGTTTTCATTTTAGTTAATAAATCAGCCGCATAAGCATTTATGAATCCTGCACCATTTTTTTGACTTGGATGTATCAACAATAAAAACATCTTCTCAGATTTTCCTACATTGCCTTCAACTAATAAATTATTCAGCCATACAGCAACATCCTGAACATTGTTAAAGGCAGGAAGGCCAACATCGGGTAATTGCTGAAAATTGCGTTCCGTTTGCTGTAGGATATTTTTTTCGAGGATTGTCTTTTGATTTACATATGGCTTAGTACCCAACACTTGTTTTTTACGGCTATCGTTTGCTGCATTTGGAGTGATACAGCTTGCCTGGTGCCAGCTACTGTTCACATCCTTTCTGTACAATCTCAATTCAAATGGCTCGCTTATTTGTTCTAAAACGGTATTGGATTTTTTATACCAATAGACATAATCCACTTTCACAGATACGGAAAGCGGCGTATGCCAGGCGGCATCTTTTGTATCAATGCTGACAGACTCCACTTCTGTAATAATATTGGCTCTGCCACCTAAAGCAAGATCCGGCAAGGCGTAGATTTGTTTTTTGATTTCAGCTTCGTTGGGTGTTTTTAAACCAATGTATTCGCCATAAGCTGTATTGTATTTTTTAAATTGATATGCACTTCCATTTACTGTATATAGTGCAGCACCTTTCATTAAACGAGTAACGCCTTGCATATCTGTTTTCAGAATAGCATTTACAGGAATTCGAAAATAATTCACCCATGCACCATCCTCATATTCCTTGACCGTTTTACCGGCACCAGTAATCGTGACCTGAATGCAATTCTGCCCCAGTTCACTTTTTATATTTGCTTGAATGGTAGCATTGGATGGCTGAGCTTTCAGCAGGCAGATCTGCAGCATCAGTATGGCATATAGTATCTTTCTCATCTCGTTTATTTTCAAAACCAATCAGATGTTTTAGGCATTTACTATGCTGTTCGGTGGCATAGAAACCTGCCGTTTACATCCAGTGATTTAGAATATAAAGATGAAAAACCTATACTTTTGTCCGCTTACCCATTGGGGTGATTTTGAGAGAACGCTATGTGGTCATGAATTGTCTCAGTTTCACCAGCGTAGTGGCTCTGGATATCGTATCCAGTTTGAGGTAGACGTTGTTGATGTGCTTTTTAACCGTATTGCCTGAAATAAACAAGGCTTCCGCAATCTGTTTATTTGTCTTGCCTTCATAAATCAATTTCAGCAGATCAAACTCCCTGTCGGAAATCTTATCCTGCAGCCGGGCATTCAATTTAAGCAGATTCAATTCGGGGAAATGGCGTTGTTGCTTTTGGGTGTGATTATAGTATGCAATTTCAATGGAACTGCACAGGCCGGCTTCATTAAACGGTTTTACGATATATCCGGAAGGTTCCGTCCGTTTGGCCTTTTCCAGGGTATTCTTATCGGAATATGAAGTGATGTAGATAAACGGAATCTGGTAGTGGGATTGAATGTTTACTGCGATATCTATACCATCCAACCTGTTATTCAGGTTAATGTCCAGCAATACCATATCCGGCAGATTCTCCCTTAATTCTTCCAGAGCATCTTCTTTGTTGTATGCAATATTGGTGACCTGAAATTCATTCTTCTGAAGGATTTCCGCAATATCCTCTGCGATCAGAGGTTCGTCTTCCACTATTAATATTTTCATCTCTGTACTTTTATTTTTTAATACTGTGCCGATATGATATTTGCTTCAAGGCAATCTATTCATTTTCAAACAGTTTTTTGCATCGGAAATTCGATATCCACTTTAGTTCCATCTTCAGAGTATATATTGATCCTGCCATTCAGTTTTTTCAGGAATGCGTGAATCATCTTATGTCCAAATGTTTTCTTCTGTTCATTCATGAAATTCTCCGGCAAGCCAATACCATTATCATATACTGACAATCTGATCTGGCCGTTCTTCTCCTTAAAGATCACTTTAATCATCCCGTTTGCCTGATTGGGAAATGCGTATTTAAGGCAATTGGTTATCAGCTCATTTAATATCAATCCGATGGGGATAATGGAATCCACATCCAATTTCATTGCATCTATATCCGTAATCAGTCTTATTTTATCCGGACTAATGGTATAGGATTGATACAGATTATCCACTAATTTCTGCACATACTCTTTAATTTCAATGGTGGAAAGATCCTCTTCACCATATAAGCTTTGGTGAATCAGGCTCATGCTGTGTACACGATTTCTGCTGTCATTCACCGCTTCCAGCGCCGTCTCGTCCTTAATATAATTTGATTGTAGGCTGAGCAGACTGGACACCAACTGCAGATTATTTTTTACACGGTGATGAATTTCGCGCATCAAGAATTCCTTTTCCTGCAATGCCTTTTCTATCAGCCTGTTCTTTTCGTTCAGCAATTCATTTTTCTTCTTATTGGTGGAAAAGGCTCTGTAGGCAAGCATGGCAAAACCGAGAGACAGCAACGATAACACAATCAGATAATTCCGCTCTTTCTTTCGCCTTGCAGATTCATTATTCGCCACTAATTTTTCGGCATTCAGCTGTAGAATCTTTTTTTCTTTCTCACCTGATTCATACACTGCAGATAATTCATTCATCTGACGGCTATTCTCTTCATTAAACATGCTATCACTTATAGCCCTGCTTTTTTCAAACTGTTCATATGCCAACTTGTAATCCCCCAGGAGATAGTGTGTTTTGGCAATTTTTCGGTAGAACAGTTCCATTGGTTCTTTTCTTTGTTTGGATATCGCCAGATCCAGTCCTTTTTCAAAATAATGGAGCGCATTTTTATATTGCTTTTCCTGAATATATAAATCGCCGTATGTTTCATAAACGGTTTTGAGCACATTGGAATTGTTTTCTTTAGACGCGCTTTTTTCAATACGTTTTAAAATCACCAGCGCTTCCTGCGGTCTGCTCATCATAACAAGCGCAACGGCCATATTACTTTCAGACGCTATCATATCAGATTCATCATTGTTTTTTTGCGCCAGCAAGAAAGCTTTCTGAGCATAATAATAATTACTGTCCGATATGCCGCTGCTTTGAAACGCACTTCCGATATTGATATAGGCGTCTATCATTCCCTGTTCATCATTGATTTCCTGCTTTAACATCAACGAATTCTGGTAATAATAAATCGCTTTTGGATAGTCTTTTTTCGCCCGGTAAACCAGTCCCAGATTGTTATAAGAAACAGATATGTACTTTTTGTCACCAATTTTCTGCCGCAATTCCAACGCGTATAAATGATTGCGAAGTGCAAGTTCATAATTTCCACGATAGTAATAGGCGATCGCAATATCATTTATCACGCTGGCCTGTTTATCATACTGATTCTCTCTTTTAAAGAGCGACAGGGCTGTTTGCAGGTAATGTAGACAAGAATCCAGATTCCCTTTGTAGTCATAGGCAATTCCCAATGATTTACAGGCAAGTCCTTTCTTCGTATTATCTTTCAGTTTTCGGGAAATGTCAAAGGCTAATTGTCCGTAAAAGATAGAGGTATCCGGATTCGTTTCCCAATGGTATCGGGATAGGCTGTGATAGCACTCAAAACGAACAGTATCTTCGCTGGACATCTTCAGAATATGCAGCAAGGAATCTGTTTCATTTTGCTGAGCGTTTGTACTGCAAGCGACTAACCGTAATAAAAATAAAAATTCATAGCGCATATCCTGTAACGTTAATATACCATGTATCCGGAATCTTGCAAAAGAAGACCAAATAACAAAAAACTTCATTACCCATAGAGGTAGTTTTATCTTTCATTGCATGCACACGGCCTTATTGTAAAAATGTGTGTCATTCGATTACAGATAACAACCTATACAAGATAAGAAAATTTACGATGACACCATTAATTTACCCTGCAGTTTAACTGACAGAATAGCATTAACGGCTGCGCTGTAGTCGGATGCTTTTATAGAAATAGAACAGTGACAGTACTGCAACGACCGCTACTATTGGCAGCTTTCCTGTTCGCTGTCCTATCCAACTTAATGTATTAAGAATGGAAAACTCAGCAGTATTTCCTGCAGGCTCAAACTCCACAAACAAAAAACAGGCTAAGCCTGCCAGTAAAACAGCCAATAAGAAATAAATCAATGCTTCGATTTTTGTATTTTTCATTTGTGTAAATATAAACAAAAAAGACCGAACATCCCGTTCGGTCTTTTCTTATCATTCTATCCTGCCACGATGCTCGTGGCAGGAGTTTAATCTACAAACAACTCGCCTTTATCGGCTTTGTCCCGCAGTAATTTTGGAACGGAGAAACGTTCGCCGTACTTGACTTCCAGCGCTTTGGCTTTCTCTATCACGTTTTTCAGTCCGGCGCCGTTGATATATTGCAGCGTACCGCCATTGAACGGAGAGAAACCCCAGCCAAAGATGGAACCGATATTGGCATCCGCTACCGAACGCAACACACCTTCCTCCACACAACGTACCGTATCCAAAGCTTGTACGATTAACATTCTATCAATCATTTCTTGTTGAGACAATGGCGTCGTTTGCGGAAACATGTTTGTCAACTCAGGCCACAAAAATTTAGTACCTCCCTGCGGATATTCATAAAAACCTGCGCCCGCTGCTTTGCCCGGTCGGTTGACTGCTAATAATTTTTCGCATACGGCAAATCCCGGATGGTGCGGTGCTGTTTTGCCTTCTGCCGCCAGATCTTTTTCCGTTTGCTTGCGGATATGATCCATCAGCTTCATGCTCACTTCGTCTGTCAACGCTAAAGGTCCCACCGGCATACCTGCTTTCATACCCGCATTTTCAATGGATTTAGGATGCTGACCTTCGCCTAGCATCGCAATGCCTTCCATAACATACGTAGAGAACACACGAGAAGTATAGAAACCACGTGAATCATTTACAACGATAGGTGTTTTCTTGATTTGCAATACATAGTCAAATGCTTTTGCTAAAGTAGCATCATCTGTTTCTGCACCACAAATAATTTCTACCAGTGGCATTTTATCTACAGGTGAAAAGAAATGCAAACCAATGAATTGTTTTGGTCGTGCTGATGCCTGTGCTAAACCAGTAATTGGTAAAGTTGAAGTATTAGATGCAAATGTTCCTTCTGGCAACATCACTGCTTCTGCTTCTTGTGTTACTATTGCTTTTAATGCTCTGTCTTCAAATACTGCTTCGATAATTAAATCGCAGCCTTCAAAATCTGGTTTGTCTGTTGCATGTATTTTCGACAACACTTCTTCCATTTTTTCTTTGGTCATCTTTCCTTTAGATACTCGTTTTTTCAACAAGCCTTCAGAGTATGCTTTTCCTTTTTCTGCCGCTTCTAATGATACATCTTTCAACACCACTTCCATACCTGAAATCGCCGTAACATAAGCGATACCGGCGCCCATCATACCGGCACCCAGCACGCCCACTTTTTTCGTCGTGTATTTTTCAAAACCTTTCGGTCGGGAACCGCCAGCGTTAATCGCATTCAGATTATACCAGAAAGCGGTAATCATATTTTTAGAAACTTGTCCTACTGCTAGTGAGGTGAAGTAACGCGATTCAATTCTGCAAGCCGTTTCAAAATCTACCACAGAGCCTTCTACGGCCGTGTTGATGATGGCTTCTACTGCAGGATAATTGCCCCAGGTTTTTTTCTTGGTCATGGCCGGAACGATTGGAATCATGCTCGCCACTTTCGGGTTGCGCGCATCGCCGCCGGGAAATTTGAAGCCTTTATCATCCCAAGGGTTGATGGCTTTCGGATTCGCTTTGATCCATGCTTTCGCTTTCGCTATCATATCTTCAGGTGTTTCAGCAATCTCATTGATGAGTCCGTTAGATAAAGCCTCTTTCACTTTTAAACGTTTGCCTTCCGTCAATAAAGGCAAGGCAGGCTGTAAGCCTATCATGCGTGTTAAACGCACGATACCGCCGCCGCCGGGCAATAAGCCTAAGCCCACTTCCGGCAAGCCGAATTGCGCTTTAGGATTGTTTAAGGCAATGCGGTAATGACAGGCTAAAGCAATCTCCAGACCGCCGCCAAGCGCTGCACCGTTGAGGGCTGCAACGACCGGTTTTCCTAAGGTTTCCAGGCGGCGCAATTGTGCTTTCAGTCCTTCGCACATCTCAAAAATCAATTTCGCATCGGTTTGTTTAAAGAGATTATCGATATCCGCACCGGCGAAGAAGGTAGATTTTGCAGAGGTTAATACAACACCTGCAATGTCAGCCTTTTCTGCGCTTAGGCGATCCATGGTTTCCAACCAAAGTTTACCGAATTCTTCATTGATGACATTGGCACTTCTGCCTTGCATATCCATTGTGATGGTTACGATGTTGTCGTTGTCTTTTTCGTATTTAAACATTAAAGTTAATTTAGTAATTAAAAAATTTAGTAATGAAATAATTTAGTAATGAAATAATGGCTTTTGATTTCTAAATTCATTATTTCATTGTTATATTATTTCATTGTTTCATTTATACTCTTTCTACAATTGTTGCAATTCCCATTCCGCCGCCAACGCAAAGCGTAGCTAAGCCGGTTGATTTTCCGGTGCGTTCCAGTTCATCTACCAAGGTTCCCAAAATCATGGCACCTGTTGCGCCCAGCGGATGGCCTAAGGCAATCGCACCGCCATTTACATTCAGTTTTTCATCGGGAACATTCAGATCGCGTTGTAAACGCAGTACCGCGGAGGCAAAGGCCTCATTCATTTCCACCAGATCAATATCGTTGATGGTCATGCCTGCTTTTTGTAACGCTAATTTAGATGCCGGGCCAGGGCCAGTCAGCATGATGGTAGGTTCTGTGGAAGTCACCGCTACAGAACGAATAATCGCACGTGGTTTCAATCCCAGTTTTTCACCGATTTCTTTAGAACCAATCAACACCACACTCGCGCCATCCACAATACCGGAAGAGTTGCCCGGCGTATGTACGTGATTGATTTTTTCCAGTGTCGTATATTTCTGTAAGGCTGCGGAATCAAAGCCCATCTCGCCCATCATCTGGAACGATGGCGCCAAGGATAACAAGCCTTCCAGTGTTGTATCCGGACGATTGAATTCATCTTCCGCTAAAATGGTCAGTCCGTTGATATCGACTACCGGTACGATGGATTTGTTGAAACGACCTTCCGCTTTCGCGATGCCTGCTAGTTTTTGTGAACGCAATGCATACTTGTCGCAGTCTTCTCTGCTGAAGCCTTCCAGTGTAGCAATCAAATCCGCGCTGATGCCCTGAGGCACAAAATCGGTATGGCTGTTCACGCGCATATCCAATACCCACGCGCCACCATCGTAGCCCATCGGCACGCGCGACATGGATTCCACGCCGCCTGCGATTACCAGATCCTGCCAGCCGGAACGTACTTTCATGGCCGCTAAATTGACCGCTTCCAGACCGGAGGCGCAGAAACGGTTTAACTGAAATCCCGGCACTTTGACGTCATAATCCGCCATCATCACCGCTGTTTTCGCGATGTTACCGCCCTGATCGCCAATCGGCGTTACACAACCGATAATGACATCTTCCACTAAAGAAGTGTCCAGATTATTTCTTTTCTGAATTGCTTTCAGCGTTTGTGCCAGCAATTCGGTCGGTGTCACTTCATGTAAGGCACCGTTTTTTTTGCCTTTGCCGCGCGGTGTCCGCACGCAGTCGTAGATATAAGCTTCTGCCATTTTTATTTCTGATTTAAGATTTATGAATTCAGATATACACGCACATTTAAACCAAACGAGCGTTTGGTAAATTTAAGTATTATATTGGTAAAAACAATGCGTGCATTGGAAATTAACTTAGGATAAGATATTGTTATTATCTGTCTGGATTTGGATGTGAAAGATTATAAGATAAAATGGATTGCAGGAATGGCTTCCTATAAAAATCCAATCATCTATGAATCCGGTAAATCCTGATTCAGACAAAATAAAATCCTAGTAAGGCGACTATTTATATGTCAGCCATTTTTTATGTTCACCATCGAAATGTGCATAATCGGAAAAAGAAAGTAATTGAGTCCCACGTGACGAAGTTCTGAGTTTGGTAATGGAACAGTTGGCAATATTCAACTGCAGTTCGAAGGTTTTCTGTACGGATAAATCCAGGATTTGCTGCATGATGACGGAGATGCTGCCACCGGAACTGAAGACAAAAACAATATCTTCTTTTTGTGATTCTTTTTCTATTTTTTGTAACCCATTCTTTACACGTTCGCAGAAAGTTGTCCAGCTTTCATTGTAGTCATTGAATTGTCCGCTGGTCCAGCGAGTAACAGCACCGGTCAACACTTCGGTAATTTTTTCTTTCGGGCTTTTGTCCAGAAAAATATCTTTTTTGAGTTCGTTTAAATCCGCATAACGTGGTTCGTATTTCGTAAGAATATCCCGATGGTCAAATTCGTTCCAATCCTTGTTGGTGCTTATTTCCATGTTCGCAAGATGCATCTTTTCCAGACAGTATTGCATCGTCTGCTGGTGGCGTTTCATCGCACCGGAAATGATTTTGGTCGGAATAACAATACGTTGTAAAAAAGTTGCGCCTAATAATTTCGCCTGTTCTATTCCTGTGGGAGAAAGTGCATCGTATTCTTCCATTCCAAATTGCGCCTGTCCGTGTCGTATCAAGTATATCGTTGCCATTATGTAATTTGTGAATTGGGATTTGAGATTTGAGAATTATTTCATTGCTATATTGCTACATTATCTAATCAGTCTTTTGCATCGCCAGTTTAAGTAGTGTACTAATATCCACCAAGTTTTAAATTCTTTGTTATTGGTTTGTTTGTGATAGTAACGATAATAGATTTGTTGTGCGATGACAGCCAACCGGAACAAACCATAGACTTCATAAAAAGTAAACTGCTTTGCTTCAAAACCCATTTTATCACAGTAATAATGAATGACCTCCTTGCGGGTCAGCATCCCTTCCGCATTGGTAGGCTGCCTGCGGGTGGATTTTGCCATGAAGTCATCGTCAGCCTGCACCCAATAAGCCAGCGTGTTGCCCAAATCCATCATCGGGTCGCCAATCGTGGCCATTTCCCAATCCAGTACGCCAATGATCTTCATGGGATTTTCCGGATCTAAAATCACATTATCAAAGCGAAAATCGTTGTGTATAAGGCAGCTTCTTTCTTCTGTAGGAATATTCGCTTTCAGCCAGTTCATCACCTTTTTAAACTTTGGCACATTCCATGTTTTTGCTTTTTGATAACGCTCACTCCATCCGTTGATTTGACGTTCGCTGTAGCCTTTACCTTTTCCAAAAGTATTTAATCCTGTAGTGGAAATATCTATAGAATGCAGTTCAATCAGTTTATCAATTACATTCAGACACAATTGTCTTACCTCTTCTTTTGACAAGGTTAGATCCTTCGGTAAATTTGCACGCGGAATAATACCTTCCACTCTCCGCATGATATAAAAATCGCACTCCATTACACTGTGGTCACTGCAAAAAGCCAGCATCTCCGGAACCGTGTAATAGGGCATTAAGGCTTTCTGTATCTCGTATTCACGCTTCATGTCGTGTGCTGAAGCAGCCTTGGTACCTGCGGGCGGGCGACGTAAAATCAAATCGTGTGATTCGTATCTAATCCGGTAGGTCCAGTTGGATGCGCCACCGGTGTATTGCGTGATTTCAGGTGTTCCGATAACGTTTGGGATATTGGCTTTTATCCAGACATCTACCTTTTGTAAGGGCAGTTGTTCTTTTTCGCGAACCGGTTTTGCTTTATCTATGATGTTTTGATTCATGCTATACTTTTTTACCTCACCCTGTCAAACTAAGTTCGACCATCCTCTCCATATTGAGAGGATGGTTCCGACAAAGTCGGAATCGGGTGAGCTCTATTTACTATTCGGATATTTCAGCAATTCAAATCTTGTAATTAGGCCGCGGTGTACGGCGTCAGGGCCATCGGCAATACGAATGCATCTCGCCACTGCAAAAAATGCAGTAAACGGAAAATCATTGGATACACCAGCACCGCCGTGTATTTGTATCGCTTCGTCGCAGACCTGTTGCAAGACATTGGGTGCCACTACTTTTATTTCCGAGATTTCCGTCATCGCGCCTAAAGCGCCCATGGTGTCTAATTTCCAGGCAGCATACAAAGTCAGTAATCTGGCCTGATCTATGGCAATCCTGAAATCCGCAATACGTTCTCTGTTGCCGCCTAAATTAATGATTGGTTTTCCGAATGCCACTCGTGACAAACTTCTTTCTATCAGCAGTTTCAGCACATACTCTGCTGCACCAATGCAACGCATGCAATGATGGATACGGCCGGGCCCCAGTCTTCCTTGTGCAATTTCAAAACCACGTCCTTTTCCTAAGATCATATTGGATATAGGCACACGTACATTTTTAAAAGATACTTCACCGTGTCCGTAAGGTTCATCGTATTCACCAAAAACCGGCAACATGCGTTCTATTGTAACACCTTCCGTGTCTACCGGCACCAATACCATACTGTGCTGGGAATGACGGTTTGCAGTCTGGTCTGAGAGTCCCATGAAAATAATCACTTTGCAATCAGGATGGCCGATACCGGAACTCCACCATTTGGTACCGTTGATGACAATTTCATCGCCTTCTACAATGGCCGTTGCCTGCATATTGGTTGCATCGGAAGAAGCTACATCGGGTTCTGTCATACAGAAAGCAGAACGAATCTCCCCTGCTAATAAAGGTTTCAACCATTGTTCTTTCTGTTCTGCCGTGCCATACTTGTGCAGCACTTCCATGTTGCCGGTATCCGGTGCATTGCAATTGAAAATTTCCGGCGCAAGAAAACTCTTGCCCATTTCTTCCGCTAATGGTGCGTATTCTATGGTGGACAAACCTTGTCCGTGCTCTGTATCAGGTAAAAATAAATTCCACAAGCCTTCAGCCTTAGCTTGTTCTTTCAGTTCTTCCACTAAAGGTGAAACAGACCATTTCGACCAATCTTGTCCGTTGTTGCGTTGGTGCACTTCCTGAAAGTATTGCATTTCTACGGGACGAATCTTTTCATCGATAAACTTCTTGATTTTTTTGATGTATTGTTGCGCACGTGCGCTGTGCTGAAAATCCATATCGAAAACTTTTATTCGATATTAAATGTAGGAAGAATTTGATGGAATCGGAAAATTATTGAAAAGGAAATGGTCCGTACTTGAAAACACTCCAGGTAATCCAGATTACTGAGAGTGTTTTTAGTCTTTTATAAAGCTTAGCTTCATCAAAATAGTTGCTATCCAATAATTGTTGAATTTTCATGGCAATGAGTATTAACAGCATTGGCACACAAGTATAGGTGAGCCTGAAATTATAGTATCCCAGAACCAGAAAAAAAACGAAAAACAACAGAAACATCCATCTTGTAAACTGATAAAAAAGCAGGTTTGATGTCACCGGTGCCGCTGATTTCAATATTTTCTTATTGAGCAGATAAATACCTATCAGAAAAGGTGTCAGCGTAATGAGAACGGTATTCAGATACCTGAATAAAAAATCGAGGGACACTTCAAGGAAATTAGAAATGCCGAGTGATAAAGCGTCTATCACCCATACGAACTCACGGAACACAGCGACCTCTCCGTTAAAATAATGACCTGAAAAATGCATGCAGATAAATATCCAGCCAAAGGTGGGAAGAACAAACAGGACGGCCTGCGGAAGTAAATCAAGGATTAATTGAAAACTGATTCGGAGAGATTTTTGTTTAACCAGATACGCTATACCTAAACATGGAAAATACAAGATGAAGCTTCCGTAAGCCAGACATAATATACCCATTACAAGAGAAATGAATATTAATTTCTTATGGGTTAATCGATCATTCAAAAACAGATAAACGACATAGGCGATACTTATGGGTGTGAAGAAAGCAAACATCTGTTCGTGGGCAGAAAAGAAAAAGGCTTTCACGATGCCGCTGCATATGATAAATAAGGAAAGAAAATGTATTATAAACTGTCGGATACCGATAGCACTTAGCAATCGTTCAAATAATAACAAAGAGCCGAGCAGTATGATAAAATTCATCAGTATAAATGCAATATAAAATGGAAGTAATTCCACCACCAGATTTTTGTGGTCATCGATATTATACATCTTCAGAAACGGACTGGATGCCAGCTTCTCGTTGATGCTTTGCTGATATAAATGTTGCTCACCGCCCAATCTTTTAAAAATATCTGTTGAAATCATGGCATCAACCACATACCTTATCGGCAGACCAATCAGATGTGCCGTATAAATATATAAGGGCCTATTTTGTCGCACCGCCACAAAATTGCTATCCAGCAATAACGATGGATTTGCCGTGAGGTAAATATATTGGTAAGAATCACAAAATAACACAAAGCCCATCTTTGAAACTTTTATGTATTCTCCGCAATAGGTTCTGGTAGGTGTAAGTGGTTTCTGGGCAAACAGAAACAGGAATGTAAAAAACACAATCGCCAGACTGTATTTCAGCCACATCTTTTCTTTGATGAAATGCATTACTCCTTTACCTTTTAACATGATTTCTAATACGGCTTAGTGTATCGTCTTCAAATTTAAACCTATTTTATTAAAATCTTTAGCAATTAAGCATTCAGGAATAAATAGCTTGTTTAAAACGTGAATTTTCATGATTTTTATTTAGTTTTCCGGCTGCAAAAAATATAAAACTTTTTTTAAAATTAGTCGCTATGAAAAAAATTATGCTCTTAGGCTCCGGAGAATTGGGTAAAGAACTCGTGATTGCATTGAAACGGCTCGGGCAGTATGTGATTGCCGTGGATTCTTACAATGATGCTCCTGCACAGCAGGTGGCCGATGAACGTGAAGTCATTAATATGCTGGATGGTTCGGTTTTAGATGCAATTGTAGCCAAACATCGGCCAGATCTGATTGTCCCAGAAATTGAAGCCATTCGCACCGAACGTTTTTATACTTACGAGCAGCAAGGCATCACGGTGGTGCCGAGTGCGAAAGCGGCCAATTTTACAATGAATCGCAAAGCCATTCGCGATCTGGCTGCCAAAGAACTGGGATTAAAAACTGCAAGGTATGCATATGCCAACAGTCTGGAAGAACTACAATCTGCTGTTAAAGTCATTGGTATACCCTGTGTAGTGAAACCTTTGATGAGTTCCTCCGGGAAAGGACAGTCTGTCATTAAAACAGCAGAAGATATGGAAAAGGCCTGGATTTATGCGCAGTCCGGTAAACGCGGCGACTACACAGAAATCATTGTGGAAGCATTTGTAGACTTCTATGCGGAAATAACACTCTTAACCGTCACACAAAAAGATGGTGAGACCTTATTCTGCCCACCCATCGGGCATCGGCAGGAACGCGGCGACTATCAGGAAAGCTGGCAACCTGCATTTGTAAGACCGGAAGATGAAGCGGAAGCAAAACGCATGGCAGGGACAGTCACCAAAGCACTGACCGGTGCAGGCATCTGGGGCGTAGAATTTTTTCTGGCAAACGACGGCGTTTATTTTTCCGAGTTATCACCTAGGCCGCACGATACGGGAATGGTAACCCTGGCCGGCACACAGAATTTATCAGAATTTGAATTGCATGCACGGGCCATTTTAGGATTACCCATTTTTGAAATTACACTAGAACGAACAGGAGCCAGTGCGGTTATCTTAGCGGATAAGGAAGGCTCGCATCCCGCCTACACCGGATTGGAAAATGCATTAAACCAACCCAAGTCAGATATCCGGATTTTTGGAAAACCCACAACACGTCCTTATCGCAGAATGGCGGTGGCATTAGCATATGACAGAGTGGGAGGTGATGCGGATGCCGTTAAACAAAGGGCTATTGATATTGCAAAAATGATACAGGTTAAAAGTGAGTAGGCCTTTTCACACCTTCAAAAACGCACTCAGAATCTTAGACATCTGTTCATTTTCTATCAAGAAACCATCATGTCCGTAATCGGAATTGATTTCTACAAACATGCTGTGTGGTATCAGCGAGGCCAGCAATTGCTGCTCTTCCAGCGGATATAAGAAATCAGAAGTGATACCTAATACCAATACGTTGCATTTTACCGTAGACAATACTTCTTTGGCATTGCTTCTTCCGCGGGTGATGTTGTGGTTATCCATCGCTTTGGATAAGATATGGTACGAATAAGCATTAAAACGGCTGGCCAGTTTTTCGCCCTGATAGCGCTGGTAGGAACAGGCTCTGAAATTTTCCAGTTTATCATTATCCGGCTCAGCTTGTGTTTTATTGTAAGCTTTGTAATTCCGGTAAGAAATGAGGCCGATACTGCGCGCCGCTTTCATACCATTGATACCGGCATTGTCACTGGCTTCACCAAACGTGCCATCCGCTTCGATGGCCATGCGCTGCGATTCATTGAAGGCGATGCCCCAGGGTGAGTGCTGAATATTCGTAGCCCCTAATAGAATATTGTCAAATATATCCGGTTCCTGAATCACAAACTCCAGCAGTTGTTGTCCACCCATAGAGAATCCGCAGGCGAAGAATATCTTTTCAATGCCCAAGTGTTTGCGCAGAATCGTAAGTGTTTGCACCATATCCCGTACCGTAACGGTAGGGAAATCCTTATAGTATTTGTTGCCTGTTTCGGGATTGACCGACAAAGGACCGGTAGTGCCATAGCAGGAGCCCAGCATATTGGCGCAAACGATAAAATATTTTTTCGGGTCCAGAAACAATCCTTCCCCCACCATGCCCGGCCACCATTCTGCCGGATTGGAGTTGGCGGAAAACGCATGGCAAATCCAAACTACATTTGATTTGTCGGCATTCATTTCGCCAAAAGTGGTGTAGGCGATATCCACCTCAGGAAGTGTGACGCCACATTCCAAGGTAATGGGCTGCTTATGTGTCAGAATTTTTGTAGACATAATTTGAAACAAAGATAAAATAAAAAAACATTGGGAAAGTTTTAAAACAATCCCAATGTTATTAATGTAGTACAATTAAGCATTCAAAGCCTGATCGAAATCCGCTTTAATGTCATCTATGTGTTCGATACCCACCGAAACGCGGATAGAACTTTTAGACACGCCGGATGCCGCCTGCTCTTCATCCGTCAGCTGCTCGTGGGTGGTAGATGCAGAGTGAATCGCCAATGTTTTCACATCTCCAACGTTGGCTACATGGGAAGTCAGCTTCAATGAATTGATGAATTTCTTAGCCGCATCGTATCCGCCTTTTACGTCAAACGTAAACACGGAACCGAAGCCATTGGTCAGGTATTTTTTTGCCAGCTCATGATACGGAGAATCCGGCAAACCGGTATAAGTCACTTTCTCCACTTTCGGATGCTGTTGCAACCATTGTGCCAACGCCAGGGCATTCTGGTTATGGCGTTCCACTCTTAAAGAAAGCGTTTCTAAACCTTGTAAGAATAAGAAAGAATTGAACGGTGCCACCGCTGCGCCAAAATCGCGCAAGCCTTCCACGCGCGCACGGATGATGAAGGCGATATTTCCAAATGGTCCAGGCGTACCGAATACATTCCAGAAATTCAATCCATGATAACCTTCGGATGGTTCCGTAAACTGCGGATATTTTCCATTGCCCCAGTTGAAATTTCCACCATCAATAATTACACCACCGATGGATGTACCGTGACCACCAATCCATTTTGTTGCGGAAGCCACCACGATATGTGCACCATGTTTCAAGGGCTGAAATAAATAACCGCCGGCACCGAATGTATTGTCTACTACAATTGGCAAATCGTATTTATCTGAAAGCGCTTTAAAAGCAGCCCAGTCAGGCACATTGCCTCTCGGATTTCCTATTGATTCTAAATAAATTGCTTTTGTTTTATCATCAATTAATTTTTCAAAGGATGCAGGATCATCACCGTTGGCAAAGCGCACTTCCACTCCTAAGCGTTTAAACGCCACCTTAAACTGATTGTAGGTTCCGCCATATAAAAATGAAGTAGAAAGAAAATTATCGCCAGCTTCCAAGATATTATTCAACGCTAAAAACTGTGCGGATTGTCCGGAAGCTGTAGCCAATGCCGCTACGCCTCCTTCCAGCGCTGCAATGCGTTTTTCAAATACATCCGTTGTCGGATTCATGATACGCGTATAGATGTTTCCAAACTCACGCAAGCCGAATAAATTGGCTGCATGTTCTGTGTCTTTGAACTGATACGAAGTTGTCTGGTAGATGGGAACGGCACGCGAGCCTGTCGTTGGGTCGACCTCCTGTCCGGCATGTAATTGCAGTGTTTCAAATTTGTAAGTACTCATTGTTTTTATTTTAAAAGTGAATCAATAGACATAAAAAAAGCCTTCCGAAATCAAGGAAGGCTGTATATTTCATTCAAATATTTCAGTTTCAGACAAAGCCTTCCGTTTCTGTTTTACAACAGCAGCACATTGCATTGTTCAAAAAGCTTTTCATCAAGACAAACATAGAGAATTAGTTTCTTAAAACAAAATGATGGGGAATTATAATTCTTAAATAATGTAAATACCAGATTACCCGATTTCGAGACTGCCTCCATCCTTAATGGTTAATGTACCACCTTTGATTTCCAAACCGCCTTTAATTTTTATAGTTGCATTATCTGTAATTTGCACATCCGCGCCATCTCTTATCACCATATTCTGATTGGTATTATCTGTGAGTGTAATGGTAGTATCTACCTGCGTGCCGCAATGTGTACACTCTATATGTGTTTCATCTATGTCTTTGAAATCGTTACCACCGCATTGAGGGCAAGTAATTTTCTGTTTATCCATATTGAGATATTCCATAAATCAGTAAATTGCCATGGCATCCTGTCTGTCGGCTTTCGTGCTTACCTGCACAGACTTTACAAAATCACCTATTTCATCGATGGCTTTATTGGCTTCAGGTACAATGCCGCCGAGATATTGCCAGACATGCATCATGTTTTCATAAATCTCCAGCTGTACTTTCACTCCGGCCTTGTTCATCTTTTGGGCCATGCGGATGGAATCATCAAATAATACCTCATTACTGCCCACCTGAATCAGGGTAGGCGGAAATCCTTTCACATCTGCGAAGTGCGGAGAAATCAGGGGGTCGCTGGGATCTGCGTCTCCCAAATATCTTTTGGAGAAAATCCCCAGCAGATGCGGCGTAATCAGGGGATCTTTGTCTTTTTTTGATCTGATGCTATCACCGCTGAGTGTCAGGTCTGTCCAGGGAGAAAGCAATACCACACCTGCAGCTTTTTGCAGTCGCTGTTTTCTTATCATTTGCAACAAGGCGAGCGTTAATCCTCCACCAGCAGAGTCGCCCATGATAAAGATATTTTCGTATCCATCTTCCAGCATTTTCTTATAGGCGGCCAGTGCATCTATAAGAGCGCAAGGGTAGGCGTTTTCAGGTGCTTTCCGATAATTAATCGCCAGCGCTTTACACCCGGAAGCGCGGGCTATACGGGCTATTAATGCCCTATGTGTATTATAGGATCCAACAACATAGCCACCGCCATGCAGATATAAGATGGTCTTGGATTTTCCATATCCATCCGGGATAAACCACGCGGCATCAACACCTGCATACTGCAGCTCTTCCTTTTTTACAAATCTTGGAAACTTGGTAATATTGGATAAACGTTCAAAGCCAACCCTTACCGTATTGGGTTCTGTCTTGTGTACAAACAAAATGTTCCTGATGACATTAATAAAAGTCTTTACCGTATAAATCTGGATACTTTGCATGAGTTACTTTATGTTACGTAACACCAAATTAACCAATTTTGAGTGCTTCTGGTTTGATTTTTAACAAGAAATGTGAAAATTTTATGAACAGCTATGAAATGCTATCGTGTAGAATCAACGGATTTCAGGGCAGAAAACAGGCATATCTGATGTACTTACACCAATGCATCATACAGCACCTCCACCGGATGCAGTGCGTGCCTTTGGGTGCCATCCTTGATTTGATGGCGGCAGCTGGTACCGGGTGCGGCTATGATGGTTTCTGCGTCGGCACTTCTCACAGCCGGAAATAAGACCAACTCTCCTACCTGTATGGAAACGTCGAAATGTTCTTTCTCATATCCGAAACTGCCGGCCATACCACAGCAGCCGCTTGGAATATTTTCAACATGATAATTTTCCGGCAAACTCATCAGCTGTATGGAAGATTGAACAGACGATAATGCCTTCTGATGGCAATGTCCGTGCAGTTTTATTTGCTTGGTGGCTTTGGTAAATTGAGCAGATGTTATGTTTCCTTTCTGAATTTCGAGTGCAATAAATTCATCGATGATGAAACAGTTTTCCGCCAATTTTCTGGCAGCCTGAATTTCACTCTTATCTACCAGTCTCGGGTATTCATCTCTAAAGGATAAAATGGCGGATGGCTCGATACCAATGAGGGGGACATCGTTATTGATCCAGGTTTTAAAGATGGCAACATTCTCTTTCGCCAGTTTCTGCGCTTCCTGTATCAAGCCTTTTGACAAATGCGCACGACCACTATCGGCGTGTTCAATATATGCAATCTCGTAGCCGAGTTTTGTCAGTAGTTTTAGCGCCTTGATGCCAATCTCCACATCATTATAATTGGTAAACTCATCAAAAAAGAAATACACTTTTCCTTTTTGCGGAATTTTCAATTCCAACTCCTTCGTGTTTTTCTTATACCAGCTTAACAGCGTTTCTTTGTAATACAAGGGCATCGAACGATTCGGTGCAATCCTCAGTATTTTCTTCAATAATCCGGATGTGAATCTATTGGTCAATCCAAAATTGCTGAGAGATGGGAATAACATGGCCAATTTGCTTAACTGTCCGATATTTGCAATCGCTTTTGTTCGCAAGGGCACGCCATTCTCTTTATAATACTGATGTAGGAATTCCGCTTTCAGTGTCGTGATGTCCACATTAGACGGGCATTCGGAGGAGCATCCCTTACAACTGAGGCATAAGTCCATCACTTCATAGACTTCCTTGTGATTGAACTTATTCGCTTGTTCTGAATTTGTCAGGAAATCTCTCAAAATATTCGCGCGCGCGCGCGTGGTGTCTTTTTCATTTCGGGTAGCCATATAAGACGGACACATGGTGCCTCCGCTGCCCGGCAATTTGCGGCAATCGCCGCTTCCGTTGCATTTTTCTGCAGCACGCAGAATCCCTTCGTCTCTATCGAAATTGAAGACTGTATCAAACTGTCGGGTCTCCTGATTTTCTTCATATCTCAAAGAGGTATCCATCGGCGGCGTATCAACAATCTTACCCGGATTCAGGATATTATTGGCGTCAAACGTGTATTTCAGCCTGCGCAACAATTGATAATTCTTCTCTCCTACCATCAGCGGAATAAACTCTCCCCTTACGCGACCATCGCCATGCTCTCCACTCAGGGAACCTTTATATTTTTTTACGAGATGCGCCGTCTCCGTAGCAATGGTTCTGAACAATACCCGATCTTCTCTTTTCTTCAAATCCAGGATAGGGCGCAAATGCAATTCGCCCGCCCCGGCATGCGCGTAATACACGCTGCGCTGCTGATGGCTGTTCATCATATCGGTAAACTCGCCGATATATGCCGGCAAATCATCCACAGCCACGGCCGTATCTTCAATCACGGCCACCGCCTTTGCATCGCCGGGAATATTGGCCAGAAGCCCCAAACCTGCCTTGCGCAGGGTCCATATCTTGTTGATGTCATTTCCATACAGATAAGGGAAATGATATCCTATATTTTCCTTCTCAAAATCATTTTGCAATGCTTTTGCTTTGGTATCAATTTCTTCTTTCGTTTCCCCGTGAAACTCCACACATAAAATGGCTTCTGGATCTCCTTTTACAAAAAAACGGTTTTTGCGCTGTTCTATATTTTCTTTGGTGCAATCCAGGATTATCTTGTCAATCAGCTCACAGGCACTCGGCTGATGCTTCATGGCAATTACCGTGGCTCGTAAACTTTCTTCCAGCGTCTTGAAATGGATGGCGACAACGACACTCTCTTTGGGTGGAATCGGCACCAGATTTAATTTTATTTCCGTAATGAAAGCTAAGGTTCCCTCACTGCCGCAAATCAGTTCACACATATTGAACGGCTTGCCGTTTTCGGCAAATGGCTGTTGCTTCAGCAATTCATCCACAGCATAGCCTGTATTTCTGCGATGTATTTTCTGATTCGGGAATTGCTGCAGAATCTCTGCCTGCATTTCCTTGTCGGATAACTCTTGCTGCAAAAATTTATAAATAGCGCCTTCCAGATTTCCCTGCTGTGTTTTCTTGTAGAAATCCTGTGTCGTGATATTTCCGAAAACCACTTCCGAGCCATCACTCAAAAACCCTGAAAGCTCAAGCACATGGTCGCGCGTGCTGCCATATACGATAGAATTGGCACCGCAGGAATTGTTACCCACCATACCGCCTATCATGGCGCGGTTGGCGGTAGACGTTTCAGGTGCAAAGAACAGTCCGGAAGATTTCAACTGACGGTTCAGTTCATCGCGTACTACACCGGGCTGCACGATGCAGTAGTTATGCTCCTTGTTTATTTCAAGAATATTGTTGAAATGTTTGGAAACATCCACCACGATGCCGCCGCCCACCACCTGACCACCAAGCGAAGTGCCGGCCGTACGGGGAATGACAGACGTCTTATGTCTGGCTGCAAAATGCAGCAAGGTCTGAATATCCTTCCCGGATTTCGGGTAACACACCGCTGTCGGATATTCCTTATACACCGAGGCATCTGTGGCATACAGTGCACGCATGGTATCATTAAAAAATAATTCGCCTTCTAAGGAAGAAGCCAACTGTTCCAGTAATGCGGTGTCGAAGTTTTGTTTCATTTTACGGTACTTCAATGCGGTAGGCAAGGATGTTTACAGGTTAAATTTACAAAATGCGGCAGGATACTTGGCGGAACTTGTCAGAATTAATGATTTAAAAATAAAAAAGCCTCCTTTGAAAGAGGCTCACGTAAACAACATCATTTTATATCTCAGGTATTACTTCTTCACCTTGATGAACTGGTTGTCGATGTTCTCGAAATTGGAATACAGGAAATTGTAATCAATGGCATTTTCCTTACCATATTCATTCAGAATCAGTTTTCCGTTCTTTTCGGTCCATTTCCCGTCGATGGAGTAGTTTTTCACCCTGAAATAATCCTGCGGTGAAATGGGTACTACCTGCACAAACTGGTGGTAAGTACCATCCGAGTTCAGAGAGAGATAGAAAATTTTCTTGGCCACTCCGTCTTCCGGTGAGTATTTCGTCTGATCCTGCTCATATTTCCAGATACTCCGGATAACAGCCTCCGTATTTTTGTCTGTATCATTATTGCTTGCGAAGACCGTAAACGGTACAAAAATGAACACCAGCATGTAAAACTGTACTAATATTTTGTATATCTTTCTCATACACTAAAGTTTTATTTTTTCACCCCCCGCCCCGACATAGAATTTACACAATATCATATATAACTATAACACGCAACTGGCACAAAAAGTTTCATTGGAGAATGAAACTTTGAAATTCTAGGGTAATGAAGTTCTAAATACTTTAGGGTCTTGTTAAAAGCCGTAAACAACAGATTAAAAGAGAGAGAAACGTAAACAAATCTGTTTGTTGATACAATATTACATCAAGCTTTACAACCCGTAAGGGCAACTTTGTAAATGGCAGTTTAAACACAATAAGTGGCAGATTTGGCTTTATAAGTGGCAAAAAAGACAAAATCCGTTGATAAACATCAACGGATTTGGATAATAACTATAAATAACTAATTAAAAAACAGATACTTATACAAATACCTTTTACCAGATTTTAACGCGCTCTGCGGGAGTGCGATACATTTTAGTGCCGGGTTCTATATTGAATGCATTGTAGAAATCATCCATATTGGAGAATGGTCCGTTTACACGCAGGAATGCAGGCGAATGTACATCCGTCAGTACGCGGGTAGCCAGTTCCTCATCGCGCTGATGACCTAACCAACCCAGTGCATAGCCTAGGAAGTATCGTTGTAACGGAGTTAATCCATCAATCGGTTTTCCTTCTTTGTACTGTGTCGTTTTCTTGAAAGCGTCTAATGCAATCACCAGACCGCCCAAGTCGGCAATATTCTCGCCCAAGGTGGCCTTGCCATTGATATGCATGGAATCCAGCACCACATAATTATCAAACTGGTCGATGTATTTCTGTGCCTTTTCATTGAACTTCTTTTCATCCTCTTCCAGCCACCAGTTTTGCAGGTTTCCCTTATCGTCAAACTGTCGACCTTCATCATCAAAACCATGGGTGATTTCATGGCCAATAGTAGAGGCCGCCGCATATCCGTAGATGACTGCATCGTCTATATCTTCATCCCGGAATCCCGGAATGACAAAAATACCCGCCGGCAATACGATTTCATTGTTGGACGGATTGTAGTATGCATTATACGTTTGCGGTGTCATGTCCCATTCGGTTCTGTCCACCGGCTTGTTGAGTTTGCCGATATTGTAACGGAACCAGAATTTGTTGGCGTTTCTGATATTCTCAACCAGTGATTTATCGTTGGTCACCAGAGAAGAAAAATCTTTCCAGGTGGCGGGATATCCGACTTTCTTGGTGACGGAGTTTAATTTTTGCAGGGATTTCTGTTTGGTAGCCTCACTCATCCAGTCCAGGTTCTTGATGCGTTCTGCAAAGGCGGCAAACACATCATCGCATAGACGTTCGTAACGCTGTTTGGTGGCCGGTGTGAAATTATCCTTCACATACAATTGTCCCAGAATTTCGCCCATGGCGCTTTCCTCCCATTGCAGCGCACGTTTCCAGCGCGGCAATTGTTCCTGTCTTCCTCTGATTACCTTTCCGTAAAAGCGAAAATCCTCGTTGTTTACTTTCTTTGGAAGATAATCCGCATAGTTGGAAATCAGGTGAAAACGCAGGTAGTTTTTCCAAACCGCCAGCGATGTCTTTTTCCAGATGCTGTTCAGTCGGGTGAAGAATTCCGGTTGACCAACAATCACGGAGTCGGTTTTGATATTCAGTTCTTTAAACACCTCGGTCCAGTTGATGGATGGCGTCAGCTGATTCAATTGAGCTACGGACATCTTATTGTAATTCTCATATGGATCGCGCAGATCTTCCAGTTTTCTGGATTGCTCCGCCAGTCCTTTTTCCAGTTCATAAACGCCGGTCGCTCCTGTTGTAAAGTCCGGATGAATGAATTCCAGCATTCTGCCGAGGTGTTTGTTCTTGTAGTCTTTCACAATTTTCACCGTGCGCTCATCCTTGTTGAAATAGTAGTCGCGGTTAGGCAGTCCCAAGCCGCCCTGAGACAGATACAGCGCGTTGACATCGCTGTTTTTCATATCCTGATAAACGCCCAGATCAAAAGCCACGGGAACGCCGATGGAGTGCAGATGCGTTATGGCCTTCAGCAAGGTAGCTTTATCTTTGATGGCATTGATCATCTTGAGTTCCGCCGCAATGGGGCTTAATTTCTGCTTTTCGATGGAAACGGTATCCATGGCGGTACGATAGAAATTGGCAATCATTCGGGTATTGTTTTCCACCTTATCCAGTGTCTTATTTTGCAGTACTGCATTTTCACTGATGGTCCTGAGTTTTGTCCAAACATCTTCCTGCACCAGGTTGCCGATGCCCCATTGTGAATACGCTGCCGGAATAGGATTCTGTTTGATCCAGCCACCGTTGGCGTATTTGAAGAAGTCATCACCTGGCTTGGCGGTTTTGTCGATATTCTTTCCCACCACATCATTTTGCTGTGCAAATGACAGTAGTGAAAGTGAGAGTGAAAGTGAAAGTGCTATTAGTCTTTTCATCAAAAATGTATTAGGTTGCTAAATTAGTGAATAAAATGCTGGGAATATTACAAGACAAACGGATTATTTATGATGAATACCGATATGTCAGATTGAGCGCATCTTGCATCGATTAAAAAATATCAAAGGAATCTTCCGATGATTCCCAGGCTGTTCTGTCGCCGTAAGTATTCAACTCCAGCATGTGGTAATCATCGGCAGCAATTTCGCTGTTAAAGGCCTTAAAATCATGACACTGGCAGATGTCCAGAACTTTTCCCTGTTTGACATCAATGATGAGGTCCATGCGATGTTTGGAGTGGTTGCCGACAAAGGAATATCCGCCGTCACAAGCATTCGGACAAATATCGCTGTTGCAAAACCCGGGATGTCCGACCAGTTTAGTGTTTTTATTATGCCTGAAGATATTGAACACGTTTCCCAGTGTTTCTATAAAAGTTGCCTTGGATACATTCTGATAGGTTTTATCCTCATCCAGAATCAGCTCCACCATTTCAATATCCATTTCCTGAATGTAATAGATGACAGCTTCGGATTGCGTGGTGGGTTTGGTTGACATACTATGATTAAAAGTTTGACTAGTACAATAATAATTCATTTTGTGCTCTGGTGATGGCAGTATATTGCCATTTTAAATTTGGAATATAGTAAGTATTTACATAAACATTTTTCCATTCACCGCCTTGAGCTTTATTGCAAGTAATAGAATGACCATAGGTTAATCTTATCGCACCAATATAACGGTCGTCTTTTGCATTCTTAGATTCACGATATACATTATTTTTAGCGAATCTGTCGTGACGTAACTGTTTCTCTTTTTCTAATGTAAGAACACCACTTGGATTTGTTATACTATCCAGTAAAATATAGTCGTCAATAATTTCATCTTTGCCTTCTATATTTTTTGCTTTTAATTTTATGGGCATAAAATGTAACCCAGCTACCAATTCTGTATGTGTTGCATCAAAATCTTCCACAATTACGTGGTCGCCATTAAACAATCGCTGTCCGTTTCTTTCCCAGCTTTGTGTTACCAGTAAGTAATCTCCTTTTTCAATCATCTTGCAGTTTTTCCCAAACAACTTCTCTCGAACAATACTATTAAATAATTGATTACTGTTGTGTGAACAGGCAATCGAAATACTGTTATCCGGTCCATTTTTTTTGAACTCATTCAGATAATGGGTTGTTGCTCCTGCAATCCTGCCACCAAACTTAAAGCATTCTAATTTTGAAAACGTTTTATTGTTTTCAATGGCGATTCTTGTATTAATGGCATTCTTCATGATTTTACTTCCATCTTCCTGACGTTTGACCTCTGT
This sequence comes from Chitinophagales bacterium, assembly GCA_046329775.1. Taxonomy (GTDB): domain Bacteria; phylum Bacteroidota; class Bacteroidia; order Chitinophagales; family JADIYW01; genus JADJSS01. The sequence continues at coordinate 415,640 of JAXLTX010000003.1, forward strand.
AAGTATCTGATGATTACCTTTCCAATTGAATTTTGTTTCCAGATATTCCGGTAATAACGCATAGGAATTTTGTTCGTTGATGGGCGGCAATTGATTTCTGTCGCCTAAAAATATAATCTTGCTGTTAGCATGGTGTTGCTTTACAAATTTCACCAAATCTACCAGTAAAGAATTATCACTCAGAAACAAGCTATCTTCCTGTTTATAGGTTTCTGCGTTTATCATAGATGCTTCATCTATAATGAAGATAGAAGGTGCATCTTCCTCATTGTCTCTCTGTTTTAGGGTGTACTTGATTTCACCTGTTTCAGGATTGCAATTAACCAAATAAATCATGGAATGAATAGTGGAACTCAACACCTTGGATTTTCTCCCTAAGATACGCGCTGCACGTCCCGTTGGAGCGGCAATACAATATCCGATTTCCCTGTTGTTCATATAACCCACCAAGGCTGTGGTAATGGATGTTTTTCCCGTACCCGCAGCACCGCACAAAATAAAGAAGTCGTCATTATTCTCCGGATTTACAAATGCTGCCATAGCCAATAAAGCAGCTTTTTGTTCCTGTGTAGGGCAGTCAAATTGTAAAAAATCAAGGATGGAGATACCGTTTTGCATAACTTTTAATTTATGTACCAAAGTTACGATGCATGTGTGCAGTGAAAGTGCACAGAAAACTAATTTATAACTAAATAGAATCAATTAATCTATTATTTGGGTCTCCAATAATTTCTTCTGATTTTGCAGAAGAAATTATTGATTTAATACTCTTAAGATGGCTCAAATAATGATTATATTTTGTTTGATTATTGTTGTTATCCATTGAATAAGGGAATAAATGCAATGAAGTGCTAGCGTAAAAGTACATTGTATATGAGTTTCCAGCAAAAATGATAGTGTATAATGTCTATCATGAACCATTTTCTTTTTAATTATAGTTTTATTCTTCATAATGCCAACTTATTTCTTAAATATTATTACAATCTTATATCAATTTTCTTTTAGATCGTAGATTCAATTCATTTTTCTTACTCTTTACTCATTTTCTTTGATTTCTAAGTAAGAATAATATTTTGAATACTTGTAAAAATTAAAAGTCTAGATTTTTCACAGATCAGGTAGATGTGTTAAAAGATCTCACAGGAAATGCAATATTATCTAAAACTAATATCTGTAAAATCAATCTTCTGATATACAGATATAAGATCAGTTCTCATTAGATAGTGTATCATTTAATCACTTTGACTCTCATCAAGCATCCGAATTTAATCTATTGAATAAGTTAATGCTCACTCTTTTGGTAGCGATGGATAAAAAGATAAGAATATATCTTCTGTTTCTTTTTTAGCTGTGAGAATTCAACGTCTATCAATATTCACTGGTGTTTCGTAATAAACGAAAAACCTCATTACAATATTTAACTTGCTTTTGTGATTGACAGTTTACTGGTCTTTTCAAATATTGCATAAATTAATATCAAAGATCTATGTAATACAATACAAAGTTAGCTGCATAAATCTCTTGTTTATGGTTTTCCTCTTCTTTTATTTAACCTTTTACATATGTAAATCCCAATTCAATTTCTCACATATTTATTAATGTTCAATTTGTTTTTTTTAAATATTTTTGCAAAATCTTATGTATTCCATATTTTCTATTTAAAATATTAGTATATCGTGAAATGAGTTTTTAAAATCTTCTTTTATTCCAAAGTGCAAAAATTCGATAAGAAAATTATTCATTAGTTTCTTTTAAAAAACTATGAACTCTGTCAAAAATCTCACTTTTTATTACATCAAAAATCTATGAAAATAAATCTTAATTTCTAACATTTGAAGTGCTTCAAAATTCAAACTACGTATACTATTTCTTTTAATTTTATCAAAACTCATTTCATGATTTTTAAATAAACAATATTAATTTTAGAATCTTACTTATTTTTAAAAAACTTTTAATATTGATTCATCAATTTTCAAAGTAAAGGTCATTCTTATAAAATAATATTCGTTTTAATCAATTTAGGCTATTTTTTTATTTTATTCTTGAGTTAACCAATTTATTCTTAGAATAGTAAACCCTTTTTACGTCTAATCATTTGATAATAAGCGCCCAAAATTCTTCAAATTTCAATTGTATTTAGAACTTATCAACTCATTAATAATTGTTTTAAATATTCCACATTGTTCCGTCAGATTAATAAAGTTTTTTAAACTGATTTTCTAGATTGTTATGTCCATCTTCTTTAATTATTTCTAAATATACTATATTTGTGCACTACAACTGCACAGAAAATAAATTTTATGGCAATTAATAAAAATGCGTGGATAAGATACAAAACATTAGACAAATGTTTTAGTAGTAGATATAAAAAATATTATATAGATGATTTAATTGCGGAATGTGATAAGGTATTGGCTGAAATTGACCCAAATCATAATGGCATCAGCTTGCGACAGATACGCGATGATATTGCCTTTATGCGTAGTTCAGAAGGTTGGAATATAGAACTGGACGATGTGCGTGACGGAAAAAAATTGATTTATCGTTACAAAGATTCAGGATTTTCCATTAACAAGCAACCAATGAACAGCATGGAAGCAGAACAAATGCGTTCTGCACTATTATTACTGCAACGTTTTAGCGGCATGCCTCAGTTCGACTGGATACAGGAAATTATACCTCAGCTCGAAAAATCATTTGGTCTCAACGAAAAAGCCGAAGGCATTATTGCCTTTGATGATAATCCGGATTTAAAAGGAAGGCATTTTCTAGGTGAACTTTACCAACATATCTTGGATAAAAGTGTATTAAATATCAACTATCAGCCTTTTAATTCAGAAAATTACTCTTTGCTTACCATACATCCTTATTATCTGAAACAATACAACAAACGTTGGTATTTATTTGGTTGGAATGACGAAGCAAATAAACTTTTTAACTTACCATTGGACAGATTTGTGAGCATTGAATCCATAAAGAAAAAATACCGAAAGAATAAAGAGATTAATTTCAACGAATACTTTGATGATATTATTGGCGTCACCAAACCAGATGGTGTAAAACCTGTAAATATAGTTTTGCGGTTTGTTCCTTCTTTTGCAGCTTATATTCGTACAAAACCAATTTCACCTTATCAGAAACATAAAGATTTAGCAGATGGTTCTTTGGAAGTACGCTTAGAACTTATTCCAAATAAAGAATTATTTTCATTATTGCTCAGCTATGGTGCTCAGGTAACAATCCTCGAACCGGCATCGCTTGCAAGGCAAATAAAACAGGAATTCAATCGTGCTGCAGATCAATATTAATTAAGAGATTTGTATTTCACCTTATCGGCAGACTCTCCTACAGGGGACTCTGCGCTCAGAATCAGATAAACTTACAACGCAGCGTCCTCTTCGAGAGACTTGCTGGCAAATGAAGGAATCAAACATTTCGTTCGTGCAGACTAACATTAGTGGCACATAATACCAATTCTCCTTCTTCTCCGCTTTTAATTTCAGCTGCATTGCCTTCGTCCGTGTCTATGTGCATCTCCAGCTTAAATTTATCCGATACACGAATAAGTACATTCTTAAATGTCAGCGGTCTGTCTTCATCATCCACATCCACACTGACCACATCCTTATCTTTCACCCCAAACAACTCCGCATCTGCAGGGTGCATGTGTATATGCCTCCACGCCACAATCACCCCTTCTTTTAAGGTGACGCTGCCTTTGGGTCCCTGCAACGTGATACCCGGCGTTCCGCTCACATTCCCGCTTTCCCGAACCGGTGCATCCACCCCTAAGAAGAATTCATCTGTCTTGGAAATCTCCACCTGATCTTTCGGTCGCAGCGGCCCCAGTATACGCACGTTCTCTATCTTATTCTTCTTACCCACAATCGTTACGGTTTCATTCGCAGCGTACTGTCCGGGTTGCGACAAAGGTTTATATTCCGTCAGTTCGTAATCTTTTCCGAATAAGACATCCACCGTCTCCCGGGTCAGATGCACATGACGCGCAGAAATGGCAATCGGAATTTTCGGCACGCAATTCACCTTATTCTTCTCTTCAATGATCTTTTGCGTTTCCAGTGCAATGGCCAGCTGTTCATCCGTTCGTATGGCCAGAATCTTTACACGGGAATTTTCATCCGAAATATTATACACTTCATTTTCTTCACTCAGCTTTACCGATTTGTTTTTATCATCGTCGAGCATGATTCCCATAAACTCTAAGCCCTGACAAACCCTGTTTCTGATTTCAGGACTGTTTTCGCCAATCCCTGCGGTAAACAATAATACATCCACACCGCTCATCACGGCGGCATAAGCACCGATGTATTTTGTAAGCCGGTGTGTAAATACCTGTATTGCCAGGCGAGCGTCTTCATTGCCGTTTTCTGCATGCTGTAAGATGTCGCGCATATCATTTCCCAATCCGCTCAAGCCGGCAAGTCCCGATTTCTTATTCAGGAAATTCTCCACCTGTTCGCATGTCCAGTTTTCTTTTTGCTGCAAAAAGGTCACGATGCCCGGATCGGTATCTCCGGCACGTGTTCCCATCACCAGGCCTTCCATGGTCGTCATGCCAAAAGACACCTCCACACTTCTGCCAAATTCAATGGCACAGATACTCGCACCATTACCCAGATGACAGGAAAGGATACGCAGATTCCGGATGTCCTGTTTGAGATAATCCGCAGCTTTTTGTGCAACGTACTGATGGCTGGTGCCATGAAATCCGTAGCGTTTGATGTTGTATTTTTCTGCAATCTCTTTGTCTATCGCATAATGCTTTGCACGGTTGGGCAGGGTTTGATGGAAGGCGGTATCGAAGACGGCTACGTTCGGCAAGCCCGGAAAAACTTGCTGTGCCGCCTTTATGCCGGCAAGATTGGCAGGGTTGTGCAGCGGTGCCAGATCAATCAGCTCTTCGATGGTTTTGGCAACCTGTTCATCTATAAGTACAGGTTGGTAATATTGATCTCCTCCATGAACCACGCGATGCCCTATTCCGCTGATGGTCATGTCTGCCAGTTCATTCTTCAGCGTCTGCAGACAAAACAGAAGAATGGATGGAAATGATATTTCGCCACTGTAGGTGCGTGTTTCACCGTTAAATTTTATATCCCCTACCTCGGGTAAACGTTCAGCATTCAGTGTTGAAGCGGATTGTTGTGTTACCGTATCTATGACATCTAATTTCAGGGATGAGCTGCCGCAGTTGACGCTAAGGATATACATGATTTAAATTTTGGCTAAGATAATAAAATTGGTCGGCACGGATTATCCATAGACAACTTTAACCAAAACTAAACAATCGTATAGTCGCTTTCCTATCATTTATACTTATCTTAATAGTCTAATTATAAGCTATGCAAAAACCACTCTTACTCTTCCTGCTCACCTGCTGTCTTTCTTCTGCATTCTCTATTGAAATCAACACGAAGAATATAAAAATCATCCGTGACAAATGGGGCGTGCCTCATATTTACGGAAAGACAGATGAAGAAGTGGCCTATGGTCTGGCCTGGGCCACCTGCGAAGATGATATCAAATCCATGCGGGAAAACCTACTGACGGCACGTGGCAGACTGGGTGAATTGAAAGGTAAAGACGGGGCCATCATGGATTTTCTGTGTGCCTTCATCGGTGCGCGTGAGAGTGTGGATAGATTGTATGACAAGAGTTTCTCTCCCAAATTCAAGAGCATCCTCAGTGCTTATGTGCTGGCTTGCAATAATTATATCAAATTACATCCGGAAGAAGACATGATGAAGGATTTGCTTCCGATTACGGAAAAAGATATGATTGTAGGCTATACGGTGGGACTGGCCCTGATGACGAATGTTCCGTTTTCCATCATGAAAATTTCTAACGGCACCATTGGCACTTCCACCTTAAATGCACCCAAAGGAAGTAACGGATTTGCCCTGAACGGCAACAAGACGGCGGATGGCAACACCTACCTCGGTATCAACTCCCATCAGCCGCTGGAGGGCCCTTATTCCTGGTATGAGGCGCACCTGCATTCGGATGAAGGCTGGAATATTCTGGGGGGAACGTTTCCGGGTGGAGTCACCATCTTTCACGGCGCCAATGAACATCTGGGATGGGCACATACGGTGAGCTTTGCAGACCACGATGATGTATATCAGCTGAAAATGCATCCGTCGGAAAAACTGAAGTATGAATACGATGGCAAATGGCTGGAATTGAAGGAGAAAAAAGTGAGGATGCGGGTGAAAATCTGGTGGATCATTAAAATTCCTGTCACTAAAAAATTTTATGAAAGTGTGTATGGCCCGGTGATGGAGAAAGACGGCAACTATTTTGCGCTGCGTTTCCCTTCAGCCTTTGATATTCGAGGTGCGGAACAATGGTACCACATGAACAAAGCCAGGAACTTTGATGAATTTCAAACGGCAGTGAAAGAGATGGCATTACCGGGTATGAATATCATTTATGCGGACAAGGACAATAACATCATGTACCTCGATAATGGACATTTTCCGAGAAGAGCCAAAGGGTATGACTGGTGGCATGTGCTGCCTGGAAACACCTCAGCCACCAACTGGAAAGCCAATGACTATTACCCTTATGACACGCTATTGAAGGTGATTAATCCAAAGTGCGGCTATGTGTTCAACAACAACAATACGCCATTTAATTGCACCTCAAAAGAAGACAACCCCGACAAAAATTCACATCCGCTGAAAGATTATTATTTCGCGTATGATGACAACCGTTCTTTACGCACCAGCTATCTGTTTGCCAACAGTGGCAAACTGACTTACGAGGATTTCAAGAAGATAAAATACGATCAGTCGTTCATGAATCCGGCCTTTAATTATGCCATGATAAACATTGAAGATGTACTGCATCTGGATACAAAGAAATATCCCCAGATTAAAGAAAGCATTGACATGCTGAATAGATGGAACAGAAGTGCCGATGTAAACAACAAACAAGCCGCTATGGTAGCGTTGATTACCCGTTCTGTAATCGACAGGCTGGTCAAAGAAGGACATTTCCCGGCAGTGCGCACCAAAATCAAGGAGTGGCTCTTAGTGCAATGCGTGGAAGATGCACAGGCGCACCTGAAAGAACATTTCGGAACGATTGAAGTTCCACTGGGTGATTTGCAAAAACTGGTAAGGGGCAAAAAGGAATTACCGATAGGCGGCATACCGGATGTGATTGCCACCATGTGGATTTCCAAACATAAAAACGGTACGTTTAAGGCGGAAGTGGGAGAAACCTACATCGAATTGGTGCAGTTTACTCCAAACTGCCCTGTTATTGAAAGCATCTCACCATATGGTACCAGTAATGTGGAAGGCAATAAGCATTACGATGACCAGATGGATTTATTTGTGCAGCAGAAATGCAAAAAGATGAGCATGAATTACGATGAAATCATCAGAGATAAAGAAAGCGAGTATAGTCCGAAGTAATTAACAGATGTGCTTTATAGTTTTAGTATAAAATCCAAAGAGATTCTTCACTTCGTTCAGAATGACAAAATGGAAAAAATAAAAATACAACTCGGTCGTGTGCAGGAAACGTTATTGCTGCCGTTGGTTTCAAGGGCAAAGGAAACGGAATACAAAAATCCGTTGCTGAATGACACAAAAGCCGTAGACTTATTTAATCAGCTGGATGTTGACCGAAAAAAGCTGCTGCGCAATATCACAGAAATTGGTGTGCATGGTTTATGTTATCGTGCTTATAGAATGGATGAAGCGATTAAAGAATTTTTGCGAAAACATCCAAACGGAAAAATCCTGGATATCGGAGCCGGGCTGGATACCACCTATTACAGATGCGATAACGGTACAGCCTTATGGTATGACTTAGACTTGCCGGATTCCATTGCCTTGCGTACACAATTGCTGCCGCCGCCAAACAACCGTGTAAAATATATTGCAAAGTCGATGCTGGATTATTCCTGGATAGACGAAATCGGCGACATCAGTCAGGGTTTGTTTATTACGGTTCCTGGCGTATTGCCTTACTTTAGGGAGGAAGATGTAAGGGATTTTTTAAGCACCCTCGCACAGAGATTTAGAGGTGCCGAAATCATGTTTGATGTCATTTCACAGTTCGGTAAATTCTTTGTGGATATGCGTATCAAGAGTGCCGGCATGAAAGAGGCGCATCTGGAGTGGGGCATTCTGGACCCGAAAACGGTAACGGACTGGAGCAAACACATCGAACTTGTACGTACCATAAAGTTCTTCGAAGATATGCCGAAATCCAACCAACGTCCTTTTACAAAGATTGCCATGCAGTTCAACAAGATGTTCGACATGACACAATTGTTTCACCTTCGTTTTGTATAGTATTTCTTTATAAAAAAGAGCCCTACAGAACATCTGCATGGCTCTTGAAACTGATCTGATGCATCTTATTTATTCTTCTTAGCTGCTTTAGCTTCCCGTCTCGGGAGGACTTTTTCGGAACGTCTCTTGTCCCAGTTCTGAGTAAAGTTCACCCTGAATCCCACATTGAAATACAAGGTGGAAGCATTATACTTTACCGCAGGTTCCTCCATCGGCTTATTGATATCAATTTCTTTAAGTGTCAATCCTGTTGAATAACGCAAGGTATTGGATTCCTCCGTCAGTTCTTTCTTATACACAAAATGTTTCAGATACTCCGGCGCATCCGCTGCACTTGCCACATTCAATGGCAGAGGAGTCAGTGCGGAAATAATAGGCAGAAACGGGGATTCCGTCTTCAGAGAGAATTCTGTAAAATTTGTTTCTTTAGGTGCGATGGTAAACGCCTGCACACGCATTTCCGCAAACGCCCATACATTTTTAAACAATCTTACATCAAATGCAATAGAGGCACTGACGCCAATCGTAGGATTTAATTTTGATTTTGCCGTAGCCGTATATTCAGAAGAGAAATCCGTCAGTATGGTAAGAGGTATAACAGGAAGGCCGGCCAGTGTTTCCACCAGTCTTCCGGAATGGTCTATGATTTTTGCTTTTGTAACAGGTGTTCCGCCTAGTATGAATACGATGGCAAATGGCTGAATTGAAGGAGAAAAAAGTGAGGATGCGGGTGAAAATCTGGTGGATCATTAAAATTCCTGTCACTAAAAATTTTATGAAAGTGTGTATGGCCCGGTGATGGAGAAAGACGGCAACTATTTTGCGCTGCGTTTCTTCAGCCTTTGATATTCGAGGTGCGGAACAATGGTACCACATGAACGCCAGGAACTTTGATGAATTTCAAACGGCAGTGAAAGAGATGGCATTACCGGGTATGAATATCATTTATGCGGACAAGACAATAACATCATGTACTCGATAATGACATTTTCCGAGAAGAGCCAAAGGGTATGACTGGTGGCGTGTGCTGAAACACCTCAGCCACCAACGGAAAGCCAATGACTATTACCCTTATGACACGCTATTGAAGGTGATTAATCCAAAGTGCGGCTATGTGTTCAACAACAACAATACGCCATTTAATTGCACCTCAAAAGACAACCCGACAAAAATTCACATCCGCTGAAAGATTATTATTTCTTGATGACAACCGTTCTTTACGCACCAGTATCTGTTGCCAACAGTGGCAAACTGACTTACGAGGATTTCAAGAAGATAAAATACGATCAGTCGTTCATGAACCGGCCTTTAATTATGCCATGATAAACATTGAAGATGTACTGCATCTGATACAAAGAAATATCCCCAGATTAAAGAAAGCATTGACATGCTGAATAGATGGAACAGAAGTGCCGATGTAAACAAACACGCTATGGTAGCGTTGATTACCCGTTCTGTAATCGACAGGCTGGTCAAAGAAGGACATTTCCCGCGTGCAAAATCAAGGAGTGGCTCTTAGTGCAATGCGTGGAAGATGCACAGGCGCACCTGAAAGAACATTTCGAACGATTGAAGTTCCACTGGGTGATTTGCAAAAACGTAAGGGGCAAAAGGAATTACCGATAGGCGGCATACGGATGATTGCCACCATGTGGATTTCAAACATAAAAACGGTACGTTTAAGGCGGAAGTGGGAGAAACCTACATCGAATTGGTGCAGTTTACTCCAAACTGCCCTGTTATTGAAAGCATCTCACCATATGGTACCAGTAATGTGGAAGGCAATAAGCATTACGATGACCAGATGGATTTATTTGTGCAGCAGAAATGCAAAAAGATGAGCATGAATTACGATGAAATCATCAGAGATAAAGAAAGCGAGTATAGTCCGAAGTAATCAACAAATGTACTTCATAGTTTTAGTATAAAATCCAAAAATATGCTTCACTTCTTCCGAATAATCGAAACACAATGAAAAAAATAAAGATACAACTGGGGCGTGTGCAGGAAACGTTATTGCTGCCGTTGGTTTCGCGTGCTAAAGAAACGGAATACAAAAATCCCCTGCTTAATGACACAAAGGCGGTAAATTATTTAATCAGCTGGATGTTGACCGAAACTGCTGCGCAATATCACAGAAATTGGCATTATTATGTTATCTTATAGATGGATGAAGCGATTAAAGAATTTAAAAATCAACGGAAAAATTGATATCGGAGCCGGGCTGATACCACAACCGATGCGATAACGGTACAGCCTTATGGTATGACTTAGACTTGCCGGATTCCATTGCCTTGCACACAATTTGCCGCCGCCAAAAACCGTGTAAAATATATTGCAAATCGATGCTGGATTATTCCTGGATAGACGAAATCGGGACATCAGTCAGGGTTTGTTTATTACGGTTCCTGGCGTATTGCCTTACTTTAGGGAGGAAGATGTAAGGGATTTTTAAGCACCCTCGCACAGGTTTGAGGTGCCGAAATCATGTTTGATGTCATTTCACAGTTCGATTGTGGATATGCATCAAGAGCGGCATGAAAGAGGCGCATCTGGAGGCATTCTGGACCCGAAAACGGTAACGACTGAGCAACACATCGAACTACGATAAAGTCTTCGAAGATATGCCGAAATCCAACCAACGTTTTACAAAGTTGCCATGCAGTTCAACAAGATTTGACATGACACAATTGTTTCACTCGTTTGTATAAAAAAAGAGCCCTACAGAACATCGGCTCTTGATATCTGATGATCTTATTCTTTAGGCTTTAGCTTCCCGTTCGGGAGGACTTTTTCGAACGTCTCTTGTCCCAGTTCTGAGTAAAGTTCACCCTGAATCCCACATTGAAATACAAGGTGGAAGCATTATACTTTACCGCAGGTTCTCCGTCGTGATATCAATTTTTGCGTCAATCCTGTTGAATAACGCAAGGTATTGGATTCCTCCGTCAGTTCTTTCTTATACACAAAATGTTTCAGATACTCCGGTTTGCACTTGCCACATTCAATGGCAGAGGAGTCAGTGCGGAAATAATAGGCAGAAACGGGGATTCCGTCTTCAGAGAGAATTCTGTAAAATTTGTTTCTTTAGGTGCGATGGTAAACGCCTGCACACGCATTTCCGCAAACGCCCATACATTTTTAAACAATCTTACATCAAATGCAATAGAGGCACTGACGCCAATCGTAGGATTTAATTTTGATTTTGCCGTAGCCGTATATTCAGAAGAGAAATCCGTCAGTATGGTAAGAGGTATAACAGGAAGGCCGGCCAGTGTTTCCACCAGTCTTCCGGAATGGTCTATGATTTTTGCTTTTGTAACAGGTGTTCCGCCAATAGGCATACACAATCCAGCTTTTCCCGTTACTCCGAAACGTTTACCGTTGTCCCAATGCATGACTAAGTGCGGATTGATATATATGGCCGGCTGGATCTTAGTATATTCTTCCGCATAGTAAGATGCTTTTTTCCCTCCGCCCAGATCGACATCTGTGTTGATTCTTGCATCTAACTGATTCGGGTGAATGGCTATCGTATGCAGAATATCAATACCGATAAACTTATTAAACATGTGTCCCCATCCCAAGCTGGCTTGCCAGCCGCCGCCCAGTGTTCCGTAAATCGGCTTTACACTCAATGCTGTAGGACTCTGGAACCAGTCTTTATTGCCTACTTCCTTAAATGGAGAAAATTTATTGGTACTCAGAAAAGGAATTCCATAGCCAGCGGAACCATATATAAACCAGCCCTTCCCTTCAGGGCGTGTCACTTTGCTTCGAATATTCAGTTTACTTTCTGTAGTGGCTGAATTTGTGACGGCAGTTGAATTCTTCGCTTTCTTCTGAGCAAATCCGGAAGCTGCAAAGAATACCACTGCAACCCAAAGGATGGCGTGTTTCTTCATTGGTTGGTTATTTATTATTTACAAAATTTATATCACCAAACACTCCGGCATCACTTAAAACCCATTTATTTTCTGGATTTCTGTGATTTACGGGAAGCTTGTTTTGATTCAAGTTTCTTCGTCCACATGTCAAAATCTATTCTTAAACCTGCGTTGAAATATAAGGTTGACGCGTTGAATTTTTGTCCCGGCTCATCCATTGGTTTGTCTTTGTCAATGGTAGGAATTCCGGTTTGTCCTGTGAGTGTTCTCACCAAACCACCGATACCATCTTCCGTGAAAAGGCTCTTGGTACCATAACGGGCGGTATTGGATTCTTGCGTAATCTCACTTCTGTAAACGTAATGTTTTAAGTATTCCGGTGCTTCATCCACATTGGCTACGTTAGACGGAATAGCCAGTAAGCCTTCCGGGGCATCCAGTTTTATACCCAATACGTTGATTTTAGAAGTTTGCTTAAATTCATCGAAGATGGTTTCTTTGAGTGTAATGGTATATGCCTGTACGCGAACCTCTGAGAAGAACGTAACTCGTTTGCTGAGCTTGACATCAAAACCAATGGAGGCACTAACACCAACCGTTGGTTTATAAGAAGTGTGCGCTTTACCAACGATTTCAATTTCTAAACCTAAGAGATTCGGGATATTCAACGGCAATATCGGCAAACCTGCCAGTGTTTCGATAATTCTACCCTGTTTGTCCAGGATATATGCTCTGGTGGAAGTATTACCGAACACAGGCAATACTAAACCCACTTTACCGGTCACGCCAAAACGTTTACCGTTATCCCAGCGCATAATCAGATGCGGGGAGATATAAATACCGAATGTTCCGGTTTTTTGCGTAGCGTAGTATGTATCTAAGTCTATACGGGCATTCAATTGTTCAGGATGCCACGCCAGAGTGTGTGTTACATCAATACCGATATGCTTGTTGAACATGTGTCCCCAGCCGAAGTTGAATGCAAAACCACCGCCATTGGTGCCAAACAAAGGCTTTACACTTAATTCTTTTCCATGCTGATACCAATCCTTATCTCCGATTTCTTTCAATGGAGATCTCTTGTTGGTAGAAAGGAACGGCATACCGTATCCTCCGCTTACTGAAATATACCAATCCTTACCTAATGGTCTTATCACATTCTTTCTGATACGTAACTTTAATGGCTCTTTTTCTGTCGTCTGCGTTGCTCCTATGGTTGAATTTCCCTGTGCAAAAATGCTGACAGTGGAAAGTGCAAATAGTGCTGTAATGAACAATCTTTTCATGATTCCTGATATTTTATAATTCAATGCTTGCATTCTATCAACTGATTTGCATCACATTCAGTTGTCTTATTTATAATAATGCGTTAATAATGGCGTAATATTACAAAAATCCACTCTAAATAAAAAATTAAGTGTGGCTTTTTTATGGAAGAAACTAGGCTCCAATCATACTACCACCACAAACACGTACACATTCTCCGTTAATTCCATCTGATAATGGTGATGCAAGGAAGCCGATAAGTTCCGCGACATCTTCCGGCAAGCCCCCCTGCTTCAGTGTCGACAGTCGTCTTCCTCCTTCTTTTACGAAGAAGGGCAGATTTTCAGTCATCTTGGTTTCTATGAAGCCCGGTGCGACGGCATTGGCAAAAATCTTATTATTGCCTGATGCGACGGCTTTGGTGAATCCAATCACCCCCGCTTTGGTAAGCGAGTAATTGGTTTGCCCAACATTGCCGGCAATACCGGAGATGGAAGAAAGGCTCACCACCTTTGCATGTTCGTTAAACCCTTTGCGAATAAAGGTTTCCGTAAGGTTGATGACCGCCTTCAGGTTCACATTCAGCACGCCGCGCCATTGGTCTATATTCATTTTAGCGATGGTCTTATCACGCGTAATCCCCGCATTATTGACGAGTATATCCAGTCCTTTGTAATTGTTTATTACATACCGCTGTATATCTTCCGTGGCTTTTGCATCTGTGATATCTTCGAGTAAGACGTCCGCACCGATTTCCTGCGCCAGTTTCTGCGCATCCTCTTTTGAAGAAGGTACATCAATAATGATCACCTTCGCTCCTTCGCGTGCCAGCACTCTGGCGGCAGCGGCACCGATACCGCGCGCACCACCCGTGACAATGGCTGTCTTATCCTGCAGCAGTTTTGCCGGAGAAGGGAATGAAGTACCATATGCGTTACCCAACTCCACCACTTGCCCGGTGATGAATGAGGATTTATCGCTCAGAAAAAAGAAAGCCGCATTGGCTACAGCCGTCACGCTTACCTGTGTGTTCGTGATTTTCAGCAGGTTGACAGTCACCCCTTTTTTTCCTCCGATTTCTTTGGACAATGCACGGGAAAATCCATCCACAGACTTTTGCACGGCATACGACAATGCCGTATTGTCATCCGATCTTGTTACCATCACCACTCTTCCGTTGGCAGCAATTTTTGCAACCGTATTCTTGACGGTGGTATACAGGTCTTCCAAATCTTCAATGGTTTGCATGCCGACACAGCTCACCACCAGTCCGTCTATTTTCTCGTCATAGATGGTTGCTGCATTTATCAGAGGCTGAAAAGCATGCTGCAGCTCATGCAGGAATTCATTTTCCTTTCCGGCAACAGCCACCTTTTTACCGCTCAGTTCGTCGTCCGTATAGGCGCCTAGGTTGCGCTTCAGCAGCGGTGGCACCGGCACCGGAATGTTTAAGGTTTTCAACAAGGTGCGCAACGTGGAGTTTTGTAAGTAATCGTTCATGGTAGTAGAATATTGATGTAAGATTTAAATTAATTTTTGTTTCCGTTGTCTGAACAGGTGAAGATATAATTTCGGGAAATAGTACACATAAATCAGTGCAACGGCTATCATCAGCATTTTTACCGCAAAGATATCATTGTATCTGAAAACAACGAACAAGATATAGAATTCGCAGATGACACCGACCGGATAGCAGCAGATGAAAACCGAATAACGCAACCAGGTCAGCATCTTGTTTTCCTTTTGCAATAAACGCATCACGTAATAGGCATATCGGGCAATCTCTGCCATGCACCATGCCACCAGCATGATGTATATGACTTCATACAGAAACGGTATCTTCCTGAAGATGCTGATAAAAATGAGCAAGAAGGAAAAAAACAGGATAAGCAGTCTGGCAGCTATCTGAATGAAACAAAACAAGGGTGATGAATTGTTCCACTTCTTATATGCCTGAAACACCTCTGAAAGCGATAGGACCTGAACGACAACGATGGTATAAAAGGAAACCAAAAAGTTGAACGGAAGCGCCATAAACGCCACCAGCCAGCCCGTCAATTGCACCAAATTGTAGGCTTTCAAATATTTTTCAATGCGTGCATTCATTTTTTTTGGTACTACAAGATACTAAATGCTGTATTATTTTTTACTTTTAGCCTATGGATTTATTTCAAGAAGCGGCTGATAAAATGGTGCTCTACCATCTGCGCACCTCCTGGCTGAATATTGTGAAAGTGTTTAACGACAAGGCGCATTTATACAACGGCACCATATCAATGGCTTTCATACTGATGGCCATATACGAGGAAGACGGTGTTCCGGTTACAAAGATTGCGCCGCGCATCGGTATGGAACCCAACAGTCTTTCCCGCACCCTGAACAGTCTGGAAGAAAGTGGCGCGATTACCCGCAAACCGGATGAAAACGACCAGCGCAAAGTACTGGTATTCCTCACACCGGAAGGTAAAAAACTACGTAAAATAGCCTTGAAGACCGTGTTTGATTTAGAAAAGAAAATCACCGAAAAATTAAGCCCGAAGCAACTAAAAGCATTCAGTGAAGTGATAGAACAGGTTTCTGTATCATTGGAAGATTTTGGGAAGGAACTGGAGAAATAAAATGAGTTGGAAAACAATAAAAAGCCCTGATTAATTATCAGGGCTTTTTTATTAATTAAGATGTATGGCACTACGCTACACTCGAAATGACCAGTGGTATCAAAACGGATATTGATTCGCTGCAATCACCACATCCGCAATCGCGCGGCGCGTATCTTTCGGATTGATATCGTAGTTTTTCAATAAGGAATTCACCACGCGTTTCATCGTGAACTTCTCTACGCCTTTCGCATAACTGTCAATCGCATTATCGGCTGCTTTTCTAGCGATTTCCAATGCTTCGTACACATACAACTGCGTCATTTTTATTTTCGTTTTCAATTGCTCCTTATCGCTTTCCTTATCCGCATTTAATTTCTTGATGCGCAATAAAGCCGACTCTGCCATAAACGCCACGGCCATGATGTCCGCCAGATTCATTACAATTTCCTGCTCATCCACCAACTTGGTCTTCAACTTATTTCCGGCAGCCCCCGTAATAATCATGAATACCGATTTCAGGTTGGAAACAATTTCTTCCTCATCCGCCATAAATCCATTATTGAACGGATTGAAATTTTGTGCGATGCCTTTTGGTATGGATTTCATCGCATCATTTATTTTCAGCTCTTTTGTCTGGAACGCACGTTTGTAAAACTCCGCCAGCGCCAGCATTCGGTTGATTTCATTGGTGCCTTCATAAATTTTTGTGATACGTGCATCACGGTAAGCCATCTCCACACCGGTTTCCATGGAATAACCCATACCCCCATGAATCTGTATCGCTTCATCCGCTGCCCAGCAAACCGCTTCGGAGCCCTGTACTTTCAGAATCGCACACTCAATCGCATACTCACGCATGGAGTTTATCTTTGCATCATTCTCGGATGAGCCATTCGCTAATAATTCTTTGTATTTCTTATCCACTTCCGCTCCTACTCTGTATGCTGCCGATTCATTTACGAATGCCAGCATCGCCATTTGTCCAATCTTGTATTTCATGGCACCGAATTGTGCAATCGGCTGGTTGAACTGTATTCGCTGGTTGGCATATTCCACCGATTTGGTTACACCGAACTTGATTCCTCCCACACCACCTGCACAGATCTTGATACGTCCGTTGTTAAGAATATTCAACGCCATATTAAATCCTTTGCCTCGTTCGCCCAACAGATTCTCTTTTGGAATAGGAACATTATTGAAGAACAACTGAACCGTGGAAGAAGATTTGATACCCATCTTCTTTTCTTCTTTACCGATCTCAATGCCTCCGAATGCTTTTTCCACGATGAACGCTGACAAACGTTCGTCGTTGTCAATCTTGGCGAAAATGATAAAGATGTCTGCAAAGCCACCGTTGGTAATCCACATCTTTTGTCCGTTCAGGATATAGTGTGTTCCGGCTTCATTCAGCACCGCCTGTGATTTGGCAGAGTTGGCATCAGAACCGGAACTTGGTTCTGTCAATGCATATGAACATGCGTATTCACCGGTTGCGATTTTAGGCAGGTATTTTTCTTTCTGTTCGTGTGTTCCGTAAAATACAATCGGTAAGGAACCGATGGAGACCTGTGCCCCAACGGTGGTGGCAAATGACAATCCTAATGCCAGCGCCTCGGTGAACAATAAGCCGGTATTGAAATCCAGGCCCATGCCGCCGTATTCTTCCGGAATGGAAACGCCAAACAATCCCAACTCTCCTGCTTTTTTAAACAATTCAATCACGAGGTCTCTGTCTTTTTCTGCATCCATTAACGCTACACGTTCTATACCAAGTCCGTGTAATTCTTTCATACAGAAATCGTGAACGGTCTGCCAGATCATTTTCTGTTCTTCCGTAAATTCTTCCGGAATAAAGACGTCTTTTATATCTGTTTCTGAAAACAAGAAGTTTCCACCGATTAATTTGCTTTTTGTGGTTGCCATGGCTTTGAATTTAATTTGAACTAAAGTTAGGTTAAATAATCCAATGCATGCATTGGATTAATAATTATTTAACGATGTTTTAGAATTACTTATACTTTGTTAAGTGAAACACTGTGTAAATGCATTGACTTTTACATAACAAACACAAAAACAATTAATTATGATGTTAAATTTCTTTTTAACAAGTTTTTAACCGCTATCTGAAGGGAAAAATTTGGCTCACTACAAATCGGTATGTATTTTTACAATGATGAAAAAAGCGATTCTACTACTTTTACTCGTTACCACCTTGTTCAGCAACCATACTTATGCAAGCGGAGGTTTCTGTACCGTGTTGGAAAAGATTTGTCAGCAGAAACAGATTGACGCAGATGCATTTTCCGATTTTTTCCAAAAAATGGGCGTAAACATCTACAAGGCGACTGACTTGGGCATGTATGCCAATGTCTTTAAATGGTTGTATACTCCTTATCGTTATGGCGGAAAGGGCGAGAAAGGCATCGACTGCTCCAATTATGTATTCAAACTGATGAACGAATGCTCCGATTCTTATGCCACTTCTAAGCAATTGGCTGACATGACAGAATATGTGGACAGAGAAGAGTTGAAAGAAGGTGATTTGATTTTCTTTAATGTGAAGGGTTACGGCATTTCTCACGTAGGTGTTTATTTACAGAATGGAAAATTCACGCATTCATGTTCTTCTAAAGGCGTTACCGTAAGTTCTTTAGATGAATCTTATTGGAATGCACGTTACTGCAGAGCCGGCAGAATAATTGGCAAATAAGATAATCTTACCAGATACAGATATACAGTTCTCCATTTGGAGGACTTTTTTGTTTAATTAAACATAACACATCTTTCTAATATTCCAGTTTGCAATTCAATATTTTTGTACAAACATTGAATGTATGCTACCAACTTCAGACACACTCAACAGAGTATCCGAATCCGCCACCATCAAAATGGCCCAATTGAGCAGAGAACTGTCCGCTAAAGGTGTAAACGTCATCAGTTTATCCTTAGGGGAACCGGATTTCAATACACCCAAGCACATCAAGGAAGCGGCCAAACAGGCGATTGACAGTGGCAAGTACGATTCCTACTCACCGATTTCAGGATATTTGGATTTGAGACAGGCTATCTGTGAGAAGTTGAAACGTGATAACAATCTGGAGTATAAACCTGAAAATATTGTGGTTTCCACCGGCGCCAAACAGTCTCTGGCGAACATCTTTATTTCCTTCCTGAATGAAGGTGATGAGGTGATCATTCCAGCTCCGTTCTGGGTATCATATCCCGAGCAGGTGAAATTATGCAATGCCAGCCCTGTGTATATCCCAACCACTGTAGATGCGGAATTCAAGATGACAGCAGAGCAGCTGGAAAAGGCCATCACGCCAAAAACAAAATTCCTGGTGTATTCTTCACCAAGCAACCCCACGGGTTCCGTCTATACACGTGAAGAAATCGAATCTTTCGTGAAAGTGCTGGAAAAATATCCGCATGTCTATGTGATTTCCGACGAAATATACGAGCATATCAACTATGCCGGCAAACACGTTTCGATTGCAGAATTCCCTTCCATGAAAGACAGAACGATCGTGGTGAACGGGCAGGCAAAAGGCTATGCCATGACGGGCTGGAGAATCGGTTATATGGCAGCACCTGCATACATTGCCAAGGCTTGCGATAAATTGCAGGGACAAATCACTTCCGGTACCAACTCGGTAGCGCAACATGCCACCATTACAGCATTACTGGGTGACCAGCAGCCGACATATGACATGCGTGAGGCATTCAGAAAGCGTAGAGACCTGGTACTTGGCATGCTGATAGAAATTCCGGATGTAAAATGCAATGTACCTGCCGGTGCATTCTATGTATTCCCGGATCTGAGCGCTTATTTCGGAAAAGATTTCAACGGAGAACCTATCAAGGATGCTGACGATTTGGCTCTGTACCTGCTGCACGAGGGCCATGTGGCTGCAGTGAGCGGCACGGGATTTGGAGCGCCGGAGTGTATCCGTTTCTCTTATGCAGCCTCTGAAGAAAATCTGACGGAAGCATTCAAACGTGTGAAAAACGCGCTGGCGAAATTAGTATAACACACCTATTTTATCCAAAGTTTAAGACTTTGGATAAAATCATTATAAGCCTCGCAGGTTTTAAGAGCCTGCGAGGCATTTTTAATTTATATTTTCTATTTTCGTTCTGTGCAAACACCCATGGATATCTCAACATTTGAAAACAAACGAATCATCATCGTTGGAGATATCATGTTGGATGAATTTGTGTACACACGATCTTCAAGAAATTCTCCGGAGTATAAGGATGTTCCTGTTTTAAATACAGAAAATAAAAGACAGTACCTGGGCGGTGCGGCAAATGTGGCATTGAACATCAAAAAGCTGAAGGCTATTCCTTATTTGATCGGCACAGTTGGGGAGGACGATGCGTCCAGATCCATCTATGCCATGCTGCATGAACATGACATCAGCAATCATTATGTACACACGAATCCCAGACAGAGCACCATAAAGAAAATGCGTATATTTCTGGACAATCAACCTGTATATCGACTAGACGAAGAGGAAGTAAATGAGTATCCGGATTTAATGAACCATTTCATCTTAAAGAATATACAGGCGGCCATCACTAATCATAAGCCGCATGCCATCATCTTGCAGGACTACAACAAAGGCGTTTTGAATGCAGCTGTTATTCCTGAAATTTTGACCATTGCCAAACAACACAACTTATTGATTTGTGTGGACCCTAAATTTGAAAACTGGAATTCATACAAGGATGTAGATCTATTTAAACCGAATTTGCAAGAGTTTGATTTTATGTGTCAGCAGGAAAGTGAGGGTGCATCGGAAAACCAGATGCTGTTGAAGCGTGCAGTTGACTTGAAAGAAAAGATAAATTTCAAAAACTTATTAGTGACGCTTGGTGCAAAAGGAAATTTCAGTTTTGATGGCAACAAATCTCAGATTTCCAATCTCAAATCCCAAATCCAACAACCGGATGTTTGCGGTGCGGGTGATGCTGTCATTGCTGTGGCATCCTTAGCAATGGTTTGTGGTTTCCCGCTGGAAGAAACTGCTGATTTGGCGAACAAAGCGGGGTTTATGGTTTGCAGAAAAGAAAATGTACAGCCTGTAACATTGGAGGAACTTTCATTGTCATATTGAGCGCGGCGGAATATTTTCTGCTATCTATTTCCTTTGAAAATATCCCTTATCAAGTTCAGGATGACATTGTGGTGTCACTTGCTTCTGATCGCCTCTACAGGATCCATGGTAGCAGCCAGATAAGCGGGAATGATACCGGCCAGAATTCCCAACAGAAAGGAAATGCCAAAGGCTATCATGACGTTGACCGCACCTATCTTAAATTCCATTTCTGTGGCTTCTGTGGCAAAATGACACATGACATACACCAGGGCAAGGCCAACGATAGCCCCCATCATACATAGAAAAATCGCCTCCAGTAAAAACTCCAGCAAAATATCCGAACGCCTGGCTCCCAATGCTTTCTTGATGCCGATAATGGCCTTTCTTTCTGAAACGCTTACAAACATAATGTTGGCGATACCGAATCCTCCCACTATCAAAGAGAAGGCGCCAATCACCCATTTTACCATACTCAGGGAATCAAAGACACTATCAAAACCTTTGGCGATAACACTCAACTGATTGACGGAGAAATTATCTTCCTGCGATGGCCGTAATTTTCTGGCCGCACGCATGATCCCGGTAAGTTCTTGCTTCAATTCCTCCAGGCTAACCCCCGGTTTTGTTCTTATTTCCAGCGTATAGTCTGATGAATTCTCATCGGTGGCAAAATTACGGGTAAAATAATCCAGCGGCACTATGATGGCCTTATCGTAATTGAATCCCAACAAATCCTCTCCTTTTTTTGCTATGACGCCCACCACATTAAGCGGTTTCCCACCCAGCCGCAGCTCCATACCAACAGGATTGGATATATTCTTATATAGCTTTTCTGCAATATCCCCTCCGATAACACATACGTTCAGGCCATTGCCAACTTCCATCGTAGATAAATACCTGCCTTGCGCTATATCTAGTTGAAATACCTTTCCATAGTTGTCCGTTACGGCGGAAACCTGAGCCTTGTGGGTTTTCTTATCCTTGTAAGCCACCTCCGGCGCAATACGGGGGTTCAATTCAAAGGTTACATATTCGGCCAGTTTTGACTTAGCCTGAACGTATTTATAGTTCTCATACTTCACATTGGGTCGCTGAAAATATTTCCACCACGGATAATCGCTCGGACCGTCAAATGTCCATGCCCATTTATTGACAAAAAGGATATTATCCCCGAGACTGTTGATCGATTGATTGATATTATTTTTCAAGGCATCTACGGCAGTCAGTATCGCAATAATGCTGAATATACCCACCGTGATTCCAAAGAGCGACAAGAAAGTACGCAACTTATTCAACCATAACTGCTGCAAAGTTAGCTTTAATGTCTCTCTTAATACTGTAAACAGTTGACGCATAAGACAAACCTACAAAATTTAATCAAATAAAAATATTTGTCGGTTGTTTTTTGACTTTCTTACACGTACCTTTGCGAAGCTTTTAACCGACAAGCTATTATTCCGTAAAATAATAAACTACCATATGAAACTTTCACAATTTGATTTCGAATTACCCAAAGAAAAAATCGCATTATATCCGTCCAAACAACGCGATGAGTGTAAATTAATGGTCGTTCACCGTAAATCCGGTAAGATTGAACACAAACTATTCAAGAACGTATTGGATTACTTTGATGATGGTGATGTAATGGTCATCAATAATACGAAGGTATTCCCGGCACGTATGTATGGCACCAAAGAAAAAACGGGTGCAAAAATCGAGGTTTTCCTTTTAAGAGAATTAAACCATGACTTACGATTGTGGGACGTATTGGTAGATCCGGCCCGCAAGATTCGTGTCGGCAACAAATTATATTTCGGCGATGATGATCTGGTAGCAGAAGTGGTGGACAACACCACATCCCGTGGCCGTACCATCCGTTTCCTGTTTGACGGAACCGATGCTGAGTTCAGAGCGGTACTCGATAAATTAGGAAATACGCCTCTGCCAAAGTACATCAAGAGAGAGCCGGAAGAATCCGACAAGGAAAACTACCAGACTGTTTTTGCCAGCCAGGAAGGTGCGGTGGCAGCTCCTACGGCGGGATTACACTTCAGCAAAGAGCTCATGAAACGACTTGAAATCAAAGGCGTGGATTTTGCTGAACTGACCTTACATATCGGCTTGGGAACGTTCCGTTCCATTGACGTGGAAGATTTATCTAAACACAAAATGGATGCAGAATATTTCAAGATAGACGAGAAATGTGCCAAGACGGTGAACCGTGCCTTACAAAGAGGCAAGAACGTTTGTGCCGTAGGTACCACCTCCATGCGCTCACTGGAAACGGCCGTATCCGCAGAGCATCTGCTGAAGCCTATGGAAGGCTGGACAAACCTCTTCGTTCACCCTCCGTATGATTTCAGCATTGCCAACAGCATGATTACCAATTTCCACGTTCCAAAATCAAGCTTAATCATCATGATTGCAGCATTCGCCGGTTTTGACTTGACCATGGAAGCCTATCAGATTGCCATTCAGAAAAAATATAACTTCTTCTCCTATGGAGACGCGATGTTGATCATAGATTGATATCCTGCAACATCATTTAATTTATTCAAGCTTTTTTCAATAAAATCCTCACAATTATGTGAGGATTTTATTGTATTGTTGATATAAATGGAAAACAAAAAAATCCTGAAACTCATATTCTTGTTACTTTTGCCACCCACTCATGACGGTTTTCAAGAATATAAAGGAGTTGATCAAGACACTGGATTGGTCGAGAGATTTGCTGTCAGAAATGTTTGAAAAGCGCAATACCTTCTCCTACAAATTTGATATGGCCGTAATGGTGCTGGGTGATGTGGACAGAGTGGAGAAACTTATCGAGACGGAAATCATCCGTAAAAACGGCTCCTTTCTGGAAATCGATGAAAAATACCTTGACTTCTTTGAATTGGTATTGGAAGTGAATGAACAAATCAGCACGGCATTCATTCAGGACAACATACAACAGGTAAAAGACAGCATCAATTTCTACCTGAAAGAGAATAAGGAGGATAAGCAATATTCTTACTTAAAGCAGGTTAAATCTGCATTGCAAAAAATAGGTCGAATCACCACCAGAAGTATCATTGACCTGAATAGAAATATTGACAACACCTTCAAGACCGAACCGAACTATAAAATCAAGCTGAATAAGCTGGAGAATTTCGACCTCAAGCGGATGCAGATAAAAGACCTCATTGAACAGACAGACAATCTGATTACAACGGATGAACTCACGTTCTTCACGACGGCGCTGGATGTGGAGCTTAACCAGATTGTAAACCGTCTTCGCCTGCAATTGGTGGATGCCCGTCACAATATCAGTGAGACACACAACCAGATTATCGAATACATCAACCAGACCAAACACAAATCGCAATTACTGGAAAAGGTGAAACAGGTGAAATACCTGCGCGATATGTTTGAACTAAAATCCAAAACCAATTTCGAGGAAATACTGATGGATTCCAATGCCGTGCTGTTTACCGGCAGGGAACAATTCAAAACGAGATTATCACTGGAATATCTGCAAACGGATCAGGCTCGGGATATCCTGGAAAATGCCGTCAGAAAATTCAAAACCAAAAACAAGGCAACGGTCCAGCTCTCAGAAGCGATATCGGATAATTACCTGCAAACAGAGGAAGAACAGGAACAGTTCATCCATCTGGAAGATTTAAAAAGAACGTTTACCGCATCCGGCAACCATCTGTATGATTTCATCATGAATTATAATTTCTCCAGAGAAGTTGATTTCAGCGAACGTGTCACCCTGTTCTGTAAAATCGTTTCCATCTACGACAAGGAATTTGAGATAACGGAGAAATTCGGATCCCGAGATAATATTGAATTTGCTATAATCTACCCAAAATAAATGATGAATCTACCAGACAAAACCGGCGACATCTTTGAACGACTGAGCAAAGGGAATTTCATCTGTTCCAACAGCACGGATGAATACACCTGCAGGCTTTACGACATCATCAATGAAAATGAAGAAACGCTTTACAATTATTTTCTGGCCATCCATTTTATTCTGGAACGGGGCGATGAGTACTTCTATTTCTCAAGAAAAGAACAAAAGGCGGATCTCGAGGCTAAGATAGCCCGAGCGGAAAAATGGATTGACCTGATAGACTTCCTGAAAGCCTTTGACAGTTCCTTTACAAACGGCTTCCGTTTTTACCCAAACGACATAGAAGTAAAAATCAGGGTTGACATTAACCTGCGCGACAAGCTGGATAAGCTAAAAAAACATATCGGTGAAGCGAAAAGCTATACAGAGAAGATCGGTGCACTGATTAGGCTGCTGGAAAAGGAAGGTTTCGTGGAACTCGAGAATGAAATCAACAACCAATACAAGGTGGTTGCCGCATTCAAATATGTGGAACAACTGATATTAAACATTAACATACCCGAAGACAAACTGAATGAGATACCTGAATAAAATCATTTTCATCAACAGCGCCACCATCAAATATGCGGAAATCATTGTGGGTGGCAATGTGCACTTCATCGGCACACAGGGGGTGGGCAAAAGCACCGTGCTGCGCTCCATCTTATTTTTCTATAATGCAGACACTCAGAAACTTGGAATAAAGCCCGGACAAAAGTCATTTTACGAATATTACTTCCCTTCTGCAGATTCATATATCATCTATGAGATAGCAAAAGAAACAGGCACCTTTTCTGTCTTGTGCTACAGACAATCAGGTAAAATCTGCTATCGATTCTTTGACAGCGAGTACCGAAAGGAATTCTTCATCAGCGAACAAAACAAGGCATTCGAAAGCTGGGATAAGATCAAGGAACAATTCAACAAGTATCAGATTACGTCTTCCAACAAGATAGACCGCTACGAAGACTATCGAGATATCCTGTACGGAAACAATGATGGAAGGAAAGAATACAGAAAATATGCATTGCTGGAAAGCAAGCAATATCAGAATATACCGAGAACGATTCAGAATGTATTGCTGAATGCGGAACTGAAAGCCGATTTCATAAAGCAGACCATCATCAAATCCTTAAACGATGACGATATTGAAATTGACCTGAAGGTTTACACGCACGAGCTGAACACGTTCGACCATCAACTGAACGACATCAGAAAGTGGACGGATAAAAACAAGAACGGCGAAATACTGGTAAGGAAACAGGCGGAACAGATTGCGCGTTTACATACCAATATCCGATTTCTGGAGAATGAAAAAAATCAATTGGTAAAACAACTTACCTGGATAATCCGGCATATCGAAACACATCTCCCGAAACTGGAAGACAAACTGGACATGCAGGAAAACAAAAAGGCTGTTCTGGAGAAAAAGGCGGAAGAGTTAACGGATATTTTTCAAAAAAAGAGAGAGAGACTGCTGGGTGAGATTAAGGTGCTGAAGAACGACCTGGATAAAGCCAAGAAGAAAGAAGAGGAATATGACAAACAAAATATTGCGGATATCATACAGCGCGTTGGGAAAAAGGCGTTACTGCTTTCTCGACAGGAAAACCTACTGAACGAGAAGCAGATCCTGTCAGCACAGTTCACGGAGCTCACACAACGATTTGACGCCCTGCTGCATGAAATTGAAAACCAGAAACAGCGATTCCTGAATATCAAAAAAGAAGAGAAGAATGACCTGCAGGCTGCTTTCCTTCAATTACAACAGGATATTTCCATGCAATTCAACAGGCAACTTCGTGAGATCAGAGAAGAGCACAAGGAGCGCCTGGACACTGTCAGGTTAAATCTGGAAGACAACAAACATTTGCAGCTGACACTAAACGGCAAAAGGGCGGAGATAAGACACAAACGCTATTTTGAGACAGAAATAGAAATCAAGAAGACAGAAATCAATGAGATAAAGGCTATCAGGCAGCACTGTGAAAACCAGGTGATTCATTTCCAAAATCAGATAAAAGCCATTCAGACGCAATTTGATGCGGAAGAAAAAAGCAGGAATGAAACTTCCGAACGACAAATTGAAAGGCTGCAGGAACAGACCGCTCAACTGCAGGAAGAGATCGATGCGATAGACTACAAAATAAACAACAGCAAAGATTCCCTGTACGGATGGCTGAACGAGCATTGTAAAGGATGGGAAAACAATATCGGTAAAATCATCCGGGATGACGAATCCGTGCTGTTCAATACTTCATTGCAACCGAAGCTTATAGACAAATCTGCGGGATTCTACGGCATCGAAATCAATCTGGAAGAAATTAGCAAAAGCATAAAGACCGTTGCAGATTACAAAAAAGAAAAGAGCATCCTGGTGGCAAAGATGGATGCCCTTAAAACCGAAATCACGGAACAGTCCGAAACGCTTGCGACGGAGATTGAAAAACTGAAAAACAAGTACCAGCCAAAGATCAAAGAATACAGAAAAGAGATTGACCTGCACAATTATACGGTTGAGCAGAACAAATCAAAACTGGAACAGGCGCTGATTGCCCTGAGCGACTTTGAAAGGAATGCACGACTGGAAAAAGAACAGGATCTGCAAAAGATAGAACGAGAGATCGGAATCGCAGTTGATACAGAATTGAAGGCTAAGGAAAACCTTCAAAAAATTGAACTGGAAATCGGGAAACTGGAACGGGAGAAAGACAAAGAAAAAGAAAAGAAGATAGCGGAAGAAAAGAACAGAACCGACGCACTCATCCGACAAATAGAAACGGATATCAGAAATTCCTCGGAAGAGCTGGATGCCAGAAGAGACGCCATCTTGGAAGAAAAGAACAGGGAATTGACCGGCAAAGGTGCGGATACAAAACGCCTCCAGGAGATAGAAACGGAAGTCAATCTGCTGAAAAATGAACTCAGGTTCATAGATAGCAATATTGCATTGGTGGAAAGGTATAAGTATGACAAGCTGGAATTGCTGGATAAAATGCAGGAATTCAAAAATCAGAAAGACATCTTAGAAAGGAATCTGGAAACCGAGGAAGATAAACACCGCCATCAGAAACTTAAACTCAATAAGGAACTGCAGGAATTCAATGAGTTCATCTCAGGTCTGAAAACCAACATCAACAGCTACAAGGCCGACCTTTCAGAGTTTGAATCATTCAGCAAGACGGAAATCTATCTGGCAATTCCCGACAAGTTCAAGGAGCTTAGAGATGAAAATAAATCTGACAAGCATTGCAGAAGCCTGATCAGAGAAATCAACCAGACTGTCTACTCACTGATCGACAAACAAAACAAGTTGAAAGAGGAAGTCACCCAATTTACCGGAAACTTCTCTGCAGAAAATATCTTTAAATTCAAAACCAGCTTTACCAGATCCGATGAATTCCTTCAATTCGCCGACGAACTGAATGAGTTCATGGAAGAAAATAAAATTGAACGCTTTGAAAAAGATGTGAATGAACGCTTTGCATACATTGTGCTTTCCATAGGAAAAGAAACGGAAAACCTGATGTCCAGAAGCGGTGAAATACAGAAAACCATCTCAAAAATCAACAATGATTTCCTTACCAAAGGTTCATTCGTTACGGCTATCAAGAAGATAGAATTACGTTGGGTGGAAAGCAGCAACAAGATTGTCTCCTACCTCTTGAACATACAGCAATTCAGGAACGAACATCCGTTCATAGGCAGCAACAATCTGTTTGCCGAACAGGACAGCGACAAAAAAAACAAGCAGGCCATTGAGCTGCTGAAAGGATTATCAAAAGCGATAGCGGAATCAAAGAAAGATAAGATAAGCCTGTCGGATTCTTTTGAATTGCAGTTCAGGATAGTGGAAAACCAGAACGATACCGGATGGGTGGAGAAGATCGCCAATGTAGGCAGTGAAGGAACAGACATTCTCGTAAAAGCCATGATAAACATCATGCTGCTGAATGTCTCCAAAGGTGAATCATCCAAAAGTTTTAAAGACTTCAAGCTGCATTGCATGATGGATGAAATCGGAAAACTGCACTCCAACAACGTAAAGGGAATCCTGCAGTTTGCCAACGAAAGAAATATCCTGTTGATCAACGGTTCGCCGGAAGAGAGCAATGCACTGAGCTATAAGCACATCTACCAACTTTATAAAGATGACAAAAGTTTCACGAAGGTAAAACGATTAATTTCTAACTTTAATTGATGAAGCTGCCACTCAATATTGCCATTAGATTGCAATCCATGTTGCAGGGCGAAGAGATTCTGGCCAGCAGCATGAAACAGACACTGATATTGAAGATGGTAGATGATGGCGTGGTAAAGAGCAGATACATCAGCAAGACGAAACACCGCTATTATATTGACAATAAAGAAAATCTGGAAAATTATCTGTCTGTCGATTTTGGCATACGCAATTTATCCGAATATATACAGCAACTGAAAAATCCGGATATCACCCGAAGTGATGCCGTAAAGGTGGCATCCGACTCAAAACTTAGAAACATCAGGACATTCAAAGGATTCCTGATCAACAGCCTCGAGCCGGTCTGCGTGAAGATGCGACAGCAGGAAATCACCTTGCAACCGACAGACGGAATCTTTCATTTCATCCATGATTATGAATCCTTTGAAATACCCGCAAACATTACCGTAGTAGGCATTGAGAATGCGGAAAACTTCAGGCATATCAACAGGCAACAACAACTATTCCGCAACATAACACCGCTCTTCATTTCGCGCTATCCGCAAAACAAGGACGCCATCAGATGGCTGAAAAACATTCCGAACAACTATCTGCACTTCGGAGATCTTGATTTTGCAGGCATCCGTATTTTCATGCACGAATACAGGAAACACCTGGGCGACAGGGCAAAATTTTACATTCCTGACAACATCGGATATCTGTTGAAAACCTACGGAAATGAAAGGCTGTACAATACCCAACTCTACAGACAACCTGCACTTGTGAGCGCGGACGATGCCGAACTTGCTGAACTCATCCGCCTGATGCATACAAATAAAAAAGGACTGGAACAGGAAGTTTTCATTAATTTAGATTGACGATACTTTCAGATGTCTATATTTCCTTTTCATAGAGATGAGAATCTATTGCCTTTCGGTGGCACCGTAAACTATTTCGGGAAAATATTTACCACTCAAGATGCCGACCATTACTTTCACATTTTGATGAAGACCATTGACTGGCGAAATGATGAGGCTTTTATTTTCGGCAAACATATCATTACCGCACGCAAGGTAGCCTGGTATGCTGACAACACCATCCCATACACCTATTCTAACATTACCAAAACGGCCCTACCCTGGTCAAAGGAATTATCCGAGCTAAAGTTGATTACGGAACGGCTGACAAATTCATCCTTTAATTCCTGCCTGTTGAACCTATATCACAATGGCAGTGAAGGCATGGCATATCACAGCGATGATGAAAAGTCACTGGCAAGGAACGGCACCATCGCATCATTGAGTTTCGGTGCAGAAAGAAAATTCCTGTTCAAACATAAGACCAACGGACATACCGTATCCATGCAGCTGGAACATGGCAGCCTGCTGCTTATGAAAGATGAAACACAACAGAACTGGATGCATCGTCTGCCGACGACTTCAAAAATAAACTCAGCACGGATCAATCTGACTTTCAGACAAATGCTTATTTAACCTACTGCTTTTTTTATTAAGTTTGTCTAAACCATTAACATGAAAATCAAAAAGTTTAATTGTATCAGTTGTGGCGCACCGAAAATAAATCCGTATGCATCACCCTATATTGTTTGTGATTTCTGCGGTACATTTACCGATGTGGATTTTGAACAGGGTTTGGACGCCTGGAATAAAGACCCGAAGCGTACTGAAAATTACATGAAAGGAAAGATAAGATTTGAATCAGAACTGGCGGAACTGTTGGGGAAAGATAAAAGAGAAGGCTACAGGAAAGCGCAATCAGCATACTGGGATTTCTACTACAAGACTTATCCTGAATACCTGCCGCCCACCATCACTTCCGTTGAAAAATACAAACTGTATCTGGATATCTGTGCAGACGTCTCCACCTTCTATGCATTTGATCCGGCTTGGGCAAAGAAGGCCGGCGAACAGGCGCTCTTACAACAGGGTATCTCTTATGGTGTGGAAGATGGAAAAACCTACGCTGATACCATTCCTTTTTTTAAATTAAGTGATTACTTCATCAACTATGTGAAAGAAGCCAATGCCGATTTTTATGCAAACCCCGATTACAGCATCATGCTGGAACTGCTTCCTCCCGATGTGCACTTCAAGATGAAGATGTCAATGTTTGTTCAGGCATGGATTCCATACCTTCGGGCAAAAGATGCAGAACGGCTTTTACTGCAAACCGGCTTTAGCACTGAGTTTGTCGATGCAGAACCTGCAGAGGGAAAGCATCAGCCATGCCAGTTCTGTCAAAAAGATATTTTTGTATTGGATGGCGCATACAAGGCTATGTGTGAACACTGCCTGAAAGTAAATACCATCCGACAAGTGTTCCATTGTATTTCATGTGGCATGGAAAACCAGGTACCTGAGAATCCAGCCAAACCAATCAATTGCACCTCTTGCGGAACAGAAAACCGGTTGATAAGAGGCTGGTTTTAGCAAATGCGGTTCGATTCTTTTCAGCTTCACTGAAAAGATATTTTACAGGTCAAATCCAATATCTCTTCGGTAATATTTACCCTCATATTTTATTTTTGCAGCACTTTCATTCGAACGTTCAATCGCTTTTTTCCAATCTGCATGCAGGGATGTAACGGCTAAAACCCTTCCTCCGCTTGTGATCAGATTTCCACTTTCGTCCTGTCTGGTACCGCAATGAAATACAATGGAATCCTTCACCTCCTCAATTCCTGAAATCACTTTTCCTTTCTCAAAATCCTGCGGATATCCGCCACTCGCCAAGATGATTGTAGTAGCGGCACGTTCATCTATTTCTAAGTGCACCGATGCGAGCGCTCCATTTGCCGTTTTTTCAAAGACGTCCACAATATCATTTTTCCACCTTGGAAAAACCGCTTCCGTCTCCGGATCACCCATTCGACAATTGTATTCGACCACTTTCAGTTCTCCCGTTTTCAGATACATCAGACCAACATACACAAAACCAATGTACACAATCCCATCTTGCTGAAAGCCAGCTATGGTGGGTTTAACAATCGTTTCTTCCACGACCTGCATCATGTCTTCTGTTACAAACGGTGGCGGTGAGACGGCACCCATGCCGCCGGTATTCAAACCGGTATCTCCTTCCCCGATGCGTTTGTAATCCTTGGCGGTTGGCAATAGCTTATATTCTTTTCCGTCTGTCAGGACGAATACGGAAAATTCAATGCCATCCATGAATTCCTCAATCACCACTTTGGCACTGGCATCTCCGAACTTTCCCCCCAGCATTTCTTTGAACTCCGCTTTTGCTTCTTCAATACTCTGGCAAATCAACACCCCTTTTCCGGCAGCCAATCCATCCGCTTTCAAAACAATCGGCGTTTTTTGTTTTTCAATATACGCCAAACCTTCCCCGACGGTAGCTTGCGTAAATTCTGCATACGCGGCTGTCGGAATATCGTGCCGCAGCATAAATGCTTTGGAAAATGCCTTACTGCCTTCCAGCTGTGCACCCGTTTTTGACGGTCCGATTACAGGAATATTTTTTAGTTCCGCATCATTTTCGAAAAAATCAAAAATACCTTCAACCAAAGGCGCCTCCGGCCCCACGATGACCATTTCAACATTATTTTCCAGTACGAATGCTTTTATAGCCGGAAAATCTGTTGCAGAGATATGCACATTTGTACCAAATGCTGAAGTTCCGGGATTTCCGGGTGCAATAAACAACTTCGTACATTTTGCGCTTTGGGCTATTTTATAGGCAAAAGCATGTTCTCTTCCACCGGAACCGAGTAATAAAAGGTGCATTTTCTGATTTTTCTGCAAAATAACTCCTTTTAAACGGAATGCCATTTTGTCTTTGGAACTTTTTTTGCACAGAGTAAGTGATTTCACTTTTATTATCATTCAAAATGAGGGTAAAATGTTAACTTTGCAACCTATTTATACAATATTATCATGTTAAACTTCTTACAGAAAGGATTATCCAAAATTTTCGGCAGCAAATCAAATCGTGACGTAAAGTCAGTTGAACCCATTGTCGCTGAGATAAATGAGCATTTTTTGTCGTATCAGAATTTCACACACGACGAATTGCGCCAGAAAACACAGGATTTTAAATACAGGATCCAGCAATACTTGTCAGAAATTGATCAGCAAATCAATGAGCTGACGGAAAAAGCAGAGACACAGGAGCTGGATTTAGACGAAAAAGAGTCCGTCTTCGGTCAGGTAGATAAATTAAAGAAAGAACGCGATGAAGCGATTGAAGAGGTTTTAAATGAAATCCTGCCGGAAGCTTTCGCTGTAGTAAAAGAGGCATCCCGTCGTTTTTCCACCAACGAATTCATCCATGTCAAAGCCACGCAATTGGACAAGGATCTTGCGGTAAAAAATCCTCATATCAAGATAGAAGGCGATGAAGCCATCTATCCAAATAAATGGACCGCTGCGGGAGGTGAAATCACCTGGAACATGGTTCACTATGATGTTCAGCTGATTGGAGGTATCGTATTGCACCGCGGAAAAATTTCCGAAATGGCAACAGGGGAAGGTAAGACTTTAGTATCCACTTTACCGGCTTACCTGAATGCGCTGGCCGGTTGCGGCGTTCACATCGTAACGGTGAATGATTATCTTGCGCGTCGTGACTCTGAATGGAATGGCATGTTATTCAATTTCCTGGGTCTTACCGTAGATTGTATTGACAAACACGAACCACACACGGAGGGCAGAAAAAATGCCTATTTAGCAGACATCACCTACGGTACCAACAACGAATTTGGTTTCGATTACCTACGCGACAACATGGTGCGTGCCGCCGACGAACAGGTACAGCGCAAGCTTCATTTCGCCATGGTGGATGAGGTTGACTCCGTATTGATTGATGATGCAAGAACACCCCTGATTATTTCAGGCCCTGTACCGAAAGGCGAAGAACAGATGTTTCAGGAACTGAAACCGAGAATTGAACGTCTGGTGGCGGCACAAAAAAGAGCGGCACAACAGTTCTTACTGGATGCAAAGAAAATGATTGCAGAGGGCAATACAGGTCCGAAAGAAGGCGAAGGTGGATTGGCTTTACTGCGTGCGCACCGAGGATTACCTAAAAACAGCGCGCTCATCAAATTCCTGAGCGAACCGGGCAATAAGCAAATCCTGATGAAGACGGAGAATTACTATCTCCAAGATCAGCAAAAAGAAATGCCGACATGTGATGCGGCATTATACTTTGTCATAGATGAAAAAAACAATCAGATTGACCTTACGGATAAAGGGATTGAACTGATCACCTCTTCCGGCGAAGAGAAGGATTTCTTTGTTATGCCGGATGTCGGCGCTCTGATTGCGGAGGTGGAACACGAAGCTTTATCTCACGAAGAAAAATTGAAAAAGAAAGATGAGATCCTGCTGGATTTCAATATAAAATCGGAACGTCTGCATACCGTTAACCAATTGCTGAAAGCCTACTGCTTGTTCGACAAGGACATCGAGTATGTGATCATGGATGGCAAAGTGAAAATCGTGGATGAACAGACCGGCCGTATCATGGAAGGCCGCCGCTACAGCGACGGATTGCATCAGGCGATTGAGGCCAAAGAGAATGTAACGATAGAAGCGGCTACTCAAACCTTTGCCACCATCACCCTGCAGAATTTCTTCCGTATGTATCACAAACTTTGCGGCATGACGGGTACTGCAGAAACGGAAGCGGCAGAGTTCTGGGAAATCTATAAACTGGATACGGTCGTGGTGCCGACAAATAAACCAACCTTGCGTGAAGACAAAGAAGACCTCATCTTCAAGACCAAGCGCGAAAAATATACTGCCATCATTGAAGAAATCATCCGATTGAAAGAAGCAGGCCGACCTGTTTTAGTAGGTACTACCAATGTGGAAGTATCGGAATTGCTGAGCAAAATGCTGAGCATGCGAAAGATTCCGCATAATGTATTGAATGCGAAACAACATCAGCGTGAAGCGGAGATAGTGGCGCAAGCCGGTTTGAGCGGACAAATCACCATCGCCACCAATATGGCGGGCCGTGGTACGGATATCAAACTCGGAGCCGGCGTAAAAGAATTGGGCGGTCTGGCCATCATCGGTTCCGAACGTCACGATTCACGTCGTGTAGACAGGCAGTTACGTGGTCGTGCCGGACGTCAGGGTGATACAGGTTCTACACAGTTCTATTCATCATTGGAGGACGACCTGATGCGTCTATTCGGATCCGACAGGATTGCCGGTATGATGGACAAGATGGGCTATAAGGAAGGTGAAGTGATTCAACATTCCTTGGTAACAAAATCCATCGAGCGTGCACAGAAAAAAGTGGAAGAAAACCACTTCGGTACCCGTAAACGATTGTTGGAATATGATGACGTGATGAATGCGCAGCGTGAAGTGATATACAAACGCAGACAACATGCGCTGATTGGTGAGCGTATCACGTTCGACCTGATCAATATGTACTACGATTTGAGTTTTGAAGTGTGTAACGACGCTAAGATTTCACAGGATATTGAAGCATTCAAGCTGGATGCAATCCGTTTCCTTTCTGTAGACACCTCCATTTCAGCCGAAGATCTGAAAAATAAAAATGTCAATCAACTGGCAGACCATCTCTATCATGAAGTGTATGAAAAATACCTGCGCAAATCCGAATCGATTTCACAGGAGGCCTATCCGATCATAAAAGATGTGTTTGAACGTCAGGGCAGCCAGTTCCAGAACATCGTTATTCCGTTGACAGACGGCAGCAGAAACATCAACATCATTGCCAATCTGGAGAAAGCCTATAACAGCAAAGGAAAGGAACTGGTGAAAGTATTTGAACAGAACATCATTTTATCCTTTATCGATCATCACTGGAAAGACCATTTACGTCAGATGGATGAATTGAAACATTCCGTACAGATGGCGGTACACGAACAGAAAGATCCATTGTTGATTTTTAAATTCGAAGCGTTTGAATTATTCAAGCAGATGTTATCCGCCATCAACAAGGATGTGACCACCTTCCTGATGAAAGGTTCTTTGCCGGTGCAGGATCCGACGCAGATTCAGCAGCACAGACAAATGAAGAGAGTGGTGGAGAAAACGAAAGAATCTCGCGGCGACGGCACGGTGGAAGATGAATACAATGGCGGTGAAGCTGCCACTGATACACGCGAGAAACAGCAGCCGGTGCGTGCAGAAGTGAAAATCGGACGGAACGATCCTTGTCCTTGCGGAAGCGGCAAGAAATTCAAGGTCTGCCATGGAAAGGATATGGCATAAGAATTGAAGATATCCTGTATAAATAGTATTGAATGAAATTTTTATTTACTGCATTTTGTCTGACGGCAGCCGTTTTGTTTGCGAAGCCTGCCGATAATGATTCCACAGAAATCAGGAATAATATTTTATTCTTTAAAGATCCACGAGTGGACGTACTGCAGAAAATGTATATGCGCAAACCGGTCAATACCAAAAAGGCCATCCGTGTACAGATTTTTCAGGCAGCCGCCCGTGATAAGATTTTTGAAGCAAAAGCGCAGTTTTCCGCCCGTTTTCCCGGAATCCCCACCTTTGTAACCTATGCACCACCAAATTTCAAACTGAGAGTAGGTGAATTTGAAACGCAGGGTGAAGCCTATAAATTCATGCAGCAGCTGAAACCTTATTTTCCCACAAGTTTTGTGATAGAAGAGAAAGGGAAAGATGACGATGATAAGACGAAGCCGAAGAAAGGGAATTAGGATCTAAAATTCGGTTTCAAAACAAATCAAAAACAATAAAATAATCTGTTTTTAGAGCTTTTTACAGTAAAAAGGCTGCTAATAAGAAAATGGCAAATGTTATTACTAAGTATAAGTAAACCCACTTATCATTTTTATATTCAAAAGTATTATTTAAGCAATTAACCAATTCTGCTTTATTTCGAAACAGACTATTAATGATTACCAGTAACCCAAAAAGTAAAATGGTTAATAATGTACTATACCTTTTAAATACACCAATTACCAAAGGTAATAGCGAAAAATAATCTGCTATTTTTAAAAGTGCTAACAGATTTATAAGTATTAATAATGATATGTTCAGCGTAGCCGTAAAATGTTGAACATACCTTATTGATTTGCTCTTTCTAATAAAGAAACAATGTAGGTACGATATTATATTCATTTGCTCTTATTTCTTGTTGAAAAACAGAGATTGGAATCAATTCATATTTAGCAATAACATATTACACTAATACTCCGAATCAGGGGCTTCTTCATCCACCTGCCCCCAGTTGCCGGCATCGCCGCCACTGATGAGTGAACCGCTGCCGTCTTCACACAAGTCTTTCACCAATGTAGAATCGGACGGAAGGAAGAACTTGGCATTCTTGTCCAGCGCAAGTCTCGGATCGCTGTATGCTTTTTGCATGAACATCCCCCAAACAGGCATTGCGGCATGCCCCCCCTGTCCGGTACTGGTGTACAGAAAACGCAGCAGCGGATCATCGCAGCCTACCCATACGCCGGCCAGCAATTGCGGAGTAAATCCGATAAACCAGGCATCCGTATTCTTATTGGTCGTCCCCGTCTTTCCAGCCTTGTCTACCGGATAATTGAAATATGCCGGAAGCGAAGCTCCCGTACCGCCCGGTGAAACAGGCCCTTTCATGATCTGACACATCTTATAGGCGGTATTGTCACTGAAGACTTCTTTCATCTCTGTGGTAAAGTTCTGGATGACATTACCATCCTTGTCATCTATTCGCATCAGGTATTGCGGTTTGGTGCTGATACCCGCATTGATGAAGGTGCTGTACACCGTCATCATTTCATATAAAGAGATCTCTCCTGCTCCCAAGCAAATGGATGGCACCGTAGGTATATTGGAGGTGATGCCCATTTTATGTGACAAATCCACAAGCGCTTCCGGTCCGAAATTCTTCATCATATAGGCTGCGGCCGTATTGATAGAATGCGCCAGACAAACTTTCATCGGATAGGAACCGCCGTATCTGCCCGAGTTCTTAGGCTGCCACACCGTTCCCTGATAGGTTACGGTTATCGGTCCGGTCGGAATCTGCATACAAGGCGACCATCCGTTATCTATCGCCAGTGCATATTGAACCGGCTTAAAGGTGGAACCTACCTGGCGTTTGGTGTTCACATTACAGTGGTCATATTTGAAATATTCAAACTTTGGTCCGCCTACCCAGGCACGCACATAGCCCGTATAGGGCTCCACCACCATAAAGCCAATCTGCAAAAATGACTTGTAGTATTTCACAGAATCATACGGTGTCAGCGTAGTGTCTTTCATACCTTTATAAGTAAAAACTTTCATTCGATGCTTGTCCGTCTTGAAATTATTCAGTATCTCCTTCTCGTTGAGTCCCTGTTCTTTCAATGCAGCCCAGCGGTATGTGTATTTGCAGGCTGTTTCGAGGATATGCTTACCATCCTTGGTTTCCCATGGTTTCCAGCCACCGGCAAACTGCGAATTGAAGATTCCCTGATATTTTGACAAATGTTGGGTTGCCGCCTCTTCCGCATATTTCTGCATACGGGTATCAATGGTCGTATAAATCTTTAATCCGTCAGTATAGATATTGTATTCCTCTCCGTTTTGTTTCTTGTTTTCTTTTGCCCACTTTTTCAGCTCTTCGGCTACCACCATTCTGAAATATGGCGCCAGACCGTCATTGGCGGTTTCAGGATGAAAATCCAGTTCGATTGGTTTGTCTTTCAATGCATTAAACTGCGCCTCGGTGATATCACCCTGCTCCATCAGTTTGCGCAAAACGGTGGCACGTCGCTCACGTGTTCTCTTTTCAAATCTGCGCGGATTGTAGTAAGACGGATTCTGCAGCATGCCGACAAACATGGCGGCTTCCTCCACCGTTAAATCTTTAGGTTGTTTATTGAAATAGATCCTGGAAGCACTTTCAATTCCTACGGCATTATTGACGAAATCAAAGGTATTGAAATACATGGCGATGATCTCTTCCTTAGTGTAACGTCTTTCCAGCATGATGGAAATCACATATTCCTTCGCTTTCTGCATCACACGTTGCACGATATTTCTGGCTCTGTTGTGAAACATATTTTTTGCCAGCTGTTGTGTGATGGTACTACCGCCGCCACTTTTTCCTAAAGTAATGATCGCCCGGAATGTTCCCAGAAAATCAATACCGGAATGTTCATAAAAACGTTCATCCTCATTTGCCACCAAGGCTTTTGGCAGGTATGCCGGCAAGTCATCGTAAGATATGTTGCTTCGGTTGTCCACAAAATATTTCCCAATCAGTACAGAATCCGCCGAGTATATTTCGGAAGCCAGATTGGCAGACGGATTTTCGAGTTCTTCAAAGCTTGGCAGACTGCCGAACAGGCCTATTCTCACCAGTGTGAAGAATAAAATAATACTCAGCACAAATCCTCCAAAAAGTTTCCATAAATTCTTAGGCTCCTTCAGCCATTCAATTGCTCTGTTCATTATTTTAAATAGTTATTCTTAAAAAACGTTGCGTACACATCCAGATCCGCCGTCTTCTTCATAAGCTTGAAATTACCGGGTGATATGATAAAGAAAGATGATTTCGGCAGATTGACCTCTCCGACTACCGTTGCGGCATTTGACTGCAATGCCGTGTAGTATTTCAACGCATCTGTGATGCCTTCAAATTTTTTCATCTGAATCACGGCAAAACCTTCAATGAATATCGGATTGATCTTTATCTTCTGGTCGTTGAAATTTTTCTTGTTGAATTTCTGTATGCCCACCACAATATCCGACACCTTTATATACTGATCTTTCAGTTGAATCAACACAAGCAGGTCGGTGGTATCCGTATTGAACTTATTGGAAATGGAATCTTTGATTTTAGGTGTCTCCGGTGCATTCATTGCCTGCAGGGTAGAATCGTTCAGTTTGCTTTCAAACTGAATATAGGTAATGAGATAATCCTGCGCCTTTTTCTTGATCTCCCCATCTTTATATTTCAGGATGATATCCGATAAGGCGGTTTTATAGGCATCAAATTTTTTCAGTTTCCCGTAAGAAACGGCTTCCAGAAACTCAAACTGCGGAAGTTGCTGTGAACCTGGGAATTTTGTCTTGGCAATGAAACGGTTTTTAATGACCTGTTCATAATTTTCACTCTGGAACAGTTGGTACGTAGAGGCATACAATTTTTCAACCGTTTCGACATTGGCATCTTCCGTCACCGTTTTACCGGCATTGTTCAACACATCCGCCACTTCGCTTAGCGGATAATTTTCCAGTATATAGTCTTTCTCTTTCTGGGCCAGTCCTTTCAGATTCTGATCATTGTAGATGAGGTATTCGTAGTAATGTGCTATCGCATCAAATTCGCTGTTCGGGTATCTGCGTATCAGTTCATCAAAGGCCTGCTTGGCTTTTGGTATGTTGTTGAGTTTATTCCTGAAGATCTCTCCTTTGCCGAAGAATGCATTTGCGATTTTGGTATCCGATTTCATGAAGTCTTCAGGTGTCTTGGGAATTTTCAGCGAATCGGTTGCCGCAACGCCTGCGGTATTGGTGGTTTTCTTTTTCGTTATGCTCTTGGTGGTATCCTGTACGTCGACCTGCGGTGTGTCTTCATCCTCAAAAAAAACGGAACGATTGCTTCTTCTCCAGTTTTCCTCCAGCTTCCTGTCTCCCCAGATACGGATAAACTCATTGTAGCCTTTGCTTTTTGCTTCCGGATTATAGAAGTACCATAAGCCATTCGAAATAGCATCTTCGGGTACAAACGAAGTTTGCTGAAAACTGTTCTCGCCGCCATCCGAACTGAATCTTGATTTTTTCTTATCTTCTTTTTCCTGCTTCGCTTTTACTTCCGCAATATACTTATCGAGGTCTTTTGGGCTCATTTTGCCAAGGCGTTGTAAACTATCCTGTTCCGCGATGGTTCTCACATAGGTTGCCAGTTCGTTGAGGACATCCTTTCTGCCGGAAATCTGCGCATAATTTTCGAATGTATTCGGAAGATAGACAATCGCACTGTCGTAATATACGGCAGCCTGTTCATAAGCTTCCTTGTCAAAATAGATTTTGCCCAGGCGCAGGAATGATTTCCCTTTCTGTTCATTGTTTCCGATGGATTTCTTAACGGATTTCTGCAGATAGGCGATGGCATTCGTGGTATCTTTTCGATAGTAGTAATAATTTGCAATCGTATACAACACCTCATCGGCATGGTCCTTATTCTTACCGAATTTTATCAATTTGGTCAGCATTTTCACGATATCCTGATCTGCCAGGTCGGGATTTTCGCTGTATAGTTTCGCGAGCTGAATCTGAGAGAACAGATTGAGTTCTTCCGTTTTCGTATGCTTGCCTGCTTTCACAAAATAATCTACCGCATCTGCAGGCTGGTTATTTTTCTGATACAGTTGTGCCAGCAGGTATTCATAGTAAGCTTTTTCCTTTTTCTTTTTGAAATACAGCATGGCGGTTTCCAATTCCTCAATGGCCGGTGAGAAATCGTTTCTTCGAACGTTGTAATAAGCATCTATGAGGTAGAATTCTCGGCGTTGTTTTTTCGTAAGCTTACGAAGTGCCTTACCGTAAGATATCATACTTTTTGCATCGGCATAGTTGCCAAGTTCAATCAATGATTTTGCCATCCAGACGATCGCTTCCGGGCGTGATGGTTTATGCTTTATCTTTTCCCAGGTAGTCAGCTTATCGAATTTGGCTTCCTTTTTAGGGTCAAGATCTTTCAGCGGATTCTGATTTTTCCTGTCGCCGGTAGTGTCCTTATAGTAAGGATTAGCCACATACTGATCTCCCAACAGCACATAGGGCAGGTTTTTATCAAATTTAGGCTTCTCCGTTTTCTTGGCACTCGTGTTGGCGTTCAGCACCGTAGAATCAATTTTAGTGGTCTTTGCTTTTGCTTTTTCAATAAGTTCCGCCGGTATCTTTTTGCCTTTTTTCTGCAGTTCTATGATTTTCTTCTTAGCCTTAATGATTTCCTCCAGTTCCTTTTTCTTTTTTGCGATGGCTGCTTCCTGTTTTTCACGGGCTGTTTTAGCCTTTTGCTCGGATTCCTCCTGTTGTTGTTTATATTTCAGTTCTATAAACTTTTTCTTCTCCCCCATTTGCTTGGCCAGTTCCTTTTGTCGCTGGCGGATATACTTCAAGCGGTCTTTATTGCTGTATTCCAGCTTAAGGTTCATCTTGCCGGGTTTCATCGTGGTGACGATGTACTGAAACGTGATCAATGAGGTATCGAATTGCTGACGCAAGAACTGTGACTTGCCGAGCAGCAGGAAAGCATTATCTCTCCAGCGGCTGTAATCATGCAATTGCAGTACAATTCCCGTTTTCTTGGCCACGGTCTCCAGGTCTGCCGTGTAGGCGGAGAAATCCGCCTGGTCGTGATAATAAAACGGTAATAACTTATTGTAATCTATCTGACGTTGAAATTCATAGGTGCGCACCAGTTCCTTGTACAACTCACTGGCATTGAAATAATAATTATTACGGGTCGTCAAATCGCCCCATGCTCGTTTTACGATGTTTGGCTTTTCGTATTGAGATGACGTTTTCTTCTTGTTATCAGCAAACAGGTCTGCTGAGATAAAGCAAACGCAGCTTAATAATAAAAACAGATTTTTAACAGTAGATAGACGCATGCTCGTTATAATTCCCTAATTTTAACGCAATTTCTTAAATTTATTTTACTTATTAGAGTGAATTTTATTTAATTCCGTTTATGGCACTAAAAAAACCGGATTGGAAACAGTGGCGTGACAAGCTAAAGAATGTATATCGCTTCCAGATTGTAGATGAAAAAAGCTATGATGTGAAGATGGTATTGGAACTGAACAGGCTTAA
The DNA here is from genome assembly GCA_046329775.1 of Chitinophagales bacterium. Lineage (GTDB taxonomy): Bacteria > Bacteroidota > Bacteroidia > Chitinophagales > JADIYW01 > JADJSS01. The sequence goes on from JAXLTX010000003.1 coordinate 458,696, forward strand.
TGTGCTTGTTGGAGTGGGTTTGGTATTGGCTTTTTTTACAGTACTGAACTTTCTGTTCATCGCTTTCACCCCCTTAAAACAGTACATCCCCGGCTATGGCTCCTCCTCCGGGAGAAGGGAACTGGTGAGTATGAGTATGAAAACGGAGGAACTCGGAGATATTGTAAATGCTCAGCAGAAATATGTGGCGAATCTCCAGAACATCCTGAACGACAAAGTGGTGGTAGATGTGGTGCAATCGAACGTTAAGAAATCCAAAGTGGATACCGGTATCCTCAGCATCAAGACAACCGATGAGTCCAAATTTGTTCAGGAAGTGGAAAAAGGGCTGAAAAATGCAGAATTACTGGAGTCTGTTCGTGACACCAAGGCTAGCCCATTGGGAAATCTGCAGCTGGAAAAACCGGTTTCCGGCAAGGTATTGACTAAATTCTCCGACAATAACAATAATGTCACTTTTTCTGCAGCAAACAACGAAGAAGTAAAAGCCATATTGTCCGGAAACGTAATTTTGACAGGCAACACACCTGAAAGCGGCCATTACATGGTGGTTCAGGCTGAAAATCAATTGGTTTACATATTAAAAAATAACAGCCAACTTTTAAAGAAAACAGGTAACTTTGTAAACGCAGGGGAAACTATAGCAATTTCGGGTAAGAACAACGCCCTAAAAAACTATATTTGCGTCCTTGAACTTTGGTATAGAGGACAAGCAATTGATCCTCAGAAATTTATAAAATAAACGCTATGTTCTCTAAAATTGCTCCGAAAAGTAACCTTGAAACCATGGTTGCCAATAAGATAAATGAAGGTACTGTCATTACCGGTGACATCTCCGCACAGACAGACCTACGCATCGACGGGAAAATCACGGGAAACATTACCTGTGCCTCCAAGGTGGTCATCGGGTCTTCCGCTCAGATTTTCGGGCACATCAAATGCAATGACCTGACATTGGAAGGTAAGCTGAAAGGCAATCTGGAAGTAAATGGCACCTTATTTTTCAGGGCTACAGCCGGTTTTGAAGGCGATGTAAAGTATAAAAAGCTGATTGTGGAAGAAGGTGCCGCCATCAACGGCTCATTGATAAACATTTCTTCCCTGGTAAAAACCATTCAACAACCTGAACAAAATAATGGACAAGCGAAAGCAAGCATCCAGCAACACGCCTGATAAGAAGTTCAGCAATTGGATACTCTATTCAGGTATGGCATTTGAAATGTTTGCCATCATTGGATTGTTTGCCGCTGCCGGATATTTTCTCGATGGCAGACTAAATACAGCTCCGGTATTGCTTATCCTGCTTTTACTCCTCGGGCTGGCAATTGCATTTTACAGGATTTACAAGCAAATAATCTGACTATACCATGCACAAAAAATGGTTCCTGACATTGGCCGTCATTACCTCTATACTTGTTGTTACCGGCTTCTTCTTAGACAGCTCCATAGCATTCGGATACAGATGGATGACAACAGGAATGAGCATAGTTGCCTTCATTTACTATTTCATCGTCACCTCATCCAATGAGAAAGACAGCAAAAAGATGATTGGAGGAAATCTTGCGGCCATCGTACTCAAATTCATTCTCTCTGGTGTCGTCGTCATCCTATACCTCCTGCTCTACGGCATACAGGATCCGCTTGACTTTGCCTTCTTTTTCATGGCATATGGTATTTTCTCTGTAGTAAACTATATCTTTTCCTACAATTATAAAATGAACGCAAATTGACTTTGGCGCATTTTTTGCCTAAGTTTGATAAAATATGATGCATGAAATCAAATCATTCTACACTCATTCTGTTTTTTTTGCTGTCATTAGGATTAAGCGCTTTTAAACCACCCAAGAACAGTGCTCCCAAAAATGACATCCTATATTCCAAATACGGCGGAGACATCGATAAGATGATGCGTGAGGAACGACGCCTGGACTCACTGGCACATCCGTATCTTTATCAGGTGCCTGAAGAAAAAAAAGAAGGAGCGCCTGCCATTGATGATGAGTCTGTCATTCTTGAGAAAGCGGAAATAATGCCGCAATTTCCTGAAGGAGAAAAGGGATTGAAAGATTACATCCAGTCCGGCACAACCTTTATTCCTGACACATTGGTCGGCAAAAAAGCAAATGTGACCGTCAAATTCTACATCAATACGTTGGGTGATGCCAAAAACCCGAAAGTCGTCAAATCGGACAATCCTTCATTTGACATACAGGCCATCATGCTCATTGACGGCATGCCGAAATGGACTCCCGGGAAACAGAACGGAAAGGAAGTGAATTGCTATATCACCTTAGCGCTGAAATACGGTCAATAAAAAGCATCCATCAACATGCATAGACTATTAGCTACCTATTAGCAATTGATTATTTCTCATAAAAATAATGAATGGCGTAGTGTTTACTACGCCATTCATATTTCTTTGTAATGATACCTTAATTTATAATGGGAATCAGCCCTCTTAAGCCCATATCCACCACACTGTCTTCCACCAATGCATTGTTCGCGCCATTTAATGGCTGGTAGAGGCCATCTCCGTTTTTATCCTTCCATTCAAAACTTTTATTGGTAGATAAAGAAACCGTGATGACCACATCAGAAGTTTCATTTCCGGTAATCGTTAAACCGGAAGCCACCGTAAATCTACCTGTGACCACACAAGATCCAGCCGGGATTGGCGAGGTGATGTTAAGCGGATTCGGCACAGTGGTAGCATTAGGCGGCGCCTGAAACTCTATTGGTGCCTGTGCCGGAAATGACGGTGGCAGATTAAATAGTTCTACGGCTCCATATCCCTGCTTTTTCGCGGCATTCACGGTGACCGTCTGCGACCGTACCTTGTATGAAGTCAGATAGGTATTGAAACCTACAAATGAAGCCACATTGCCATCATAGATTCCGTTTGCTATCGGCAAGGCGTCATTCACATATTTTATCTTGATATCGTAATTCTGATAAGCCAGCGATACACGCAGCCACTTATAAGCGCCGGGTGTTATGTTTCTGATAGGAACTGAAAAAAATGCCTCATTGTTACCGGCAAATACAGCCTTGGAAAAATCAATCGCCAGAGAACTACCGGAACCCACTTCTGCCGCTTTGTACAATATGTTTCCGGTACCCAGCGGCGACAAAGAATCGGGAGCCAACTCTATGTAATGTGCAGACATGGAGTGAAAAACCGGAGATTGGGCCGCATGACCAGCAGGCAATGTGGACGGATTTCCAAAATTATTCAATCGCACCTGTGTGGAATCAAATCTGAACTTAAATATAAGCTTCGGCCCCGTATCTTCGGAGGGTTTGGTACAGGAAACTGCCAGCAGTACAAATGCGGCAACGGTGATAAATGTGTGTCTCATAAGATTATTTTCGACGTAAAATTACACTTTAAATACCAAACAAATCACGGGCATTTTGGGTGGTGATGGCTGCCACCTCATCCAATCCCTTTTCATATACGGAACATAACGTTTCCGCCACCAGTTTAGTATAGGCGCTTTCATTTCTCTTGCCCCGATATGGCACCGGCGGCAGATAGGGAGCATCGGTTTCCAGTACAATCCTATCCAAAGGAAGTTGCTTTAAGGTATCCCGAAGATGCGTGTTTTTATACGTTACCACACCGCCAATACCAAGGTAAAAACCCAGTTTTAAAATTTCACGTGCTTCTTCTATACTTCCAGTAAAACAATGAAACACCCCACGAGGATGCTGTTTTCTTTTTTTCAGCGTGTCAATCAGGATATGGGTGGCATCTCTGGAATGGATGGCTATGGGCAGATTCTTCTCCATGGCCCAATCGCATTGCAATTCAAATGCCTCTTTCTGTATATCCAATGTCGTCTTATCCCAATATAAATCGATACCGATTTCTCCCACTGCTACAAACTGCCCGTTATCCAGCGTATGCTTAATGGTTTCCAGTTCCTGTTTATAGGTTTCGGGTTTTACATAACAAGGATGCAAGCCTATCATGGGAAAAACATGTTCGGAAAACTGTTGCACCAGCTCCATCATACCCTTAATGGTTGTAGCATCCACATTCGGAATGATCATCTTGGAAACCCCGTTATCTATGGCACGTTGTATCATCTCCGTCCGGTCTGCATCAAACTGCTCTTCGTACAGATGTGTATGGGTATCTACTAAAATCATCCGCTACAAAGTTAGCAAATCCGACTTTAAGCCTTTGTTATAAATGAAATCCAACCAGAATGGAAGGCAATATGTTAAATGTTTCCGGGCCTTTTCATTATCATGCAGGCAAATGATATCTCCGGATTTCATCTGCTTCATCAGGTTGCTGCAGCATTGCTCCGAAGAAATCGTTTCATCAAAATCACCGGGCATCAGACTCCAGTTAATGATTTGAGCATCAGGAATTCGGGATTTGAGATTGGAGATCTGGGATTTTTTTATTTTTCCGTATGGTGGACGGAACAACGTGTTTTCATACCCGATCTGCTTCGATATCTTCTCCGCATTCATGACATCTTCCAGATACGTTTCTGTATCGGTTTTCCAACCATTCAGATGATGATAACCATGACTGCCCACTGCATGTCCCTCTGCTATAATCTGCCGGACAATTTCAGGGTATTTTTCTGCATTTTTACCCAAACAGAAAAATGTTGCTTTTGCGTTGTATTTTTTCAGTTGCTCGAGAATCCATGGGGTGATTTCCGGGTGAGGACCGTCATCAAAAGTAAGATATATCGTCGGGACATTAGCGCTTAGCTCCCAGATGATTCCGGGAAGTAATTTCTTTACCAGATATGGTGTGCGAACGAAGTACAAGTTTTAATGTGATGTAATGATTCTGAAGTGTAATTTAATAATAATATTCCATTCCTCGGTTTTTCGGAAAAATCTTGCTATTTTATTGCTTTGAACACTTCACTCAAGATGATACGAAAAGTCAAGACCATATTACGTGACTGGTGGGATAGAGAATGGAATTTCTCCCGACCTTACGAACGCCTGTATCTGCTCATCATCGCTGTTGGGGTGGTGTATACTTTTCTGGAAATTTTCCTGAAATTCGGCAATCCCGGTGTGAAATTCGGGATTGAAGACATCATCCCCTTTCTTCGTGACCAGATTTCTTATAACGCACCCGATCTTGTTAAGAGGTACTTTCCATATGTATGGGCAATCGTTGCATTGAGCTGCTACAGCTTCAGGGTGTACATGATCATTGCTTCATATTTCAGTTCGATGAAGGCTTTTAACCCGCAGAACTTTCAGCGTGACCTGGTGGTATATCTGTCGGCCGGGCTCATGGCCTTGGCGTCGGTTTTTCTGCTGTTCAGGCTCATCGGTTTCATTTTCTGGTTAAGCGGGCATGATTATATGACAGGTGTACATCTTATACAAATCTTCATAGAAAAGTGCAGGTTGTTTGTCAATGCATACGTGCCTACCATTGTTAATTTACCTTATCCTGTGGCATTACTCAGTATCCTGATGGGATTGACATTGAGTTCTCTGAGTGGCTATTTCGTGCATTGGCTGACACATCAATCCCGATTCTTATGGCTCACCACACACCGACCCCATCACCTGCCGGAAATGCTGCATCCGCTGGGTGCTCCACTGGCATTCAATTTTGATTTTCTGCTGGTCATACCCAGCCTGATTTTCAATGTACTTTTCACCAAACTGTTCTATGCAGACTCCCTGATACTGGAAACAACCATCATCCTCATATTCTACTATCATTTCGAAATCTATAATCATATGGCCACGCATTATGACATTTCATTTCGAAACAAACTGGTCCGTTTTTTCTGCGATATCACCGGATCCGGCATTTACCATTACATGCATCATACTTCTGAAGAAGGAAAAGACGCCGTCAATCTGGGCGGTGGAATGTTTCTGATATGGGACAGGATCTTCGGCACCTATGCTCAACCTCCCGCCATTAAACCTAACACCGGACTGACCAACAACCCAACAGTTATCATGAATCCGTTCCGTGTCAACTTCAGCGGTTTTGCGCAGCTTTGGTACGAACTGAAACACAACCGAGATTTTAAAACGCGGTGGCGAATCATCTTCGGAAGCATTTGGTATATTCCACCCCATACCAAAGAATACCTTATTACAGGTTATCCATCCCAAAAAAAGAATCCGGCATAAACAGAAGTCATGAAAAAAGCCCTCAAAATCATCTCCCTTGTTGCCACATTGCTGCTCATCGCCTTTTTTGTCTTTAGAAAGGAAGATATCCCCGTGGAAAAACTACTTCCCAACTACACCACGCCGGCTTCCAGATTCGTTGAAATAGATGGCATGAATGTACATTACCGTATAGAGGGCGAGGGCAAACCTGTCGTATTGCTGCATGGTGTGGGTGCTTGCCTGCAAACATGGGATGAGTGGACGGATTCCTTAAAGAAATACTACAAGGTGATACGGCTGGATTTACCGGCTTACGGACTCACTGGCCCGAGACCGGATAATGATTATTCCTTTTCGACCTGCAACGCGTTTCTAAACAAATTCTTTACCACCTTAAAACTCGATTCCTTTGCATTGGCTGGCAATTCTCTGGGCGGTGAAATTGCATGGAAATACACGCTGGAAAATCCACAAAGGGTAACCCGCCTGATTTTGGTGGATCCGGGCGGATACAAGTTGAAAAACAAAAATTCCTTTAATGTCCTATCTCTCTTAAAATACAAATGGCTGACGAATATCGTGGATCAATTGGATACGAAGCATTTTATTGTGCCAGCAATGAAGAAAAGCTTTTACAGCGATTCCTGCATCACTAAAGAAAGGGTGCAGCTATACTATGACATGATGATGAGGGCTGGCAACCGGAAAAGCCTTGCCACCGCCATGCCTCAATACATGGCGGCTCCGCAGTTGGACGCTTCTAGGATCAACACCCCAACGCTGATTCAATGGGGCAAATACGACGAGGAAATCGATGTCTCCCTGGCGGAGAACTTCCGAAAAATCCCCCGTTCCGTCTACATCGAATACGATAATTGCGGACATACCGTGCAACAGGAAGCCATGCCTGAATCTGTAACGGATGTTATAAAATTCCTAAAACAATAAGTTTACGACTTATCTTTAAGAATACTTAAACCATTCATTAAGCGAGATTCTTCATTTTTTACATTAATCGGCTTACCTTTACGGCATGAAAGTGAGAGTACGTTTTGCGCCGAGTCCTACCGGCCCATTGCACATTGGTGGTGTCCGGACCGCATTGTATAATTATTTGTTTGCAAGGAAAAACGGAGGCGATTTTATCTTGAGAATTGAAGATACCGACCAAAACCGTCTGGTACCCGGTGCCGAACAATATATCATCGAATCCCTGAAATGGATAGGTATTGAACCGAACGAAGGTGTTGGCTTTGGGGATGGACCTTATGCTTCATACCGCCAAAGCGACCGCAAGGACACTTACCGTCAATATGCCGAACAGTTGCTGGATGCCGGCTATGCTTACTATGCCTTTGACACGGAAGATGAGCTGGAATTATTGAAAGCCACCTATCCGAATTTCAAGTATGACGCCAACACCAGGTCTCATGGCAAAAACTCCCTGACGCTTTCTGCCGATGAGGTGGCACAACGCCTTCAAAACAAGGAGAATTATGTCATACGCATCAAACTGCCTGCAGATGAAGAAGTAAAATTCCACGATGAAATCCGTGGCTGGGTAAGCGTCAACTCTTCTCAGATGGACGACAAGGTACTGCTGAAAAGCGATGGCATGCCGACCTACCATTTAGCCAATGTATGTGATGACTATGTGATGAAAATCACCCATGTGATACGTGGCGAGGAATGGCTGCCAAGTGCGCCCTTGCATGTAATGCTCTACCGTTACCTAGGTTGGGAAGCCTCCATGCCTAAATTTGCTCATTTGCCATTATTGTTAAAACCGGATGGCAACGGAAAACTGAGCAAGCGCGACGGCGACCGTTTAGGTTTTCCAGTTTTTCCATTGGAATGGGCAGATCCGAAAACGAATGAGGTGAGCAGCGGCTATAAACAAAGAGGTTATTTACCGGAAGCGGTATTCAACATGCTGGCCTTCTTAGGCTGGAATCCGGGAACGGAACAGGAGATTTTCAGCAAAGAAGAATTGATAGAAGCGTTCAGCATGGAGAACATTCACAAGGCCGGTGCCAAGTTTGATTTTGAAAAGGCGAAATGGTTCAATGCAGAATACATCAAACGTTTATCCGATGAGCGACTGGCTGAACTGGTAAAGGATATCGTAGTGGAAAGATTCGGCCCTCAGGATATGGATTACCTTACTAAGGCTGTCGGTATGGTGAAAGAACGTCTGGTATTTTTGAATGATATAGAACAATTCGGCTACTTATTCCAGGCGACGGAAAAATATCCGGATGCATCTCTGGCTAAAATCATCAATATCAAATCCGGCGCCTTTCATCCCGGTGCATTTGAAACATTCCTGAAAGAATACACTTCTGCAGACCCAACAGCCTTAGAAATAACGTTGAAAGATTTTGCCAACAGCAACGAAATCAAGGCGGGCGACCTGATGAAGTTTTTACGTGTCAGTTTAGTGGGAGAACTATCCGGTCCGGCTATACCGGATTTGATTGTATTATTAGGCGTAGAAGAAACCGGAAAGAGAGTAAAAAACTGTTTTAGTCAACTATAGATGCTGAAATCCTGAAATAATCCCAAATCAAATTCAGGACAGGATGACATAAAAGGAGAAAAAATAAAAATGGAAACATCACACACAGAAGAAAATAAATCGCTGAACTTCATTGAAGAAATCATTGACAAGGATTTGAAGGAAGGAAAATACGATTCCATCCTGACGCGTTTTCCGCCGGAGCCGAATGGTTATCTGCACTTGGGTCACGCTTCTTCCATCTGCCTGAATTTTGGCATCGCTAAAAGATTCGGCGGCAAGACCAACCTGCGTTTTGACGACACCAATCCTGTGACGGAAGATACCGAATACGTAGACAGCATACAGGAAGACGTGAAATGGTTAGGTTTCGAGTGGGCGAATATTTTCTATGCCAGCGATTATTTCGACCAGCTCTATGATTTCGCAGTTCAGTTAATCAAACAAGGCGATGCCTACGTGTGTGATTTATCCTCCGATGAAATTGCCGAACAAAAAGGAACCCCCACAGAAGCAGGCGTAAACAGCCCCTACCGCGACAGAACGGTGGAAGAAAACCTGCAACTGTTTGCCGACATGAAGGCAGGCAAATATCAGGAAGGTGAAAAAACCTTGCGTGCAAAAATCGACATGACCTCATCCAACATGCTGATGCGCGACCCCTTGCTATACCGTATAAAATTTGCACATCATCACCGCACGGGCGACAAATGGTGCATCTATCCGATGTATGATTTCGCGCACGGACAAAGCGATTCCATCGAAAAAATCACGCATTCCATTTGCACGCTGGAATTTGTGCCGCATCGTGAAGTGTACGACTGGTGCATTGAGAAATTAGGCATCTATCCATCCAAACAATATGAGTTTGCGCGCGTGAATGTGAACTATACCGTAATGAGCAAGCGCAAGCTGAAACAGCTGGTGGAAGAGCAGCACGTGGCAGGCTGGGACGACCCGCGCATGCCGACGATTTCGGGAATGCGCCGCCGCGGTTATACGGCCAGTGCCATTCGGGAATTTTGCGACAGAGCAGGCATTGCAAAGCGTGAAAAGATCAATGATATTTCCCTGCTGGAATTTTGCGTACGCGAAGATTTGAATAAAATTGCGCTGCGCAGAATGGCCGTTTTTAATCCGGTGAAGGTGATCATTACCAATTTAGAGAATGAGATTTTACTGGATATTGAAAATAACCCTGAAGATGAAACGACCGGCCACAGACAGGTAGCCTTTACGAAAGAAATCTATATAGAGCGCGAAGATTTTGTGGAAGAGCCGCAAAAGAAAGTGTTCAAGATGGAAGTGGGCAAAACCATCCGTTTGAAAGGCGCCTTTATCGTTACCTGCGACAGCGTTCTGAAAGATGCAGACGGCAAGATTACGGAAATCCATTGCAGCTACCATCCGGACAGCAAGAGCGGCCAGGATACTTCGGGTATAAAAGTGCAGGGCACGTTGCATTGGGTAAGTGTGGCACATGCCATTCCTGTGGAAGTGCGCGAATACGACCGCCTGTTCAAGGTGGAAAACCCGAATGCGGAAGAAGGCGATTTCAAGGAGTATATCAACGAACACAGTTTGGATATCATTCCGGTGGCGTATGCAGAACCTGAATTAGCAAATGCAACTTTAAACGACCATTTCCAGTTTTTGCGCAAAGGATATTTTTACCTGGATAAAGATTCCACCAAAGACAAGATCATCTTCAACAAGACAGTTGGCTTGAAGGATGGATTTACGAAGAAGTAATTTAGTTTAGATTCGTATGAATAACTATAGAAAACATTTGGATGATTTAAACTTTCATGATAGTAACATTGAATCTATTATTTTTGAAAATGGTGATTCGTCTGATAGAAAATTAACCATTACAATAGATTATTATAATTGGGAAAACAACACAGAAGATTCTAATACTTGGACAACCAGAACTTTAAAATTAATTATTAATCATTGCGTACATCTACAGATAAATGCTCCTAATCTAGTGGAAGATACTTTTGAAATCATGTCTGAAGAATATGATTTATTGTATGATACATTTGTCAATAAAGCAATGGAAGAAAAGAGCAAATCCTTTTATCATTATTTAAAGTCTAAACAACTTGATAATTTTCTGTCATTAAAATTTAATGTAAATAATTACTCGGACTCCTTGTTTAATGAAACAGCCGGTTTTATCTGGATAGCTGGATTTAATGTTCAACACGAATGGTTAGATAAATCAATTGGGGCAAAAAAACATATTGCAGTTAAATAACCTCTGCTCTAGCAAGTTTAGCGAAGCGTAACTTGTGAGGCTACCGAAACAAATCCGTCATTTCGACGTCAGGAGAAACTAAGTTCAGCTCAGCTAAATCCCAATAATGAAACAACCTTTCTTATTCTGTTCGAGATGCGGAAACTTGTTGTAAATATTATTTCTCTACAATCGTATAAATTGCGTTCATGATTTTCTCCAGGTTGGCCGGGTAGTTCACGAAGTTCTTTTCGGTTTTCGGCGCGAAGATGGCTACTTTCACTTTGTTTTTGCGTTGTCCGGCCGTCAGCGAAACTTCCAATGGAACTATCTGCGGAGATTTGCCGAAACGCTGGTTGCAGGCGGCATCTTCATCGGCACAATCGTATTCGGCATCGAAATCCAGGAAGCCCATATCCACGATGTATTGCGCCAGTTTGGTCAGTTCATCTTTGGAGATCTTCTTCTCGGTGCGCTGTACGCCATCATTCTTGGTTTTATATTCACGCTGTATGATGCCGGTATGCAAGATGGAAATGCGGTCGTACAATTTAGCATTACCGTCCGACAAGGTGCCGCCGCCGTTCACGAAGATATCAATGAATTCGGTCGGATTGATCACCACGGGTACTTTTATGTTCAAGGCCCGCATGATGCTATCCAGTCTTCTTTTGTTGGCGGAATGCAGAGAGTCTGCCTCTTTATCGTATTGTGCGTAGGCTTCCTTCATGAAAGCATTATCCTTATCCACATTGGCATTGTTCGGTTTTCTGTTCACCGGAATCTCGTCTTCAATCTGTTCTTTAGATTTGGGCATCGGCTCATCTCTTCTGTTGTAAGATGCATTCTTGTTGATCACCGGACTGGTTTCAAAAGTAAAATCTTTCAAACTTTTCGTGGTGTCTATGGAGAATTTCTTGGCAGGTGCAGGCATATCTGGGGCAGATGTTTCGTTTACCGTCTTTTTCCCCTTCACGATAGGTTGTGTAGAGAATTCATCTCCTGTTTCTTTCTTAGAGACTGTTTTGGTCGCAGGTACTTTTGTTTCCGCTTCTTTTACCGGCGTTACAGTCTTTGCCTTAACATCCGTCACCTCTTTCGCTTTTGGCTCAACGACAGCCTTTATTTTAGTCTCTGCAGGTGTTACCGCTTTTACCTCCGGTGTTGCTGAAGGCTTCAACTCCGTACCCTCTTTTGTTTTGGCGCTTGTCTTAGTCTTCGTTGCACTTCCCTTTATGATTGGTTGTGTAGAAAACATCTCCAGATTGGACGTATCGATCTTCTTGAAGTTATAATTGGGATTCGTTACCGTCTTTTGCTTTACATCCACCGCCTCTATATTGTTGCGCTCCATCGCATTCAGGTCCTTGGTGGGGTTTCCTGTTTTAATCACGATTTTTGCAGAACTGTCCGCTTTGTTCCATAACTCATCAAATTGTTTCTTTGACAAGGTACCCTGCGCCATGCCGAAAACATACAGACAGATGATGCCCAGCATCAGGCCTATTGATTTTTTCATTGTATTTCTTTTATTTTTAATCTTCCACGCCTTTCAACATGGGTACAAATGTAAACGTAGAAAACGTTTCTTTTTCAAATTCATTGTTATCCAAACGTTTAATCCTGATCATTTTCTGTGTATCGCCATCTCCGAACGGAATGACCATGATGCCATTTACTTTCAGTTGTTTCAGCAGATCTTTCGGGATTTCAGGTGCTGCCGCCGTGATAAGTATCTTATCGAAAGGCGCAAACTGTGGCAATCCCTTAAATCCGTCACCAAAGAAAGTATGTACATTGGTGTAGCCAAAATGCTCCAGCATCTTTTTAGCCTTATTGGATAGGGGCTGATGTCTTTCAATACTGAACACTTCGGCACCCAGCTCAGCCAGAACGGCAGACTGATAACCGGACCCCGTTCCGATTTCCAGCACCTTATCCCCTTCCCTCAGCTCCAGCAGCTCCGTCTGGTAAGCAACCGTATAGGGGTTGGATATGGTCTGTCCTCTGCCAATCGGGAAAGGCTTGTTTTCATAGGCATCATCTTCAAAAAAAGTCTCAATAAAGAAATGTCTCGGTATCTTTTCAATGGCTTTCAGCACCTTTTCATCCTTTATGCCTTCACCTTTCAATTCCTGTACCAATCTTTTACGTAATCCCTGATGTCTGAACGTATCCTGCATAGTGCAAAAATAGACAGCCTGCATCCTTTTTTAAAGAGAATTCTATCCTGAAATGTTAATAAATCGACGAAAAATAAATTTTTTGCCGGCCTTCAGGCAACTATCCTCTAATTTAGTGTCTATATCATTGAACAAAAAAAATTGGAATACGGTACAGACCATATATTCTTAGAGAAGCTGAGGCAAAAAGATATGCTCGCGTGTAAGCAGTTGTATTTGCAATATGCAGATGCGATGTATAATGTTTGTGTAAGAATTTTACAGCAACAGGCCGATGCGGAAGATGCCCTGCAAGAGGCATTTATCAAGATCTTTAACAACATACATCAGTACCGCAATGAGAGCAGCATAGGCAGCTGGATGAAACAAATTGTAACCAACACCTGCCTTAGTGCTTTGAAGAAACAGAAGATTGCTTTTGATGAGCTGAAGGATGATATGAGCGAAAGTGATAGCGAGAGTGAAAGTGATAACGGGAATGACTACTCGGTGGATGACATAAAAAAGGCAACAGAAGAACTGCCGCCAGGTTACAGGGTCGTTTTCAACCTGTTCATGTTGGAAGATTACTCACACAAGCAGATAGCAGAGATGTTAGAAATATCAGAATCGACGGCTAAGACGCAGTTGTTCAAGGCGAAGAGAAAGATGAAAGAAATATTGTTAAGAAAAAAAGAGCAACATGGATAATATTGAAAAGAAAATCAGGGAGCATCGCGGGGAGTTTGATGTGGATTTTCCCGGAAAGCTCGGCGTCTGGGATGCCATCGAACAACAGATGGCACCTAAGAAAACGATTCCATTATGGAAAAACCATTGGATACAGTTTGCCGCAGCGGCATGCATGGCGGGCGTCATAACCTTATTTGCGCTGAAAAACGGTCAGGAGCGGCAAACAAATACGATCTGTTCCATCAATGGCGTTTCCAAGGATTTCTGCATGCAGGTAAACGATTACGAGTCGAACATCCAGCAGAAACTAAGCAGTTTCAACTCCAATGAAACCTCCATTCCAAAAGAAGTGGAAGAAGAGATCACATTGGACAGCCCTATGAAAGTGGTGCTACTGAACGAATTGAAGAAGCATCCGGATAATCCGAAAATAAAAGAGGCGATTCTGAAATATTATAAGGCAAAACTGGAGCTGATACAGCGCATTGAAGAGCTATTGAAAAAACAAGATAAAACGATGAACGATGAAACAGATAACAGCACTGTTATTTAGCTGGATGCTCATACTTCCGGCAATAGCGCAGAATGTTTCCAAAGAATATAAGTTCTCCAGAGAGTGGAAAGCGGACGGCGGTACCATTTTCGAACTGGTGGCCAAATATCAGACGTTCAGAATAGAATTCTGGGACAAGGATATTGTCCGTATCGATTTTAACATGTCGACCACTGACAGCAAAATCAAGGAAGAGGACTTTAAGGAAGCTTTACAGGTGAGCGGAGACAGAATGGGAAACAAACTAACGATAAGCACCAGCATGAATGACCTTTCCAGCAACTCAATATGGGAATGGATTTTCGGCAGCAAAAAAAGTAAAGAAAGCTATAAGGTGAACAACATCGTATATCTTCCCAGAAACCTTGTCTCTCTGGATCTTAATTTCAATTATTGTGACATCAAGATGGGAGCCATCAATCTGCCGGCAAAAATCAAATCGAACTACAGCACCTTATTCATCCAAAAAAGCAACAAGCACACTATCATCAATTCGTCCTACACTGACATACAATTGGGTGAAATGAGCTATGTGAAAATAAATTCTTCTTACAGTGACCTGATTTTTAATGTCATTGACACGCTAAATCTAGGTTCCAGCTATGATGATATAAAACTAAGCAACTGCGGAGTGTTACAGTCCCTGACATTGAGTTACAGTGATGCTAAAATCGAGAAGGCAGGATATATCAAGGCAACCTGCACTTATTCGGACCTGAAAGTGAATTCACTGACACAGGAACTGCACGGAACGCTCACCTACAGCGACCTGAAAATTAACGATATCGCAAGAAATTTCTCCGGTATCAATATTACCGGCACCTACTCTGACTGTCTGATTAAAATCAATCCGGAAAATCCCGTAAACCTCAGTATAACAGATGTAAACGGAGACATAGACCTTAAGAATACACGACTAAACATCACAAAAAGACAAGAAGTATCCGTCACCACCAATCTCACGGCAAAAACCAAAAATGCTACAGATGCATCTCCCTTCATAAAACTAAACAGTAACAGCTGCGATTTAAAAATTTACTAATCCATCAAATCCATTTCTATGAAAACAATCAGCCAACACCAAAGAAAATTCATCTTCACCATCTGCATACTGCTGACATGTCTATTGCCCAATCAGCTTTCATTTGGATACGAGACCATCAGCAAGACCTACGCCGTAAAACCTTTTAGCCAGTTAAGAGCCAGCTCAGGTTTTGATGTGCAATTCATCCATAGCGATGAAAACAAAGTCATCATCGAAATCGGTGAGGATGCCGCAAAGAAACTGATGGTGGAAAATAAAGGAAAGGAACTCATCATCCAGTTGCAGGATTGCATAAATGTTTCAACAAAAACGATGAAAGCGACCGTGTACGGAAACTCTTTATCCTCCATCACCATGAGTGGCGCCACCACTTTCAGCAGCGACCATACTTTTGGAGAGAAAGATATGAAGATAAACACCTCTGGAGCTTCAAAGATGACCATTCTACTAAAAACAGAGAATCTTGACATCGATCTCTCCGGAGCATCCAAATTAACGGTAAAAGGAACTGCCATCAAACAGATGATAGAAATGAGCGGTGCCTCCGACTACAACGGAAAAGGTTGCAAAAGCATGAATATCGGCATTTCTTGCAGCGGTGCCTCCAAGGCAAAATTGGATTGCAGCGGCACGCTGGATGCTGAAGCGAGTGGCGCCTCTCATGTTACATATCTGAACGAACCTGAAAAGCTCTACAAAAAACAATCCGGCGCCTCAGAAATCGAAAAAGACTAAATCAGAAAGCTGCTCAGTAAAAAAATCAATTGCATTTGTAATAAATATCACTCGGCACCTACCAATCATATACTGCAAAAAATAAAATTATGAGAAACTCATTGATCAGTTTCATAGTAACATTTCTATGCCTGTCAGCATACGGGAATAATATAAACGGCACAGTTGTGGATGAACAAAAACGTCCGGTGGAGTTTTCCAATATCATTCTTCTGAAAAACTCGGATTCAGGCTATCTGAATGGCACCACCACGGACAGCCTGGGCAAGTTTGAATTGCAAAACATCGAAGACGGAATCTACACACTGGAAGTAGTGTATGTAGGCTATAAGACAGATACCATTAAGAATATTGATGTGCAAAACGGCGCCATCAAGGACATAGGAACCATACAACTAATGGTGGAAGAAAATGTACTGAAGGGCGTGGAAATTTCCGCCTCCAGGCCCGTGATTGAACGCAAGGCGGACAGAATCGTTTACAACGTGGAGAACAGCGCCAAATCGAGCGGTGAGAATGTGATGGATTTATTGCGTTCCGTTCCCGGCGTAACGGTCAGCGGCAACGACCAGATTCGCGTAAACGGCAAAAGCGAAGTACAGGTGATGATTAACGGGAAGGTGGAACAACTGAGCGGCGACCAGCTTGCGAATCTGCTTAAATCCATCCAGAGTTCCAATGTAAGGAAGATAGAAGTCGTCAGCAATCCTTCTGCGCGATACGATGCAGATGCCAAAGGCGGTGTGCTGGAAATTCAGCTGAAATCCAATCTGCGTACCGGCACCAACGGTTCTGTATATGTGAACTACCGTCAGAATGAATACGCCAGCACGGAAACGGGATTTAATGTGAATGTGAACCACAAGAAAATCACCTTGGGCATAAACTATAATTTCGGGTACAACAACAACTATCAGAAGAATGAATATGTAAGGGATTTTACAGGCGAGACATCGGTGGAACGCTTTGATGAAAAGAGTTTTGATAAAAATAAATTCATCAGCCATTATGGAAATCTGAGTTTTAAATACAACATTAACGACAAAAACATCATCGGAATCGGTGGTGAAATCTTTCAGTTTAGGAATCCGCATGTTTCCAATTCAAGATTGAATATCTCTGACAACATATCCATTTCCGAAGACATCAATTCCATACAAAAAACGACAAATACCGCCAATGGAAAAAACATCAACCCATCTGTGAATTTCAACTTCAGAAGCCAGCTGGATACTTCCGGCAGCACGTTGGAGCTGACATACGACTATACCTATTTCAACCTCTTTACAAGCAGTCATCTAGACATGGGTTATTTTGATTCTACTGAAGTTGAAACCAGTATACCGCATTTAGATTTCACCCAGGACAATCCTTACCTCGTCAACCTGCATACTTCTAAACTCAACTATAACAAACCGCTGAAAAACAATCACAGCATTGAATTTGGAGTGAAATTCACCTGGACAAAAACAAACAACGACATTCAATACAAAAACCTGATTGGCAACGATTACATTCTGGACACCACCAGATCCAATAAATTCCAGTATATAGAAAATATCAATGCCCTATTCTCCACCTGGAGCAAAAGTTGGAAAAAAGGATGGAGCACCAATCTGGGATTGCGTATCGAACAAACCAACACCAATCAGCGTTCATATACCTTAAACACTTTGACGAAACGACATTATGTAGACTTCTTCCCGAGTTTATTCATACAGAAGAACATCAAGGAAAAACACAGCATCAATGTCAACTACAGCAGAAAAATCCAACGTCCTGACTTCAATGATTTAAATCCGTTTCAGTTCTACCAGAGCCCTTATTCCATCTGGACCGGAAATGCAAACCTGAAACCACAATATATCAATGTTACTGAACTGACCTACACGTTTAAAAACGCTTACAGTTTTTTCATAGGACATGAGAACATCAAAAACAACTACACACACCTGATTTTCCAGGATGACAGCGCCAAAACCTCCACCTACAGAGCCAGCAATTTCAAGGTGCGCAACAATTTAAACATTGGTGTAAACATCAACAAAGAGTTGTTCAAATGGTGGTCTGTATCCTATTCCGCACAGTACACTTTTTTCAAATACAACTCTATCGTCAACAACTCGCCGTTCATTGTAAGTTCGCATAAGTTCAACATTTCACTGGATAATACCTTTATCCTGCCGAAAGACTTTACGATAAATGTATTTGCCTTCTACACCTCGCCGCACTATGATGCAACGGATGTCATGAAAAGTGATGGCATGCTGAACATCTCCATTTCAAAAACTTTCTTCGATAAGAAATTAAGAATCCGACTGAATGGCAATGACATACTGGGCACCAAGAACATGTCTTACACCACCAACTATTTCAACGTTAATTCCAAAACTAAAAACAAGTGGAGTTCCCGTTTCGTAGGATTGACCATTTCATATAATTTCCAGAAAGGAAAGAAATTCCAGAATTCCCGTGTAAACAAGAGTAACGACGAGGAAAAAAGCAGAATAGGCGGTTAAATAAAGTAGGGCGACACCGAATCGCCCTACTTTTAACTGCAATATGCAGTTCTTTAATATCTTACTAAGGTTCCATTTGTCACTACACCATCCGTAATGCTGACAGTACCGCCACCGGTGAGTGTAGCCGTTCCGGAAAAAGTTCCGGAGAAAGTCCTGGCAATGGTATCGAGCTCCGTTACGACAAAACTTCCGCTAGTGAATGCATATGCGTCACCGCCAAAATCAAAATAATCAGGATAATAGAAGCCATACGCCTTATTGACGGTATTGCTGGACGTCACAAAATCATATGTTCCCGGCTTCACCGCATTGATATTGATGTTTACGGTCCGCTTATCCGTATGCATGCTGCTAGTAATATTTGTAGTCAAAAAGGCAGGAAGCAGAGAACCATAACTGGCATTGTGCACCTGTGTACTCACCAAAGCACCGTCCACCCTGAATGACATGTTACCGGCAACGGTTTTGTCTTTTTTACACGAGTAAAGCAATGTGCTGGCGAAGATTGTCAGAAGCAAGATTTTTTTCATGATTTAAGATTTAATGTTAATAATTGCTGTTATCTATCTATAGCTCAAAATTAGTGAATCACTAAAAAAAACCATCACCAAATGAGTATTCGGCAGCTCCTGTCTATTATACGTAAAAGGCTGCATAAATAGGGTAATATTATTCATTTTCACAACTTTTTATTCTATACTTTTATGTACTTTTACAAACAATAGTTTAGAGTATGCAAATTAAATTCGGAACGGACGGCTGGAGAGCCATCATCGCACAGGAATTCACCACAGATAACGTAGCACGTGTTGCAAAGGCAACCGCAGGATGGGTAAAATCCATCTCCAATACACCAAGCATCACCATCGGCCATGACTGCCGATTTGCAGGACCTCTCTTTACAGAAGTGACCATCAAGGTATTGTGTAATGAAGGCGTGAAAGTTTACGCACACAAAGGCATATGCTCCACCCCTATGATTTCCCTGGGCTGTGTGAAATTAAATACCACCGCAGGTGTCGTAATCACCGCATCGCACAACCCACCAAGCTATAATGGCTTTAAATTAAAATCCAATTTCGGCGGACCGTCCACACCGGATGAAATCGCCAGTGTGGAAGCCCTGATTCCGGAAAAAGCGGAAATACCTAAAACATCTCTGGAAGAATATATGGCAAATGGCTTGCTGGAATACGTGGATCTGGAAACCATGTATTTCAACCATGTGGAAGCTTCCTTCGATATGGGTGCGATTCGCAATTGCGGTATGATATTCGGGTATGATGCGATGTATGGAGCAGGGCAAAAAATCACCCGACGTCTGTTACCGGATAATCTAGTGTATTTGCATTGCGAAGAAAATCCGGGCTTTAACGGACAGGCTCCGGAACCATTACATAAAAACCTACTGGAGTTTTCCGAACTGATAAAAAACTCCACCGATATCGAATTCGGATTTGCTAACGACGGCGACGCAGACAGAATCGGTTGTTATGACAACGAAGGTAATTTCATCGATTCGCATCATGTCATCTTATTGCTGATCCACTACCTGCATAAATACAAAGGCTTATCCGGCAAAGTGGCCATCTCCTTTACCGTTTCAGACAAGATTGTAAAAATGTGTGAAGCCTATGGATTGCCGTACGAAGTGACACCGGTTGGTTTCAAATATGTTTGTGAAATCATGGTGAATGAAAACGTGCTGGTAGGCGGCGAAGAAAGCGGCGGTATCGCCATCACCGGGCATATTCCGGAACGCGATGGCGTTTGGATGGCGTTGGTATTGATGGAATTCATGGCCAAAACAAAAAAATCCATTAAAGCGTTGATTGCTGAAGTGTATGAAGTGGTAGGGACTTTCGATTACGACCGATATGACCTGCACATCTCCGAAGAGATAAAACAGAAGGTGATTGCCAACTGTAAGAACGATGCTTACAAAAGTTTCGGAAAATATACGATAGAACGAAAAGAAGATATTGACGGATGGAAATATTTCCTGCCGGATGGTGCCTGGACAATGATTCGCGCTAGCGGCACAGAACCGGTGCTTCGTGTATACGGACAAGCAAAAGACAGAGCGTCGGTGATTGACTTACTGGATACAGTAAAAGCAACCTTATTAGGTTAGCTTTCAGTGAATGCATACATAAATCGAAAGTAAGCTGCTTTATACTACAAGAAGATTCCTGTCTGCAGATGCCATCCTGTTTTATGCTCGTATGCTCAAATATTTGGCTGGAAACGTTAAATCTCTTCTCCGTTAATATCTGTCGTCAGCACCTCACTCATGTAATCAAGAAACGGACGCATATTCCTGAAGGTCTGATTGGCAAGTTTTAAAAAATCCGGGCCTAGCACTTCTTCATCTGTGAATCTTCTAATGAGTAAAAACTGCTTGTAACGCAGCAAATCAATGCCGGGATGAGCGGCATCGAAGCCTTTGGGAGCGGTTTTCAATCGTTCGCCTCGCAGCGTGCCGAAGCTAGCTACAAAAACCTTACTGTCAATTATTTTTCGCAGCGGTGTTTCATCAAAGGCGATGTCTTCCCGGATACGTCTCAAATCCTCCGCATTAGGCCCCCAAAAACCTCCGGCCAGCCAGCTGTTGCCGGGTTCCAGATGGAAATATAATCCACCTCGGCGATACTTGGTGGCGCGACGATAGCTGCCACTGAAATACGTATTGTAGGGAGTTTTATCTTTGGAGAAACGCACGTCTCTGTAGATGCGGTAACAGGCTTTTTTGCCCGAAGGTGTTTCGATGACATCGTGTTTATTCAGCTCCTGCAACAGGGATTCCGCAAAGTTCTCTATCTGTGCCTGCTGTTGTACAAATTCTTCTTTGTGGGCATTAAACCACTCACGGTTGTTGTTGTTCCTTATCTCTCTTAGGAATGCAAAAGTGCTGGCGGGAATGATTGATTTTGACATGAATTAAAGGTAAGAACTTTTGAGCGTTCCTGTTTAATGGAGACTGCTGAATGAATCAATTTTACACTTTTGGGCAGAGAATGATTTACATGCAAATGGCTTCCGAATTATACAGGAAAGAATTGATTTTTATACGTAACTTTGAAAAGTAAACTTCCTGAAAGCGCGAAATTCATGCATCTGATAATTTTCCGAAGACATAAATTACCGATTCTCCTTCTACTGCTTCTGTTCAGTTCGCTTCATGCATTTTCCCGACCGCTTATAGAAAAACGTAAACCAAAGAATGCTCTTACAGAAGATACGGCTCTATATAGAATTGTGCAGGATACGATCGTGAATCATATGGGATTGGAGATACACAGCGATACCATCTTCAATAAAAAATACGAATTCAAAAGGATCATCACCTCCACAGAGGTGCTTGCTGACACGGTTTGGCAGGATGCCAACGTATATTCCGTGAACTTTCGAACCGTACAACATTACGATTATGCTCCTACCGATCCGGCCTACGGCTATACGGGGAAAATCAAGCTGGCAAAACCATATTCCTTTTTCCGTCCTTCAGAAGTATTGAACAAGCCAAGGGTGGCCTTGGTGGCAGGTATGCAGGGCGGACTATACGCCGCTGCAAATGCATGGTGGAGCACCGCCTGGTATTCTAAAACAGAAAAGGATAAATTTCATTTATTCAATGATTGGGGCGAGTGGAATCAGATGGACAAATTAGGCCACGCTTACAGCTGCTATATTGAAAGCAAGTGGACATATGACCTGTTTCACTGGGCAGGAGTGAAAGAGAAACATGCTATTTGGGTCGGTATGTTTGTAGGCAACATGTGGCAATTATCCATAGAATTGAACGACGGATTTCAAAAGAAATGGGGCTTCTCCTGGGGTGATATGGTGATGAACATGAGCGGCAGTCTGCTGTTTGGTGTACAGCAGTATCTTTGGCACGATCAGCGCATCACGATGAAGATGTCAGCATTTCCGGTAAACTACAATAAATACAATGACCCGCAGATAAAGGAAAGAGCGGACAAACTCTATGGCACTTCCTTTACGGAAACACTTTTAAAAGATTACAACGCAATGACATTGTGGTGGAGCGTCAGTCCCGGTGCCTTTATCCGAAATCCGAAATCCAAGTTTCCAAAATGCCTGCAGGTGTCTTTTGGCTATGGCGCAGGTGGCATGCTCGGCGGTTACAAAAACAGATGGTCGAAGAATGACCTGAGCGGCGATCAGGATTTAAGCGCCGCAGATCCGGCAGACATCATAGACAGAAGTGACATTCAACGCCTGCAGCGTTTTTATTTCTCTTTTGATATAGACTGGACAAAATTACCTGTAAAGAAACATTGGGCCAAAGGCCTGATGAAGGTGTTGAACGTCATCAAACTGCCTGCACCTGCCATTGAATTCAACAACAATAAGAGCGGAAGCAAGGTGGCCTGGCATTGGCTGAAATTTTAATAAGGCAAAAAACAAAACTTATAAGCCACATTTATTACCTAAGTTGGACCATTATGATCAAGGAAGCATTACTGGAAATCTTTGAGAGAGATTTAGGAAAACTGAAAGAAGAAATCAGTTCATATGCTCCTGAAAACAAGCTCTGGAAAGTGGATAGACAAATCAGCAATTCCGGCGGCAATCTGGCGCTGCACCTGATCGGCAACCTCAACCACTTTATCGGTGCAACGCTTGGAAATACAGGCTACATACGCGAACGGGATAAAGAATTTTCAGAAAAAGATGTTCCTGCTCAGCAACTGCTCCAAGCCATTGACGCAACCATTATTATTGTAAGAGACACACTAAACAACATGGCTCCGGAAGATTTTGAGAAGATATTTCCTCTGGAAAAGCACGGACAAGTTGTGAAAACTGATTTCATGCTGCTGCACCTGCTCGCACACCTGGAATATCATTTGGGACAAATCAACTACCACAGAAGGCTGGTGGAATGATCATTCATCCAACCCCAGCCTGGTGATGATTTTCTTACGCATATTCATCACCTTCAGTTCAAATTTCGTGTAAAAGAAATACGAAGAGACATAGGCGAATCCAATCCAGAGCACATAGCTGACGAGTAAATGTTTTGCCGCATTGAAACCGATGATGCGGAAACAAATGAGCACTCCGATAAAGAAAGTCCCATGCAACAGGAACATACTGTAGGATATGTTGCTGGTGAACAAAATAAAGTGATTCACAAAATTATTCTTGAACTTGACGGTTTTGAGGCAAGGAAGGAACAGCATGAACCCCAACGGACTTATCAGGTAATAGAAGGTAAAGAAATAGAAGATGGTAAATTCATTTTGGATGTATTTATTGGCCGTCAGCCAGTAATACACCATATTCGCCAAATAGATGATGAGGCCTGCAATCAGAAACTTATATCGGTTGGTATGCCAGAAATCCTGATAAAAATAACATACATAGGCGGCCAGCAGCCCTACGGCAATGGTATCCAGCCGCAACACCACAATCTCCTTGAATTTCACATACTGTACAAATGAATGATCCGGAAAAACATGATAGTAATAATATATTTTCAGGAAATTGGCCGCTATGATATACAGCAGAACGATGGTGATAAATGACTTCTGTTTGCTAATTTTCAAGAAGGATGAAATGAGGTAGAACAGGATGGCAAATGAAAAATAAAACCATTCCTCAATAGAAATTGTCCAGGTTTCCGTATAGAATTTCACATCATAATTAAAAAGATTGTGGGTAAACAGATAGTTCCCAACAGGAATATCCAGTTTTTTGGTAACCAGAATGGACAGCAGCACTAAAATGGTGAGAATGAGATAATAGCTCGGCAGCGTGCGCACCCAGCGCATCACCAAAAACCTCGCCGTATATTTTGGCGTAATCTTATCCAGCTTATGTATATCTTTCAGATGATGGAATCCGATCAGAAAACCACTGCAGACAAAGAACATGTCTACCGGATCCGGAAACGGGATTTTCTGATAATCAAACCCCATTATGATGGCTGTAATCTGAAGGAAATGCATATGCATCACCAGAATGACGGAAAAGGCACGCACGATATCGAAGCCAAAGTAGCGTTTTTCGGGATGCGTATTTATATCAAATATGGACCACATAATGTTATTCGTTTAGACCTAATTTCTCAATAATCCTTCTTCTCATGTTCATGATCGGCAACTCAACCCTGTTGAAGAAAATGTTTGACAGGAAGAAAGTGGTGAACATCCATAAGACATATACGGCAAATACATTCTTGATTACCGCCACATAAACCAGCACAAACAACAGCAGCAGGAAGGTGCCGTGAAACAGGAAAATGCTGTAGGAGATCAGGCTGGTGAACAGGATGAAATGATTGACAAAGTTATCTTTGAATCTTATGGTCTTCA
Organism: Chitinophagales bacterium; assembly: GCA_046329775.1. Taxonomy (GTDB): domain Bacteria; phylum Bacteroidota; class Bacteroidia; order Chitinophagales; family JADIYW01; genus JADJSS01. Next base: position 483,639 of record JAXLTX010000003.1, read on the forward strand.
GATACGGCAGGCACAGCATGATGGAAATCGGGCTTACCAGATAATAAAGCGTGTAATGATAGAAGGTGGCAAATTCCGTATCGATGTATTTATTGGTCCACGACCAGTAAAACAAGATGCTTCCAAAATAGATCAGCAATCCAAACGGCAGGAACCTGTATTTGTTTCGCTCCCAGAAATCTGCATAGAAATAGCATAGATAGGCCGCCAGCAGTCCGATGGCGATCGTATCGATTCTCAACACCACAATCTCTCTGAACTTGGTCCATTGATCGAACGTATGATCCGGAAACACATGATAATAATAATAGACCTTGAGCAGATTGCAGATAATGATATACGATATCAGGATCAGCAGAAAGGATTTTTTCTTGTTGAGCCTGATGAAGGATGTAAACACATAGAACAACACCGGAAAGGTAAAATAGAACCACTCTTCAATCGCAATGGTCCAGGTCTCGCGGTAAAACTTCGAACGGTTCTCATACAGCGTCTGGATGAAGAAATAATTCCTGAAGGGGATATCCAGCTTATGGGAAAACAACGCAAACAGCAGCACCAGAAACGTGAGCATGATATAGTAGCTCGGCAAAGTGCGTACCCATCGCATCACCAGAAAACGGGCGGTGTATTTCGGTGTTATCTTATCCAGCTTGTGTACTTCCTGTAAATGCTGATAGCCGATCAGAAATCCGCTGCAAACAAAAAACATATCGACAGGATCCGGCAAGGGCAACATAAAATAATTAATGCCGAGAAACTGGCTGAAATGCTGTAGAAAGTGCATCTGCATCACCAGCACCACTGAAAAGGCACGGACAATGTCAAAGCCAAAGTATCTTTTTTCAGGATTGGTATTTATCTTAAAAATCGACAGCATATTAAATTCCCTATACTTCCTTTAATCGTTTAATCTCAATTTTTCAATGATCCATCTTCGTTTATTCATGATCGGCAATTCAACTTTATTAAAGAACCAGTTGGACAAAAAGAATGTCAGCGACAACCAGACAACATACACCAATGCCGTTATGGCGTACAATGTACCTGTATCGCTGATATGTTTGATGGCACCAAGATAGAATGCAAACAAGATAAGCATGACCAGAGAAAGGTGAAAGAGAAAGAGACTGTATGAAATCAGGCTGGTGTACAGGACAAGATGGTTGATGAAATTATTCTTGAATTTAATGGTCTTCAGATAAGGCAAGCACAGCACTATGGAGACGGGGCTTATCAGATAATAAAACGTAAAATGGTAGAATGTCGCGAATTCGTTGCCTTGCAGGAAATTCACCCAGCTCCAGTAAAAAAAGATGCTGCCGAAATAAATCACCAGGCCAAACGGCAGGAACTTATATTTATTCCGCTCCCAGAAGTCCTCATAAAAATAACACACATAGGCCCCCAGCAAACCAATGGCTATGGTATCGATCCTCAAGACCACAAACTCCCTGAAATTCATCCATTGTCCGAAATCATGATTGGGAAACACGTAATAATAGTAGTATACCTTTAACAGATTGCATACGATGATATAGAATATCAGGATGTATAAGAATGATTTCTTCTTATTGATCTTAAGCAATGAGGTGATGACATAAAACAAGACGGGAAATGTAAAATAGAACCATTCTTCAATGGAAATCGTCCAGGTCTCCCGGAATATCTTGGCGCGCTGTTCATAGAGGTTCTGAATGAAGAGATAGTTTCTCAAGGGAAAATCGAGGTGATGGGTAACGGAAGCGGACAACAATACGATTATTGTGAGCACAATATAGTAGCTGGGCAGTGTACGCACCCAACGCATCACCAGAAAGCGGGCTGTATACTTAGGACTTACCTTATCCATCTTATGTACATCTTTCAAATGCTGGTATCCTATCAGGAAACCGCTGCAGACGAAAAACATATCCACCGGGTCCGGCAGTGGAATCATGAAAAAATTGAGTCCTATGGACGGGCTGAACAATTCTAGAAAATGCATATTCATTACCAGAATCACGGAAAAGGCCCTGATAATATCAAAGCCAAAGTATCTTTTTTCCGGATTGGTATTTATTTTAAAAATAGACAGCATATCAAGACTGTTCAATTAATATCTAAAAAAAATAAATGGCTAAAATAGCATTTACGCGCCCAAATGGAGCATAAAAAGATTATTTTTTTTGAGGCCTTCGGCTAATACCGGACTTAAACGACAGAAGGCTCCGGAATCCGGAGCCTTCTGTTGGGTATTGTTAGTCTTTTATACGAAGAAATGTACGACAAAATAGGTAATGGCCGCCAGCATGGCACTCACCGGAATCGTGAGAATCCAGGCCCATAATAGGTTGACGGTAACCCCCCAGCGAACCGCACTCAGACGTTTGGTTGCGCCAACGCCGATAATCGCGCCGGTAATCGTATGGGTGGTGGATACAGGTATCCCCATCTGTTCCGTTAAGAACAAAGTGGTTGCACCTGCCGTTTCCGCACAAACGCCTTCCAATGGAGTCACCTTGGTGATTTTTGTTCCCATGGTCTTCACTATCTTCCAGCCGCCGCTCAGTGTACCTAAACTTATCGCCAGGTAACAGGATAAGGGAACCCAGTCCGGCATGGCTTTGATATCTACGATGTTTCCGTTTGCAATCAATGCCGCGGCAATGATACCCATCACTTTCTGCGCATCATTTCCTCCATGTCCGATACTGAAAGCGGCGGAAGACAACAGCTGCAGTTTCTTGAAATTATTGGCGGTGCGTTGTGCACTCGGCTCCTTGATCTGTTCGGTATAGATGAATGACAAGATGATCAGCAACAGCATCGCTATCAAACCATAGCGGATAATGCGGTTATTGCTCTTGTCCATTTCCTTTGCCAAATCCTTCTTGATATTCACCTTCACCGACTTGGAGAACTCATCAATTTTATTTGGCTGTACAAGTCCTGTAGCCACCATAGCTTCCACCATCTTATCCTGCCCGATTTCGTGATGTTTCTTAGCAATCGGCTTCAATGAATCGATGGCTGCTTTGGCAAAATGATAAGCATTCTTCTGACTGCTATCCTTTTCTGCCACAATCTTCAGTCGTTCCACTTCGAAAAACAACTTCAGCTTATCCTCTATTCTGGAAGCGGTCACCATATTCAAGTCTACATTTTGTGCAATCTCGTCTGCAACAGCCACACTGCCTTTGGATTCGTAATGCTTGATGTATTCGAAACTCTTTTCCGCATTGGCTTTTGCTTTTACCAGTTTCTCCTCATTTTTCGCTTTCTCTTCCGCTTTCTTCGGGTCAGCTATATCTTTGGTGTATTTGTCTACCCTGAAAAATTTCTCCACGTTCTCATCTATCTTTTTCTCCTGAAAATGGATAAAAGTGAACCAGATACCCACGCAGGTCATCAGCAGGATTCCCGTTTTTATCCAGGTGTTTCTGTTCATCATCACCAGCGTGAAGAACATGGAAATCACCATACCGATAAGCGGTGCCAGTAAGATAAAGGCGATGGTCTTAAGTACTTTGCCGCTGTCTATGATTTCCTTGATGGGCATAAAACCATGATTCTGAATAAACGCATGGGTGATGGCCGCTCCTGCAAAACCTCCGATCAAGGTATGGGAGGAAGAGGACGGAATACCATACCACCAGGTCAGGAGATTCCAGATGATGGCAGCAATCAGACCGGCAAAAATCACCGGCAAAGTGATGAATTCCTTGTTCACCGTTTTACCGATGGTATTGGCGACAGCATGATCCTGGAAGATGAAGAAAGCAACCAGGTTGAAGAATGCAGCCCAAAGTACCGCCTGAAAGGGTGTCAGTACTTTCGTGGAGACGATGGTGGCGATGGAATTCGCCGCATCATGGAAACCATTGATGTAATCGAAAACCAGAGCCAGTATGATAATAATTAATATAAATTCCATAAATTAATGTTGAATGATGAATGTTGAATCAGCATTGCATTACATATGCCAATCCTTATTACTTTCCTACGAATATTTGATTACGATGGATTCAATAACGTTAGAAGCATCCTGACATTTATCTGACACCAGCTCCAACTCTTCGTATAAATCCTTCATCACGATTATCTTGACAGGATTATCCTTATTATTTCGCACGAGGTCTCCCATGGCATCGTTGTACAGCAAATCCACTTTTGATTCATAGCCATGAATCTTAAGGCAGGATTCCGTCACCTTTTCCAGGTTTTTCATATCACGCAGTCCAAAGATGGCGTTCTTCAGTTCCTTTACGGATTCGTTGTTCAACTCGGCAATTTTCAGCACATATTCATTGAATTCGGTGAATTCGTAGTTTTTCATTTTATTGCCCACTTCATCTATATAATCCACCACATCGTCCATTGCGGCAGCCAGCTCGTGGATGTCTTCTCTGTCAAACGGAGTGATGAAATTTTTGCTCAGTTCCACATACAGCTTGTGTGCCACGTTGTCGGCCTGGTGTTCCAGATGGCCGGTTTGTGCCAGCAGTTCAAAACGTTTTGCTTCGGTAGCTTTCATGGCTTCCAGGAATATCTCACTTGTCTGTACGGAAAGTGTTGCCGTTTCTTCAAACAGGTTCTGGAAGATTTTGTCTTTTGGCTGAAAGAATTTTAAAATGGATAATGACATGATTTTAATTTTTTATTGGTTAATACTTATTTTATTTAGAATGCAAACTGCATCTGGAAACGCCATAGTCCCGAGAGTTTATCCGTTGTTTTATTTTGTGCCAAGATATAGTCGGTTTGTAATTTGAATGCATTTTTAAAGACATAATAGACCACTCCGAAATCATATTCGTTGATGGTGGGAATATTACCAGACTTACCGGCAAAGGAACGGTTAAAACGGAACCCGATCTCCACCTTTTTCTTGAACAGATAGGAGGTAGCTGCATAGAATGATTGCCCCGCAAGATACAACTTATTATCTTCGGCTTTTCTGTAAATGTAACCACCGGTGCTTGTCATACCTTTGTATTTCAGGATTGCATCAGCATATAAACTGTGTACATTTTTCCGAAGCGTATCATTGATGAAATTACCCCCCATCTGTGTTTTCTGCAAGGCAGCCTTGTTGTTAAAATCATAGCTGACGGAAAAAGCCAGTTTTGGTTTGGGCTCTCTTGCAAAATCCTGAAAGGTGTAATCGCCGTTTTCGGCAAAATCTCCAGTCGGCAAAAAATCGAGACGCAGTGTATAGTCCAGATGCTGCACATCCGTTGCTATATAATTTCTTCCTTCACCTGTAGAAACGCTCAGTCTTGGTTTGAAAACGAATTTCTTGCCAAAATTACCGAAAAACTGGAATCCAAAGTCACGATCCAACTTAAAGAGAGCATTGGTTGTAGATCGTTCAACAAAAAACTGGCGTTCGGCTGAAATCAGCTCTTCACGCTCACCGGGAATCTTGCCTTGTCCGAACTGCACGGCAAATTGTTTCACGGGTTTATATCGTACGATTCCATCAATAAATACATTCCCGACCTTCACATCTCCGGGAGCCATGCTTAGTTGAACATAATAATCCAGTTTATCATGCAGAAAATACCCCTTGAACTTTAAACGGACACGACGTGCCTGAAATACGGTGGTAGGTTTGATATCTTTGTCAAATACCTTATTCACATCTATCCTGCCCTGCATCATTATTCCGAAATTCAATGACATGGAAGAATCGGCATCTGAAATCGTGAGGCCGTTGCCAAACTTCAACGAAACATTTGCGTTGCCGGCATTGGATGTATTAACTCCGTATAGAATCAAAATAATCAGCCAAAAGTTTTTGCCTGTTAAGAAATCTAATTTCATCTGTATGTGTGTGTTGGTGTGTGTGTAGACGAATATTCCGGAAAATAAAAAACGACGAACTTATGGTCGTCGTCATTAGAGTATCCTTTATGTGTGGTAAAGAATGCTTCTTCGATGTCAATCTATCTTGATTTCCCAAAATCATCGATGCAAAGTTCATCATTTATAGTTAAATAAGGTATGACATATATCATTCTCACTCCCTGCGTATTTAAAATGAATTTAATCTTAATTAAGGTAAATTAATGATTTTCAATACTCTAGAAAATGAAATCTGTACAAAGCCGAAGTAAAATTCATGAAGAACGTAAAACATTCACAAAATATTCACAAAATATATTCACAAAATACCGATTGTGAAAAATCGTTAAACAGGTACACTTTGGAACATTCTGGAATAAAATTATGTTAATTGATTGCTCATGTATTTTTGATAACAATATTATTGTGCGATATTGCAGTGCGAAACGATTGCATTATTTGAACAGACTGATATCCATATTGCTCCTTCTCAATTTCCTCTTGTTTATTCTTCCGGTAAACACGAAAAAAGGTATTGCCAAACAATTTACCACGTCGATGCCGGCAGAAGAGGAACATGGCACGCATAAAGGGATTGATATCAACGAAATCGGACATAAGTTGTTGCATCCGTTAAAACATTTCACCTTATCTCATGATATTTTCTACCTGATTTCCAGAGAGAAGTTTGCCCATTTCAAACTTCACACACCTGCTGTAGACTGGCTGGAAACCTTTTCTCCGCCACCCGATCTGGTATAATCTTCATATTGCCCGTCCGAAATATGCCTTCACCATTGTGTCCGGTCGTATTTCCATTTTTCATTTTTTTTAATTAAAGTTTATGACTTCATCGAAAGATATTTTCACCGATCTGAAATCAGACCTTTCTTCCGGATTGGTCGTTTTTCTGATTGCATTACCCTTATGTCTTGGCATCGCCCTGGCTTCCGGTGCACCCTTATTTTCAGGTCTGATATCCGGCATTGTAGGAGGTATCGTTATCGGCTCCCTGAGCAAATCCAACCTGAGTGTAAGCGGTCCCGCAGCCGGCCTGACAGCCATCATATTAAGTGCCGTTACCAACATCGGCGTATTTGAATTATTCCTTTGCGCCGTTATCATTGCCGGCATCATCCAAATCATCTTAGGCATCATTAAAGCAGGTAGCATCTCCTACTATTTCCCCTCCAATGTGATTGAAGGGATGCTGGCGGCCATAGGCATCATCATCATTCTAAACCAGCTGGAACATGCAATCGGGATTGGGGGAATTGAAAGAGAGGAGGAAGAATTTAAGATTGTCAGTATTTTCAATGCCGTCAAGAACGGATTGCATCACTGGGGTGCGCTGACGATATGCACCGTTTCCATCGGCATTCTGCTGCTTTGGCAGCGACCTTTCATGAAGAAAGTCAGTTTCATTCCGGGAGCACTGATTGCTGTGGTCTCGAGCATTCTGTTGAATGAGTTTTTTATTCAGCAACAATCGTCTTTGGCCGTCACGGAAAAAAGCATGCTGGTCAACATACCGGTTATCGGAAATTTCAATGAATTTATCGGCAGCTTTACCTTACCTGATTTCAACGGCTTCCTGAACGCAGAAATATGGATAGTAGGCATCACCATTGCCGTAGTGGCATCCATCGAGACACTGTTGTGCATCGAAGCCATTGATAAACTTGACCCTCATAAACGCAATACTCCTACAAACAGGGAACTCATTGCTCAGGGAACAGGCAATATGCTCAGCGGGTTCATCGGCGGTCTGCCGGTCACCTCCGTTATTGTTCGTTCCTCTGCCAATCTGAACGCAGGTGCAAAGACAAAATTATCAGCCATCATACATGGCATATTGCTTCTATTATCCACGGTTACCATTCCGTTTATCCTAAACAAGATTCCGTTGGCCACCCTGGCCGCTGTACTTATACTGACAGGATATAAATTATGTAACCCATCCGTATTCAAACGCATGTGGAAAGAGGGAAAGTGGCAGTTTATTCCATTTGCAGCAACCGTATTGGCCGTCGTTGCAACCGATTTACTCAAAGGGGTGGCATTCGGTATGATTATCAGCATCGCGTATCTGTTACGCCAGAACATCAAAAATGCCTATTATTTCCACCGTTCGAGCTATAAAAACGGGGATATCATCAAGATAGAGCTATCGGAAGAAGTATCTTTCCTGAATAAAGCAAGCATTCTCCTTACCTTGGATCATTTACCGGAAAACAGCATGGTGGTGGTTGACGCGCATAAATCGAAATTCATCGACCATGATGTACTGCAGGTGATTCGCGAATTCAAAGAGGTCAAAGCTCCGGATAAAAACATCAAGCTCGTCCTCTCCGGTTTCAGGGACACCTACGACATTGAGAACACTGACAGCATTACCATGATGAGCAGTGATTTATTTAACAATATCGAGACACCGGAACGTTCATCCGGCTCCCAGAATGATCTTTTAAAAGCACTCATCAACAAATAGAAAACAGACATAAGCATGAAAACAATCAATAAAGAAACTCAGCAATCCATTACACCGAGAAGAGCACTGAAACTTTTGCAGGAAGGCAATGTGCGTTTCATGTATAACCTGAAGGCGAACCGTGATTTACTCGGGCAGGTGAATGATACGCGTGACGGGCAATGGCCTTTTGCCACCATACTCAGTTGCATCGATAGCAGAACATCCGCGGAACTGATCTTTGACCAGGGATTAGGGGATATCTTTTCCGTTCGTATTGCCGGAAACATCATCAACACCGACATCTTAGGCAGTATGGAATTTGCCTGCAAGGTGGCAGGATCCAAACTGGTGGTGGTTTTAGGTCATACCAAATGCGGGGCCGTAAAGGGAGCCTGTGACCATGTGGAGATGGGCAACCTGACAGAACTGCTCTCCAAACTGCAGCCGGCAGTCTACCAGGAGAAGACTACCCTACAGGACAGAACCTCTTCAAACAATGATTTTGTAGAGAATGTAGCAACAATCAATGTAAAACGAACCGTAAAGTCCATCATTGAACGCAGCTTCATTCTGGAACAGATGGTGGAAAACGGGGAGATAGGTGTAGTGGGTGCCATGTACAACATTGAAACCGGCAAGGTGGAGTTCTATGAGGATGTGCAATACATCAGAGATGAAGAAAATCCGGCATTCAGTGTCGCTGAATTAAGATATTAAACAATCCGAATTCGAAATATTTTACAAAAGTTCCGCTCACTTACGTGCGGAACTTTTATTTTTATTTACGTTCTTTATCCTTCAAATCAAACACATGAAGAACTTCCGCAACATAACATGGATTTTACTTTCTTTCTTCGCATTGGCTTGCAGCAAGGAAGAAACGGGCAACAATACAGACACCGCAAATATTATGCTGATACACGCATCTCCGGATGCGCCATCCGTAGATGCATATACGGATACCTTAAAACTGAACGGAACAGTATTATCCTATTCGGGTGCCACCGAATATCTGCCAATATACGCAGGCAGCAGGTCTATCAGCGTAAAAACCGGTGGGACCAATACCACCTTATTCAATACCCCGGCATATCCTTTTGTGAAAAATAAATTCTACTCATTATTCATCGTAGATTCCGCCACCAGAGCTTCCGTCGTCGCATTTGAAGATAACCTTATGCCGCCGGCAAGCCGTAAGACACACTTCAGGATATTACACCTGTCTCCTAACACGGGCAGAGTGGATTATATCTTGCGCAGCGGACCGGACTCTATTGCGATTTCTGACAAAGCGTTCAAAAGCGTTTCTGACTTATATGCCATTGACGGAAAAACCTATGATATCCGGGTAAAATTAACAGGAACACAAAACGTCATTGCATCCGCCACCGGTGTGGCATTAAACACAGGCAAAGTTCATACCCTTTTTCTCAAAGGATTTACGGGCGGCGCTGGTGCATCGGCATTGGGTGTGCAAACCATCATCAATAAATAGTGCAGGCACTGATCTCTTTGACTTTGAAGATTAATTTTAATACTTTTAGGTATGCAAACCATCTTATCACCGGTAGATTATATCAAAGGTATCCTGCAAAAAGACAGAATCATCTTAAGCAAGGCCATCACCTTAATAGAGAGTACCCGCAAAGAAGATGAAGCCATTGCCGGTGAGGTGCTGCAGGCATGTTTGCAGCACAGAAAAGAGAGCAGGCGCATCGCCATCACAGGTTCGCCGGGTGCCGGAAAAAGCACCTTTATCAATGCCTTCGGCAAACTCCTTATTGATCATGAAAAGTCTCTTGCCGTATTGGCTATAGATCCATCCAGCACGCTCAGCAAAGGAAGCATATTGGGAGATAAAACACGCATGGAAGACCTGGCAGGCAACAATAAGTGCTACATACGCCCATCGGCCAGCAATAATCATTTAGGTGGTGTGGGGCGTACCACCCGTGAAACCATCCTGCTTTGTGAGGCATTCGGCTTCGATTATATTTTTGTAGAAACGGTGGGCGTTGGACAATCTGAAACGCTGGTAAAAAACATGACCGACCTTTTTATGCTGCTCCTTCTGCCAAACTCAGGAGATGAGCTGCAGGGCATCAAGCGCGGCATTATGGAAATGGCTGACCTTATTTTAATAAACAAATCGGATGGGGAAAATACCGTAGCAGCAAAAATCGCAGCCACTCAAGTAAAACATTCCTTGCATTTATTCGCCGCATCTGAAAAAGAATGGATAACACAGGTATTGAATATCTCTTCTCTTGAAAAAACGGGACTCGATGCGCTACAAAAAGAAATGGAAGCCTATTTTTTAAAGATGGAGACAAGCGGGCACTTGCAGCACAACAGAAATCTGCAGGAAATTTTCTGGTTTGAAGAAAGCATCGTACAGGAATTGCATCATGCCTTTTCTGAAGACAACTCGATACAATCTGTCAAGATGCAATTGAAGGATAAAATCAGCAATAAGGAAATAACCGCTGTCAATGCAGCCAAATTTCTGGTACAGAAATTTATGGGGAAATAGAATTCTATTTGATGACATCTACGCCATCTACAAAGAATTTCGTATCACCCTGCCACGGCATATTTCTCACTTTCTCTTTGTAATGTAAACGCAGCATTTGTCCTTCTTTACTTTTCAGTAACTCCCCGATAGAATCGTCTTTCACTGAAAATTTCCAGATGTTATTGGCAATGGTATTGCCCGGCAATGGGTTGATACCACCTAGATTTAATTCACCTTCGTATGTTTTAAAAACGTAGCCCTTATTAGAAAACTTAACCAGCATACCGGCACGACTCCCTTCACTGTAAGTGTAATTAAAGTACAGGTATAAGCCTGTCAGAACAAGAACTGACACCAAAACAATAAACAACAATAATTTCCTGAAGAACTTTATAATCGGATGGGTTGGTTTAGCAACGGGCGTTTGTCCGGGACTATTTATAGGGGATTGCTCTGCCATATCAATATTTTTCACTAAATTAAACATAAATTTCGAATAGTATCAGGATGGATATGAAAACAGATGACAACGCCACATACAGAGCCGCATACAGAGCGACTGAAATCGGCGAACATTATTCAGGGAGGTTGCACTTTTGGTTCACCACACTTTGGTGTATGACACTGATTGGCACCTGTATCATCTTTATTCACCATCCCACCTGGAAAGAGTTGCTGATAATCCCCGTCGGGTTCCTGTATATCAATTTTGCAGAGTATATAGGACACAGAGGCCCCATGCACCACAGAAAGCAAGCGTTTGAAAAGGTTTTTAAACGTCATACCCTGCAGCATCATCGCTTCTTTACGTATGAACATTTTACATTCGACTCCGCTCAGGATGTGAAAGCCGTTCTATTTCCACCTGTATTGTTGTTGTTTTTCTTCTTTGCCTTTACACTTCCCGTTGCTGCCCTTTTTTATTTTATCTGGTCGGCAAACGCAGCATTGCTGTTTATCGTGACTGTCTTTACGTATTACCTGAATTATGAGTGGCTGCATTTCGCCTACCATCTTCCCGAATCACATTTTATTGCCCGATTACCATTTATAAGCACCCTGAGGAGATTGCATCATACACATCATGATACAAAGCTGATGACTAAATATAATTTCAATATCACTTACCCTATTTTTGATATCCTTTTTGGTACTTATCACAAAGAAAAATAAGTCTCTCAAAAACTATACTTATACATGTCTGTAAAAGAATGGTGAACAGATACATAACATACAAGAGCTGTCTGATTCTTGCAATAAGGCTAGCGAAAATTGACTCAAAAAATCAGATTCTGCCACCCATGATGCAATATGCCAAGCTTTGACGTAAGCAGTGCAAAAAAGGGCTCGGGTGCAAGCTGTGCAATTCTCCAACTAACTCCATTTTATAGTATATTTACAGCTGTTCTCATTGTTCTTTTGTCAGAGAGGAAATGTTTCCTTACAGAAAAACAACAGCAGACCCGATGTATTGTGACCATTGCAATCCTTAACAGTAGATATGGCGGAAATAGGAAAAGATATTTATAAAGCAATCAACTACCTGAATGAAAACAAGCCTTTGGCTATTCCTACAGAAACAGTCTACGGACTGGCAGGCAATGCATTAAATGAAGAGGCTGTGAGACAAATTTACACGGTAAAAGAGAGGCCCTTACACAACCCGTTAATAGTACACATGGGCATTAAGGATGATATCCGTAAATATGTAAAAGAAATCCCTGAAAAGGCGCACCTGTTGATAGATGCATTCTGGCCAGGGCCGCTCACCTTGTTGCTGCCAAAAAAAGATATCATTCCTGCAATTACGACCAGTGGGAAACCGGATGTCGCCATTCGGGTACCGGATCATCCAATAACGCTTGAGTTGCTCAACCATCTCCAATTTCCTTTGGCTGCACCCAGTGCAAATCCATTCGGTTACATTAGCCCAACCATGCCTCAACATGTACAACAACAGATAGGAGATAAAATTCCCTACATCTTAGATGGAGGTATCTGCGATAAGGGTATCGAATCTACTATTCTGGGATTTAAAGACGGAGAACCTGTCGTATACAGGCTGGGAGCTGTAACACAGGAAGCCTTAGAGAGGATTGTAGGAACAATACAGTTCATTACAAAAGATAATCTGGCTCCTGTTGCCCCTGGCATGTTATCAAAGCACTACTCACCAACTACTCATACTGTATTTACGGATGACCTAAACCACACCCTAGCTTCATACGCTGAAAAAAGAATCGGGCTTTTATTATTTAACAGGAAATATCCCTCAAATGATATCATTCACCAGGAAGTGCTATCCCAGCATGCTGATTTAGATGAAGCGGCCCATAAACTATATGCTGCCCTTCATCGTCTGGATGCATGCAACCTTGATGTTATTATTGCTGAACGATTTCCGGATACGGGCATCGGCAAAACGATTAATGACAAATTGGAGAGAGCTTCAAAATAGCGGAAGTGTTCTGCTGCCTTAACGTAAACATGCCTGTTATATAAAGAAAAATAAGCTAAATTCTCTTGTTTTACCATAAACCTATTTATATTTACGATGTTAGTAAATTCAGTTATCTTTATATTTTATGAAGTCAGTAAGTAAAATCATCCTAAGTCTTTTTTTGTTATTGACAAGCCTTTCCGGTTTTGCCACACACAATCGCGCGGGTGAAATTACCTATAAGCATGTATCGGGATTTACCTATGAATTTACCATTACCACGTACACCAAGGTAAGTGGGGTGAGTGCGGATGCTGACCGTATCCGACTGGGTATTGCATGGGGCGATGGCACATTCGATTCATTGAACCGGATTTCGGAAATCTTTCTGGATGCGGATATCAAGCAAAATAAATACGTTGGCATTCATACCTACTCCGGGCCATTTACCTATGTGGTTGGCGTACAGGATCCCAACAGAATTGACAATATCATAAACATCAACAATTCCGTCAACACCTACTTCTATCTGGAGGATACGGTGAAGATACTGGACCCGAACATCGTCGGATATAACAGTTCACCGCAACTGCTGAATCCTCCGATTGAATACGGAAATGTGGGACAGGTATTTACACATAATCCGAATGCCTTTGATCCGAATGGTGACAGTTTATCCTACAGTATTTCATCCCCTCTGCAGGCAAGCGGTATTCCGGTTAGCGGATATTCGCCACCCAACCTTATAGCACCGGGTCCGAACAATCAGATTTCCATTAACCAGCGTACAGGTGAACTTGTATGGAACGCCCCTCAATTAGCCGGTATCTACAACATTGTTATCCTTATCAAGGAATACAGAAACGGCATCCTGATTGGAACCGTTATCCGGGATTTACAAATCATAGTGGATGCGACAAATAATTTACCTCCGAGACTGAATGTTCCTTTGCAACTTTGCAAGGTTATAGGTGACAGTATCTTGTTTACAGCTACCGCCTCAGACCCGAATGCATTGGATAGGGTTACCCTGACAGCCAATGGTGCTCCGTTTGTCGTTGCCAATAGTCCGGCCACCTTTACTGCCGGCGCTGCTGCTAATCCGGTAAGCGGCACATTCCGGTGGGTGACAACCTGTGATCATCTACTGAAGAATGACTATCTTGTAGTGTTCAATGCGGTAGATAATTTTCAGTCTCCTCCCCTAACTGATTCCAAGACACTATCCATCAGACTACTCGCACCTGCACCGAAGAACTTCACGGCAACTTTAAACGTATCCGACAAAACCATAACGTTAAGGTGGGACAGTTCATATGTCTGCGCCGGAAATTCCAAATTCAGAAACTTTACAGTCTGGAGAAAAAAGGGGTGCAACAATACCATCGACACCTGCAGCCCAGATTTGGCGTTGCTGGGATATGAAAGGATTGGCACCACCAATAACTATTCTTTCACAGACAATACAATCAGTTCAGGCAATCAATACAGCTACAGAGTGGTGGCTGAATTCGGAGACAGATCCAACGCGGGTCTTATCTTGAATAAATTTTCCGGTTTGCCTTCTACAGAATCCTGTATCATCATTCCGGCAGACATTCCGGTTATCTATAATGTAGATGTTCGAACGACAGATGCAAGCAACGGACAGATATACGTTGAATGGTCCAAGCCATTTGCCGGCAGATTAGACACCATTTCCAATCCAGGGCCATATGTACTAAAATTATACAGAGCAGGCGGAATCAGCGGCACCGGATATACCCTCGTCAAAACGGTGAACGCGGCCACTTTTTCCGAAATAACGGATACATCATTTCTGGATAACGGATTAAATACGGTTGCAAATGCCTACAACTATAAACTTGTTTTTTATGCACGATCTACAGACAGCCTTGGAAGCACTGAACTTGCATCGTCAGTATTCCTTAGTGTGTCACCTGCCTTTGAAGCGCTGGATCTAAGCTGGAATTTTAATGTACCGTGGGTAAACAACTCTTATGTCATTTTCAGGAAAATACCGGGTGGCTCCACTTTTGACTCGCTGACAAGCGTCACTGCGCCCTCTTACAGGGATATCAATTTGGAAAATGACAGCTTGTATTGTTACAAGATAAAAGCCATCGGCAGCTATTCCATTGCAGGTTTAAAGACACCACTGATCAACTATTCCCAGGAAGTGTGTGCACGTCCGAGCGATACCACCTTACCCTGCACGCCGGTATTGACCGTGAATAATTTTTGTACGGACAGCCGACTGGATACCTCCGAATACAAGAACTATCTGAGCTGGACCTATAATCAGACCGGCAATTGCCTTACTGATGATATTGTGAAGGTGAGAATCTTTTATGCTAAAACCTCCGGAGACACGCTTATGCAAATAGACAGCGTCATCGGCAGCGTCTTTAACAACTATACACATATCCTCAATGCTCGAAGCCTTTCCGGCTGTTATAGTCTGCAGGCGGTGCGCAGGAATGGAAATGCAAGCATTCTGTCAAATAAGGTTTGTGTAGACAATTGTCCGATTTACAATCTACCAAATACATTCACACCAAACGGGAATGGGCAAAATGATCTGTTCACTCCTATTTATCCATATCGCTTCGTGGAAAAGATTGACATGAAAATCTACAACCGATGGGGTAATCTGGTTTTTGAAACATCCAATCCGGACATCAATTGGAACGGCAATGACTATAAAACAGGAAAACCATTATATTCCGGTGTTTACTATTATGTCTGCGATGTTTATTATCAAACCATTGACGGCATACAAAAAACGGAAAAACCATTAAGCGGCTACATACACCTTTTCAGAGAATAAAATGTTTACAGGAATCATTGAAGAAACAGGAGCAATTATTGCCGTCAAAAAAGACGGCACGAATATACATTTTACGGTAAAGAGCAAACTTTCTAAATCTTTAAAGATAGACCAAAGCATTGCGCACAACGGGGTGTGTCTGACGGTTGTAAAAAAAGATAAGGCCTCTCACGTTGTTACCGCCATTAAGGAAACCTTGGACATTACAACCTTATCACAATTTTCAGAAGGCAGTCAGGTAAATCTGGAAAGGGCCATGCAGGCAGGTGCCCGTCTTGACGGACATATGGTACAAGGGCATGTTGACCAGACGGCCAGCGTTACTAAAATAGAATCGAAAGACGGCAGTTGGGATTTTCATTTCGAATTCAATGCCACGCCAAAGTTCACGCTGGTAGACAAAGGTTCTGTCTGCATAGACGGCACCAGTCTGACGGTGGTGAAAGCCAAGGGAAAGAGATTTTCCGTTTCCATCATTCCCTACACCTATGAGCATACCATTTTTGCTACCTACAAAATTGGTACGCAAGTGAATATCGAGTTTGATATCATCGGAAAATATGTAGAACGCCTGATGAAGCTGCACAAAAAATAATTATACCTTCTATTTGATGACACACAAAAGCCCGCTCAAGAGAGCGGGCTACAGTCGTTACACTGAAAAATTAAAATGGCTAGTATGAAGATTATAAATCTATTCTCAAGGTCTGATAAGATTCACCATGTTGTGTGATATCCAATCCCAATTCTTCTTCTTCTTTTGATACCCTGATAGGATCAATCAGATTTGTTACATAGTACAATACGTAGGCGCCAACGAAAGCGAATGCAGCAATCCCTACCAAACCGATCATGTGGTGAATGAAGGTTTTTGTTTCTCCATATGCCAATCCCCAATCGGTGATACCGGTACCGTAATCTGCTGCGAAGATACCGGTCATAATCATACCTACCATACCACCAACGCCATGGCAAGGGAATACATCCAAGGTATCATCCAAGGTGGATTTGTTTTTGAAGTGTACGGCAAAATTACTTGCTACGGCTGCAATGGCACCGATTGCGATACTTTCACCTACGTTTACGAAACCGCAGGCAGGAGTAATAGCCACCAGACCTACAACGGCACCAACGCATGCGCCGATGGAAGAGATCTTATGTCCTCTCATCGCGTCCATTAACACCCATGCAACCATAGCTGCAGCGGCGGCCGTATTGGTTGTAGCAAATGCATTGGCTGCTTTTGCATTAACTCCCAGAGCAGAACCGGCATTAAATCCGAACCAGCCGAACCACAGCAGTCCTGTTCCGATGATCACGTAAGGAACATTGGCAAATTCGTGGGTGCGTTCACTTTCCGTTCTTGGCCCTAGGAATAAGGCACCAGCTAAGGCTGCAAAACCCGCCGTCATGTGCACTACCGTACCGCCGGCAAAATCGAGTATGCCATACTTAAACAGCAATCCGTCAGGATGCCATGTCATATGGCATACAGGAGCATATATAAAAATAAAAAACAATGTGGTGAAAATCAGGTAGCCTGAAAACTTGACCCTTTGCGCGAAAGAACCTGTAATTAAGGCCGGAGTAATGATGGCAAATTTCAACTGAAACATGGCGAACATCACAAACGGAATGGTTGCAGAGAAGGTGGCGTTTGGTTTTAAACCAACCCCCTGAAACATCTTAAACGTGAACGGATTTCCGATAATACCGCCAATATCATCTCCAAAACATAAGCTGAATCCGAAAGCAACCCAGATTACACTCATCAGTCCCAGCATGATGACACTTTGGAACACGGTAGAAATGATATTCTTACGGTTTGCCATGCCACCATAGAAAAACCCTAAAGCAGGTGTCATGATCAATACCAGAGCAGAAGCTACAATCATCCATGCGGTATCGCCGGTGTTGATATCCCCGGCACTATTACCCGTTAGAACCTGTCCCGGATTAAACGCACCCGCAATTACCAATCCCAGAAAGATAAGTGCCGGTAATAAATACTTTTTTCGCATTGCCATAGTTATAAAATTTAGTTGGTGAATAATTTGTTTTGCTAAGTAATTGAATTATTCTGAAAGTTTTTATTGCTTTTTTATTCTTTAATGGTAATTTAACCATAAATAGTTTACATTTTTATTTTTATAATGTTTTTAAGAGCGAAAAATTGCACACTAATCAATCATTATCAATCGATTGCAACCAAACGAATTATAAATAATTTAAAGTTCTGCACAAAAAACAGAAAGTATGTAAGACATTTTTTGGTAAAACAGATGCAATGGCATCTTAACAGATCTAGTAACCGAGCACCTTCAACATGGCATCTGCGCCCTGTTCTTCGGCAAAAACCTCGTAGGTGAGCTTCCCGTTTGCGTCCTTATCGATGATGATCTTTTTCGGAGACGGGATAAGACAGTGTTTGGTGCCGCCGTAACCACTGAGTGAATCCTGATAGGCGCCGGTATGGAAAAAACCGATGTACAGTTTCTGGTCACCTATGATCTTAGGCATATAAACCTGATTGATATCCACCTCAGAGTTATAGTAATCACTTACATCACAACTCAGCCCGCCGATGATGGTGCGCTGGTAGGCCTGATTCCAGTTGTTGATGGGCAACAGGATAAAGCGCTGATTCATACCCCAGATATCCGGAATCGTGGTCATCAGAGAGCCGTTGATCATATACCACAACTCACTGTCGTTCTGCTTTTTCTGACCAATGACTTCAAAAATGGTACAACCGCTCTCACCTACCGTAAAGTTTCCGAATTCCGTGTAGATATTGGGATGATCTATTTCCGCTTCGTCGCAGAAATTCTTGATTTTCGTAACGATCTCTTCGATAAGGTATGCATAGTCATATTTAGAGCCTAAGGAATAACGAATCGGCATTCCTCCTCCGATATTGATGCTGTTCAACTCCGGGCACACCTGTTTCAAATCCACATACATACTGAGGCATTTATTCAACTCACTCCAGTAATAAGCGGAATCCTTAATGCCGGAATCGATGAAAAAATGCAGCATGCGCAGCTTTACGTTCGCCTTAGGTTTTATCTTTTCGATATAGAATGGAATCACATCGCGCTGGCGGATACCCAGACGGGAAGTATAGAACTGATATTTAGGTTCTTCCTCCGCAGCAATACGAACGCCTATGTTCAAATCCTTGTCGAAGTTCTGGTAGGCGTCGAATTCATCCATATTATCCAATACAGGAACCACATTGGAAAAACCATCCCTGATGAGCCCCAACAGGGAATCTGTATATTTCTTAGGTTTAAAACCATTGCAGATGATCCTGATTTTCTTGTCTATCTTTTTCTTCTTGAACAAAGAACGAATCAAATCAATGTCGTATGCACTGGAGGTCTCGAGCTGTGCGTTATTTTTCAACACTTCATCCAGCACATGAGAAAAATGGTTGCTTTTGGTACAGTAGCAGTAGTAGTAATGTCCGTTATAACCAACGCTCTCAAATGCCTCCTGAAACCAACGACGGGCGCGGTTGATGTTCTCCCCTATTTTAGGCAGATAAGTAATCTTCAAGGGAGCACCGTGCTGTTCTATCACATGCTTCAGGTCTATTTTATGAAAACGCAACCAATTATCTTCCAGATCAAATCCATCCTGAGGAAAATAATAGGTTTGTTCAATAAGGTCAATATAACGGTCTCTCATCGTTTGTTACAGTGTTAATGAATTGTTGAATTACTGAATTTTCATTATCACAGCAAAAGTAATAACTTTGGACGATATAATTTTGTTTTTACAATGAACATATTTCAGGAAATACAGGCACAGGTACAACAGGCATTCCCGGCACTTTTCGGCAGTGAAGTGGAATTAAATAAGATAACGATCAATGAAACGCCCAAAGAATTCACGGGTGATATCACATTGGTGGTGTTTCCGCTGTTAAAACTGACTAAGAAGAATCCGGAAGAATCGGCAAAGACGATTGGGGAGTACCTGGTGGCAAACAATAAAAACATCACCGGTTACAATATCATCAAAGGATTTCTGAACCTGGAGATAAACAACAGTTACTGGATTGATTACACCATACAACCTGCATCAGCCATTTCTCAAGCAAAATCCGAAACGGTTCTGATTGAATATTCCTCTCCCAATACCAATAAACCGCTGCATCTCGGACATGTCCGAAACAATGTGTTAGGTTATGCGCTTGCAGGCATCTATAAAGCAAACGGCTACAAGGTCATCAAAGCCAACCTCGTCAATGACAGAGGCATTCATATCTGTAAAAGCATGCTGGCCTGGCAAAAATTCGGCAATGGAGAAACGCCGGATAGTTCGGGGCTGAAAGGAGACAAACTGGTGGGTAAGTATTATGTGGAATTTGACCGCCATTATAAACAACAGATTGAAGACTTGACAGCACAAGGCAAGACCAAAGAAGAAGCGGAAAAACAAGCTCCTCTTTTGCTGGAAGCACAAGAAATGCTGCTAAAGTGGGAACAAGGTGATGCCACTACCATAGACTTATGGAAAAAGATGAATGGCTGGGTGTATGAAGGTTTTGAAGTGACTTACAAGAATCTCGGCGTTGACTTTGACAAATTTTATTACGAATCCGATACGTATTTATTGGGCAAAGATATTGTGGAAGAGGGATTGCAGAAAGGAGTGTTCTTTAAAAAGGAGGACGGCAGCGTATGGATAAACCTGACAGCCGATGGACTGGACCAAAAGCTGGTATTGCGGTCAGACGGCACTTCCGTATACATCACACAGGATATTGGCACGGCAGATCTGAAATACAAGGACTTCAAAATGGATCAGTCCATTTACGTGGTGGGCAACGAGCAGGATTACCATTTCAAGGTGCTTAAGCTAATTTTGCAAAAATTGGGCAAACCTTACGCCAATGGCATTCAGCATTTTTCATACGGTATGGTGGATTTGCCTAGTGGCAAGATGAAATCGCGTGAAGGCACCGTTGTGGATGCGGATGATTTGATGGACGATATGATCGCATCGGCAAAAGAGCAAACCGAAGCCCTGGGTAAGATTGAGGAATTTACAGAAGAGGAAAAAGCAGCCCTATTCAGAACCATCGGACTGGGCGCGCTCAAATTTTTCTTATTGCGTGTTGACCCTAAAAAGAGAATCCTGTTCGATCCGAAAGAGAGCATTGACTTACAGGGTTACACAGGTCCATTCGTTCAATATACCTATGCACGCACCAGAAGCATCTTACGCAAGAGCCCGGAAACAGAAAACAAGAAAGAAGCTATGGATGCCGTTTACGACCTGCATCCGACAGAGAAAGAACTCATCAAGATCTTATACAAGTACCCTATCGTACTGGCAGACAGCTGCAGAGAAATGAATCCTGCAAAACTGACCGACTATTCCTATGAGGTGGCAAAAACTTATAATAAATTTTACAACGATTGTTCTATCTTAGCCGCCGAAAAAAAGGACGAGAAAAATTTCCGATTGTTGCTGACGGAACAAACCGGAGACATTATCAGACAATGTTTTTCTATTGTTGGAATTGATGTACCTGAAAGAATGTAAGTAGTCAAAGAAAGGTAATCAGTACTAAATTAATACCTATGGAATTATACCTAAAGAAAGTAAGAGGAAAAGGCAGAGGCGTTTTCTGCACCATTGATTTAAATGAAGGAGATATCATAGAGGTATGCCCTGTAATTGTTTGCCCTCCACAGGATTGCAAACATCTGGACAAGACGACCCTTTATCATTACTATTTCCAATGGGGCAATGATGGAAAAAGCGCTGGTGTGGTATGTGGATACGGTGCCATGTACAACCATTCCTACAATCCGAATGCCGTTTATGAAACATTTTATGAGAAGCATATCTTCAGAGTGAAAGCGCGGAGACATATCCCCGCAAATACGGAAATCACCATCAACTATAATTTTTATCCGGATGACCAGACGCCGGTTTGGTTTGATTTGGACAAACAAACAACAGATGATAAGAAAAGAGCTCATACGGCTGCTGAAAAAGAGAAAAGGAAAGCCGTAAAAAAATAGAATTCTCTTAAAAGACACGTAAAAAGCGCACCATACTGAAGTGCGCTTTTTATTTAAGTAGAAAATTAACCTTTAGTATTTGTATTTTAGTAGTGCGCATTCCCGATGAATCCTATCAGACTCATAAGTTTACTGTTCATACTTTTCATCTGGGAAAGCAGGGATGGCATTGCACAGAACCTGTTTACTTTTAAGGGAAAAATCACAGAACAAAAGAGCAAGGAAGCTATTCCGTTTGCCAATATGTACGATTCCGTTTTGAATATCCATTCAACATCGGATATTGAGGGAAATTTTGAACTGCAACTGAAAGAGGACGTTTATCATTTTGAAATTTCCAGTGTCGGCTATCAGACCACATACATTACACTTAACCTGAACCGAAATATAGCAATGCCGATTCAACTCAGTCAGGATGTACAACTGGATGAAGTGACCGTCACTACGGAGAAATTAAGCAAGACCGCAGAGATGAACACTTCCGGCATGACCACCTTAAGCAGTGCCAGTGTGGAGCGTTTGCCTGCATTCTTAGGTGAAAAAGACATCATGAAAGCCGTACTGCTGACACCTGGCATACAGAGCGGCCAGGAAGGTGCGCGCGGCATTTTTGTACGCGGCGGTAGTCCGGATCAGAACCTGATTCTATTCCATCATGCTCCGGTATATAACGCATCACACATCTATGGCTTTCTGTCCGTATTCACAACAGAATCGCTAAAGAAGATGGACATCTACAAAAGCTATATTCCCGTTCAGTATGGAGGAAGACTGTCCTCTGTCATCAATATAGAACCTAACTTCGGCAACACCGACCACTGGAAAGGTGATTACAGTATCAGTTTCATTACGTCCAAATTCCATATTGAAGGACCGCTGAAAAAAGACAAAACCTCCATCAACATCAATATCCGCGATTGCCACGCCGGCTTCTTTACGGAGCCTGTGGCAAGGATGCAGTATAAAAAAAAGAATAAGGATGGCACCTTGAAATATTTCTTCTACGATATCAATGCCGCCATTCAGCACAAAGTGAACGAGAAGAATACTCTTTCCTGGAGTTTCTATGCCGGCAGTGACTTCTTCACCTTTGGTGAAAGCAATGACTTTCCCAGAGCAACCAATTATTACAAGGAAACTTCCAGGAGAAAACTGGGCTGGATGAATATCGCCAGCACGGCTGAGTGGAAAACCCAACTCAAAAAAATCAATATCAGCAACAGTTATAATTTCAGCTTCTACAAGCTGGATTCCAGACAAACGCTGGGCATCATCTACCGCGATTACACCAGGCTATCCAATGATATCAGCAATACGCAATACAATACCTTTTCCAGCATCAGTGAAAACGGGTGGCAGACACGGATAGAACAGGCTATCCGAAAAAACCACCAACTGAATTACGGCATCAAGTTAAGTCAACGAACCTTCACCATCAACCAAGTTCATGTGACGATAAAAGACAGCACAGGCAATGTTTTTACAGATAATTTTTCCAGACAGCCCAAGGTTCCCGCGTTGGAGTTTTATCCGTTCCTCGATTACTCATTCACCTGGAAAGACAAGCTGGAATTAAATGCCGGTGTCCAGTTCTTTGTGTACCATGCCAAAGGCAAAACATTCTTTTATCCGCAACCGAGAGCAGAAATCATTTATCACCCTGTCAGCGGGTTAAGTCTGAGAAGTTCGGTCGTACGTACCGTGCAGCCTATGCATCTGTTAACCAACAATACAGGAGACATCCTGAATGACGTATGGGTACCTGCCACTGCAAGGGTGGAACCGGAAACGGCCTGGCAGTATTCCGGCGGTGTACAGTATGACCATCTGAAAGGCTATACGGCAAGCATCGACGCCTACTACAAGACCATGTATCATTTATCGGAGTATAGATACGGCACCACCTTTATCCTGGATAATATTGCCTGGGATGAGCAATTGCTGAACAGTGGCAGAGGCACCTCATACGGTCTGGAACTTTTCTTCGCAAAAACGAAAGGACAATTCACGGCCTGGTTCAAATACAATCTTGGCTGGAGTACAAGACAATACCCTGAACTGAATGAGGGAAAAATGTTTTATTACAAATACGACAGAAGACACGATGTTTCCATTGTCTTACAATATAAATTGAAAAAGCATTTCGATTTTACAGCGGCCTGGACCTATGGCACCGGTTGGCGTATGACAACTCCAAAGAGTCAATATACGAGTGACCAGACATTATACAATTACGACAAAGAAAATGAACCGCTGATAGGCAATCAGGGGCTAATCACCTACTGGAATGAGCGTAACAACTATGTACTCCCGGCCTATCACCATCTGGACATCAGCATGAATTATACCAAACAGGGAAAACGTGCAAAACACCAGTTTAATGTCAGTGTCTACAACCTGTACAATCGTATGAACATATTCACCGTATACCGCGATTCAGATGTTGATGCGGATGGAAACAGATTCAGAAAATACAAACAACTGAGTATGTTCCCTGTCATTCCATCCCTTGGTTACACCATCAGTTTTGAAAAGCTAAAAAGATGACACCGCAGAAATATCGCCATATCGCAGACTCCCTCCATACCTTGAAAAAGGCTGTGAGTACTGTATTGCTTGCACTGGTCTTATTGTTTGGATTCAATGCCTGCGAAAAGAACTTAAAACTGAACTATGCCGATACCGAAATCAAACAGGTGGTGATTGCAAATCTGAATCCGGGTGCATTTTTAAAAGTCAACATCAGCAAGAGCAAGAGACCGGATGATTTTTCGTCCGTTGTATTTTTGCCGGACTGCAAGGTGGATCTTTATGAAGATGATCTTTTTACAGAGACATTACCATTTATCCTGAAAGACACCTTATCCGGATTAGGCTATTACACCTCTTCGTATAAACTCAGGCCCAACCATGTCTATAAAATAATTTCCACTCATTCCTCATTAGGTACGGTGGAAGCAACAGAGTATTTGCCGAACATTCCTACGCTTCTCAACTTCACCCTTCTGCAACATGCGGACAGTCTGCACCCGAACATTACGGGACAATATGTCCTTACCTTTCAGGATAGTGCATCATTCAGCAACTACTATTTTCTGTCTACCTATTATAAGGTGCTGAAACCCACCATCAACAATGACGGTGATACCATATATAAATATGAATACATGGGAGTTCCGTCTTATGCTCCGGAAATTCCCAATCCGGGCAATTTCACGCGCTCCTTTACGTCAGATGCGAACTTTGACGGACAGACCAGCTCCTTCTCGGTCAGTTTTCCCAGCCAATACAATACCCTTTTCAAAGAGATTGAACTGATTATAGAACTCTCAAATACCGGAAAGAATTTCTACGACTGGAATGTGCAGCAATTGAGATACGGTACGGACTACCTGAATGAAGGACAGTTGGAACGTATTAATCTGAAAGGCAATATCATCAATGGTTACGGCCATTTCACGGCGAACAGCAGCGCATACATCGGCATCCGTATCCGATAGAGCATAAAAAATGTCCGCCAATGGGCGGACATATATTTTAGACATTCAATTCTCTGAGAGAAATCAATATTCATCTTCATTGAAGAGGAAATCTTCTTTTGTCGGGTATTCCGGCCAGATATCTTCGATACTTTCATATAACTCCTCATCATCATCCAGCTCCTGAAGGTTTTCAATCACTTCAAGCGGTGCGCCTGTGCGGATGGCAAAATCAATCAATTCATCTTTTGAAGCCGGCCATGGTGCTTCTTCCAAATACGATGCTAATTCTAGTGTCCAATACATATTCTTATTCTTTTATTTTAGTGGTTAATTTCTTAAAAGGGATTGCAAATATATGCCTAAAAATTAAAAATCAAAGCAAAAAATAGACTACTTCTTATGAACTGATTATCAATGACTTTTCCACACAATTTCAGACACACCTGCGTCATGAGCCAATTTTCTGGCCAATACGAACAGGAAATCCGATAACCTGTTGAGGTACTGCATCAATACAGGTTCGGTTTCATCCACCTCTGACAGACGTACGACGCAGCGCTCCGCACGACGGCAGACCGTTCTGGCAACATGGCATGCCGCAGCCGCCTTATTTCCTCCGGGTAATATAAAAAATTTGAGTTCCGGCAAACGTTCATTCATCTTGTCGATGTATTGCTCTAATAACGTAATCGAAGCATCCGGTATTTCAGGCAGTATCAGATTTTTCTTTCCCGGTTCTGCGGCAAGATGTGTTCCGATATCAAATAGCCTGCTTTGTATATT
Source organism: Chitinophagales bacterium (assembly GCA_046329775.1). Taxonomy (GTDB): domain Bacteria; phylum Bacteroidota; class Bacteroidia; order Chitinophagales; family JADIYW01; genus JADJSS01. The sequence goes on from JAXLTX010000003.1 coordinate 510,035, forward strand.
ATGCAACAGGTCGGTATATTCCTTCTCTTCCATGTACGTTGTCACCATACCCAGAAAGGAATTCACTTCATCCACGGTACCGTATGCCTCAATGCGCAATTCCGCCTTTGACAAGCGCTTGCCACCATACAATGCAGTGGTGCCGGCATCTCCTGTTTTGGTATATATCTTCATCTCCGTCTTTTTAAATTCAACAACAATGTACGATGCCGGTTCATTTTTTTCAATTCTTTTTATAAACAAGAAACCTTTCCTGAATGGAAAGGTTTCTTGTTTATGTTACAAAGAAAATTATTTTCCTTGTGCCTGTTTTTTCATGGCTTCTTCAATCATTTTCTGCATAGCTGCCTGATCACCGCCCTGTTGTGGTTTCTGGGCCTCAATGCTTTTCAGTTCCACTTCAAACACCAGCGTTTCGTTTGGACCGATACCCGCTTGTTGTTGTCCCTGTGCGCCATAAGCCAATTTGCCCGGGATATACAGTTTGTATTTAGAGCCTACGGTCATCAACTGCAATCCTTCGGACCAGCCCGGTATAACGCCGTTTAGAGGGAAGGTAGCAGGTTCGCCACGTTTGATGGAACTATCAAACACGGTACCGTCCAGCAATGTTCCTGTGTAATCCACTTTCACCACATCAGACAATGTTGGCTTAGGACCTGTACCTTCTGTGATTACTTCATATTGCAGACCACTTGCCGTTGTTTTCACACCGGCTTTTTTAGCATTCTCTTCAAAGAACTTTTTTCCTTTGCTTTCGTTTTCCTGCATCATCGCATATGCCTGTGGATTGAAGTGCTTCATCAATACCGTATTGATGGTATCACCTCCGAACAATAATTTCTTATTGTTCAATGCTTCATAAATACCACGAGCCAATACTTCGATATTCAAGGTGCTGTCCAACCCGTTTTGTTTCAGGTTTTCACCCATTTGTATTCCTATGGCATACGACACGGAGTCGATTTCTTTCTTAGGAGCAGAACTTACAAAACTGTTTTTTGATTTGCAGGCAGACATCAACGCCACTACCGCAATCATCATTAATTTAAAAGTGTGTTTATTCATTTGTTTAAAGATTTTATAGATTGATTATTGTTGTTCAATTTTAATGTTGGTGGGCACCTGTGGCACTTGCGGAGCCGGTTTTTCTATTTTCAGCAATTCCACTTCGAAGATCAGCGTTTCGTTTGGTCCGATACCTGCCTGTTGAACCCCTTGTTCTCCGTAGGCCAAATTTCCCGGAATATAGAATTTGTATTTGGCACCAACGGACATCAACTGTAAGCCTTCGGTCCAGCCTTTAATCACCTGATTTAAAGGGAAGGTTACAGGTTCGCCACCAATGGAACTGTCAAACACTTTTCCATTTACCAACGTTCCTGTATAATGTACGGTGACCTTATCCGTTGCTATCGGCTTTTGCCCAACTGTATCCTTCAATATTTCATATTTCAAACCGCTGGCTGTTGTTTTTACGGCAGGATTGACAGCCAAATCTTCAAAGAATTTTTTAGCTTTTGCTTCTTCTTCCGCTTTTTTCAGCGCCTGTTTTTCTGTAAAATAACTCTGCGCATACATCATACCCACTTGTGTATTGATTTTAGGCTCCTTGGCTTTAAGTGCATCCGACAATCCTTTCTGCAAAGCCTCCGGATTGATATCGATGGCGCCATTTTTTAGCATGTCTGCACCTATTTGCGTCCCCAAAAAGTAAGAAACGGTATCTGCCTTGGTTTTAAACTCCACCGTATCTTTCACAACAAGTGCAACTGAATCTGCCTTTGCGGTGTTTTTCTTAGTTTTCTTCGGCTTGGCCGCTGCTGTGGAGACAAACACCATTGCAATTATAAAAATGGAAAAAACTTGTTTCATCTATATTGAAATTTGAAGTGCAAAAATAAGGTATTTGCGACGATAAATGTGCATATTAACTATTTTTAATGGTGCTTTCAGACCGATTCCGACAACTTCTTCATGATCGGATACCAATCCACCCCGCCTCGGTCTCTGCCCAATCTGATGATGATGACATTTCTTGTTTCGTTAATCATCATGATCTGCCCGTTGAAGCCGGCTGCATAATAAACATCGCTTTGGTCGTCATCATTGGAATAATACCAGCCCATGCAGTATTTATCGTCTTCCTTACAGCGGTGCAGGGTATCGTCGCAGTAATTGAACCATTCTTTAGGAAATAATTGATGGCGCTTGTATTTACCGTCATGCAACACCATAACGCCGAATTTCGCCAAATCACGTGCTGACATGTTCAGCCCTCCGTAATATTTCGGATTCCGCATGATGCGGCTATCCAGCGCCCAGTATGCCGTATCCTGCATCCCCAGTTTATTCCACATTCTTTCGTAGAAATAATCCAGTACTTTTTTTTTGCCCAATGCTTTTTTTATGCACTCCCCTAAAATCTGTGTGTCGATGGATTTATATTTGAATTGTTTTCCGGGCGGACTGTCAAATTTTGCGCTGTAGATGGCGCGTGTCAGATTCTTTTCGTAATAATACTGCAATGTCTGGAATATATTCCCGTACTCGTCATAATTCAATCCCGATTCCATCTGCAAAAGATGCCGAAGTGTGAGCTGCTGAAACTGCTTATCCGGCAAATCTTTGAAATAGGCGGTTACGGGCGTTTCCACATCTGAGATGTACTTATCCTGTATGGCCATACCCAGCAAAGCCGTTACAAACACCTTGGTAACGGAAAACAGTTGTGTGTTATCTCCTTCTTTTATTCCGTTGAGGTATCGTTTAAAGATGACGGTATCATTACGGATCACCAGAAAAGACGTGGTGCTGGTATTTTGCAGGAAGAAATCCGGATACTGGTACTTGTCGGCAGAAGCACTATCCAGCCAGAGAGACACCTCCGGCAGTGCCACTGATTTTTCGGGCAACGGAGCAGGCTTTTCCGATTGCTTGATCATGGCCGTCGTGTAGAATTTTCCGTCGAAGATGGATGGAACGCGCAGGGTTTCGTTATAACTTAGCACGATACCACTCAACAACAGGATTATGCATACCGTAAAAACTTTGAGTGGTGTTATCTTTTTCTTCATGCTTGTCGCGAGGCAACGCTTATTGTTTTTTCGTATTGACGGAAACATTCAGATAAATGCCTGCATTCAGGTGGATATTGCTGAAGGTGGTGTACTGATATGTATCTTTCTGGAAGATATCATCGTATCCTTTTTTCTTGTATCGTAGAAAATCATAATCAAATCCGAGACTGAACCCGGCTTTGCGTTTAATAAGATATCGAATCTGCAGATCGGTACCGAAATAGAACTTTTTCCCTTTGCCGCTGTCGTAGTAATCATCCGCCGTATAGCCACCTACCCGAACTGACGGGTGTATCTGCAGGCTTTTATCTTTCAGGAATTCGAATACATACCCGAACTGGCCGGATACGATGAAGAACATGGTGTTTACTCTGGATAACAGGTTGCCGAGATTTGGATCTTTCTTATATTTCTTAACACTAAAAAACTGATAATTCATTCCTACAAACAACCCTTTCCAGAAATTCCCCTGTATGCTAAACTGAAAATTTCCGCCTTTATATGATCTTGCAAGATTATTCTTTGTATCGCGCTCTGTCCAAACCGAGGATGAGTCTTTAACCGGATAGTAAGCCCCTCTGAAGGCATCTCTTTCATTCATCACCGGATTCAAAAAGGAATAATTGATACCGAAAAGCAGACGCACCCTATCCACACTGAATTTCTTCTTTTTTACAGCCAACTCGGCAACTGCTGGAGCTATGGCATTTGTTTCGGCAAGAGGAGCAGCCATTACCTCTCCTATCGTTTGTGGTGATGAATGAAATTCCTGTTTTGACAAGGTATCTGTCGCGGCAGGAATGGAATCCTGTGCGAAGGAACTGAAAACAAAAAGCCAGCAGAAAAACAGGAAGCAATACTTCATATCTACAAAAATAAAAAATCCCGACCAATAGTCGGGATTTAATTTTGTTATGACTGAAAATTAATCTTTCACAAATTTGGACTGCAGGATCTCTCCATCGTTTGGATCTTGGATATTAATAATGTACACACCATTAGCCAAGCTACTGACATCCAATTGGATCAGTTGATTCCCTTTAATGACATTTTTATTACCCAATAATACTTCCTGTCCAATCACATTTAATATTTTAAGTTTAATCTGACTATTTGCCATGGATTGATACTCAATGTTTATCAACTGATTGGTTGGATTTGGGTAAACTCCGTTGATTGAATTGACATACGTATTCTGTTTGTCATTTCTGATCAATATGGTTTGAGAATATTTATACGATCCATCTCTGTCTGTCATTTTTAATCTGTAATAATTTTCACCTGAAAGTGGGGTATTATCATTCAGGCTGTAAGACAGTAAACTATTGCTAAATCCGGCTGCGGGTACTTCTCCAATCCTAACAAACACGCCATTACTGCTTTGCGGACTGCGCTCCACTTCAAATTTCAATGTATTTAATTCAGAAGCGGTCGTCCAATTCAGCACATTTTTGTCACCATCATTGTATCCTGTAAAGCTGGTCAGTTCAACTGGTAAGGGTGAAACATCCCAAGGGCTGACGCCTGTACCGCCGGTGCCACCAGAGAAGCCCGTTAATCCATTATATTGCACATAATGCACACCATTACACCATTGGTTCAAGTTATCATCTTCCCAATCGCTAGCAGATAATGATTGACATCTAGATATTCCGGGAGGTCCTACGAAAACACCCAGATCATTCCAGTAGCTCAAACAACCGGTTTCTGTGAACCCGTTAGGGCCTACTGAGATAACTTTTGGTGTAACATCATTTACCACATCAAATACATGTCCGTTTGCAGATTTAAACCACTCAAAGTCTTCGTAGAATCCGCCGTAAGCATTCTTAAAAGTATTAGCCGCATCAATGATATCCTGCTTCTCGGCTGTCTGATAATAAAATCTCACTTTAACTGGTTTGGCCGGGTCTATACTACCGCTGGAGAGTGTAAAATCCCATCTTCTTCTCATTACATATTCTGCATAATCTCTTGGTATGTCTTCATAATTGTATCGGGTTGGATTTAATGTAACCGTTGCAGTACCTTCAATATTATTTCCATTGGGGTACAATGAGAATATGTATTTATCATCTGCTGTAGATATTGTCCCTTTGTCATCGTAATAATGCCTCCAACCATCTCTAGTTGTACAATATTTATTTGTAGAGACAGCGCCTATGGTCGTAGTATATTCCCATACCCTTCCTTTACAACGTCTTCCAATTTCAATAGTTCCATCAGCAATTGTGCGTCCGCTGAATTGCAATGCGTTCAGCACTTTATAATCCAATACGATGTAATATGTTTTGTTGGGTAAGAAGGAAAATCCTGTTCCATTGTTAAACCAAACGGTATCATTTATCACCCCTCCATTTCCATGTGGACCCGAGACGTTCGAACCGAATGAGCCTGTTCCGCAATCATTGAAAGAATAGCAATCTCTTTGTGATACATTTGCTGCACCAGGAGTGCATAAACTTCCACCAGCCTGTACCTCCCAGATAGTAGCCGTAAATTGTACAGTAGGAGATGTTCCGCCCAGACAATTTTGCAAAGCGGATCCTGCAATTTCTTTTGCCAAGCCCTGCAGATTGATATACATGTAATAATCATCACAGAAATTGGTTGCCGCATCCGTTGTAAATTTAAAATACGTAGAGTGTTGCGGATCTCCGCTGCCACAATATGATTTAAGGCCGGAACCTATGACCGCTGAGTTTGCCGTTTCGCCTCCATTAGATGCCACACTAAAACAATATGGAATATCTAATGTCATGGCAGTAGCATCACTGCAATCATCCGCACTCTTTTGTTCGGATATACACAGTTGAAAATCCTTTCCAAAATCATCCCCATTCTGATCCCAGACTTGTAAATAAATGGTTTCGCCTGGCGTGCCAGAAATACTGAAATCAGGATCTCCACCAGAACCGCCCGTATTGCATTTTATGTATGTCAATGCTCCACAGGTTCCACGATACGCCGCCACGGCAAGGTTAGAATTTGTTACCCCTAATGTTCCCATTTCATCATTGCCTTCAATCTTGACAAAACTCTGTGTATTATTTCCACAAGCGGCCGGCATGGTAAATTTATACCAGATATCTCCACAATCCGCAGTACATCCTCCGGGGTTTCTTGACCATGTTGGATCGCCATAATTAAATGTCGTCCAGCTGCCACCACTCACCTGACAAGATTTTGCGCCTACCGTAAGTGCTGTAGCGCCTGCACATTCATTATTTGAAGGACCAACATAAGCCGGTTGATTATCTTTAATCTTTACATCAAAATATCCGTCGATACCAATACCTGCAACGCCATCTACTTGTACATAATATGTATACCCAGGTTTCAGGCATAAAGGCGTAAGATTCACCGTAGGATAAATGCCATTCGCCAATGAATTAGGAATATCCTGATGCCAGCTGTCGCTTAATTTTGACCACGTAGGTATGGAACAAGTTCCGCCTACAGCTGAAGTTCCATCATTGACTTCCCAAATGGTTACATCCGGTAAAAAATAATCGGTTGTGAATGGAATAAAGCTATTTCCGACAACTTGTACTGTAACATCTGCAGAAGAAGGGCAAACAAATTTATACCACACAGAACGTTGTACACTGGATGCAGTATGCTGCACTTCATTGCTTTCCAACGTTGCACAGATATTATTATCACCCGTATAACCTGTATATGCGCCTGTTATAGTTCCACTACCAGGTAATGTCTTAGCATTACAAATATTATCATTAGCGGGTGCTGATGGCGTACCCATGTTCTCTACTTCCAATGTAAAATATCCTTGTTTATTTAATCCACTTCCATCTACTTGAATATAAAAATCCTGGTTAGGTGGCAAACAAACATCTATTGTCGCATTGAAGGTTAATGCTGGGTCAGCAGATTCTATTGGAGTTAAGGTGCTAAATGTTGATGCGCTTGACGGGCAAGAAGGGTTGCCTTGTACCAGTAACATTTGTAAATCAATCTGATCGCCTACGTTATTTGGATCGTTCAACGCTCGTATTTCTACATTTACGTTATTCGATACATTTGGAGTTTTAAAATGGAACCAAACAGTTTGATCTAAAGAATAAGCACCATCTGTTATTAATAAATTTTCATTGGTCTCCACAGATGAACAGAAATTATGCCAATTCGTGGTGGTATTACCTACTTTATTTCCATTTGAAGAACCAAGTACGCCTAAATATCCGTTTGCAGTAGTTGTGCCAACATTACAAATATTATCGTTGGTCGCCAATGGATGCGGATTTATACGTTTTACCGATACATTGAAGTTGCCTTGTTCATTTAACCCACTGCCATCAACCATCAGATAATAAGTGGTGTTGGGTTCTAAACAATGAAACTCCATAGTTTCCGAAAACGGCAGACCTGCTGCACTATATTGGTCATCTACCAGATTAAAGGAAGTGGCGCAAGGACCACTTGTCGGGTTCATCTTATACAATGCAATTTGCGGATCCATGGCGTCGCCGAAAGGCCAAGGCAAACCACTTGTTACATTTACTTCTACTGCATGTGGCCCGGTAGTATTAGGTGTTGTAAATTTATACCAAACATCTGCATCTGCTGTAAATGTGGTTGGAGATGGATATATATTCTGAATAGTGGCACATCTATTGGTTTGGTTAGAAAGTGTTGTGCTTGCTCCGATAGAGGCCGGATAGGTCATATTTGTAGCATTGCAAATATCATCGTTAGCGGGTCCGGATTGTGTTGCTGGTACTGCTTTCACTTGTACTTCAAAATAACCTCTTGTATTTAATCCAGAACCATCTACCATCAACCAATAGGTTTGTCCGGGATTTAGACATTTAACGGTCATATCTTCATCAAATGAACCAACATTATATTCTGCCTTTATGGGAACAAGCGTTCCACTGCATAAGCCATTATCCGACTCGTACAACGCCAATTGTAAATCTATCTGGTCGCCTAAACTGTTTGGATCATTGTATGCACTGATTAATACCTCACCGGTTGCTGGCGCTGTAAATTTATACCATACTGTTGCATCGGGACTGAAATCTGTCAAGAAAGTACCTCCAGCTACCGCAGGTTCTCCGGCAATACCTGAACAAAAATTATTTTCTGCACGCATGCAATTACCGGTTCCTCCTCTTGCTGAAGCATATAAGCCGGCAGTTCCGGGATAACCTGTTGTAGGTGATGGATTGGTAGCAGCACCGCTTGCCGGTGGTACTTTTGTATCTACAATGGTTGTATTGTAAACCGGAGTACCTAAATCAATTGCATTACATGGCATGTCGTTTGTTGATGGTCTGTCACGAGGATCGGGAGTTAGCGTTAGATAGAACTCACCTCTGTCACATGTCGGGCATAGTGTTTCCGGTGTTCCCGATACCAGTAAGTAATAGGTTGAGTCCGGCATTAAACATTCTACTGTAAAGTCCTCATCATGAAAAGCTCCATCATGGTCTGATGCTATATATTGTAATCTATCTTTTTCTGTAGCAACATCTGTACAAACGCCTTGATACCCTCCTGGTAAAAAATAAACCGCCAACTGAGCGCTGATTTCGGGTTCATCGAAAGGAGGAATAGCATCTGATACCGTATTTGTGGCAGCAATAGTCAATTTTCCGGATTTGGGTGCTCTGAATTTATACCACACGCCACTTGTATTGGTTGTCCATGTGTTTGGAATACCGCCCGGCTGCGAGGCAGGCATATCATTAGTTGGAGTTGCACAATAATTATTTTGTCCTGTAAGTACTACTGCTGAGCTGCTGTTGCAATCTATATATGGAGACGAATAGGTTCCTGTTATTGTGGTAGCATTACATAACAAGTCATTGGGTGTAGATTTTCCATAATCAGAGATTGTTATGTCATAATAGCCACTTTGGTTTATCCCGGAACCATCTACCAGTAAATAATATTCTGTATTAGGATTCAGGCAGTTCACAATCAAGTCTTCGTTAAACCCATTAGTGGCATCGTAATTATTTCCTTTTGGGATATAATTTGCTGTTGAACACACAGCACCTTGTTTTTCAAAAACGGCTAATTGCAGATCTATTTCATCACCGGCAAGTGTACCCATTTGCCCTGGATAATAAGGGTTGCTGGTAGCATCTATTCTTACGGAACCCGATGACGGAGTTGTAAATCTATACAAAACGGCATTATCTAAGGAAAAACCACTTGGAAGAGTAACAGTACCCGAAGTTCCAAAACTACTAACTGAAGAAACACCACATTTATTAGCTAGATTTAATTTTGTTATGCTACCTGCGTTAGGTACCGTTCCAATATTTTCTGCATTACAGAAAGTGGTTTCTCCTTCTTCGGGAAACCATGTACGAATGGAGAAATTCCCTTGTTCTAATGCTGATGCAATTCCTGTTCCTGTTACATCGGAACCATCTACCAAGAGCCAGTAATATTTAGTAACATCTAAACAATTAAAGTAGGCATCTTCATCCCAGCTAACACCTGCTCCTGCATATTCTTTCTGAACTTCCGTTAAGCTTGCATTACAAGAATTAGAGGTGGTTGAATACAATGCCAATTCTAAATCTATATTATCACTACCTAAGCTATTGGCATCTACCACCATTGTTCTGCCAGGTACCTGACCTATATAATACCACACACCATAGTCATTATCTTTTCCGAGCTCTGCCCAATCAGGTTGCGGATCGAAACAATCAGTACCGTTAATATTTGTTTCGGCAGACAATACTGCTGAATTATAAGTGTAAGGTGATTGTACAGCAATATTTTTTGCGCCACAGATTCTATCATTTACCGGTACTGTAATATTATCATAAGACACCTCTACTTTAAAATTTCCAATGTCGTAGCCACCGCAAACACTAACGCCACCTGGATTACTGCCAAATACCTGCAAGTAGTAAGTGGTATTGGGTTCCAAACATAATTGATCATAGGAGGCATCCATATAAGTATTGCCAACACAGGTAATTTGTCCATCCTGAAACCAATAGTTTTGTTGTAAATCTGTGTAATTACAAGTGGCAGGTGTTGGATCCTTGAACAATCTAAAATCTGCATTAATATAAGAACTCGATTGAGATAATATTTTGATTGTAGCATATCTGCCAATAGTAGCACCGGTAGTAAATTTATACCAAACGGTTTCGTTTCCGCTGTTGGGGTTATTTACTTCACCCGCAGCTGTGTTGTTGGTAGCGCAACGATTTGTCTGTACTTTATCACCCAATGGTTTCAATACTGTATTTTTAGAGAGTGTACCTAAATTTTCTGCATTGCAGATTTCGTCGGCTCCGGCAACGATATCAGGTGTAGTTACCTTTATATAATAATCTCCCGTTGATTCACCACTGGCAACACAAGTAACGCTATTATTGCTGTTATATGCAGTACCTGCTTGTATATAATATGTGGTGTTTGGTGATAAGCAATCAAATGAGACGGTGCCCCCAGACGAGTTACACCACCAGTTGAATGCTTTTTCTGTAAGTGCACCAAATGTACAGCCTCCGGAGGATTGGTAGACGGCAATTGCGGAGTTATTTGCGCCTGCCCCATTCTCTTGTATCTCTATGGTAACAGATGGCGGTACATTGGTTGCCGGTGTTGTGAAACTGTACCATGCTGTATTATGCATTCTGTCGCCGGATGTGGTGTGTGGTTCACCGGCTTGCTCGCCATCACAGTTATTATTAAACACTATATTTCCACTGTTGTAATTTACAGGTAAACTTGCAGTAATGGAGGTAGCTGAACAAATATTGTCAGGACCACGTGGTGTTGTAGATCCATTTACATAAATCCTGAAATTGCCGTCATCGTCATTTCTATCCGAACATGGCCATCCTCCGTTATTCTGATATCCTTTTACTTGTATATAATATGTTGAATTGGGCGAAAGGCATGTATAAGAACGATATGAATTATTACTACCAACCACTATACAAGCAGAGGTTACATTTACGTAATTATCTCCTCCATCTCCGTCTCCTAAATCCGTTAGTTTAGTCCAATTTACACTACACCTCGGAAACACATAAGAATTATCATTTAATTTCCACAATTTAAAATCCGCATCAATAGTATTTGAACCATTACTTTCTACCCCAATATCAATAACAGAAGGAGGATTGCTACCTGTTGTAAACTTATACCAATCGGTTCGTTTATCATTATCATCCGTATTTATCCAAGGTTCTCCGCTTTCATACCATGATCCAATATTATCTTCTGAGTTTAATTGCAACAAGCCTCCTGCGTCCGGCATTGATCCCATACCGGTTGCGTTGGCTATATAATCATTAGATAATACTGGGGTTGAAACAGAGACAGTATTTGAATTACCCGAAGTAGAACAGCCTATTGCTCTTACTCTATAATAGTAAGTAACACCTGCCGGGAAATTAATGTAATAAGAGGTAACATTACCAACATTGCCGCTGTATAGCATTGGTGAAAATCCCGGGTTGTTTGCTAAATCTATTTCATAAGAAGCAGCACCCACTACAGCATTCCAGTTTGCCTGATAACCCGAAATCGCGCATGTCTGTGCCGTGGAGCTTGTGGCTGCCGGCACTCCTGTGGTAAACGTTATATTTGTATAAGAGCCACCTGTCAGTTCTCGTGTCTTTATTTCTACCACATCAGATGAACTGAGAAAAGTTTTAACGGCTGCACTATGAGCATCACAGCATCCTGTATTGTGATTGAATTGAGAAACGCCGTTAATTAAAATTTCTGTATAATCATCGTGACCGATTACATTGATATCATATAATCCACACGGGAAATTCGTTCTCTTATAATTGTAGGAATGATTATCCACTGGTATCGGGCAACCGGTGTACGCCAATCCCGATGTATTGTTTGCCGCAGAAGGAGTTTCTGTTGCTGCTCCTGTACCTCCATTGCTCCAACGGGTTCCTGTATTAAAATTCAAACCGGTTTCAGTATAATATCCGCTATATGTATTAAAATTATTCCCATTATAACATGCCACATTCCATTGGCTTGCCGTAGTTGGAACAGCTGGAGGTGCACTTACATTTATTGTTACGGATGCACAAGCTGTAGCTGCATTGAAGCAATCCTCCGCTCTTACATAATATGTTGTCGTAGAGGATGGAGTTACGGTTATTGAAGTTCCACTACCAATGGATGTGCCACTGCCACAGCCTCCTGCATACCATACCCAAGATGCTTTGGAGCCAAGAGCACCACCTGAAACAGTCAAGGTAACTGAATTATCACACGTATATACAGACGTTCTGCTGGCAGATATGCCTGTGGCTGCCGTGGATGTGGTAGGTGCCGTATAATTTACTGCCAAATAAGGCTGGTTGGCATTACCCCTTGCACCCATAAAGTTTAGCCAGTAGGAATCATCACTTAATGATCCTGACCAACCATCCTCAATCATGTCATCGGAGCCAATATTTATCTATCCTTGACCAATTCTACTGGCGACGTCAGTAGCGCTAGCCGTCATGTTAAACCAGCCTGCTGTATTTGAGTTGTTTCCAAATGGATCAGGTAAAAATCCGCTGTAAGTAGTACTTGAATTATTCCATCCATATCTGGCATATTCTGTCACCATATTATTTATATTGTTATGAATGGTATTCCATGAATCAGATACAGGATCTCCGTTAAAGGTTCCAAACCTGATTTTTATATCATTATTTCCCGGATAATTACTCAAACTTGTCTTGTAAATATTGAATGTGGCAGAATTTATGGTATAGCAGGTATATAATGAACTGAGATTAATTTTTGCAAATCCTTCATAATATTCATCATCTGTCAAATCATTATGCCCCACTCTCCAGTCGTTATCTACTCCATCATTGGCAGCAACCACATGATGACGAAAATAACCTGTGCCATAAGTTACATTAGATGGTACACAATTAATAACTGGGTCAAAGATTATCGGGAATTGTCTATTGGGGTTTTGAAACCAAGCCAGTTCGGCATAATAAATTATTTCATACTCATTATTTGATAATTGATTTATTTTAAATTTACCATTTATAGCATGGGAAGAAGAGTCTTTAAAATTACTTGAAAGAGATTCAGAGATTATCGGATTTTCATATTCCATTATCTCGTTTCCATTCTTGTCTGCAAGTACTACTAAAGTGCCTCTTTTTTCATCTTGTTTCAATAATAATTTAGCATCATTTTGTATTGTAACTCTTTCCTTGAAACCAAAATAAGAAGCACGGTTATTTCCAAAGACAGAAGGATCTGATATAATATAACTCAATTCTGTACCCACTGCCAATTGTTTAATTTTTGCTGTAATAGATAATTCAGAACTATGATAAGAGAGCTCATCATCTTTTACAACAGGATTATTAAAGGATAAATCATGATTATCAATCTCATTGGCATTTGCATCTAAAAATAAATACTCGGGATGTTGCCATAATTTTATTTTGGATTTGTTCTTAAGTATAATAGATATTGCATCTTTCGTATATCGTGTTTTAAACTCGTTCCATTTGTTATAATAGCTATTACCATCTTGTACAATCTCATTAGAGATTGTCTTCCATAAATTATTTTCCAAATAATGAACCGGCCCTGAACCTAAAACTGCCGTATAACTACCATCTGTATTTTTAAAAGTCTTTGAACTGGCATTTCTTTTTTCTACAACCTCATCCTCTTGTATATAATTTGACAAGAAACCATTGTACTCCTTAGCATATAATTTTTTAATCACCTTATCATCCTGTTCAAAATTACCGGGATAAGATTTGGAGTTGTAAGCTTTGTCTGAGAAATCACTCTTAGCACCTTCTTTTGCCTGTGAGAATTGCATCGAGAAAACAAAACAGATAGAAAATAATGCAATGTAAATATTATTCATAATATTCTTATTTAAAACAAGGAATCATAAATTTATACACAAATAAACTAACTCGCAAGATTTTACGCAATAAAAATATTAACACAGATGATATTTATTAAAAAACCATTTATATATTAAAAAAAACCTTAAATATATTACAGAGATTAAAAAAAATCCCAACCTGAATGGTTGGGATCGCATTTATATTTATTTGAGTTTATTCTTTCACAAATTTGGACTGGTATTTTGTGCCACCCGAAACATTCTGAAGGTTAATGACATACATTCCTTTTGCATATTCCGCGGCTTCCACCACTATCGTGTTCAATCCGGCATTAAACGAATAGTCATTACTGAACATATTCTGCCCGATAGCGTTGTAGATATCCAGATTGACTTTCTGATTGGCACCGGCCTGATAGACAATATTCACTTTATCATTCGTAGGGTTAGGATATACAGCCACGATACCATCAGCAGAAGCATTGATTTCCGTCACCTTTATGATGATGATTTCAGAATATTTGTACTGACCGTCTCTGTCTATCATTTTCAGCCTGTAATAATTGTTGCCCAATACAGGATGTAAGTCGTTGAGTGTATAGGAACGTGGCGTGCTGCTGTTACCGGCTGCAGGACGTTCTCCTATGTACTCAAAGTTTATCGCATCCAGGCTCTTTTCCACTTCAAACCTCAACGAATTCAATTCTGAGGCGGTAGTCCAGTTCAGCACATTGATGCTGCCATTGTTGTATCCAGTAAACGTTGTCAATTCGACAGGCAATACCTGTGTCGGATTCAGAACGGTTTGCAACACCACCACCTGACCTGCAGCTGCACATCCCGCAGTATTCTCATCGCTGATGATTTGCATTACATAGGAAGTACAACCCGGTAGAATAAAGGTGGAAGAGAAATTAGTGGAAGTTGTACCGCCCAATACCTCTTCAAACACCGCGCAGTTGATGAGAATATCATCATACTGACCAAACGGAGCGACACAAGGGGTATTATCGACAAACATGGACATGGCGGTTGTTCCGCAACCGATTTCGGTAACGGAGAAGACCACCGTAACCGTGTCCACCGGTGTTCCATCACAATTGGTGGAGAAGGAGAAATAATTCACCGAGTTATTTGACCCTGGCAAACAATCATAATATTGAGGTTGCAAATTAGTTCCATTGGTATTCATATTCCAGCACTGCGCCTGTCCGTATATCAGGTTATTGGCGGTACATGCGGTTTTGGCAGGGCAATCCACGGAAATACAGAATCCGAATCCTGTATTGCTTGGGCTGGTTGGGGCATTTTCATTAAATACCTGTAAGTACAAGGTTTCGCCCGGGAAGGCAGCTAAGGTATAGTCGACATCTCCGAAAACGCCTCCGTCTCCACAGTTGATGCGCTGTAAGGTTCCTCCACAGCCGCCTGTAGCCCTGTATACACCTATGTTCTGATGGGAATTATTCACCAGATAAGGTGCAGGATATTCATCATTTCCCTGAATACGGATACCGGTTGCATCCAAAGGAACCGTAAACTTAAACCAGTAGTCGTTACAGTTATTTTCGCCGTTACAACCCAATGCCTGTACGGATCTGGTAGCTCTGTCTATATCAACGGCAGCATCCAGCACACTATAGTTATTCGTGTAATATTGTCCATCAGCAGTACATGGTGTAGTTCTGATAAACTGTGTGACATCTATTGCTCCGCACGGTTCATCATTTACCACAGAAGGATATGAAGTTGAGTTATCCAGATTGGAGATATTGAAATTCCAGGTACCTCTGTCAGGCGGTATACCCAATACACCGTCATTACCATCAAAACGCAGATAGTATGTATTCCCTGGAATCAGACATCTCAAGTCCCAGGTACTGGATATCGAGGTTAATGTGGTGGTATTATCCTCTCTGGTTAATCCACCAAATCCGGATACTCCGCAATTATAGCCTGCAGGTACACTGTATAAATCTGCATTTAACGTCAGCGTTCCCGGACTGTAGGATGAAGTATTAACGCGTACTTCACCGGAAGACGGAGCGACGAATGTATACCACAACGTTTCATCGTAATTACTGCCGTTAGCTGGGCTTTGTGGCACCGGAGAAATATTGGGTTCACCACTTTGCGTAGTGGCACATCTGTTATCCGCTGCCGTATTACCGGCACCTACCGTTACGGAAGGGGCTGTACATATATTATCTGCCGGATTTGTGGAACCGGAAGCAAACGATACTGATACATTAAAGTTATCCCCGACATCTCCGCCGAATACACCGTCAAAGCCTTGCACCTGGATGTAATACGTTCTGCCTTCTTCAATTTCCCAGCATTCCAGGTTCAATGTTTCGTTATTCGTTGCGGAGTTTACCACAGGTGTTTCACTTACTAATGTAAGACTACCAAATGTTGGAGTGGCACCGCTGCAGACTGTTGCATCCTGACGATACACACCTATATAACCATTGATCTGGTCTCCACCGACATTTGTAATACTGACAGCATAAGAACCATCTGAATTGCTTGCCACAAATCTATACCAGAGCGTATGGTCGTATCCCGCATCCGTGATATCGTTATATGGTCCGTTTACAGCCGGCTCACCCACTTCCTGAGTGGCGCATCTGTTATCCTGATTGGTGGCTGTAACGGTAGCAGAAGTAGTGAAAGTACCGAAATTGCCATTATTAGGGATGGCACCAATGCCGCAAATATTATCATTTACAGGAGTTGCCTTGGATACATGCGTCAACTGTATGTTGAAATTACCCACTTCTGCTGTTGCCGGCCAGTCATTGCCATCTACCTGGATATAATAACGTTTACCAGCCAACAAACATGGCCATGTTTCAACTACCTGATCCGTTGTCCCGATTGTATTTAAAGCCAATCCTGTACCACTTGCTAACTCAGTCAGCTGGCTCCAATTCGGTAGGTCAGCAGGAGTACCGGAACAGGAAATGGCTGATGTATTTGGCATCTGGTATAGCACGTAATTGATACCGCCATTCATCCCATTTATCGGCTCCAGCAACATGGTGACATCGCCGTCAGTCGGAGGCACGAAGGAAAACCATACTGTCTCATCATAATTATTCGATGTGACATCATCCCCCGAACCACCGATATTCCCGCTGGTGTTGGGTTCTCCGGTTTCCTCCCATGAGCATCTGTTAGTTCTGCTCAGCACACCTGTTGTTCCGTTAGATGGAATTGACAATGTTTCTGCATTACAGATCAAATCATTGGAAGGCCCCGGATTTCCTGAACCATCATCTGTTACCGTGACGATGAAATCTGCCTGATCCAAGGTAAACGGCGTGTTGTCATTGCCATCCACCTGGATATAATATTTCTGATTGGGCAACAAACAAGTGAAGGTTCCTGTAGTGGATGAAACTCCAGTATAAGATGGTCCTTCTTGAATGATACTTGCTGTCGGTGCATTGGTTACGCGATAGGTTGGAGAGAATCCATTATTGTAATACAATCTGAAATTAGGGCTGAACGTGCCTGAGATGCCCGGATCGTCTTCCACTCTTACCGAAATATTACCCGGTTTGTTAGGTGTGGTAAAATAATACCAAACGGTCTCATCTTCTGCACCAAAGGCAGCGGTATGGTCGGTGGTATTACTTCCGCAATAATCTCCGATTTCGCCACTCTCACAGGTGGCACATCTGTTATGCCCTTTAACGGTAAGTGAACCACCGGCAGTCAATTGTCCGTCTAGTGGTGCCACATCATCCACCGGAAGTGCGTTGGCTAAATTATCATTGATGGCCCTTCCTGTTCCTGCGCCCAGGTCTTTCACTGTAATATTATAATAGTAATTATCCGTAAAGCCGGGGAATGTAAATCCAAACAAACTCACATCAGCACCGTCAACCTGAATGTAATAGGTTGTATTCGGAGACACGCATGGCAATGTAACTTTTGCAGTAAAATCTGTCACACCGCCTAAGATGGTAGCAAATCCCATATCTGAATCCAGTGATGCCAGATTAGCAAACGGCGTTGTGGAGCAGTTGTTTCCGTTTGGCACATATTTATAAACCGCAAGTGATGGGACAGAAAAGAAACCACCTATACCCAATAAGGAAGTAACCTCCACTTCGACCGCTCCCGGAGTTGGTCCTGTGGTAAATTTATGCCACATCGTCTCGTCGTATTCCGGCTCATTCTGCACGGCGCTCTGTGTGGTATTGGGTTCTCCTATTTCCTGAGTTGCACAGATATTATTTTGGTTATTCAGTGTGAGCGTACTTCCACTGGTCAGGTTTCCTGAACCCACATTGGTGGCACCGCAAATATCATCATTCGTCTGGAAGTTGATGCCGACGCTGCTTTCTGAGATGGAAACGGTGAAGTCACCCTGGTCAGAACCGAACAGTGGACAGGTACTGGATCCCAGGATTCTGAGGAAGTAGGTTTTATTCGGCTTCGGACAGGTAATCTTGATTTCTTCTTCTCGTGGTTTGAGAATATCAAATACCTTCCCCTCTCCGATTCTCACCAGATTGTTAAATTGAGTGTTTGTAGCAGCCTGAGTATTACAGGAGGCTGTTGTAAATGAACCATTATATTCATACAAGTCCATGTCAGGATCAAAGCATATTCCGGATGGATTTGTCACTCGTATGGTTATATCTCCCGGGCCAAAAGGACCAATACTTGGACCTGTATTAAACTGATACCATACCGTCGGGTCACTTCCTTCATCAAACGGATTCAAATCCCATCCGTTCGCTTCCGGTTCATTCTGTTCGGCAGTGGCACATCTGTTGTTATGATTGAAGACAATCGTTTCATTCAAACCTAAATAGGTATTTGCATTAAGCGGGTTATACGCACCTCCGGCATTGGCAACCGGATGCGCCTGACAGAACATATCATTTCCACCTGGTCTTGTCGTAGCCGGTGAGGAATAAACGACATTGCTCGCGTAAGTAGGATCTGCAGGAAGATGGGTGATTTTCAATTTAAACTGACCTGTTTCACAATCTGACCCTACAAATGCAGGACCGCACAAACTGGCATTTCTTGTACCATCTACCTGTACCCAATAGGTCCTGTTGGGCACCAGACAGGAAACAGTGATTTCTTCATCCTGAGTATTGGCAATACCGAATACGGCAGGATCATAATCATCATCGAATTTGAATCCGCCTGTCTGAATATCGGCACAATTTTGACTAGGTATATCAAAAATAGCTATGCCTAAATCTATAGGGTCGACAGAACCGTCATTCAGCGCTTCAATTTTCACTTTACCTGATGCGGGTGCCTGAAACTTAAACCATAAGGTATGTTCAACATTAAAATCAAATACCATGCCTGAAATGTTGTGTGCCACTTTTCCGCTACCCTCATAGGATTGGTCTACTGTTGCACACTCATTGTTAAATGGTATTGGTGTAGTGTAAGACGCATTCAATGCCAATGAATTCACTCCTGTCATATTATAGGCATTACAGATGGAATCATTGGTAGAAGCAGGAATCCCGTTCAGTTCCTGTACGGAAATCCTGAAATCCCCTTCAACGTCTTCCACATCTGCACCACATACATAACCGGCATCTCCGTCTATCATGATGTAATAGGTCTGTCCCGGAACTAAACATCGTCCAACATAATACTCATCATATCCGCAAGTGCCTGTACAAGGAACACATAGGCCTGTATAATCATCATCATTCAGTGGGTCCGTTTCCACCAGACCTCCGTCAAATCCATTGCCATTGCCCACTTCCACCAGTCTGTACTTATCAAAACAATTCGGTGTTTGATACAATGCCAGTTGCAAGTTTATATTCTCATGGTAATCCGCATCTCCCTTAATCTGCGAGATATTCTCAGCACGAATCTGCACCTTGCCACTCGGAGGAGCGACAAATCTTGCCCAGACGGTCTTATCTGTGGAGGAATTGTTTGCAGCCCATTGTGCAGGAATCGGATCATTGATGGAAGTTGCGCAACGATTCGTCATCCTAGTCCAGTTCAAAGAGCCATAAGATGTAGAGGATGCATTCATTGGCAGACTCTGTGCAAAACATGGTTCGTCGTGTTTCAGATTTGCATTTGGTACTCCTAGTGATGTGTAAGGGGTCCCTACATCCGCAGGAGATGCTGCATTGTACAATCCCAGTCCTGCATCTGCCACCTGAATTTTAAAATATCCCATCACACAGTCTCCCGCATCAAACAAGTCACAACCCAAATAGCTTCCTCCGTCAATCTGGAGGTAATAATATTTATTGGGATCGAGACAGGTTGCTATCAGACTGTTTCCTTCATTACATACAACGCTGTTTCCGCAAGTATTATAAATGTCATAATAAGAAGTGGTGATAACCCCTGCTTCGGTTGCTTCCTGTATTCCATGATCCTGCGCAACAATTGGTGTCCACAGAAAACGAGGATCGGAACAATGTGCATTGGTACCGTCACCCAGAATTGGTTCCCATATAGCCGCCTGAATATCCAAATCATCATCTATGCTTGGAGAGCCTGATGGTGCTGACTGTGCCGTTATTCGTACGGAGCCCGATGCAGGCGGTCTGAATCTGAACCAGACATCCGCATCCAGAGATTGTGTAAAATCAGATCTCCAGGGCAAATCAGGCGTTGCACAGAAATTATCATAGATTACTCCATTATTTATCTGCCCTCCATTGGGAACCGTACCCAGATTAATGGCACCACAGATGGTATCATTGATTGGTGCGCCACCCAGCGTTGGAGCGGTGGTCACCTTGTAGGATCCATTGTCAAAAGACCATTGTCCTTCATAACAGATGGAAATGGCACCGGCATCCTCTACCTGAACATAGTAGGTGGTATTTGGTTCAGGGCATTTCAAACGGAACATATCCTGATAGCAAGGAGCACCAAAACCGAGTCCGGTTGTGGCGTCACATAAATCGCCCGGTATGTTCATTTCATTGCCGGCAACTAAATTGCCACCTACAGGGCAGGCATACGATGTTACATTTTTATAGAATGTTACTTTAGACTGAAATCCCAATCCCAGACAAACAGAACCTCTGTTTGCATTACTCAAGGTATTGTCATCTTCATACCAGTAAATCCAATCCGGTGGAATATTACTGCCCGTGGTGAATTTGTACCACACCGTTGCTGTATGTGTACCGCCTGTACCTGGTCCACCCGGCGTAGCGCTTGGTTCTCCGGCTTCGGCAGATGTACACTTATTGGTATGTGGTAATCCGAAGAATTTGGCGGTGCCGAATTTTGAGGCAGGTCCGTTATTCGCCCAGTTTACACCTGTTGTAACGCCGTTTTGTAATCCATTCGTGGTGATATATCCTAAGTCTACCGCTTCGCAAATCATATCTGAAGGGCGGAACTGATCTTTCACTACTTTAATATTGAAGTCTACCCTATCCGTCACACCAACCGGATCAACCTGAATGTAATAATTGGTATTCGCTTTCAAACAAAGTCTCTTAACCTCTGCATTACCGCCATTGAAGATATTGAGAGGGTCAATTTCGTCTCTGTCTATATAAGACAGATTTGCGTAATCACCATTACTGTTCGGACAGGTTCTCACGGTAGCTGCATTTGTTTCTTCGTACACATACACCGAAGGATACGTTAGCGTTCCTGAAGAACCCAAGCGTTCAACCAGTACCTTATAGGTATGCGCCAGCTGGGCCAATGCCGGTGCGGATGGATAATCTGCTGCGGGTGTGCGGAAACGATACCAGACACTTTTATTCAGAGAAGATAGGATGGAAGTATTGTCAGGTTCCCCGATAGATTTGCTTTGAGATGCGCAATCTGTAGACTGGTTAAAAATGGCAAGGTCATAATCCGTATTATCCCATGCAGTAGCCGAACCGGTGGAAGTTCGGGGGTCATAAGAACTGTTTAAGATTCCCATATATCCGTCTATGCCAATCGTGGAAGAATTGGCCGGCTGGCAAATATAGTCCGGACCGGCGCTGACACCGTTATCCTGAACAGTAATATTAAACCTTCCCATATCGCAAGTGGATATACCCTGCGTCTCCACCTGAATATAATAGGTTTGGTTGGCTTTTGGACAGCTGATGTCGATAAGGCTGTTATCTGTTCCGAGAGAACCGACTGAACCGACCTGACTTAATTGTGAAAAAGGGTTTGTTGAATAGGTAAACGGACAGCCTGCCAAAGAGGAAGGTCCTTCATAGACTCTTGTCCATCCAAATACCGTATTGCCACCGAGACACAAGGCTCCGCCGGAACCAGAACCTCCTATCGCATCCACATCTACGGTGATGGCGGTTCCGGGATTCGGACCGGTCGTATATTTCAACCAAACGGTTTCATCGTTGGAGTCATTGTTGGGTTCATTTGAGGCGCAAATATCTTCTGCCGAATACCCTATATTGGTAAAATTATTTCTGGTCCTGGTACCGCCCAATCCCAATATACCCAAATCATATGCACCGCAGAGGTAATCATCGGAAGCTTGTGATTTGAAGTTACCGCTCACCTCCCACTGATATGTCACCGTGATGGTTCCGGCACAATTTGGAGTTCCGTTAAAATTCCTGTTGTAATTACAGGTGGATGTAAACGGCCCATAGACCCCAATGGCTGAGGATGGAAATGCGCTGTTGACATTAACGGTGCAGGCGATATCACTGACAACATTTCCAAAACCTCCACCAATACAAAGATCCGCACAATCCTGGTCCCATCCTTCCACATTAAAATCGACCGTACCGTTCCACTGGCAGGCGAAATCATAATTCTGATCAAACACCACAAAGGACGGTGATACAGAATTGCTGTTGTTATCGTCGCTCAAATCATAGCAATCTTCATTCACGTCCGTGCCACCGTCATCGATATCAAACACCCAGTCAATTCGGTTATCTGACGTTCCGAGGCAATTGGCATCACAATCCGTACCTGACGATGTATTGGCCGCAATGCTGATAACCCTCAGTTTCAGGTTTTTTTGTCCGAATGCGTTATTGGACATGGCCAGCAATGACAACACCAATATTACAGAACTAAGTTTTAGGTATATAGTTTTCATAGTTTATTTTTAGTGCGTGGTTCCCTGTACAGGGACAGCCTCATTGGAAATTTTGTTACGTTTTGCCTGTTCACTCATGTACTCTTCATAAGAAGTCTGGCTCTTACTCTTTAGAAAATCTGCCGGCGGCATAGATTCAAAATAATGGAATGCGATTCTGGCCGCCGCTTCAAAAGATGCAACATCAAAATCTGCCGTCGTAAGCAACATGAAAGCATCCCATTCTTTCATGGAAACCTTGTATACGGAAGCATCCCCTTCCAATGCTTTAAATAACTTGGCCATGGCTGCAGGGGAGTCCCCGAAATTGAACCGATAGGCATGTAGGTTGTAATAGGTCACATCATTCTTACCCAATGCCTTATTCAGGTCATGGGTTCTCTGTGTCTTCTGATTGCAATTACACGGGATACCGTCATCAAAATTTATACTCTGATAATACCCGCTCTTTAGCTCTTCCGCTTTCGACTGAGCGGCAAATTCCTGCGCCTGGGAATTGAGATATAAAGACACCAATAGCACAAAACATAATTGTATATTTTTTTTCATAATTTTTATTATTTCGGAGAATAGATAAAGTTATTTAAAAATTCTGATTTATTGTGTTAAATTTCAACTGAATAAGCAGACAAATCAACATAATAACAAAAGAAGAAAAGTAGCCGAAAAAGAAATGAAGAAATCAGACCATTTGCCAAAAACATTTCAATCTACAGGGGCCATCTGCATTCTGTTCCTGGTTCTAACACTGCTAATCTACGGCCAAACCATATTATATGATTTTTCATTAGATGATTTTCTCGTAAAGGATGATATTCCGGGCAGAAGGGAAGGCATAGATGGTATCCTTCACCTCTTTGCTTCCCATTATAATCAGACGGATTACAGGCCTGTCGTATTGCTGAGTTTTGCATTGGAAAAATGGATTACGGGGGGAATTCATCCGGCGGTCTCTCACGTCGTCAATCTGCTACTTTACTGGCTGAGTATCGTGTGCGTATACAAGACCATCTCCCTTTTCCTGAAAACGGAAGAGCATCGGCTGAGCCTGCTGGTTGCAGTCCTCATTTTTCTGGCTCATCCGGTTCATGCGGAAGTGATTGCCAACCTGAAGAGCAGGGATAACTTGCTAAGTTTTCTTTTCACCGTATTGTCCGGCAATTTTTTGCTCCGACATATTTACCACCAGAAGAGTTTAAAGCATCTATTTGCTGGTGTGCTGTTATTTCTGCTGGCCTTGTATTCCAAACTGGACAGTGCGGGGCTGATCCTGTTCATTCCAATGCTGATGGTTGTTTCAGATCCCAAATCCATAAAACAATCAGTGGGCTATTTCATCGGGCTGTTTCTGATGGTCGTGCTGCTTCGTCTCTTGCTCGTTGACATATTGCTTCCCGTTGACATGTCATTGGTTTCCAACAAGGGGACCACTTTTACGGAAAACCCCATCAGCCAAGATTTCACCATCCCAAAAGGAATTGCCGCAGCGGCACTGACATTCTGGTATTATATCAAGATGCTGCTGCTTCCCATCGGGTACAGGTACTACTACGGATTCGATGAAATAAGATTATACAACATCAATACATGGCAAAGTATCCTTGCATTATTTTCCACCATCATCCTATTGCTTATCACATTAAAATACTTTAGAAAAGAGAAGATACCGCTCATCTCCCTGATGGGCTTTATTGTCTTTATCTTATACGCCCTGAACATCATCACCCCCGTTGCCGGCATCATTGCCGACAGATATGTGTTCATCAGTTCATTCTTCTTTTGTGGCTTTATTGCTTATCTTCTACACACACTAATTAAAGACGGGAAAACATACGTGCTGATATCCGGATCAATAATCCTGTTTCTTATGCTGATCAGCTTTTACAGAACCACCGCCTGGAAAGACCAGCTAACCCTGATAGAAAGGGATGCTCCATATTTGCAGAAATCATACGAAGCCATGCGCATCGCCGCCTCCACCTACATTGAATACGCAGACAAGGAGACAGACCTGAGTAAAAGAGATGAATTACTTGAAAAGGCCATAAAATGCGCTGAATATGGCAATACCGTTTACAATGAGAACGTTTTATTGCACAAATTAGAGGCCACCGCCTATTTCAAAAAAAACAAACTCGACGATGCGAGAAAGGCTTTTTCCGAAGCTTTAAAAAATGACAGCACAGACTTTGAATCCTATAATTTCCTTGGTGACATATACTATCTGGATAACAATCTGGATAAAGCCTATGATGCCTACCTGAAAGCATTTTCTCTCAACAATAAGGATGCGACCCTGATTACCAATATTTCGAGCGTACTGTACGAGAAAGGCAATAAGGCGGAATGTCTGACATTCAATAAAAATCTGCTTTCTGAAAATGACTCCACTTTTGCTGCATGGGAAAACCTCGGATATTTCTACCTTCTGGAAAAAGACACCATGCAGGCCGTGTCATATTTTGAACGCGGATACCAATATGGCTTACAAAATCCTGAGATGGCGGGAATAATGAGCAATTATCTGCTTCGAAATAGACAGAAAGAAAAGGCTGTCTTCTTCAACAGGTACAGATGAGAATGGTTTAAAAGCTGACGTTTAGCATATAATTTCCGCTTACCGTGACATTTGCGATATAGCCGCCTTCCACTTTTGTCACTACAGTGGAAAGTATGTTTGTTCCAGCTATATGCGGCTCTCCGAATCTATCCGGAATCCATATTGTGGTAACACCCTGCGAGGTTGATTTTGCCTGTAACTCCATCGTCCCATTATCCGGACTGGAAACTAATTTTACGGGCTTACCGAAAATGGCATTCGGTCTTGACCTGTTCAACACATTCAGATAGTATTCGTTTTTGACTCCCGTAAAATTTCCATTCTTATCTACTTCCAAAAGATGTGTGGAAGTATTGTCATATTGCATACCGTCCCAGCTGATACCATGCGGATCGCCGGGAGCCTGTGCCCATTGCCACCAGGTGGAGCTACTGAAATTGGCATCTTCTTTTTTGGCAAATCGCTTATATTTTTCCACATCGTCCACCGGATTCCCGAAGAACCCAAACTCACCGATAAAGGTGCCCGTTTTGTAGGCGCCGGACAGACCGTACAATAAATCCAAGCCCTGTTCAATCGTCAACAGATAGGAAATGGACTCAAAATAGTGATGCGGCGCGAAGATGGTGTTTTCATCCGTAATCAAATCAACAGAGGGAACAAAAGGAATCGGTTGCCCGTTCCAGGTTACACTCATTTCAAAGAAGATAATATGCCGAAATGCCTTAGACTCCTGCTCTGCAGCACGAATGGCATTCGTTGCCTTTCTGTAAAATTTGGCCAGTTTATCCGCTTCCAGATTGATAGGTCTGTATCCTAAATTAGGTTCATTCAACAGGTCGTATCCCACTACATTTGCATAGCCAGCCGTCTGTTTCGCCAATGCCTTCCAGGCATTCACCGCCGCATCCTGGATGCCATCGGTATTATCCCAAAAATGCTGAAAGGCGTGATAAACGGCGGGTGCACTTTCGCGAGAGCCATCGCTTGTGCAGGTGGAAGCACCGTCTGTCGTGGTTGCCCAATCGGGAGCGCCATCCCAGCCTTTGTTGGGCTTATCGCAAGCCTCACTTGCAGGGCTAACTATATACTTTCCCCAGGCATCCTGATGCATATCCAGCAGCACGTAGATATCATATTTTGCAGCTGTTTCAATGACGGTCTTTAGTTGATTGATATAATCCTGATCATACTGACCTCGTACCGGTTCCAATTTACTCCAACTAAACAACAATCGAATACAGTTGACACCATAACTTGCCATCAGCTTCAGGTCATTTTCTTCATATGGCTTGACATTGGCTACAGCTGCATTTCCCTGCCAGTAATCGCCCAGTGAATTATAGTTTACTCCGCGTAAAATGACGAACCTTCCTTGCTGGTCGTAAATCCCAGGATTATCGCCCCGTTTAGCGTATAGCAACGTTTCTGGAACGGCATTGGATTTTTCCTTTTTGCAGGAAAAGAACAAAATGCCAAGCATAACCATCAAAAAATATCTTGACAACTTCATGCCTACTAATCTACTGATTTTACTTTAAATAAAAAACCGCCAGGAAGTCCCGACGGTTTTTTTTCAGATTGACACTATCGCATTAAGCGTTAGTATCTGATATTATCCTGCTACCTGTTGTTTAATCAGATTCAAGGCTGAACCCGCTTTAAACCAGCCGATTTGCTGCTCATTGTAAGAATGTGCCACCTCGAATGCATCCGTAGATCCATCTGCATGGTGTAATACTATCGTCAGGTTTTTACCCGGAGCGAATTCCGTCAAACCAATGATATCAATGGTATCATTTTCCTGCACTTTTTCATAATCTTCCTTGTTTACGAAGGTTAGTGCCAACATGCCTTGTTTCTTCAGGTTGGTTTCATGGATACGAGCGAATGATTTCACCACCACCGCACGTGCACCTAAGTGACGTGGCTCCATGGCAGCATGCTCACGGGATGAACCTTCACCATAGTTTTCGTCGCCGAATACCACAGACCCCAAACCGGCAGCCTTATATGCTCTTGCTGTAGCAGGTACCGCACCGTATTCGCCTGTCAGTTGATTCAGCACGTTGTCTGTTTTATCATTGAACGCGTTTACCGCACCGATCAACATATTATTAGAGATGTTATCCAAATGACCTCTGTAACGCAACCATGGTCCAGCCATAGAGATATGGTCAGTGGTACATTTTCCTTTTGCCTTAATCAATAATTTCAAGCCTTTCAGGTCTGTTCCCTCCCAAGGTTTGAAACCTTCAAGCAACTGCAAACGATCTGAGGTAGGGTTTACAATCACTTCAACGGAAGAACCATCTTCTGCCGGCGCCTGGAATCCCGCATCTTCTACGGCAAAACCGTTTGGCGGCAATTCAAAACCTGTCGGTTCGTCCAGTTTCACCTGGTCTCCGTTTTCGTTCGTTAAGGTATCTGTCAATGGATTGAAATCTAAACGACCTGCAATCGCTAACGCAGTCACCAATTCCGGAGAACCTACGAAAGCATACGTATTGGGATTACCATCTGCACGTTTTGCGAAGTTTCTGTTAAACGAGTGAACGATGGTATTTTTTTCACCCAGTTCAGCACCTTCTCTGCTCCATTGTCCGATACAAGGTCCACATGCATTGGCGAATACATTGGCACCGATCTCATCAAACAACTTGATGAATCCGTCTCTTTCAATAGTATACCTTACTTGCTCTGAGCCCGGTGTGATGGTAAATTGCGCCTTTGATTTCAAGCCTTTTTCCTTCACCTGTTTTGCAAGGGAAGCGGCACGAGAAATATCTTCATATGAAGAGTTGGTACAAGAACCGATCAAACCAACTTTCACTTCCAGAGGCCAGCCGTTCTTTACCGCTTCTTCTTTCATTTTAGAGATAGGAGTCGCTAAATCCGGAGTGAAAGGACCATTTAAATGTGGCTCTAACGTATTTAAATCGATTTCAATCACCTGATCGAAATATTTCTCAGGCTCGTCGTAACATTCTTTATCAGCGTTCAGGTATGTCTTGATGGTATCTGCCAATTCAGCCACTTCCGCTCTTCCCGTTCCTTTAAGGTATCTCGACATAGAGTCATCGTAACCGAAAGTAGAGGTGGTGGCACCGATTTCAGCACCCATGTTCGCGATGGTACCTTTTCCTGTGCAAGACATCGAAGTCACCCCTTCACCAAAATATTCCACGATAGCACCTGTACCGCCTTTCACGGTCAGAATACCTGCCACTTTCAAAATCACATCTTTAGGAGATGTCCAGCCATTCAGTTTTCCGGTCAATTTAACACCAATCAATTTAGGCCATTTCAATTCCCAGGCCATGCCTGCCATCACGTCTACCGCATCTGCGCCACCAACACCAATGGCTATCATACCCAGACCACCTGCGTTTACCGTGTGTGAGTCTGTACCAATCATCATGCCGCCCGGGAAAGCATAATTTTCCAAAACCACCTGATGGATGATTCCTGCGCCCGGCTTCCAGAAACCTAAGCCGTATTTATTAGAAACAGAAGCTAAGAAATTATAGACTTCGTTGTTTTTATTGATTGCTTCCTGCAAATCCTTGTCTGCACCGATTTTTGCCTGAATCAGGTGATCGGCATGTACCGTTGAAGGAACGGCCACTTTTTTACGTCCAGCCTGCATGAACTGCAATAAGGCCATCTGTGCCGTAGCATCCTGCATGGCTACTCTGTCCGGAGCAAAATCCACATACGACTTTCCACGTTCAAAATTTTGCAGATCCTGCGACTCGTGTAGGTGTGCAAAAAGGATTTTTTCCGCCAGTGTTAAAGGGCGGTTTAACAATGCTTTCGCTCTGTCTACTTTTGCAGGAAATTCTGCGTAGACCTTTTTAATCATATCCAAATCAAAAATCATGGAATAAATATTTAAAAGATTAGAAATAAGATTTTAAATCGACCGCAAAGGTACGATTTTTTGATTAGAAATATTTATTTATCACTTGAAAACCATGTAAATTATTCATAATTTGAGGAGAAATAACAAATTTCAGAAGATGCCAGCATATTCGACCCACGAAGAGATCCTGAAAGGAATTCAAGCCTTCAACAAACGTGCTTATAATGCCGGCTTTGAGTTTAAGGTCTACACTTCCGACCAACATTGCCTGTATATTCAGGCCAGTTTTGATTTTGCCTATTACGTAAATGTAGATATTGAATGCCGTGAAGTGTTCTATACCAATATCTCACCTAATGATTCCTGGCCGGACGCCTGGCATGCCGACCAGATGTTCCTGCTGGATGATGATGAATTGGCAAATATCATTGAATTCCGAGAAGTTGAGATTCCGGAGGGAAAGACAGTATTCGGAATTGTCTTTAATATTATCGGAAGGGACAATCACCACATCACTGGCACGGTTATCTGTTCTTCACTCTATATCAACTGGCGGTTTCCTCAACGAGAAGAGTAGACTAAATCTTCATCTTGCTCAAAATAAAATCTGCCACTCTCCTGTTTACCTGCCGGCTGGCGTGCGGATCAGAGTCATTGATCATTTTTTCTTCCCGTCTCATATCTTTCGTTAATGCATCCACGCGAACAACATCGACCGCCTTGGATGCAAAATGGTCCGCTATAAATCTTGTATGCTTGTTGAAAACATGATTGTCATCCACTGCAAACAGCGGAAAACTGAGCAGTACCAGCTTTATGTCATTATCCTTACAATACGTTATGACGGCATCGCAGTCGCTGAGGTGCTGTTTGATGAGTTCCTTATTTCTGATACCTTTTTCAAGGGCACGCAAGTAAGCAGATGCATCTTCATGTGGAATTGACCAATACAGATAATTGAAGAAAAAACTGCCTTTTGTGATTTTGCGGATCCATACATTATTCTCCCGATAAGGCGTAAAGGAAAACGCATAGTCATATGCCAGCAAAAGTTCATCAATATCATTAAAGAAATACTGCCAGAATACTATGGCGGGCTTTACCGGCGCCGACTTCAGGATATCCAACTCCTTTTGAGTCCCTATGCCGTTAATGCCCAGATTGTACACATTGCAATCTATCCTTGACGCTTTGAACAAATCACTGTATCGATCGCTGACATCTTCTATGCCGTGGCCTGCCGTAAAGGAATCGCCGATAAAGAATATCGTTCTTTTACCAGAGTCCTGTGGTTTAGCATCATCTCTGAATCCGTTTCCATTTATTGGATTCCAATACTTCAGCATCCATAATTTTCCGGCATAAGAATAGCCGATGGCATGACTTTTTGTTTTGCAGGTAAAATACAATTCCACTCCGTAAAAAATGATAACGGAGCTAATGACCGAAAAGAACACCGGCTTCCATTTTGCTGCGATTGTCGGATTCTTGGAGATATATCTCACATAAGTCAGCAGCAGCATAAGCAGCATTACAACCAGATAAATCTTTCTGTTCAGTAGAATCCGTTGCAGTTCGGGAATATGCTGATTGCCGGAAAACTGCTTTGGAATATCGATAAATACCGCGTAATTCAATACGAGCAACGTAATGGAAATCAGGGCTATCCGGATATATTTCATCGCATGCTTTGTTTGTAAAAATATGAATAAAACACAGCAGATTGTAAGGTTTCTGTAATTTTTGGGACAAATAACATCTATATTTACAACATGAACTTTCTGGAAGTTTTACAATTAGCCTACCGTTCGGTCAAAGCCAATATCGTTCGCACCGTGATTACCTGCTGTATCATCGGTTTCGGCATCATGGCGTTGGTAGGCATCCTGACTTCGGTAGATGGGCTAAAAAGCTATCTCTCCAAGAGTTTCAGCAGCATGGGCGCAGGTACGTTCAAGATACGCAACAGAAGCCTGGGGTTCAACCTCGACTCGGACAAGGATGCTCCGGTAAAGGTATTTAGAAGCATCACCTATCTGGAAGCCATGCAGTTCAAGGCAAAATTCAATGAGCGATACGCCACTTCCATTCAATACATAGGCAATCAGGGTTCTACGGTGAAATACAGCAATAAGAAAACCAACCCCAACATACTGGTTTTCGGCTCCGATGAGAATTACATCACCAACGAAAGCTACACCCTGCTTCAGGGACGGAATTTTACGGAGACAGAGTTAAAAACAGGCACCAATGTGGTATTGCTTGGATTTACGGTTGCCAAGAAACTGTTTGGAAAGCAGTATGACATAACAGACAAGATTGTCAGGATTGACGATGTTAAATTCAAGGTAATCGGCGTGCTGGATGAAAAAGGGTCCAGTTTCATCACAACAGACAACCTTGCACTGATTCCGCTTTCAAAAGCTAGACAGCTATATCCGCAGAACAATCCTTCTTTTGTCATAAGTGTAAAGGGCAAAGATCCGGAAAACATGACTCCGGTGCAGGATGAAGCCACCCTACTGATGCGCAATGTCCGCAAGTTGCATCCCGGTGAAGACGTCAACTTCGACCTGCTCAAGAGCGACAGCATCTCCGGCATGTTTGTAGAAAAGATGAGTTATGCCACCACTGCGGGATTCATCATCGGCATCATCACGCTGATTGGAGCTGCCATCGGTTTAATGAATATCATGCTGGTGAGTGTAACGGAACGGACGAAGGAAATCGGAACATTGAAAGCCATTGGTGCCATGAATCAAACGATACGATTACAGTTCCTGCTGGAAGCCATCGTCATCTGCCAGATGGGTGGAATCTTAGGTATCCTTTTGGGCATCATTGCCGGCAATGCCGTATCGCTCTCTATCGGCGGTACATTCATTATCCCATGGGTATGGATGTTGATGGGGGTTGTATTTTGCCTGGTGGTCGGGCTGGTTTCCGGCATCTATCCGGCCTTTAAAGCGTCGAAATTAAATCCGATCGAAGCATTGAGATATGAGTAAATTGTCATCTTAAAAGTAAAAATGTGCCTTTTATTATTTTCGTTATTTCTTTTTTCTTTAAACTCACAAATAAATACATAACTGTCTTGAGATGCATTTGAGTTGTTGTAGATTCCGTTCCATTTATCGGTCAATTGAAAAGCCTCAAAGACTTTATTTCCCAAACGATTAAATATCTGCAAATGATAGATATTTCAAATTTTTAAAAAAAATACAAACTATTTTAACAAACTAGGTGATATTGGTTTCAAAATATTATTGTGTTTAGACACATTAAAAATGAAATAAAAGCCTCTAAACTAGATCCGATTGAAGCGTTGAGATATGAGTAATTGTATCGTGCTATGATCAATCGAGATGCACATATAAAATAAGGTTGTGTGCGAGATTATCCGTATTTTCTGTTCCATTCGCCAGATTCTAAACCATCTTTTAAGCGCTAACATTTGATTTATATCGAATAAAAGCGTTAATATGTAATTACATAATAAAATATTTTTTTTGCAATATTCATTTTTTAATATTAATATTGTACAAACTAAAATCATTCACATGAAAAACACATTAACAATTTCAATCTTTATTTTAGTTAATTTATTTGCAATGAGTAAAGAAAGTAAGTCAAATTATACAAAAAGAAAAGGACACTATGGTACTTGTACTCCAGTACCCGGCGATTGTCCTATGCCCGAAATAGGTTGTTTTTCAGGCGGTGAACAATGCTTCGTAAAAGATTGCGAGTGTCCTTCATTTAGTGGATATACTACTCAATTATCATCACTGAGTGATACAGATAAATTAGCTATTGCTAAAAGGTTTGCAGAAAAAAATATGAAAGATGGAATGATTGATAATGAGAATGGAAAGAAAGAGTTAATAGAATTTGTTATCCAAACCATCAATTCATCTTTAAAATAGTTTTTTTTGTAATGTACTTATTAAATAGACTATCTTTTTTATACTTCTTTGGTATTTCCGCTACGCTATTTAGTAAACAAAATTACGTTGAACTAAAAACAAAATATAGCGACTCTAAAATTGAAATTTCTCTCGGATCTCAAAGAATAATTAACGTAGGTAAGCCAATCAATTTTACCCGTAAACTACATTACACCATAGATGATACCTCATTCATTGTATGGAATAATAAGCTGACAAATAAAATTGAATTTTATACTATTGAACCTTTCAAAATGATTGATTCAATAGATGTTAGTAATTTAATGTTGTCAGAAGACAATAATGTACTTGATATTATTCCCAACAAATCAACCGTTATTATTGTAACTAAAAATTATTTACATATTATAGATCGAAAAGGAACTATTCTTTACAGCGAGAAAATAAATGATTACAACAACTCGAAACAAAAATATTATTATGGAAATATTTACAACTGTTATGAATCGTATATATACGGAAATATTTTGTACATGTACGAATCATTTTATAAAGGTCCGCAAAATTTAGATTATTTTAACAAACCGATTGAGGTTAAATTTGATTTGGAAAATAAGACTAAAGTTTCCAATACAATTTACCAATCAAAATTACTGCAAAATAAAAAAATAAATTATGGATTGGTTAGAAATGCGTCAAAAATATCACATGATTCAATAGGGGTAATAACATTCCAAAATGATGCAAATATCTACCAATATAATTACGTAAACAATAAAATGGATACTTTTGGTGGGAAATCAAGTTATCAAATTAAACCAATAGCTTCATTATCAAAAAAGTATTTCAAAGACCAGGAAATACAATTTAAACATTATTCACATCAGCCTTGGTATACTAATATTGTTTGGGATCCTTACAGAAAATGCTATTTTAGATTTTATCTTCAAGAAAGACTAAAAAATGATTCGACTCAAACCAATTCTTCTTTTCTTGACCGACATCTTATAATGATGTTATTTAATGATAGATTTGAATTAATAAATGAAAAAGATGTTGGACAATACAAACAATTCGGGTATGGTTATTTGTTTATAACAAAAAATAATATTTATTTACAAGAAATAAGTAACTATATGAATAAAAGTGTAATAAGTCTTAAAGAAATACTGTTAAAAAAATGAATAGGTATATTTTCCCTCTTCTGCTTCTGTTTAGTTCTTCTTTGATTAGCAAGGATTTTATAGATAGAGAAAAGAGAAAGAATATTGAGAATTATCTAAAGAATGGTATAAAATGTATGGAAGACAAAGAATCTATTCATATTTATTTATTGCAATCTATAAAATGTGTTGGTTGCGCAGAGCACAATTTTGAGAATGTTACTAAGAATGAAAATCCTAATATTAAGAAGCTTGCTATAGTTACAAGTCCAATAAAAAAAGATTTTCAAAGTATGATTACTAATATCCCGAATACAACTATTTATAATGATACTAGTTACATATATGGCAACTATGACATTTTTGTGAAAGATGATATTTTTGTAGATGTTAAGGCTGGCAAGATAGAAACCATTTTGTTAGTTTCATCCCATAAGTTTACTAAGTATCTTAGAAGAAAAGGTACTAAATAAAAAACGCCGAACAGATTGTTCGGCATTTTATGTAATAAACATAGGGATTTACTATTCAGCTACCACTTCAAATTCAATTTCAGCAGTAACTTCTTTGTACAAGTTAACGACAGCCTTGTGCGTACCCAGTTCTTTTACTTCACCTGTAATATGCACTTTTTTTCTATCAACAGTGAGGTCGAATTGTTTTTTCAACGCTTCAGCCACCTGAATATTGGTAACACTTCCGAACAATTTACCGGTAGTACCGGCTTTTGCCCCCACCACAATCTTAGATGTCTTCAACTTCTCTGCCAATACCTTATAATCTTCGATTAATTTGGCGATTTTAGCAGACTGTTGTTTTTTAATCTCTTCATTGTGTTTTTTGTTCGACACGTTCGCTACCTGAGCGAAACCTTTTGGTATCAGGAAATTACGACCATAGCCCGGCTTTACGGTTACTACATCGAATTTGGTTCCTAAATTATCTACGTCTTTTAATAAGATTACTTCCATGGTTGTTTTACTTTAAAAGGTCAGTAACATATGGCAATATTGCCAGGTGACGCGCTTTTTTCACAGCCTGTGAAATCTTACGCTGAAACTTCAGGGAGTTTCCTGTAATACGACGTGGCAATAATTTTCCCTGATCGTTTACGAATTTCAACAAGAATTGCGGATCCTTGTAGTCGATGTACTTAATACCGCTTTTTTTGAATCGGCAGTATTTCTTTCTGTTAATTCCTATCTTCGGTGAATTTAAGAACTTGATTTCTTCGTGTGTTGCCATAATTACGCCTCCGCTTTTTTAGATTTACCACTTAATTTGTTTCTGCGTTGCTCAGCATAAGCCAGCGCGTGTTTGTCAAATCTGGTCGTCAGAAAACGCATGATGTTCTCATCACGTTTAAATTCCACTTCAAATTTGCGGATGAACTGAGGATCTACCTCAAATTGCAACAAGGTGTAGAAACCCGTTGTTTTTTTCTGAATCGGGTAAGCCAGCTGCTTAATACCCCAATCTTCTTTTTGAACCACCTTTCCACCAGCTTTCTCAATCAGCTCGGTGTACTTCTTTACGGTTCTTGTGTACTCATCGTTACTGAGTACGGGCGTTGTAATAAAAACCGTTTCGTAATTACTCATAATTGTTAATAATTTTGTTTAAAATACCGAAAATTCGGACTGCAAAGGTACAAATTAATTGGAGAATGAGGTAATAAGAGGAAGAGAAAATGCAGAATTTATGTTAAGTTTCTGTGATTTTGAGTACAAATTCAGCTGATTTTGAGGATTTTGAGGGATTATTTTGTCTGAATCAGGATTTGTCGGATTGCTGGATTGCTGGATTTTTCAATCTCATAACAACATAAATCTCAATTCTGAAATCTCAAATCCAAATTCTACTAAATCTTCTCCACCCTTTTCTGATGTCTGCCGCCTTCAAAAGCGGTGGTCAGGAAGGTATGCACCATTTCTTCCGCTTCATCAATCGTAACAAAACGCGCTGGCAGACAAATGATATTGGCATCATTATGCAGTCGAGCCAGACTTGCAATATCGTTTTGCCAGCACAAGGCGGCACGGATTTTCTGGTGTTTATTGGCTGTAATGGCCACACCGTTGGCTGAGCCACAAATCAAAATGCCAAATTCTGTATTACCATTCTCAATTTCCCGAGCAGCAGCGTGCGCATAATCCGGATAATCACAACTCTCTAAACCATGCGTTCCCACATCAATAAGTTCCACATCATTTTTTGCAAGATAGCTTTTGATGGCCTCTTTGTATTCAAAGCCGGCATGGTCGGAGCCGATAACTATTTTGGATGGAATGTTCATAAAACAAATTTAGGATTTAAGATTTAGGATTTAGGATTTCTGGCAATTAAAATTTGATTTTGTTTTTAAAATTTGTCTAACTTAAACTCGTGAATCAAAACTCACTTCATACCAAAACAGAAGCCCGTGTCTTATTCATAGACATGAACAGTTTTTTTGCAAGTTGCGAACAACAGACCAATTACTGGCTGCGCGGCAGACCGGTAGCGGTTTGTGTGTACACAGGTAAATACGGTTGTGTGATTGCGCCTTCGATAGAAGCGAAAAAATATGGCATCAAATTGGGCGTTCGACTGAATGAAGCCATGAAGCTATGTCCTGATCTAGTGCCACTGGAAACCAATCCAGACAAATACAGAACATTCCATGCGCGCATCATGAACATTCTAAAAAGATATTCGGAGGATGTCATTCCGCGCAGCATTGATGAAGCCGTGGTGGATTTAACGAGTTACAAAAACATCTATCCCGACGTCATTGAAGTGGCGAAGCAAATCAAGCGGGATATCAATGAGCACGTCGGAGATTACCTGAAATGTTCTATCGGCATTGCTCCGAATGCGTTTCTGGCAAAACTAGCTTCCGACATCCAGAAACCCGATGGCTTGACGGTCATAAATCCGGAAAACATCGACCGCGTTTTAAAAAAACTGGAACTGACTGACCTTCCCGGTATCGGTAAGGGCATGGCCAGAAGATTAATTGATGCAGGCATCTACACACCGTATGACTTACGCCATTCCACACCCGAAAAATTAAAAGCAGCCTGCAAAAGCATTGTCGGCCTGCACTGGTACCATCGTCTGCATTTTCAGGAAGTGGACATGCAAACGACAGAGGAATACAAGAACATGTCGGCGATGCGTATGGTATCCAAAGAACAGCGCAGGGATGTGCAAAACCTGCAGGATATCCTGATGATGCTATGCCTGACGCTGGAGAAACGCATGATGAAAAAACACCTCTTCTGCAAGCGTGTATCCTTTTTCACCCGTTATGAAAACGGTGCCTCCCATGAGGACAAATTTCACACCAGCCAGCCACTGCAGGACGGCATGGAACTCTATCACATACTACTGGACAGGCAAAAGGCATTTGAACAGAAAAACAAGCTGCAGCAACCCGTCATCAATCAGGATACCACCAGCATCGGTGTGGTCATCGGAGATTTTATTGATGAAGATGTCATGCAATTAAATATCTTCGACAACTCGCATATGAAAACCAACAAACTTCGCAAAACAGTATATGATATAAAGAATAAATATGGAAACAAAACCATCAAGAGAGTTTCTGAACTGAGAGATGAGGACGTAGTGGACGATGTCATCGGTTTTGGCAACATAAAAGATGTAAACAGTGGTGAGTACGGTTGATAAAAAATATCGGAATGCGGCTCCATTATTTAAAAAATAGACTACCTTTAATTAAATTTTATTAACATGGGAAAATTTGTAATCAAAACACAGAAAGACGGACAATTCGTATTTCGTCTCTTAGCAGGAAATGGACAGGAAATCTTACGCAGTGAAGCGTACACCACCAAACCTGCCTGTTTGAACGGCATCAACTCAGTAAAAACAAATGCAGGAGATGACAGCAAGTACGACAGAAAGGTTTCGACAAACGGAAAACCGTATTTCAACCTGAAAGCCGGAAACGGACAGATTATCGGCACCAGCGAATTGTACGAGAGCGAAGCCGGCAGGGACAATGGTATTGAAAGCGTAAAGAGCAATGCTCCGGATGCACCAACAGAAGATACTACCGCATAGGATTTATTCCCTATCAGACATTTCAGGGCTTGCCGTTGCAAGCCTTTTTTATTTTTGCTTCTGTGACTGTGAAAGCAGCAGCAATGATATGCCTGAAAACATCAGCAGTGCCATGCACAAGAGCAGTTCATTTGCATAAGGAATGCTATTATAGCTGAAAGAGGCAATCCCCTGCAACATCAGCACCAACTCATTCAGAAAAATACCGGTCGAAAAAGCTACGAGGCCATATTTCGCAAGCATTCTTACCTGAACGATATGGAGGGAAAAAATATAACCCAGCAAAAACATTGTAATGACACCCAATAGGACCAGATGCAGATAAGCGATAACGATGGAACGAAAACCAAAGGCAAGCTGACTTAATGCCGGAATGGT
Organism: Chitinophagales bacterium; assembly: GCA_046329775.1. GTDB lineage: Bacteria > Bacteroidota > Bacteroidia > Chitinophagales > JADIYW01 > JADJSS01. The sequence continues at coordinate 548,979 of JAXLTX010000003.1, forward strand.
AGAACCAAGCTGCAACAGCAGTTTTATGGTTAATGCCATTGCACTTAGCCCCATCAGCCACCTCCCCTCTTTCGAAATGCTTTCTGTCAGCAATACTCTGTGGGTAAACAATATCCTGATAAAGATACCCCATGCAAGCACTTGTGCAAATGCGGCAAACACCACCAGGATATACATCCAGGTGGGCAATGCCATCCATAATGTGGACAGAAAATAAGCAGGGATGCTTGCTAATGCAAACAGATGAAATACCGTACGGAGCCTTGTGTTTTCTAAAATGCCGGAAGGCAGCAATGTATGCAGCAAACCCATACAGGCAAAGAAAAACCAGCCGTTGTATTGGAAGTGCAGATAAAAATAAACAGCCGCCAGATACCAGTCCTGGTGAATCATCTTGTTTGCCATCATAAACGCCAGTGCAAAAGTGCCTGCAGATGAGAATACAGCCGACAATAACGCTGCTTTGAGCCAAAGATGGGCAATATCATCCTTATTTATTCCATTCAGATCTTTCCAGTACCGGATTGCAAAGGCGTATGATGTAAAGACTGAGAGCGTAGAGAATGTGATGGAAACGGCGCCATAACCCTGAATTGGAAAAGCAATCAGCATGCCATAGGCCGTTACAAGATTCGCGAGCAGCAACCACTTATAACGGACAAATTCATCGCGTCTGTTTGCACGGGACAAATAGACCAGCATCAGCACCATCAAGGTTTGTGTAATCCAGCCGGCAAATGCAAAATGCGAATGTCCATGCAGCAGGTGTTTCTGATCGACGAACGGAAGTGAATATAATATCTTGTATCGTAGCACCACGCCGATGGAAGCCACCAACAACAGGTTGAAGATAGAGATCCTAAGGTAACGTTTGAAAGAAATATCCATTTTGCAGATTAGAGGCGATGTTTAAAAATCAACTGCAAAAATACAGGACACTATATGAATGATTTATGATTTGAATCATTATTCATCAGATACACCTTTCCTTTATTGATGGTAAGCATTCCTTTTTCACATAGCTTCTTAATGGTTCTGATAACCGTTTCCACCCTCAAACCCGTCATACCGGCGAGTTGCTGTCTGGTAAAGTTTATCCGGAATGGTTCGTTGACGGAATGATGATATTTCTCTTTATAGAAGTTGAGCAGAGAGATGATCTGCTGCTCGGGATTATGACAGGCAAGCTCCTTTAAAATGAAAAATTTATAGCGCACCCTTTGTGCTAGCAAGCGAGAGAATGCCATATGTAAATCGTAGTTATCCTTTAGCAACTGGAGAAATGTTGTCTTAGGCAACTGGATGATTATGGAATCACATTCCGCCATAGAATTGGCTGCATAGGCTTCATCATCAAACAACGGCAACTCTCCGAAACACTCACCGGGCATTATAATGGACTGGATAAAAACCTTTCCTTCCGCATCATAGTTCACCCAGCTTACCTTCCCTTCCACCAGCTGATAATAAAAATTGCACTTCGCCCCTTCAGAGAAAATGAAATCGCCTTTTTTTATCTTTTTATAGACGGCACCTCTTGAAAGCAGTATATCTTCATTTACCATCATGACATTAAGAAAAATTGCAATGTAATTTAATCCAAATATCACACAAATGCCGTTAATATTAAACAACCTAAATATGATTTATATCATGTTTTGAATTTTTCTACCATCTAAATCCATTGGAAAAACAAGCCTTTTCGAGCTATTATGACTGCAATCATAAATCTTTAAAAGTTATCTGTATAACCTTGCAGCATAAAATCAATTCAAATGAAAAAGTTATTAATTATCCTAAGCATCTCTTCTTTAGCCGCATTCTTTACAGGATGCAATTCGAATCCGTCCAAAGAGGACTTCAGCACCAAAGAAGAAACCACAGAAACTCCGGCAGCCACCACGACGGAAAATGGCAACCCTTCTTATGACCCGAAAAGAGGAGAAGGTAAATTTACAAAAGTGGAACTGGGTGCCACACTGGATGCCGCTATGGCCACTTCCGGTGAGAAGGTGTATGGGGTAAAATGTTCTTCCTGCCACAAGACCACGGATGAGAAACTGGTGGGCCCCGGATGGAAAGGCGTAACCACACGTCGTACCCCGGAATGGATCATGAATTTCATCACCAATACGGATGCCATGATTGATAAGGATCCTGCCGCACAGGCACAACTGGAAATCTGTCTGGTAAGAATGCCGAACCAGAGTTTATCTGATGATGATGCAAGACATCTGCTTGAATTTATGCGCAAAAACGATGGCGTTAAATAAAATAATTTGAATACACACTAAATCTAAGAAATGAAAAAGATAAATCTAAATATGGCAGTATGCATCGCTATCATCACAGCGATGGCCATGACAGCCTGCAAACCAAAGAACATCGGCAATGCGGTAAGTGCTGATGCTGCTGCAAAAGCATATGTGGCGCCCGGCAAATACGATGCTTTCTACAATTTTGTGAGTGGCGGATTCAGCGGGCAGATGAGTGTATACGGCTTACCGAGCGGACGTTTATTAAGAGTGATTCCGGTATTCTCCGTGGACCCCGAAAAAGGCTGGGGGTACAGCGAAGAGACCAAACCTATGTTAAACACTTCTCATGGTTTTGTGCCTTGGGATGACCTGCACCATACAGAGTTATCACAAACCAATGGTGAAATCGACGGACGCTGGATCTTCGGCAATGCCAACAATACGCCGCGTGTGGCTCGTATCGATTTGAAAACATTCCGCACGGCAGAAATCATCGAGTTGCCAAACAGTGCCGGCAACCACTCTTCTCCTTTCATCACCGAAAATACTGAATATGTGGTGGCAGGTACTCGCTTCAGTGTTCCACCGGATAACGCAAACGGAGATATTCCAATCAACACCTACAAGCAAAACTTTAAAGGCTACTTAAGCTTCATCAGCGTGGGCAAAGAAGATGGTAAAATGGATATCGCATTCCAGATTGAATGTCCGGGTGTGAATTTTGACTTAAGCCATGCAGGCAAAGGAAAATCGCACGGATGGTTCTTCTTCTCTTGTTACAATACAGAACAGGCCAACACCATGTTAGAGGTGAATGCATCTCAAAAAGACAAAGACTTCATCATGGCGGTGAACTGGAAAAAAGCGGAAGAATACCTGAAAGCGGGTAAAGGCAAAAAAGTTCCTGCAAAATATGCTCACAACACCTACAGCGACAAAACACACAGTGCCACTTCTGAAATCAAGTCAGAGGTAACGGTGTTAAGCGCCAAAGAACTGAAAGATATCTGCTATTTCATTCCTTGTCCGAAATCACCACACGGTTGCGATGTGGATCCAACAGGTGAATACATCGTAGGCAGCGGTAAATTGGCTGCATTGATTCCGGTCTTCAGTTTTGACAAATTACAAAAAGCCATCGCTGCTAAGGACTTCGCAGGAGACTTCGATGGTATCCCTGTCGTCAAATATGAATCCGCCTTATATGGTGAAGTACAGAAACCGGGCTTGGGACCTCTGCATACGGAATTTGACGGAAACGGAAATGCCTACACCTCTTTCTTCGTTTCTTCAGAAGTGGTAAAATGGAACATCAAGGACTTGAAAGTGATAGACCGCGTTCCGACTTATTACTCTGTAGGCCACTTATGTGTACCGGGCGGAGACAGCAAGAAACCGTCTCCGAAATACCTGATTGCGTATAACAAGATTACCAAAGACAGATACCTTCCAACTGGTCCTGAATTGTCTCAAAGTGCTCAATTGTATGATATCAGCGGAGATAAGATGCAACTGATTCTCGACTTCCCGACCATCGGTGAACCACACTATGCACAGGCTGTACCGGCGGAAGTGATCAAAGGAAATTCAGTAAAAATATTCAAGATTGAAGAAAACGGAAATCCTTATGCTTCTAAAGGAGAAGGGGCATCCAAAGTAGTAAGAGAAGGTAATAAGGTACATGTATACATGACCTCTATCCGCTCTCACTTCTCACCGGACAACATTGAAGGTATCAGAATGGGCGACGAAGTTTACTTCCATGTAACCAACTTAGAACAAGACTGGGACGTACCTCATGGCTTTGCCGTAAAAGGCGCCAACAATGGTGAGTTGCTCATCATGCCGGGAGAAACACAAACGCTGAAATGGGTACCGGACAGAGTGGGCATGTTCCCGATGTATTGTACCGATTTCTGCAGTGCGTTACATCAGGAAATGCAGGGATACGTGAGAGTATCACCGGCAGGCAGCAGCGTTCCCCTCACCTTCAGTACGGGCAAAAATCTACCTGCAGCCACTCCGGAAACAAAATAATAACTCTTGTTTGATCCTTAATAGTGGAACAGGTGAATGAAAGCCTGTTCCATTTTTTTTGAATCTTCAATTTTTAAAATACAAGCCATGCAAAACAATCAATTAAATCTCTGGATCAGGATCGCAGTGGCAATTTGCGGACTTGCTTTATTTGCAGTCTTATTCTTACCCATCTGGAGAATCGACCTCGCCGCACCGCAATATCCGGAAGGGCTACGCATGCTGATTTATGCCAATAAACTGGGCGGAGATGTAGAAATCATCAATGGACTCAACCACTATATCGGGATGAAAACCTTGCATGCGGAAGATTTTATAGAATTCAGTGTATTAACCTATATTATAGGTGTCTATGCCTTATTATTTCTTATTGTTGCAGCTATCGGAAACAGAAAATTATTATATGCCATGTTCGGACTGTTTGCCGCTTTCGGCGTTCTGGCCATGGTGGATTTCTGGCGATGGGAATACAACTACGGACACAACCTTGACCCTAAAGCAGCCATTGTCGTTCCCGGAATGGCTTATCAGCCGCCGCTCATCGGTTTCAAACAACTGCTTAATTTCGGTGCATACTCCATTCCGGATATCGGCGGATGGATCTTCATCGGAGTCGGTGTCATACTGATAGTTTGTGTAATCATCGAAGCGAGGGGTACAATTAAATTGAAAAAATCAGGCTCCCTGACTACAGTAATATTGGGTCTCCTGACACTCACCCTATTCTCTTCCTGTTCGGCACAACCCAAACCGGTAAGGATAGGAATTGACCAGTGCGACCACTGCAAGATGACTGTCAGCGACGCACGTTTTCCGGCAGAGATTCTTACCAAAAAAGGTAAAATCTATATTCTGGATGACATCCATTGTGTGCTTGGACTTCTGAAAGAAAAACCGGAAATAAAAAAAGAGATAAAAGATATCTTTCTGAGTGATTACACGGGAAATCATTCCTTCATTAATGCTTCCGCTGCACATCTGATAAAAAGCGTTGAGCTAAGAAGTCCGATGGGCGGCAATATCGCTGCGTTCTCCAACATAGACAGCATGAATATTGTAATGGAAACATTTAAAGCGGAAAGCGTTATATGGAATGACATCATTCAATGATTCTCATGAAAATTCTGATTCGATATATAACACTCCTCTTCATTCTGCCGGCATTTGGTGCATCTTATCAGGTTGACATAAAACATAGCAGCATTCAGCAAGTGATTGACAGATCTTCAGATGGCGATACCATATGGGTGCCAGCAGGAACATATCATGAAAGGAATCTCCTCATCAATAAAGCCATTACATTGAAAGGAATCGACCATCCGACACTGGACGGCGAAAGCAAATATGAAATCATCTCTATAAAATCCAATCATGTAACTATTGATGGATTCAAGATCATACACTCAGGAAGAGGAACTCTGGAAGATCCTGCCGGCATCAAGATTTATGACGGAAGAAACGTGACCATCATCAATAATATCCTGGAAGATAATTTCTTCGGCATTTATACGCAATACGGAAAAAACTGTGTCATCAAGAATAACACCTTAAAGTCTTTTGCTGTGGCAGAGCAACAAATCGGCAACGGTATCCATTGCTGGAAGTGCGACAGTATGCAGATTATCGGCAATAAGATTAGCGGACACCGGGATGGCATCTACTTTGAATTTGTCACCAATTCCATCATATGGAGAAACATCTCCACCAAAAACATACGTTACGGCTTGCATTTCATGTTCTCCAACAACGACGCCTACATCACCAATGTATTCAAGAATAATGGCGCCGGTGTCGCCGTTATGTTTACACATGGCGTGAAGATGTTCAACAACCTTTTTGAAGAAAACTGGGGTGATGCCGCGTACGGTTTACTGTTGAAAGAAATTTCGGACAGCTACATGGATGGCAACCGTTTTATCAAAAATACCAGCGGAATATTTATGGAAGGTGTCAGCCGCGTACAGATGCAGGATAATCTCTTCCAGAACAACGGTTGGGCCATGAAGGTCCAGGCCAGTTGCATGGACATCACGGTGACCAGAAATAATTTCATCAGCAATACCTTTGACGTAGGCACGAACGGTTCTCTGGTTCTGAACACCTTCAACGGCAACTATTGGGATAAATACGAAGGCTATGATCTGAATAAAGACAAACTCGGAGACGTTCCCTTCAGACCTGTCAGCCTTTTTTCCATGATTCTGGAAAAAATGCCGCCTGCCATGATGCTGTTCCGGAGTTTCATGGTGACCATCCTGGATAAGACAGAAAAGATAATCCCGAGCATCACACCGGAAAACCTGAAAGACGACTCCCCATTAATGAAAGCGCTACCCTTATGATCACCGTATCAAATGTGATAAAGAAATTTGGCAAACTGGCCGCGCTCGATGACGTTTCCATCGACTGCAAGAGCACGGAATGCATTGCCCTGATTGGGCCGAACGGCAGCGGAAAGACCACGCTGATCAAAAGCATACTGGGCATGGTGGTTCCTGACAAAGGCACCATCCTGTTCAATGAAAGAAATATTGCAAACGACTGGACATACCGCAGCCAAATCGGCTATATGCCGCAAATCGGAAGATACCCCGAAAACATGACCATAGGACAGGTATTCGAAATGATGAAAAGCATCCGGAAAGATGATGATACGCAGCTGGATGAAGAATTATATGTTGAATTCGGATTGGATAAGCTATCCGACAAAAGGATGGGTACCTTGTCCGGCGGAACCCGGCAGAAAGTGAGCGCCACGCTTGCCTTCATGTTCAATCCGGATGTGTTGATACTCGACGAACCCACGGCTGGTTTGGACCCCGTGTCTTCTGAAATCCTTAAGGAAAAAATCATCCGTGAAAAAGAGAAAGGGAAACTGGTACTCGTCACCTCCCACATCCTGAGTGAACTGGATGACCTGGTGACGCATGTCATCTTTATGCAGGACGGGAAACTGAAATTCCATAAATCCATAGAAGCATTGCGTAACGAAACGGGAGAAGTAAAATTATCTAAGGCGATTGCCAGCATCATGTTAAACGCAGCACATTGAAAAAGATTATAAAATTTGTCATCATCGATATCCTCAGAAATAAGATTGTTCTGGTGTATACTTTATTCCTGCTGATTACCTCCTTAAGTGTCTTTAATCTGGAAGACAATACTGCCAAAGGGCTGTTGAGTTTACTGAACCTCATCCTGTTTATTGTCCCTTTGGTTTCCATCATTTTTTCCACCATTTACATCTACAACAGCGCGGAATTCATTGAACTCCTCGTCAGCCAGCCGCTGCAACGCAAGAACATCTGGTTGAGCCTGTTTTTCGGACTTGCCGGCTCCATGGTGCTGGCGTTCTTCATCGGCGCAGGCATCCCGATATTGCTGTATGAGGCATCCCCCACCGGTCTGATGATGCTGGGCATAGGATGCATCATTACCGTCATCTTCGTGGCCATCGCATTTCTTACGACGGTGAACACGCGGGATAAGGCAAAAGGAATCGGCACCGCAATCTTGTTGTGGCTGTATTTCGCCCTGCTGTTTGACGGTCTCGTTCTGTTCATCCTGTTCCAGTTCTCCGACTATCCGCTGGAAAAGGCGGTGGTCGTCATCAGTGCCCTCAATCCAATTGACCTCGGAAGAATACTGATCCTGTTGCGGCTGGATGTATCCGCACTGATGGGTTACACCGGTGCCGTGTTCAAGGATTTTTTCGGCACCAATGTGGGACTCGTTGTCGCCTTTACAACGCTGCTGCTCTGGTGTGTACTTCCTATAGGATTATCTGTTCTCAAATTCAGAAAAAAAGACTTATGATGAAATTTTATCTGCACGCCGTGCGATGAATTTAAAAATGAATATCTATGAAAAAGGATATTAAAAACAGGGCCGATATCGAATTGTTAGTGGATACCTTCTACGACAGGGTCAGGAATGACAAAATCATCGGTTATTTCTTTACAGATATTGTAAATATGAACTGGAAAAAACATCTGCCGGCCATGTACAATTTCTGGGAGAACATCGTCTTCTTTACGGGAAATTATGAAGGCAATCCTTTAACCCTGCATCAGCACCTCAACAGGATTACCAATATTAACAAGAAGCATTTCAACCGATGGAACAAACTGTTCATCGCCACTACCGATGAATTATTCGAGGGAGAGAAGGCCACATTGCTGAAAAACAAAGCAATCAGCATCTCTTCAGTGATACAAAAGAATCTTTTCAAAAAATAAAATTTTCAAAACCTTAAAAACAACTCCAATGGATACACAAAATAAGACAATAGGCGAAATGGTAGCGCAAGACTACCGCACAGCAGCTGTTTTCAAAAAACATAAGATTGATTTCTGTTGCAAAGGCAACCGCAGCATCCAGCAGGTATGTGAAGAAAAGAAACTGGATGTCAACATGCTCACAGAAGAATTGGATTCCGTGACGAAACCCATGGAGAGCAATGTGATTGACTTCAACTCCTGGCCAATGGATCTGCTGACAGATTATATCGAAAAGAAGCACCACCGTTATGTGGAAGAGAACATTCCTGTACTCCTGCAATACCTGAATAAATTATGTAAGGTGCATGGACCACAACACCCCGAATTGTTTGAAATCAACAGGGAATTCAACGAATGCGCAGGCGCACTGAGCGCTCACATGAAAAAGGAGGAACTCGTATTGTTTCCCTATATCCGCAAGATGGTGAAGACCATGCTTGCACGTCAGGAAATGGGACAGGCACCGTTTGGCACCGTTGAAAACCCCATCCACATGATGATGCACGAACACGACACGGAAGGCGAACGCTTCAGGAGAATCGCCCTGCTGAGCAATGACTATACGCCGCCGGCAGATGCCTGCAATACCTACCGGGTGGCCTACAACCTGCTGAAGGAATTTGAGAATGATCTGCATACCCACATTCACCTGGAAAACAACATCCTTTTCCCGAAAGCGGTAAAAACTGAATCTTTACTTAACACATCTGTCGCCTGAAATCATTAAATTCAATGTTGATATGTCTTCACTATCCAACCTAAAACATCCTTATGAACGGTGGTGAAATCATTGCTAAAGTCTTGCAGAATCACGGAGTCAAATTTTTATTTACCCTTTGTGGCGGACACATCTCCCCTATTTTTGTCAGTGCAGAAAACCTGGGTATCCGCGTTATTGATACCAGACATGAAGTGAATGCCGTGTTTGCGGCGGATGCAGTGTCGCGCTTGACAGGTGTTCCCGGTGTTGCAGCGGTGACTGCCGGCCCCGGATTGACAAACACCATTACGGCGGTAAAGAATGCATATCTCGCACAGTCACCCTTGATATTATTGGGTGGCGGGGCGGCGACCATTTTAAAAGGCAGGGGATCTCTCCAGGATATCGACCAGATGAGCATGATGAAACCGAACGTAAAATGGGCCGCTCGCATCACCAAAGTGAAAGATATTATCCCCACCCTGGAAAAGGCATTTGCCGTAGCACAGGACGGCATTCCCGGACCTGTCTTTGTAGAATGTCCGATTGATACCCTCTACAACGAAGAATTGGTGCGGGAATGGTATGGCGCAAAAAGCAAAGATGTTCCGCCACGCAACATGCAGGAACGCGTCATACAGTGGTATATCAACCGGCATGCGAGAAAACTGTTTGAAGGAAAAGACAATGTTCAGTTCAATCAACCTCACTCGTTTTCAACGCCCTCACACAATTCTTCCGATGTTGAGAAAGTGATTTCCAGGCTAAAACAGGCTAAGAGCCCTCTGATGCTGGTGGGCAGCGGCGCCATGATGCAGCCGCACAAAGCAGATGAACTGGCGAAAGCCGTACTGCAATTAGGCATTCCCGTCTACCTCAGCGGTATGGGACGTGGATTGCTTGGCAAAGACCATCCATTGCAGATGCGCCACAAACGCAAGGAAGCCATCAAGGAAGCTGATTTAATAATACTCGCCGGTGTTCCCAATGACTTCCGTTTGGATTATGGCAACCACATTGGGCATCGTCCCTTTGTTTCCATCAATCGCAGCAGGGAGGATTTGAATAAGAACAAAAGGCCTAGCCTTGGCATACTGGCAGACCCGCAGAATTTTCTGATAGACCTGGCAAAAAAATACAGCGGCAATTATTCCGAATGGATGCAAAAATTGCGCAGCAATGACAATGCACGCGAAAAGCATATTGACGAACAGGCTGCAAATGACCTGAACGGCATCAATCCGGTTAAATTGTTCAGGGCTTTGGATACGATACTTGACCACAATACCATCTTAGTGGCAGACGGCGGCGACTTTGTGGCCACATCCGCCTACACCTTAAAGCCGCGTGCACCACTTTCCTGGCTCGACCCGGGCGTATTCGGCACACTGGGAGTCGGCGCCGGTTTTGCATTGGGCGCCAAACTGGTGTTTCCTGAAAAAGATGTCTGGATCATATACGGCGATGGTAGTGCCGGATATAGCTTAGTGGAATACGACACATTTGTAAGACATAAGCTGCCGGTCATTTCCCTCATCGGAAACGATGCCTGCTGGGCTCAGATAGCAAGAGATCAGGTGGATTTTTTAAAGAGTGACTGTGCGGTTCAACTGGAACATTCCAATTATGAAATGATCGGCAAGGCATTCGGGGCGGAGGGTGTCCGTGTGGAAAATCAGGCGGCATTTGAAACCGCTGCGAAAGAAGCAAAAGAAAAAAGCAGAAACGGCATTCCGTATATCATCAACGCCATCATAGGTAAATCAGATTTTAGAAAAGGGTCCATTTCCATGTAAAAAAAATAAGATGACAACATCAGGGTTATTACAAAAAGAAAATACGGCATTAATAGTCATAGATGTGCAGGAAAGACTGATGCCCGTCATACACCACAGCGAACAGATTTTTGCAAATGTCAATCGACTGATTAAAGGCGCGGAGGTGCTGCATATTCCGCTGCTGGTGACGGAACAATACCCGAAAGGATTGGGAAATACCTGTAAGGAAATTGAATTGCCGGAAAATACCGATACCATAGAAAAGATGTGTTTCAGTTGCATGCAATCGGATGAAGTTCTGCAACAGCTAAAACAATTGAATCTACGTTCTCTTATCCTATGCGGAGTGGAATCGCATATATGCGTATTTAAAACAGCCTTAGAGGCATTGGAAAAAGGATTTGAAGTACATGTGGTGGCAGATGCGGTCTCCTCCAGAACCCCTGAAAATAAGGCAATAGCACTTGAGAGGCTCCGGCAATCTGGCGTCTTTATCGTTTCCACGGAAATGGTTCTATTCCAGCTACTGGATGAAGCCGGCACAGATACGTTTAAAGCCATCAGCAAAATCATCAAATAAACTCGCACATGGAAGCCAGATGTCTTTTTGATTTGTTAACGATACAGAAAGAAAGGAATCCAGACAAGCCTTTTCTCTCTTCCAAAGAAAACAAGAAATGGGTCACTCATTCTTTTGCTCAAGTACAGCAGATGGCGGACCGTGTTAGCCAACTCCTGTTGAATCTGGGATTGAAGAAGGGAGACACCATTGCCCTCATTTCCACCAACCGTCCGGAATGGAATTTCATAGACCTGGGCGCACAACAGACCGGCATCATTGTTGTGCCGATGTATCCGACGATTTCTGAAAAGGATTATGAATATATCTTTCAGGATGCCGCCATCAGCTATGCATTCGTGAGCGATGAAGACATCTACCATAAGGTGGAACCATTGCTGAAAAAGATACCTTCATTTAAGGATGTGTATGCATTCGACGAGATTCCGATGGTAAAGAAACTTTCGGAAATGCTTCCTGCACAGGCTGATGCGGCAGCCATCCATTCTGTAAAAGAAACGGTAGCGGAAGCGGATATCGCCACCATCATCTATACTTCCGGCACCACCGGAAATCCCAAAGGCGTGATGCTGACCCACAATAACATCGTAAGCAACATCAAAGGCGTGAAAGAAGTGACACCCTTTGGCGAAGGAGAAAAGGCTTTGAGTTTTCTTCCCTTATGCCACAGTTTTGAGCGCATGGTCTTTTACGCCTATCTTTCTTATGGCATACACATCCACTATGCAGAAAACCTGGAAACCATCGGCGAAAACCTGCTGGAGGTGAAACCCTACTGTTTCACCACAGTGCCGCGCATGCTGGAAAAGGTATACGACAAGATCATTGCCAAAGGCACCGATTTGACGGGCATCAAAAAGAAATTATTTTTCTGGGCCGTGGAAGTGGGTGCCGAATATGAAATCGGTAAAGAGAGGAATTGGTGGTATGAAAAGAAATTGGCACTTGCACGAAAGCTCATCTTCAGCAAATGGAAAGAAGCACTCGGCGGCAATGTGCATTTCATCATTACCGGCGCGGCTGCCATGCAACCGCGGCTCATCACCCTCTTTACCGCAGCAGGCATTGACATCATTGAGGGATACGGTCTGACGGAAACATCTCCGGTTTTATGCAGCAACCGCATTGAAGAGAAACAGCGCTGCATAGGCACGGTGGGCATGCCTTTGCCGAATGTGATTATTGAACTGGCGGATGACGGAGAGATATTGGCAAAAGGTCCGAATATCATGAAAGGATACTATCATCAGCAAGCCTTCACCGAGGAGGTGATTGATGCGAACGGCTGGTTCCATACCGGCGATATCGGGACCTGGGTTTCACAAAACGGATATCAGTTCTTAAAGATCACAGACCGAAAAAAGGAATTATTCAAGACCGCAGGCGGAAAATATGTGGCGCCTCAGGTGATTGAAAACAAGATGAAAGAGAGTCCTTACATAGAGCAAATCATGATAGTGGGAGGCGATGACAAAAAATTCGTATCGGCACTGATAGTACCTTCCTTCCTGCAAGTGACCTCATGGGCAAAACAAAACGGTTTATCGTTTAAGACGACTCAGGAACTTGTCTCCAATAAGAAGATACACGACCTGATCCACAAAGACGTCCACAAATTCAATCATGATTTCGGACACTGGGAACAGGTTAAAAAGTTTGTATTGCTGCCGGAAGAATGGTCGGTGGAAAGCGGTGAACTGACACCTACCATGAAACCCAAACGCAAAGTCATCAATGAACGTTATAAGGCCGTCATTGAAAGCATGTATCACGTATGAACACCATGAATAATAACAAACGCCGAAGAAATCTCTTCGGCGTTTGCTAATTAAACCAATCTTAAATCTTATTTTGCCGGTGGGAGCAACACACCGTCTATTACATGGATGATTCCGTTGCTGGCCGGAATGGAGGCAACAATCATTGCCGTTCCGTTGAGCATAATTTTTCCGTCTTTCTTGCTGACCTTCACATTACCGCCATTCACCATTCCGAGTGACTGACCATCCTGCAATGATTCAGCACTTAAAGAACCTACGTAAACATGATACTGAAGAATATCAGCCAGGTCGTTCTTCTTTTCAGGTTTCAATAATCCCTCTACCGTACCGGCAGGTAATTTATCAAAAGCGGCATTGGTAGGTGCAAATACGGTAAAAGGTCCGGCATTGCTTAAGGCATCAACCAATTCTGCCGCTTTGACGGCCGTTACCAGCGTCGTGTGGTCTTTACTGCCTACTGCAACCTGTACCACATTCTTTGCAGATTCATCATCCAGCACCGCAGATTGTCCAGCACCCTGCTCCTGCTCGGTTGCATCAGATGTACCGCTATCTGCCGTGCCCTTGTTATTACAGGAAATCATCAGAAAGCTCATGCAAGCGGTTAATAAGATTATTACATTCTTTTTCATAATGGTGTGTTTTGACATTTAAAAATAAATACATACAATACTACCATTATTGTCAAAAGATATTTATGCGTGGAATCATACTTTTCCGGAAATAAAGATGACAGTTATCAGGGTTTTTAAAATTACAGGATGAAAGATATTCGAAAAGTGGTAAAATAAAAAAGCCCCACATTGCTGTGAGGCTTTTCTTGGTTAGTCGGGATGGCTGGATTCGAACCAACGACCTCCTGGTCCCAAACCAGGCATTCTAACCGGACTGAACTACATCCCGTAGTTGTTGTTTGCTGCGGTGAGGGAGGGATTCGAACCCTCGGTACAGTTACCCGTACGTCAGTTTAGCAAACTGGTGGTTTCAGCCACTCACCCACCTCACCTCCTTTTTTCTTTATAAGAACTTTGGGACGGCAAAGATAGGATTTTTAAAGAACTTTGCAAATATAAAACAAAAAATGTGCGCAGATATTACTTTAATAAATTGATAACATCTTTTGTTTGCCAGAAAATCCCGATGAAGGGCATTCCTGTTTGCATATTTTATTATAGACTCAACTCAATTCGTTTTTTCAATTCTTCTACTGAATCTCTGAATTCCTCATCTGTGTCAATAAGATTGCGTACTGCCTGACAGGAATGAATCACCGTACTGTGGTCTCTTCCTCCGAATTGCTGTCCGATTGCTTTTAAAGAAGACTTAGTATATTCTTTTGCAAAAAACATGGATAATTGTCTGGCCTGCACGAACTGACGCTTACGGGTAGGTTCTTTCAATTTTTCCACAGGAACTTCGAAGAAATCGCATACTGTCTTTTGTATCATGTCCAATGAAATTTCTTTCGTGGCATGTTTTACGAAATTGATGACGGTTTTCTTTGCCAGCTCCAGCGTGATGTCCTGTCTGTTCAGGGTTGCCTGTGCCAGGATGGAGGTCAATACACCTTCCAGTTCACGGACATTGGTTTTAATATTGGTGGCGATGAAACGTGTAACATCCTCGTGCATCTCGATACCGTCTGCATGCAGTTTCTTTTGCAGTATGCTGATGCGGGTATCGTAATCAGGAGTCTGCAAATCGGTCGTCAGGCCCCATTTGAAGCGCGACAACAAACGTTCTTCCATATTTTCCAGATCTTTCGGAGCCCTGTCTGAGGTCAGAATCAACTGCTTGCCGTTTTGGTGCAGGTGATTGAAGATATGGAAAAAGATATCCTGTGTTTTCGTCTTATTGGCAAAGAACTGAATATCATCAATAATCAATACATCTATCTGTTGATAGAAATGGATGAAATCATTGGTGCTGTTATCTTTCAGTGCAGTAAGGAACTGACTGGTGAATTTTTCGGAACTCACATACAATACCGTTTTGGTAGAGTTGTGTACTTTAATGTAATTTCCGATGGCCTGTCCCAAATGGGTTTTACCCAAACCTACTCCTCCGTATATCACCAAAGGGTTAAAGGCAGTGCCCCCCGGAGACTTGGCAACCGCCATGCCCGCACTGCGTGCAAATTTGTTACAGTCACCTTCTATAAAAGAATCAAAAGTATAGTTAGGATTCAGTTGTGAATCAACGTGTATTTTCTTAAGACCGGGAATCACAAAAGGATTCTTCACCATAGGGCTTGAGAAGACCGCAGGCATGGATACTTCGTTGGTACCGTAGACACCTTCTCTGTGATTCGGCACATCGATGGTTTTAGGTTCTGATTTCACACCATTGGATGCATCGACCAGAATTCTATATTCCAGTTTTGCATCTTCTCCCAATTCTCTCTTGATGGTTTTGCGTAGTAAGGTAACGTAGTGTTCTTCCAGCCATTCGTAAAAGAATTGACTTGGGACCTGAATGGTTAAACTTTTACCGTCGAGTTTAACGGGTTTAATCGGTTCGAACCATGTTTTATAGCTTTGTACATTGATGTTATCTTTGATAATTTTGAGACAATTTTCCCACACAAGTTCATGCTTGTTCTTCATACGCTCTATTCGGTTTTTAGAAATTTAAAATTGACTGCTATCGACGAAACTAAGTTGAGGAAAAATTCTCTAATAAAAAAATTATTTTTCTATTGATTTTTTATCAACAATTACAGTTTGAGAGTTTGATAACTTTTTTCTGAAACTTTTTTCAAAATAATATTCCAGCTGTCCGAATTGCACGCCGGCCCATCCTACCTGATTGATTAAGACTGTTTTTCCGTCCTTATTTTTTTCGCTGACAGGTGCATCCAGGAAGGTATGAGTATGCCCTCCGATGATCAGATCAATGTTGGCAGTCTGTTGTGCCAACATGATATCCGATACTTTGGCGTTGTCGTATTTATAGCCCAGATGAGACAGGCAAATAATCAGGTGACACTTCTCTTTGTACTTGAGAATGTCCGCCTGTTCCTGCACACATTTCACAGGGTCGAGGTATCTTGTTTGTGCGTATAATTTATCCGGCACCAGTCCGTCCAGTTCCACCCCACATCCGGTAATGCCTATCTTTAAGGTTCCTTTTTTCAACACAACATGCTTGTGCACCTTACCTTCCACCGGTGTTCCCGTAAAATCATAATTGCAATTTACGAAGGGAAAATCCGCCCGGCTTATCTGCCTGGCCAACGTGTCAATTCCTCCGTCAAAATCATGATTACCGATAGTGGCGGCATCGTACCCCATCTTGTTCATCAGGTCTATTTCCAGATCGCCGTGAAAGAAATTGAAATAGGGTGTTCCCTGAAAGATGTCGCCGGCATCCAACACCAATACGTTATCCTTTTGCCTGCGAATATTTTGTATGATTGCGGAGCGGTATTCCGCTCCGCCCAAGCCCGGATATTTCTTATCATCTTCCGGAAAAGGTTCAATATGGCTGTGCACATCATTCGTATGCAGGATGGTAAGTTGCACTTGCGCTGCTGCTGCCAGCAAATCCAGCGGACTTGAAGCCATACCGACTACAGCACCGCCCAATACGGTATTGCTAATGAAACGTCTTCTACTTTGCATAGCTGATTCTGTTTTCAAGTTGTGCTGAAATCGTTCTTCCTGCTTTTGTTTCTGCAGCCCAGTATTCCAGAATGGCATCTCTGAACAGTTTACCGGTCTGTATCTGTGGAATCGCCTTCAGGAATGTCATTCCGTCACCTCCGTTGGCCAGATAATCATTAATGGCAACCTTATATTTTCTGTTCACATCAAGCGGTTTACCGTTCACCAGAACATGAATTGCCTTTTTCTCTTTTATCTGAAAAGAAATTCCTGAAACCGGCCATCCATTCTTCATCGCAATAGAATCGCAGAAATCGTTCAGCTGCTGTCCCGTCAGGATCTGTTCTACCACATAATTGTCAAACGGCATCAGCAGATAGGCATGCTCCACATTGAGTGCACCTTTTGTAAGCGAAGCGGTCCGAATGCCTCCGTAGTTCAGCACCGCAACGTCAATCTCATCTTTAGTATATTCGGCTGTCTTTTTCTTCAGGATATCTGCCATCATATTCCCAAGCGTGCTTTCCGGCAATTTCTTGGTGAGGTCTTCTGTCAGTTCAGCAAGTTGCACCTTCATGATCTTATCCAGAGAATCTTTATATGGCTGATAGAAAACACGCATGCCTGTATCCGGCACAAACATCTTATTGGCTTTCACCAGAGAGGCGCTTTCCCGAACCGGAAAATAGGTTTTACAGGCCGTCGTGCTCACAACAGCCAGCAACAGCATTACGATTTTAGAACAACTTCTTAACATCGCTTTTTACAAAATTGATGGCAATCTGAACCGGCACCTGTTTATCCGAATTCATATAATAATTGAAGATCGCTTTATTCAATTCAATACCATCCGCCTCGTCCGGCATCTGGGATGCAAACATGTTAATCACCTTAATGGTTTCCTCTTTTGCCGTCGCCACCATTTGCCATGCTTCCTCGTTGATATACATCTGTTGCGACAAATTGTATTCATACTCTATACGGATGCTTTTGATCAGTTCCAACTGCAGTTCCGCCACCAGCATATTCGGCTGATAGACTCTGGTCAGCAAACTGAAGGGATGTATCCTTTCCAGAAAAACGATGATACGTTCATACGCCTGCAAACGCAATGGTAAGGACACCTTTCGCTGTTCCAGCACCAGCACCTTGCTGCTCTCATGGTTTCTGCGAACCGCTTCATCATCAATAAATGCCTTTACAATCATGTAAACGAAACCCAATGCCACCAGAGAGGGCAATACGTACTTGACTACATCAAAAAATCCGGAAGTATCCATGTCTTAATTTTATTTATGCTGTATAATTATCCCCTGTAAAACGGGACTATAAAAATAGGCTATTTTTTACAATTAACCACACATCTTAAACGCAGTTATGCATCCTGTATTTTATAACTTTTTTGAACTAACTTTGCCGAAGTAATGTTTATAGAGTTATGAATACAACGGCAGCACAGAAAACACCGGTAACACTGACACCAAAAGCCCTGCAGGAAGTGAAAGACCTGCTTGCAAAAGGAAATTACGCACCGGGCTTCGGATTACGGCTGGGCGTAAAAGGCGGCGGCTGTGCCGGATTCACCTATATCCTGGACTTTGATGCTAAGAAGGAAAACGATCATGTTTTTGAACTGGATGGAATCACCCTGTTCATCGACAAATCTCAGGAGATATATCTATACGATTGCGAAATAGATTTTAAAAGCGGACTGGACAACAGAGGTTTTATTTTCAATAACCCGAACGCCTCCTCCACTTGCGGTTGCGGCACCTCGTTCTCTGCCTAAAAAGCCAGTAAAACCAAGCGTTTCGGGCTGTAATTTTACACAGAGTCCCATTTTTACTAACATTTTCCGCTAATTATTTGGATAATTGAATAAAGCATTTAACTTTGTGGCATAATGTTTTTTTAACTTTTAAATAAGACAATAATGAACAAAGGAGATTTAGTAAAAGTAATTGCTGACGCAGCAGGCGTAACAAACGCAACAGCAAACGACACTTTGAATGCCGTATTAGACAGCATTCGTAAAACCTTGAAAAAAGGTGACAAAGTTACCTTGATCGGTTTCGGTACTTTCAGCACAGCTAAAAGAGCTAAAAGAGACGGAAGAAACCCATCAACCGGTGCTAAAATCAAGATTCCTGCTAAAACGTTGGTGAAATTCAAAGCTGGTAAAGAGTTGGGTGACGCTGTGAACAAAAGCAAATAAGATTACTTCTTACTTAAAAGATAAGCCTCAGCAATGCTGAGGCTTTCTTATTTTTAGTTTCACATCTTATGCTACGGTGCTAAACGTTCCATCTTCCACTTATCATCCGCTACCCGCGTATATTGTATCCTGTCGTGCAAACGGCTCACCCTGCCCTGCCAGAATTCAATCAGCTGCGGCACCACGACATAACCGCCCCAGTGCTCCGGATACGGCACTTCTTTACCGCGGTAGGCATGCTCTGCTTCCTTGAATTTTTCTTCCAGTACAAATCTGTTTTCCAGTACCTGACTTTGCGGAGATACAATGGCACCGATCTGACTGCCTTTGGGACGGGAATGGAAATATTTCTGCGCAGCTTCCTTATCTACTTTTGTAATCACGCCCTCAATCCTTACCTGACGCTCTGCCCACCAGAACAATAATGCCACCTTCTCATTCTCCTGCATCTGCCGGCCTTTCCTGCTTTCGTAGTTGGTATAAAATACAAACCCCTCCTTACTGAAACTCTTGAGCAGAACGATTCTTGCGGAGGGCTGTCCGTCACTTCCTGCGGTGGCCAATGTCATGGCATTCGGCTCCGGCAGTTTCATCTCTATGGCATGATGAAACCATTCATCAAACTGCAGAAACGGATCTTCGTTACAATGCTCTTCCAGCAAAAAGGAAGACTCATAACTTTCTCTCATGTGGTGTACATCTCTGTTTGGCATATTCTAAAATTAGCGATTATATTTGACACACAAAAGCTAAACAAAAATCCCATGAACCAGCGCAACAGGAACGTCATGTTACCGTTAATTATTTTCTCCAACCTGTTTCCTCTCTATGGTGTCATCCATTACAACTGGACCATCTTTTCAGTGGTCTACATCTATTGGATAGAATTACTCATCAACAGCACATTCAGACTCCTGAAAATCATTGGAGCTCAGGGCGATCCGGAAGCAGGTTTCGCTGAAAAACTATCCATGGGAATTAAATTCTTTTTGTTCAGGACCGGCATCTTTTTCTTCTATCTGATTTTTATCGTCACCTTTCTCGGGCTGATGGTCAACGCAAAAGCAGACGACACTTCATCGGCCATGAGCATGTTTGATGTACTTTTCTTTAAGGGTACCTTTTACAGAATCACCCTATTAAGTTTCATCACCTACAATCTGGTGGAATTCTTAGTGCTTTTCATCCTGAACGGAGCATATAAGACCTTAAAACCTCAGGATAATTATGAAATCCTGGACATGCATATCCTGGTGGTACACATTGTGGTGGTCCTTGGCACCTTTCTGCATCAGGCAGTTACGGAAAACCTGCATTGGAACCACAAAAATGCCATGATTGCCTGTGTCAGTCTGTTTGTGGTGGTAAAGGTCATTGCAGACATTGTCCGCCAGAGCCTTTCAGGCGACATCACAGATGAGCAAAATGAAAAATTCATTTAGGCTCATCGATAAACATACGCACGAATTGCTCACAGTAAATCTTTATATCTTGCCGGGTGGTTCTGAATGCCGCCGCTATCTCTTCTTCCGTTCCCTTTACTTTGGAAGGGTCCTGGAAATCATGATGCAGCATAACGGCATCCGTTGGAAAATAAGGACATACCTCTTTTGCATGATCGCATACCGTAATCACAAAATCAAAACGAATGTCTTTATATTCCAAAATATTGTTGGAGGTATGACATGAGATGTCTATTCCATCTTCCTTCATGAAGTAAATGGCGTTCGGATTTACACCATGCGTTTCAACGCCTGCACTGTAAACAGCGGCCCTGCCTTTCACAAAATATTCCAGATAGCCGTGTGCCATCTGACTGCGGCAACTATTGCCGGTGCATAAAACGAGGATATTGATCATTTGAATTTCTTCATTTGTTTTAAAGCCACATTCACCAGCAACACCAGCACCGGCACTTCTATCAGCGGACCGATTACAGCTGCAAAGGCGGCTCCAGAATGCAATCCGAAAACAGCAATGGCCACGGCGATTCCCAATTCAAAATTATTGCTACCTGCTGTGAAAGACAAGGTTGTCGTTTCCTTATAATTACCTCCCAGCGATTTTACCAGAAAGAAAGTGGAAAAAAACATCAGTATAAAAAAGATGGTTAATGGTACGGATATCAGGATAACGTCCAGAGGAATCTGTACAATCAGTTCACCTTTCAGGCTAAACATCAGCACAATGGTTGCCAATAAGGCGATTAAGGTAATCGGGCTGACCTTAGGAATGAAGTGCGTGGTGTACCAGTGTTTCCCTTTAGTCCTTATGAGAACAAATCTGGTCATCATGCCGGCAAAAAACGGGATGCCCAGATAGATAAAAACACTCTTGGTAATCTGCCAGATTTCAATATTCACCTGATATCCTTTGATACCAAACACCGGTGGCAATATGGTGATAAAAAACCAGGCATATGTGCTGTAAAATAAGATTTGCATGACACTGTTAAATGCCACTAAACCGGCGGCAAGTTCATTATCCCCCTTTGCCAGATCATTCCAGACCAATACCATTGCAATACAGGGAGCGAGAGAGATAAGAATGAGTCCTGTCATGTATTCGGGATGATTGTGCAGGAATACCGTAGCGAGCACAAACATCAGAGACGGCCCAACTATCCAGCTCTGAAATAATCCGAGCAATAATAATTTAGGATGCTTGAATATCTTGCCGATTTCTTCGTATTTCACTTTTGCAAGCGGCGGGTACATCATCAGAATCAGTCCGATGGCCAGCGGGACATTGGTGGTCCCAGATGAAAGCGTATTCAGTTTAACAGGAATCGACGGAAACACATATCCGACCAGTACGCCGGAAATCATAGCCAGAAAGATCCAGAGGGTCAGATACCTGTCAAGAAAAGAAAGCTGCTTTACCGTTATGTTGTTTTCAGTCATATCACTCATGGAAATCATTTTACAGTTAACAACAACCACCGCCCGGTGTGCAGCAAGGCTGAACGGTGTCACCCAATTCAGACATCAATACTTTTGGTTTTTCCTGCGGAATGCCACATTTGTCCTGAGCCAGGCAATCCGTTTGTTTGGCTATAAGGAGAAAATTGCTTCCATCAAATTCCAGTCCGTATCGGCCTATGGTATCTGACTGGTATTCCACCTCCACCTCCAGGTCTTCTGTTCCGATAATCTTTTCGGAGTTATTGATAATTTTCAGGAAATTGTCCGGCTTCAGCCTGTGGTCAGTGTCATTGGCCACCCACAACTGTAGCGTTGCCCATTTTTCGTGGTGGATGGAAACACCGCAATCTACGAAATGCTTGGTCATCAACCCAATCTCTGTTAAGTGGAAATGCGCAGGAATTGCGACACCGTTCGGCAACCTGAAATGTAATTCCGTTACATTCTTCAGTTGTTTCTTTAAATCTGATAGTTTCATCTGCCTGATATTTTAATGCTTAACAACAATTATTCTTATGCTGTATGACCTTATCAAAAAACCTATTGAATAGTTTCTGCATCCTGTTATAGGTTTTCCAGTTGATGCAATAGCAGACCTTCTGCCCCTCGATTGCACCGGTAATCAGATCATGGTTTTTCAATTCCTGCAGGTGTTGTGATACGGTGGTTCTGCTCAAAGGCAGTTCGTTGGAAATATCGCCTGAAATGCATCTGTTCTCCCTGGCCAGATATTCAATGATGGCCACTCTGGCAGGATGAGCCAGCAGTTTTGCATATCTGGCCATTTCCTGTTGTTCAGTGGTAAAATCTTCGACTTTGGCGTACATTGTTCGTTTTAATCATTTGACGTATGTCTTAAACATACGTCAAATATAACACACATAACTGAATATAGCAAGTCCTTTAAAAAAAGTTGCATCTGCGAAAGCAGATGCAAGCTCACAAAAACCATAAAACTATTTCAAAGCTATCATCAAAGTTGTTTCTTCAACGCATCTTTCTCTATATATCCCTGATGTGTCCAGGTTTCTTTTCCTTTTATAAAGATCTTGATGATGGGAATCCCCACGATGTTCAGTTGCTTTGCCAATTCCTTATTTTCATCCACATTCAAACGGATAATTTTCACCTTACCTGCATATTCCTTATCCAGTTCCTCCAGCATAGGTTTCATCTTTATGCATGGGGCGCACCATGGTGCATAAAAATCTACGACCACAGGGATATCTGAAGTGATCATCTGCGTATATGCATCAAAAGAGATCTTGTCTGCAACAGGAGCAGAATTGCTCACAAGTGGCAGGTTATTTCCCTGCCATGCCAGGATACCACCATCGAGGTTGATGACGTCTTTAAAGCCATTGCTGCGCATATAGTCTGCCGCTGATGCGCTTCTCTTGCCGGACAAACAATACACCAGATAGGTTTTATTTTTATCCAGTTTGGAAATTTCAGCCTGAAAATCAGGACCTGCATAATTTATATTGATTGCCTTGTCGATAAAACCACCGGCAAACTCTTCCGGAGTTCTGACATCCAGAATGACGGCATCGGGAGAAGTGCTTATTTTTTGATTAAAGGCCGTTGGGTTTAGCACCTGGCTGGCATTTTGAGAGTTACAGGATATGGTCATCAAGACCACCGACAATAAAAAAGATAAAAATTTTATGTTCATTGTATTCGTTTATAGATTTAAAGATAAGGTTTGATTAGCTGTGTTGTGCAATGATTTTCTGTAACTGTGCAGACGGAACCACACCAGATTGCCGCCATTTGATTTGTCCGTTCTTAAACAGGATCAATGTAGGAATGCTCTGAATCTGATATTTCGAGGCTACGCGTGCATTCTTGTCCACATTGATTTTCAGCACTGTCACATCGTCGTTCATTTTTGCTTTCAGTTCTTCCAGAATCGGATGCATTACCTTACACGGTCCACACCAGTCTGCATAGAAATCGACCAAAACCGGTTTATCCTCCTTAATGTAATCTGAAAAGGATTTTTTTACTGCTGTTGACATTTCATTATTTTTTAATTTCTGTAAATTCCACCTCTTCGGATTGTTCCGTGGATTTGCTTATCGTAGGTGCACAGCCGTTAACGCCACAGCAACCGGTATTGCTCAGAGCCTGATACATGAAAAAGGCACCCAAAAAGCCGAATAAGGCATCGTGTATCTGCACCGCCTGAACGATGATGATAACACTGAGGGCGAGACGGATCAGACGGATGGCATTCCAATTGTTCACTAAGTTATATTTGAATGTCTCCATGTCCTTATCTTATTTTTTGTTGCAGACCATACCAGCCCCCGCCGTTATAAACTTCCTTGAATCCGTTTGCCTGTAAGATGTTTTTAGCCTGTGCACTTCGCATGCCGGATGCACAACAGGTAATCACCGGTTTGCTCTTATCCAGCTTGGAGTAATGATTGGACAGATTGTTCAACGGAATATTTACAGAGCCTTTTATATGCCCGCCCTGGTATTCCGCTTTCGTACGGACATCAATGATTACGGCACCATTCTGCATCAGTTGTTTGTAATCTGTTTTAGGGCCAAATCCCAATAGACTTTTCATTTGTTCTAACATGTGTACTTATTTTATATTTAGCAATTAATTTCACTCTAACCCGAAAGGTTTGCAAAAATCCAATATCGGGGAATCAGGATTCCTTCTTTGTAGATATTCCAAAAGGAAGATACAAAGGACAAGTACCGACCAGACTTGTAAGCATAAACACGGCTGCAAATACCAATAAGACAATCGCCAGGTTTCCGCTGATGACGTTGGTGAAATAAAGCACTGCAATGACAACGGCCACCGCTACGCGAATGGCTTTGTCTAATGTTCCCATATTTTGTTTCATAACCTTGATTTGTGTAGCAAAGTTATATCAGAAACAGACCGTTGTCAGTTACAAATGTTACAATTCACAGGAACAGCTCATGCAAACGATACATGAGGGATAAGAAATCAATGGTTTGTTCTTTGAAAGACTACGCAGATATTTCTTTCAGTAATTTAATCTGATTTCTATACAGCAGCAGTTTCTTATCATTCTCCAGTTTCTTCAGCAGGCGGGAAACGACGACACGGGAGGTGGCCAGTTCATCCGCAATCTGCTGGTGGGAAAGATTGATCAGGGTGGATTTGGTAGCCTTTGATTTATCCTTCAGGTAGGAAATCAGGCGTTCATCCAACTTCTGAAAGGCAATCTGATCGATGGTTCTGAGTAATTCATTGAAACGATGATGGATGGTCTTCATCACAAAACTTTTCCAGCTTGGAAATTTCACCAGCCACTGATCCATGACGACAGTGGGCACCACAAGCATTTCGACATCATCTTCCGCCACTGCCTTTATCTCGCTGGGGTACTGCTGCATGCAACAGGTAAACGTCATGGCACAACTCTCCTTGGGATTTACATAATACAGCAGCAATTCCTTTCCTTCTTCGTCAATACGAGACACCTTCACGGAGCCTTTCATGATAATCGGAATCTGACGAACGGTCTCTCCGATATCCAGAATAACATCACCAGCCCTGGCTGTCTGAAATTTTGATTTCGAAGTAAGTTCCTTAATCAGACCGGGTTCAAAAATCTCCTTAAAAATATCCATAGTTTCCATACACTAATCTACAAAATAAGATCTTGTTTGCAATAAAAATATCGTGCGGAGATTAACGCATGGTCATTCTCCGTTCGCTATCCAGCTTGAGCGCCGTGGCAATCATGAAGGTGAAAGACAATAAGGATGAACCTCCGTAGCTCAGCAATGGAAGCGGTATGCCTATGACAGGAAGAAGACCGATGGTCATGCCTATGTTTATCACAACGTGTGTGAAGATAATAGCCACTACGGAATAGATATAAACCCTGCCATAAGGGCTCCTTTGTCGTTCAGCAAGCAGTAACAGCCGTATCAGCATCGTCACATACACGCTTATCAATACCAGAGAACCCAGAAAGCCCCATTCTTCGCCAATGGCGGAGAAGATAAAGTCGGTGCTTGTCTCCGGCACATAATTGTAACGTGTCTGTGTTCCCTGTAAATATCCCTTTCCGATAATTCCGCCGGATCCGATGGCAATTTTCGATTGATTCAGATTGTAGGCAACACCGCGTCGGGCTTCTTTGGTCAACTCTTTTCCAAGTATCACATTGATTCTGTCGCGCTGATGTTTCTCCAGCACATTATTGAAGATATAACTTACCGAAAAGGTGTAAAGGCAGGTACCGATCATGATGACGGCGAGTATTTTCACCAGCATCTTATTCAGCCAGTTCCAGTAGATCAGCACGCAAAACAGGACGATGCTGATGCCGATGATGAGGTACTGATTGATCAGCAATGACAATACGGATACGATGATGATATACAATCCCAGATAAATCACCAGATCGGACAATCCTTCTCTGTTCAGGACAAAAATGAATGCGGCAAATACCAGACAGGAACCTGCGTCCCCCTGCCCCGCTACCATGAGCAATGGCAATCCGATGATGGCATAGGCCGTGAGGTGTTCCTTACGGGTAACGAAACGCATATTCGGCGTATCAAAATATTTTGCCAGCGCCATAGCGGTGGCAAACTTGGCAAACTCCGATGGCTGCAACTTGAAGAATCCCAGGTTAATCCAGTTCTGGTCACCTTTGGTCCGTTCTCCCAATACAAATACGGACAACAGCAACAGCAATATCAGCCCATACATCGGATATGAAATCAGCTGCAATATCCTCCTGTCGAATCCGATGATCATGAAGAACATGAATCCGGCGGCTACGGCAAACAGCGTCTGCCGGATGTAACTGTGCTTGAAACTGAAAAATGACGCACTGATGTCACCATTATATTCCGTGGCGAAAATGGACATGATGCCCAGAAGCACCAGGAACAGGTAACAGTACAAGACGATACTGTCGATGGGGTCATATGCGCGTTTATTCGGTTGCATGTTATTCTTGAAAGATTCCTTCTTCTTTTCTTCTGATGGCGGCAGTATCCTGTTTCATATTCTGCTTCACCGGTTTATTCTTTTCTTTTGCCGCTTTTGTGGAATCTGCCACAAACTTCTGCCGCTCCAGTTTTGCCTTGGCTTTGGCAATGGAATCTGCAGCCAGCTGTGCAGGTGTCTTCGGAATGCCTGTCTTCAACTCTTCGCTGATCAAACGGGCCTTATACATTCTTTCCTGCAAAGGAATCCGCTTGCGGGAAATGGAATCGTGAAGATATTTCTCCACCATCAACGATGCGATCGGCGCTGCATAAGTGGCTCCAAATCCAGCATTTTCCACAAATACAGCAATGGCGATCTTGGGATTTTCCTTAGGTGCAAATCCTGCAAAAATGGAGTGATCCTTCCCATGCGGATTCTGTGCCGTTCCCGTCTTTCCGCAGAAGGAGATATCCGGAATCATGGCCCCTCTTGCCGTACCGGCAAGCACCACCTTTTCCAGGCCATCAATGACATATCGGTAATAAACAGAATCTATATTGGTCACTATCTTCTGCCGTATCGGAATTCTGTATTGCTTATCCTTTACAAAATAGCGGCAAATCTTCGGCGTGATGTAATACCCCTTGTTGGCAATGATGGCCATCGCATTGGCAATCTGCAGAGGGGTTGCCAACACCTCCCCCTGTCCGATGGAATTGGAAATCACCGTTGCTGCTCTCCACCTGCCTTCACCAAAGACCTTGTTATAATATTTCACACTGGGTAGATTGCCCCGCTTCTCTCCTTTCAGGTCAATTCCCAGTTTTTTTCCATACCCGAACTGGCTCATCATATCCCACCATTGCTGGTATCCAATGGCCGGCGTGGCGTACATGGAGTCCATGATGAAGTCGTTGTAGATTTTACAGAAATAAGAGTTGCAGGAATATTGCAAGGCCGTCTCTACATCGGGAATCGGGTGTACTCCGTGGCATTTTACCACATGGTTTCCGACGCGGTATCCTCCTGGACAAAACCAGGACCATTTTTCTCCATGTATGTTATTCTGCAGCATCACCAGTGCCGCTGCTGCCTTGAAAGTGGAACCCGGCGGATACATCGCCTGTATCGGACGGTTCAGCAATGGCTTATAGTAATCCTTGAACAACACGTTAAAATTATGACGGCGATAACGGCCTGTCAGCAAGTTCGGGTCATATCCCGGACTGCTCACGTACGCCAGAATCTCCCCGGTAGAAGGCTCTATAGCAACGATACCGCCGACTTTCCCCTGCATCAGCTTTTCACCGTAAGCCTGCAGTTCCGCATCCAGACCGGAAACCATGTCCCAGCCTGCCACCGGCGATTTATCATCCTTGCCATCCTTGTATTTCCCTTTGTAGGTGTTCTTCACATCCACCACCTGGAAATTATATCCCTTCTCGCCGCGCAATAGACTATCGTAATACTGTTCGAGGCCGGTGGTGCCCATATAATCGCCCAACTCGTAATAGCCGGCAGACTGTTCAATGTTATTTTCCGTCACCTCACTCAGGTAACCCAGTACGGATGCCCCACCATTGTACGGATATCTTCTGACCGTTCGAATCTGAAAGGAAAAAGAGGGAAACTCAAACAAATGCTCCTGAAAACGTGCAAAGGTTTGCGGGTCCAGCAATTTGATGAATGGTGTGGGTTTATTGGGCGTAGTTCGTTTTATTTCATCGAGCTTGATGCGCACATACTCCTGCGTGGTATTCAGCAACTCACACAATCTCAGGGTATCCAGATTCTTGGTAATATTCCATTGCACCAGAATATCGTACACCGCATCATTATACACCATTACCTTTCCCTTGCGGTCAATCACCAGACCTCTGGAAGGATAGATGGTCACTTTCTTCACCACATTGTCGTGCGCCTTTAACTTATACCCGGGCGTTAAGATCTGCAGAAAGAACAATTTGACAATAAGTATGAAGGCAGCGATAAAGATCGCTTTTTCTAAAATACCATTTTCGTTACCACGTCGCATTCTGTATTATTCTCTGCTGTTTCTCATGAAGAAAAGACTGATCATCCAGACCAGCAATAGAGTGCCGAATAAACTGATTATCGTCTTAAATATAGTGGAGAAAAAATTAGCAAAGGAGAATACTTCCAAAAAAAAGTAAAGAAAATGGTGAATGGAAAACATGATGAGCGAGTAGTAGAAAAACCAGGTGATGCCCTGCTGGGAAACATTGGGAACATCCAGTTTATCCCACCCGGAACGGGGTTGAAAGGTATCCAGAATATAGCTTCTCGAATATCCGATGGCTGTAAGGGTGGCCGTATGCAGGCCGCCGCCGTTGCTGAAGATATCAATGATCAGCCCGGTAAAGAAGGCAAGCAGCAGCACCAAGACCCTTGGGGTAAACACAGGCAGCAGCAATATCGCCAGCGGATACGCCATCACATACACACGTCCCAACGGCAGCTCATTGAGCAGCAACACCTGCAATGCGATGAGCAGTATAAAACGGACACTATTCGTTATGATGAATTTGCTATTCATTGATCATCTGTGTTTGTAAAGAATCCAGTTCTTTCTTTTTCTCATTTTTCACCACATATACATAACTCAGCGAGTTGATGTCATTCGTCAGCCTCACGTTCATGTTGTAGAAACTGGTACTCTCATCCGGCTCCAGCTTCTTAACCGTCGCCACCACAATATCCGGCGGAAAGATGGAAGAAAAGCCGGCTGTCAGAATGGTATCGTTTTTCTTTATCGGCAAGGTTTTGCTCATACCATCCACCTGCAAGGTATATGGGTCATCACCATTCCAGCGCAGGTTGCCCAGCGCGTTGGTCTTCTTATGCCGCACTCCAATCAGCGACTTCACACTGACGACAGACATCACCAGCGAAAAATGTTCAGATACATTGGTAACGATGCCTACCACGCCGTTACTGCTCACCACGCCCAGACCTTTCTGAATGCCGTCGATGCTTCCCTTGTCTATGGTAATGAAGTTGATGCTTTTGCTGATGGTGTTGTTGACAATCTTTGCCGGTATGTAATCGAAATGATAGGAGCTGGAACTTTTCGGCAGCATGGAGTCCGACGGATACTTATTCTGATAAGCCACCAATCTTCTGAGTTGGGTGTTCTCCTCCTGCAATACCTTATTATTGGCACCCAGATGGACAAACTCATTGATACCGTTCACATATTCCATGATGGTGCCGGTAAAATTCCCGGAAGTGTTCAGGAATCTCACTTCCTGATATTTATGGGACTTATACACTAAGGAAAGGGCAAAAATCTCCAGCAGCACAAAGATTATGAGCACGTAGAAACGAGTAATTAAATAATATATGCTGCGCATTATCTTAACTCATCAGGAAAGTGTAACGGTGTCTGTTTTTCAGGGCAATTCCTGTACCACGCACCACTGCACGAAGTGGATCATCCGCCACTTTTACCGGCAGTTTGGTTTTCATGGCAATTCGTTTGTCCAAACCACGCAACAGGGCCCCGCCACCCGTCAGATAAATACCTTTGCGGTATATATCGGATGCCAGCTCCGGCGGTGTGGATTCCAGCGCTTTCATGATCGCCTCTTCAATCTTGGAAATGGATTTATCCAGACATCCTGCAATCTCGCTGTAGGCAACCGTCACCTGCTTAGGGATACCTGTCAGCAAGTCTCTGCCGTGTACCGCATAATCTTCCGGCGGGCTTTCCAGGTCCTGCAAGGCAGAACCCACATTTATCTTCACCTGCTCTGCAGTACGTTCTCCGATTAAAATGTTATGCTGACGCTTAACGTATTCTACGATATCCATGGTAAAGTCGTCACCTGCCACACGAATGGACTGATCGGTTACGATGCCGGACAAGGCGATAACGGCAACATCCGTTGTTCCGCCGCCTATATCGATGATCATGTTCCCTTCCGGCAGCTCCACATCCAGTCCTATGCCCAGCGCACCGGCCATCGGCTCATGAATCAGGTAACGCTCACGGGCATTCGCATGCTCCGCACTTTCAATCACCGCTCTCTTTTCCACCTCGGTAATGCCAGATGGGATACAGATAACCATGGTCAGAGACGGGCGGAACCAGCGGTTACCATCCGTAATCATCGCGATGAAACCGCGAATCATCGCCTCGGCAGCGGTAAAGTCCGCAATCACCCCGTCTTTCAGCGGGCGGATGGTTTCGATGTTGGCATGCGTTTTCTCATGCATCAGCATCGCTTTCTTTCCCACCGCAATCACCTGATTTGTTTTTTTGTCAATCGCCACGATAGATGGTTCGTCCACCACCACCTGGTCTTTGTATATGATGAGTGTATTGGCCGTTCCAAGGTCAATCGCTATTTCTTTGTTCAGGAAGCTAAATAATCCCATTTTTGAGGCTTAAATCTTGAATTTGAATTAAACAACAAAAGTAAGATTTATTAGCGAGATTGTAATCGAGAAATGAAAATTTAATTTTTATTATGTTTTACCTGATTTATCCCGTCACCGCCCCTCGGAAACGGGTGTGTGCTTTTAAAGAAAGCAGCCAGAGAGATTACCTTACGATATTTGCCGCAATACGTAGATTCTAGTGCTTGAAGTGCCTGATCCCGGTCAAGACCATCGCCATGCCATGCGCATCGCAATAGTCGATGGAATCCTGATCCTTGATGCTGCCCCCCGGGTGCACCACCGCCGCGATACCAGCCTTATCTGCAATTTCCACACAATCCGGGAAAGGGAAAAACGCATCGCTGGCCATCACCGCACCGGACAAATCAAACCCGAACGATTTCGCCTTATGAATGGCCTGTTGCAGCGCATCCACACGCGATGTCTGACCACAGCCCATCGCCAGTAATTGCAGCCCTTTGGCCAGCACAATGGTATTCGATTTCAAATGTTTCGCCACCTTGTTGGCAAACAATAAATCCTGTATTTGTGCTTCTGTCGGTGCGAATTTTGTCACCGTTTTCAACTCTTCTTTCGTTTCGATTTTCTTATCAAAATCCTGTGCGATCACACCGTTCAGCAAGGACTTGAACTGTTTTTTCGGAAAATCGGATACTTTCTGTCTCAGCAAAATCCTGTTCTTCTTCTTCATCAGCATCTGCAGGGCATCCTCGTTGAACGCCGGGGCAATCAGGACTTCAAAGAACAGCTTGTCGATTTCCGTCGCCGTCTCCGCATCTATCGTAGCGTTGGTGATGAGCACCCCGCCGAACGCCGACACCGGATCGGCTGCCAGCGCCGCTTTCCAGGCTTCCAGCGCCGTTGCTCTCGTGGCCACGCCACAGGCGTTGGTATGTTTCAATACGGCAAAGGTGGTTGCTGTAAATTCTGCCATCAGATGCACCGCCGCATCAATATCCACAAGGTTGTTGTAAGACAACTGCTTGCCGTTCAGGATATCGAACACCTCGTTGATATCGCCGTAGAAATAGCCCTGCTGATGCGGGTTTTCGCCGTAGCGCAACGCCTCTCCGTTCAGGTAGCTCTCCTTGAAGGTTTCGTAAGGTTCCTGCGATGCGAAAAAGCGGTGAATCAGGGTATCGTAGTGCGAGCTGACCGCAAAGGCCTGCATCGCATATTTCTGACGGAACAAAAGCGAAGTGTCACAGTCGTTGGTGTCCAGCACCTGTGCCAGTTCCGCGTACTGGCTTTTCTGCGATACGATGACCGTATCGCTGAAGTTTTTAGCCGCCGCGCGGATCAGGGAAATGCCGCCGACATCGATCTTTTCGATGATTTCGGAGCTCATTTCTCCGGCGAACAGGGAGGTATGGTTTTTCACGGTTTCCTCGAAAGGATACAAGTCCACCACCACCAAATCAATCTCCGGGATTTCGAACTGTTTCAGCTGCGCCAGATCTTCTGCATTTTCACGACGAGCGAGGATACCGCCGAACACTTTAGGGTGCAGGGTTTTCACCCGGCCGCCGAGGATGCTCGGATAAGAGGTCAGCTCTTCCACGGGAATGACGGTATAGCCCAACCCTTCGATGAATGCCTGCGTACCACCGGTGGAATAGAAGGTCACCCCTTGTTTTGCCAGCGTATGAATCAGGACATCCAGTCCATCTTTGTAATAAACGGAAACGAGTGCGGATTTGATTTTCTTCATGGGGAGTGAATTTGTGGCGCAAAAGTACGGAGTTCCTGCGGATAAAGGACAAAAAGCGCTTGAATGATTTGTTAAGGATTTGGGGGTTGGTTCGTATCCCACCGAACCATGCAAGTGAAGGACAGAATAATCCGCAACCAAAAGCGCGGCAAGTGATATGGTGTTCATATTTTGTATTGCCAGCGTTCACAAACAATTGAAAAATAGTATCTTATAATAAAAACTACAAATATTTTGAAATACCATCAATTGTACCTATTTTTGAGTTAGCAGCCATATAAAAATGACAAATACAAAATGAAAAATATCTACATAATACTTGGAAATGGTTTTACTTTGGACTTTTTAAACGATATAGGAAAGCATGAAGAAATAAATGCCAAAAATCTTTTTAAGAATGGTGAAAAAGTTCCTTGGCCAGGCAATAATCAATCAGGATTTTTATCATACAAGTATTGTCCTAATCTTTGGAACTTGGGCGCAAGACCAAATTCAGATTCCAATCAAACGATTGAATTGATTGAAGACATTATAACCTGTGCAAATATACTTCAGAAGAACAATCGTGACGAGACTAACATTTATATTCGCGCCTATCGCGAACTATCAACTTACCTATATGCTTTATTTGTTTACTATGATAAAAAGATTGATGTGCCAAATATCAATCTTGAAAAATGGGGCTGGACATCCTATCTGAAAAAGCTAAATGATTCTTCTGACATTGGAAAAGTGCACATTGTAACATTTAACTATGACATATGGCTTGAGAAAGTTCTTCAAAAACTAAATATAAATTTTGATATAGCTGCTTTCACTGATAGTGGCTCGAAATTTAAAATTTATAAGCCACATGGCTCTATCAGTTTTGTTCATAAAGTAAAAAAAGTAGTTGATGATTTCAAAATAGACTATGATACAGATACCAATGATGGCAATATTTCGGAATTTGAAATAAGATATACAGGACTTGATGCTTTAAATAAAATCAATGCAATAATACCTCCTGCCGGTGATTCTAGTAGGTTGGATTTTAAATGGGCAAGTGTTGTTAGAGAAAGTGCTGTTGAGCAAGCGAAATCCTTGACCGACTCGGATGAAGTTGTATTTTGTGGGATGTCATACTGGCATGTTGATAGACTAGAAATAGATTCGATATTAACAAATATCTCACCTGAAATCAGCAACGTAAGAGTCATTAATCCAAATCCACCAAGGATTTTGAATGCAGTTATGACAACTCTATTTAAAAACGTCATTTTCTATAATGACTCTAAATCTTTAAGCGAATAAATATGAAAATACTGGAAAGAAATAGCAATAATATTAATATTGCCACCTTTTGGGAAAATTATCAATTGGGGAAATATAATTTTGACCCTGATTATCAACGACCATCAGACGTATGGTCTGATTCTAAAAAATCGTTTTTAATCGACACGATTTTAAAGAACTTTCCTATGCCGCCAATTTTTTTACATCAGCATATTGATACGGAAACAGGAAAAACAATTTATGATGTAATAGATGGGAAACAAAGGCTTACTACAATAATTTCATTTATAAATAATGAAGTGCGCATACCAGATGATTTCAGTAATGATACCTATGGAGATGAAGTATTAAACGGCTTGTATTTTAAAGATTTTGACCTTAATCAACTCTCAGATTGGAAAAAGATTTTTTGGAAATATGAGCTGACAATTGAATACGTTGATACAGACCAAATCGATATCGTAAATAGTATATTTGATAGGTTGAATCGAAATGGAGAACCATTGACAAATCAAGAATTAAGAAATGCTAAATTTCACAACTCGGATTTCTACAAACTTGTTGAAAAGTGTTCAAAAATTGAATTTTGGCAACACCCCCTTTCCAAACTTGAGAGAAATAGACTTGAACATCATGAGTTTATCTCAGAACTTTTATTTGTGATTCTCGAAAATCAATTTTTTGCAAGCGATAAGGCTGAAATTATAGACGATTTATTTTCTAAATATTCAACTTTAAGCAACTTAAACTCTGATGAGACCTTTAGAGAATTTGAAGAAATAACTCAAATAATTCAAGGCTTTAATTTAGACTTAGAAAAATATAGCATTTTTGGAGTAAGCCACCTATATGGTTTATTCGGTCTCGCCTGGCATATGTTTGAAAATAAAATTAAAATACCAGGCATAGACATCAAACTAGATACATTTTACACTGACCTGCGTGAGAAAAATGCTAACAATTTTGCAAAAGAATATCAAATTTCAATGAATGCAGGAACGAAGAGTCGCGCACGAAGAATCAGAAGAATTAATGCATTACTTGAATATTTAGGACAAGAGAAAATTGAATAAATACGGCTTATACTCAAGTAGACGGCCTCACTGCATAGAGCGATGAGGTGCGCCTCTCTCACCACCGTACGTACGGGTCTCGTATACGGCGCTTCGTTTAGGAATGGGTTTAGTTTATAATACATTTCCAACATAGATGCATATCCTCGTTTCCTGAGGTGTTCCAGCATGATGTTGGTACTGAGTAAAGGGCTTTGCGCTATGGTTGGTATCCGTACAAAAACAATCCTTTCAATTCATGTAGCAGGATAGTGGACAACAATGGACTGAGCGGCTCTCTCTGGCGAGAGTCTTCCGAAGAACGACTCGTACGCTCTATAAAAAAATCAGAATCTTAGAAGAAATACGTATCATTGAGTGACCAAACATTATGACAGATTCTTCCGCCGCTGAGCAGCACATACACCGTGTCACGAATTTTCAAGACCTTGTATCCACCCCTTTTCATGGAGAGATGAATGCAATCTGCTGGACGCGTACACTCATCGGTGATTTTTCGGAGATTGTTGAAAAGATAGAACTTAACGGAAATATGGAGGAGATTGACGAGAAGCTGCTCCGTTCGCTTTCCTTGAGTGAACAGGGACAGCTTGCCCGTACCTTTCTTCTAAATGACCTGAAGCTGCTGGAAACACAGGGCGCCTCTCCCGTCCTCAATCTGATCCGTTGCTATGAAAGGGATGAAAGCTACCCGTTTTTCCCCACCGATGTTTATTCCTTTCATGTAGATCGCTCTCCAATACCCACCGACACCTTTTTATGTACTTACTATGGCGAGTCGAGTGAAATACTGCCCAATGCACAAGCCGAACAAAAAGTGCTGTTGCCCGAAATCCGGGAGGAACTCAGAAAACTGCATCGCGGAACGGAAGAAAGTTTCGCATCCTTTTTAAGTGAGCATTTCTTTGATCTGCACTATCGGGCCAAACCCCAAGCACAGCCTTTCAGCTTAGGCCTCGGTCACTTGTGGAAGCTGGCGATTGATCATCCCGGAAGTCAGGTGGCACCTTGCATTCATCGTGCACCAAAAGAAAAGGCCGGAGAGAGCCGCTTGTTATTGATCTGCTGAAAAAGGCTATTTATCATCTCCATCATTTTCGCCGGGTTTCATACCTCCCCACTCAATACATATTCTTCTATCACACGCGGAAAAAATTCATGTTCTAATCCTAATACTTTTTTAGCAATGATTTCCGGTATATCGCCTTCCTCTATGGCTACAGAAGTCTGAAACAAGACCTCGCCTTTGTCGTATTCCTTATTGCACAAATGGATGGTGATACCGCTTTCTGTTTCCTTGTTTTGCCACACGGCTTCGTGTACATGCCTGCCGTGCATGCCTTTGCCACCGTATTTCGGCAAGAGCGCCGGATGGATATTGATGATGCGATTGGGATATTTACCGAGCAGGTTCTCCGGAATCAGCCATAGAAAACCGGCCAGCACGATGGTACCGATTTCGTATGCTTCCAGCGTATGGAGTATCGTGTTTGTCAGATAAAATTGCTCCCTGTTAAAGACAAGGGAAGGGATTCCGAACTCCTCCCCGATGGCTTTGGCGCCGGAGTGTTCCTTGTTGCTCAGCAGCAAAGCGACCTCTATTTTCTCATGATTTTTAAAGTAAGCACAGATATTTCTGGCATTGCTGCCGCTGCCGGATAAGAAAATGGCTAATTTTTGCTTCATTTTATTTGATTATTTTGATATTCCCCTTTGCACAAATAGAATATCAGGCCAGCTTTTTAGTTAAAAATGAATATTTTGGAACATATTTAACCTCAAAAAAACGAAAAAAAAGCGTAATTTTGCCAACTCTTTAATTTTTACGTAATTAACCAGCATGAAAAAAGCATTAATAACAGGTATCACAGGACAAGACGGCGCATATTTGGCGGAATTGTTATTGAAGAAAGGATACGAAGTACACGGTATCAAACGCCGTTCGTCTTTGTTTAATACAGACAGAATAGACCACCTGTATCAGGATCCGCATATCGACAACCGCAATTTCGTGCTGCACTTCGGCGATTTGTCGGATTCCACGAACCTGATTCGCATCATTCAGCAGGTACAGCCGGACGAAATCTACAATCTGGGCGCCATGAGCCACGTAAAAGTGTCTTTCGATACGCCGGAATATACCGCCAATGTGGATGCAGTAGGTTCTTTGCGTTTGCTGGAGGCTATCCGCATTCTGAAACTGGAAAACAAAACCAAATTATATCAGGCATCCACGTCCGAACTGTATGGAAAGGTGCAGGAAATCCCACAGTCGGAAAAAACGCCGTTCTATCCGCGTTCTCCATATGCTGTGGCAAAAATGTACGGTTACTGGATTACGGTGAACTACCGTGAGGCCTATGGCATCTATGCCTGCAACGGTATCCTGTTCAACCACGAATCTCCGCTGCGTGGAGAAACCTTCGTTACCCGTAAAATCACCCGTGCGGTTTCTAAAATCGCTTTAGGCTTGCAGGATAAATTATACTTAGGCAACCTGAACGCAAAACGCGACTGGGGGCACGCCAAAGATTATGTGGAAGCCATGTACCTTATTTTGCAGCAGCCGGAACCGGAAGATTACGTCATCGCTACCGGAAAAACAACGGAAGTGCGTGAGTTTGTAAGAATGTCCTTCAAGGAAGTGGGCATCGAAGTGGAATTCAAAGGTACGGGCATCGACGAGAAAGGATATGTGGTTTCCTGCTCAGATGAACGATATCAGGTGGAAATCGGCAAAGAAGTGGTGGCCATCGACCCAAGATATTTCCGCCCTACGGAAGTGGATCTGCTAATCGGAGACCCGACAAAATCCAACACCAAATTAGGCTGGTATCCTAAACATGATCTGGCTTCTCTGGTGAAAGACATGATGGAGCACGATATTAAGCTGTTTGAGCGCGACAAATACTTACTGGAAGGCGGACATAAGATTTTCAATTATCACGAATAAATCAGTCGTAAGTAGTAAGCTATCTGATATGACTTACCACTCATGCTTTATCACTATTTTATGCAAAAAGATTCCAAAATATATGTAGCAGGACATAACGGCATGGTGGGTTCTGCGATTGTGCGCAAGCTAAAGTCAGAGGGCTTTACCAATATCCTGACAGCCTCTTCCAAAGAGTTGAATCTGATTAATCAGGCAGATGTGAACGCATGGTTTGAAGCGAATAAACCGGAATATGTGTTTGTAGCAGCGGCAAAGGTAGGCGGCATACAGGCAAACAATATCTACCGCGCCGATTTCCTCTATGAGAATCTGATGATAGAATGCAATACCATTCATGCCGCCTTTCAACATAAAGTAAAAAAATTATTGTTCTTAGGCAGCACCTGCATCTATCCCAAGATGGCACCGCAGCCCCTGAATGAATCTTATCTCTTAAGTGGTTTTTTAGAAGAAACCAATGAACCTTATGCGATTGCAAAAATCGCGGGTATAAAATTATGTGAATCTTACAAGAGACAATACGGCTGCGATTTCATCTCCGCCATGCCAACGAATCTGTACGGGCCTAATGACAATTATGATCTGAACAACTCTCACGTATTGCCAGCCCTGATACGCAAATTCCACGAGGCGAAACTGAACAATGTTCCGGAAGTGGTGATGTGGGGGACGGGTTCTCCATTCAGAGAATTTCTTCATGCCGATGACCTGGCGGATGCCTTGTATTTCCTGATGCAGAACTACAGCGAAGAGCAGTTTGTGAATTGTGGCAGCGGGGTGGAAATCACCATCAAGGATCTGGCATTGCTGGTAAAGGAGATTGTGGGCTACGAAGGCAACATCGTGCACGACACCACCAAACCGGACGGCACGCCGCGCAAGCTCACGGATGTTTCTAAGATCCACGGATTGGGCTGGAAACACAAGATCAATCTGCGCGACGGCATCGCAGCCGTTTACAAGGAATTTTCTGCCAATTACGATGCAATCGTGAGCAGATACAACGGCAAATAAGCTTTCTTTCTTACGCATCACCACAATAATTATCATTCTTTCAGATGACAATTATCATGGTTTTTACCTGTCAAAACTGCGAATTTTATTAGATTAAAACCAATCTAAACACACAGTTATGGCATTAAAAAAATCTGCAAATCCAACGCCAAAGAAAGACACGGGCAAACAATTGTCCGATACAACGAAAACGGTAAAACCGACAACAGCCAATACCTTTACAGAAAACACTGCCGCCGCCGTTTTAGAAACAGGAAACGGAAATCCAAGCGTTTCGCTGGGAGACCTAAAAAACCTGCGTTCCAAGAAAGATTTATCCAATCTGCTTGTCAGCAACAATGCAAATCCGAAGAAATTGGTGGATGCCATCAAGTATGAGGAAGAGTTGGAAAAACTGCAGATAGAACTGGTAAAACTACAACGCTGGGTGCAGGAAAAGGGTGCGAGAATTGCCATCTTGTTTGAAGGCAGAGATGCGGCCGGAAAAGGCGGCACCATCCGTCGTTTTACAGAACATTTAAATCCACGTGCCATGCGTGTGGTAGCTTTGCCAAAACCTACGGAGGAAGAACGCGGACAATGGTACTTTCAGCGTTATACCAGACAATTGCCCAACAAAGGGGAGATTGTATTCTTTGACAGAAGCTGGTATAACCGTGCCGTGGTGGAGCCTGTGAACGGATTCTGCAATACAAACCAATACAACATCTTCATGCAGCAGGTACCGGAACTGGAACATATGCTGTATGAAGACGGCATCATCATCATCAAATTCTGGTTTTCCATTTCCAAGGAAGAACAACTAAGACGCTTCAGTTCCAGAAAGGAAAACCCACTGAAACAATGGAAACTGAGTCCGGTGGATATGCAGGCGCAGGACAAATGGGATACGTATACGAAGTATAAAGAAACCATGTTCAGCAAAACCCATACTTCCTTCAGTCCATGGATTATTGTAAAGGCGAACAACAAACAAAAGGCACGCCTGGAGAGCATGCGCCATGTCTTATCTATCATTCCGTATGACGGAAAGGATAAGTCAGCCGTTCCGCTGCATCCGAATCCCAATATCATCACACGATTCCACAGAAATGCGGCATCGGTAGATTAATACTAACCAACAGACACCCCGATGCAGGGCTTCTGGACAAGTTCAGAAGCCCGTTTTTTTTGGTAAACAACATTAACCTCTATTTAATATTTATCTTCTTATTTTTGTATAATGGTAGTAATAACACTTACT
Organism: Chitinophagales bacterium; assembly: GCA_046329775.1. Lineage (GTDB taxonomy): Bacteria > Bacteroidota > Bacteroidia > Chitinophagales > JADIYW01 > JADJSS01. Next base: position 589,779 of record JAXLTX010000003.1, read on the forward strand.
ACTTATTACTTACTACTTAATACTAAAAAAATGTACAGAAGTCACACTTGCGGAGAATTGAGAATTACAGACGTAAACAAACAGGTTCAACTATCAGGATGGGTCCAAACCACCCGTAACTTCGGAGAACTGCTGTTTGTGGATGTCCGTGACAGATATGGCATCACTCAAATCGTATTCAACAACAACACCAATAATTTACTGTTCGACAGAGCGAAACGTCTGGGTCGTGAGTTTGTCATTCAGGCGGAAGGCATCGTGGTGGAGCGCTCCAACAAAAACCCGAAAAATCCAACCGGCGATATTGAGATTTTAGTGAGTGATGTTCGTATTTTATCCGAATCCAAAACACCGCCATTTACCATAGAAAATGAAACCGATGGTGGCGATGATATTCGTATGCAATATCGTTATCTGGATTTGCGCAGAAACGAAGTGCAGGAAAAAATTATCTTCCGTCATAAGGTGGGACATGAAGTAAGAACCTACTTAAATGCAAATGGTTTCTTAGATATTGAAACGCCTTTTTTAATAAAATCGACACCGGAAGGTGCAAGAGATTTTGTAGTGCCATCCAGAATGAATCCCGGACAGTTCTACGCCTTGCCGCAATCACCACAAACCTTTAAGCAATTGCTGATGGTTTCCGGGTTTGATAAATACTATCAAATTACAAGATGCTTCAGAGATGAAGATTTGCGTGCCGACAGACAACCTGAGTTTACACAAATAGACTGCGAAATGGCCTTTGTGGAGCAGGAAGATATCCTGAATATGTTTGAAGGCTTGATTAAACATGTTTTTAAAACCGTAAAAGGCATTGAACTGGATGACTTCCCGCGCATGCAATACGACGATGCGATGAAATTATACGGCAGCGACAAGCCGGATATTCGCTTCGGTATGCAGTTTGTAGAAATGAATGAGTTGGTGAAAGGAAAAGGCTTTGGTGTATTTGACAATGCGGAACTGGTGATTGGTATTAATGCAGAAAACGCTGCTGAATATACACGCAAGCAACTGGATGAACTGACGGATTTTGTGAAGCGTCCACAAATTGGCGCCACCGGATTGATTTACTTAAGATACAACAACGACGGTACCTTAAAATCTTCTGTAGATAAATTTTATAATGAAGAGGAATTGAAGAAATGGGCTGCTGCTGCCAATATGAAACAAGGCGATTTGTTGTTGGTATTGTGCGGCAATACGGATAAAGTGCGTAAACAGATGAATGAATTGCGTCTGGAAATGGGCAACCGTTTGGGACTACGCAAGAAAGATGATTTCAAACCTCTTTGGGTGTTGGATTTTCCTTTGCTCGAGTTTATCGAAGAAGACAACCGCTGGTTTGCGATGCACCATCCGTTTACTTCACCGAAAAAAGAAGACATCGAATTTCTATATACGGATCCTGCACGCGTTCGTGCGGATGCGTATGACCTGGCGATTAACGGCGTAGAAGTGGGCGGCGGTTCTATTCGTATTTACGACAAAGCATTACAGGCCGAAATGTTCAAACGCTTAGGATTTACGGAAGAAGAAGCGCAAAAGCAATTTGGTTTCTTAATGAATGCATTTGAATACGGCGCACCACCACACGGAGGCCTTGCTTTTGGATTCGACAGACTATGTGCCGTGCTGAACAGTGTGGAAACCATCCGCGATTTCATCGCATTCCCTAAGAACAATTCCGGCAGAGACGTGATGTTAGATTCACCAAGTACGATTGATGAAAAGCAAATGAAAGAGTTGAATATTAAGACGACAGTTTAAAATAAATAACTTAGCATAAGAAAGGTGATTCATTTGAATCACCTTTCTCTTTTTCTGTTCTTAATATAATTCTCAACCGCCTTTTTCGTGGTTAGCCAGTTTCTGCCTTCTTTGTAGGCATCAATTTTACCTTGCCTTGCCAGCAAACTGATATACTCCTGCCCATACGGCACGCTCGGCTCTTCCACTAAAGAAGAAATCTCTATATATTCCTGATCATTGTTGGGCAAGGCACTCATATAGATGTTTAGTGTGCGCTCTAATGCCTGCGCCATCAGCAAGGTGAGTTTTTGATAGCTGCCTTTATTTGCCTGATTGAGCGCTTCGTAATATTTTTTTCTGTCATTTTTCAGAATGATGGCAGGCGGAAATCCGCTGCGCATCAATAATAAATTCATCGCCAGACGGACGGTTCTGCCATTGCCATCAAAAAACGGATGTATCCAAACCAATTTATGATGAAAGATGGTGGACAAAACGATATCATTCAAACCCATAGGATTGGTATTGACAAATTCAATCAATTCATCCAATAAACCGGAAACCTTATTGGCATTAGGTGGTATAAAATTAGCACCTACAATACGTACGCCTCCGTTACGGATTCTGCCGGCAAAATCATCTTCTATGCTGCGCAACACCAGCCCGTGCAACGACAAAATATCAATGCTACGCAATACATAATCATCCTTGACCAGCGTATATAAATAATCAATGGCTTTCTCGTGGTTATGTGCTTCAAAATGCTCCCGCAGCGATTTTCCTTTTACGGTAATCCCTTCTTTCAATATCAGATGCGTTTCCTGAAGCGTAAGTGTATTACCTTCTATGCTGTTGGAATTGTATGTCCACTCTACAGACAAGCTTTCCTTGATTTTTTGCAAAGCAATTTTAGGCAATGGCCTCGATTTTTGCAGGATTGCTTTCTTCTCATACAATCGATCAAAAGTGGATTGCATGTCTCTAACATCGGATAAGTCTATTTTCCACATTATCCGACAAATATACTAAAAAAATCGTTTACTATAGATATTAAATTATCCGATACCTAATTATGTCCACCTTTTTTAAATATTTTGATTACTTTTACTGTCATTCAGAAAAACACAAACCCTATGAGAAATCTTCTTCTATTCCTTGTCTTGTCTTTATCCTTGTCTGCATGCAAGTTGCTGGACACGGAAATATCCTGCAGTGAGTTTTATGTTAAAAATGAGCTATCCGGGAATGTATTTCTCAGAAATTACAAGCTGATCGATTCCGGCTATTATTTCTCGCTGGATTCTTTCACCATTGCTCCAAATGAAACCCGAAGAATCAATCAGGACTGCCGTTATGTTGACAGTATCATGCCGTATCCTCAGGGAGCCTATACGAAATTCTTCTTTGCAAACGGTCTTACAAAAATCGATACTTTCAATTCACCCGGCACCTTATATTTACACGACAGCATCAATATCTACTACAGAGCAAGATGGATACTGGAAGGGGATAATAAGTTGCGAAAAGCTACCTATATCATCGGCATAAAAGACTCACTGGAAGCCAGATGACATTGCCCTTAATTTAAATACGCCTTAACGTGTTTTGTTTTGGTTTAGGTTAATTTTAGTTGGATATTAAGCGACATGAAACAAGATATAACACACAGAGAAGATATAGAAAGAATCATCACCCGATTTTATGAGTTATCCTTTCAGGATGATCGATTAGGGAAAATATTCAAAGAAATCAGTCCGCTGCATCTGGAAACACATATTCCTCTTGTTGCCGATTTCTGGGAGGGCATCTTACTGGATGGCGATAAATACCGCGGTAACGTTACAGAAAAGCACTTTAATGTCAACAGACTGACTGCCTTGACAAGATCTGACTTTGACGGATGGTACAGCTACTGGGAGGAAGCGGTAAATGAATTATTTGAAGGCGAAAGAGCTGAAATGGCAAAGTTTCGTGCTCGTTCCATTGCCGACATCATGAGTTATAAGATGGATCATATCAATCAGCAGGCAATGTCTTAAGAGGATTGCGACACAGTTATAAAAATTAATCGTAAATTGTTCATCGATAATCGTACAACATATGCACCTGCACCCGGAAGCCACCAGACACCTGATTGATCACAACGAAGAACATGTGAAGAGTTCAGAGTTCATCAAAGACATCGTGATAGGCATGTCTGACGGATTAACCGTACCCTTTGCCTTGGCAGCAGGATTAAGCGGTGCAGTGGAAGCCTCTTCACTGGTTATTACGGCGGGTATTGCGGAAATTGCGGCAGGTTCTATTGCGATGGGCCTAGGCGGTTATCTTGCGGGCCGTGCAGAAATAGACCATTATGCTTCAGAACAAAAAAGAGAATATTATGAAGTGGATAATCTGCGCGACAAGGAAATTAGCGAAACCCGCGAAATATTCTCTCACATGGGACTGAGCGAAACCACCGTGAATGCAGCAGTGGAAGAATTGGCAAAAGATAAAGATAAATGGGTACAGTTTATGATGAAATATGAACTGGATTTGGAAACACCAGACCCGAAACGTGCCAGAAACTCCGCATTTACCATCGGTATTTCCTACATCATCGGTGGCGTCATCCCCTTATCACCTTATTTCTTTACAGAACATCCGCATGACGGGTTGATTTACTCCGCAGTGGTTACCCTTTTCAGTTTATTTATTTTCGGATACTTCAAATCTAAACTTACCGGACAGCCGCTGTTTAAGGGAGCATTGAAAGTGATGGCCATAGGTGCCGTGGCCGCCGCCGCCGCTTTCGGTATCGCCAAGCTCTTCGGCTAAACTCCTGAAGCCCCATAGCATTTTTTCATCTATATGCAGTTTTGCATATAATTATTTATCTTGCATCTATCAATAAACATATTACAATATGGAAAACCAATTATTAGACCTCGACTTGCTGAATAACAAGGAAGGAAAATCGCTGAGCGCCCTTTTGATGAATGGCTATGAGACCAACTCTGTTGAATACATCAAAAAAGGGTTCGAACTTTTTAAAATGAATGTCGGTGGATTCATCGGATTCATCCTGCTTGCCTTTTTACTGCGAATGGCCGGCAATTTCATTCCGTTTGCAAGCATCTTTCTCATCCCGCTATCCATGGGCATGTATGTACTGGCAAAAAAGATAGACAAGAATGAACCTTACCAGTTCAGCAACTTCTTCGACGGTTATCAGAAGACAGGTCCATTAATCGGGATAGCATTCCTGCAGGGATTGATCGCCATCGCGATTATGCTGGTTTTTCTGCTCCCCTTCTTTTTGGTTGTTGGCTTTGATTTTATAAATGAAATAGAAACTGCTTCAGCATCTGATACCAACTTTATCTCTTTCATCCTGTTGGCTTTTCTAATGGTAATCATAATACTTCTCGTGCTTGTCTCATGGACCTTCTCAGGCCTCATCTTGTTTTTTAACGAAAGAAAAGTATGGGATGCCATGGAAATCAGCAGAAAGGTCATTACGAAGAAGTATCTTAACTGGCTCGGATTTCTGCTGTTGCTCGGATTGATCAATATTGCGGGATGCCTGTTCCTTTTTGTCGGACTATTGGTTACCATACCAACCACTTCTTGTGCTATCTACGTAGCCTATGAAGAAATCATCGGATTAAACCTGCAGGATTAGCATTGTTTCAGCATCTTTTCCAACAGAGCTAGGAAGGCATTTATTTCAAACGGCTTGGGAAGATATCCGTCGAAACCGAATTCGATGAATTCTTCATCGCCATTGGTTATCAGACTGGCTGTACTTGCAACAACACTCAGTTTCTTCAGTTTCTTGTCTTTGCGAATTTCAGAAAGTGCCTCAAAGCCGTTCATATTGGGCATATCCAAATCCATGATTACAAGATCTACCGTGTGTTTTTTGAGCGTTTCAAGTGCCTGCAATCCGTCGGAGGCTTCGAGGACAAGCGTATCTTTGTTGAAAAAACCAACCGTTTCTTTTATCACAAAACGATTGTCTGCAAAATCATCTGCCACCAGAATCGTTTTGGCGGCCAGGAAAGCGGTATCTGTCTGCAGCAAGGCATTATCCGTATTTTTCTGAAGCTGCGCTCTTTCCAGCGGCAACAAGACAACAAAGGTGGTACCTGTATTTATCTTACTCTTTATCGCAATACTACCGTTCATCATTTCCACCAGTTTTTTTGAAATCGACAAGCCAAGTCCCGTTCCCTTATACTTTTTCTGCACTTTGGTGCGCACCTGTTCATACTGATCAAAAATAGTCCCCAGCTTATCTTTAGGGATTCCGATACCGGTATCTTTCACTGAAAGCTGCAAGGCAGATCCCCCCTTCAGTTTCGCTTCAATATGGATGCTCCCCTTTGGTGTAAACTTAATCGCATTGCTCACCAGATTGGTAATCACCTGTGTGAGACGCAGTGGATCTGAGAAGAAAGCAAAGTCAATCTGCTTGTCAATGGTGAAATAGAGCCTCAGTCCTTTTTCCGCAGCACTCTGTTCCATGACGGTAATGATGTTATCAAAGATTTCCTGCAGCCAAACCGGTTCATATTCAATTTCCAGACGACCAGCCTCTATCTTGGAGACATCAAGAATATCGTTAATGATACCCAGCAGATTTTCTCCGGACTTCTTCAGTGTTTTCAGGTATTTCACGTGCTCCGCCTTAGGATCATCGTTCAGCATCAATGAGGTGGTGCCCAATATGATATTCATAGGCGTTCGAATTTCATGACTGATGGTGGCGATGAACAGACTCTTTGCAGTGGCCGTTTCCTCTGCAATCAGACGTTCCCGCCGTGCATCTTCGAGTCCGATCTTGGCCTGCAGGATGTTGTTATCATCAGAAAACCCCTTTTCCAGCAATTCAAGTTTACGTTCATAAAATTTCCTGATGTAATGATACGCCTTATCGTACTCTTTCTTATGTTCGTAGAGATAGGAAAGATACTCAAATATAACCGCCCTTGTCGTGTCATTACCTTCATGCTCCGCTTTCTTTTCTGCATCCAGCAGTAGTGGTTCCGCCTCCTCATAGTTGCCCATTTCAAACTGCATGATGCCGTAACTTTTGGTAATATCCATCAGATATGCATTTCCGTTCTCTGCAGAGAGCTTCATCCCCAATTTGAAAAATTTATCCGCCTGGTCAAACTTTCTCATTTTGCGAAGCAGGATTGCATAACTCACATGCGCCCTCAATTTAATGAGTGGCAGATTTAATTTACTTTCCTTTTCGATTGCGCTAACCAGAAACCTCTCTGCCTCCTCCAGCCGGTCTGCCCAGTTCAGGACATTTCCCATCAGCAGTTCAAATTCTACAATCCTGTCTTTCTTATCCAATCGCTTCGACAACGACAAGCCCTGCTGAAATATGTCTATCGATTTCTGGAACTGCCAGATTCCCTGCTGTAAGCCACCAATCTTCTTATACTGGCTGAGCTGCAGATCATACTCGTTATTGTCTGCATAGATATGCAGTGCTTTTTCAAGATATTCAAATGCATGCTGAAAATCTTTCAACTCGAAATAAATATCGCCGACGTCTTCATACAATCTGGCACATTCGAGACATCCTTCCACATCCTTTCTCCGTGCAATGATATTGGTATACACTTCTATGGCCCTGACATAATCCTTATCCTGCTTGAAGGCAACAGCCTGTTGGTACAGCGCATCAAACTCCTCATTTTGCAGATCAGACAGTTTATTTTTTAATTTGGCGGGCATTTTAAATCAGTGAGTGTGTAAATAATTATTAAAATTAGGTAATATTTGATAAATTTAGGATACGCAATTAAGAATATGATCAGTGCCGTTATTATTGAAGACGAGCCAATCTTTCAGGAATTACTGAAAAAGGCCGTCCTCCATACAGGATTCAGCATCCGTATTGATGGTGTGTGCAATTCCAAGAGGGAGGCGAAAAAAGTATTACCTACGGTGAAACCTCAACTGATTTTCCTGGACGTGGAGCTGGCGGATGGCAAAGGTGTTGACCTGCTGAACGAACTGGACTGTTCAGACATTGAAATCATCTTCACCACCTCACATGACAAATATGCCATCAGCGCCATCAAAAACAATGCTGCAGACTACCTGCTGAAACCTATCAAGGAAAAGGAATTGAAAAAAGCGATTGAGAAGGTTTCCAAGCGACTGGCAGAAAAGGAAACCATCAAGCAGGCCTTAAAGCTGCAGGAGTATCTGGATAAAGTCAAATCGGACCAACAGCAAGATTCCAAACTTATGGTCCCTACAAAGGAAGGCATGATTTTCCTAAAGGTGAATGACATCATTCGCCTGCAATCTGAAAGCAACTATACTCTTTTCTTCCTGTTAAACAATAAAAAAGTGCTGGTGGCAAAGACGCTGAAAAATTTTGAAGAGAAACTGCTACCCTATAATTTTATGCGCGTCCACCAGTCACATTTGATCAATCTCGCACACATGAAAGAGATTGACCACGGAGACAATTTTGTACTGATGACGGATGGCAGCAAAGTGGAGATTTCCAAACGCAAGAAAAAGGAGTTTATGGATGCATTGGAAAAAAACAATTCTACGATTTCGTAAATCAAGGTACGACTTTATCTAAAGCCGCTTTATACTCAGTTTTATTATAATGAAGAAAATCCTGGTGCTGCGCTCCTTTGAATACGTGAAAGAATTTTTGAGTGGCAATACACTTATCATATAATTTTTTACTTTCTACTACAGGAATCTGCCATTCTTTATCTCCACACAAAAATAAAGACGGACAATTAATTTTTTGCATATAATTTTCAGGATATAATCCTTTCGCTTTTATTTTTAACCGGCTTTCTGCAAACCATTTTATTGGTGTTGCTAAAAATAATGGCAGATGAATTCTTTGTATTCTATGTTCAAACGCATTATCAATATTATCATAACATGATTCTAAAACAACAAAACTATAATTGGAAAAATCTTTAAAAGAATATACAATTGTTGCTGCACCTAAAGAATGACCTTGAACACCAATACTTTTATACTTTAACTTTTGTAAAGTATCAACACAAGCTAACAAATCATAACGTTCGTTATAACCAAGCGTAACAAAATCAGCCTTACTGTTTCCTGTTCCACGCAAATCAGGCAATACAATAGAATAGTTTTTATCCAGATAATATCTTGCTTTATCAATCATACTTAATCTATTGCCGCCTTTTCCTGCAAGCAGAATAACTACTTTTGACGTATCTTTTTTTAAGAACCAAGCAGAAACTTTCTGATTGTCTTCAGTAATTAAATTCCAATCCTGTACACTTTCATTTGGAAAATAATTTTGATACACTACAGATTCATTGTAGGCATTCGTCATTAAACGTGCGAGATACCAACACAATATAAAATAAATCGGAATTAGAATAAACAGCAAATAGATGCTATATTTTATTAGTCGTTTCACACAATAAAAATAAGATGAGCGCCTCTATTTATTTGTTGTTTAATGTTAAAAGCCACACGTTATGTGTGGCTTTTAACTGAATCAACATAAATCTTACAGATTATATTTCCCGCCTTCAATAACTTTAGCTGCAATTCTGCGACGTGCTTCTTTCACGTTTACCGGTTCGTATTTGGTAAAACGTTTCAAGCCCATCAGCATAATGCGCAGCTCATCTCCTTCAGCATAAGACTGTAATGCATCTTTTCCGGCGACATTAATCTTATTCATCGCATCATTGAAGAACACCTTCAAAATATCAATGTACACCTGATCCGCTTTCTCTCCTTTTTCAAAGATTTTCTGAACACGTAACAACAAGGATTCTGCCGTATAAATCTGGATCAGCATATCCGATGCGTTCATGATGATTTCCTGCTCGTCTTTCAGTTTTGCCATCAGTTTCTGAACGGCTCCGCCTGCCACTAACAAGAATGCCTTTTTCGCATTTTTGATAGCCTTGATTTCCGCTGCAAACTGACCTTCGTCATCCCCGCCAAAATCAGGCACACTCATCAATTCTTTCTGGATGGCCATACCTGGCGTCATCAAGTCGATTTTGCCACCCATCGCGCGTTTCAGCAACATATCGATGGATAACAAACGGTTGATTTCGCTGGTACCTTCGTAGATACGTGCAATACGGGAATCTCTGTATGCACGGGCTGCATTGGTTTCTTCTGAGAAGCCCATACCACCGTGGATCTGTACGTTTTCATCCACTATAAAATCTAACACTTCGGACCCCAGCACCTTCACGATAGCGCATTCAATAGCGTATTCTTCTGCAGCTCCTAATAATGCTTTGGAAAATTCTTTTCCTGCATCCAGATTTTCATGCTCCAGCTTTCCGATATCATTGGCACAACGGTAAGTGGTCACTTCCAGTGCAAACAGCTGAATCGCCATTTCTGCAATCTTGTGCTGAATCGCACCAAACGTGGATAATGACTTACCGAACTGTGTCCTTTCATTGGCATACTGAACCGCCATATTGAATGCCTGACGTGCACCACCCAGTGCTGTAGCACCTAACTTATATCTTCCGATATTCAGGATATTGAAGGCTATCAAATGGCCTTTTCCGCGCTCGCCCAGCATATTTTCTACCGGAATTCTGCAGTTTTCAAAAAACACCTGACGGGTGGAAGAACCTTTGATACCCATTTTATCTTCTTCTGCACCTAAGTTCAAGCCAGGTGTTCCTGCTTCCACTAAGAATGCGGTGAATTCTTTGCCGTCGATTTTAGCGAACACCGTAAATGAGTGCGCGAAACCGGCATTGGTAATCCACATTTTCTGACCGTTCAGAATCCACTCTTTGCCGTCTTCAGAAAGTGTGGCAATTGTTTTAGCGCCTAATGCATCAGAACCGGAACTTGGTTCTGTCAAGCAGTAAGACGCCGCCCATTCGCCACTTCCTAATTTTGGCAGGAATTTTTGTTTTTGTTCTTCCGTTCCGAAGTACAGGATAGGCAATGTTCCAATACCGATATGACAGATTAATGTAGTGGCAAAAGAACCGCTTCGGCCTACTTCTTCAGCGATGATACAACCTGAAATCACATCCTGATTCATACCACCATACGCTTCCGGAATAGCGGTGGAGAGCAATCCCAATTCACCGGCTTTTCCTAACAGGGATAAAGACAAACCCGGTTCTTGCTTTTCAATTTCTTTCCAACGTGGCATTACTTCCTTTTCAATAAAGTCAGAAGCCATAGAGCGCACCATGAGCTGCTCTTCCGTGTAATCTTCCGGTGTAAAAACCTGCTGCGGTGTGGATTCCTTGATAACGAATTCACCACCTTTTAATGATTTGACTTGTTCGAGTGTTTCCATTTTAGTTTTGATAGTATTAAGTAATAAGTATTGAGTAGTAAGAAGAGGATTTACAGCACCTTAAACTCAGTACAACATGCTAATTTACGGAATATAACAATAAGTCAGAATGATTGTTTTTTATGTTTGTGTTAGTTCCATAAAAAAAAGCCCCTTTCGGGGCTTTTTTACAGTTTATATTTAACTCCATTTGATAAGATATTTGCCTTGTCCTTGCTTTTGATCAGTGCTCATTTCTGCATGAATTTTTTGTTAGTACATGTTGTGGAAATAAATAATTAATTAGATTTTCTTCTTAACTCTTCAATTACTTCTTTCGCGATCATATAATACTTTGGTTTTTCTGTATGATTATTGCTATTATTATGCATCCACCAACCATTTACTAGCAGAGTCGCATTTCTAGATAAATTAGGACTTCTAGGAGTTAGTTTGGATTTTTCTTTATGTACAAGTGACCGAATATCAGTAGAAGTTCTTTTTTGGAACTCTGTTATAAATCTATCGTCTTCTTTTATACATTCATTAACAAGATCTATCAATTGTTCTTTTGAAACATTTCCTATCGGTTGACCTGAAGGTCTAGGTTGCCTCGGTTTTACACCAACTGGATTTGCTGATATTATACCAATATTGAAATAATCCTTAGCCATATTTAGCAAATATGGATATTTTTTTAACGGAATAAATGCACGTACTCCTTCTGCAAGACCTTTGTAAAATTCATTCCCAACAATTGCAGCTCTATCAAAACTATTATCTAATTCACAAGAGCAAAGCTCGTATCCACCAAACATAAATTCTATCATCTTATCTACAAAGAATTTATGTCGCTTTTCTATTGTATTAGAATTTGTGGCATTAGTCCCTGTTCTTATACCAAATTCAGTCCAATATTCACCGTTTTCTAATTGTCTTGAATTTTTTAGTTCCTTTCTAAAACTAATAAATGCATCCATAAAAGATTCTTCATAATTTTTCAATCCTAAATCTTTTAGTTTCTTCAACAATAAGAATAAGTGAATTAGTTCATAATTTTCTAATCTGATGTCTTCATTTAATACATTATAGAGCAAATCTAAGATACTTTCAAAATCATGAGCAAAATCAGAATTTACATCAAAGTCTATATTTTTCAAATAAAAATCGTCTATATTACTAGAATTAATTGTAACTGCTCTGTTATTTTGGATCATTTCCATATACAACATCAGCAGTTGCGAGGCTAACTGTCTTGCTTGCCCCCTGTCAATCTTTGTTACTTTTAATGTCTCATTAAATATTTCATGCCCATTAGGTGTCCCATCAGTACCCTCTAAAATTAACTCAAATTCAACGCTATTTTGCACATCATTTTTACCAGCTATTTTTAAAATAAAGTCATTAATTCCGCTAATAGATGTATCTCTAACCTGTTGTGCTGTCAATGGCTTTCCTTTTTGCAGACGAACAAATAAGTTTCTTATTTCCTTATCTTCCGCATCTTCTATTAATGCAACCGTCAGAAGTAAATCCTTGAAAGACTGCTGCATTCTATTATCCAACTCATTGAGTTTTTTATTGGACCATGCGCATATTTCTTCGGTCAAATATTTTGGAAACAATTTAGGATTATTGACAGGTGACAATAATTTCAGTTTATTCTCTAAAAAAGCAATAATGGCATTTATTCTCTGCTGTCCATCAACTATATAATATTTATCATTATTATTATGAATATATACTAATGGAACAGGATAATCTCTCAACATAGAATCAATAAATAATTTCTGCATACTAACATCCCAATTCGATGCTCTCTGATATTTTCTATCAACTACTAATCGTTCTTGATTGTGCAATTCATATAAATCCGACACTTTCAAAAATTTAAGTTTATTTTTCATAGTCTTATTTATTTCTAAGTTTATCTAATATTTTCCATCCATTGCTTTCAACATCAAAATATTCCCAAAAAACCCATCCATTAACAGAAGTCCCCGTCAGTTCTATTGCAGCAGCAGATGGCGAATGAAATGATTTATTGTTAAATAATATTTGGTTGTTTTTTATTTCTGCATAGTGCAAAACTCCTTTATATTCCTTTTTTAACTTCATGCCATTCTTGAGCAATACTCCTTTCCAATATAATCCTGCATTTATATCCATCATATTTTCCTCAATATTAATCGATACAAACCCACCCTGTCCATTTTCTTTAGAAATCCTCTTTAATATATCATTTTCTGTCTCTCTAAAAGAGATACGCTTTGATTCAATCCATCCATGAACTTCAATATCTATTTCAATCCATTTAGTATCCATGAAATGAAAATAAACTATAAAAACTACAAAAACTAATTTTTAGATAGAATAGTTTTGTAGAAAATAAAAAAAACGCCAACTAATCTGTTGGCGTTTATATAATCGCAGTAGATCCTGAAATAAATTCAGGATGACTACGACACTTATTTCAATCTCTCAATGATACCTGCGATGCCTTGTCCGCCACCTATACAAGCGGACACCATGCCATATTTTTTATTCTGACGGCGCATCTCATTAATCAACTGAACAGATAACTTCGCTCCGGAGCAGCCCAGCGGGTGCCCCAATGCAATCGCGCCACCATTCGGATTGATGATATCCGGATTCAAGCCCAATGTTCTGATCACCGCTAAGGACTGTGCTGCGAACGCTTCGTTCAATTCAATCATTTCGATATCCTCCTGTTTCAGACCAGCCAACTGCAAAGCGCGTGGAATAGCTACAACGGGGCCGATACCCATGATGCGTGGCTCGCAACCAACCACTGCTGATGTTACTAACCTTGCAATCGGTTCGATGTTCAATTCTTTTACCATCTTTTCTGACATCACGATCACGAATGCCGCACCATCAGAAGTTTGTGAAGAGTTACCTGCAGTCACAGATCCTTTGGCTGCAAACACAGCTTTCAGTTTTGCCAGACCTTCTACGGTCGTGTCTTTACGCGGACCTTCATCTGTATCCACTACGAAAGAACGTGTTTTTCTTTTGTTGTTTTGCAGATATACTTCTTCTACCGTTACAGGAACGATTTCATCTTTGAATTTTCCAGCCTCAATCGCGGCGATTGCTTTTTGATGGGAGTTGAAAGAAAACAAATCCTGATCTTCTCTGCTGATATTGTATTGGGCAGCCACCGCTTCTGCCGTTAAACCCATGGAAGAATAATAATCAGGCGTAGTAGATGCGATACCGTAATTCAATACCGTTCTCCAGCCTGTCATAGGCAACAAAGACATGGATTCTACACCACCTGCGATGATACAATCTGCCATACCTGCCTTGATTTTAGCCGTCGCCATGGCGATGGTTTCCAATCCTGATGCGCAGTAACGGTTCACCGTAACACCACCTACCGACAAAGGTAAGCCAGCACGCAATACGATCATACGACCGATCTGCATACCTTGTTCTGCTTCCGGAATAGCATTACCACAGATTAAATCGTCGATACGTGCCGGATCCAATCCCGGAACAGAGGCTACCAGGTGTTTTACCACGTCCGCGCCTAAATCATCCGGACGATAAAAGCGGAATCCGCCTTTTTTTGCTTTGCCGATTGCTGAACGGTAACCGGCTACTATATATGCTTCATTCATGTTAAGAGTATTAAGTAGTGAGTAATAAGTATTAAGATTTTTTATTTTTTATTAGATTGTAAATCATTTTTTGAATTTCCTGTAATTCTGAAATAATAAGATTGACTGCATCTTTCGGTAAGAACTCAATATCCGAACACAACAATAACTGTGTTTCTAATTCAAAACTAGAGCCATAAGCAATTTCTAAGAAGTACGCAAATTCCTTGTTAGATGTTCTACTAGCACCTTCTGCAATATTAGAAGGAATGGAGACTGCGCATCTTCTGATTTGGCTAACCAAGCCAAATTTTTCATCTGATGGAAGCTGAGTAGACAAACTATATATTGATTTAACTAACATTCTTGCTTTTTGCCAAACGATCAACTCTTTATAATTATTCATTCTTACTACCTGATACTTATATCTTACTACTAATTACGCAATGGTTTACCGGTTGTCAGCATCGCCTGAATTCTTTCCAGTGTTTTCTTCTCACCGCAAAGTGACAGGAACGCTTCTCTTTCCAAATCCAGTAAATATTGCTCATTCACGGTAGTTGGTGCAGATAAATCGCCTCCACACATTACGTAAGCAATTTTCTTAGCGATCTTCGCATCGTGTTGTGAGATATAACCACCTGCAATGAACGACTCCACGCCTACCGTTAATGTACCCAGACCGGTTCTTCCCAACACCTGAATATCATTTCTGTGAGCCGGCTGTGAATAGCCTTCTTCGCTTAAGCGCAACACTTCCTGTTTCGCTTCTGCTATCACACGTTTTGCATTGATAACGACCCTATCTTTATTTTTTCTCATCAAGCCTGCATCAAATGCTTCTGCAGCAGAGGTAGCCACTTTCGCCATCGCGATGTTTAAGAAATTATCCTGCAAAGATTGCAACATAGGGTCTCCATTTTTGAAACTATCTGATGTACGCAAAGCCAGTTCCTTCGTTCCGCCGCCGGCAGGAATCAAACCAACACCCACTTCTACCAAACCGATGTACGTTTCTGCAGACGCTACTACCACATCAGAGTGCATGGTCACCTCGCAACCTCCACCTAATGTCATGCCGTGTGGTGCTGAAACTACAGGTACAGAAGAGTATCTGCAACGCATGGTGGTTTGCTGGAACTGACGTACTGCGATATCCAGTTCATCATATTCCTGATCCATGGCCAGCATGGCAATCATCATTAAGTTAGCCCCTACGGAGAAATTAGGTGCGTCGTTTCCGATTACCAACCCTTTGTATCCGCCTTCCGCGATTTCAATGGATTTATTGATGGCTTGCAACACATCACCACCCAATGAATTCATCTTGGACGTGAACTCTAAATTCAACACACCGTCGCCGATATCGTGCAAGATACCGCCACTGTTTTTCCAAACCGGTTTGTTGCTGCGCAAATTATCCAGAATGATGAAGGATTCAGCACCCGGAATAGCTTTGTAAGATTTAGAAGTCTGATCGTAGAATTTCTTCACGCCATTTTCTACCTTATAAAAAGACGTATTGCCTGCTGCGACCATCTCTTTTACCCATGCACCGATGCTTAATCCATCCGCTTCTGCCAGTTCAATCCCTTTCTGCACACCTACGATGTCCCAGTACTGGAACGGACCGATTTCCCAGGCAAAACCTGCGCGTAAGGCATCATCTACTGCATATAATACATCAGAGATTTCAGGCACACGGTTAGAAACGTAGGCAAACAGACCTGCCAAAGAACGTTTCACCAGTTGTGCGCCTTTATCATCTCCCTTGACAAATGCGTTGATCTTATCGTTTAAGCCTTCCACTTTTTTTGCCGCATCAAGGGAAGCGAATTTCGGTTTACCGGTCGGCTCATACTGCAGGGTATCTAAACGCAGAGAGAAAGAATTTCTCTTTTCATCCTTGTAGTAATATCCTTTCTTGGATTTGTTACCAAAGAATTTATTATCCAACAGGAACTGAACATAAGCTGGCACTTCGAAAGCTCCAGCCTGTTCGTCGTTCGGACAGTTTTCCTTAATGCCCATCATCACTTTAGTACCTGTATCATTACCGACCAAATCTGATAATTTGAAGGTACCTGTTTTGGGGCGACCGATAGCCGGGCCTGTCAGAGCATCCACCTCCTCAATGGTCAAGCCTAACTCCTGTGTCAACTGGAATACTTTCGCCATTGCATAAACCCCTACACGGTTGGCGATGAACGCCGGTGTATCTTTACACAATACGGTTTCTTTTCCTAAGAATACGTCACCGTAGTGCATTAAGAAATCCACAACGCTCCGGTCTGTTTTTGCCGTAGGAATGATTTCCAGCAATCTCAGATATCTCGGAGGATTGAAGAAGTGCGTTCCGCAGAAATGTTTCTGAAAATCTTCACTTCGTCCTTCCGCCATCAGATGAATGGGAATACCGGATGTATTGGACGTCACCAATGTTCCCGGTTTTCTCAACTTATCCACTTTTTCAAACACCTGCTGCTTGATGTCCAGACGTTCGATAACGACTTCAATGATCCAGTCGCAGTCTTTGATCTTCGGCATATCATCGTCGAAGTTGCCCAGTGTCACTCTTGATGCAGAGGCTGCGTGGTATGCCTGTGCTGGCTTGGATTTTAAGGCAAAGGCAAAGGCGTCATTCACAATTCTGTTGCGCAATTTCGGATTTGCTTTTTCTTCTTCTTTCAGGTCGAACGGAACGATATCCAGCAACAGCACTTCCAATCCGATATTGGCTAAGTGCAATGCGATACCTGAACCCATGACGCCTGAACCCAATACTGCTACCTTTTTAATAGCTCTGTTTTGTGTTTTTGCTTCCATGTTCAGTTTATGTGATTGTATAATAAAATTGTTAGTTGTTTTGTTTCAGGTCTGCCAAAGTATATGCAGCAAATCTGCTCAATAGACGGTCGTAAGCATTTTTAATGTATTTGGCATCCTTAAAAATACGTGTCATCATCACGGCACCTTCAAATTCCGCTACGGTCTGTTCCGCCAGCTTCTTGGCATCTTCTTCGTTGGTGATTTCAGAAAATACGTATTCCACCGCACTCATCCATTCCTTGTAAAAATCGCGGATATGTTCGGCAAATTCCGGAATGGCACGGGCTGTCTCTACACCTATATTTCCCATGATGTTTCCATCTGACAACAAAGCTCTTTCTGATTTTTTGAACATTTTTTCCATGCGCTGCTGCGGCGACAAGGTTTTATCATAGGCAATGGAAAACACCTCTTTCTGAAAGAATTCATGCGCATATTTGATGACCGCACTCATCAAGGCTTCCTTACTCGGAAAATAATGATATAGACTTCCCTTCAGCAGACCACAGGCTGCCGCAATATCTGCGATAGAAGTATTGTGATAGCTTTTCTGGCGAAAAAGCTTTAGCGACTGCTTCAAAATATCTTCTATACTTACTTTCTGCTTTGGCACTTTATTGAATTAAGAGATTAAAAATAAACAAACTACGAGGTTTTATCAAACGTTTGTTTGGCAAAATAATGATTTGGTAACAATCCAATGCATGCATTGGAAAAAGGGTGCATTTTCATCCCCATTATGGCTAAAAAGGATCGCTGAAATTAGCCGAATGCTAAGTAAAACATACCATATACTGTACAAAATTCACCAAATTCCAATCGATTTAAAACTATAGGCAACGACGTGGTATCTTTGGTATCTAAGTTAATATTTCCGTGTTATTTGGTTAGTTATTGAAAACACGCGAAAAATAGTGGGATTTTTTCTTTATTTTATGGGGTGCCGGAATTGCACCTCATTTTTTTTGCCAAATTTTATCATATCTGTACATTTTTCAATATTTTGTAAGGTCCAATGTCAAAACGAGGTTTCATACGTCTTTGGTTTGTATTGCTTTTGCAGCTTTCCGTATCCCTTTCCATCTACAGCCTGGATATCTCACAGTTGCATTTTGATGTGCTAGACATCAAGAATGGCCTTTCCCAGAACAGTGTCTCCTATATTTTTCAGGATAGTAAAGGATTTATCTGGTTCTGCACCAATGAGGGGCTAAACCGATACGACGGGTATAATTTCCTGAAACTGGAAAAACAGATCAACAATAAAAACTCTCTGATTTCCAATTTCACCACCTGCATCACCGAATCTTCACCGGGTATATTCTGGATTGGAACGGAAAAGGGGCTCAGCATCTACTTCTATGAATCTAAAAAATACCTTAACATTGAGAATCCCGGACAGATAAAGAAACTGACCGTTGAAGACAGTGTTACCGTTTGGGTACAGACACTGTACAGCCTTTACAAGATGCGCCTGATAAAGGGCGAAAACGAGAAGGAGAATTACAGTGTTAGCATTGAACCCATGAATGCCTACAGGGAAATCATTTGCAAATCCGACAATTTCCATTTCTTGCTGACGGGGAGAGATAACCTGCTACACTCTTATGATATCCGCACAAAACTGATTCTGGAGAAGAGCACATCAAACATTTGGAACATACTGATTCCAAAGAGAATCAACGGAGTGGTCATCGATAAATACAACAACTACTGGATAGGCACCAACACAGGTCTCTATAAAACGGATGGAGCATTCTCAAGCATTGATTCATTTCCTTATAATAAGACAAAGATAGCTGCATTACAGGACAAGATTACGGCTGTTTCCGTGGGAAAGGTGGGAAACATCTATATTGCTTCTTATCAATACGGATTGGTTATCTATGATATCAATCGCAATAAATTCATGGAATTCCAAAGCGACCCGTACAACCTTACCAGTTTACCCGACAATAAGGTCCTGAGTCTGCTGAATGACAATAGCGGAACCTTGTGGGTGGGAACGAAAGGTGCGGGGGTGGCTACCTTTTCCCAGTTCAAATTCAAATTCAAGCACATCACTCAGGAACCCTTTAAGACCACCTGGCTTACGAATAAGTACATCCTTAGTTTTGAAGCAGACAAGAATGAAAACATCTGGATTGGTACGGACGGTGGGGGGCTTTATAAGTTCGACACCAAGGATAATATCTTCTCCAACTGGCGCAACAACTCTTCCAATTCTTCCTTATCCAATGATGTCGTTCAAGACCTGCTGATGGACTCTTACGAAAACCTCTGGGTGGGAACGCTTAATGGTGTGTGTAAATTCAATCCCGTAACAAACGCCTTCAAACGCTACTTTCTAAGCCCCAACAAACCCACGGACAACCTAAAGGTACCTTCCTATTCCAACATTCGCCTTTTTGAATCTAAAGCCCGGGAATTATATGCTTTGGATGATCACTCCATTTTTCATTTTAACACACTCAACAACCGCTTTGAGAAGCTGCCCTTTAATTTCAATGACAACAACAACACACCACGCAGCATCTTGGAAGACAAAGACAGCACCTGGTGGATTGCCGCATCTTCCGGCCTGATCCACTTGGATGCACGAAGCGGACTGCTGGATGAATCATCACTCAACACCATTAACAAAAAACACCTTAAGACGGACCGATTAAACTGCCTACTGCCTTATGACGATGACCGGTTTTGGACAGGCTCGGGAAATAACGGATTATTTCTATTCAACAAAAGGACTTTAACCGTAGAAGCTAATTATACCGAAAAAGACGGATTAAGCAATAATTTCGTCTATGGCATCCTGAAAGACAATACCGGAAAACTGTGGTTGAGCACGAATAGGGGCATCAGTGTTTTTGATCCGGAACTGAAGCAGTTCAGGAATTACGACATCAACGACGGCCTGCAAAGTAATGAATTCAACGGTGGTGCCTTCTACAAGACAAAGAACAATGAATTATTATTTGGCGGCATCAACGGATTCAACATCATCGAACCGAGTCAGATTCCATTCAACTCCTTTAAGCCGTATGTCAACATCACGAATATCAAAACGGACGACAGCACCTACAATCTTTACCCGTACACCATTCAGCCGGAACGTATCTACCTTGCCAATGATGAGAATAATCTCGCCTTTGAATTTGCCTCCAGCGACTACGTGAATACCCCTAAAAACATCTTTGAATACCGACTGGAAGGTTATGAGAAAAACTGGACACGTACCAACAGAAACTATGTTTCCTATGCCCAACTGCCACCGGGCAACTATACCTTTTATGTAAGAACCAGCAACAATGATGGTGTATGGTCAGATCAGCCTGCTTCCTTTTCATTCAGGATACGACCTATGATCTGGCAGACCTGGTGGTTTAAGATTCTTGCAGGAATTTCTCTGCTGATCTATGGCTACAGGCTCATCAGCAATCGCATACAGGCTGCCCGCAAGAAGGAGAATGAAAAGATGCAGCTGGCCAGACAAAAGACCGAATACGAAAAACAACTTGCAGAGATAAAACTGAAAGCATTGTTGGCGCAGATGAATCCTCATTTCATCTTCAATTGCATGAATTCCATCCAGGCCATGATCTTATCCGACCAGAACATGCAGGCTTCCACTTATCTGACCAAACTTTCCAGGCTGGTTCGCTCCGTGCTGGAAAATTCAGTCAAAACATTCATCCCACTGCAGGAAGTAATTGACAACCTGAAATTATATCTGGAATTGGAATCCTTACGTTTCGACCAGCAGTTCAACTATGACATACTGGTGGAAAACGTAGACACCTACTCTGTGGAAATGCCATCCATGCTCCTGCATCCCTACGTTGAAAATTCCATCTGGCACGGCCTGCTGAAGAAAGAAGGAGAAAAGAACATACACCTGCACTTTTACATCAAGGACAATCACCTCATCTGCGAGATGACGGACAACGGCATCGGACGCGAGAAAGCGGCACAGCTGAACCTGAAGAAACAGCACAAATCGCTTGGCACCATCATCACCCAGGAAATGTTTGACACCTTACACAAAATAAAAGAAACAAATTACGGCGTAGAAATCATAGATTTGTATGACGAGAATCATTTCCCTACAGGGACGAAAGTTGTTGTTAAAATGGAATTAAGCTAACCAAAACCGAAGCTGCCTATGGAACCCATAAATGCAATCATTGTAGACGATGAAAAAAACAACCGACTGGCATTGCTCAAGCTGATTGAGAAGTTTTGTCCGCAGGTATTCGTCATTGCGGAATGCGACAGTGTTGACAGTGCAATTTCCGCCATAGAATCTGGCAGAACAGATGTAGTCTTTCTGGATGTGGAGATGCCCGGAAAAAACGGATTCGACCTGCTGGCTCATTACAATTACCATTGTCCGTTTGATGTCATCTTTACCACTGCCTACAGCCAGTATGCCGTAAAGGCATTCCGGTTCAGTGCGCTGGATTACCTCTTAAAACCGGTAGACCCCGAAGAGCTCATCAGGGCGGTACACAAACTCTCCTCCAAGATTGCCGAAGAGATAAAAAACAAACAGTTCGAATTGCTGGAACAAAAGATCACCCATCATGAACTGGGCAAAAAACAACTTGCCATCTCCACATTGGAAGGCATCTATTTTGCCTCTCTGGATGAGATCATTCACGTGGATGCGGATTCCTCCTACACAAAAATCTACCTGACCACCGGCGACATGATTATGTCGTCCAAGCCGCTGAAATATTTTGAAGAACTGCTGGAAGACTATGATTTTGTCCGCGTCCATCAATCGCATATCATCAATCTGAAACTGATCCGACGCTATGTGCGTGGCGACGGCGGACAGGTCATCATGATGAATGGAACGGAAATAGAAGTTTCGCGCAGAAAGAAAGATGATTTACTGGCAAAGATCTCAGATACCTTATAGATAATAACATGAGGCGAGAGAATGCCATTCATCTCCAATTGCTCATCACTCACTTATAATCCTCTTGTTTATTTCCTTTATCAATCCCGGGCCTTCGTAGATAAAGCCTGTATATAATTGCACTAAACTCGCGCCTGCATTTAATTTTTCTATCGCATCATCCGCACGCATGATTCCTCCGACTGCAATGACCGGAATCTGATGCTTTGATTGCTGCACGATATATTTTATGATGGCTGTAGATTTGTTTGTCAATGGCTTTCCACTGAGCCCCCCGGGGCCAATGGCATCCACCTTCTTCTTATCCGTCGACAAATCATCTCTGGAAATGGTGGTGTTGGTGGCCACAATGCCGGACAGTTTGGTTTCAAATACAATCTCTATGATATCATCCAATTGCTCATGCGTCAAATCAGGTGCAATCTTCAGCAGTATCGGTTTCTGTTTTATTTGCTTTGCATTGAGTTCCTGCAAGGTAAACAGCAGTTTCTTCAAAGGTTCTTTCTCCTGTAGTTCCCGCAAATTGGGGGTATTCGGAGAGCTTACATTTACGACAAAATAATCCACGACATCATACAATCCATGAAAGCATTTTATGTAATCGTCAACAGCCCGTTCGTTTGGAGTGATCTTATTTTTGCCGATGTTGCCACCAATCAGAATTTGAGATTTGGGATTGTTGAGTTGAGATTTCTGAATATTCTCTTTTACAGCTGCCATTCCTTCATTATTAAAACCCATGCGGTTGATGATGGCTTCATCCTGAGTCAAGCGAAATAAACGCGGTTTGTCATTTCCGGGCTGGGCAAGCGGTGTCACCGTACCGATTTCAATAAAACCAAAACCTACCGCGGCAAAAGCATCAATACATTCCGCATTCTTATCCAGGCCGGCAGCCAGGCCCACCGGATTTTTGAAGGTCAAGCCAAACACATTTCTCTCCAGCTTTTTGTTTTCCGTTACATATAAGAAGTGCAGTATCGCCTTTACGAAAGGGATCTTAATCAGAAAACCAAACCCTTTCAAGGTTAAATGATGTGCCGTTTCAGCATCCATCTTAAAAAGAAAGAAACGCAGGATTTTGTACATGGACGAATTTACGATTTATGATTTACGATTTATGATTTAAAAGGACAGAATTTCAACATTCATCATTCAACATTCAACATTCATCATTATCTTTATCCTATGCAAAAGCCACTTGCCGAACGGATGCGCCCGAAGACCATCGACCAGATTGTTGGACAGGAGCATTTATTGGGTGCCGGTAAAGCACTGCGTCAGCTGATAGAAAAAGGCAGGCTGCATTCCATGATTTTCTGGGGGCCACCCGGCGTCGGAAAAACCACCTTAGCCAGAGTGCTGGCGAATCATGCACAACTGCCCTTTGAGCAATTAAGCGCCATCGCCGCCGGTGTGAAGGAAATACGCGCCATCATTGACATAGCCAAAGAAAATGGAACGACGGTTTTATTTATTGATGAAATTCATCGTTTCAATAAATCTCAGCAGGATGCATTACTCGGCGCCGTGGAAAACGGCACTTTAGTTTTAATTGGGGCGACAACAGAAAACCCTTCCTTTGAAGTAAACGCTGCCTTGCTGTCTCGTTGTCAGGTATATGTATTGAAATCGCTGGAAGAACTTGAACTGAAGAAAATCGTGGATACGGCATTGCAGGAAGATGAAATCTTAAAACAGGAAAGCATAACGATAAAAGAATACGAAGCATTGTTTTATTTTTCCGGCGGGGATGCCAGAAAACTGCTGAATGTGCTGGAATTGGTTTGTGAAAATCTGAAAGAAAACAGAACCATCACGAATGTTTTTGTGGAAGAGATCATTCAGACCCATATCGCACGTTATGATAAAAGCGGCGAACAGCACTACGACATCATTTCCGCATTCATAAAATCCATTCGAGGCAGCGACCCGAATGCAGCTTTGTATTGGATGGCCCGCATGATCAACGGCGGTGAAGACCCGAAGTTTATTGCACGCCGTTTATTGATTCTGGCATCCGAAGACATCGGCAATGCCAATCCGAATGCATTGCTGCTGGCAAACGCTTGTTTCCAATCTGTTACTACTATCGGTTATCCGGAGTGCAGGATTATTTTAGCACAATGTGTCACGTATTTAGCCGCTTCTCCAAAAAGCAATGCCAGTTATATGGCTGCTGAACAAGCTTTGGCTTTAGCAGAAAAAACAAGTAATCTTTCCGTTCCACTGCACTTGCGGAATGCACCGACCAAACTGATGAAAAACCTGAACTACGGAAAAGATTATCAGTATGCCCATCAGTATGAAAACAATTTTGTGGATCTGGAATACCTGCCGAAAGAAATCAGCGGCACTAAATTTTATGAGCCCGGCAACACGGCACGGGAAAATGAATTGCGGAATTTTCTGAAAGTAAGATGGAAGGAAAAGTATAACTACTGATGTTGAATGTCTAATATTGAATGATAAATGAATCTAGCTACAATTACAAGCACTGATAAATTTTTTCTGATAGCCGGGCCTTGTGCCGTCGAGTCTGAAGATATTTGTTTTGAGATAGCTGAACAATTAGTTGCTGTAACAAGCGAATTAAATATTCCTTTCATTTACAAAGCTTCTTTTAAAAAAGCAAACAGAACTAAACTGGATTCCTTTATCACCATTGGCGAAGAAAAAGCTTTGCAAATTTTATCAGATGTAAAAGCGCATTTCAATATTCCAATACTAACAGATGTGCATGAGACCACAGATTGCGATAAGGTAAAAGATATTGTGGATGTGATTCAGATTCCCGCTTTTCTTTGCCGACAAACCGATTTATTGTTAGCCGCAGGAAAAACCGGAAAAACCGTCAACATCAAGAAAGGACAATTTGTAAGTGCCGACATGATGCAGTTTGCCGTAGAGAAAGTGTTATCTACCGGCAATAATAACATACTACTGACCGAGCGCGGCACCCTGTTTGGCTATAACGATCTAATCGTGGATTTCAGGAATATTCCATTGATGCGACAAACCGGATTTCCGGTCATTTTTGACGCTACGCATTCCGTCCAGCAACCCAACAAAAGCGAAGGCATCAGCGGCGGAAAGCCTGAATTTATTGAAACTCTCAGCAAGTGCGCCATAGCTGCGGGTGCTGACGGCATTTTCATGGAAACACATCCGAATCCCGAACAAGCATTAAGCGATGGCGCAAATATGCTGTCATTGAGTGAAGTAAAAGGATTGATGGAAAAACTGATCCGTATGAAATCCGCTCTTTAAATTATAACACCTTCAATTCCGTTCTTCGATTTTTAGCTTTATTCTCTTCAGTATCGTTAGGAACAATCGGCATCGTATCGCCATAGCCTTTTGCAAGCAATCTCGTTTTATCGATTCCTTTCTGCACCAGATAATTCACCACGCTTTCGGCACGTTTCTGTGACAGTGTTTGATTGTACTTTTTATCTCCTTTGTTATCGGTATGTCCGGAGATTTCAATTTTCAGTGTCGGATTTTTCTGCAGCAGCTCCACCACCTTATCCAGCTCCAAAAATGACACCGCATCCAGTTCACTCTTGTCAAAATCGAAAAACACATTATTTAGTGTAATCTTATTATTCGTTGCTATGGGCTCAAGCAGAATCTCCAGTTCATAAGGTTTCTGCTGTGAGTTTATTTCCTTAAGGTTGATATTCTGCGAATAGAACAGGTACTGTTCTTTCTGCACCTGCAATGCATAATTCCTGCTGGCTTCTATACTCACAAAGAAAGTCCCTGCCGGTGTATTCCCCTTATAGGTTTCCTGTTTGCTGTCCAGATCCAAAACCGAATAGGCGGCATTGAGCAGTTGTTTGGTTTTTGCATCTCTCACCGTTGCCTTTATGTAGGTTATTTTTTTGGGTTGTGCTGCTGTTGGCAACTCAAAACTATAGATATCCAGACCACCAAAACCTCCAGCCCTGCTGGAAGATAAGAAAGCCGTTCTCCCGTCATAAGAAACGGACATTCCGTTATCATCGTTTTCCGTATTGATGGGGTATCCTATATTAACAGCTTTTGTCCAGCCGCTATCTGCCTTGCGGGCCACAAAGACATCACCGTTGCCCATGCCGGGCCAACCGTTGGAGGTAAAATATAAGGTCTGATTATCCGCATGGATGAACGGACACTGGTCATCATATTTTGTATTGATATTGGGTCCTAAGTTTTTCGGTTCGCTCCATCTCATCTGTGCATCCAGGTAACTCACCCAGATATCCTTGCCGCCAAAACCTCCTGGCCTGTTACTGGAAAAATACAAGGCAGAGCCATCGGATGAAAAACTGGGCTGTGCCTCCCATGCATTGGAATTGACAGGTTTTCCGATACCATTCGGTTGAGTCCAGCTGTTGTTGGATTTCTGCGAAAAATAAATATCACAGCTGCCATATCCGTCAGGTCTGTTGCAGGCGGTAAAAAACAATAAGGTACCATCGGCATTCATAGACTCCGCTCCTTCATTATCCTCCGTATTGATGACGGATCCGAAAGAAACCGCCTGAGTGAAAGTGCTGTCAATTCTTTGTGATACGTATAGATTTTCTTCTCTTCCATCAAGGCGTGTAAAGGACAAGAGCCTTCCATCCGGTGTAAGATATGGAAAGTACTCCAGTTTAGTCGTATTGATATTGGGACCCAAATTTTTAGGGTTAAAGGCCACCGGATGTTTTTTTGCTTCGATGGCGAAGTTGGCATTACGCACGGTCTGTTCGGCTTTTCCCGCCGCATTCAGGCTCTTGTCACTCCGGGCCAGATACTTCTCTGCGTAGAACTTTGCCTTATCTCCATTGCTTTGCTTCAGATAGATTTCCGAAAGCAGAAAGGTGGCCCTTGCCGAAAAGTCTTTTTCATTGGCAGCACTTTCCAACATGGCAATGGCATCATCATATTTTTTTAAAGCATAAAGATATTCTCCCAGCAGTTCTTTTGCCTGCGTATAGTTGGGTTGGATTTTAATGGCTTTTTTCAGTTCTTCAATACCTTCCTCCCATTGCGTACGGCTGCCGTATTCCTTTGCTTTGAAATAAGCCGCCATCGCCTTTTCAGAAACCTGTTGTGCTAAGGTGGAATAAGGAATAAGGAATAAGGAATAAGTAAATAATATGAGTGAAAGCTTTTTCATCAGTTTTAATTAATCAAATTACGCTCCATAATTATCTATAAACTTACTACTTATTCCTTACTACTTACTACTATCATGGAATATTCAGGTATTTGTGTGTCTGTAAGGATATTTTCCATTTGGGATGCTCTTTAATGTAGTCCACCATTAAAGGTAGCATTTGTTCTTTCTTAGTCCATTCGGTTTGCAGATACAATCGACAGTTTCCCTTTGTCAGTTTCCTGTTTTGTTCTGCAAAATCAAAATCACTTTTATTATAGATGATGCATTTCAGTTCATTGGCTTTTGCAAGTACCTCTTTAAAAGGTGCTTTAAACTTTTTCGGAGAGACGCAAATCCAATCCAACTCACCAGAAATCGGATAGGCACCGGAGGTTTCGATATTGATCTGAAATCCGTTCGCCTTTAATTTTTGTGTCAGAAAAGACAAATCGTACATCAGCGGCTCTCCTCCCGTTATAACGACTAATCGTCCGGGATATTTCAACACTTCTTTCACCAAGTCATCTATCAGTACTATTTGATTTTCCTCCACCGTCCAGGATTCTTTCACATCACACCACACACAGCCAACGTCACAGCCTGCCAGCCGGATGAAGTAGGCGGCATGGCCTGTGTAGAAACCTTCACCCTGAATGGTGTAGAAATGCTCCATAACGGGGATATGGGTAATTGGATTGAAATTCATATTAGTAGAAGATAACAAGTGATAGGTAGTAAGAATTTTACACTTCAAATGTAAAAAAAGATTCCCGCTTTCGCGGGAATCACTTAGGTTATTTACACCTCAAGATGCTAAAATCGTGATGTTCTGCTTATAGTTACACCTTCGGTGCTGCAGCCAAAATCTCTTCATTCGCCTGTGAAGCATATTTTTTGAAATTCTCATTGAATTTTACAGCCAATTCAGCAGCTTTAGCGTCGTATGCCGCTTTATCCGCCCATGTGTTTCTAGGATTTAATACATCACTCGGCACACCCGGGCAAGTGGTCGGAATCTGAAAATTAAAAATCGGCAGCGTTTCGTATTCTACACCGTTCAATTGGCCGTTCAATGCAGCAGTAATCAATCCGCGGGTTACTTTCAAACTCATACGGCTTCCAACACCATAGACACCGCCAGTCATACCGGTATTGATCAGCCATACGTTTGCTCCGCTTTCTTTCAGTTTTCTTCCCAGCATTTCCGCATATTTCGTTGGGTGCAATGGCAAGAATGCCGCGCCAAAGCAGGCTGAGAAGGTTGTTTGCGGTTCCGTAACGCCTGCTTCTGTTCCGGCTACCTTAGAGGTATATCCTGAAATGAATAAGTACATCGCCTGTGCTTCTGTCAATTTGGTGATCGGAGGTAACACACCAAATGCATCATAACTTAAAAAGAAGATGTTTTTCGGTATCGTTCCTACAGATGGAACTGCAATATTATTGATGTGGTATAAAGGATAGGAAACACGTGTATTTTCTGTCACACTTACATTCTCAAAATCCACTTTATTGGTGCCGTCATAGAAACGGATGTTTTCTAAAATAGCACCCGGCTTGATAGCACGGAAAATATCCGGTTCTTTTTCTTCCGTTAAATCCACACATTTTGCATAACAGCCGCCTTCAAAGTTGAATACACCAGTATCACTCCAGCCATGCTCGTCATCGCCTATCAGTTTTCTGTTCGGGTCAGCAGACAAAGTTGTTTTTCCCGTGCCGGATAAGCCGAAGAATAAGGCTGTATCACCGCCATCTCCTATATTGGCGGAACAGTGCATGCTTAATACGTTTTTCAGATGCGGCAATTCAAAATTCAGCACGGTAAAGATACCTTTCTTGATTTCGCCGGTATATCCGGAGCCACCGATTAAGATTACTTTCTTAGTAAAGTTGATGAGCGAGAAATTATGCTGGCGCGTACCATCTACGGATGGGTCTGCCATGAACTGCGGTGCACATAAAATCGTCCATTCCGGTTCAAAAGAGTTGATTTGCTCTTCAGAAGGGCGGATGAACATGTTATCGGCAAACAAACTAGCCCATGGTGTTTCGGTCACCACTCTGATATTTAATTGATAATGCGGATCGGCACATGCAAACACATCGCGCACGTAAACCTCACCTTGTTTATCTAAATGCGCAACCACTTTTGCCTGTAATTTATCAAATGCTTCCGGTGAAAACGGTTGGTTGATATTGTTCCAGTCAACGGCATTTTCCGTTAAGGAATCCTTTACGGTGAATTTATCTTTTGGAGAGCGTCCGGTGAACTCACCTGTGTCGATACACAGAGCGCCGGAATCGTTCAATACCCCCAAATTCAGGTCCAGAGTGTTTTGAATCAATGCTTCGCGAGAAATATTCCAATGAGCTGTTGTGTGATGAAAACCGAGTTTTGTCAAATCTGCAGATGGATTCTTGACACCTGTTTCGTTCATTTTTGTGCGTTTTGAGTTAGATTTCAAAAATACGGAATTTTGTATTTAAAGAAAGTGTTTAAAGTTTTGGTAACATAAAAAGTAATGCACAAATAGTGCTTTAAAATCAACAATTTATCCTATTTAAAGTTAGCTGCTGAATATGATTTTTGTCATGCCTGCGCTTGGTATCAGAAATCACTAGACATAAAAAAGCCTGTCCGTTACCGGACAGGCTTTATCGTTAAAACGGGAATTCGGAATTATTCGTTTTCCATTTTTGATTTCAACTCAGAAAGAGCGCTTAAGTCACCTAGGGTAGATTTCTCTACTTTGCTGTTGGTTTTCTCTACTGCTTCTTTTGTTTTCTTGGCAGCCGCTTTCTTCTCGCCTTCTACCGCTTTCTTCTCCTCAATTTTCACGTCTTCGTTCACACGGGTGTGAGAAACGATGATACGCTTGTCATCTCTGTCGAATTCCAGGATTTTGAATGGCAATACTTCTTCCACATCAGCCAGTTTTCCGTCTTCTTTCTTGATGTGACGAGTTGGAGCGAATGCTTCAATACCGTAAGGCAACTGAACCACTGCACCTTTATCTTCACGTTTCAGCACGGTAGCTTCGTGTACAGAACCGATTGGGAACAGATTTTCGAAAGTATCCCAAGGATCTTCTTCCAACTGTTTGTGTCCTAATACGATTTTTTTGTTTTCCACGTCTATTTCCAATACCACTACATCCAGTTCGTTACCGATTTTGGTAAACTCACTTGGGTGGTTGTAACGTTTTGTCCAGGATAAGTCAGAGATATGGATCATTCCGCCCACTACGTCATCCAGTTCAACAAATACGCCGTATGGAGTGATGTTTTTCACCAAACCTTTCAGTTTGCTACCAACAGGGTATTTTTCTGCGATGTGTTTCCAAGGATCTTCCTGCATTTGTTTTAAGCTCAAAGACATTTTACGCTCGTCTTTGTCTAAAGTAACCACTACCGCTTCGTACTCATCTCCCAATTTGAAGAAATCACGAGAGTTGATCGGCTGGTTGCTCCAGGTAACTTCAGATACGTGGATCAGACCTTCCACACCCGGTACGATTTCCAGGAAGGAGCCGTAATCTTCGATGTTCACGATCTTACCTTTCACCTTAGCGCCCACTTCAATACCTTCCGGTAAAGAATCCCAAGGGTGCGGCTGCAATTGTTTCAAGCCTAAAGAGATACGTTTTTTATTGTCATCATAGTCAATAACCACCACTTGCAGTTTCTGATCCATTTTCAACACTTCATTCGGATGGTTGATACGTCCCCATGAGATGTCTGTGATGTACAATAAACCATCTACGCCACCTAGGTCGATGAATGCACCGAAGTCTGTGATGTTTTTGATCGTACCTTCCAATACCTGACCTTTCTCCAGTTTGCCGATGATTTCCTGACGTTGAGATTCCAAATCGCTTTCGATAAGCGCCTTGTGAGAAACCACCGCATTCTTAATGGTTTCGTTGATTTTCACCACTTTGAACTCCATTGTCTTGCCTACAAACTGATCGTAATCAGTGATAGGTTTCACATCGATCTGAGAACCCGGTAAGAATGTTTCCATTCCGTACAGGTCAACGATCAAGCCGCCTTTTGTTTTGCTGATTACGCGACCTTTCACGATAGTGTCTTTTTCGTGCGCTTCGCAGATGTAATCCCATGCCTTTGTTAATTTGGCTTTTTTACGGGACAGGATTAACTGACCTTTTTTGTTTTCTTTGTTTTCAACGTATACATCCACTTCGTCACCCACTTTCAACTCAGGAGTATCTTTGAACTCTGATTTTGAAATCATACCATCTGATTTGAAACCGATGTTTAGGATAACATCCGTGTCAGTGATCGCTGTAACGATAGCTTTTACAATCTCGTTGTCTTCCACTTGTTTGAACGTCTGGTCATACAATGTCTCCAGCTCAGCAATTTTTTCCTTGGTGTATTTGTTGGCACCACGTTTGCTTACGTTCCAATCGAACTCTTCAGCTTTTACCACAGGGATTTTCAAATCCACGGTTTCCTGTTCGATTACTTCTTTTTCTTTGTGTACCGGAATGATGTCTTCAGTTGCATCGATAGCCGGAATTTCTGGTTTGTCTGTCAAAATTGACTAATTTAAATGGTTAAAAAATTAAAAATCTCACCGAAATCCTGTTTGAGTTCTCAAAATTTCGGACTGCAAAGATAATACTAATTAGCTAATTAGCCAATTTGAGAGTGAAATAATGTCCGATTTCAGGTAATAAAATCCGTTTTTAACAAGAAAATGACCCTAAATCGGGGTGGTGTAAGACTCGGTGAATACAGGACTCAGATTTAGCCTTACAGCTGGCGAGCATATCACCGAGCATTCTGAGGGTGGCTGTTAAATATAAATGCAAGTAATGTGATTATCTACGCCACTTTCAACTCCACTTCATGAAAACGATTTGCGCGTTTTATAGACGCCACATCATTGAAACGAACCCCCTGTTCCTTCATCACTTTATGGGCTCTGGCGGCCGTCATCTCACGGATATAAAATGTTTCATTCACCACAAAATGGTGGATGGCATGCGTGCTGCCGAAATTGAAACAGAACAACTGAAACGGAAAAAAATACCATTTATTCAGCACCTGCGTTTGCTGCATCACATTACCCAGTTCCACATCGCCGTAGTAGTGCATGTTGGAGGTGATGAAATGCAGGCAGAACATGCGCAGCAGGTTGGGTAAAACAAGGATAATCACCAATGGATTAATCCATTTGAACTGCGCTTCAATGATGGCCGGACTCTGATAGCCCAGATTAAACAGGCCGGAAATAAAATGCAGTGCATGATGTGCCAGAAAGAAATACCACACAAAATACAAAGCGAGTGTAAACGGCATCATTCCATACACCTTTATTTTGCGAAACGCTATCGCCTGCTCTTTCGGCAGTTCACCGCTCTGCACCGCTTCTATGATATCTTTGCGGATGGCATGCCCGCGCAAAACTCCACCCAGCAGGATGTCTGCCGTGGTGATGAGTCGCCTGAAGCCCCATGGTTCGCCGTTGGTTACACCGCGTTCCTCAATATCCGTTTTGGTGCCGGAAGTACGGTGGTGATGAAAATGCAATACCCTTCGAAACCACGGGTTGATGGTCATCGGACGGAACACCCAGACACCCAGCATCATCAGGTTGTGCAGAAATCTGTTCTTTTTGAAATACATGTAATGAATCAGATCATGTTCCAGCTCATGTAAGAAAGAAGTCCAGAACGCCACGGAAAGCACTACCGCCACCACGCCGATGCTACCCTTGAGATACAGATACGCGGAAAGCAGGATCATGGCGATACTGAAAGAAAAAATGAAGAAACCGATTGCATTCTGATGATGCAGAATGGAATATTTTGCACGGATTTCCTTGCTCGCCAGCTGCACTTCCCTTCGAATGATTTTCGTACGCTGGTCGTCGTTTAGAACTTCCCTTGCCTTATGTTCCATGGTCATTTCCACATATGCTAATTTACTACAAAAATACCGGAGACCAAAGGCATTCTCATTGATAATTATCAATGCATCATTAAAAGAATATTAAGAGTGGAAAAACGTCCAATCCTGAAACAATCCCGATATTCATCTGTACAGGATGACAACAAGTTGTTGAATATGACTGATGGAAAAAGCGCCAGGATTTTAAACAGAGAAATCCATCATTCATTTTCATTTTTCATCAGCGCCATCGCCTTGTCGCAAATCAGGTCTATCTGATTTTCCAGGGTAAGGTGAGTCGTATCAATTTCAATGGCATCGGACACTTTCGTGAGTGGCGAATCTTCACGGCTGGAATCAATTCTGTCGCGGTGCAGCAAGTTCGCCTTGAGTTCATCCAGCGGAAACAATTTACCCGATTTATTCAACAGTTCATCCTGTCTTCTTTTGGTGCGCACATCCACATCTGCCGTCATGAAAAATTTCAGCTCTGCATCCGGAATCACCACGCTGCCGATGTCGCGGCCTTCCATTACCACACCTTTCTGTGCTGCCATTTTCTGCTGCTGTGCCACCAGCAGTCGGCGCACATTGCTCATCGCGGCCACTTCCGAAACGATGGCGGCCACCCGTGGCTGGCGGATTTCCTCTTCCACATCCACATCGTTTAAAAAGGTATGATGCACATCTCCAACCTTTCTGAAGTCTATCTGAATTTTCGGCAAGGCGTTTTCAATCCCTTCCAGATTGTCCAAATCTATCAGATGCTGCTGAAAATAAAGCGTTACGGCACGGTACATTGCACCGGAATCTATGTAGATATATCCCAACCTTTTTGCGACACGTTTAGCTGTGGATGATTTTCCGCAAGCCGAGTAGCCATCGATGGCAATGTTTATTTTTTTCATGGTTTAGATTTGAGAGACGAGAAAATGAGAAATGAGAAATGAGAATTATTTTTCTCACATCTCATAACCTCAGTTCTAAACTCTATTTCGCTTTTTTTCCAAATTCGTCCAGCTTTATCCTGAAGCTCAGCTGATGATCGCTGCCTGTTCTGTGATATTGTGCAAACGTATAATCGAATGCAAACTGCTTTATATTGACACCAAATCCCGCCGTAATGCCCGAAAATCCTTTCTTCTTGCCAACGCCCAGTTCCTGTCTGCGCAGATGGTTGTAGCCAAAGCGCAGCCTCACCGGCTTTCCGGCCTGGATCTCGGCACCGAAGCTGATATGACGGAATACATTATCGATGATCTCAGAGCCTTTGCTTTTCTTTTTAGTCGTACCAAACAAGGTGGTCTGTTCCTCTTCGGGAAACTTTAAATTCCACACCTGCAAATCATGGGCGGTAACGGAAAGCGTTACCGGTATTTTCTTAAAGCGTTTGGAAAAGGAAAAATCGAGGGCTATCGGCAGTTTTTGTCTGCCATCATCTTTCACATAAGGCTTCAGTTCCACACCTGCATTTCTTACCACGGCGGCAAAGGTCCAGTTGGTTTTCGGGTTATGATAACCGATGGCCACATCTGTAGCGAAGCCCATAGAAGTGTAGGTTTCGAGGTGCGAGACGATCAGCTTGAGGTTGACGCCG
This sequence comes from Chitinophagales bacterium, assembly GCA_046329775.1. Classification (GTDB taxonomy): domain Bacteria; phylum Bacteroidota; class Bacteroidia; order Chitinophagales; family JADIYW01; genus JADJSS01. Next base: position 624,870 of record JAXLTX010000003.1, read on the forward strand.
TAATAAAATTTACGGATGCTGCGGCCAATGCCCACCTGCATATTGAAATCGGCGGCCCGGAACGTACCTGTCGAATTTCCGGAAGCGTCACGTCCGTCAAATTTTCCGTAAGAAGCATACTGCATGGTATATGACATGGCAGACTTCAGCCGCGGATGGTAATACGCAAACGTAATGTTACCGATGTTCGTCTTATCCGTATAAAAGGCGTTGGTGAATGAAAGTTGCTTATGAAAGGAACTATCCAGGAAACAGGGATTGGAGATGGCCAGCGACACGTCTGCATCTTTGGAATACTTGATGCTCTGCAGGCCGCCGCCCAGGCCTTCCATGCGCGCGGAAGTGGGAAATTGGAGAAAATCATAGATGTTTTTTCCACCTATCTGCGCAAAGGCAAATTGTGCTATGAAAAAGGAAAACGATATGACTATTAATTTCTTCAAGATGACTGGTACAAAATAAGGCAAGATTTTCGGATATTCAAATTCTGCAATTCTCTAATTCAAAAATTCAGGAATCAGACCAGCACCGCATCCCAGTCTTTCCACACCACCTCGTACTGTCTGGATTGTATCATTTGCGCTATTTCGGCAGGAGAACGGTCATCGTGAATTTCGAACTGTTTCAACGCTTCCGAGTTGGAATAACCACCCGGCTCCGTTTTGCTGCCGGCGCTCATGGAAGTGATGCCGTATGGAAACACCGCATCTCTGAATGCGGCCCGCTCCCGGGAGGAAAGCGACAATTCCACATCCGGAAAGCAGATGCGGTAGGCGCAAATCAGCTGCAAAAGTTCCTTTTCCGACAACTCTGATTTCGGCTGAAAATCGCCTTCATGCGGACGGATGCGTGGAAAAGAAACGGAATACTTTGTCTGCCAGTAATTTTTCTGCAAATACTCCAAATGCAGCGCATTGAAAAAACTGTCGGTACGCCAGTCTTCCAGCCCTAACAGAACTCCCAAGCCTATTTTGTAAACGCCTGCTTTTCCCAAGCGGTCAGGAGTGTCTATGCGATAGTCGTAATTGGATTTTTTACCCTTCGGATGATACGATTTATACACTTCACGATGGTAGGTTTCCTGATACACCAGCACGGCATATACGCCGGCCTCTTTCAGGCGTTCGTACTCGTGCTGCTCCATCGGCTGCACCTCTATGGACACCTGTGCAAAATGCTGTTTCACCAGTTTTACCGCATGCAGCAGATAGTCTATTCCTACAAGTCGGTCATGCTCTCCGGTCACCAGCAACACATTGTCATATCCGTATGATTTGATGACCTCGATTTCCTGTAAGATTTCTGCATCCGACAGCGTCTTGCGCGGAATCTTGTTGCTAAAACTAAAGCCGCAGTAGGTGCAGATATTCTGACATTCATTGCTGAGGTAGAGCGGAATATACAATTGCATATTTTTCCCGAAACGCTCCTGCGTGATGCGGCGGCTTAATTCTATCATTTGCGGCAAAAACGGGGTGGCTGCCGGCGAAATCAGGGCGAGAAAATCTTCCATGCCGTATGCGGACGGGTAACCTTTTGACAATACTTGCTCCGCTTCCGTTTGACCTATGTCAAGGATCCTGCGGCGGATATCGTCCCAATCATATCTTGAAATTTCATTTATAAACATATCCACTTGAAAATCAACAATCTAAACTTTTAACCATACACGATTTACAAAGTTACAAACATACTGCAATATACACGTTTCTATATTGATAAATTAACAGGCGCAATAGCAGCATTATCTTTAATTTTATATGCTTGTATCAACGGTCGTTGGCAAGCGGTGAAAGCATGATGGCGTATGAAGAAACTTTACATCTTACTATCATTCACATTATTTTGCTTGCCGGCCATAGCCGTCACACTCACCGAAGATTTTGAGAACGGTGCCTTCAAGACATCCTATGATATAAACCCTGTCGGAAACGGTGCCGAAGATAATGTTACGCTCTCTTCCGGTTCCTGGCGTTGCTATAACGGACTGAGAGGCAATACGGCCGGCAGTGACCGATTCAACGGCACACAATCCCTGCGTGTTCAGGGCAGCGGAACCGGCTCTGCAAGGGCAATCATAGAAATGAACTTCGATAAGATAAACGGTGCAGCCACCATACAGGTCTATGCCGCAAAATATGGTTCGGACAATACCTCCTACTTCCATTTTGAGGCTTCAACCGACGGCGGTACCAACTGGTCTTACGTATCTCCCACCTATACCGTTTCCTCCACCACACTGACCGCTTTTTCCTGGACACCCAATTTAAGCGGTGGGGTTCGTATCAGAATCATGAAGGAAACCAATAACCTGAGAACCAATTTTGATGACCTTAGCATTACGGATTATTCTTCCGGCACAGCCTCGGAGATACAATTGCAACAACCCGCCGGAAGCGATTCCGCCTGCGGCATGACCTACAATTATGGCAATCAGCTCATCGGTAGCACTACAGACGTAACGGTGCGTATAAATAATACCGGAACCGGCTCTCTGACCATCACCTCCACTCCGCTGACAGGCAGCAATGCCTCCGAATTTTCCATCACCACCGCGCCGGCCTCTCCCATAGCAGCCAGTGGATATACAGATTTCATCATCCGTTTTGCACCGGCCACCCCCGGTGTGAAATCAGCCATACTGACCATCCAGTCGGATGATGCAGATGAAGGCGCCTGCAGCATAAACCTGCAGGGCAATGCCACTTATGCTCCCTGTTCAGAACTCATCCTCTCCGAATACGGAGAACCGGTGGTCGGCTCCGGAAAATATATCGAACTCTACAACGGCAGCGGCGCTACCGTCAATCTTGCCAGCTATCGCCTGCAACGCATCAGCAACGGCGGCAACTGGCCGGGCACCACACTGGCGCTTAGCGGCACCTTGGCACCCAACGCCACCTACCTCATTGCCAATAACGCCACGGATGTTCCTGGAGCTGATCTTTATGACGCCACCTTCTGCAACTGGAACGGCAATGACGCGGTAGGACTGGCCGAATTCATCGGGGCAAGCTGGTATCTGATAGATGCAGTGGGCGACACCACCACCCTTGCCAATGGTTCGGGATGGTCCGTAGCAGGCATATCTAACGCTACCTTAGATAAAACGCTGGTCAGAAAGAGCTCCGTCAATGCGCCCAACAGCGACTGGCTGAATGCTGCAGGATCCACCAATGCCAATTCCGAATGGGTGGTACGTCCCTACTCCCTGAGCAATACAGGCTGCAATGTGAACTCCTGCTACACCACTACAAGTGTAGGGTTTACTGTTACAGCCAGCGCAGTGGAAGAATCCAATGCAAACATTACGGTCGCCATTACCATGAATACGGCACCTTCTTCCACGGTAAATGTGAGCGTGACAGATGCATTACTCGGAACGGCAGCTCCTGGAACGGATTATTCTTTTACTCCGGTTACACTGAACTTCACGCCGGCGGAAACCTACCCGAATACAAAGACCGTCACGATTACCGTCTTTGACGATAATCTTTCAGAATCCAATGAAAATGTGGTGCTGGATGTGGATGCACAATGTGGCGCCCTGCTGGGAAACAACCGCTATTCGCTGACCATCATAGACAATGAACTTCCAAGCGGCGTGGTCATCAATGAATTCAGTCAGGGTTCTGCCGCCAAGGAATATCTGGAGCTGGTGGTCATCGGAACGCCCGCCACCACGGTAGATTTGCGCGGATGGATCATAGACGACAACAGCGGAATTTTCAGTGCGGGCTACGGTACACAATTGGGCATTGCACCGGGGCATGTAAAATTCTCCAATGCCTGCACCTGGGAAAAAGTGCCGGTAGGTTCCATCATCCTGCTGTATAATGCCAGCGATAAAAATACGTCCATCAGCATGCCCGATGACCCGACAGATGCCAACCTTGACTATGTGTATGTCATCGGTATCGAATCGGCGGCCTCCAGCTGCGCAAGCATGCCCGTTTCCAATCTGTATTTTTCATCGGATTGCGTCATCCCCAACAACACCTCCTATGATATCTACACTCCTCCGGTGTACACCAATGTGGACTGGAATGCCATGCAGTTCAGAAATGCCGGCGATGCCCTGCAGATAAGAAGCCCGACAGGTGGATTTTTCCATGGCCTCTCGTATGGTTCCAAAGGTGCAGGCTCCGATTGTGCCAGCTGTGCCATCAACCAAAGCAACCATCCCGATTATTCCGTGTACGGAACCGATGCCCTGTATTTTGCAGGAGGCAGCAATATCACCTATGCCGATCTCAATCTGGTGGACAACGATTTTCGCAAACTGAGCAACTGGACAAAAACGACCAATGTATCTCCGAATACGCTGGAAACCCCGGGTGATTTCAACGACAACGCCAACAATAAAAACTGGATTCTGTCGCTGCGCGGCAATTTCGATATCGTTTATGACAACCAGGCCTACACCTGTGATTTAAGGGGTTTTGAAAGCCGTTATTATCTGGACGACAGCGATAAAATCATCTTTTATATCAAAAACAACATTTCTACCAACCATGGCCCCCTGACGGCACAAACGATATTGCACAACACGGCAGTCACCGGCAAAGGATTTCAGAACAGCAACCTGACGGGCACACCGCTCTTCATGCAAAAAACATTTGCCGCCACACCCACTACGGCAAACCCGGCCGCTTACAAAATAAAATTTTATGTTTCCACGCAGGAACTGCAGGATTACTGCGATTACATCAATCCGATACTGAATGCCCTGCCGGGATATTCCACTTTGCATAATCATACGCCGGCGGAAGTCATCTCGCATCTTAAGATATACAAGACGGCGGCAAGCGACAGGGCCTGGACGGTGACATCCGATGCGCAGGTGGAGATCAAGACACCGGTAACGGGCAGCTACGGACCTTACACCACCTTTGAATATGATGGTTTCACCGGATTTTCGGGCTATGCGCTGGGCGATGTGGTGACACCTATCATCGGATTACCGGTAGAATTGACCGCCTTTCACGCAAGCTGCAAGAATGATGTGGTGTATCTCAACTGGACCACCGCATCCGAAGAAAATTCCAGCTATTTCGAACTGGAACGCTCCTCCGATGCCATTCATTTCACCACACTGCAAAGATTTGCCACCGCACAGCAATCGAGTCAGATAAGGAACTATGCCTACACGGACGCATATCCGCTGAACGGCATCAATTATTACCGCCTGAAACAACAGGATATCGGAAATGCGGCGCCCGTCTATTCCAATATTATCCGGACCTCCTGCGAGGAGTCTGTCAGGGATGCGACACAAATCCATTACACGTCCGACCATTCGGTGATGGTGAATGTGTTCAGCAATACGGACAAAGAACTGCTGTTCAGTTTGTATGAAATTTCAGGCAAACTGCTGTATCAGGAAAGTAAAGCCGTGAGTGCCGGGACCGCTGTTTTTGCCTTAAACTTCCACCATCCATTAGCTGCCGGCATGTATATTGTACAAATGATGGATGGCAGCACCATCATCTCTAAGAAGATTTGGGTGGATTAATACGACTCCTAGACATCTCCTCTATGCCCCACAATCGGCTACAGAGAGGGATGACAGGGTGCTGAGCTATTATTGACCTGTATCAACATTTTCATTGATTTGACCGTTCATATTAAAACAAATGTTCATAAGGTTCGATTTATCAACATTTAATAGCGATAAATGCTAATTTATTGTTAGAAAAAACAGGTAAAATCTATACTTTCTTAATACTGATAATCAGGCGAAAGTGGGGGAATTGGCGTAATTTTGGAAGCCGTATTTTGGGGAATCTACGAGAAACAAATTTTATGATCAAACGTTATTCTGAAAAGCCTTTTGTTTTGAACGCCGGCGATGCTGCGACAAGAAACACTCTCACACCTGTTTTTTCTTCACGCTTAATTGATGCTATGAATAAATTTTACACGTCACTCTTACTTACCTTTTTGTTGTTTATTGGTGGAAATGCTTTCGGGCAAAATACATATAAACTTATTACTTCAACTTCTGACTTAGTAGCAGGAGAAAAGTATATCATTTCATCTTCACAGACAGCTGGTTCAGGCCGTTTGGTATTAGGATATCAAAATACAAATAATAGGCCCCAAGCAACATCTACTGTTACGATAGCGACAGGCACACCCGTTTCTATCACTACTACCCCTGCAACTGCAACTGTAGATCTAGCTAAAGCATACGAAATTACTTTAGGTGGTAGTTCTGGTTCTTGGACTCTATATGATAACGTATATAATATATATTTAGTACCAGCTACAGGAAGTAGTTCGAACAATTATCTGAAAGGACAGGCAACAGGCAGTGCATGGACAATATCATTTTCTAGTAATGCGGCAGTTATGACAAATACTGGAAACCCAAATACTACAGGAAGAAATGTTATTCAATATAATAGTGGTGCATCTTTATTCTCATGCTATACTGCCGCTAGCCAATCACCTGTATATTTATACAGAAGAGCCTATCCTGTCATATACGATGGGAACGGAAACTCAGGCGGAAGTGTTCCTACTGATGCAAGCAGTCCTTATTTCACCGGAGCCACTGTAACTGTTAAAGCAAATACAGGTACATTGGTTCGCACCGGTTATACTTTTAGCGGTTGGAATACAAAAGCAGATGGAACCGGTACCAATTATGCCGCAACGGGTTCTGCAACATATACTAAAACTGCTGCAAATGACACTTTATTTGCAAAATGGGTACCATCGGGGTATACCGTTACTTTTGATGCAAATGGTGGAACCGGCACCATGGCTAATCAAACGGCCAGCTCGGCTACCTATCTTACCCTGAATACATTTACGCGTGCAGGGTATACTTTTGCGGGATGGGCCACCACATCAGGGGGGGCTGTAGCCTATACTGACGGTGACTCTTATCCTTTTACAGCCAACGCCACCTTGTATGCCGTATGGACACCCAACAACAATACCATTACGTTTGACGGCAATGGTGCTACCGGCGGTGCTACATCTACTCAAACCTTAGCCACTGCGGCTACTGCTGCCTTAAACTTAAACGGCTATACAAAAACAGGCTTCACTTTCTCCGGCTGGGCTACCAGTGCCGGCGGTTCTGTGGCCTATGCTGACGGCGCCTCTTATACCATGGGAACATCGAATGTTACCCTGTATGCGGTATGGGTGGCTGCGGGAAGTTACACCGTAATCTTTGATGCGAACGGAGGTACCGGTACCATGGCCAATCAGACAGCCAATACACCGACAGCACTTAACTCCAATGCATTCACACGATCCGGTTATATATTCAACAAATGGAATACGGCGGCGGATGGCAGCGGTACTGACTATGCAAACGGAGCTACCTATGCGTTTTCTGCCAATGCAACCCTTTATGCCTTATGGACACCGACCTATACCGTAACTTACAACGGGAACAGCAACACAAGCGGTACCGCACCAACAGACGGCAGCAGTCCTTATGTATCGGGAGTTACCGTTACTGTACTGGCCAACACAGGTTCACTGGCAAGAACGGGCTATACCTTTGCAGGATGGAACACCGCATCTAACGGAAGCGGCACGGACTATGCCGCAACAGGCAGTGCAACCTTTTCGATGCCTGCGGCAAATACCGTTTTATATGCCAAATGGACACCGAACAACAATACCATTACGTTTGACGGCAACGGTGCTACCGGCGGTTCCATGAGCAATCAGACAATCGCGACCGGAGCAACGGCTACATTGACGACCAATGCGTATACCAGAACAGGCTATACGTTTGCAGGATGGGCCACCACATCTGGCGGCGCAGTGGCGTATACTGACGGAGCTTCCTATACGATGGGAACAGCCAGCGTGACCCTATATGCCAAATGGACACCGAACAACAATACCATTACGTTTGACGGCAACGGTGCTACCGGCGGTTCTATGAGCAATCAGACAATCGCGACCGGAGCAACAGCCACATTGACGACCAATGCATATACCAGAACAGGCTATACGTTTGCAGGATGGGCCACCACCTCCGGCGGCGCGGTGGCATATACAAACGGAGCGTCCTACACGATGGGGACCTCCAGTGTTACCTTATATGCCGTCTGGAATGTTTATGTAGGTCCTTGCGAGACTCAGGATTTCGAATCGGGTTCTGTACCGGGCACCTGGACGACAGGAGGTGGAACCACCGCCGTAAACGGTTCCAGCGGAGATTACTACTTAAATCTCAATGAGAATGGTGAATATGCTCAATTGCCGGTTGGTGCCAATACATATTCAAGCGTATCTTTTAACGTGAAAGGTTCCGCTTCCTCCAACAACTGGACTTTATATGTTCAATACAGCAGTGATGGAACAAGCTGGAATAATGCCTTAACCATCGCAGGTACATCAGTAGGAACCTCTTATTCGTTACAAACAACAACACTGCCTGTTGCCTCGCAATATGTAAGACTTTATCTGACCAGAACGGGCAATTCATGTTACATTGGAAATCTCGATGCATTTTGTGTGACATGCACCGCACCGGGCACGCAGGCTTCATCCGTTTCTACCAATACACCTACAACCGATGGTTTCTCCATTGGATGGACAGCCGGTGACGGAGACGGAACAATGATTGTCGTAAGACCTACCTCATCCTCCAATGCAACTCCTGCCATCAACACTTCTTACACACCCAATCTTGCCTGGGCAAGTGCAGGTCAGATTGACGTCAACAATCGTGTTGTATTCAAAAGTGCAGGCACCAGTGCAGGACCGGTAACGGGCCTATCGGCAGAAACACAATATACCATAACAGCCTACGAATATAATTCGACGGACAATTGTTATAAACTGACATCACCATCGTCCACCACACGTTACACCCTAAGTACGGAACCTACGGCACAGCCGACTTCCGGTTTCAGTTCCACCACGTGTACGGCAAACTCCATAGATCTTACCATACCGGCGCCTTCTGCAGGTGCAGACGGATATATCGTATTGCAGAAATCCGGTTCTGCGCCTACCGGTTTACCTACGGATGCGAACTCCTATTCAGTAAGCAATACCATCGGCGATGCAACGGTAGCGGCTATCGTAACATCGGCAGGCACATATACCATAACAGGTCTTTCTGCCGGCACCAACTATTATTTCCAATTGGTGCCTTACAATGCAAACAGCGGCGCGGTGGCACAAACCTACAATTATCTGACCGGCGGCACCTTGTTGCAAACCAACTTCAGTACGCTGGTAACGGGCACCAGTACGGCCTCCACCGTGGAGACGGATGCCACCTATTCCTACACACAAAATATTGCGTATGCAAGTTATCAGTCGACACCTGTACCGGCATCGGCAGGAAGCAGCGTAGGCGTGCACAACATCATCATCAAGGATGGCGGCGCCACCACGGATGCGGATGCTTTGCCTACCATCCTCACGGGTATTTCCTATTCTTACAGCGGCACGGCCAATACGGTAAGGGCGGCGGCCTTGTTCACCACCACGGGTTCAAAAGTGGCGGATGGAACGGTAGGAGCCAACAGCATTACCTTTACGGGAATGTCCGGCTCCAATGTAACGACCAATGACAATAACAGCGGAGGTGCCAAAGAACTGATTCTGCGAGTAACCTTCAATACGACGGTGACGGATAATCAGAAACTGGTGTTTACGGTGACATCCGTAACGGGTGGCGCAATCTGCAGCTACTCACAGTTTGCGGCGGCGAATGGCGGCGGTGCTATATCTGAAAATACGGGCACGGATGACAACCGGATTGAGGTGGTGGCTGACCGAATTGTGTTCGGCACACAACCCATAACCTCTTCCGTCAATACCAACATACCATCCTTTACCATTCGCTTTCAGGATGCCAACGGCAATCTTGATTTTGACAACAACCGAACGGTGACGCTGACGGCAACGGATGGCGGTGTGAATATGTCTGCCGCTGCGTCCTATAGCATCACGGCAACACATACGGGTATCGTTACCTTCAGTGATGTGCAGTTTACCAGTGCACCGCAGACGGCGATTACCATCACTGCCAGCACGACAGGATTGGCAAGCTCGAACACGGTAAAATCCAATCCGTTTGATATCTTCGATATTCCTGTTGGCAGTTATAAAACGACTACGGACGGTGTCTGGAGCAGTTCTGCAGGAAACAATACCATCACCTGGCAAGAATTAACGGGTTCAGGCTGGACAACGATGATATCTCCAAGCTATCCGAGCACTGCTACGACCAACAGAGTCTATATATTCAACAACGTGACCTTAAATGGCACGAATACGGCCAAGAATATTATTGTAGAAAGTACCGGTACACTGAGTACCAGCACCGTTACCCCTACGTTCAAGAATCTGTTGATTAAGACTGGCGGTGTATTCAATAAAAATCCGGGCAACGGCCTGAAGTTTGATTCTGACGGGGTGCTGGAAGTGGAAGACGGAGCTACGTTTAACTACAGTCATACCAATGCCACCTCCCGTTCGACCAATCTTTGGAATGGTACGGAGAAATTCCATCCTAAATCCAACTTTGTGGTGAAGGAAACGGATAACAGTGTCGGTTCCGGCAATCAGGTGGTGGAGAGTGCGAGTGATGTGTCTTCCTATAATGGTGCAAAATTCGGTAATTTCATCGTTGACATGGGAAGTGCAGGCGGTAAGGTTCCATTGTTTGTTTCCGGATTAAGTACCAAATTGACCAATGGTGATTTTATCCTCCGAACAGGATCCGATAACGGCATGATTTTTAACAGCGGAGATTATACAGATACCATTGGTGGCAACCTGATTATTGAGAGTACCTACACGCAACCATTTACCTTAACCAACAGTGCCTCTACGGTCAACTTTACCGTAAACGATAATGTCGTACACAACGGAACAGCGGAATTCAGGCTGGCAAATTCTCAGACGACCAATAATCCGAGTGTAACCCTGAACATTGACAGCAACTTAGTCATCGGTACCAGTAATTTTAATTTTGATATAGGAACCTCTTCTACCGGAAGCAATAAGTCTATCGTCAACCTAAAGGGAGACCTGACGGTCGGAACCGGCAATATTCTCACACAAAATACCGCCACTGCGAAAAAAGGAGAATTCAATTTTACAGGAACATATAACAGCAGTGACTCCACCACGATTCAGACCGTTGATGTTGCGAGTACAGGTGCGACAACGGAGAATGCCAGAGTCAATTTCAACGTAAAATCGGGTGCATACACACAACTGATCAACAGGGATTTTGAAATTGGAACCAATTCAAAACTAACGGTTGAAACCGGCAGTATCTTTGATTTCGGATTCAGCGGAACCACCGCATTGAATGTTGCCATTTCAGCGTCGCAGACAGGTGCCGCTTTTGAATCCAAACAGGCAAGTACCTTAAAAATCACCTCTATTGACGGTTTATACGGAAACTGGAACACTACCGTTTTCCCATCCGTTACACAAACAACCGGAAATCTGAGGTTATCCAAATCCAACCGTACGATTGACAACTTAGCCACATTCTGGTACATCGGCAAACAAAATCAACAAACCGGTGATGGACCAAATGCCAACAATATCGCCGGCACCTATTCCTCCACCCCTGATGGCAAGGTTGTCATCTGCGAACTGGCGAACAACAGTTTGACATTGACACCAAGTTTATCCTTCGGTTTTACAAGTAACACTTCTGTAAACTCCACATACGGAGGTCATCTGTATATCAAGAAAGGTCAGTTCAGGGAGACGACTTCCGCCTTTGTATTTTCCGGCGGCGGCACGCTGCGCATGGAACCGGGTACCTATTATTATATCCCTAAAGGAAATGCGAATCTGGCTGCATCCGATGCGGACCCGATTCCACGTATGTCCGGTCTGATCCACCCGACCTCTCAATATTATCTAAATGGCGGAACCATAGAGCTGGCAGGTACGGGCGGTTCAGATGGCTACCAGTCACTGCGAGGAAATACCATCAACCCTAAAAACTACATCAACGTTACTTTCAGCGGTGCCAATGTATCGGGTACGGATTATAAGAATCTGACCAGCACGGTAGTGATTGATTCTGCACTGACCATCACCGGAGATGCCATCGTAGAATGCCATGGATTGTCTCTGACTACGCCACAGTCTTTCACAGGACCGGGCGGTCTGGTAATGAGCGGCGCCAATTCAAGAATCAGAATACGAAAACTGGCGGTAGAACAACCTGAACTGACCGGCTATAATGTTGATTATGCGTTAACGGGCGGGACGGTAGAATTCTATAGTTCAGGCGCCACACAGCAGCAATTGATGAGGGGTAATTTCACCACGTCAGGTGGAACCACCAAACTGGTGGATTATTACAATATCGACATCAATGCCGATGCCGCCAACTGGTCCACCACATCGACCTTTGCAGATGCTGGAAACGTGAATATGGCATCGAGCTGTAAACTGACCGGCACCCTGAACGTGAACGCTCCGGCTGTTTTCCGCATGGATAAGACAGATGCCATTTCCAACGGCACGGGTTCTTCTCAGGTAATCAACATCAAGGACTATGCCGGTTTGTTATACGGAAGCCCGAACGGTATCAAGAATTCAGGTACGGGTACCTCTGACGGTAACTTCAGAACATCCGGAACACGCAACTTCTCTTCCAAAGCCAGTTATGGTTTTATCAGCAGTGGAGATATGGTTACCGGCAATGGATTGCCTGCGACCGTCAATGGTTTGTATGTATATAAATTTGACCCGACAGACAAGGTGACACTGACGGCTACCGTACGTGCAGACAGTATCCTGAAGATGAGCAGCGGCCATATCATCACCGGTTCTTCTTTCTTCGTAGAATTAGGAAAAGATGTCATCAACAGAGGAACGCTGGATTACAATACCGGATATGTGGTTGGCAAGATGAGAAGATGGTATAACGGCACCAACAGCGGAAACGCCTCTGGTTTATTCCCATTAGGGGAAGATATAAGCGGCACGCTGAGAAACAGAAAATATCTGATTGAATTCTCTTCTGCTCCTTCAAGTGGCGGCTATCTGGATGTCAACTTCAACCATGTGGACATGGGTATGGCGGGTCTGCCTATTGCCGGCATTCCTGCGGTGGGCTCCTGTTCAAGCTTTGATGTAACCACCACCGAAGATGAAGGTTACTGGATAGGGACCCCTCAATCCTCTGCACTGGGCGATGGAGCTTATGACTTATCCTTAACGGGTGAAAATTTCAGTACAGTGACAGACTTATGTCAGCTGACCTTACTGAAAAGAGTAGGAACCGGCAACTGGACTGCACCGGGCAACCATGAAATCGTAACGGGTTCCATCAGTGAACCGACTGTAAAACGAAGCAACATTTCAGGATTCTCCAACTTTGGTTTTGGAGGCGGTGCACCAAATCCGCTGCCGGTAGAATTGACTTCTTTCTCAGGAGTATGCGTGGAAGACGGCATCTCACAAATCAGCTGGTCAACTGCATCGGAATTCAACAGCAAGGAATTTATCGTCCAACGTTCTGAAGATGGTGTTCACTATAAAAACATCGCGGTGGTGCCTTCATCCGGCAATTCAGATTCACCAAAACATTACAGCATTAAAGACACGGCTTCCAGCGCCAACAGCAGCTATTACCGATTGGTGCAGGTGGATTATGATGGCAAACAAACCATCTATTCCTTCATACAGGTACGTTGCGGTGAAGTGAGCTACTCCAATATCTTCTATGCACAACCATCCATCGTTGTGGAAATCAGTGCTGACAAGAACAAGGAAATCGGCTTTAACGTGTATGAGATTTCCGGCAGACTGATACATCACGAGAATAAACAGATTGCACGTGGCTTTAACCGCTTTGACCTGAACTTACAGAAGAAACTTCCGGATGGAATCTATATCATACAGATGACTGACGGAAATGATGTGAGCACGACAAAAGTGATGGTGCATTAATTGAGTACTTAACAGTCAGTATTTAGTAACTAGAAAATATAATAAGAAGAGCGTTCCATAGGAACGCTCTTCTTATTATGAGATTTTGCATTTCTTTCTAAGAGATTTCTCCTCGTGCCTCGTCGAAATGACGGTAATAAATTAATCGAGCAAGGCATCAATGGGGCTGCTGGCATGTGCAGTATCAGATACCTTTGCCAGTTTCGCCTCATAGGCCATACGTCCTGCCAGCACCGCCAGCCTGAAGGCCTCTGCCATTTGCACCGGTTGCTGCGCCACCGCAATGGCGGTATTCACCAGTACGGCGTCTGCACCGAGTTCCATGGCGTGGGCGGCGTGCGAAGGCGCACCGATTCCCGCATCCACAATGACGGGCACCTTGCTTTGTTCTATGATGATGCGCAAAAATTCTTTTGTTTCCAGACCTTTGTTGCTGCCGATGGGTGCGCCTAAAGGCATCACGGCCTGTGTACCCACTTCTTCCAGGCGCTTGCACAATACCGGATCGGCATGAATATACGGCAAGACGATAAAGCCAAGTTTCACGAGTTGTTCCGCGGCTTTCAAGGTTTCCACAGCGTCGGGTAAGAGGTATCTCGGGTCGGGATGGATTTCCAGCTTCACCCAATTCGTCTCCAAGGCTTCACGGGCTGCCTGAGCTGCAAAGATGGCTTCTTTCGCGGTTCTCACCCCGCTGGTATTCGGTAGCAGGTTGACGGATGTTTCGCGTAAGTAAGTAAGGATGTTATCCGATTTCGTTTTAAGATCGATGCGTTTCAATGCCATCGTGACCAGCTCCGTTCCGGAGGCGTTGACAGCATCTTTCATGATGAGCGGCGAACCGAATTTCCCCGTACCCAGGAAGAGACGGGAAGAGAAGGTTTTGTCTGCTATGATTAGTTCCTTTTGCACGTTGTAAATGTAAAATGAAATATCGACGATAACAAATTATGCAAATCCATTTTTAAGACTTCCGTAAGCACGCAGGAGCTATTTTAACCTATATTATGCCGTCAGGATTTGCGAGACATGGCATTATTTGTATTTTTGAATTCTAATTCACCTTATGAAAAAAATATTTCTATCTATATCGCTGTTCATTGTCATATCCGGTGCCTTGCTTGCAAGCGATTCCTTTTCAACTTTATCGGAAGCACAGATAAAATCACTGGTTTGCCACAAATGGAAACTCACTTATCTTGAAATTAAAGGAAAGAAGAAAGAGATTCCGGCAAAGCTTCCTGAGTCGCTGCTGATCTTTTTGCCGGACGGGAAACTGCAGGAACTTCAGGGCAAAGAGAAATTCGATGGCAGCTGGTCTTATAATCATACCTCAAAGACCGTGACAACCATAGATAAGGACGGAACGGAACATCACAAGATCATTAACCTCAGCCAGGACGAATTTGTGATGAACGGAAAGTATCAGGGATTTACCTTTAACATGGGATTCAAGAGAGTGGATTAGATCCTTCGTTAAGCCGTCATTTCTTTCAACTCTTTCGCTGCATCTTCCAAGGTAATTTGGGGATTGTATCCAAAATCTCTTTTAGCTTTATCGATATTCCCTGCTATATCATAATCAAATTTTCCTGCAGCATGAATAGTGGGATGCAGATAATTGAACTTACCCAGCATGTCATCCAATAATTCAAAACCCCGGCAGGCTATTTTCGGAATATAAAACGGTTTATAAGGCACCCCCAGTGCATTGGCGATGGCGGTATATATGCCATCTACCGTCGGATGCGGCTGATCATTGCCAATCCAGTACCAGTTGCCATAAGTGGCAGGATTGTTTTCCACCTGAAAAAAGGCTTCGATGATATTATCGGTATGGGAGATACTTCTCAGATTTTTGCCGTTTCCAAACACGATTTGTCGCGGCCAGTAAAACATATTGACAAAATTCAGCTGACGGGATGGTGCGAATGGTCCGAAGAACCAGAATCCGCGCAGAGAAGTGCCGTCGATTTTTCCTTCCTTCGTCTTGTCTAAAATATATTTTTCTGCAAGGTATTTGCTTTTGCCGTAGTTTTTATATGGCGAAACAGGGGTGTGTTCATCAAATACCTTTTTATCAGGAGTTCCGTGCCCGCAGGTGGAATCGGTAGACATGAACACGATGCGTCTCACGCTGTTTTCGATACAGGCATCCACAAGATTTTTTGTACCTTGCTCATTCACCTTGTACAGCACGTCAATATTTTTAGGATAGATGGCACCTGCGAGGTGAAACACCGATGTCACACCTTTCACTGCTTCACTTACCTGTTGTTTATTCGTGATATCAGCATATACGATTTCATAGTTGGAAGGCAGGTTCAGCAGATCTTTAAAACGTGGTTCCAACAATACACGCACCTTACGGTTGCTGTGATGTTTCCCGAATCTGTCGCCATTAATCAGGATATCTATCATGCGGTTGCCCAACCAGCCGGGAACGCCGGTAATGAGGAGGGTTCCTTCCTTAACTTCTGCCTTGTGTTCTAGCGTGCCTGTCTTCTTACCTAAGAGATGAACGCCCAGGATTTTCTTATTGACATCCTGCACGGCATTTTTCAGGATCGCCTCTACGGGTGGTGTCTGATAGCCCAGTTCATGCTTTGCCTTAGTGCAATCATACCAGGAAAACGTTCCTACCACCGCTTTGGCATATTCAGGACTGATGGGGAATTCTTTACCGAACAATTTAAATACCCTTGAAAGTATCCATGCCGCCAGCACGATGGCAAATTTAGGCATCTTCAGCGACGGCATTTTCTGACGGCTGTTGGCTGCCAGCAACTCATATAATCTCTTAAAGGTGATATTCTCGCCGGAGAGGATATAGGTTGCGGCAAAACTGCCTTTTTCATAAGCCGCCACATGACCTTTTGCCACCTCTTCCACGGATGCAATAGATACGCCTCCATCAAAATAGACGGGTGCACCTTTTTCCAGAAAATCCTTGATGACCTTGTGCGGAGGGGTGAGCCTGGCGTCGTTCGGCCCAACTACCCAGGAAGGGTATACACGGCGGATGTCAGCATTCTTTTCTTTGATGAACTGTTCGACAAATTTCTCGGCCTGCATCTTCCCTAAAACATAAGGACTTTCCGCAAACGGATTGACCGCCTTTTCCGTCAGCAATTTCGAGGCATTGTCGCTTCTCCCGATCACCACCACCGAACTGGTATAGATGATGGTTTGCACCTGATTTTCATGACAGGCATTCAAGACCACCTGCGTCAGCTTATCGGTATTTTCCAACACACGTGAAGCATTCGACATAGAGGTCGTATTCTCTGCCGCCAGATGAAAGAAAACATCGGCATCGCGGATAACGGAGGCATACGAATCGACTTCAAAGAGATTGCAGGGGTATATCTTTGCGCCGGCTTCCTGCAGCTCTATGATATTCGTATTGATGCTGCGTACGAGCAGATGTACGTCATAGCGTTTTGACAATAGCACTTTTGTCACATGATATCCGATGTGACCTGCTGCTCCGGTAACGATGGCTTTAGGCATAGACATTGGCAAAGATAAAAGATTATCAATATTTTTAATGCTATATGTATATTAACATGTCGCCCTGAAGGCTACCACATAAAAGAAAATTTATACTATATTCGTGTCGGTCCCAGACCCATTAGAATGGCATCCAATGATTATCGGTTAAAGAATGTGTACCTGCCTCAGTTTGATGGCTTCCGGGGATTCTTTTGCTTTACCATTCTCATCATCCATCATCATTTCACCTACCTGAATATCCCGTCGAATATCGGATATTTTACAATGCATAGTTTTTTCATCATGTCTTCGTTCCTGATCACAAGAACCCTGATGATAGACAAACAAAGGTCAGACAGCTTCAGGACGTTTTTTGTGAAGTTTTACATCAAGCGGTCACTGCGTATCTTCCCGGTCTATTTCGCCTATCTGCTGTTTGCCCTGCTGGTCGGATTGCTGACCTTCCCAACCCTATATAAACCTTTGCTTGGCATCATCTACGAACTGAAATATTTTGGCTGGATGCTGCTGACTTTCACATATAACTTCAAGGATCTCTATTGCCTGTTTTCCGGCCATATCTATGCCAAATCCTATGTATTTCCTCATTTGTGGTCCTTGTCGCTGGAAGAACAATTTTATATCATCGTACCGTTCATGATCTATTTTCTGAGTATCAAGACCATCAAAAGGCTGACGATAGCGATGATCCTGATTTTTCCAATCATCCGTATCATCGGCTACCACTGGCTGGGAACGCTGACAGATGACAACATGCACCGTTCTTTCATTCTGTATCGCTGCACCATCTTTCAGTACGACGCGTTCTTTTACGGCACTTTTTTAGCCCTGTTCGACATCCGCTGGGGCGACAAGACGATGAACCGACTGTTCTTTGCACTGTTGGCGATCTTTGTGCTGACGATTCCCGTAAACGGCTGGATGATACATCTGAGCAGCGGGGAGGATTTCAGGCACATCATCACCAGCTATGATTTTATGACCAGAAACGGTCAATACATCTATATCGACAGCCTGGTGAACCTCTTGTGTGTCAGTTTCTTTTACATCTGTTTCAAGGACGAGACCCGATTCAGTTTCTTCAAAAATAAATCTATGGTGGATGTGGGCAGCAGAATCACCTACAGTTCCTATGTCTATCAATATATCTTCATCATTCCCGTGCTGCTGTTCATCAAGCCATATATTGACAGGACATCAGGTGTGGTGCAGTTCTTTTCAGAATTGCTCACAATGACACTTTCCGTTGGAGGATTGCTACTATTATCGAGTTTCAGCTACAATACTATGGAAACTTATTTTTTAAAGAAAAAAGATAAATATTTAGCTAAATTTAGAAAGCAATAGTGAACTTTGCACCGTAAACGAGCAACGCATATCTTATTAATTTCCAACAACGGCTATAATGGCTGATGTGAATTCATGTAATGGAAACGAATGAGCGGAAAGGAAAAGCAACAGTAATGACAAAGGAAAAGATTATAAATACACACAGCATATCTTATTTCAAATCGTTTGATGGCATACGCGGTTTTTGTTGCCTGCTGATCCTGATTCTGCACTACCGTTTTTCAACCTACAATATGCCGGCCTATATCGCTTATTTCGGGCTGCATAGTTTCTTCATCATGTCATCCTACTTCATCACCAAAACGCTGCTGAAGGATATGGAGCGGACAACATCGATGTGGCAGTGCATGAAAGTGTATTGCTTCAAACGATTCGCACGGACATTCCCACTGTACTTCTTTTATCTGTTCATGCTGATACCGCTGTTCCTTATTTTCAGAAAAGTATTCAAAACGGATTACGGGATGCTGGCGGAATTCAAGCAATACGGGGCGATGCTGCTGACATTCACCTATAACTACCGCGAAACGATACAATATGTCGTGGATAAGAAAATGACGTTGCATACCATTTATACGCCGCATCTGTGGTCCATGAGTTTTGAGGAGCAGTTTTATGTGGTTTTCTTTTTCTTTTTATTTTTCACACCGAAGCAGTACCTGAAGCCAGTCGGTTTTTTCATGCTGATTGCCATTCCTGTGCTGAGGGTGCTGGGGTATCTGCACATGAATAAGCATACCGATGACCATGAACTGGTGACGCTTATCCTCTCCCGCAATGCGCTGTTTCAGATTGACACCTTCTTTTACGGAATCCTGCTGGCATTGATTACCGTGGAGAGACGTAAATTATGGATTTACCTGACGATCTTTTTTGGTGTGTTGTTCATCTCTCTCATGCTGTACACCAGCTACCTTACTTCCGTATCTAAAAACATCCCGTATTATGAAGCACTGCGGGAAGACAAATATTATTACCTCAACTATGGATATGCCTATCTCGACACGCTGGCAAACTGTTTCTGTGTGGCCCTTTTCGGAGCTGTTATCGCCTATCCCGACAAGATCACCATTTTTACCAACAAGCTATTGGTAAAGCTGGGGGTGCTGACCTACAACCTCTATATCTTCCAGTTTATCTTTCTGCCATTCGGACTGATTCTGGCAAAGATATTACAGCGAAAAATGCCGGTGTTTCTGGCTGAATTTACCGGATTGATTTTCTATCTGGTGCTGTTATATTATTTTTCGAAACTCACATACAATAGATTTGAGAAACCGATACTGGAATGGAAAGACAGATACATTCTGAAATTATACCCGCCAAAGCCATCCGTAAAAACACATGCAGAGAGATAAGAAAATATATTACCTACTGATCTCCTGCTGCTGCATCATATTATGCATTGCAGGCTGGAGATGGTCGCTTGGTCTTCAGGGACACCTGGATGTATTGCTGGCAGACGAAGCTGAGTACCTGCGCAACGGATTGAACCTGTTTGGCAAGGTGGCCAAAAACTGGGGTCCCACCTACAATCTCTGGTATAAATTCCTATCCGTCTTTGAGTCCGATCCTGTATCCCTGTACTACCTGAATTATAAGATTGGTGCTATCGGTGTTGGCGTCTTGTTGTTCATCTTCCTGATACGTTATAACATACATCTGGTCGTGGCCATGCTGATATCGTTTTGCTACCTGTTCTCCGATGTCAATATGAACGCATGGCCGAGAATTTCCAATTTCGTGCTGATACTTTTTCTGCTGTTTTTTATTCTGACAAAACATATCAGACCGCTATCAACCCGCTTGATCCTATTCTGCATTGTGACGTTTATCGCGGCCTTTGCACGGCCTGAATTACTCATTGTTGCAGAAGTCGCCAGTATCTTTGCAATCCTGATGGCGGCAAAAGATTACAAAAATATCCGGGCAAAAGTGCCTTTGCTGCTACTGCTCGGCCTTACGGCATTCATTTTGTTTTTCGTGTATGGCAAACCCGCCGACACCTATTCCAATATCAATCGGATGTACATTGCATTCTGCCAGCATTATGCAATCGCATACAGGATGCGCACACACAGCAACCTGAATGCCATTATAGAATGGATTGATTTTACCAAGCCACTATTCGGTGACTGCAAGACGGTACCGGAAATCCTGATGAAACATTTTTCACTCTGCATCCAGCATTTTCTGTTTACACTAAAAATGTATCTCGTGTCATTCGGTCTGTTTTTGCTCAATTTCGTTTCACCGCTGTACCTTATCCCGGGCATGAAGAAAAAACAGTTGCTCCTGGCGCTTTTTGTTGTCTTCATACTTCTGGCATTGCTGAATAAGAACGTACGTGCGAATTTCATTCAGAAAGTAACACAACATCGTTCCGTATTGCTGTTTGCATTTGCGTTCAGTATTCCGAGCATAGGCATCTGTGTGGTAATTTTCCCGAGACAACATTACATGATGATGCAGGTATTGTGGGTGGCTTTGCTCTTGGGTTTTCTGCTTACAGCCGTTGCCGAAAACATCCGGCTAAAGCAATTGCTGGTAATACCGCTCGCCCTGATTCTCCTGCTTATTACACCAAAAGCCACCCGATTCAACACCATTCAGTCTGTTCCGGAAATAAAGAACCTGTGTACACAGAAGTTCATCCGCTTTATGAATGAGCAGGAATGGAAAGGGCAGCATACCATTTTCAGCAACATCCTGAACGTGCATCTGTTGTTGAAAGAACCTGAAAAGTTTGAACAGTTCAACACGGAATATATGCTGAAGCAGCTTCCGGAAAATATAAAATTCAGAGATATTCTCGACAGTAAAAAAATAGACATCATTTTCATGAATGATCAGCTGATGGAAGAAACAAGACTGCGGAAAGACAGCACCTGGCTGGATCTTACCGCACATCCGGAAACATATCATTTCAGAAAAGTACCTTTTGCCAATGAATGTCAGAGTTACCTGCTGATTAAAGAATAAGCGATGCTGAAAAAACTATCCGCATTCACAGAATCTCTTTTTCATCCTGCGGATGAAAAGGCAACACCGGGCATAGATAACAATACGGTCTTTGGCCTTCTGTTGCTTTTACTATGCGGCATCAAATTATATTTTGGCATACAGCAGGCGATGGATGTGCAGTTTGCAGATGAAGCCGCCTATATCCGCTTCGGGCTGGACTTGTTTGAGCAGATGAACCGCAACTGGGGGCCGATGTATTCCTTGTGGTACAAATGTCTATCGTTCATCACCACAGACACCCTGCAACTCTATTACCTGAATTTTGTCATCAGCTCCGTACTGATTGGCATATTGCTCTATTTCTTCCTGCGTCGCCTATCCGTTGACAATACATTCGCTCTTTTTATCTCGTTCAGTGTGCTGATAAGCGACCTCAATATTTCCGTCTGGCCGCGCATCTCCCACTTCTGCATCATGCTGTGTCTGGCTGCACTGATTATCATTTCTTACCTTAAAAACAACCTATACCGGTGCATGGTGTTTACCATCGCCTGCCTGATCAATTCATACGCAAGACCCGAATTCTATCTATCTTTTGTCCTAATGGCTTTCATTACAGCAGCGTCTGCATTCTTCAATAGGACATCCATCACACGTAAGAACATCGCATTGCTTGCCGGTTCCGTCTTGCTGATTGGGGTGCTGCATTTCATCTTCCGGTTTCCGTCCAACGATTTCTTTGGATACAACCGAGGTGTTGCGGCTTTCTACCAGCATTATGCCTGGAACTACAAAATGAGAACCAATGCCACCTTTGATGCCTGGCTGAACTGGGAAGACCTGGCGAAGAAACAGTTCGGGGATTGCAACTCCATTCTGTGCGTCATCAAGACACAACCCGGTATTTTCTTCGGCAATATCCTGTTCAATATCCGCACCTATCTGTTACAGCTGCTAAAGGTATTCAGCTATGTCTTTCCGGTTGGTATTTTTCATGGCAAAAAACTACAGTTGTTGCTGACGGTCTTTACCATACTCACTTTCTTTACTTTACTGTTCAAAAAAACTTCGAGGAGTTATTTTCTGGAAAAGATATATTCGTATCGGTTCTATTTACTGCTGTTGTTCTGCTTCATCGCCCCAACCCTGCTATCCTGTGTGGTCGTTTTTCCGAGAGACCATTATCTGTATCTGCAGATGCCGTTTATGGTACTGATCCTCATCAGCGCATTCGGATTTCCGTTTGAGTATCTTTCCTTGAAACCGGTCCATCTTGTCTTATTCGGCGTTTTATTATTATTGGCAACGCCCAACGTGCAGCACTATTCCTTTATGAAAGTAAGTACGGATACACATTCCATGTGTAACAAGAAACTGATTCAGCACCTGGAAAAGAAATACGGCAACGAAACGCATACCCTTTTTACCAATATGCCATTCGTTCGCGGTTTACTGCCTGCAAACTTCAAAGAAATCAATACCATCTTTGACAAGAAGAAACATATGCCATTCACGCATTATACGGATTCCGCTCATATTGATATCATAATCATCACACCGTCCACGCTCCGGGACCCGCATATTGCATCCGATAGCAGCTGGATACGATTCATGAAGGCTCCGGAAAAACAAGGTTTTAAGAAAGAAGTATTTTGCGATTGTGATATGTACCTGCTCGTCAAACAAGCCGCAGAAACGCATTGATTGCTTCGGGCCGATCAAGCGCAAGGTTAATGGCAGAAGAAACGGCTATACCGTAAATTCCTGTATTCATCAAGGCTTCCACATCCTCCAGCTTTATACCTCCTATGGCGATGATAGGAATTTGAAAATCTGAAAATCTGAAAATCTGAAAATAACCATCAATACCAAGAACAGGATTTAACTTCTCTTTTGTCTTGGTGAATCGATATGGGCCAAGTCCGATATAATCCACTCCGGCATCTTGCAGTTGCTGCACATCTTCCAAGGTATTTGCCGTAGCTCCGATGATTTTACTTTTACCTAAAAGAGTACGTGCCTCTGCAACGCTCATATCATTCTTTCCGAGATGAACACCGTGTGCGTCCACCGCCATTGCTATTTCGACATTATCATTGATGATTAATGTTGCCCGATACTTGTCGCAAATGGTTTTTACCTCCTTTGCAATCTGCAACCACACTTCTAATGGTTTATTTTTAACACGCAATTGAATCCAGCGAATACCATTTTCGCAAGCGATTTGTACCAATTCCTGATGCGTACTATCGGGTAAATCCTGCGTGAGATAGTGAAACTTTTGAATCATATCCAAAATTAAGAGAAAAAAAACAGACAAAAGTCTTGATAAAACAGACAAAAGTCTGCAACTTTGGGTTACAATGTCAAAGCTTACTAAAATCAAAACCTATCCTGCTAAAGAAAAACCTGCTTTAGCATTTGAAGAACAGTTGACGGAATATCAGGTGATAGAGCAATCCGCAACAGGCATTTCCATCAATCATCTCAACCGGGTTTCTGATAAATATGACCTTAGCGTTCAGGAATGGGCCGACATTATGGGCATCTCTACCAAATCCATTCAACGCTACCAACAACAGGAAAACATTTTATCCCCTACGCAGACGGAGTTTGTTTTAAAGACGGAACAACTCTATAAAATAGGGAAAGAAGTTTTCGGGAATACGGAGAATTTCAAGCAATGGCTGCAAAAACCCGCTTACGGCATTGGCAACAAGATACCTTCTAAAATCCTAAACACCATCAGCGGCATTAATTTAGTCATCAACCATGTTATGCGCATTGCGCACGGTGTTTTAGCCTAGTATGTTAGTGTATCGCATTGTACTGGAGAAATATGCTTCCCTGCGCGCCTCGGGCATAGAGGGCAGATGGAACAGCGCCGGTTCTAAAGTATTGTACACTGCCTCTTCGCGTACATTGGCATGCCTGGAGAACGTGGTACATCGCAGCGGTGAAGGTTTACATGATTTGTTCAGGACTTTAGTCATATACATTCCTGCTTCGGAACGCATCGAGAAAGTTACGCTAAAAGATTTACCTAAAGACTGGCAGCAATTCAACAGGGAGCACCTTTGCCGGCAGATTGGTGACGACTGGTTTTACAGACAAGAAAGTCTTATATTACAGGTACCCAGTGTCATCATACCGAATGAGTTTAATTACATCATCAATACACAACATAAGAATTTCAGAAAGGTGAAACTAAAATCGGTGGAGCCATTCATTTTTGACACACGCATCAAACCGTAGCGTGACAACCCAGGTTGGAGGTATTGCTGACCAAGAAACGATAAGTGTATTCTTTGGCCAGTTCGCAGGATTTATGCATCGGATTTCCCAAAGCGAGGTACGCCGTAATGGCAGATGACAACACACAGCCTGTTCCATGTTTTTCCAGTTCGCTGATCTCTTTAGGATGTAGAATATCCAGTTTCCTATTAATCCATATCATGTCGGTGGCAGGCGTTTCTATGCTGTGACCGCCTTTCAGATAAACATTGCAGAAAGCCGCCATCTCTTCCGCAGCACTGACGGCATCTTTCTCGCCGGTCAGCGCCGTCACCTCTTCCCAGTTCGGCGTTATCCACTCTATGGATTCAAAGATATGTTGCAGGTATTTCTGTGATAATTTTTTGTGGAATTTAAACCCGGCACTGGCCTTCAGGATCGGATCCCAGATGATTTTAATTTCATTGTTATAACTCAACAATAACTCCATCACTTCGCTCAGCACCTCCAGATTCTCTATCAATCCGATTTTCACATATTGTATCTTGTAAGCATCCAGTAGCGGATACAACTGGTTTTTAATTTTCTTTTTGGATAACCAATGAACCCCCTCAAACTTGTTGTCATTCTGATAGGTGATGCAAGTGGTCACCGCCAATCCGCAGACTCCGATATTTTCAAAGGTCTTGATATCTGCCAGCACCCCTGCACCACCGCAAGGGTCATAACCGGCTATACTTAAAACGTATGGTCTTGATTTGGTCATTCGTTATTCTTTTTAAACTGCTGAATCATCTTCAGCATGACGGGCAGTGCATTCTCCGGCTCTTTCCAAAGTGCGCCCAATAATCCTATCCCATCAAAGTTAAGATTTTTCACGGTTTCTATCTTAGATAAATCGACACCACCCACGGCAAAGATTTGGGATTTGAAATTTGAGATTTGAGATTTCAATCGTATATCGTTCATTGTTGATCGTACATCATTATAATCCCAATCATAGCTGTGATTATCCTTAGAGATACTGGGGAATAAGGGCGACACAATGACATGCTTAAATTTGCTGCCATATTTTTTCAGCTCATCGATGTCATGTGCGGAAACAGAACTGATCTTATCATTTTCATTCAACCAATTCAAGACTTTATCATTGTACAACTCATTCTTTTGCAAAATAGCTCTGGTAAAATGATAACCGCCTAAGTTAAATTCTTTGGTGATAATAAGAGAAGTGGAGATGCATTGTTTCCAGTATTGCTCGGGAATCTTTTCTACAAAATCGACCAAGGAAAAATCATCCAGTTCCGGCTTGCGGATGTAGAGATAATCCACACCGGCATCCAGCAGTTGTGTGATGAGGTCGATTTCATGTTCGACTTCTTGCTCCGGTGTATAGAGGATGGTTTTCATTATCATTCGCTTACAGTTTTCTTTAAAAATTGCAATGGCTTGCCAGAAATGTAATCAATGATTTCTTCCCCTTCTTCCGGTATCTGATAGAATTTAAGAGAGCTCGGCAACATTTGGGTTCCCCAGGCATTTTCACCGATCACCGCATTCGGTGCGGTCGTTTCAGCAATATAATATGTTACTCCTTTCAGGTCAATACTTGCAGCATGTACAGGATGATAATTCCCGGTCACACCTACACATACATGACGGTCATAGTATAATATACACCACTTGCAATTGATTTGCTGCAGCAATGACGCATACAGAATGGTCTTGCCGCTGCAATCACTGTTTCTGGTAAAAAGAATCTCGTCTGGTCGTTTAATCGTTTCCGTACCGCTAAACGCTTCACGCTCGTTGTATTCAATCTGATTGGCTACAAAATCCAGCAACTTCTGCGCTTTCACTTCTGTAGTCTGATTCATACTTGTCAACTGACGAACTAAATCCGTAAGAGAAGGCTCTCCTTTCTTTGAAACTGCCACCCCGTGGCTGACCATCATTTCTTTATTGGGCGTGATAGCAAAAGCACCGCCTCGCAGATTGCTTTTCATTGTTATAAAATCCACTATTTGCGGCAGAGTGATGCGGTAAACGGCATTTCCGTAGGGTATCTGAATAAATCTGGCCGTATCTACACGGAGATTGGCGGCTGCACATTTAAAGAATGCTTTGGTGAGATCATGATACACTTTATTATCCAACTCCAGTTTATCGCCGTTTTGCCTGGCCATCTCAATACTGTCCTTATGTATCACCAACTTGCTCAGCACCTCGTTCACCTTATCCTTTTCACAAGTAAAATACAAGGTACGCGTATCCGTATAAAACATTTCCAGACGGGCATCCGCACCGGTCAGCCTGTACAACATACTGTCGCCGGAATACTTTGGTTGTGCCACCAGATTTGCGGCATGCAACTGATATTCCTCGTAGGTTAAGCCTTCATCTCTACTACCGTTATTACAGGCAGACAATAAGACAACGATATAGATGCAATAAAAACAACTTCTCATAGTATCGTTTAAACCGTTATTCTTCCTGTTTCATGCCGTATTGTTCCCATTCTTCAGCAGACGGTCCGTAAATACCCGGCACCACCAATCCTGCCATTCGCATTAATACTGTGAGTTGTCCGCGGTGATGAATTTCGTGTTTTAATAAAATGGATAGTGTGAGTGCATTCGACCAGTCTTGCCCATACATATTATTGGTTTGCTGCAGGCAAGCGTCTGACCATTTGGTTTCTATTTCTGACAATAATTTATCGACTACATTCTGATAAGCTGTGACAATCTGTTCCGCTGTAACAGAGGTATCTTCCGCCGGATTCTTAATTTCGCAGGTGATGTCCAATCCTGTTTTGATCATCATTTCCGCCACCGTGTGGGCGATATGATAGGCAAGTCTTCCGATGGAACGAACCTTGCCGTCTACGGTTTTATATAAACTTTCCGTCGTTAAAACATTCAGCAGTTTTAGCGTGGACTGATTTTCCATTTTGTACTCTTCGGTAAATTCTTTGAGTGTATGATACATAGTTTTGGATTTGGGATTTTGGATTTGAGAATTGAAATTTGGGATTTATTACAAATAAAGCTCACTGCCTTTCTCTACAAACTCTTTGGCTTTTTCCTGCATGCCTTTTTCCGCTTCTTCTTTGGCGGCATAGTCGCGCACTTCCTGCGTGATTTTCATACTGCAGAAATGCGGTCCGCACATGGAACAGAAATGCGCAATCTTCGCTCCTTCTGCCGGTAAGGTTTCATCGTGGAATTCCAGCGCCTTTTCAGGGTCTAAACTCAGGTTAAACTGATCCTGCCAACGGAATTCAAACCGCGCTTTACTCAGCGCATTGTCTCTGTATTGCGCGCCCGGATGGCCTTTCGCCAGGTCGGCGGCGTGGGCGGCTAATTTGTAGGTAATCACTCCCGTACGCACGTCTTCTTTATTCGGCAAGCCTAAATGTTCTTTCGGCGTCACGTAGCACAACATCGCGCAGCCAAACCAGCCAATCATCGCCGCTCCAATCGCAGACGTGATATGGTCGTAGCCCGGCGCAATATCGGTCGTCAGTGGCCCGAGCGTATAGAACGGCGCTTCATGGCATTCCTTCAATTGCTTGTCCATGTTCTCTTTAATCAGGTGCATCGGCACATGTCCCGGCCCTTCAATCATCACCTGTACATCGTGTTTCCACGCGATTTTTGTCAGCTCGCCTAATGTCTCCAATTCTGCAAACTGTGCCGCATCATTGGCATCCGCAATAGAACCCGGACGCAGGCCATCACCCAAGGAAAACGCCACATCGTAGCGTTTCATGATTTCGCAGATTTCTTCAAAATGCGTGTAGAGGAAACTTTCCTTATGATGCGCCAAACACCATTTCGCCATGATACTACCACCACGCGATACAATGCCTGTGACACGTTTTGCGGTGAGCGGAATATAGCGCAGCAACACACCGGCATGTATGGTGAAATAATCCACGCCTTGTTCCGCTTGTTCAATCAAGGTATCTCTGAAAATTTCCCAGGTCAGATCTTCCGCTTTGCCGTTCACTTTTTCCAGTGCCTGATAAATCGGCACGGTACCAATCGGCACGGGAGAATTGCGAATAATCCATTCACGGGTCTCGTGTATATTTTTTCCGGTGGATAAATCCATGATGGTATCTGCACCCCAGCGGCAAGCCCACACGGCTTTCTCCACTTCCTCTTCTATAGAAGATGTCACGGCAGAGTTGCCGATGTTCGCATTTATTTTTACGAGGAAATTTCTGCCGATAACCATCGGTTCCGTTTCGGGGTGGTTGATGTTGCTCGGAATGATGGCACGACCTGCAGCCACTTCATCGCGGACAAATTCCGGCGTGATGAATGATTTCGGGGTGTTCGCGCCAAAGCTTTCGCCTGCGTGCTGCTGGCACAACATACCCGCTTGTCCGTTCAGCGACGCATTGTATTCTTCGATGCGCTGGTTTTCACGGATCGCGATGTATTCCATCTCCGGTGTGATGATGCCCATTTTCGCATAGTGCAGTTGCGTGACGTTTCTGCCTTCTTTAGCGCGTAGCGGCATCTTGATATGTTCGAAACGCAAAGCATCTAAACTTTCATCTGCCATGCGTTGTGTGCCGTATTCAGAAGAAAATTCAAATAAGCGCTCGATATCGCCGCGTTCCATAATCCACTTCTCCCGCAAACGGGGAATGCCTTTTTTGACATCCACTTCATAATTCTCATCCGTATATACACCACTGGTATCATACACCGTTACGGGCGGATTTTTATGCAATGTCTTTCCGTTGAGTTTGGTGTCCGACAAGGAAATTTCGCGCATGGCAACTTGTATATCGTTGAGTTTTCCTTTCACGTATATCTTTTTCGAGTTTGGAAAAGGTGTGGTGGTGATTGTGTTTTTATTCATAGGTAAAATAATATTTAATAATATATTTTGAATCAGTTACAACTTTGATGGTTCTTAAAAGGTTATTTTCATCATATTCAAAGAAATAAGTCATATATGGATTAAGTAAAAGTTCAGGTAGCTTTTTATTTTGCTTACTCATTGCTTCAATAATAATTGAATTTGCCATAAAAAAATTTTCTTTTACTATTTTATTTTTATTATCTAATATTAAAACACTTCGCAAATATTTTAAGTTTTTTTGAAACTCGTATGACACTGCACTATTTTCCTTGTAAAAATATTGATATTTAATATTGTAATTAACTTTGTCTTTATGGCTATAGTATTCAATATTAATTTTATTACCTAACGAATCATTTTCAATTTCTAAAATTGAATCACCCATTCTTTCATCCTCAAAATTAAAATAGAAACCACCAATTGCTAAATTTTCTAAATCTATTTTATAACTCAATGGAATAGTATTAGCAACTTTCTTTTCTTTTTTCTTTAATTTTAAAATTAATTCTCTTCTTATACTATCTATATTAAAAAGTTTAAAACATTTACATTGCCTATCCTTATAATTAACATATTGTTTAGATTTATAAAGAGTTGCTTGAAAAATAGTGTCACTTCTAGATTCATCATAAGTTGAGTAAATTGTATATAATGAAACTTTATTAAAAAAATTAAATATTGATGAAGAAGAATCTTTTAGATGAAGTGTTTCAAAAATATCTGGATAAACCGTTTCAGTGTGTTTAATTTTAAACTCAGTGCAAAATGTATTGTAGGTCAATATTATTAACAATATAAATGATACTATAATTTTAAAATTCATATTTATCTTTTAAGTTTCTTTATTTAAGATATCGTCACTACGTTCCTTATTTTTTTATTATTTTTAATAAGGTTTAGTCGCAGCGCGACTTTCATTTTTAAATTTTTTAAATTAAAATCTATCCACCGGCTACAGCGCCTATGATGATGATTTTATCTTCATCACTTAAAATTGTATCGTTCCATTGGCTTCTTGGAATAATATCTTCGTTCAATGCCAGTGCAATGCCTGATGTATCTTCCAGCTGCAATTGCGCAACTGCTTGCTCCAGTGAAACATGTTCATCGAAAGTATAAGACTGATTGTTGATGGTTATCTGCATTTCATATTTTTAGAAAACTCCGGGAAATGCGTATCTGCAAGACTCGTTCCCTACGTTGGTGCTAACCAAATCAGGTTCAAAGGATATTTCTCAGTTCCGGTATTCACCGGAACACTCCCAGAGTATGGTATAAAATTACTAAATAAAAACCAGAAATGCGTGTATTTTTGCCCTATGAAGGTCAGGATTGCTTTTGCGAACGATATTCCGAAAATCATAGAGGTGGCAGAGGCGACGTGGAAACAAACCTACGCGCCGATCATCTCTCAGGAACAGATCGACTTTATGTATGAACGCATGTACACACCCGAGGCCATCTTACAGCAGATGCAGGACGGCCACACCTTTCTGATGTGTCTGGAAGAAAATGCCATTCTGGGCTTTATCAGTTACATCATCCGCGAAGACCACATCCTGTACATTCCCAAGCTATATGTAAAGCCACAGACACAGGGCAAAGGCATCGGCAGGTTATTGCTGGAAGAGGCTGAAAAAATTGCCCGCAAGAACCATGTGCAGGCGATGGAATTAAATGTCAACCGCAAAAATCCCGCGATGTATTTTTACAAAAAAATGGGATTTGAGCTACACGAAAAGACGGATATCGCCTATGGTAAGTTCTGGTTGAACGATTATATATTGCGAAAGAAAATCAACTAAATCTCTAAACCAAGTTTACGGCCAGTTGTTAAAGCCTAACTATGGCAGCTATCTTGTTTCCACACCAACTCTTCGAAGATGTTCCCTTCCAGTCTGGGCATATTTATCTGGTCGAAGAATTTTTATTTTTCAGGCAATACAAATTCCACCAACAGAAACTGGTATTGCATCGTGCGAGTATGAAATATTACGAGCATTACCTTCGTCAAAAGGGATTTAAGATTACTTACATAGAGAGCAATTCCCCTCAAAGCGATATCAGAAATCTGATTTTTTCCTTGCAACCTACTGAACAACTGGAATACATTGACGTCACTGACTATTGGCTGGGACAACGGATACAACAAACTGCTGAAAAATCGGGCATCCAATTAAAAAGATATGACAATCCTGCTTTCCTGACCACAAGCGAAGAAAATGATTTATTCTTTAATAATCGCTCCACGTATTTCCAAACGGATTACTACATTCATCAACGCAAGAAACACCAAATATTGCTGGATGCGCAGCAAAAACCTTTGGGCGGAAAATGGTCCTATGATGCCGACAACCGCTTGAAATATCCAAAAAACAAGTTGGCTCCAGCAATCAACTTTCCTGCCACCAGCACTTATTATCAGGAAGCCATCGAATATGTAAACAAGCATTTCAGTGACCATTACGGGACATTGTCTGCTGATTTCATCTATCCAACAACGCATGCTGAAAGCAGGGCATGGCTGCGACAATTCCTGGAAGAACGCTTTGTTGAATTTGGGGTGTACGAAGATGCCATTGTACGCAATGCATCTATCTTGCATCATTCTGTGTTGACACCTTTGCTGAATACGGGATTAATCACGCCAAAGGAAGTGGTTGTCACGACGCTTTCCTTTTGTGAACAACACGATATCCCACTGAATTCCACCGAAGGATTCATCCGACAAATCATTGGCTGGCGGGAATTCATTCGCGCTATCTATGAACGCGAAGGCAATAGGCAGCGCACCCGCAATTTCTGGGGTTTTAAACGAAAGATGCCCGCATCATTTTATACGGCCACAACAGGTATCACACCGATAGACCAAACAATTCGGAAGGTGTTGGATACCGGTTATTGTCATCATATCGAGCGGCTCATGGTGCTGGGCAATTTCATGTTGATCTGTGAGATTAATCCGGATGAGGTGTATCAATGGTTCATGGAATTGTTTATCGATGCGTACGACTGGGTAATGGTGCCCAATATTTACGGTATGAGTCAGTTTGCCGATGGCGGCCTGATGTGCACCAAACCCTATATCAGCGGCAGCAACTATCTGTTAAAGATGAGCGATTACTCCAAAGACGCTGAGTGGACGAGTATCTGGGATGCCTTGTTCTGGCGCTTTATGCATGTACATCGTACTTTCTTTTTACAAAATCCAAGATTAGGTATGCTGATTGGTACTTTCGATAAGATGCCGAAAGAAAAACAAGCTCATTTATTACAAACTGCCGAAAACTATTTAGTACAACTGTAAATGCAACGCAAACCCATCAATATCGTTTGGCTGAAGCGTGATTTGCGCACGCAGGATCATTTACCGCTGCTGGAAGCGGAACGGAATGGTTTGCCATATCTTATACTCTTTGCCTTTGAGCCTTCCATCATTGCGCATCCCGACACTTCCTTGCGGCATCTGCAATTTCAGTATCATTCCATTTTGCAGATGAATGATACATGGAAAGACATTGCCAAAGAAGTGATGTTGTGTTATGGAGAAATGGAAGAAATGCTCGATTTTATTCAGCAACACTACCATATCCAACACATCTGGAGCTATCGTGAAAGCGGCGTACAAATTGCATTTGACAGAGATAAACGGATACAACAATATTGCAAAAAGAATGAGATTCAGTGGACTGAATTTCAGCGCGACGGCATCTTACGCGGCATTCATAATCGCGATGGATGGGACAAGCAATGGTACAGCACCATGCATCAACCTGTTGTGAAAAATTCGTATTCCTCTGACACCAACATTTCCTTATCACACCCTTTTCTGCTGTCGGATAAGCTCTTGCAATCCTTGCAATCCTACAACAAAGCCTTTCAGCCTGCCGGAGAAATCTATGCACACAAGTATCTGCATTCGTTTCTGGAGACAAGAAATATTCATTACTCCAAGCATCTTTCCAAACCTTCGGAAAGCAGAATTTCGTGCACGCGTTTGTCGCCTTATATTTCCTGGGGCAATCTGAGTATCAAACAAGCCTATCAGGCTATCTATACCGCTAAACAAAAAACAGCAATCAAAAATAATTTTCACAACGCGCTCACCCGACTGAAATGGCATTGTCATTTCATACAAAAATTTGAAGTCGAATGCAGCTACGAGACTACCTGCATTAACAGGGGTTATGAATTATTAGCGCATCCTATCAACGAGCATTTTTTGCAGGCTTGGAAGACAGGCAACACGGGTATTCCGTTGGTGGATGCCTGCATGCGCTGTCTGCACGAAACCGGTTGGATCAACTTCAGGATGCGTGCCATGTTGGTCTCTTTTTTATGTCACCATTTATTTCAGGATTGGCGACTAGGCGTGTATCATCTGGCGCAATTGTTTCTGGATTACGAACCCGGCATCCACTTTCCGCAGTTTCAGATGCAAGCTGGCGTGACGGGTATCAATACCATCCGCATTTACAATCCGATTAAACAATCGGAAGACCATGATCCGGAAGGAATGTTTATCAAAAGATGGATTCCTGAACTGGCCAATGTTCCAAACGCCTATATACATGAACCTTGGAAAATGCCTTTACTGGAACAGCAACTGGCTAACACCGAAATCGGCAAAGACTATCCGCATCCGATAGTAGATGTGCAGTCGGTCATCAAAGTAAACCGCAGCATTATCTGGAGCCATCGTAAACACGAGGCTGTACGACAGGAAAGCATCCGGATTTTACAAACACATACCAGAAGAAGAAGTGCGGATGAAAAAAGTTAAAAAAGAATTTTTGCCACAAAAAGTTTGCATTGTATGTCAACGGCCATTTTCGTGGCGCAAGAAATGGGAAAAAGTTTGGGAAGACGTACAATATTGCAGTGAACGCTGCCGCCGAAATAAACACGCGGCTAATACTTGCTCACCAGCCATGCCAAATAAATAAGCACGAACTGCAACGCAATCCGGACATATAAAAACCATTCTTTGCCTTTTGCCATCTTTGGCGGATCGAACAGATGCGGGATATGCACCGCAAAGAACAAGATTAACATGGCAATAATCAGGTACGCAGAAATTTGTCGCGTAGATGCAAACAACAAGCCAATGGCGAGTATGATTTCCGCAATACCGCTCACCTGATTGAGCAGATGGGGCATTGGAAAAAACTTCGGCATAATACCAAGATAAAACTTCGGATTGACGAAGTGATTCACGCCGGCACCGGCATACAGGAATGCCATTACGTACAGCGAAATTTGTTGGATAGTAGTCATAAATATTTTTTTACCACTAAGACACAAAGCACACTGAGAGGCCTTTGTTTCTTAGTGGTTTATAATTAATCAATCAATGTACTGTCAATGCCCACTGTTACTCTGTTCGTACTTTTCAGGCGTTGCAGTAAGGCTTCCGCTTTTGGCAATTCGTATTCGAAGTAGTAATTAAAGCACAGGAATTTGCTGCCTTTGAATTGCTCGTCAATATTCCCATTTTCGTTACACGTATTCGCCATCTTGATCCATTGCCAGCCCATCACCAGCACACCGAATAACTCGAGGTACAAAGTGGCATCGCTCAGGTATGCCTCCACACCTTCTTTCTGCGCCACGCCCATCAGGTGCATGGATAATTCCTGCAATTGTCCGAGTTTCTTTTCCAGTGCTGCCGCCTGTGCTTTGGTGGTATCGTGTTGTTTCGCTTTCGCGATATCGCCCATCACTTCCTGCATCAGCAACATCACGGCTTTGCCGCCTTTCATCATCACTTTTCTACCCAGCAAATCCAATCCATGAATGGCAGTAGTACCTTCGTGTATGGTGTGTATTCTTGTTTCGCGGTAATATTGTTCCGCAATAAAATCCTTGGTAAACCCATAGCCGCCGAAAATCTGTATCGCCGTAGAGGTGGAGAGATTGCTCATTTCTGCCGGGTAGGATTTGGCCACCGGTGTGAGCAGTTCCAGCATCAGATGGTATTTTTCCTGCGCTTCTCCCGTTTCCACACGCGCCAGATCGGCATAGTAAGCACATTGCAATTCCAGACATAAAGCTCCGTCAATGAATGTTTTCTGGAACAACAACATACGTTTCACATCCGCGTGCTGTATAATCGGAATCTGTGGCATCTCCGGATTTTTCTCCGCGATATTTCTGCCCTGCAAACGTTCGTTCGCATATTTCAAACTGGCATAATAGGCGGCAGAAGAAATGGAAGTAGCGTGCAATCCAACAGAAATGCGCGCTTCGTTCATCATCTGGAACATGTAGGAAAGTCCTTTATTTTCCTCGCCGACCAGCCAGCCTCTGCAGTCGTTGTTTTCGCCAAAACTCAAATGCGCAATCGGTGCGCCTTTGTAGCCCATTTTGTGGTATACGCCGATACTCGTCACGTCATTGTGTTCCAATGTTCCGTCTTCTTTCATTCGCTCGCGCGGCACGATGAACATGGAGATGCCTTTGGTGCCGGCCGGTGCGCCTTTCACCCGCGCAAGCAGCAAATGCACCACATTATCCACGGCATCGCTGTCACCGCAAGAAATGAATATTTTTTGTCCAACAATCTTATAGGTTCCATCGTCCTGTTTTTCCGCCGTCGTCACCACATCGCTCAAGGAACTTCCGGCTCCGGGTTCTGTCAATGCCATCGTGCCCTGCCATTCGCCGGCGAACATTTTGGGCAGATACAGATCGTGGTATTTCTTATCGGCAAATGCTTCTATCAGATGCGCGGCGCCCATGGTGAGTCCCATGAACACACAACCCGAATAATTGGCCGCACCCATAATATAGCTGGAAGCCGTAGAAAAAACGGACGGCATCTGCATGCCGCCGACTTCCTTGGACGCGAGGATGCTGATCCATCCGTTTTCTCCGCCAATGCGCATGATATCGCGGTGCACGCGGTGCACGCGGATTCTGCCGTCCACTAATTCCGGTTGTACTCTGTCCATTTCCACCAGATGCGGAAAGAGATATTCTTTCGAAAACTGATCGGTGGCATCCAGATACATTTCTACGGTTTCTTTGGTATGGTCGGAGAAGTAATCGTATTGCGTGATGGTCTCTGCTTTCAGGACATCAAACAGAATAAAATTCAGGTGTTCGCGGTTGTAGAATTTATCGCCGAGAAAAACGGAGGAATTGGTTTGCATCAGAAGATAATTTTATCCAAGATAAGATATTATTCTGAGAAGAAAAAAGGAATGCTAGTATGGAAATACGGTCATGAAACTATCTGCAATGATTTTGTTTTCCGTTTCAATGGAAAAGTAATACAGATTTCTTGTCCACGCATAGAAATAGCCTGATTTACCATTCATCAGCAGATATTTATTGGATGTGCTGGTCGTATTTTTTTGTTTAATCTGATTTTGTTTCCCGTCTGTTGCATCGTCGTAGATTTTTGCCCATGCGGTATTTAAACCAGCCTGACTGTAAGCCTTTCCGAAGGTTACATACACCTGAGCATCGCCCAGCGTGTAATACACCCTTCCCGTTTCCTGTCCGGGTACAAAATCGTGATAGGCAAACCTGTTCCATTTACCCAGCTTGACAGGCAACAACTTCTGAAATTCCTCCCCAAGCGGATATTTCTTCTTATTCACATTGTACGGAACCGATTGTGAGAAAGCAATGCCGGCTAGCAGCAGGAAAAGTGGAAACAGGAAATTCTTCATTACTCTACAGTTACAGATTTTGCCAGATTACGCGGCTGATCTACGTCACACCCTCTCAGTACGGCAATATGATAAGCTAATAATTGCAACGGAATAACAGACAGAATTGGTGTAAAAGGTTCATCTGTCTCCGGAATCTGAATGACGAATTCCGCTAATTTACTTATCTCCGTATCTCCTTCTGTAACGATGGCAATCAATTGTCCTTTACGGGTTTTTACTTCCTCAATATTGGATAAAACCTTTTCATAGTGTTGTGTATGTGGAGCCAGTACCACGACAGGCATGTTCTCGTCAATAAGTGCAATGGGCCCGTGCTTCATTTCTGCAGCGGGATAACCTTCTGCATGTATGTAAGAGATCTCTTTAAGTTTCAGAGCGCCCTCCAGGGCAACTGGGAAGTTATATCCTCTTCCGAGATACAGGAAATTAGTGGCATGTACGAATGTCTCTGCAATCTCTTCGATGTAGGAGTTTGCTTTCAATATCTTCTCAATTTTTGCCGGCAGGGCTTCCAGTTCTGTAATGTAGGCGTGGAATTTAGACTGAGATAATGTTCCTTTAATTTCTGCCAGCTGCAGCGCCATCAGAGCCAGAATGCTGACCTGTGTAGTGAATGCCTTGGTAGACGCCACTCCGATCTCAGGACCTGCGTGGGTGTAAGAACCGGCATCGGTCATACGGGATATGTTGGATCCTACAACATTGCAGATGCCATATGTCAATGCCCCTTTCGCTTTTGCAAGCTCTAATGCGGCTTTGGTGTCAGCCGTTTCTCCGGATTGTGAAATAGCAATCACCACATCGTTTTCTGTAATGATCGGATTGCGGTATCTGAATTCGGAAGCATATTCCACCTCCACATTAATTCGTGCCAGATCTTCAATCAGGTATTCACCAATCAAGGCAGAATGCCAGGAGGTGCCACATGCAACGATAGTGATTTTATGTGCATTCTTAAAGCGAGCTTCGTGTTCACGCACACCACCTAAGTTTACCCAGAACTGCTGGCTATCGATTCTCCCGCGGATGCTATTCTTGATGGCATTTGGCTGCTCGTGGATTTCTTTCATCATAAAATGATCGAAACCTCCTTTCTCAATCTCTTCCAGTTTTATCTGCAGTTCGTCAATATAAGGCACATGTGTTTTATTGTCTTTAATGGTTTTCACATCCAGCTTTCCGTTTCTGTGCAAAACCCCCATTTGACCGTCTTCCAGGTAGGAAACTTTCTTGGTGTGTTCAATCAGCGGAGAGCCGTCAGATGCGACAAAGAGTTCATCTTCGCCAATCCCAACCACGAGTGGCGAGCTTAATTTGGCCACAATAAGTTTATCCGGCTCATTCTTTGAAATGACAACGATGGCATAAGCACCAATCACTTCGTTTAAGGCAAGGCGTACCGCTTCATCCAAAGGACAATTTACATTCTTCTGGATTTCTTCAATCAGATGCACCAGTACTTCTGTATCCGTTTCAGAGCGGAAAGCATATCCTCGTGACTGCAATTCCGTTTTGAGGGAGTAATAATTTTCAATGATTCCATTATGTATAACGGCCAGATCTCCATTGGTATTAAAATGCGGATGTGCATTCGTGTCGTTGGCCTCACCGTGTGTAGCCCATCGTGTATGACCTATACCAATGGTGCCGGAAATATCACTGCCCTCCGCCGCCTCTTCCAGATTAGCCACTTTTCCCTTTTTCTTGTAGACATTAAGTGTACCAGCACTGCTCAACAAA
This sequence comes from Chitinophagales bacterium, assembly GCA_046329775.1. Taxonomy (GTDB): domain Bacteria; phylum Bacteroidota; class Bacteroidia; order Chitinophagales; family JADIYW01; genus JADJSS01. Next base: position 664,166 of record JAXLTX010000003.1, read on the forward strand.
GCGATACCGGCACTATCATAACCTCTGTATTCCAGTCTCTTTAATCCGTTAATAACAATCGGAAAGGCTTGCTTTTTGCCTATGTAACCTACTATTCCGCACATATGAATATAATTAGTGTAAAATCAACCAAATGACGTACCAATTTAGCAAGAAAATTTAAAAAAATAAATTAATTAATCACGGTGTACGTCAGATTCAGTTTCATCTTATATCTTGCATCAGAATGATTTGCACCTGCAATAACAACTCTGGAAGGGGTATATCCTATATTCAGAATGGAACTGTTGACGATACTGTTCAACACATTTACGGCACCATCTGTGCCGGCAAATCTGTACGTTGCAAAATACAAATCCGTATTGGCTTCCGTTCCGTTTGCAACAGCCTGAACATATTTGGAGACATTAAAGTTATATCGGGCAATCTTATTCCCTAAGCCGTCACTGGCCGTAGTATCGAGGATGCCGACACCATCACCGGTTGGAAGGATATCTATATTTCCCGATGAATTTCTTTTAAGCAATACCATGTATAGCGGCAAATCAAAGGCGGCATTGGCATTTTGCTGCAACTGTGTGACCGATACCACTGCCTTGTTAACTGCAATACGGCCCAAGTTGGTCAACGTAGGTAAGGAAAGACGTACTGTCGTTCCTCCTTGTCCCAGCACATAATTGATGGAATCGGACAACAATCCCGATGTGGCAGTATTTTGTACATCAGAAGATAAGGAATTGGAGAACAGATTTACGCCATTCACTCTGGTGGTAGCGACACCACTTACGTATTTTATCAAAGAGGTGTATAGTCTCATATCTTTTGATGTGCCGTACTTATCCTTGAAGAAAATGGCAATGGAACTGTATGTAGAGTTAATATCAATTTCCGCCATGGCCTTACCTATATTACTTGCATTTTCCACCAGAATACCCGGAAAAGCATTCTTAAACAAGGCTGAATCCCTCAAGACGGTTTGTCCCAAGTTGATAATTGTATTGCCTAATGAATTATTCAGTTTAACCCTAAATACCCCAACGGTACCAGTGGTGTCGGTCGTACTCATATGGACTGGATTGGTGGTAGGTGTAAACAAATAATTGCTTACACTTCCGACAACACCTGTAGATGAGAACAAGGAGGAATTGGAATAATAGGCGCTGTTTTCGCTGATCTTATTGCCAATGGTGCTCACTTCAAAACTTTGGGCCACGGTCGTGTCACCATATACAGAACTGTACTTTAGAAACAACACGACCGAATCCACGGTATAGGTGGTCATTAGGGTATCATCATAAACAGAGGTAGGTTTATCCAGCTCCATGGCAATGCTCGCCTTCTGAAAACCGAATTTTGAATCATTGATGACTCCCAGAAAGTTTTTGGACAGTTTATCCGTTCTCAGGAATGTATCCGACAGCGTCTTCGAAAATAAAGTCAGTGTGTCTGTAAATTTCACATTCAGCAAATCATCCGTAGGCAGAATATCAGCCCCTATACTGTTATCCTTTTTACAGGCTGAAATGATGGAAAGTATGCTGATGATGGAAAGTAAATAGATTTTTTTCATTGATAAGTATATAGCTGTTTGATAACTTTATTGTAGTAATGACTGGTAGAATTCAGCATATTTAGGCAAAATGTTATCCAGATCCTGATACTCCAAAAATGGCTTCTTGCCTATGGCTTTTTTAATGGCTGTCATATTCTCTATGGTTTCCGAACCCTGCACCACCGCATCTGCAAACTGCACACCGGCCAGCGTGAGCGCATCATTGGTTAAATCCTTGAATACCGCCAAATCTTTTTCCTTAATGTCATCTCCTATTAACGCCGTTTTCAGGAAATTCTTGTTCAGCTTTTCCGTAAAATCTTTTTCATATACACTATACACCATTTTGGTGCTGGAGAATACCGGATCTTTTGCAAACTGCGTTTTCATATACACCGGAATCAGACTGGTCATCCAGCCGTGGCAGTGTATGATATTAGGATGCCAACCGAATTTTTTTACCGTTTCCAGCGTTGCCTTGCAGAAAAAAACCATTCTTTCCGCATTATCATCGAAGAACTTCTCATCATCATCACGGAATACTGTTTTGCGCTTGAAAAACTCTTCATTGTCCAGAAAGTAAACCTGAATTCTGGCACCCGGTAAAGAAGCCACCTTGATAATCAAAGGATAATCATCGTTGTCGATGATAATGTTTATACCCGATAAACGAACCACTTCATGTAAACGGTTTCTTCGTTCATTTATAATCCCGAACCGAGGCATCAGCACTCTTACTTCCAAACCGCTATCGTTTATGTATGGAGCTAGTTTCTTAACAATGTTACCCGCTTCAGTAAGCACCAGATACGGATCCATCTCCTGTGTTACATACAATAATTTCTTCTTTTCCATGCGCCGCTTGTTCTGTTAATTTTTAATTATTATGGTTAAATAATGTGCAAAGGTACGCATTTAAAGTGGTATAATTGTTTAAGCAACCGACTTAAAATCTGATTTTAAGTATTCTTTACACTTATGTCAGCATGCTTTAGGGGCGGTTTTTTCTCCTGTCAAGACGGGACATATCGATTAAGAAAAAGGTAAAATATAAAACCGTGCAAGTTTTCCAGACAGCAGTTGAACTACAAAGACACTTATTGAATATCAATCAATTAGGCAAAAAAAACATCGGATTTGTACCTACAATGGGCGCACTGCACGAAGGTCACCTGTCCCTGATACGGGCATCAAAAGCCAAAACAGACCTAACGGTATGCAGTATTTTCGTAAATCCGACGCAGTTTAACGACAAAAAAGACTTCGAAAAGTACCCGATTCAGATAGATAGAGACCTGGAAATGCTGCTGGAAGCCAACTGTGACATTGTCTTTGTGCCGTCTGTTGAAGAGATTTATCCGAATGGCACTTTAGAAAAAACAACGGTTGAGCTCGGTTTCACAGGAAAGACGCTGGATGGCGAACATCGCCCTGGACATTTTGAAGGTGTTTTGCAGGTTGTCAAACGATTGCTGGACATCGTTCAGCCTGATGTTCTGCTCCTTGGGCAAAAAGACTATCAACAGTGTATGGTCCTAAGCAAACTGGTGGAACACTATCACCTGCCGGTGCAAATCATCATCTGCGAGACCCTGCGTGAGAACGATGGACTGGCCATGAGCAGCAGAAACACCCGTCTGAATCCGGAAGAACGCATCGCAGCCGTCAAATTGTCTCAGGCGCTCTTTTTTGTCAAAAATAACATTCAACAACACCCCATACCTCAACTGATCCAGGAACAGAAAGATTTTCTGGCTACGGACAGACTGATACAGGTGGAGTACCTGACGGTGGTAAATGGAAAAACACTGGAACCAGCCGAAACCTATCAGGCTGAAACACCCCTAACAGCACTGATTGCCGCGAAAGTAGGACAGGTAAGGCTGATTGACAATGTAATTATTCAGTAATTACATCGATGGGATAAGTTCTGACGTAATCACAATGGCCCCGTAAATCATATTCTTAACAGATTGAATTTCATATCCATGAAGATGCTTTCGCCAATTCTTAATCCTGGGGTAATCTGACAATTGTATAAATATCCATAAATTTGCACTGAATTTAAAAAGTATGCTAGTACACGTTTTTAGAGCAAAATTGCATCGCGTTGTCGTAACCGAAGCCAACCTGAACTATATGGGCAGCATCACGGTAGATGAAAATTTACTGGATGCATCCGGCATTTTACCGCATGAGAAAGTACAGATTGTAAACGTCAACAACGGTGAACGCTTTGAAACATACGTCATAAAAGGAGAACGAGGGTCCGGTCAAATCTGCCTGAACGGCCCGGCAGCACGCAAAGTGCACCTTGGCGATAAACTCATTGTGATTGCCTATGGCATGCTTACACTGGAAGAAGCAAAAAACCACACCCCCGTGGCGATTTACGTGGATGAAAACAACCAGCAAGTAAAACATTAGTAGTATATTCGTCTAAATGAAAAACTTTAAGACGAGCATTAAAATCCTGATCTCTCTGGGCTTGGGAATTGGGCTTATTGTATGGTTTTGGACCAGTATGTCTGAAACCGATAAGACAGAAACCGTCAATGCATTTAAAAGAGCCAATTATTTTTGGGTATTGATGGGGCCTCTTGTTGGATTTCTCGGAAACTTTATCCGAACGCAACGCTGGAGACTGATGCTGCGTCCGCTTGGCTATAATCCAGGGTACTGGAATACTTTCCACGCTGTGATGGTGATGTATTTTTTCAATCTCTTTGTTCCGCGCCTGGGTGAGGTAACACGTTGCACCATGCTGGCAGAATACGAAGATGTTCCTGTCGAAAAATCACTAGGCACCATGGTTACAGAACGGCTGCTGGACGTTATCTGCCTAGGCATTGTTTTTCTGTGTATCGTTCTCTTTTTGGGAAAAGATAATTTCAATTCCATCTATCAGGAATTCCAAAAACTCACATCCGGCATTCAGGGCGGTACATTTTCTACCATCCTTAAATATGCCGTTCCGGTTCTACTGGTAATCGGTATCGGAGGCTTCTCCTTATTTTACATTCAGAAAAATGGAATTCATAAACTAAAAGAACTGGTTTTATCAAAGATAAAAAGCCTCTTTACCTCCGTTTTTTCTGTTAAGGACATCAAAGAAAGATCGCAGTTTATCCTGTTAACGGTAACCATGTGGCTATCTTACCTGATCATGTTTTTCATCAATTATCTGGCCTTGCCGGAAACTTCTCACCTGCCTTTTGTATCGGCATTGGTCTGTCTGTTTTTCGGCTCTCTGGCAGTCGTGCTCACCCCGGGCGGCATCGGCATCTTTCCTATTGTAATACAAACCATATTGATTGGGTTCAACATAAATCCAAGTATTGCCTTAGCTATCGGCATGATTGCCTGGGCTGTTCAAACATTAGGCGTTTTAATCGGAGGTACCCTTTCGTTAATCTTATTAAATTTGCTCAATAAAAAGACAGAAGTTGCCTGAGATGCTTTCCAGTCATAAATTCATTCGCGACGTTGATGTTTTCCTTCAGCATTTCGACAGAAAAAACAGACTTGTCGTTTTCACGAATGGCTGTTTCGACTTATTACACGAAGGTCATCTGCATCTTATTGCAGAATCAAAAAAGCTGGGCGATGTATTAATAGTTGCCGTGAATGATGACGCTTCCGTACAACGCTTAAAAGGCGTAACAAGACCTATCGAACATCTTGAAACCAGAATGATGCATTTGACAGAGTTAGATGCTGTTGATTATGTCCTCTCGTTTTCAGGCGACACCCCCTTACAGATCATTGAAAAAATACAACCCGACATTTTAGTAAAAGGCGGGGATTATAAAAAAGAGGATGTTGTAGGCAACCATATTGCACCAAAAACTGTTATCATTCCACTGTTAGAAGGATTTTCTACCACAAAAATTATTCAATCAAAATAGCAAATTGTCAATTGCACAACCGTTAATTGTCAATCAAAAATCGTATTTTCGCTTTCTCAAAAAAAAATAAACAACATGGATTTCCAGCTTACCGAAGAACACCAGCAAATACGCGAAATGGCGCGCAACTTTACACAAACGGTTTTGAAACCGGGCGTTATCGACCGCGACCGTGACATGATTCACCCGACCGAATTCTTAAAACAGATGGGCGAACTGGGTTTTATGGGCATGATGGTGGACCCACAATATGGCGGTGGCGGTATGGATACGCTTTCCTACTGCATCGCGATGGAAGAGATTTCCAAACTCGATGCTTCCTGTTCAGTGGCGATGTCAGTCAACAACTCCCTGGTGTGCTGGGGACTGGAAGCCTACGGAACGGAAGAACAAAAACAAAAATACCTGACTCCTTTGGCTAAAGGTGAGAAATTGGGTGCTTTCGCATTAAGTGAGCCGGAAGCCGGCAGTGATGCCACTTCTCAAAAAACGACTGCCGAAGACAAAGGCGATCACTACTTGCTGAACGGTACCAAAAATTGGATTACCAATGGAGGGAAAGCGGATACCTATCTGGTGATTGCACAAACACATCCGGAGAAAGGACACCGTGGCATCAACGTACTGATTGTGGAAAAAGGTATGCCAGGTTTTGAAATCGGAGCCAAAGAAGACAAACTGGGTATTCGTGCTTCCGACACGCATTCTTTATTATTTACAGACGTAAAAGTGCCAAAAGAAAACCGCATCGGCGAGGATGGTTTCGGTTTCAAATTCGCGATGAAAACGCTGGAAGGCGGCCGTATCGGTATTGCGGCACAGGCATTGGGTATTGCTGCCGGAGCTTACGAACTGGCGGTAGAATATTCCAAAGTGCGCAAAGCCTTCGGAACAGAAATCTCCAACCATCAGATCATCCAGTTCAAACTGGCGGACATGGCTACGCAAATCGAAGCGGCCCGCTTACTGGTATATAAGGCAGCCTGGCTGAAAGACCAGCACAAAGATTACGCAATTGCTTCTGCCACCGCCAAGTTGTTTGCTTCTGAAGTAGCAATGCGCGTCACCACTGAAGCGGTACAAATTCACGGAGGCTACGGTTACGTGAAAGAATATCATGTGGAACGACTGATGCGCGATGCAAAGATCACGCAGATCTACGAAGGAACCTCGGAAGTACAACGCATTGTTATTTCTCGTGGTGTGCTGAGCGGTAAATCATTAGACTAATTGCATTTTTAAGCCTATAAAAAGCAAACGCCCCGAATTGTCGGGGCGTTTGCTTTTCTGCGGAGACGGCGAGATTCGAACTCGCGATACAGTTTCCCATATACACACTTTCCAGGCGTGCTCCTTCAACCACTCGGACACGTCTCCGTAAATTTGGAGTGCAAAATTAACAATAAAATCCGGAGTACAAAATAAATTTATACCTGCCAAAATTACCATTTCTTAATCATTCCACGCTTTCGGCACACATCTTGCAACGCTTAATAAACCTTACAATGAATAAGGTTTATGTCAATTTGTCGAAATTCAACTAAATTTAACCATGTTTCAAAAAATAGAATTATCCAATATCATGGACGAAGACGTAGAAATGGTGCCCCTTTTATCCATTGAAGAGGATGACAACACGAACAGTGACCATCTTCCGAAAGTGCTGCCAATCCTGCCGCTCCGAAACAATGTATTGTTTCCGGGCGTTGTCATTCCGATTTCCGTAGGAAGAGAGAAATCCATAAAAGCCGTCAAAAAGGCCTACAAGGAAAATAAATACATCGGCGTGATTGCACAGCGTGATACTAAAATTGAAGAGCCGGAACCGGGGGAACTGTACAATATCGGCACCACCGCAAGAATCATCAAGATGCTGACAATGCCGGATGGCGGAAATACCCTGATTTTACAAGGTGTGAAACGCTTTATTGTAAAACAGAATGTAGCATCCGACCCTATCATTGAGGCGGAAGTGGAATACCTGACGGATGTTCCGATGATTGACGAACAACAGGAAATCGCCATGATGGGAAACATGAAGGATATGGCCAACAAAATCATTGAGTTGTCACCCAACATTCCAAATGAAGCGAAAATTGTGCTGAATAACATCAACAACATTAAATTTTTAGCCAATTTCATCACATCCAACCTGAACATAGAACTGGCGCAAAAACAGCAGATTCTGGAAACCAATGATGCTCATGAACGCGTGCAACAGGTATTGAAATTCCTTCATCAGGAACTGCAACTGCAGGAACTGAAGGCAAACATCCACAATAAAACCAGAACGGACATCGACAAGCAGCAACGCGATTATTTCTTAAATCAGCAATTGCGCGCCATTCAGGAAGAACTCGGCGGCGACATGTATCAGGAGGAGGTAAACCGCCTGAAAGAAAAGGCGAAAGAGAAGAAGTGGCCAGAAGCGGTGGCTAAAGCTTTTGAAAAGGAAATCGGAAAACTGCAGCGCATCAATCCCGCAGCAGCAGAATACTCTGTTATACTGAATTATCTGGATTTGATGGTAGAATTGCCATGGAATGAAACCACACAGGATAATTTTGACCTTAAACGTGGTAAAAAAATCCTGGATGAAGATCATTACGGACTGGATAAGATCAAAGAAAGAATTCTGGAATATCTGGCAGTATTGAAACTGAAAGGTGACATGAAATCACCTATCCTCTGTTTCATCGGCCCTCCGGGCGTCGGCAAAACATCTCTGGGCAGAAGTATCGCAAGAGCATTAGACAGAAAATATGTACGCATGTCCTTAGGTGGCCTTCATGATGAAAGCGAAATCCGGGGACACCGTAAAACCTATATCGGCGCCATGCCGGGACGCATCATTCAGTCGCTGAAAAAGGTCCAATCTTCCAATCCCGTCTTCATTCTGGACGAAGTGGACAAAGTTGGAAAAGACCACCGTGGCGATCCTTCATCCGCTTTACTGGAAGTGCTGGATCCGGAACAGAATACCACTTTTTACGATAATTTCTTAGAACTAGAATACGACCTATCAAAAGTATTGTTTATAGCTACAGCCAACAGTTTAGGTGAGATACAGCCTGCCCTGCGCGACCGTATGGAAATTATCCAGCTGAGTGGCTATTCGCTGGAAGAAAAAACAGAAATTGCCAAAAAACATCTGGTATCCAAACAACGCGAAGCACACGGACTGAAAGCCAGTCAGGTAAAACTGAATGACAAGGCCATACAACACCTCATTCATAACTACACTTATGAAAGCGGTGTACGTGAACTGGACAGGGTCATTGCCTCCATCATGCGAAATGTGGCAAAAAGTGTGGCAACGGAAGAGCAATACAATACTGCCGTTTCCATTGAAGACATCACACGCATCCTCGGAAAACCGAAATACAACCACGATAAATATTCCGAAAACAACCCATGTGGCGTGGCTATAGGATTGGCCTGGACTCCGATGGGTGGCGACATCCTGTTTATCGAATCATCTGCCAGCAAAGGGAAAGGCCATGTCACCATTACGGGCAATCTGGGCAATGTGATGAAAGAATCCTTCAATACGGCACTGAGTTACCTTCAGTCAAAAGCGGAGGCTTTACAGATTCCCAAAGAAGCCTTTACCGATTGGAACCTGCATATCCACGTACCGGAAGGTGCCATCCCCAAAGACGGACCCAGTGCTGGCATTGCCATTCTTTCTGCTCTGACCTCCCTGTTTACCCAGCGCAAGATTAAGGCATACACAGCATTGAGCGGAGAAATCACCCTGCGCGGAAAAGTGTTACCAGTAGGCGGCATCAAAGAAAAGATACTGGCGGCAAAACGCGCGGGCATCAAGGAAATCATCTTATGCAAGGAGAATGAAAAGGACGTGGATGAAGTTCCGGCAGATTTTGTCAAAGGATTGAAATTCCATTATGTGGAAGCCATGGATGAAGTGCTGGAAATGGCTTTAGAAAAGAAAAAGGTGAAAGATGCCTTGAAGTTTGATCAGAAATAATCCATTCATACCATAAAAAATGCCGGATGTGACATCCGGCATTTTTTTATTATGTATTTTATATTATTAATTTATTTAAGGGAGACTGCTTAGATCCAAAGCTGGAGCAGTTGCTGCAGACATTCTTGACAGAGTGGTATTTAAAGTGACATTATCATTGAAAAAGCCCTGTGATTTCAGACTGAAAGAAGCATATTCCACACTCGCTGCATAATCGTTACGTTGATTGAGTGCGGCAGTTGAATTGCCATTAAACACGGCTTCCGTTATCTCACTCCAAACACCGCCCGTATTTACCCATTGATTTCCGAAACGAACCCTTCTTGTCTGATAACCATTATCCGGATTGGTGCCTGACAAGGCAGAGTATAAGCCAGTGAGATAATTTCCGGAAACACCTCTACTGCAGCTTGCAATGTATTTCCACTGATCATCTTCAGGTGTATATACCCAGGCAGACAGCGTGGTGATGCCATTTGCATCAGCCTTTGCCTGTGTTATGAATTTATACGTGGTACCTGCATTCCATTTAAATGGAAGGTAAACGGATTTTCCATTGACGGCAGCCGCATCAACCAATGCGCCGGCGTTCTTTCTAAGCACAGCAGCTGCTCCGCTTATGGGGTTTGCAACAGAGAATACAATTCTCTTTTCTTCGGCAGCTGTTAATTGCAACCCTGCAAAACCTCCCGTAAAACCGTTGCTTGCATAGGTCGTACCCGCTTTATCTGCACCTGTGGGAACTGTAATCTCATTATAAAACCATTGGGCATGATCATTGGGCATCTTATATTGCAGGCTGAGTTCAGCACCCGCCCTTGAGTTGTTATAGGTTACCACATCATTTGCAAAAATGGCACCGGTGGCCGCATCTCCATAGATGATCAGATCGGATACATTTGCAAATACCGAACCGGAAGAGTTCGAGATGCCCTGCAAATCGACCTTTATGTATCCGGGCGTTGTAACATTGATAACACCTGCAATATATCTCTTGTATGAATCACCGGAAACAGCATCAACCGTGAATTCCTGGCCATTCGCTGTAACCTTTAAGGTGCTGCTGCCGACAGGAACTGCGGCTCTGAAGGCAATAATCAACTGACCGGTATTCTTTATTTTAAAGAAAGTAGAAACAACCGCATTTGGATTTATCCAGTTAATAAGTCCTGAAGAGGTGATTGCTTCTGATCCGCCATTGGCTTTCTTGGTGATAAAGGCATTACCTCCCAATGGCACGGAAGTACCCTGTGCCGTAGGGTTTACAGCACCGTCATATCGATTGGAGCTGGCAGTATCCGGTTGTGGCAGTAAGGATGGTTCCTGCTGACAGGAGGAAAAGGCAATTACACTAAGGAGTGTAAGCAGTGCGAGGTAGGTGGGGTTTTTACGTCTCATTTTTTATGTTTTAAAATTAAGTAATTCATTATATCCGCTATGGTATATGATACAATTGTATCAACATACGATAACGCATGTTACAATCTGTTGGTTTGTACAAAAAATGAAATATTAATGAGATTAGGGTTTTTACTAATATTTCTTACATGTCACGTAATATTAAACAAAATTCCTGATAGCGTGTTGTGAAAAATTTTAAAAAAAAAATTTCTTGAGCTAAATCAATAAAATAGAATCAGCTAAAGATGGCCTTTCGTTGTTTCAGGCCGGCATGCATGAGCTTTTTAATCTCCACCTTCACTTCGTCCACCATTTCCTGCACCTGATATTCTCTTGATGCATCTCCCTGAAAATACATGGGTTTCCCTACATTTATGATGACTTTTGTTGGAAAGACAAATGGAATTAAGGCCGGTGCGGCCGGGAACTTGATCAAGCGCTGAAGGAAATCAATATTACCGAAATTGATGATAGACTCTTCGCAGCCTACAATGCCGACCGGTATGACCGGAGCTTTCGTTTGCAGTGCCATATACATGAAACCAAGGCCGAAACGCTGTAACTGGTAGCGTTTCCTGAACGGTTTAGAGATACCTCGGGCACCTTCAGGAAATACCATGACTGCCTCTTCATTCTCGAGCATCTTGATGCAGTTATCCGGATCACCAACGGTGCCACCCCACTGAGAAAAGATGGAACTGATGAAGGGTACCTGTGGCACAAAACGTTCGTACATTCCCTTTGGTGCGCGTGGGGCAAACTTATTCGTAACCATGGAATACCCCAGCATCATCGCATCCAGTGGCAATTGTCCGCTATGATTGGCAATAATGAGACAGCGTCCTTGTTGGGGGATATTTTCCAGTCCATGCGTCTCCACTCTGAAATAGTTTTCATAAAAGAATTTCCCGGCTCCAACAAATGGTTTGATTCCATTGATATTGAATCCCCAGGGATCATAACCATAAGAGCCTACCTTGTTGGGAAATTTATCCAAAAACTGATCCACCTCTTTTGAATCTGTAATATCTTTTATGATGTCTTTTAACGCCATATCTCTTAAACTTAATGAATCTGCGGTAATCTGTCTCTAATATCTGAAATAATTTTAACTATATATAAACAATTTTGTTGCCCGATATACAATAATTGGATATAAATTTGAACTGTCAAATGAATAAGATGTTCAAGATCAATATTCCGGCATTGCTGTTAGCCATACTTGTTTTTGTGGCAGGCAACGGTATTGCTGTTTTTGAACATATCTGCAACACTTCCCGTTCTCACAACTATTCCCTCTTTGTGAAGCGTACATGCGAAATGGAAAAACCGCTTGCCGCTTGTTGTGCAAGGAAAGCAGGAATCGTGCAGAAGAAAGGCTGTTGCGAACATAAACAGGTGTTCAGCAAATTAAATATTCATGGATTTACCGCAAAACAACTGCAAATAAAACCGCTGGAAAAACAAATCAACTTAAACTTCTTAGCTGTTGGTTCTTTTCATTACAGCAAACAGCTTTTTGAAAGTTATTATTCAGGATTGCCTCCTCCAGACAATCTTTTCCTGATAAAAAATCTCCTGCAACCAAGCCCCGTTGGCTTGCAAAACTTTCGTTGCTAACAGATGATTGTATTGTTCCGAAAACAATATTCTTCATCTGTTAACTATGAAAATGAAAAAACTAAATCATGTTTTTTTGCTTTTGACATTTCTTATTAGTCAATCTGGATTTAGTCAGCAAAAAATAAAAATAACCGTTGCCGATAAAAAAACAAAAGAGTTTTTATACGGAGCGAATATTCAATGGATGCATTCCGCCATTGGTGCTACAACTGATGAATATGGAATTGCGAACATAGACATATCTGACAGTTTGCCAAATTCTGTTATAATCACTTATGTCGGATACCTTTCAGATACCTTTTTAATCAATGGTACTGCTGATATGCAGATTCTATTGGCTCCAGAAATAGAGCTGAGCGAAGTTAAGATAAAGGGGAAACGGCATACGAATTTCATATCTTCCATGAATCCGACAAAGACGGAAAGAATAGAAATGGGTGAACTTAAAAAAGCGGCCTGCTGCAATTTATCCGAAAGCTTTCAGACAAATGCATCCGTGGATGTAAACTACAACGATGCAGTCACCGGTGCTAAAGAAATAAAACTGCTTGGATTAAACGGAATCTATGTACAGAACCTGCTGGAAGGTATTCCTTTTATGCGAGGTGTGACAGCCTCTTTCGGCCTGGATAACATTCCGGCTCCGTGGATGAAATCCATCTCCGTTTCGAAGGGTATTCCTACCGTAAAAAACAGTTACGAAGGCATCACCGGCTCCCTGAATATAGAATTCAAGAATGCCTTGAACGATTCAGGCAGACTATTCTTTGACATGTTTGGAAATCAGAACGGAAGAATTGAAACAAACCTGCTGATAAACCATAAGATCAATCCGAAACTTGGTACAACACTGATGGCAAATGGTGCCTTTATGCCAGCCAGACAAGACCATAATCATGATGGCTTTCTGGATCAGCCCGTTTTAAAACAATACAATCTCCTCAACCGCTGGAACTACCATAGCGATAGAGTGGAAGGTCAGTATATGATAAAAGTGCTGAGCGAGAACCGTATTGCCGGACAAATCAAACAGGATATACACCACCATCATCTAGATACCTTTCCCTTATTTGGAATCGACATCCATACGAAACGGGTGGAAGTCTTTGCAAAGACAGGTTACATGTTTGACGAACACGGCGACAAAAGCATTGGTACGCAATTTTCCGGGGTATACCATCAGCAGCAATCCAACTACGGCGGAAGAAGATTTGATACACGACAAGGTACTTTTACAGGAAATATACTGTACCAGACTACGTTGAAAAATGACAATCATGTATTGGTCGGTGGACTTAACCTTGTGTATGACGACATACGCGAGCAACTGGATTCTTTGCAAATCAAGAGGAACGATGTAGTTGTCGGCGTATTTACAGAATACACTTTCAAGTGGAATAACAAAATCACGCTTGTTTCAGGTCTTCGCGGTGACTACCACACACGATCAGGCTTTCAGATTCATCCGAGAATCCATGCGAAATTTACCTTAACGGATAAGACGACATTGCGCATTGCTGCCGGTAGTGGCTTCAGGGCTCCGAACATCCTGACGGAAAATCAGTCTCTGCTCGCCAGCTCGAGAGCTATTGTATTTCAGGAAAACCCGACTGAAGAGGTCGCCTGGAATTATGGTCTTTCCATCACGCAGAATTTTTATCTATTCAAACGCGAGGGCAATTTTTCCGTTGATTTCTTCAGAACGGACTTTACCAGACAGGCCATCGTAGATATAGACAATGCGGACAATACGGCAAGCATCACCAACCTGCAGGGCAAATCATTTTCCAACAGCCTTCTGGTAGAATTGAACTGGGAAGTTTTGCCCGGGCTTGATTTCAAGGCGGCTTATCGTTTAGAGGATGTACGGACCACCTATCATGGTAAATTACTGAGCAAACCATTGCAGGCACAGAACAAGGGACTGATTGCATTAAGCTATAAGACACCCAACGGGCAATGGCAATTTGACCTAAACAGCAGCATCAACGGCAAACGTCGCCTGCCAAACAGTTTCAACGGGAACAGCAGGAATCATTTATCACCACGTTATGTTGTATTAAATGCACAGATACTGAAATATTTAAAACATGCCGAACTCTTTATCGGTTGTGAAAACATCACCAACTACAAACAAAAGAATCCTGTTTTAGGAACGCCCTATACCTCCTATTTTGACACGTATCAGGTATATGCACCGATAATGGGCGCTACCGTATACGGTGGCTTCAGGATTTTTATTAATTAACAACCAATTTAAATAAACAACATGAAAGAAATGAAAAAAATCGTAGCCGTTATTATGGTAATAGCCGCTACTCTGACAGGCCTTACTGCATGCCACAACAATTGCAAAGAGGGAAACGGTGATAGCCACAGAAGGGCAAGTTGCTGCAAAGATGAACCTTGCTGTAACGAATGCAGCGACAAATGCACCAAAGAAGAAAAATGCTGTGGCAAATGTAAAGTCGGCGAAGAAAAATCCTGCTGCAAGAAAGATGCTGCAAAATGTGACAAAGATTCAGCCGGAGCCGGTACATCTGCGCAGAAAGCCTGTTGCGCCAAAGATGCACCGGCAGGTTCCGAGACATTCGCCTGTCCGATGCACAAAGACATCACATCCGAAAAACCCGGGGATTGCTCCATATGTGGTATGAAACTTGAAAAATCTAAATAAGAAAATCTAAATCTGACATCATGAAAAAACATCTGTTAACAACAATGATTCTGCTGCTGGTCATTCTTTCAAAAGGCAGCTTTGCAAAAGAGGCGCTAACCAAAACAAGCTTTAAGGTAAGCGGCAACTGTGATATGTGTAAAAACCGTATAGAAAAGGCAGCAAAAACGGAAGGAGTCAAAACAGCCGTATGGAATGTGGATACTCACCTGCTGACCCTTACGTTTGCACCTGCAAAGATTTCGGTTGCCGATATTGAACAAAATATCGCTAAAGCCGGTTATGACACGGATAGGTATAAGGCGGATTCTTCAGCATACGGCAAGCTGCCCCAATGCTGTCAGTATGAAAGATAATCTGTTTGAAAATGTAATATTTTAGAAAACCATGCTACTTATACGGAATGGCTTTCTGTTTCAGTAATCCATTAAAATTTAATACTTTTGTGCAAATAAACATTGACTAATGAAATCTATCCTTAAACTTTTACTTGTCGCCTCAGGGCTTTTCTGCATCTCCGGTCTTTATGCAAAGAACGACAAAAAGAAAGACACTGTTGCTGCGGTAAAAACCATGACTGACACGGTAAAAACCGTAGCGAAAGACACCACTGCAAAGAAAGAGGTGAAACCTCCCTTCAAAACGATCAAAGAGGTAACCGAAAGATGTAAAAAATACAGCGGATTATTCAATATCTATCAGGATACGACAACAGGAAAAACATATCTGGAAATCACAGAGGATAAGCTGGGCAAGGAATACATCTATTTCGCCTATGTCCTGGATGGCATTCTGGATGCCGGTTATGCACGCGGAGGATACAAAGACAATTCTGTTTTCAAGATTGTCCGATATTTCGACAGGATAGATTTTCTTTTACAGAACACCAACTATTATTTTGATAAAAGCACGGAAATAAGCAAGGCTGAAAATGCCAATATCAACCAGCCGCTATTTTATTCCGAGAAGATTGCCGCATTTTCTGCAGATGACAAAACCAGGAAAAAAATTTATCTGATAGAGGCCGACAACTTATTCTTAGGAGAAAACATCACACAAATCAAACCATCAAAGATGCCTACGGACCGACCAGATGCATTTTCTTTGGGAACATTAAGCAGCAAAAAATCAAAATACCTTGCCATCAAGGATTTCCCTGAAAATACGGCAGTATCCGTAGAATACATCTATGAAAATCCGGCTCCGGTAAACACCGGCACTGACGAGGTGACGGATGCAAGATTCGTCTCTGTAAAAATGCAGCACAGTCTGATTGAAATGCCGCAAAACAATTACAAACCAAGATATGATGATCCGAGAGTCGGTTATTTTATTGAGAAAGTAAACGACCAGACCTCCACTTCCGCCACTCCATGGAAAGACCTGATTCACCGATGGAATCTGGAGAAAAAAGATCCCTCTGCAAAACTGTCCGAACCGGTAAAACCAATTACCTGGTGGATAGAAAACACCACTCCGAAAGAATTCAGACCGATCATAAAAAATGCGGTATTGGCATGGAACGAAGCTTTCGAAACGGCCGGCTTTAAAAATGCCGTGGAATGCCATGAACAGCCTGACACGGCAGACTGGGATGCTGAAGACATCCGTTATAACGTGATCCGCTGGACCTCTTCTCCACGCCCGCCCTATGGTGGCTATGGCCCGAGTTTTGTAAACCCACGCACGGGAGAAATCCTGGGTGCCGATATCATGTTAGAGCTCATCTACCTGTCCAACAGATTACCGCTCGAAAAGCTATATGATGTGGCAGCCTTAGACAACATGCAAGCCAGCATTCCTCTGAACTACGACAACTGTGCATTCGGAGAAACCATGCATCAGAATATCCTGTACGGCACGCAAATGTTGAATGCATTCGGGTTCACCGACATCGACAAAGATGAATTCATCAAACAGGCCTTATATGATCTGGTTTTACATGAGGTCGGACATACATTCGGACTGAACCACAATTTCATCGCCTCACAGCTGCACACACCTGAGCAGATGCAGGATCCGGTACTCGGCGCAACGATTGGCTTAACGGCTTCCGTCATGGATTATACGATACCAAACATTTCAACGGACAAATCAAAACAAGGTTTATTTTTTGACATCAAGCCGGGGCCTTACGACAAATGGGCCATCCAATACGGATATGCTGCGGCGGCAAATGACAGCGAAGAAAAAGATGCGCTGCAGAAGATTCTGGCGGAATCCGTAAAAAAAGAGAATCGCTTCATGAATGACGCAGATGATATGCGCAGTGTAGGCAGAGGCATAGATCCTCGCGCCAACATCAGCGACATGTCTGACGATCCGATCGGATATGCCATCGGCAACATCAAGATGGTAAATGATGCATTTCCATCGCTGATAAAAAAATACAGCAGCAGCAATAAATCCTATCATGAACTGCGTTCTGCCTATCTGACCTTATCCGGTCACTATGCCAGAAGCTTAAACATCATAGGAAGACACATCGGCGGTGTATACGTCAACAGAAACTTTGCTGGACAAGACTCCAGCAGCAAACCTTTCACGCCCGTTCCTTATGCTGAACAGAAAAGAGCGATGAAGGCTCTGACGGAATATGCCTTCTCCAAAAATGCTTTCAAAGTTCCTGCCGGCATCTACTCATACCTGCAAATGCAACGTAGAGGATACGATTTCAGAAAGGAAAACGAAGACCCTAAAATACATGACAGAATCCTGAACGCACAACGTGCTGTACTAGACCAACTGCTGAACGGAACTGTCATGCAACGCATCACAGACAGCAAACTGTATGGAAACAAATACAGCCTGACTTCCGTACTGAAAGATGTGACCAACGGAATCTTCATCGAAGACTTAGGGGCATCCGTTTCCAGCATCAGACAGAATCTACAGGAAGAATATGTAAGCAGATTGCTGAATATCATTGATGCAAAATCGGCATATGCGTACACATCCAAAACTGCGGCATTCGGAGAGGTGAAACGCATCCAGGATTGGATGAACACGAATAGCGGCGGAGATCAGGCCACGCAGGCGCACAGGGCACACCTCGCCTTCATCATAGGCAAGGCGCTGGAAGCAAGCAAATAAAAGGTAAACGACGACACCATGATGAGGCCGGATATTACACTATCCGGCCTCTCTGTTTTACAGGATTATCTCCACCTCAAACAGCACGGATTTACCATCGTCATTATCTGCCACCAACGTGCAGGTATAACTCTTGTCATACTGTTGTGAGATACAGATGGATTCCACTTTCTGTTTATTGAATTTTGGGTGTACCGATTCCAGCTCTATCCATTCATCTACTGAAAATTCTGCGTCCGACAATTTCTGATAGGCATTGTATGCCACTCCGATGACACTGCCGATGATTTCACCGTCATCATAAGCATTGCTTGTATTTTCTGCCGACGCAGACAATAAAACAACATCATTCACGGCATCATAACAGGCCCCTGAAATGCCGAGATTTGTGCCTTTTAATTTGCCAATTGTTACCGGCATCACCTTGAATCTGTCCGGAAATTGCTTCTTTAGAATTTTATGATCGGTAATGATTAGCTGATTCGCCTCCTGTGTATTTCCCCGGTTAAACAACAACAGTTTATCTTTACAATCCGTAAATCCTTCGATATTCATTGCTGCAATCAGATTTCTGTCTCTGAAGATGGAGTAAAAAGCCGTCGTACTTATTTTCTTTATCTTTTCTTCCGCAAGATTCACCCAAAAAGCCACATCTCGTTGAGGTGATACAGAACCGGAGCCAACAACATATAACATATCTCCGATGATGGTGGCACATTCGAGATCGGGTTTTTCAGGTTTGGGAATACGCAAACCATCATATTCAAACAACTGCAGCCGCCCGATCACATTCCAGTCATCGTCCAGCATCAAAATATGATTCACATCATCTCCGATGAGATATGATATCCCGTTTCGATATTCCAATGCCGAACCGGATGGATAATCGATGATTTTATTTCTGAGAAAATTGATTTGCATGTATGGCTTAACTTTCCAGGTATTTCCCTACAATGGGCAATCGTCGTCCGCTGCCAAAAGCTTTGGATGACACACGTAAGATCGGTGGCGTCTGATGACGCTTGAATTCATTACGGTTTACCATGCGTAGGATTCTTGTAATTAATTGTTCATCAAAGCCGAGTTGCTCAATCTCGTCAGGCCCCTGATGATGTTCGATGTACTCTGACAATACCCTATCCAGCACCTCATAATCCGGCAGAGAATCCGAATCCTTCTGCCCCAGCCGCAATTCCGCACTGGGTGCTTTCGTCAGAATATGCTCCGGAATAATCTCTTCGTCCCGGTTGATGTAGCGACACACTTCATAAATCTGAGTTTTGAAAACATCCGCCAATACCGCCAGTCCGCCGCACATATCGCCATATAAGGTACCATACCCTACTGCCGCTTCACTCTTATTCGTTGTGTTTAATAAAATATATCCGAACTTATTGCTTAATGCCATCAGGTAGTTTCCGCGGATTCTGGCCTGCAGGTTCTCTTCTGTCACATCAAACGGTTTATTTTCAAAATGCGGCTGCATTACGCTTTCATAAGCATCAAACACTTCTTTTATCGGAATGATTTTATAAGGAGAACCCAAATTCTCCACCAGTCTCAAACTGTCATCTACCGAATGTGAAGTGGAAAATTGCGATGGCATCAAAACGCTCAGTACATTTTCTTTTCCAAGCGCACGCACCGCCAGCACCAGCACCAGCGCTGAATCTACACCACCGCTCAGCCCCAGAATGGCTTTCTTGAATCCTAATTTCCTGAAATAATTCTGAATGCCGCACACCAATGCATCGTGTATGAGTTTGGTCGGATTTTTGTCTTGCTGCACATCCACTTTCGGTACTTTACCCGCCATCACAGATTCTACATCATAAAACCTGATACACTCTTCAAAATAAGGCATCTCATCCAGCACATTGCCTTCTGCGTCAACGACAAGACTTCCGCCATCAAAGATCAATTCGGTTTGTGCACCGGCACAATTGCAGTAAAAGACCGGCATATGGAATTGAGTGGCGTTTCTGCGCACCACTTCGATTCGTTTTTCTGCCTGCTTATAATTGAACGGAGATGCAGAAAGGTTCAGCAGAATATCAGGATTGAACTTTGCCAGTTCCGCCACCGGATTGATTCTGTACAAAGGATTCGCTTCACCCGTATCCCAGATATCCTCGCAGATGGTGATCGCAAGTTTCTTCCCTTTAAATTCGACCACATTGAATTCCTTGTTCGGTTCAAAATACCGGTATTCATCAAACACATCATAGGTAGGCAGCAATGCCTTGTGTGCGATGAACTTCACCTTGCCGTTTGCTATGAAATAGGCGGAGTTATACAAATCCTTCCCGTCTTTTGCAGGGTTGCGAGAGGGCGCACCGACCACAATCGCGATCTTATCTCCCGCAACGGTCGCAAGCTTTTCTATCACGGCTTCACACTGATGGATAAAATGCTTAAACTCTAGAAAATCTCTGGGCGGATATCCGCAAACGGACAACTCGCTGAACAGCAGCAAATCCGCCTGTTCGGCAATCCCCTGTTCAATGGCGGATTTCATACTTTCAAAATTGCCCTTGAAATCGCCAATCATATAATTGAGTTGTGCTATCCCTATCTTCATTCTCTGTTTTTTAAAAAATTGAAATCACAGCATATGGCAAGCAAATACACCACAAACAGCCTGCTGATTTCATGTCATAAAAGTAACAAGTTATACGTTATAACTTGACTTATTTTATCTTATTTTTGCGGGACAAATCTGTTTCAGATGAAAAGAATCAATTTCTACATCCTGTTTACCATCGTCTTGCTTGGCATGAATGCCTGCACCTGCAACCGCCAGGCCAATCTCCCTAAGAAAGAGAAGGAAGTCAAAAAATCGGACATCAAGGTGGAGATCATCCGTTTCGAGAAAGAATTGTTCGCCTGCGACCCGAACAGGCTGGATGTAGATTTGGTTAAACTGGAGCAAAAATATCCCGTATTCTACAATGTATTCTACAATCAGGTACTAAATATTCCATCTTACGGCGACAAGGGCACCCAACTGAATGTGATGCAGGATTTCATCACGAAAAAAGCCATGAAGGGCTTGTATGATACGGTACAATACAAACTCGGCAATCTGGATTTCCTGTATGAGGACCTGCAGATTGAGTTCCGCAATTATAAAAGTTATTTCCCGGAAAAACCTGTACCGACAGTAGTGACCTGCATTTCTGAATTTTCATATTCGGTTTTTACAGCCACAGATTCCATTCTGGGTATTTCTTTAGATAAATACCTCGGTCCGAAATATATCTACTATCCGTCTATCTTTCAGGAATACACCTTTATGATTCCTACCTTTGACCAGAAGTATATGGCAATCGACTGCGCCAACGTACTGGCAGCCAATATCGTACCGCCCGCAGGCGACAAATCCACCTTGCTGGACAAGATGATTACGGAAGGTAAAATACTGTATGCCATCCAGGCAATGCTTCCGCATAAAAAAGAAAACGACATCCTAAAATACGACCAGAAACACTGGGACTTCTGTGTGAAGAATGAACCACAGATCTGGGCATATTTTATCAACCTGAAATTGCTGTACAACACAAAATTTGAACAATATAAATATGTACGGGATGCACCAACTACCTATGGTATGCCAAAGGAAAGTCCCGGACGTGTGGGTGCCTGGCTGGGCTGGCAGATTGTAAAAGCTTACATGAAGGAAAACCCCAACACGACACTAAAGCAGCTGATTGCCATGAAAGACGGACAACAACTGCTGACAGCTTCAAAATACAAACCGAAACTGTAGTGATAAGAATTGATTATTATCCTTACAGCAACTGACTTTTATCATATCCATACGTTATTTTTTGCTTTAACTTTAAAAGAAAAAATATGGATATACACATTCATCCTGACAAGAAACTGGCAGAAATCCAACATGAATTTCATAAACATTTCCCATTCTTGAAATTGGAGTTCTATGCGCACACCCATCAACCCGGCGAAATAAGCGGTAAATCTGATAAGCTAAACCTTTCCATCCCTATTCGTGAGTGGACAGAAGGGGAAGATTCTTTTGAATGGCATATCAATGAACAGATGACGGTAGCTGAACTGGAAGGCATCTTTCAGCAAAAATCACACATTGGCGTTCAGGTTTTCCGAAAATCAGGGTTGAATTGGTTACAAACCGGCACTACGGACAAATGGACTCTGGAAGCTCAAAATGCGAAGGGCAGAGAAATGTCGGAAGAATTACCGAAAGAAGAGCCTGAAGATTATCATGAACACGAATAGGGGGGACTATAGAATTACCTGTAAACCGTCGTAGGCAAGATGCATCTGTTCGGGCAGTTCCGCCTCAACGGTTTCGTACAGTCCAAGATGGTGTGATATGTGTGTAAAATAGACCTGCTGTGGTTGCAAGGCTTCAGCAATATCTATGGCTTGTGCCAGATTGAAATGTGAAAAATGCGCCTCTCTCCGCAATGCATTCAACACAAGTACCTTACTGCCTTTTATTTTCTGCAGTTCATTTTCAGAAATATGATTGGCATCGGTAATGTAGGTAAAATCTCCTATTCGGAACCCCAATACCGGCAAATCCTTGTGCATGACTCGGATGGGCGTGATGGCGATATCACCCACAACAAAGGGCGTTTCATCGATGGTATGAAGTTGTATCTGAGGTGCACCGGGATAATCCTGCGGTTGGAAAGCATAAGAAAATTCCTTTTTCAGGATATCCTGTACACGTTCTTCCGCATATACGGCAATCGTCTTTCCCAGCAAATAATTAAACGGGCGAATATCGTCCAAACCCGCCACGTGGTCTTTGTGTCCGTGCGTGAACAACACAGCATCGAGATCCTGCACACGCTCCCGCAGCATCTGCGCCCGGAAGTCAGGCCCGGTGTCTATCACGATGGTGGTCATTTCAGATTGCACCAATAACGACGTGCGTGTTCGTTTATCCTTCATATCGGAAGATGAACATACCTCACAGGTACAGGTTATGACCGGTACTCCCTGAGAAGTGCCTGTGCCGAGAAACGTAAACTTCATATTTGCAAGATGAAAGACAAAGAATGATGAAAAAAAACCTGATGAACTATTCCAGTTCCAATTTCTGTTGAGCCAGTTGTTCGTACAACCTGAGTTGCTTTTCATCCAGTAAACTCAGATTGATCTCAACTTGCGACAAGATGTCTATCAGGGCATTGATACGAGCTTCTGTATCAAAAAATTTATTGACCACCGCCACCCTTTTGTCCTGAAGGATGCAGTAACCCGACTGAAAGCGACCTTTCTCATAGCGAATCACATATTGATTCTCCTTGAAAATCGACTCCAGATTGGTCAGTGTAGCCGTATTGTACTTAAAACTCATACTGTAAAAGTAGTAAGCAGTCTGTAATATATGGCAAGTTTTTATTCACAGGAATCTGCATGGTGGTAAATATTTTTGTCTGTTAAATCCATAGACTTATGAAAAATGAGTATATTTAACAGTTAATTGATGCTGTGTCAATCGCAGATTGTTTCATTTTCAAATTTTCTTATCCATCGTGTTATCTAAAAAAACTAAATACGCCATTAATGCACTGGTATATCTGGCAAAAAAACCACCTAAAGAACCTGTTTTAATCAGTGAGATTGCAGAACATGAACACATTCCGAAGAAATTTCTGGAAACCATTCTGCTGGATTTACGCAATGCGGGCATCTTAAATTCCAAGAAAGGAAAAGGTGGTGGCTATTATCTGATCAAACATCCGGCAGACGTGAACCTTGCTGAAATCATCCGTTATTTTGACGGTGCCATCGGCTTGCTGCCTTGCGTCACCCACAAATACTATGAAAAATGTGAGGAATGCGAAGACGAAGTGACCTGCGGTATCCGACATGCCTTCCTGGCCATCCGGAACGAAACAGTGGAACTCTTGAAAAAAGATACGTTGGAGATGATTATTAAGAATGAACAAAAGCTGAAGAAGAATGCTGTCAAATGATACGCTGAAATTCCTGAAAGAATTAAAAAAGAACAACAACAAACCCTGGTTTGAAGCCAACAGGAAACATTATGAAAACGCGCAGGGTGAGATAAGGACTTTCGTAGAAGAATGGATTAAAAATTATGGAAAGAAAGACGAATCCATCGCAGCATTAGACCCTAAGAAATGTATTTTCAGGATCAACCGGGATGTACGCTTTTCCGCGAACAAAGATCCATACAAAAACAACCTAGGTGCTTATTTAAACAAGGGCGGAAAAGGCAGCAATACGGCAGGATTTTACCTGCACATTGAACCGGGCAATTGCTTTTTCGGCGCCGGAAATTACATGCCGATGCCGGATGAATTGGCAAAAATCAGGCAGGAAATCGACTATAATTTTTCTGACTTCAGAAAAATTGTCTCTGCCAAAAAGTTCAAGGAAAGTTTTGGAAATCTTAACGAGGAAAATAAATTGAAAAGACCTCCAAAAGGCTATGAGGAAAGCAATGAAGCCATCGAATACCTGAAACTGAAAGGCTTCACCGTTTTCAAAAAAATCAAAGATGATGAGCTGACTTCCAAAGATTTCATCAAAACTATTACGGAACTTTCCGTAACGGTAAAGCCTTTTGTTGACTTCCTGAATGCCGCGACTGCATAAGATTCCCATACTGCGGAATTATCACGGTGTTCTTTTATCAAAACCTTAAATAAACATTGTTATCACACTGATAATAAATTATCTTTCAGATAATTGCTATTTTTGATATTATGGCTAAAGAAGTTTCATTCCCCAAGGAAAAAATCAGAATACTGTTATTAGAAGGTTTACACCAATCCGCCTTCAATGAATTTCATAAAAAAGGATACGCAACCATAGACAGCTACAAGGAAGCCATGACGGAAGAGGAATTGCTGAACTGCATAGAACACTATCATATCATCGGCATCCGTTCCAAAACCAACCTCACGGCTGCCGTATTGGAAAAGGCGAAAAAACTGATGACCATAGGCTGTTTCTGCATCGGGACCAACCAGGTGGATTTAAGCAAAGCAACGGAACTGGGTATTCCCGTTTTCAATTCCCCGTATTCCAACACACGTTCTGTAGCGGAACTGATTATCGGAAACTCCATCATGCTGCTGCGTCGCATACCGGAACGAAATAAATTCATGCACGACGGCAACTGGCAGAAAACCGCCGCCAAAAGCTATGAATTGCGCGGAAAAACCATCGGTATTGTAGGATACGGACATATCGGAACGCAGGTTTCCGTGATGGGAGAAAGCATGGGATTGAAAGTGATTTATTACGATGTAGAGCCGAAACTGCCTTTGGGTAATGCCAATGTGGTGGATACGCTGGAAGAACTATTAGAAAAATCAGACATCGTCACCTTGCATGTTCCGGCCACTCCGCAAACCAAAAACATGATAGGCGAAAAGGAATTTGCCTTAATGAAAGACGGTGTAATTTTCCAAAACCTATCACGCGGCACCGTAGTGGATATTGATGCCCTCACCAATGCCGTAAAAAGCGGGAAAGTGGGCGGCGCTGCCATTGATGTGTTCCCGTCTGAACCTAAACAAAATGGCCCCGGATTTGAATCTCCGCTGCTGGGATTAACGAATGTCATCCTGACGCCTCATGTGGGCGGCTCCACGCAGGAAGCGCAGGAAAATATTGGTACGGAAGTCGCAGTGAAACTGACAGGCTATCTGGACAACGGAAGCACGCTGGGCTCCAAGACGGTGCCGGAAATCAGTTTATCCGTTCAGCATAACACTCGACGTGTATTGCATATCCACCAGAATGTACCGGGCGTGCTGAGTGAAATCAACTCCACGCTTTCCAAACACAATGTCAATATCTTGGGCCAGTACCTGAAAACCAATGAAACGATAGGTTATGTGGTGCTGGACGTGGATGGCAATGCAGACCTGGAGATGATGGAGGATCTGAAAAAAGTAAAAAACACGATAAAGGCCAGAATCCTGTATTAATCATCAACAAGATTTTCAGGAGACATGTCTGAGGTGGAATTAAATAAGCGGCTCTATGTACAGCTTGAATCCATTGATAAAAAGCTAAGATTCATCCGTCATCTCTTATGGGTTTGTTTTGCCATATCTGTAACGGGGCTTCTGTTTGGATTTTTTATTATTTTCTCTTCCATACCCTACCTGTTCATGTTCAACAAAGGATATGACAATACAAGCGTCATCACATTTTCATTTATCTGGCTGGCTGTGGTGCTCTTGATTCTATCCATTAATTCCTCCAAAGGCATCCTGTCCTTTAGCCTGTTGCTCGTTATTTTACTATTGGAGATTGTGGTATCCTTTGTAAACCTGGATAATTATCTGTTCAACTTCCCATTCGTGGTATTCCTGATAAGAATGGCTTCCTTTGCCTTTTGTGTATATGGCACGTCCCTTTCCATCAAAAAACAAACGATAGAAAACATTATATACAGTCAGGCATCCTGAGATGTATTAATCCTTATGGTAGACCAGCAATGGCAATTTCCCGTACATCGCCATTTCTTTGGTATCACTCTTGGAAAAGACTCGTTCCAGAAAAGACTTCTTATGCGTGGACATCACCACCAGGTCAATTTTATGATTTTCCAGATAATGCTCTATACCTTCTTTTACATCTGCACCATCCACCGTCTCCAGTTTTATTTTTTCTAACCCGAAGGTCTTATCCAGCTTCAGCATCAAATCCTCATTAATCGGCTTAAAGAAAAAACCTGTATTGACATTCAGCAACCGGATATTATTATCAATTTGCAATTCCTCTGCCAGTGCAAACAACTTTGATAATACAGCCGTATCATCCTCCTCCAGCTGATCCAGATAGATCACATTCCTGATTCCGTCACAATTGCAATCCTGCGGCACCAGCAAGATCGGCTGAGTCACCCTTTGCATCACATGAGCCGCGTTACTACCCACAATCTTATTCATGATATCCTTATCACCCGTAGTACCCATGATAATCAGATCCGCCTGTAATCTACTGGCAAGATTTACGACTTCATCGGCAATCATTCCCATATCTATTGTAGAATCCACGGAAAACCCTTCCGCTTTCAATTCAACAGACAGCTTATCTATTCCCTCCACGGCTGCTTTTCTAATTTGTTCCAGTATCTCTCCCGGCATACTGATATCCGGATAGGAATAATCGGCTACGGGTATGGAATAGAAATTGGCCAGATGTATGGTTGCATTCGTTTTCTTTGCCATCCATTTTGCCAATTCCAAGGCATGGCTGGCTGCTTTCGAAAAATCCGTAGGAACTATTATCGTTTTCATATCTCTCTTTTATCCGTTAAAATTAGGTTATTTCCACAGAAGTAACAATGATATTTATCAGGCTCCAACCCTGTTATTTTCAGACCATTATAAATAACATCATAAAACAATTACTTAATCTTGTCGAAATGACGAAAATATGACTTTTTGCTATCTTTGCTGCTTACAATATCAAATCCAAAATGATAAACTTAATTTTGTTTGGCCCTCCGGGAAGCGGAAAAGGCACACAAGCAGTAAAACTCGCAGAAGAATTCAATCTGTACCACATCTCTACCGGCGACTTATTCCGTTCAGAACTGAAAAACGAAACTCCTCTTGGCATGGAAGCCAAGAAATACATGGACAAAGGTGAATTGGTACCGGACGAAGTAACCATCGGTATGTTATCCAACAAACTGGATGAATATGCGGGAAAAGTGGAAGGTTTCATCTTTGACGGATTTCCTCGCACCCAGCCACAGGCAGAGGCGCTGGACAAATTGCTCGATTTGAAAAAAACAGATATCAGCCTTGTGCTGGCACTGGAAGTGGCAGAAGATGAGATTGTACAACGCATCAAAGAACGCGGTAAGTCTTCCGGCAGAGCCGACGATTTGGACGACAGCATCATCCGCAATCGCTTCAAGGTATATCTGAAAGAGACGGCTCAGGTGGCAGACCATTACAAGAAGGTAGATAAGTTTGTTGCACTCAACGGCGTTGGCACCATCGACGAAATCTTTGAAAGCTTAAAAGCAGAAATCAACAAGGTAAAATAGACGTTTAATTTTTAACGGAGCTTCAAGGTTTTAAAAACCTTGAAGCTCTTTTTATTTTCTATCTTTACAGAAACAAAATGGAAGGAAGCAATTTTATAGATTACGTAAGGATATTTCTCCGCTCTGGCAACGGCGGGGCGGGGTCCGTACATTTTCATCGTGAGAAATATGTGGAATTTGGCGGTCCTGACGGTGGTGACGGAGGAAAGGGAGGTAGTATTATCTTACGGGGTAATAAACAACTTTGGACTTTACTTCATTTAAAATACAAGAAACATATCCACGCAGACAACGGGAAAAGTGGTGAAGGTGGTCAACGTACAGGCAAAGGTGCAGATGACATCATTATAGAGGTTCCGTTGGGAACAGTAGCAAAAGATGCAGAAACGGGGAGGAAAGAATTTGAGATTTTAGAAGATGGCCAGGAAATAGTCTGGATGGTGGGTGGACGAGGAGGCCAAGGAAATGCACATTACAAGTCTGCTACCAGACAGGCACCACGTTACGCACAACCGGGAGAAGAAGGGCAGGAAGGTTGGAAAATTTTAGAATTGAAAGTCTTGGCTGATGTTGGTCTGGTTGGTTTTCCAAATGCCGGAAAATCTACCCTCTTATCCGTACTGAGTGCCGCAAAACCGGAAATTGCCGATTATCCCTTTACTACGCTGGTCCCGAATTTAGGGGTGGTACCTTATCGCGGCGACCGCTCTTTTATCATGGCAGATATCCCGGGAATCATAGAAGGCGCACACGAAGGCAAAGGGCTGGGTGTACGCTTCCTGAGACATATAGAACGCAATTCCTGTCTGTTATTCTTAATTCCCGCCGACAGCGATGACATTAAAAAAGAATATAAGATTCTTGCCAAAGAATTGAAATTGTACAACAAGGAACTTGTCAATAAGCCCAGAATTATTGGTATCTCCAAATCGGATTTACTGGATGATGAACTGAAAAAGATGCTGGCGAAAGAATTGCCTAAAAAGATTCCGCATGTGTTCTTTTCCGCGATGGCCAATGACAATTTAATGGAACTGAAAGATAAGTTGTGGAAGATGATGAATGAATAGATTTTGATTTTTTCAATAAAATCATTATTTTTATTCAAACATATACACTATGAGAATCAACCTGTTACTGTTTTTTTTGATTAGCTACCATATTCTATTCTCTCAAAATATCGGTATCAACTCCACAGGGGCGGCACCCAACAATAGTGCCATGCTTGACGTTTCCAGCACCAATAAAGGTTTTTTAATGCCGCGTATGAGTGCTGCTCAACGGCTGGCCATCACCACTCCTGCCAATTCCTTACTCGTATTTGATACAGACAGCAATGCCATATTTATTTATAATCAACCTCTCACAAGATGGGACAGGATAAATCCGACTTACAACTTCAACAATTTTATTATGGGAAACGCTGTTGGTGACATCCTGGTTTGGAACGGATCTAACTGGATTACACAGCCGGCCTGTAACTTGTTTACCTACCTCTATAAAGATAATGACGGCGATGGTTACGGTGACAGATGTGAACCACTTCTGGCTTGCGGCACCAGCTTTCCATGTTATGTAACAGCCAATAATGATAATGCAGATAATGACCCGACCATCTACCCGGGGGCTCCTGAATTATGTGACAATAAAGACAATGATCAGGACGGACAAATAGATGAACTGCCCATTGCGGGTGTAGGAGTGACCTGTATTGTGGGTGTAGGAGCCTGCTTACGAACAGGCACCACACAGTGCGTGGCAGGTAGCATTGTTTGTTCGGTAACGCCGGGAACTCCTACTACGGAAATATGTAATGGAATTGATGATGACTGCAATGGGGTAATTGACAATGGGGTTCCTTTAAATACTTACTATCGTGATACAGACGGTGACGGTTACGGAAATGCGCTGGTGTCTATAACTGCCTGCTCTGCTCCTGTAGGCTATGTTGCAAACAATACAGACTGCAATGATGCAAATAACCTTATAAATCCCGGAAGAACAGAACTTTGTAATGGTGTAGATGACAACTGTAACAGCACCATCGATGAAACCTGGCCATTAAAAGGCAGTTCATGCAGCGTAGGTGTTGGTGCTTGCCTACGAACAGGTACCTGGATTTGTAATGTAGCACAGAACGGGCTGGTATGCAGTGCAACAGCAGGCACACCAAGTCCTGAAGTATGTAATGGTATTGATGATGATTGTAATGGCGTGGTGGACGGTATCACCCGTTCCTGCTACACTGGTCCGGGTGGAACTGCCGGCATTGGTGTATGCAGAGCGGGAACACAAACCTGTACCGCGGGCACATGGGGTGCCTGCACAGGACAGGTCTTACCGTCTGCAGAAACATGCGACAATATTGACAATGATTGCAATGGCGTCATTGATAATGGTGTGACTCGTTCCTGCTACTCCGGACCGGTTGGTACTGCGGGTGTTGGCAGGTGCAGATCTGGTACACAGAATTGCAGTGCCGGACTTTGGGGAACATGTCTCGGTGAAGTGTTGCCTATTCCTGAAATTCTTGGAAATGGTATTGATGATAATTGTGACGGCATAGTGCAATAATACCAAATACCAACAAATACTTATTTTATTTGCAGATTCATCTTATTACTTTCGTTCTGCAGCAGCTGTATGAAGAAAGCCTCATTGATACTCTTTACCGTATTGTCTCTTTATGCTTGTAAAGAGCAACACAATATCTCCTTTTATTTCTGGAAAACCACTTATCATATTTCTCCTTTCGAACAGCATTACTTAGACAGTCTGAAGGTGCAGAAACTATATGTCCGCTTCTTCGACATCGATATACAAAATAATAAGGCCGTTCCTGTCGGAGAAATCAACACAGCAGAAAAAAACACGGAACAGGAAATCATTCCGGTCGTCTTTATAACGAATGAAGTCTTCAAAACGCTGGATAAGCAGGGAATTGAAACGCTGGCAGAAAATACAAAAAGAGAGATTGAATTCATTTATCCGAAACTCTCTTCGAATGCAATAAAGGAAATCCAGTTCGACTGCGACTGGACACCTTCTACACGCAGTAAGTACTTTTATTTTTTAAACAAGATAAAACTAAAACTGCCGGGAGTCAGTGTTTCTGTTACCATTCGCCTGCATCAGATTAAAGATAAAGAGCAAACAGGCATTCCTCCCGTAAAAAAAGGCGTACTGATGTATTACGCCACTTCCAACCCTCTAAATTTTCAGGATAAAAATTCCATTCTGGATAATGAACTTGCCAATAATTACATTAAAGAATTGAAAGATTACCCCATCCCATTAAATGTTGCATTACCCATTTACAGCTGGGGCATTATTGAAAATCAATTGGGCGAGAAGAGATTACTGAATGGCATCCGAAACAAAGATTTGCAGGACACGTCGCTCTACATAAAAATAAGACCGAATTTTTACCGGGTAAAAAAAGACCATTACCTGAATGGTTTTTATGTATACGAAGATTTTATCATTAAGGCAGAAGAAATCTCAATGCAGGATCTAATCCTTGCCAAAAAAAATATTTACCGGAAAATCAAAGACAAGGAACCAAACACTCTCTTTTTTCAGTTAGATTCCTCAAATTTAGTGCACTATTCAATTGACGATTTAAAAACCATCTCCAGATGAAAAAATATATTATCGCGCTATTGTTGACAGGCATTTTCATGAATGAAATAAAGGCCTGTTCCTGGTCATCGGAAGATGCCACCTATTACAACCTGTTCGACCAGCAACTGATTTCAGATAAATCGTTGTT
>JAXLTX010000004.1:0-222500 GCA_046329775.1 Chitinophagales bacterium
CTATCACAGAATCACAGCCGTAGCCTGCGCTCAAAATGACGGCATTTGGGAAGAAAGAACTTTAGCCAACAACTATTCCTTAGATTGCATCTATGAAAAATCTCAAAACTGGAATGCAGGTTACATTATAGATCTTCGGTTTGATTTAAAAGATATGGATGTAAAAGCAGATGAAGAAATCCTGTTTGGTGACGATATGCTAGATAATCTTACCAATAATAATACTGCTAGTTCAACTAACACCAATTCAACAACAGATTATCAGACAGCATTAAAAAAACTGAACGATTATCTAAAAACTTTCGACAATGGTTACTACGGTTATTGGGAAGTAAAAGATGGCTACATTTACGACCGATTCAAAGCTGGAAAATACAACAAATTCAAGATGGAAGACATGGAAGGTGCTGTGATACAATCGGAATACTCAAGAGTTATTTTTAAATGTAAAGGCGATAATAAATGTATTGAAACAGATTGGAAACCAAACGGCAGAGAAGATTATACACAATTTACGACCGATGGTTCTTACAACTATAAAGAATTAGCAGACTTGCTCAATAATTTCAGAGATGCGTATCTAGGAAAAAAATCAACCAATTCAACATCCAACCCAACACAAAAATATACCGAATCCAGCGAATTTTTAGACGGCCTGAAATCCAATATCGACATTGCGGATAGTGGCAATAACAGACCTCCAAACGGAAGAGAACGCGTAAAACAAACAACAGACAATAATAATTCCAGCAATAAAACAAGCTATACAGAAGCACTATTAGAATTGAATAAATTTCTAAAAGTCTATGATAAAGAATTAAATAAATCCATCGAAGTCAGTAATGGTTATATCATAGAACATTTCAGAGGCAGCTATACCTCAAAAGCAAAAATAAAAGATATTGCAGGCGTTGAAAAGGATGACCAATATAATGTAGTGCATCTATATTGTAAAAATAATGCAAAATGCGTGTATTCATCGTATATGAAAAGCGATTACGATTATTTCAATTACAATTGCAGCTCCAAAGAGGACATGAACACCTTATACAAGTTGATGCGTAATTTTTGGGACGCATTGAACGGCAAACAAACCAATAATTCACCTGAAGTGGATTTTGACAAATACAAATCAAACATCAATATTCTGGAGAATACAGAGGCAACCTCAGTCAGCACAAAACCTACAGCAAAAATCAATTACACAATAGTAGCCAACCAACCATCAGTTTTTAAAAAGGGTGATAGAGTGGTCATTGAAATTGGTTCTTTTGACGATCATTTTCAATTAAATAAAAAAAGTGAATACGATGGCGAAACCGGTACCGTTATAAATTTAGAATACGATGATCTTAATTATTCTTATTATGGAAAAATAAAAATGGATAGTGATAATAAGATTGTAGAATTTACTGACATTACACCACAATTAATTAAAATAAAGTAAAATGAAAAAGATAATACTCAACTTATTATTTGTTTGCCTGTCAATTTCAGGCTTCAGTCAAAGTTACCAATCTGCATTAAAAAAACTCAACGATTATCTAAAAACATTTGATAATGGTTATTATGGTTATCTGGAAATTAAAGATGGCTATTTATACGACAGATTTAAAAATGGAAATGATTATTGTAGAGGTAAGATGGCTGAAATGGATTATGCATTTGAAAAAGAGAAAAATAGAAAAGTAGATCTAGTATGTAAAGGAACAAATCTGTGTGTGTATTCTACTTTTACTAATGGAAATTACAACAGTTTTACCTTCTCTCAATCAACCGATTTTAATACAAGTGAGTTGATAACTTTATTAAATAATTTTGTAAAAGCATACCATAAAAATTCAACTTCAAAAAATACAGAAGACGAAGAATAC
The DNA here is from genome assembly GCA_046329775.1 of Chitinophagales bacterium. Taxonomy (GTDB): domain Bacteria; phylum Bacteroidota; class Bacteroidia; order Chitinophagales; family JADIYW01; genus JADJSS01. The sequence continues at coordinate 1,875 of JAXLTX010000004.1, forward strand.
GGCAGGTTACAAGATGATTTGGACAAATACAAATCCAATATCGATATAATGAATAGTGGTAGTAATCAAAAAACAAATTCTTCTTCCAACACCAGTACTACCAAAACTGTAAGCTCACAAGATTATAAAGACAAAGCTCAAAAAGCTTTACAAGAACTCAATGATTACATGGTAACGCTAGACAACGGCAGATACAAAGGCATGGAGGTGACGAATGGATATATCATACAAAATTATGAAGGAGGACAATCATCTAAAGCAAAAATAGAAGATATTGACAGAGTAGAAATTAATACACAATACAATTATGCAAAATTAGCGTGCAAAGGCGACAGCAAATGCGTCTACTCTTCCATTACCGGCGGCTATCACGATTATTTCAATTTTAATGTCGGCAGTAAAAGCCTCAGCAAAATGGAAACACTGCTAAAGAATTTCCTGACGGCATTGAAAAAGTGTACGGAAAATACCATCTCATCCACTGCTACAAATTCCACCGGTGTAAAAACGGAGGCACAGAAACTACGAGAACAAAAAGAGAGAGAAAGACAAAGTAAAACAAACAACAGCAATGATGAAGATGATTTTTTCTGGATGGATGGTGCCTCTGATGCCACGGCAAAGGTGGCCCCAAAAACAAATGCCACATCATCCATCAAATACGAAACCCCGTTGAAAAATCTAAATGATTATCTGAAAACCTTCAACCCTGAAACCTATAAAGACGTGGAAGTGAAAAACGGAAAAGTGTATTTCAAGTTTTATGTCTATGGAACCGTCTATAATTCCTATATCGACATCAGTGCACTCGTAAACAATACCATTGTCCTCAAAGGAAAATCCGTAGGTGCCTTTGGCAGTGAGGAAATTAAGATAGCCTGCAAAGGGGAAAGCAAATGTTTCTATTCGGAATATTCAAAAGGAACGGCAGATCATTTCAGGTTTTTCAGCAGATCCGTTGCAGACCTGAGCAAGATGAAACAATTGGTGGATGACTTTATAAAATCACTGCCTGCCAAATAACACGAAAGCTGCCATCCGTTGGATGGCAGCTTTCATTCAATATTGATACAGAAACCATAAACAAGAGTTATGTTGCCCCAAAAACTAATGATTGCATTCTTTGCAATCCTGACCATCATCTTCGCAATCATTATCTTCATCCTCTTCAGGAAGGATAAACAGGCCATATATGATATGTATGTAAATGCAAAGGTGGAAGAAATCTATAAGGTCCGCGGCAGACCAACACAACGCAGCATCAGATTGGATGACCACAAAGTGCTCGATGTTCCCGAAGAATTTCTGCCTTATGTGCAGGTGGGTGATTCCATTTTAAAAGAAAGCAACTCCTCACAAATCATGTTAATCACCTTTCAGCAAAACAGCAGAACCGTCATTATACATCCGTAAAAAGGGTTTCCACATTTTCAGATGAATTATTAAAACATCAGCAGTACCTTTACTGTAAATCCGTCATACATGCTGTCACAAGAAATCATTGCCCAATCTTATGTACTTCCAAGTGGAATAACTGTAAAAAACAGACTGCTGAAATCTGCCATGAGCGAAGCCCTGGGTGAAGCCGATGGCGCACCCAAACCGGATTTGACAACACTCTACGGCGTTTGGGCAAACGGTGGAATCGGCATCTGCATTACCGGAAATGTCATGATTGACCATCGCGCTCTGGGCGAACCCGGAAATGTTATCATTGAAGATGAAAAACATTTATCTGCGTTGCAGCAATGGGCAAAAGCCGCTACACAAAACAATACACAATGCTGGGTGCAACTCAACCATCCCGGAAAACAGGCACCAAAAGGATTGAATGCAGAAACCGTTTCACCTTCTGCCATTCCTTTCCGTAAAGATATGCAGGCTTTTTTCCCGACACCACGCGAACTCACAGCAACAGAAATTAAAGATCTTATACAACGTTTTGCAACTGCTGCAGCCATTGTGCAAAAAGCAGGATTTAGCGGAGTTCAGATTCATGGTGCACATGGTTATTTAGTGAGTCAGTTTTTGTCACCACACCATAATATCAGAACAGATCAGTATGGCGGCAATCCTGAAAATAGACGACGCTTTGTATTAGAAATTTATAAGGTCATGAGAGAAAAAGTGGGCGCTTCTTTTCCAATCAGCATCAAATTAAATTCTGCGGATTTTCAACGCGGCGGGTTTACCGAAGAAGAATCACTGGATTTGATTCGTGTGTTGTCAGATGTTGGTATGGACTTAATCGAAATCTCCGGCGGAACCTACGAGGCACCTGTAATGACCGGCATCAACACGTCCAAAGAACCGATAAAAGAAAGCACCATACAACGGGAAGCCTACTTTTTAGAATTTGCAGAAAAAGCCAGAAAAGTTTGTACCACAGCTTTAGCTGTGACCGGCGGTTTCCGTTCTGCAGAGGGTATGGCACAGGCCGTTTCTTCCGGTGCGGTAGATTTTGTTGGCCTTGCCAGACTATTAGCGATTGAAACCGATGCACCCAATAAAATAATCTCAGGCAAACCATTTCTTACTGTCAAACCCATAAAAACCGGCTTTGGCATGGTAGACAAAATGGGATTGATGGAAACGGCCTGGTACAGTGCGCAATTGAAACGCATTGGTAAAGGACAGGCACCAAAAATAAATCTGAGTCCATGGCTGGTGTTAATTAAAACTATTTACCACCTGGTATTCGGGAAAAAACCGTCTAAACTGAGAGCGAATTAAAGACTGAATCCTAAGTTGTTCTTTCAAAAAAATTATTTGGGAAAACTTATTTTCCAGGCACCTCTCATATCACCTATCTTATAGCCGGTAGCCTTATCCTCTGGATATTTGTTTTGTAAAAGTGCAAGTGTATTTGCGTCAATATCTTTACCGGGGGAACCATGACATTTCAGACAAGCAGGCATACCTAACACTATCGGCTTGTAATATAACGTTTGCTGAATGCCCGTTATTACTGTATCCCGGCCAATTGTTCCCTGTTTTTGTTGAAGCGCGTAATAATTCAGAATGGCAGAATCTGATGCTGCAATCGGTGCATTCTTTGGATTTCTGTTCTTGAAAGAAATTCGTTGTATACCTGCGATAGATTCTTTGGTTATGCTATCCATTATGGCTGTGGCATTTTCATGACAAAAGTCTACGGCATATGACGGACCACCTTTCCCCATAGCTTCTGAAACATTTGACAACAATGTTTTCTGTGCTATTATCGATAAAGAATCACCCAATTTTCTATAATCTTCGGATGGTGTAGTTTGTACTCTTGCATCTTGTGATTGTTCAGTCTTGTTTTTACAAGCTGCTGCAATTGTCAGTATTGTCATGGTTATCAATAAATGTCTCATCGGAATGTGATTTATACTGAATGTAATTCGTCTTATCCGCATCTCGAAGCGCCACAATCCTTGCAGGTCAGACAGCCTTCCAGATATTGCTGATTGGTGGAACCGCAGTTCGGGCACTTTGACTTCTGTGCCAGTGTTCCATCCGGCACATAGCGTTTCAAGGCCCTGGCCACCCCGTTTTTCCAGGTATTGATGGCTTCATCCAGATCCAGACTGTTGATCAGATCCACCACATTTTCTATCGGCATACCGTGACGCAAGGTACCGGAAATCAGTTTAGCATAGTTCCAGTATTCCGGATTGAATTTATGAGATAAGCCTTCAATCGTGGTCTTATATCCGCGTTGATTCTTATACTGAAAATCGTAGCGCGATGTACCATCCGCCTCTTTGTTTTTGATGATAACCCCTTCATTCACCCATCTCGGCAAGATGATACCATCTTCATCATCATTCAAGCCTGTGAAGATTTCATAAGGTCTGTTATCCATCAATCCGATGAAGGCAATCCATTTGTCTTTATTGTTTTGAAAACGCACCACATCCGCCTTCAAGGTTGCAGGCCGAGTCAGTGGGAACAGTGAATTTACCTCAGCCGCCTCATCCTGTTTCTTCTCTTCCGTGCTGATCAATACACCGGAACGGGAACCATCGCGGTATACCGTCACCCCTTTACATCCGGACTTCCAGGCTTCCATGTAGCATTGCGCCACGATGTCCTCCGTCACCTCATTCGGCATATTGATGGTAACGCTGATGGAATGATCCACCCATTTCTGAATGGCACCCTGCATCTGCACTTTCTTCAGGTAATCCACATCATTGGAGGTCGCCTTGTAATAAGGTGATTTTTTCACCAGTTCATCCAACTCTTCCTGCGTGAAATTTCTGTTGGTATTATACCCGTTCACTTCCATCCACTCTTTGAAACGGTGATGAAACACCACATATTCTTCCCAGCTATCTCCTACTTCATCCACAAAATCTATACGAACATGCTTATCATTCGGATTGACCTTGCGGCGTCTTTTGTACACCGGCAAGAATACCGGCTCAATACCGGAACTCGTTTGCGACATCAGGCTTGTCGTGCCGGTCGGCGCAATCGTCAGCAAGGCGATGTTTCTTCTGCCATGCTCCAGCATTTCGTAATACAATTGAGCATCCGCTTCTTTCAGACGCAGCATGAAGGGATTGTTTTTCTCGCGTTCTGCAGAAAATATTTCAAACGCACCACGGTCTTTTGCCAGATGTACCGATGCCCTGTACGCTTCCAATGCCACTGTTTTATGGATATCTACGGCAAACGCAATGCCTTCATCACTGCCATAACGCAAGCCTAAAGCAGCCAGCATATCTCCTTCTGCGGTAATCCCCACGCCTGTGCGTCTGCCTTGTACCGCCTTATTTCTGATCTTATGCCATAAATTAATTTCCGTATGTTTTACTTCTTCCGTCTCCGGGTCATTATGTAGTTTATCTAAGATGGTATCGATTTTTTCTAATTCTAAATCGATGATATCATCCATCATGCGCTGTGCATATGCGATATGTTGCTTGAATAAATCCCAGTTAAAGGAAGCATGTTTGGTGAACGGATTTTCTACATAAGAAAACAGGTTGATGGCCAGCAGTCGGCAGGAATCATACGGACACAATGGAATCTCACCGCATGGATTGGTGGAAACGGTTTTAAACCCTAAGTCCGCATAACAATCCGGAAGCGACTCGCGGATAATGGTATCCCAGAACAAGATGCCGGGCTCAGCGGATTTCCAGGCATTATGTACGATTTTCTTCCAGATAGCCAAAGCATCCACTTCTTTTTTCACTTTCGGTGCATTGCTGTTGACGGGAAATTGCTGAACGTAGGTTTGATGTTGTTCTACCGCCTGCATGAATTTATCATCGATACGTACGGAGATATTGGCACCTGTCACTTTGCCTTGTTCCAGCTTGGCATCTATAAAGTCCACCGCATCCGGGTGGGCGATGGAAACCGACAGCATGAGCGCACCACGTCTGCCGTCCTGAGCCACCTCGCGGGTAGAGTTGGAATAACGCTCCATAAACGGTACCAGACCTGTGGACGTCAATGCGGAATTTTTTACGGGAGAGCCTTTGGGGCGGATATGCGATAGATCGTGCCCGACACCGCCGCGGCGTTTCATCAGTTGCACCTGCTCTTCGTCGATTTTCATGATGCCGCCGTAGGAATCGGATGCCCCTTCATTGCCAATCACAAAACAATTGGATAAGGAAGCGATCTGATAAGGATTGCCGATGCCTGTCATCGGACTCCCCTGCGGGATGATGTATTTAAAATTCTTAATCAAATCGAAGAGCGTATCTTCCGACATCGGATTCGGGTAATTCAACTCGATACGGGCTATTTCACGCGCAATCCGGCGGTGCATATCATCCGGTGTTTTCTCAAAAATATTGCCCATGGAATCCTTCAGGGCATATTTATTCAACCAGACTCTGGCGGCGAGGTCATCACCTTTGAAATACTTCAAGGAGGCACTGATCGCTTCTTCCTGTGTGTAGGTTATTTTATCTTTCAGGGTATCTGTCATTTGCATTTTATGGTAATTTTTAAGATTAAGCGGATAACAAAATTACTCATTAAAAACAATTTACCAATACCTAAACTTAGTAAAGTTTTCTAACAATTTTTACATCTTATTGATTTTCTGTTATTTAAATTTTCACACAGAGAGAAAAGTGTACAAATAATTATCAACCCCTGTGCAAAGATATGTCAGCAAGTTTTATTTTGAAAAGCTTATATTTTTTGGTAGGAGAAGCAGATGTACACAAAAAATGATGTTACAACTGCTGCAACAGCGTATTGAAATAGGCCACCTGCGGGTGTCCATATCTATTCAGCAAGGCGGCGAAATTTTTGTGATGTTCTGTAAGAAATAATTTATAGACAAAGGGGTCTTTGAAATAAAACTGAAAGGTGTACGTCTCCCCTTCGTTATCATTGAGCACCTTGAACATTCTGTATTCCATTGTCAGTTGGGTTTCCTGCACAAACTGTATCACTTCATCTTTCATGAACTGCAACCATTCTGCTGCAAGTTCTGTATCTATATTGGCTGTTAATGTGTAAACGATCATATATATAAGTCATAAGTGATGAGTCGTGAGTCGTAAAAATATAAGCAGAAAAGACTTACGGCTTTATACTTACGCCTTACGACTAATTTATTCATCTCTAAATCCGCATTTTCTATGCGTTCCGTCGCAAAATGGTTTATTTTCCGATTGACCGCAACGGCAAAGATAGACTTCTTTTTGCGTTTCAACTTTTCCGTCTTTGTGTTTGATGGACAAACTTCCTTTCATCTGCAGGGGTCCGTTTTTCAACACAATAATTTCCGTTATTGAAGCTTCCTCATTTTTCTCACGCTCACTTTCACTTTTTATACTCAAGGCGCCGCTCGGGCATTTCATCACCTGCTGTATGATTTCTTCTGCAGTCACATTATCCAGCGCTATCCAGGGTTTTTCTTTCGGATTAAACGCCTTAGGCAAACCGCGCCAGCAATTGGTGGAATGGATGCATTTCTTCGGTTGCCATACAACCGTCACATCATCTTTACTGTATTCTTTTATGATATCGTCCATCTTAGATTATTGCATCATTGTATGGTAGCATTATTGCATTTTATTTTGCCCATACATCCGCGTACTCCGGCGTTTTCTGAAACACGGCATGTGCATACGGACATTGCGGAATGACATGATAGTCTTTTGCACGTGCGAACAACACACCCGCTTCCACCAACTTTTTTCCCACGCCTTGACCGGCAAGCTTGTCAGACACTTCGGTATGGTCAATCAGCATGGTCTGGTCATTCACCATCTGATAGGTCATGAGCGCCAGTTTCTGGTGCTGTTCATCTTCCACAAAAAAGCGGCCATTCGTTACATGATGTTGATGTTGTATTTCCATGATTTTAAAAATAGTATTTAGAATTGTGATTTGGAGAATTATTTTTAACGCTGTCGCTTGGTGAGGACACCAACCGAAAATGAAATAAACGAGAAACTTGAGAAAGTTCAAAGTACTTACATACGATTTGCATAACGTTGGTGTTTCGTGAGGTGTTCATGAACTTATCATGACAAGCTTTGCCGATGCGGTCTTCTATCCATTTGCATGCCGCGTCGCAACATTGCACACTAAAAAACATTTTGGAAATGCACTGAACGGACTGACTGACAACCAGGGCGTCACCGTGCATGTTACAGAAAAAGAATAGGTGCTTAGCCCCGCAGCTTATCCAATAGCACATTCAGCAACTCCAATTCCTCTTCCGTTACGTTGGCATAATGCCATACGGGAATCTGATTGTGCATGTGCCCATCAATCAGCTTCAGCAGGTCCAGTCCTTTCTCCGTGATTCTGATATCCAGCTGACGGCGGCTGTCCGGATTCTGCTCCCGCGTGACCAGGCCCTTCTGTTTCAGCTTTTCCACCAGTCGGGTGGCATTGGACATCCGGTCAATCATGCGCTCCGAAATCTGACTCAACATCACCGCATTGGGGTGTTGTCCCCTCAGGATTCTCAACACATTATATTGCTGCAATGTGATGCCATATTTCTTGAAGAAACGACACATTTCATTCTGCAATATCCCGGTCGTAAACAACAGATTAACATCCGTCTTCACGAAGATATTGGGGAATTTCTTCTGCTTTATCTCTTCTTCAATGGTCTTCATGCAGACTTAGGCTTGCGTGGTGGGAGTACCGAAATTCAAAGGATAGGCGATCTGCTCAAATTCCTTGATTTCACCGTGCGCCTGCTCAAATTTACGCACATTCTCCGCCAGTGCCATCATGAGGCGTTTGGCATGCTGTGGCGTCAGGATGATTCTGGATTTCACTTTCGCTTTCGGGATGCCGGGTGCCAGTCGGACGAAGTCCAGCACAAACTCCTGATTGGAATGCGTGATGATGGCCAGGTTGGCATATTCTCCTTCGGCGATATCTTCCGGTAATTCGATATTGATCTGATTCTGATTGTTGTTTTCCATAAAAATTGTTGCGTTGCAAAATACTTATGCCTGTAAATATATTAAAAAGAAAATGAACCTGCATAAAAAAAGGCTGTCTTAAAAGACAGCCTTTATATTCAACAGGAAGCGTATTATTCTTCTTCCTCTTCAATCATCGCCTTCTTGGCCATCATGCGCTCATATTCCTTTTTAGAGCCCACCATTACGTTCTCGAATTCACGAACACCTGTTCCTGCAGGGATTCTGTGACCTACGATCACGTTCTCTTTGAGACCTTGCATCAGGTCAGTTTTGCCGTTGATGGCAGCCTGATTCAAGACCTTGGTGGTTTCCTGGAACGACGCCGCTGAAATCCAGCTATGTGTTCCCAATGAAGCACGTGTAATACCTTGTAACATCGGACTTGCCGTTGCCGGAATGGCATCACGGTATTCCACAGGTTTTCTATCGTTGCGTTTTAAGAAAGAGTTCTCTTCACGGATCTGACGCATCGTAACGATTTGTCCAGCTACCAATTGCTCGGAGTCTCCTGCGTCTGTAATTACTTTCTTGTCGAAGATATAATCATTCTGTTCGATGAAATCGAATTTATCGGCTCTCTCTCCTTCCAGGAATTTGGTATCACCCGCATCACTTACCAATACATCGCTCATCATTTGTTTTACGATTACCTCGATGTGTTTGTCATTGATACGTACACCCTGTAAGCGGTAAACTTCCTGAATCTCATTTACCAGATATGCCTGCAATGCGGAAGGGCCCTTGATTTTCAGAATGTCTGAAGGTGTGATGGCACCGTCTGACAATGGCATACCCGCTTTTACGAAGTCGCCATCCTGCACGAGGATATGTTTGGTTAAAGGCACAAGGTATTTTCTTTGAACACCATCTTTGGATGTAATGGTCACCTCACGGTTACCGCGTTTGATTTTTCCGAATGTTGCCTGACCGTCAATCTCAGAAACCTTAGCCGGATTCGATGGATTACGCGCTTCAAACAATTCCTGAACACGTGGTAAACCACCCGTGATATCTCGTACTTTGCTTAAGATACGCGGAATCTTCACGATGATGGTTCCAGGCAATACCGCATCTCCGTCTTCTACGGAAATGTGAGCACCTACCGGAATGGAGTAAGAATATAATTCTTTTCCTTTTTCATCCACAATCAATAAGGAAGGAGATTTTTTCTTATCACGAGATTCGATGGTTACTTTTTCACGGTGGCCGGTTTGCTCTTCGAGCTCTTCACGGTACGTGATACCTTCGATTACGTGTTCATATTTGATGGTTCCTTTAAACTCAGAAATGATGACGTTGTTGAACGGATCCCAAGAGCAGATGACATCGCCTTTCTTCACTTTCTGTCCGTTTTTCACCGACAAGGAAGCACCGTAAGGAATATTGTTGGTAATCAATACTCTGTCAGAATTCTCTTCAATGATATTGATTTCGCCTGTTCTTCCGATCACCACAGATTTCATTTCACCATCTTCGCTATCCTGTTTCACTGTCTTGATGCTGTCAAATTCCAGTTTACCGTCGAACTTGGCAATCATCTGAGATTCGGAAGCTACGGATGCTGCCGTACCACCCGTGTGGAATGTACGGAGTGTCAACTGTGTTCCCGGCTCACCGATGGACTGTGCTGCCACGATACCTACCGCATCACCGTATTGTGCCGGTCTGTTGTTGGTTAAACTTCTACCATAGCATTTCGCACAAACACCGCGACGCATTTCGCAGGTCAGTACGGAGCGGATTTCGACGCTTTCGATTGGAGATGCCTCTATGATGGATGCCTGTTCTTCCAGAATCAACTCACCTTCTTTCACGATAATCTCACCGGTTAATGGATGTACCACATCCAACAATGCCGTACGTCCCACGATTCTGTCGAATAAGGATTCAATCACCTCTTCGTTTTCTTTCAGTGCCGATGTGCTCAGACCGCGTAAGGTACCGCAATCAACGCCATTGATGACGACATCTTGCGCAACGTCAACCAGACGACGCGTCAAGTAACCTGCATCCGCCGTTTTCAACGCCGTATCCGCCAAACCTTTACGCGCACCGTGCGTAGAGATGAAGTATTCCAATACGTTCAGACCATCCTTAAAGTTGGATAAAATCGGATTTTCGATGATCTCACCACCCGTTGAACCGGATTTACGAGGTTTAGCCATCAGACCACGAATACCGCCCAGCTGTTTAATCTGCTGTTTTGAACCACGCGCTCCGGAATCCAACATCATATATACGGAGTTGAATCCTTGCTTGTGTGTGGAAATTTCTTTCATCAGCGTTTCCGTAATTCTTGTATCCACACGTGTCCAGATATCGATGATTTGGTTATAACGTTCGTTATTGGTAATTAAACCCATGTTGAAGTTCTGCCATACTTCGTCCACCTCTTCGGTAGCGCCGGTCAGCAATTTCTGCTTCACATCCGGAATGATCAGGTCGTCGATATTGAAAGATAAACCACCTTTGAATGCCTGACGGAAACCTAATTCCTTGATATCATCCAGGAATTTCACCGTAGTCGGGATATTGGTGCTAACCAACACTTCTCCGATGACATTCTTGATATTTTTCTTACTCAACAATTCATTGATGTAACCACATTCCGCAGGTACCACTTCGTTGAACAATAAACGGCCAACGGTAGTGTCAATGATTTTCATTTTAAAATCATTGCCTTCTTTCACACGCACACGGCATTTCACATTAGCATGCAAATCTGCCTGCTTTTCGTTCAGTGCAATGATAGCCTCTTCTGCAGAGTAGAATACTCTACCTTCTCCACGTACCTTATCATCACCAACGGTTTTCTTTCCTTTTGTCAGATAATACAAGCCTAAAACCATGTCCTGGGAAGGGATGGTGATGGGTGTTCCGTTTTGCGGATTCAAGATATTGTGTGAAGCCAGCATCAACAACTGTGCTTCCAAGATTGCAGCATTGCTTAAAGGGACGTGAACGGCCATCTGGTCACCGTCAAAGTCGGCATTGAAGGAAGTACACACCAATGGGTGCAACTGGATTGCCTTACCTTCAATCAGTTTAGGCTGGAATGCCTGAATAGAAAGTCTGTGTAATGTCGGGGCACGGTTTAACATCACCGGATGTCCTTTCATAACGTTTTCCAAGATATCCCAGATTACGGCTTCTTTTTTATCCACTAATTTCTTAGCGGATTTTACAGTTTTAACGATACCACGCTCCAGTAATTTACGGATGATAAACGGTTTGAACAATTCCGCCGCCATATCTTTCGGTAAACCACATTCATGTAATTTTAACTCAGGGCCTACCACGATAACGGAACGACCGGAGTAGTCCACACGTTTACCCAATAGGTTCTGACGGAAACGACCTTGCTTACCTTTCAGTACATCTGATAAGGATTTCAATGCACGTCCACCTTCCGCTTTTACAGCGTTTGATTTACGGGAATTATCAAATAATGAATCTACCGCTTCCTGTAACATACGTTTTTCATTTCGTAAGATTACTTCCGGCGCCTTGATTTCGATCAGTCTCTTTAAACGGTTGTTTCTGATGATGACACGACGGTATAAGTCGTTCAAATCGGAAGAAGCGAAACGACCGCCATCCAATGGAACCAAAGGACGCAATTCTGGCGGAACGACCGGCAGGTATTGCACCACCATCCATTCCGGTCTGTTTTCCACGTGCTCATTGGCTTCACGGAACGCTTCCACTACGCTCAGACGCTTTAAGGCCTCAGATTTACGTTGCTGGGAAGACTCGTGAGATGCCTTGTGACGTAATTCACCGGATAATTTTTTCAGGTCGATTCTTGCCAGCAAGTCACGAACGGCTTCACCACCCATCTTGGCGATGAATTTATTCGGATCTTCATCAGACAATAACTGGTTGTCTTTCGGTAAACCGTCCAGGATATCCAGGTATTCTTCTTCTGTCAATAAATCAAGATACTTTGTTTTTTTGCTTTCGCCGTTTACAGGCACACCGTCTTCGGTGATACCCGGCTGGATAACAACATATCGTTCATAGTAAACAATAGATTCGACATTTTTGGAAGACAAACCTAACATGTAGCCCGTCTTATTGGGCAAGGATTTGAAATACCAGATGTGTACCACAGGCACCACCAGTTTGATGTGTCCCATACGTTCACGACGCACTTTCTTCTCGGTTACTTCCACACCACATCTGTCGCACACAATACCTTTATAACGGATACGTTTGTACTTACCGCAAAAACATTCGTAATCTTTTGTTGGTCCGAAAATACGCTCGCAGAACAAACCTTCCATTTCCGGCTTGTAGGTTCTGTAGTTGATCGTTTCCGGTTTTTTTACTTCTCCGTACGAACGCTCCAGAATGGAATCCGGAGAAGCGAGCTTCAACGTAATCGTCTTGAACTCTGTGTTGATTTTATTATCCTTTTTAAAAGGCATAGTTGTTATTTTTAAATGCTTAAAAATCTAAATTCTAAAAACTAAAAGACTATTCATCAAAGTCTAAATCCAATGCAAGACCTCTCAACTCATGTACGAGTACATTGAATGATTCCGGAATTCCTGGTACAGGTAAATTGTCCCCTTTCACAATCGCTTCGTAAGCTTTTGCTCTACCTTGAATATCATCGGATTTCACCGTTAATAATTCCTGCAGGATGTTAGATGCACCATATGCTTCCAAAGCCCAAACCTCCATCTCACCTAAACGCTGACCACCGAACTGGGCTTTACCACCCAATGGTTGTTGCGTAATCAAAGAGTAAGGTCCGATGGAACGAGCATGCATCTTATCATCCACCATGTGAGATAACTTGATGATGTAGATAACACCAACGGTTGTTTTCTGGTCAAAACGCTGACCTGTTTCACCGTCGTATAGGTAGGTGCTGCCCAAACGTGGCAATTTAGCTTCTTCGATATAATGTTCGATCTCTTCTACGTTTGCACCGTCAAAGATTGGAGTCGCGAATTTCACGCCCAGTTCTTTACCGGCCCATCCCAATACGGTTTCGTAAATCTGACCGATGTTCATACGGGAAGGTACCCCTAATGGATTCAATACCACATCCACCGGTGTTCCGTCTTCCAGGAACGGCATATCCTCATCGCGAACGATTTTAGCAACGATACCTTTATTTCCGTGACGACCCGCCATCTTATCACCCACTCTCAACTTACGTTTCTGAGCGATGTAAACTTTAGCCAGTTTCAATACGCCGGATGGCAACTCATCACCCACGGTGATAGCATACTTATCACGCAAGAAACGACCTTTCTCCTCGTTGAACTTGATGTTGAAGTTATGGATCAATCGTTTGATCAATTCATTGGTTTCTTCTTCTTTCGTCCATTCAGCCGTATCCAGGTTCTGGTAGTTCAGGCCGCCCAATAACTTCTCTGTGAATTTGGTTCCTTTTGGAACGGCTTCTTCACCGAAGATGTTCTTGATACCGATAGTGGTTTTTCCACCAACCAGCTGCATCAGTTTCGCTACCAATACTTTCTTGATTTCCTCTAAGTTCTGTAAGTGGATTTTCTCCGCTTTTTCGAGTTCGGTTTTTTCTCTGACCTTAGAGTTTTTGTCTTTCTTTGCTTTCTGGAATAATTTGGTCGTTACGACGATACCTTCTGTGGATGGAGGTGCTTTGTAAGAAGCATCTTTCACATCACCTGCTTTGTCACCAAAGATGGCACGTAATAATTTCTCTTCCGGCGTCGGATCTGTCTCCCCTTTCGGAGTGATTTTACCGATCAGGATATCGCCTTCCTTGATTTTGGCACCCACACGAATGATACCGTTTTCATCCAGATTACGGGTAGCATCTTCGCTCACGTTCGGGATGTCATTGGTTAACTCTTCCTCTCCTAATTTCGTATCACGCACATCCATTTCATATTCTTCAATATGGATGGAAGTGAAGATATCTTCGCGCACCACTTTTTCGGAGATTACGATAGCATCCTCAAAGTTGAACCCTTTCCAAGGCATGAATGCTACGAGTAAATTTTTACCTAATGCCAGCTCACCGTTTTGTGTGGCATAACCTTCGCACAAAATCTGTCCTTTCACCACTTTCTCGCCTTTACGTACAATCGGACGTAAGTTGATACAGGTAGCCTGGTTGGTACGTGCGTATTTGGTTAATTTATAGACTTTCACGTCGTCTTCAAAACTTACCAGTCTTTCGTTTTCCGTTCTGTCGAAACGAACGCGGATTTCATTGGCATCCACATATTCCACCACACCGGAACGCTCTGCATTGATCAGTACATTAGAGTCTGCAGCAACACGTGCTTCAATACCTGTACCTACGATAGGCGCTTCACAACGCATCAATGGCACTGCCTGACGCTGCATGTTGGAGCCCATCAATGCACGGTTCGCATCATCATTCTCTAAGAAAGGAATCAGGGATGCGGAAACACCCACGATCTGGTTTGGCGCCACGTCCATATTCTGCACGTTAGCCATCTCATCGCTGTCTGAATCCACGATAGGGAAATCTCCCTGGAAACGACATTTCACTTTTTTATCTACAAACGCGCCCTTGTCATCCAAAGATGCATTGGACTGCGCGATGATTCTTTCATCCTCTTCTTCCGCTGTCAGGTATTCTACCTTGCCTTCCACTTTGCTTTTGGAAACCTTGCGGTAAGGTGTTTCGATGAAGCCCATTTCGTTCACTTTTGCGTGCACGCAAAGCGTTGAAATCAGACCGATATTCGGACCTTCCGGCGTTTCAATCGTACAAAGGCGACCATAGTGGGAATAGTGAACGTCACGTACCTCGAATCCTGCTCTCTCACGGGAAAGACCACCAGGTCCGAGTGCAGAAATACGACGCTTGTGCGTGATTTCTGACAATGGATTTGTCTGATCTAAGAACTGAGACAATTGGGATGTTCCGAAGAAGGAGTTGATAACGGAGGACAAGGTTCTTGCGTTGATCAAGTCGATTGGCGTGAACACCTCGTTGTCACGTACGTTCATACGCTCACGGATGGTACGCGCCATACGAGCTAAACCTACACCGAACTGAGCGAATAACTGCTCACCAACGGTACGCACCCTTCTGTTGCTCAAGTGGTCGATATCATCAATCTCGGCTTTTTGATTCACGAGTTTGATGAGGTATTTCACGATGGAAACGATATCTTCCTTGGTCAGCACGATATTTTTGGAATCGATGCCCAGACCTAATTTCTTGTTGATCTTGTAACGACCTACAAAACCCAGATCGTAGCGTTTATCGGAGAAGAATAATTTCTCGATGATGCCACGAGCGGTATCGTCATCCGGTGGATCTGAACCACGCAACTGACGGTAGATGTGTTTCAATGCTTCTATCTCAGAGTTCGAAGTATCTTTTTGCAGGGTATTGAAGATGATAGAATAATCCTCTTCCGTGCTTTCTTTTTGCAGGATGATGGTTTTAACACCAGTCTCCAGTATCAGTTGGATATTGTCTTCATCCAGATATGTGTCACGCTCGAGTATGACTTCGTTACGTTCGATGGAAACCACCTCACCGGTATCTTCATCCACAAAATCTTCCATCCATGATTTCAATACTCTCGCAGCTAAACGTCTGCCTATATTTTTTTCTAAAGACTTCTTGTTCACTTCAATTTCATCTGACAATCCGAATAATTTCAGAATATCCTTATCAGAATCGAAACCGATAGCACGCAACAGAGTCGTTACAGGGAATTTCTTTTTACGGTCGATATATGCATACATGACATTGTTGATGTCTGTAGCAAACTCCATCCAGGCACCTTTGAAAGGAATTACCCTTGCGGAGAAAATTTTTGTTCCATTCGGGTGATAGCTCATACCGAAGAACACGCCCGGAGAACGGTGCAATTGGGAAACGACAACACGTTCAGCACCATTAATGATGAACGTACCTTTATCCGTCATGTACGGAATATTTCCTAAAAATACATCCTGAACGATGGTTTGGAAGTCAATATGCTCCTCATCGTTACAAGATAAACGCAACTTTGCTTTCAAAGGTACGCTGTATGTCA
This sequence comes from Chitinophagales bacterium, assembly GCA_046329775.1. Taxonomy (GTDB): domain Bacteria; phylum Bacteroidota; class Bacteroidia; order Chitinophagales; family JADIYW01; genus JADJSS01. The sequence continues at coordinate 18,319 of JAXLTX010000004.1, forward strand.
ATCCTCTTTCGATACACTCATCAATGTTGTAGCGAGGCGGATCCACATAATAATCCAAAAACTCCAACAAGAAGATGTTTCTTGCGTCAGTGATAGGGAAATTTTCTGAAAACACCTTATACAAACCTTCTTTGGAACGTTTGTCCGGAGTTGTTTCCAGTTGTAAAAACTCTTGGAAAGATTTTACCTGTATATCCAGTAAATTAGGATATTCATAAGGATGGCTTATTTTACTGAAATTGATTCTTCCAGAAGTTGTAAGACCTGATTTTTCTGTTTTTTTAGACATGCAATCTTATTAAAATTTATAAAAACAGTAAAAAGTGTCTCGGCAACTGAGAAGTTACCGGACACTTTAATTATTTGATTATGAATGAATTACTTCAATTCAATAGATGCGCCAGCTTCTTCTAACTTAGCTTTGATTGACTCAGCTTCATCTTTAGAAACACCTTCTTTAACAGGTTTTGGAGCACCATCCACTAAATCTTTAGCTTCTTTCAAGCCAAGACCAGTGATTTCTTTTACCACTTTCACTACACCTAATTTTTGTGCACCACCGTCTTTCAGGATCACATCAAAAGATGTTTTCTCTTCAGCAGCAGCACCGCCACCACCACCAGGAGCAGCAGCAACCGCAACTGCAGCAGCAGCCGGTTCGATTCCGTATTCAGATTTTAAAATTTCAGCTAATTCGTTAACTTCTTTAACAGTTAAGTTTACTAATTGCTCTGCGAATGCTTTAATATCAGCCATTGTTTAATAATTTAAAAAGTTATTTAATTAATTTTCTCTTTCTTGTAATGTTTTAACGATTCCAGCCAGTTTGCCACCGCTTGATTTAAGGGCAGAAATAACGTTTTTAGCAGGAGATTGTAACAAGGCAACGATGTCACCCACCAATTCTTCTTTAGATTTAACGTTGATTAATGCTTCCAGTTGATTTTCACCAACATAAACGGCAGAGTCGATATACGCAGCTTTCAGAGCCGGTTTATCACCATTTGCACGGAATTGTTTGATTACTTTTGCAGGTACGTTACCCGTTTCAGTGAACATGATGGCAGTTGGACCGTGTAAAACCGGATCCAAATCATCAGAAAACTTTCCACCGGCAACCAGTGCTTTTTTGATTAATGTGTTTTTTGCAACCTGTAAGTTGATACCTTTGTCGAAGCAAATTCTTCTCAACTGATTGATTTTTTCTACGGTCAAACCTGAAGTATCAGTGAAGTAGAAGAAATTGGAATCAGCGAATTTCTGCGTTAGTGTATCAATCGTTGCTTGTTTTTCAGTCTTAGTCATTTTTTTCCTTTTACGAATTAATTATTAAATTCCCGGAATTGATTTAACATCCACCTCTATTGAAGGACTCATTGTCGTAGCAACGAATATGCTTTTGAAATAAATTCCTTTTGCAGAAGATGGTTTCATTTTAGCCAAGGTTGTAATCATTTCTTTAGCATTGTCATACAACTGACTTGGATTAAATGATACACGACCTACTGAAGTGTGAATGATACCGAATTTGTCGATTTTGAAAGATATTTTACCTTTCTTCACTTCTCTAACGGCATCTGCCACGTTTTCCGTCACTGTACCTGATTTAGGGTTAGGCATTAAGTTACGAGGACCTAATATTTTACCCAGACGACCTAATTTAGGCATTACGCTTGGAGTGGAGATGATCACATCAACATCGGTCCAGCCGCCTGCGATTTTCTCCAGATACTCGTCTAAACCAACGTAGTCAGCACCAGCTTCTTTAGCCGCAGCTTCCTTGTCAGCAGGACAAAGTACCAAAACGGTTTTAGTTTTACCTGTACCGTGCGGTAAACTTACGGTGCCTCTTAAGGCCTGGTCTGGTTTACGTGGATCTACGCCCAATCGAATGTGAACATCAACAGAAGCGTCAAACTTGGTAGTGCTAACTTCTTTTACTAATGCAGCGGCTTGCTCCAGTGTGTAAGATTTGCCTTTTTCGACTTTACCGTCTACTGCTTTTCTTTTTTTTACAACTTTCATTTAAGAAAAATTTTGGGTGAGATAATAGCGTTCCAATTGCGAGTGGAACTCTCTCCGCTTAATTGCTTAAGCTTCAAATGGTGCGTCACCCGTAACAGTGATTCCCATGCTTCTTGCAGTACCTGCCACCATTTTCATGGCTGATGTCACTGTAAAACAGTTTAAATCCGGCATTTTGATTTCTGCAATCTCTTTCACCTGATCCCAGGAAACCGACCCTACCTTATTACGGTTTGGTATTTTAGAGCCTTGTTTAGCTTTTGAATACTCCAATAATAAAGCGGAAGCAGGTGGCGTCTTGATGACGAAAGTGAATGATTTATCTTTGTATACCGTTATTACACACGGTAAGATTTTTCCTTGTTTATCTTGTGTGGCGGCGTTAAACTGTTTGCAAAACTCCATGATGTTCACCCCTTTGGAACCTAATGCCGGTCCGATTGGAGGAGCTGGATTTGCCTGACCACCTTTTACCTGTAACTTAATGAACGTTTCGATTTCCTTTGCCATATTCTATTGTTTTTCAACTTGCATAAAATTCAACTCCACCGGAGTTTTTCTTCCAAATATTTTCACCACTACTCTCAACTTCTTCTTATCTTCCATGATTTCTTCAATCGTACCAGTAAAGTCATTGAATGGTCCGTCGGTGATTTTCACATCCTCACCTACCAGGAACGGTTCATTTACGGTACCACCTATTTCCTCCTGTTCATCTACTTTTCCGAGGATTCTGTTGACCTCTGCCTTTTTCAAAGGAATAGGCTTATTTCTTTCAATAAAGCTGATTACGTTTGTCATATTCTGTATATGAAGAACGATATCCCCGTTAAACTTTTTCGGGTCAGCTTCCAACATTAAATAGCCAGGAAAGAAGTTCTTCTCGTGAATCACTTTCTTGCCACCTTTTAGTTTGTACACTTTCTCTGTAGGTACAATTACCTGCGGAATAATTTCAGACCAGCCGGAAAGTTTTATTTCCTTCTCGATAATCTCGCGAAGTTTTTTTTCTTTTCCACTGATTACTCTCAGTACGTACCATTTTTTATCTTCAGACATCTGTATATTTCTAAAAGAAGGTGACTAACCTGCTATTTTATAAATAATATCACTAAACAGAATATTTGATAACATATCCATCAATCCGATGATTAGGGCGATGATAAACGCAGCAATTGCCACTACAGCGGCATTGGCCTGTAACTCTTTCCAGGTTGGCCACGTTACTTTCGTCGTTAACTCTTCGTAAGAGGCTTGCAGATATGTTTTAATATTATCCATTTCTTTTAATTTGCACGGGCGGAGAGATTCGAACTCCCATCAGCGGTTTTGGAGACCGACATTCTACCCTTGAACTACGCCCGTCTAAAAAGTCATTAGCCACTCATTTTGAAACAAATGACTAATGACTAATGACGGTTTATAATTTATTTAAGGATTTCAGTTACCTGACCGGCACCTACTGTTCTACCACCCTCACGGATAGCGAATTTCAAACCTTTTTCCAATGCTACCGGATAGATTAACTTAACAGTCAATGTTACGTTATCACCTGGCATTACCATCTCAACACCTGCAGGTAATTCTATTTCACCTGTAACGTCTGTTGTTCTTAAGTAGAACTGAGGACGGTATTTGTTGAAGAAAGGTGTGTGACGTCCACCTTCATCTTTGCTCAGGATATACACCTCGCATTTGAATTCAGTGTGTGGTGTAACAGAACCTGGTTTGCAGATAACCATACCACGTTTGATATCTGTTTTTTCGATACCACGTAATAAGATACCTACGTTTTCACCAGCTTCACCGATGTCTAAGATTTTACGGAACATCTCAACACCTGTACAAGTAGAGGTCATTGATTTTTCCTGTAAACCTACGATTTCAACCGGCTCACCTGTTTTAACAACACCTCTTTCGATACGACCTGTTGCAACTGTACCACGACCTGTGATAGAGAATACGTCTTCAACCGGCATCAAGAAAGGTTGGTCAATCGGACGTGGAGGTAATGGAATCCACTCATCTACCGCTTTCATTAAAGCTTCGATTTGTGCAGTACCTTCAGCATCATCTTGCAATGCTTTGATTGCAGAACCTTGGATGATTGGTGTATTGTCACCATCATATCCACGTTTAGTCAACTCTTCACGGATATCCATTTCCACTAACTCTAACAATTCCGGATCGTCTACCAAATCCACTTTATTCATGAATACCACCATACGAGGTACACCAACCTGTGCAGCCAATAAGATGTGTTCTTTAGTTTGTGGCATCGGTCCGTCTGTAGAAGCTACCACCAAGATAGCACCATCCATCTGAGCAGCACCTGTGATCATATTTTTGATATAATCGGCGTGACCAGGACAGTCAACGTGTGCATAGTGACGAGTTTGTGTTGAATACTCTACGTGTGCAGTGTTGATGGTGATACCTCTTTCTTTTTCTTCAGGAGCAGCATCGATAGAATCGTAATCCTTCTTTTCTGCTAAACCAGATTTTGACAACACGTATGTGATTGCGGCTGTCAAAGTAGTTTTACCGTGGTCAACGTGACCAATCGTTCCAATGTTAACGTGCGGCTTATCCTTTACAAATTTTTCCTTAGCCATGATTTGTTTTTTTTAGTATTTTAATAATTTATTCAAGTTTCAAAAATAACTTATTTGAGCCGATGAAGGGAATTGAACCCGCGACCTCTTCCTTACCAAGGAAGTGCTCTACCACTGAGCTACATCGGCGATAAAGTTTTGAGTCGTATTACGGCTTATCCACTTCAGATATTTGAGCGGAAGACGAGGTTCGAACCCGCGACCTACAGCTTGGAAGGCTGTCGCTCTACCAACTGAGCTACTTCCGCAATCTAAGTTTGTCTGTATTACAAAATACAATTCAACTTCTTTTTCAACTTATTCTTTTAAAGAACTACCATTTACATTTATCAGCTTTCGCTGGCAAACTTCATGTTGTGGGCAAGGATGGATTCGAACCACCGAACTCCGAAGAGGACAGATTTACAGTCTGTTGCCGTTGGCCACTTGGCTACTTACCCTCGCTTTGTACCTTAGAGCCGATGGAGGGATTCGAACCCCCGACCCGCTGATTACAAATCAGCTGCTCTGGCCAACTGAGCTACATCGGCACAAAACTTATTTATTTACAAGAACTTATATTAGAAAACCAGTCAGTTCCCTAATTTTCGGAGTGCAAATATACGATTAAATTCTGATTTTTTGTTATTGTGTAAAAAAATCTTATCGCTTTAAGATTATTTAAAGTTTAAGGAATCCATCCTAAAACATCCAACAGACAAAAATTGGGCATTTTACCCTGAATTGCACGCTATCAAACAAGCCAGATGCAAAAATACAGTTGATTTTTATAAAATAAAAGTTTACCGGCCTGCTTTTCATAAAAAAATGCGGCCTATTGACCGCATTTCTTCATGATGAAATATTATTTATAATTCTTTCTTTTTAGTTTTAATTTTTTCGATTTGTCGTTTTAACGAATCTACGGCCATATCTACAGCGGCTTCAAATTTCTTACTCTTTTCCTTTGCCACCAGGGTATTGCCCGGAATATTGGTCTTTATCACCACTACCTTATCTTTAACCTGCGTGTTCAGCTGTTCCAGGCTTAATATCACATCGGAATCAATAATTCTATCATAAAATGTCTCCAGTTTTACCAACTTCTTATTGATAAAATCTTTCAAGGATTGATCGGCATCAAAGTGCACGGACTGAATTTGGATTTTCATTGACATAACAAAGTAATTTATTTTATTTAAGTAATGACGTTATCCGTTTTCTGTTTTTACTTGCATAACTTTTTTTCAGCGGATAACATTGTTGTTTAATCAAATACATTTTAAAAACATCTCATAGGCTTAGGCTTTAGGGTGAGCAATCTTATAAATCTCTTTCAGTTGTTCTATTGTATTATGTGTATATACCTGCGTGGATGCCAGGCTCGCATGCCCCAGCAATTCCTTGATATCATTCAGCTTCGCGCCGTTATTGCTCATGTGTGTGGCAAAGGAGTGGCGCAGCACATGCGGGCTTTTCTTCTCTGCGGTACTGCAATGACCAATGTGCATCTTCACTATTCTATAAACGTAATTGGGATAGAGTTGTTTCCCGTCTTTCGTTAAAAAAACATAAGGCTCCTTAGAAATATGCTTGAATTCCTCCTGCTGTTTTTGCAGAAAGATCTTCATCGAATCCGCCAGTTCATCTCCTATTGGAATCAGGCGTTGCTTGTTCCCCTTACCGGTTACCTTCAGTTGGCGATTGCTGAAATTTATATCGCTCCATTGCAACTGGATGAGTTCCTGACGTCTCATGCCTGTGGAATACAATACATCCATAAGGAGTTTTTCCTGCATGTTTTCAAAAGCATTGTCTTTGGTAAAATATTTCTGAGGGATGTCTAACAGCTCGTTGATTTTATGCTGCTCTACGTATTTTGGCAACCTTTCCGGAATTTTCGGAGAATTCACCTTATCGGCTGGATTACTTTTTATGTTGCCGATCTTCTGATGGTACTTATAGAAAGATTTAAGTGCTGAAATCTTGCGTTTGATGCTGGTTGGTTTATGTTTATCATTTACCAGCTGAACCACCCAGGCCCTGACCTGATTGTTCTTCACAGGCAACAAATCGTCCTGTTCAAACTCCAGTTTTATAAAATGAAAAAACTGTAGAATGTCTATTTTATAAGACTCTACAGTTTTAGTTGAATATCGTTTTTCGAATTTGAGGTAATTTAGGAACGCTTCTATCATTTCGCTGCCGTTAATCTTCACTGTTATAGGAAGATTAAATTAGACAAAAAAAATGAAATGCGCAACTATTTATTCCTCTCCTCTGCGTAATTGCTCGATATATACTGCTTTTTTAATTTCAGTACGTCTTTTTACGGAAGGTAAAATGAAAGCCTGACGCGCACGTAATTGCTTGATGGTGCCTGCTTTTTCAAATTTCTTTTTGAACACCTTCAGTGCTCTGTCTAATGATTCTGATTCTCTTGCATCAACGATTAACATAGTTAAATACCTCTTTTATTGTTAAGATTTGGGACGCAAAGATAATAATAAAATTGAAAAATTGTGCCAAATCATTGTGTGAAAATAAATTATTGGGCTGATTTTCTGTAATTTAATTTGATTTTAACATCAAACCAAGAGAAATTATCATTGATCAGATGTTTCCTTTAAGGATTTCACGGCTGATAACCAGTTTCTGGATTTCGGATGTTCCTTCTCCAATGGTACACAACTTAGCATCTCTGTAGAATTTCTCTACCGGAAAATCTTTGATGTATCCGTAACCACCCAGTATCTGCACCGCATCGTTCGATACCTTACAGGCTATCTCTGAAGCATAATATTTGGCAAATGCCGACTGTTTGGTCATCTTTTCACCGCGCATCATCATGTCGGCAGCCTGGAAAGTCAGTAATTTGGCAGCTTCAATTTCTGTGGCCATATCCGCCAGCTTGAAGCCAATCGCCTGAAATTCGGAAATAGGTTTACCAAACTGTTCTCTTTCTTTTGCATATTTCAGGGCCGCTTCGTATGCACCTACGGCAATACTGATACTTAAAGCTGCGATGGAAATCCGGCCGCCATCCAATATTTTCATAGCCTGCACGAAACCTTCTCCCACTTCACCCAGTATATTTTCCTTAGGCACTCTACAGTTGTCAAAAATCATTTCAGCCGTTTCCGAACAACGCATCCCAAGTTTATTTTCTTTTTTACCACCGCTGAAACCTGGTGTCCCTCTCTCTACCACAAAGGCTGTCATGCCATGGCTATCCAACAATTCGCCTGTACGTACAATAACAACAGCGACATTACCGCTGATACCGTGCGTGATGAAATTCTTTGAACCATTGATTACCCAGTGATCGCCGTCCTGATGTGCGACGCATTTCATTCTTCCTGCATCAGAACCGGTATTGGGTTCTGTCAGGCCCCAGGCACCTATCCACTCTCCCGTTGCCAACTTAGGGATCCATCTTTTGCGTTGTTCCTCATTGGCAAATTTATAAATATGATTCGTACATAATGAATTGTGTGCCGCTACAGACAAGCATAAAGCACTATCGACTTTCCCTATTTCTATCAATGCCGTAATATATTCATTATAAGACAAACCTGCCCCTCCGTACTCTTCAGGAATCAGAATCCCCATCAAACCCAGTTCGCCCAGCTTACGCAGGGTTTCTACCGGAAAATGTTGTGTTTCGTCCCATTCCATGACATAAGGTCTGATGTGTTTTTCCGCAAAATCCCTTACGGTTTGCGCAATCATTTGCTGATTCTCAGAATATTCAAAGTTCATTTTTAGAAATTTTTACAAAGATACGAAAAAGTACGTGTAAGAGGTAAATTCACACTTAACACAAGTCAATTTATAACAACATATGGAGCTAATTTGTTGAATTGTTCCGGATGGTCTCTTACAAAATAGAGATTCTTAATATCCTCAGCTGATGCAAACGGTTTTACTTTGGTTCTGTAGCCAATGATCTGCTTGGCGACAGTTGAAAAAAAGTAAGGATTGGCGGTGAGTTCCTCGTATGTGGCGGTATTGATATTCACCTTTTTGATTTTAACCGGCTTAATGGTCAGGTGTGCTTTAAACTTCCGGAATACGGAATCTTCAATCCCCCACACATCCTTTATTTGCTCGATGCTGTAAAAGCCACCCAATTTATCCCTGAACGTCACTATACGCTGTGACAATACCTTTCCGATGCCATATAGTTTTTCATACTCTTCAGCAGTTGCGGCATTCACTTCTATCTTGAAATCGCGTTTCTCATTCTTTTCATAGTTGGAATGGCCCGTATCATACCCTGCTGTCCTGTCACTGCCTTCCTTTGCATTTTCAATCGAAGCATAATTATTCTTGTAGCTAATCTTGGCGGCATTGATTTGCTGTTGCAATTCAGCCATCTTATTCTTGTCATTAGCTGTCAGCGTATCAATCCGGGCAAAATACTGTACGACATATTTTTTAGAAAGAATGCTGACAACAATTACGAAACATAACAGAATGATACCATTCCTTTCATAGCGGGAGAACCCTTTATTGATTCCATTATTCATACAAAATCAAATATAAAAAAAGGTCTCGAAAATCGAGACCTTTTTTTATATAAAATCAGACTGAGTTTATTTGAACAGCAGGTTAAATTCTACTCTTCTGTTTTGAGCTCTACCTGCAGCTGTTTTGTTGTCTGCAACCGGTTTAGTATCACCGTATCCGTTAGACACCAATCTGCTTGCTGGAACACCTTTACCTACCAGGTAAGCAACAGCTGCTGCTGCTCTGTCTTGAGAAAGTTTCAGGTTTGTAGCCGGTTTACCAACGTTGTCTGTGTGACCATCTACGTTTACATCATAGTAAGGGTATTCTTTCAAGATAGAAGCAACTTCATCCAGGATTTTGAAAGATACCGGCTTGATGGTAGCTTTACCTGTTTCGAACTGGATAGCACGTGCAGCAAATGCTAAACGTTTTTTAACTTCCTCTTTCACTTCTGGGCAACCTTTGTTAGAAGCTGGTCCGGCAACATCCGGGCATTTATCTGCTGCATCAGCAACACCATCACCATCTCTATCCGGGCAACCTTGCGCTGCGAATGTACCTGCAACATCAGGGCAGTTGTCTTTATCGTTTACGATACCGTCACCATCACGGTCAGGATCCGGGCAGCCGCCAAATTTAGCGATACCTTTAACATCCGGACATGCATCTTTTCCGTCAATGATTCCGTCTCCGTCTCTATCCGGACAGCCGTTGAATTCAGCCAAACCAGGTACTGTAGGGCATTCGTCTTTGCTATCTTCGATACCGTCGCCGTCTGTATCTGGGCAACCGTTGAACTGAGCCAAACCGGCAACCGTAGGGCAGGCATCATCGATATCATAGATACCGTCACCATCTGTATCAACAGGTTTTTCTACCACAGCAGGAACTGTATCTACAGCCACTTCTTTTCCTTTACCTAAGTCAACCATGATTCCTGCACCAAAGAAGATGTGGTCGTTGCTATTTTTGATAGCAAAGCTATATCCACCATTGATGTTTAAGGCAACATTGTTTGCAACTTTGAAATTAATACCTGCTCCGATTGGAATACCAAAACCGTGAACATTGTCTCTCAACACGGCTGACTGCGCCCAAGAACCTTGCAATTTTGCGAAGATATAAGGAGAAACGGCAGCATCTTCTTTCAGGATATATCCGTTATTGAATTTATAGGCGATTAAACCTGAGTATAATATATTGTACACATTAAAAGAAGGCAATGTCGGATCAACTTTCGTAGAGAAAGCATGGCTTCCCAAATCCAAACCTACCGCAACGGATGAGTTAGGGTTGTACCAGGCTGTGATACGTGGTCCAAACCAAATTGGATTTTTAAACGTTGATGTTTTCTTTAATGCCGGAGTGTAATAATCAGCTAATTCCATTCCGATGCCTAAACTGAATCTGTTGTTTCCTACTGCACTTTTATTGTTCTTAGCAGGTTTTTTAGCTGCCATGGATACAGAACTGAATAAAACGAGTAATGAACATAATAATACGATACCTTTTTTCATAAAGACTTTGGTTTTAATTTATTGGACAAAAATAATGTTAATTTATATTAAAACACAAATTTACGCAACTTTTTTAGTAAATTCTTTCAAAATGACCTGAATTTGTACAACAGACTGTTGATAACCTGATTAAAATATTGGCTACCCATCATAAATAAATGATTTTCTGACAGATAGATATAAACAAACACTCTTTTATCTACTTTTTGCATACATTAATTGATATTGATTTTATACTGAAATAATGTTTTTGGATTGATAGTATGGTGTAAATGCCGGAACTTTGCCGTTAAAATCATTTTTATGCCATTCGACTTAAAAGAGATATCAACCGTAACACTTATTTTGTTTGCAATCATAGATGTGCTGGGTTCTGTTCCGGTCATTCTGGACATCAAATCTAAAGTTGGGCATGTAGATGCAAAATACGCAACGGGAGTATCCGGTTTAATCATGATCCTGTTTCTGTTCATCGGGAAAGAACTCCTTAAAATCATCGGCATTGATGTTGCCTCCTTTTCGCTGGCAGGTTCTATCGTTATCTTTCTGGTTGGGTTGGAGATGACGCTGAACCGTGATATCTTCAAATCAGGCAATGCCAGTGCAAAAAGCACATCTGTGGTGCCGATTGCATTCCCTATGATTGCCGGTGCGGGTACGCTGACGACATTACTGTCCCTTCGTTCCGAATATGACGTTTACGTAATCCTGACAGCCATTCTGATAAATCTTGCGATTATCTATTTCGTCATCCGTTTTATCCCCAAGATTGAAAACCTGATTGGCGACACCGGCATCAATATCCTGAGGAAGGTATTTGGGGTGATTTTGTTATCCATCGCCATTAAATTATTCTCCAAGAATCTGATTGTTCTGTTTCATATCTGAGCAAACGGTGTCCTCATTTTCGCAGGTTGGTTTCAGCCTTGTGTATATTCAGATTGGGTTGATCGCTCTCTATAAGGCCATCTCGCATACGCACAATACGGTGCGCATAAGAAGCGATATCCTCTTCGTGTGTGACGACAACGATGGTATTGCCATTTTCGTGAATTTCTTCAAAAAGTTTCATGATTTCATAGGACGTTTTGGTGTCCAGATTTCCGGTAGGCTCATCAGCAAGAATCAGAGATGGATTATTCACCAAAGCTCTTGCCACCGCCACACGCTGGCGCTGCCCTCCGGAGAGTTCGTTCGGCTTATGTTTCATTCTGTCTGCAAGTCCCACTTGCTTCAACACTTCTATTGCTCTTTCATCGCGTTCTTTCTTTCCCCAGCCAGCATAGATTAACGGCAGCGCCACATTCTCAATGGTGGTTAAACGCGGTATAAGGTTGAATGTCTGAAAAATAAATCCGATCTGTTTGTTGCGCACTACAGCAAGTTCATTATCCGATGATTTACTGACATCATTTCCGTCTAAAAAATACTGTCCGGCGGTGGGCGTATCCAGACAGCCCAAGATATTCATCAGGGTAGATTTCCCGGAACCGGAAGGCCCCATCAGTGCCACATATTCATTCTTGAAAATATCCAGATTGATTTCCTGTAGTGCATTGATCGTCTCATCGCCCAAATTAAATTCACGTCTGATTCCTCGTAATCCTATGATGATTTTTTCTGTCATTTAATTAGTATTTTGTTCCTTTCACAAATTTTGGAACCTTTATATAATCTGCGTCCTTTATAGGTGCATTCATTAATGCCTCTTGTTTGGTAACCGGATAATCCACCACATCCTCTCTGAACACATTAATTTCTTCGTTGACATATATCATCGGTTCGACACTATCGGTATCCAGTTCATTCAGCTTATCCATGAAATTCAGAATCTTGGTCAAATCTTCCTTTATCGCTTCTTTTCCGGCCGCATCAAATTCCAGTTTGGAAAGACTTGCCAGCTTATCTATTAAAACGTCATCTACGATCATGGTTATAGGTTGAGATACTTTGAAAATTATTACGAATATAAAAACAAAAATGGTACAGACGGAGAATTTATTGGCTCGTCTGTACCATTTTATAGATTATTTATATCACTACTGAAGTTTGATAACCTGCTTTGTCAGTGGCTTTCCTTCATGTTTCAGGATGAAATAATAAACACCTTTTGCCCATTCTTCCGTATTTATATTCCATTCATTCAACCCTTCTTTCAGTGTTTTTTGTTCATTTTTCATCAGTTCACCTATATCGTTATATACGGTTAACGTAACTTCCGTCACATCTTTGGCATACATTGTAATGATGGTATTCTCTACGGCTGGATTCGGATAAATGCTAATGAGTTCAAATTTATCTTTTTCCAGTTTGGCATTTGCGATATTGGTGAGATGTGTACGATTGTCATTATCAATCTCTCTGATCTGGTAATAATAAACAACTCCCGGAACAACATTGTGGTCGTCATAAAAGTAACTTCTTACTGAATTGGAATTTCCTGCAGCAGGCAACTCTCCTATTTTTGCAAAGGTAACAGCGTCGGTACTTCTTAAAATTTCAAATTTATGGGTATTCACTTCGGAAGCAGTGGCCCAGCTCACTTTTATATACTGATTATCTATTCCGTTTGCTGTAATGTATATAAGTTCAATTGGCAACACTGTAGGACAATCTGCCAGCTTGACACTGCTCACCTCGCAGGAAACCCTTCCCGTTATGGTATTTCTTACGTGTGCGTACGTGTAGATATCCTGAAAATTGGCGGATGTCGCCGTTGTCCATGTAGTACCTCCATTGTAAGAATATTCTGCAACAAACGTTGCATTACAGCCTGCACATGCGGCATTCACTGAAACGGTCGGAGGATTAGTGGAGCAATTAATCGTCGGATTGATCGTCACCGGAGGGAAGACATCCAATGGCCCGCAAATCGTATTTACGCAACCATACTGATCGGTATAAGAATACTGAAGAGAATAGGATGAACCGGGATTAATTCCGGCAGCCGTGGTATTGATGGTTCCGCTTCCATTGGCATTGGTGGTAATGGCTCCTGCTACGGTTGCGCCTGTACAGGTTCTGTTGTTTTCCAGAGTCACTGAAACTCCTGTTGCAAAAGTTCCCGTCGGTGTACCTAAATTGACATTCAGTTGTCCGAATATGGAAGCGACAGGTCCTGTACAATACACCGGAGTACAGAAAGCATAGTTCTTACTGAATAAGGTATCCACTGTACCATCGGCATGCAGTTCAATTATTTTTATGAAATTTAATGCGGTAGAACCTCCGTTATTAGAAGAGCCTCCACCGGAACCCAGACCATCATCAAATCCATCATACAGCACAAATCGGAAAGGACCGTCATTCGGATTAATGGTCGCCGCCGTAATGGTGGTACTGGCACCAACGCTCGGGCCATACCCACCTCCGGATGCCACCACCCTGTTGCTGCCATCATAGATAAACCACGATATATCCTGTGGATAGCTATCAAAGTCGAGCAACACACCATACTGAGAAAACAATGGTATCGGATTGGATGTGGAGAATGCAACCGTTGAGCCGTCGCAAACACTGGTGTCTAAAACGACACTACCTAAAACAGGACGATTGTATGTACCACCGATTTCACTTTCACAACCGGCGGCATCTACAAATCGTACATTCCATGCCTGCCCATCCGATACATTAAACGGATTGGACACCTCTGATTCCTGAACCGGAGGAGACGGAAAAGAGATTCCTGAAGCCGCGCCGGCACCGATAACAGTATACGCTGCTGTTGATGCCACCGGGGTCAAACCGGTCAGGGACAGAGACCAACTGGCTAATGTGCCTACATCACCACTACCTATGTCTCTTACCTGCAATCGCCACAGGCCGTTCAATAATGTTCCGTTGATGTTGTTGTAGTTTCCGGACCAGTCGTATGTGCCGGTAGGAATCGTTGTACCTGTTGCTGCTTCCAGCAATATGGTGCCTGCTATATTAAAGCAATACTGACCGTTTAAATTACCCCCATTGGCGCCAACGCCCGGGGTTAACTGTAATACACCTCCATTGGGTGCTATGAGCTGTATATCCAAATCAGAAACATAAGTGTGCTGTGGATTAAAGGTGAGACACACTGTTATGTTGGTATTGGATGTCAATGTTGCAGAAGGGTTGAAACCACTCACTGTAATGTCACGGTTACTCCAGGTGGTATTATTATCTGGAATTGCCAATACCGTTGTATTGGAGAAGTTTAGGGTGGAAGATGTGCTGCCGGTTAGCCCCGGAAGTCCGCCCGTTGGTGAAGTGACCGTAAGGGCAACGCCATTGCTGCCATCTCCCGGTGCCGCACATGTTGGGGTGAATGTTGGTGTAGTCACCTTTTCCAGCATGGTGATTTTCACCGGTGCTCCATAATCATAACAGGTATAATCGGGTGTCAATACTCCTGTGGATGCATTATAATCCACCATCGTTACCGGTGTCAGCCAGAATTCCTGAGGTCCGTACTTAAACGGATCATTATTGATGATGGTCAAATCGCCGTGATGTGCATTGTACGTACATACATTATACGTTTGATTGTAGGTCAGCTTCAATGTTGAGCCATAATACCAGACTCCGTTTCCATCACAATAATCATCCTGGAATTTCAGTTTCCAGGTGCCATTCAATGGCGCTCCTACCAATCCTGCAAAAGAAGCATAGGGTGTATAGGTACCGCCAATAGTGCCATTTGCTCCCGGACAGTTTGTTGTAATGCTTGATGCTGCCGTCTGGTTCAGACAGACACTCCAGGCTCCGTCAACGGTTCCGCAATTATGATAAGCCAGTTTCACGGATGCTCCATTAGGCGCTTCCAGCCAGATATCCATATTATCCATATTCTCTGCAAAGAAATAGAAACACAATTCTATATTATTGGCATTCTGCAAGGTCGCACCTGCCGGGAAACCGGATATAACCAAATCTTTGGAGTAAGTATTTTGAGTGATGCATAATAAATCACCATACCCCAAATCCTGCTCATCGTTTACATCGCTGGCATATTTATCAATGGTTCTTGTAGCCGTTCCTGTACAGGTTCTATCTATCTGTCCGACATAATAACCGTTTCCGGCATTAACGGCATTGAATGGGTCCAACGCCGCTCCCATTGGTTGAGTGGCGGAAAACTGCCAGGCTATAACCGGATTGTTCAATACTCCGGAACCAAATTCTATTGGATCGGCAGATACACCTAAGGTCGTTTGTTCTCCATAACACAGTACAGTATCTCCTTTTTCCGTAACGCCTAAATCTGAATTACAGCAGACGTCTTTATTGTAAATTTTAAATTTATACGAACACTCATTGCCGGCAAAACCATCAACGGCCACATAATATTTCTGGCCAGCTGTCAGATTAACAGTTACATTACCATCAAATGTACCGGTGCTCACGGTAGAGTTTGGCACCGTGGTCAGTGATGAACAAGTGCTACCCTGATAAATGGTAAATTGAATACCCGGCGCACCCACATCTGCAGAAGAAGGTACAGACGGTGTAACCCGATTATCACCGATTGCAGCATGTCCGGCACACTCAATTCCTTTCGAATCAAAATAGGAGAACGTATATGCTCCGGTATATGGTGCTACATATATATACCAGACGGTATTCTCCGTGGTGGCTCCAGGAAAGACAGGGTCTTCATCACAAGGGGAAGTCGCATCAATATTCATCGATTGATATCCGTTACAAGCTATATTGGAAATATCTGTCGCATTAAAACACTTGTCATTGGACGGAGGTGTGACATTCGGACCGATGCTATCCACATCTATGGAGAAATTACCTGTTTGAGTGCTGCCGGTCGTTTCATATCCGTCTACCAAGACATAGTATTTATTGCCCGGGGTAAGATGTCTTAGATTCAATATTTCATTTCCTCCAGATCCATTATTATCTGCGCAATACATGGCTCTGGTATCCAGATTGGAATGTGTATTGGTAAACTCTGCACAACTTGCGCAATCATCTTCATCCAGATATACTGATCCAGATATCAACACGGTATCTACTGCCGCAAAAACATAGACAACTGCATCAAAATCATTTCCTGCACCTACATTCGTTACATTTAGATCCACATTACCGGACAGAGGTGCCGTAAAATAAAACCAGACACCTTTTCCGTAATTATTACATCCTGTATACGAGAAATCCTCTACGGCATTATAGGTGGAACTGGTGTTATTGGTCGCTATTGGTACTGCCCCCATTGTAAGCGGCAATGCGTTTGAACAATTGTCTGAAGATGGGGAAGGGCAGTTGTAGTTATTATTAATAGTCACATTTCCGCAGCCGGCAGGAACACCCACATTATATGGTGCGGCCCATGAAATCGTTACCGGTGTGTAAGAACCGGATGTTCCGGTAGCCATAGGGCCCTGATTCAAATTGCCTGTGGTGGTGACTGATGAAGCACAACTCGGATTTATCGTTATGTTTTGCGAACAAGGCAAGCCTGAGATAGTATAGGTTGCACTGATATTTGGATAAATATTGAATGTACATGGATTTGTAGACCGGGCGCAGTTTGTTGTCAACGGTTGTGGCCTCGGATAGCCAGGTGCTATCGTTGTCTGACCATTATCTGCTAAAATATATCCGACAAATGTATAGGTGGCTGGCGTACATCCCGGATCCGGCAACCCTTGTCCCGGATTATATACAAAATAAGTGGCCGGATTATCTAAGTCTATAGTACAGGAGGATCCAAATGTGGATGACTTACAATAAGCCCATCTTGTTCCGGGATTAGAACCATAATAGGTAATACCCATGGTGGCTCCCAAAGAACTGCCTGCACATGTTGATGCATTATTACAAGTTTGGGAAGAGACAAACGGACGTTTGATTTGAATATTAAAACTGCACTGTGCCCCTGCATTTCCATCAATTACAAAATAGTAAGTCTGGCCGGCTATAGGGGTAAAGGTAAGTGATGTGGTTCCATGACTGATTGGAATAAGTGATGCGCAACTGCCTCTGAATATTCCAAACTGTATCCCGGTACTTCCGTCCACGCCACCTGTGCAGGAAACCCCGGTTACTGTTAATGTCACCTCGCTGTTGCCGTTATTGGCCGGTGCCGTCCATTTATACCAGACATCGTTTTCCAATGTAATCGCATCTACATATTGCGGATCAGGGTCTGTGCATTCTGCCGTTGCACCAATATTTGTTCCCGGTTGAGGAACACATAAATTCAAATCTGTAGCATTGGCACATTGGTCATTAGTCGGAACCGGATCAGGAGCACCGACTATATCCGGACCCGGTGTCGGATTGGCATTCGAGGTAATTGTATTGACCACTTGTACGGTAAATGTTGCAGTAGGTCTGAATAGCGTACCACTCACCCAAACATAATAAGTTTGTCCGGGAATTACGAATGCAAATAAACGTTCTGTTCCGCCCGTTCCGGCATCATCATTGCATCCAGCCACCACATTGCTTTCACCCAATTGTGAACATGATAGGTTACAGTCATTAACACCACCTTCCAAACCGGCCATTGGTCCGATAAGACTCACCTTTACATCTGAACTGGCATTTGGCACCACGTTTACCTGCACCCTTCCTGAGGCTGGAGCTGTAAATTTATAGTACACATCCTGATATCCTGTACATCCGGCATCCAGATCAGAAGCAGCACCTGCGTTTGTTCCGGATACAGGAGCTGCATCTACCGTTAAGTTGGTGGCATTGCAAATAACATCATTCTGGACTTCTGTCCAGTAAGGCAAACAAATGCGGCTCAGCCAGCAATCTGCTCCGGTAACGGTAATCGTTTTACAGACCTTATAACTTGTTGAATTATTTAATCCGTTATAGATACCCGGGGAAGTGGGCGTAAGCGGTGCTGAGGCACAATTATCCCAAACCTGATAGGTGATTACTGCCGAATTGAGACATGAGGCTGTATTGGCACCATTGGTTGTAATGATTTCATACCCTCTGTTTGTCGGAAACTCAACGGTGGTAAATGGAGATGGAACTGTAAAAGTTCCGCATACGGTAGATGTCTTCACGGAAGCATATCCGAAGTTGGAATGGCAGCCGCCATTGGCAGCGGTTTCATCAAAAGAATAATCGTCCGGACTTGCAAAATAATAGGTCTTGCAGTCTGCGTCATTACAAGAAGTACATTGATTTACACCGGAGCAGGAAAACGTTGCGGTTGTGCCTGTTCCTGAACCGGGAGCACCTCCAAAAAAGTCCAGATAAAAACCTTCCTGCGTGCCGTCATAATTATCAATCATCAGGTATATGACCTGCCCGGCAGTAACAGTCATATTATTTGAAAACAGATTTCCGGATGCACCATTCGAATTTCCATTGGTGGTTCCTCTGATACCGGTGGGAGATTTAGGTGCGGCGAAATTACATCTGTCCGGTGTACCCAACGCAGCCCCAGTAGGACAAGCCCCACCAACCCCTCTGTTCCACAAGGAAAAGTCATAATCTGCCGTACCATTATAAGGCCGGATGGTGAACTCTAAAGTGCCACCTGTCTGTATGACAATCTTAAACCAGCGGGTGTTTTTCTCTCCCGCCAGCATACAACCGCACCCACCGGTAGGGCATTCCTGCGTACCGGGACCATCATCTAATTTTTCCGACAGCTGATTGTTACAAACCTGAATAGCATTAGCACAATTGTTATTTAACTGTGCATGTGAGTTTGCAGCAACAAGCAACAGAAAACAGATAATCAGAAATTGTAAAAATTTCTTCATACTCTATTTTTTACTACATTAATTACTTCTGCAACATCTTTCTGATGTCGTCCAATTGTTTCTGTTTTTGAACCAGGTCATAATCAGACTTCCCGGCGTTTTGTAGGATTTCACGTTCTAAATCTTTAGCTTCCTGCTCCAGATAGATTCTTTTATCGGAATTGATACCTGCGTTACTGTAATCAACGACAGGATGTATATCTTCTTTAACCGTTTTAGGCTTATAGTTTACTGAGGATGTGACCTTTATTCTGGGTTTTTCAGCGGCAATCACTTTCCCCGTTACAGGTAATACCTCTTTTTCATAAGTAACATTCTCAGAAATGAATACCTTATCTGCAGTCTTTGGAACTTCCGTTATCTCTGCTTTCACCACGCCTTGTTTGCCGGGT
This sequence comes from Chitinophagales bacterium, assembly GCA_046329775.1. Classification (GTDB taxonomy): domain Bacteria; phylum Bacteroidota; class Bacteroidia; order Chitinophagales; family JADIYW01; genus JADJSS01. The sequence goes on from JAXLTX010000004.1 coordinate 38,085, forward strand.
AAAGTATCCATAGACCTGAGAGAATATGATGATTTTTTAAATTCCTGAGTTTGTGGGTCAACTTCTTTTTTGACAGATGGATTTTCTGTAGCATCCTTTGCTTCAATTGCTGTGGGGATTGAATTTAATTTCACTGATTTTACTCTATCCTGTTGAGCGATGGCGGTATAAAAAGTGAAAATAAATAGACAGAAAAGGAGTGTGTTTTGTAAAAATCTATTCATAGTTCCTGTATTTCCAATTAAAAAAAAGAGAAATATCCACATAATATTAATAAAAATCGGTCTTTTTACAAACTTATTTTTACTTATTCCTTAACTTTTAACAATTATTTCCTATTCACAGACAAAGAGATTACTTTTGCGGAATGAAAGAACGCGTACTAAGTGGTGTAAGAAGCACCGGAAACCTGCATTTAGGCAATTATTTTGGTGCTATCAAGAATTTCATCCAAATGCAGGAAGATTATGAGGCTTACTTCTTTATTGCCAATCTGCATGCTTTAACAACACATCCAAATCCAGAATTACTCAAAAAATCAGTACGGGCAACTTTGGTTGAATATATCGCTTGCGGATTAGATCCTGAAAAAAGTACGATTTATGTACAAAGTGATATCCCGGAGATTTCAGAATTATACACTCTGCTGAACATGCTCGCCTATAAGGGTGAACTGGAGAAATGCACCTCTTTCAAGGAAAAAATCAAGAAACACAATGAGAACATCAACGCCGGTTTGTTAACCTATCCCGTGCTGATGGCTTCCGATATCCTGATTCACCGCGCACACAAGGTACCGGTGGGTAAAGACCAGGAACAACACCTGGAAATGACCCGAAACTTTGCCGTGCGATTCAATCACCAGTTTGGTGTGGACTTTTTCCCGGAACCTCAAGCATTCGACATGACTGGCAAACTGGTAAAGGTACCCGGCCTGGACGGCAGCGGAAAAATGGGAAAAAGCGAAGGCGAAGGCAATGCCATCTTTCTGCGTGATGACGAAAAAACGATCACCAATAAATTAAAAAAGGCCGTTTCCGGCGATACCCCTACCAGTCCGAATCAGGAAAAGACGGAAGCCGTGCAGAACCTGTTTACCCTGATGAAGCTGGTGTCTGCACCTGAAACCATTGCACATTACGAAGAATTATACAACAACTGTACCATCCAGTATGGTTATATGAAATTGCAACTTGCCGAAGACATCATTGCATTTACCAAACCGCTGAAAGAAAGAATCCTCGAACTGGAAAGCAATCCATCCTACATCAACAAGATAGCTAAAGATGGCGCCGAAAAAGCACGCATCAGCGCTCGAGCAACATTGGACGGTGTTCAGGAAATCATGGGATTGAAACCTGTCTGGAAATAATTCCGGACAGGTAACATCGAAATGCCTGAAATAAAACCTGAACTTTTTTCCTAAGGAGCAATAATTTAGAAAAAATCTAAATTTATCCACTTTTTGAAAAAAATATCCCAGCTATCATTTTGATTCAAAAAAAAATGTATAGTTTAGTTGTCCTAATTAAATAAAAAATCCCCCGTGGCCAAACAAAAAAAACAACTAAAACATATAGCCGTAGCCGGAAACATAGGATCCGGTAAGACGACACTTACAGAAAAACTAGCCAAACATTATAACTGGGAAGCACGTTTTGAAGATGTAGAAAACAACCCGTATCTGAATGATTTTTATCAGGATATGCCACGTTGGTCGTTCAACCTGCAGATTTATTTCCTCAACAGCCGTCTTCGCCAATTGGTAGAAATACAGGAAGGCAGCCAGGTGGTCATTCAAGACAGGACGATTTATGAAGATGCGCATATCTTTGCGCCCAACCTGCATGAAATGGGGCTGATGAGCACCCGTGATTTTGAAAATTACATCAGCTTTTTCAGAACCATCAGCAAGAAGGTGAATGCGCCCGACCTGCTGATCTACCTGAAGGCTTCGCTGGGAACACTGGTAGGACAGATCGAACGAAGAGGCCGTGCCTACGAAGACAATATCCGACTGGATTACCTGAAACAACTGAACCAGTATTACGACAACTGGATTGACAATTACAAAGAAGGTCCATTACTCATCATCAATGTGGACGACCTGAATTATGCAGACAAGAATGCCGATTTCGGAAAAGTAGTGGAAAAAATCGATGCGGAACTGTTCGGTTTATTCTAAGTGAAAAATACGATGTACAAATAAAAGAGGTTGACGAATGGTCAACCTCTTTATTTATCGGCAAAATCAAGATTCCTTATTTTCCCGTTACATAGGCACCTTCAAAGCCGGGCACCGACTTCACTTGCGGCAGTACTGCATCCGCCGCTGCGCGGCTTGCAAAGCCTACCAACCATACCACATTGGCACCTTTTTCATTTTTGTAGGTAATCAGCTGACCATACTTGGACAGCGGCTGAAACACCTCCCATTTCGGAGTGGAGAATGCTCCCAGCTGAATGGCCGTCTTATATTTCGTCAGCATGGCATCACGTGTCTGTACACCCAATTGCTGCACATTGACATTTTGCAGAGCAGGCGTGGAAGCGGCCGGAGTCACTGCCGGTGCACTCGTCATATTTTGCTGCACTTTCGGAACTGTCTTTACTTCTTCCTTTTTCAGCGGTTCCTGTATCACTATCGTCTCTGAGACGACAGGTTTTGATGCCTCAACCGTACTTTTTATCTCTGTCCTCTGCGGTGCAGGCGTCGGACTACTGATTACAGGCGTAACTATTTCCTTTTCTCTCTCTGCTTTAGGTAGCGGAACATTCTGTACAATTTCTGTTACTTTCTTGTCAGCTACGGGCGTTTCTTCCAGGTCGACCACTTTCAGCGTATTCAGGTTAAGTTTTTTGATGATGCCGCCGGATGAATAGGTCAGGGTATAATCATTCAGCAAACCCGGATTAGATTCGTTATTAGCCGTATTGATTGCCTTGCCCAGATTTTTGGGTTTGCTCCAACTTCCATTGCTATATTCCGAAGTGTACAAATCCAGTCCGCCGACAGAACCAGGAAAAGCCGCCACAAAGAATATTTTCTTGGTAGCTCCATTATCCAGCAAGGCCGGCTGGCCCACCTTAAACGTCCCCAGCAGATTCTTGTTCAGGGTATAAGCCACCCAGTGCTTATCTTTCCAGGTCGCATGCAACACCTCAAACATCAACGTTTCTTCAATAGATTTCAGTTGTTCCGGAACCTTATATGCCGGCACCTCATCCGTGTACATTTCAAAGGTAATTTCCTGCAGATAGGAATAGTCATTATGCAGGAAAAATGTGGCGAATGTGCCTTTGCAGAAGGTAACCAAAACGGCAAGGATAAGTATTGTTTTTTTCATGTTCGAATGCATTCAAAGTCGTTAAACAAAAGTGGTGTTTTATTCCCCCATTAATACGCCGAGTTTTCCACATTATTGTATTAAAAAACCAAAAATCAAACGATGCTGCTCTATCCATTTTGAAATTGTTTTCTTAAATAATCCGCAATCATCGCGTTTGCTGTTTTCGCATGATTTAAAAACGGATAGTACGCATGCCAGACATGGATTCCGTTCGGTTCGTTGAAATGCTCCACCGATACGCCTTCTTCTCTCGCAGACGCAACAAATTGCATCCCCTCGCCTTGCAACACATCTCTGCCTCCGGTATGAATCAGTACAGGCGGCAAACCTTTCATCCGTCCATAAAGCGGAGAAACATAGGGATGTGTGATGCTTTCTTTTCCGGCTGTATAATTTCGTACCGCATGGTCCAGGTCTTCCTTCCTCAGCATAACATCTTTATTGATCTGATAAGTGGCAGAAGTGTTTGTCAGATCCAGCCATGGACAAAGCAAAATGGCACAGTTTGGAAGCGGCAGATGATGGTCTCGCAGATACAACAAGACCGCCACTGACAGACCACCGCCGGCAGAATCCCCGCCGATGGCAATATCTTCCGAAGTATAGCCGTTTTCCAGCAGATACCGATACACGGCTACAACATCTTCCATTGCTGCCGGATAAGGATGTTCCGGCGCCAAGCGGTAATCCAGCACCAGCGCTTGTATTCCAGCCTGCCTGACGAGGGTGCCCGCCAGATTTTTGTGCGTTTCAATGGAACCCGTAACATAAGCACCGCCATGTAGGTACAACAAAACCTTGGAAGCCGCAGCAACCGGTTTTACCCAGGCGACCGGAACTCCCTGTATCGTTTCATAGGTGAAGGTCACCTGTTTCACTTTCGGCATCAGCCATTTTGCGGCTCTATCCATTTTAATTCTCGTTGATGGAATATCGGACATGCCACCACGTCCTCCCATTTTTAACAGCCATTCAAGCGCTTTCTCCATTAGCTTCATCGTATTTTTTGTTTCGTTAACAAATCGTTTAAAATTACAAGAATCCATTGAATATCCGTATTTTTGCGGCATGGAGAACATTCGGAATTTCTGTATTATCGCACATATTGACCACGGAAAAAGTACGCTGGCAGACAGATTATTACAACTCACCAATACCGTTTCAGAAAGGGATTTGCAGGCGCAAACCCTGGACGACATGGATCTGGAACGCGAGCGCGGCATCACCATCAAGAGCCACGCCATCCAAATGGATTACATGTATGAAGGCAAAAAATACATTTTCAACCTGATAGACACCCCCGGCCACGTGGATTTCTCCTATGAGGTTTCCCGTTCTTTGGCTGCCTGCGAAGGTGCCCTCCTGCTGGTGGATGCCACCCAGGGCATACAGGCACAAACCATTTCCAACTTATACCTGGCCATCGACAACGGACTGGAAATCATTCCCGTCGTGAACAAGATTGACATGGACGGTGCTATGGTGGAAGAAGTGAAAGACCAGATTGTGGATTTGATTGGCTGCAGCCACGAAGACATCCTGGAAGCCAGCGGAAAAACAGGCTTGGGAGTAGATTTGATCTTACCTGAAGTCATCAAAAGAATACCTGCACCAAAAGGCAGCGAAACAGAACCTCTGCAGGCCTTGATTTTTGACTCCGTTTTCAACTCCTTCAGAGGTGTTATCGCCTATTTCCGCGTCATCAATGGCAGCATCAAGAAAGGCGATAAGGTTAAATTTGTCAACACAGGCAAAGAATACCATGCGGATGAAGTGGGCATCATGCGCATGACGCCTGAGCCACGCAGCGAAGTAAAAGCCGGCGACATCGGCTATATCATCACGGGCATCAAGGTGTCCAAGGAAATAAAGGTGGGCGATACCATCACGCATGTCAACAGGCCATGCGCCGACACCATCAAGGGTTTTGAAGATGTGAAACCCATGGTATTTGCGGGTATTTACCCTATCGACAACGATGATTTTGAAGAATTGCGCGATTCACTGGAGAAGTTGCAATTGAATGATGCATCGCTGGTTTGGGAACCTGAAACGTCTCTCGCTTTAGGCTTCGGTTTCCGATGCGGATTCTTAGGCTTACTGCACCTGGAAATCATTCAGGAACGTTTGGAACGTGAGTATGATATGACCATCATCACCACGGTACCCAATGTAACCTATTACTGTTACACCAAACAGGGCGAGAAACTGACGGTCAACAACCCTTCGGATTTACCGGATCCTACCTTAATCGATTTTGTGGAAGAGCCTTTCATCAAGGCACAGCTGATTACCAAACCGGAGTATGTGGGCGCGCTGATGAAACTGTGTATGGATAAACGCGGCATCCTGAAAAACCAGGTGTACCTGTCGCCGACAAAAATAGAACTGCAGTTTGAAATGCCATTGGCGGAAATCGTGTTCGATTTTTACGACAACCTGAAATCCATTTCCAAAGGCTATGCCAGCTTCGATTATCACATGCACGATTTCAGGGAAAGTGACCTCGTGAAACTGGACATCAAACTGAACGGCGACAATGTGGATGCGTTCTCCGCGCTGATACACCGCAGCAAGGCCTATCATTTCGGCAGCAGGTTATGTGAAAAGCTGAAAGAGCTGATACCGCGCCAGCAATTCGTGATTGCGATACAGGCGGCCATCGGCGCCAAGATCATTGCCCGCGAAACCATTTCCGCGATGCGAAAAGACGTGACGGCCAAATGTTACGGTGGTGACATTTCGCGTAAACGAAAACTTCTGGAAAAGCAAAAGAAAGGAAAGAAACGTATGCGCCAGGTGGGCAACGTGGAAGTTCCGCAAGAAGCGTTTATGGCGGTACTGAAACTGAACGATTAATAAGATTTCAAATATCCCTTATATAGAAGCCGAAGGAATTCATAATTCCTTCGGCTTTTTGTCTTTGTATATCCTCTACCCATAGATAAAAAAACTCCCACCCTCGCCGAGTCTTCTGCCCCGTGCGACCACTACCACCGCTCCCGCAAGTGGAGCGCAGCGTAACATGTGAGGCAGCGCATTAAACTTCTCAGGCCGGCAGCCACTGCTGCAGGAAACGGATCTGGTTGCCACCCATGATGCCTCGTATCTCTTCTTCCGAAAATCCTTCTTTCAGCAGCGCATCGGTCAGCAGCGGCAGGGCGGAAATGTCAAAACGGGTATGCACGGCGCCGTCAAAATCGGAACCGAGGGCAACATGCTCCACGCCCACCAGCTGGCTCGTGTAGCGGATGGCCTTCGCAATGCCCGCCGCGCTGATGTCTCCCACCGCTTCCGACCAGTAGCCGATGCCTATCAGCCCGCCTTTGGCCGCCACCGCCTTTATGTGCCGGTCGCTCAGGTTGCGCAGGCTGTCGCGGGTGCCCTGCACGCCGGTATGCGACACCACCACGGGCCTGGTGGCCATGTCCAGTATGTCATCCATCAGCCGCGCCGACGCGTGCGCCAGGTCAATGATGATGTTCAGCGCTTCCATCTTTTTCAGGGCCTGCTTCCCGAATTTCGTCAATCCGCCCTTCTGCACGCCTGTGGAGGAACCGCCCGCGTCGTTATCAAAAAAATGCACGAAGCCCATCATACGGTAGCCCGCCCGGTACAGGGTGTCGAGGTTTTCCAGTTTGCCTTGCAGGGCATGCAGTCCCTCCACGGCAAGCAGGGCGGCCGCCATCTGAGCATTCGATTTTCGTTTTTCTAGAAAGGCGTTGAGTTCTGTGCCTGTTGTCAGCACGCTGAATTTTCCGGAGGAATCTTTCGATGCCCGGCGGATGCGCTCCGCATTGTGCAGCGCACGCGCCAGAAGACTGTTCCATGTTTTCATCGGCCAGCGGTTCGCTATCGACAACAATGTGATGTTATCTGTCGTATCGTCATTGTTATTATAATTAAGTCCTTTCGGCGTTTTCGTTACGGCATCAAAAATTTGGATAGCCGCGTTGCCTTCCAGCATACGTGGCAGGTCGATGTGTCCCTGCCGGTTGCTTTGCAGAAAATCGCGGTCCCACAAGAAAGTATCGGCATGCATATCTGCAATCAGCAGTTCTTTATGAAGCGCTTTGGCCTGTTCGGAAACATTTTCCGTAGTGGCATAATCACATTTATTGATGCGCCTATCCACCAGCTTTGCCAGAAAGAAAAAGAAGAAAATGACGACAAGTGTGAGTGTAAAGATTGCAAAAAATACCATGTTGACATATTTTATTATGACCATGCCTTTGCCACCAATGTGGCGGCCGACATGATCGATGACATCGGATTGACACCGGTATTACTTGGAAAGAAAGAGGAATCGGCGACCACCAATCCGTCTATGCCTTCCACCTGGAATTTCTCCCACACCTTCACTCCGCAGAACAGGTGTGTGGCTGCCATCGGCATGATGCCGGGACCGGGCTTTATATGGGCAATGGCGCGTGCCTGCTCCATTGTAGTGATGGCTTCGGGCATACCGTACACATGCGGCCACACCTCTTTGGCGCCTGCCTGAAACATGGCTTCCGCCATCATCGAAATGCCACGCAGGATATTGCTGCGATCTCTGTCGGTCAGGTTGTACATTACCAATGGTCCGAAAGGTCCTCGTATGACCTTGCCTCTTGCTTCAGCCCTACAGGCTACCTGCCAATAGGCCGTGTGGTCTATCTTTTCCAGCCGCTCCTGTAAGACCTTGCCTACGCCCGGTACACGCGCCGCCTTCAGGTCGAAGGGCAGTATCATGCTTTCAAACTTTATGTTCTCCTTTAGCCAGTGCAGGGATTCTGCGGTCTGTGTACCTTCCGGGCCCTTCGACACTTTCTCCTCAAACAAACCCATGATGGAAGATCCGGGATGTGCCATGAATCCATTACCCTCCAGCTTCAAGCCGCTTTTCAACATAAGCCAGGGCGTTTGTACGGCGCTGGCCGCAAGGATCACCGCCTGTTTGGCTGTTGCTTTAAATGCTGCCCCCGATGCAAATTTCCCTTCCACTCCAACAGCACGCTTATTCTTGATGATCACTTTACTGACAGCGCAACGACTGTACACGCGCGCGCCCTGTTTCATGGACATTGCGATATAATTCTTATCGGTGCTTTCTTTGCCCTCCTCAGGACAACCGAGGATGCACCTGCCCGAGCCTTTGCAATGCGGGGTGTTCCTGCGAATGGGATGTGCCTTGTCTCCAAATCCTTTCAGCATCATGGCGCCGTTGCCACCCATCAGATGGTGCGGTGTTTCGGCTATCTGCAATTCACGATCAAGGATGTCATTGGCTTCCATCAATTCATTCCATGGTAACAATTTCTCCCATTTCTTATCTTCCTTCACCCAGTTCTGCCAGATAAATTCTGGGAATCGGATTTGTATGGCGGCATTGATGACCGAACCACCGCCAAGGCATTTCCCCTGCAACAGGGGTACTGTCTCTTTGCCAAGGCTGACCGTTGTGCCGGCATCTCTGTACATCTTCGACATGATTTCCATTGCGCTTCCATTGGAAGGAACATGCGGGGCGCCTTCTTCCACCAGTATCACACTTTTGCCTGCGGCAGACAGCCATCTGGCTACAGTGGAACCTGCACATCCGGAGCCGACAATCACAAAGTCGGCATCATCCTCTATTGCCTGTATGGAATCGTTTGTCAGCATTTTGTCATGAAGGCCATTGTTTTCCATAGTTCTACGATATTGCGGATGTCAGGATTGGAGTGGTAATACAATTTGTTGATGACGGTCAGACGCTTCTCATTGCTAATCATGCCAAACGGAAGGCCATAATTGATAAAGGCAAAAAAATGGGCGATAATCACCGATGTCCGCAAAGCGAAGCGCACATGAAATGGAAATTCTTTTGGGAGCACCCGGCCTGTCCAACCAGGCACGATGGTTTCAAATATCTTTTTCATCGTTCTCCCGAATATACGATACTTATGCAGCATTTTTATTGGAAGCGGATAAAAAATATCTTATCTTTATTCATCACCTAAAAAATCAAGACTAACAAAGCCATGTCAAAAAATCATGAACTGAGTGAGCTCCTGCAGATGAGCAAAGAGGAAATAAAACAGGTATTTCAGAACGGCCACCCTATAAATACGGAAGAGTTGGATAACACGCAATATCTGGGAATAGATGTAGGCATGCCGTCTTGGTTTCACCGGTTTTTCTGGAAGACATTCCGTAAAACATTCTACCGCGATCCAAAATCCGGTATACTCAGGGGATGGAATGTAAAACTGGAGCAGACGGGATGGGAAGGGCCTTTAAGCGCCAAGAAAAATAAAAATGGCGAAGACCTCTCCTTCGGTCATTATCATCTGTTGCCTGCCAAAGGAAAAAAGTTTCCCAAAGGCTGGCAGGGTGCTGATTATCTAGACTATGGCGTGGCCGGCAATAAAACGGGAGATCCTGCGGCATTGGGATATTGCCCACTGGTAGCTGTCAATGAAGGCTCCACGGAATTATTGTTAGGCTGGGAAGTGTTTAAGCTGGGACCATTCTTTATCCCGCTGAATGATTTCTGGATACTAAAAAAAGAGGGACCGCTACAGCACATCGCCGCCATTCCAAAAGAGCAATGATAAAACAGACAGGCTGCTTTATTTATCAGGTAATAAGAAGGTGAAAATCTTAAAAAGAAAGGTATTACAGCAATTCTCCAATTATTTTTTCGAGGCTCACCCCTTCGGCTTCCGCTTTGAAGTTGCGGAGGATACGGTGACGGAGGATCGGTAAGGCTACAGCCTGTACATCTTCCATATCCGGTGAATATTTACCATTGATAGCTGCATGTCCTTTGGCTGCCAGTACCAGCGCCTGTGAAGCACGCGGACCGGCGCCCCATGCGATGAATTCATTCACGATCTTAGCAGCCTTAGGTGTGTTGGGGCGGGTGGAAGACACCAATTTTACGGCATATTCTACCACATTATCCGCTATCGGCATTCTTCGTATCAGGTGCTGATAGGCGATGATTTCTTTAGCCCCTATGACTTTCTGCACGCTGGCCGGATGATCGGTCGTCGTGGATTTTACCACCTGCAATTCTTCTTCATACGTCGGATAATCCAGCACGATATTGAACATGAAACGGTCGAGCTGGGCTTCCGGCAAAGGATAGGTTCCTTCCTGTTCTATCGGATTCTGGGTTGCCAGTACAAAAAACGGCAAATCCAGTTTATGTTGCTGACCAGCTGCTGTCACCTGACGCTCTTGCATGGCTTCCAGTAAGGCAGATTGCGTTTTAGGCGGTGTTCTGTTGATCTCATCCGCTAAGACTATATTTGCGAAAATTGGACCTCTGTTGAATTGAAAATGTCTATTTTCATTGAGCACTTCCGCACCGATAATATCGGAAGGCATCAAATCGGGTGTGAACTGTATACGTTTGAAATTCAGCTCCAGCGCATCTGAGACGGTTTTCACCAATAAGGTCTTTGCCAATCCCGGAACACCTACCAGCAAACTGTGGCTGTCGCAAAAAATGGACAGCAATACATACTTTACCACATCATCCTGTCCGACAATCACTTTACTGATTTCTTTTCTTAGCTGATTATAAGAGGCAGAAAGGGTTTTGATGCCTTCAACATCACTGGTAAACTGGCTCATAGATTTGTTATTTTGCTACTATCGATTTCAATTCTTCACATTGCATATAATCATCCGTAATCATCAGATAGGTTTTTTTCATGTTTTTCACAAACCATCTGTCAAGCACCTGGTCTTCTTTGTCTGCCCTTGCGGCATTCTGCATCTTATCATAATCCACCTTGATATCGGCAATATGCGGTTCTGATTTCGCCACCAATTTCACAATCCGGAATGCAGGTGTACCGTCATCACCCTGATACATGATAGGTGGCGTAATACCTCCAATAGCCAAGGTGTCTACCTGAAGATACAGGTTCGGATCTACTTTATCAACTTCCAGAATAGTACCACCTGTTTCATTATTCAGTATATATCCTCCGACATTCTTACTTTGCTCATCCTGAGAAAATTCTTTTACGGCGCTAAAAAAGGTCATCTTTCCGTTGATGATATCAGTGCGGATGGAATCAAGTTTCTTTTGAGAAAACTCTGCATCTTTTGAGGTAGATTGCGGACGCGTAAGGATATGGCGAACCTGAATCATATCGCCACGGCGTTCCACCATCTGAATGATATGGTAACCGAATGGTGTAATAACCAGGTCGCTCAATTCACCCGGCTTCAGTTTAAAGGCAGCACCTTCAAATTCTTTCACATATGTGCCACGAGGAGCCCAGTCCAGCAAACCGCCTTGTTGTGCGGAACCAATATCTTCAGAGTACAGATTCGCTAACAACTCAAAATTTTCTCCTGCTTTCAGACGATCCAGGATGCCCTGAGCCTTGTCTTTGGCTGATTTCTGCTGTTCGAAAGAAACACGTGGTTTCATCACGATTTGCTGCAATTCTATCGTAGCATTAAAATAAGGTAAACTATCTTTCGCAAGATTATCGAAATATGCTTTCACTTCGGAAGGCGTCACCTTGATATCCCCTACAATCTTGTTTCTCATTCGGGCGGCGAGCATCTGCTCTCTGATATCATCACGGTAATCATCTTTTATCTGCTCTACCGTTTTGTGATAATATTCTTCAAATGCTTCCTGAGAGCCCGCTACACTGATAAAATAATTTATCTTTCTGGTCAACTCATCTTCCACTTCTTCCGATGCCAGCGGCAAACTGTCCCGAATGGCCTGTGTTGTCAGAATCTTATTATACACGAGCTGTTTCAGCAACTGACAACGGCTGACGCTCTCTTCTTCCTTACCTCTCAGACTGAGCAAATCCAGCTGATTTTCGATATCGGAACGAAGAATTATCTTGTCATTGACAATGGCATCCACCTTGTCCAATAAGAATCCTTTTTTAACACCGGTGCTGTCAAGTGAAAATCCGGCCTGAATAAAGAGAATAAACAGAAAAAATATGATTGGTTTTCGCATTTTATACTTTGAGTTACAAATGTACGAAAATGAAGGGTAGTTTAAAATAAATCTACCCCAAAATATGATGATGTATAGGAAGTTAAGTTTTTTTAACGCAGGGAATGGGTCTTATTTTTTCACTAAAGTTTCAAAAACATCCTTATTGATTACGACCGGATATTTCAACCTGAGTTCTGCAAGCCATTTTTTCTCCAGATATTCCTGATAAGCGGCCACCACATATCCGCGACATTCTTCAAAGGAACGAGCCTTTGCTCCCTGTAGGTTATAGACTTGTGTCAGTTCGTACTTATTTCCGGACAACTTTGGCAGGCTTAAACTCTGTGCATTGATATTGAGTTTTGTTTTTGTCTCATCTGCCACCTGTATACTGATTTTAGGCTGTACAATTCCGATTTTCTTCATTTCAACCATCAGGGAATCATCCGATATTTTCGGTTTGCTGCTCAGTAATTTATAGATAGCTTTTGCCTGTTTATCGGTATCGGCCGTTATTTTGCGGATGGTTGCCCTTTTCTTCAGGTTGAAATCCGAGGAATGTTCCGTGTAATAAGCCTTCAACCCCACGGTATCTTCAGATGCCTTATTCCAGATATTATTTTCAGACAAGGAGAAAATCATGATGCCGTTTCTGTATTCGTCCATAAGCGATTTATACTCGGCATTATTGGTTCTGATGTCATTCTTGTAATAATCGATGACGAACGTCTGCTGCGCCATTTTAATCAGTTCATCATATTTATCTGCACCGGCTTTAGGATAAACCGTATAAAAAATATCCTGAATCTTTTTTCCAAAATCATTTTCATCATAGGTCTTAGCGCCAATCTGCATCAACACCTTCGCCACGGTCGTATCTTTATAGGTAAACGGAGCATTCTGCGCCAGCATTGTCAGGCGTTGCCTGAACGCTGTGATGTTGTCTTTATTTTGGACAATGGAAAACCTGTCACCTGCACGACGGATGAACTTATCCATTTCAAACTGGTATTGCGGGAGATTCTGAAGTTTGGCTTTCAAAACGGACACAGATTCTTCATAAGACAGAGTCTTGGCTGTTTGCAGACGTTTGATGATATACCACGCGGTGCTGGTTCTGAAAGGTATTGACGTTTCACCATCTTTCAGTGCATATGCCGTCTCTTCAAAGATTTTAGCGTATGTATTGATACCGAACCATTCCAATTCACCCTTATTGGTTTTGGTAAATTCATCTTCACTGAACTGCTGCACAACATGCTCAAAGGATTCTCCGTTTTTCAACTTTGCATACGCCATACGGATGGTATCTTCCGTTGTTTTTTTGCTTTGGTCAGATGTATCTCCCAACGGAAAGAAACGCTTGATGATGGCAACCTTTATTTTAGGTCTTGCCGGTCTTGTCTCATTCAGCCTTATGATATGGTAACCCAGGCGCGTTCTTACAGGTTCAGACACATCGCCAACCTTCATGCCATAAACAACCTCTTCCATTTCCGGAAATGTCATCTGATAGCTGTTGAACCAACCGACCTTACCACCTTTGCCTGCTGATTGCTTGTCATCCGATGACTTGGCTACCACATCGAAGGGGGTTCCTGATTTTATATTTTTCAAAGCCGCCTCTGCCTTCTGCAAGGCTGCCTGTTCGTTATCGTTGCCATTTACCTGAAAGAAAATCTGACTCAGATTAACATCCGTTTTAGAACGTTCATATTCCTGCTTCACCAGTTTTTCAAGTATATCCTTCTCAACGTAAGAATCCAGCAACTGTTTTTCATACGTACTCAGTTCATCTTTAAAATGATCATTATTATCGAGCCCCTGATTAGTCGCTTCTTTCACCTTCAGTCTGAAATTGACATACAGATTCAGATAATCCTCCAGTGATTTTCTGCTATAATCGGCCTTGTTGGTGAAATTATTTTTCTTGTAGATATATTCGAATTCCGATTTTTTCACCTTGGTATCTCCAACCGTAAACAAGACCTCATTCTGGGCAAAAAGCAAAGAGTTAAATGATAAGAAAATGCAGAAAGAAAACAGCAGTAGAGTTTTTTGCATATCAACTTGATTTTAAACAAATTTATTCAATTTTATCATACTTTAATACAGAACCTATAAAGACTCTGTTTATTTAGTTAATTTTAACAAGTTTTTAGAAATCGCCAAAATCATGTTTACCTGCAAGGGAATACATCCTTTGAGCGTTTTCTATTTACACCACCCAACAGAATCAATTTATCCAGACATATCAATATGCGAAAGAAGAAGAGAACCGTTTATCCCGTTTTGGAAAACGTAGAAATAACAGCCATTGCAGCAGAGGGAAAGGGCCTGGCAAGAGTAGACAATTTTGTGGTTTTTGTAGACAAAGCCATCCCGGGTGATGTGATACATGCGAAGATCATCAAAAAGAAAAAGGATTATGCGATGGCGGAGATCGGCTCAATTGTAAAACCATCCGACAAAAGAACTGCCTCTTTCTGTGAACATTTCGGCACTTGCGGCGGCTGCAAATGGCAACATGTTGACTATGTGCACCAGTTGGCATTCAAGCAGCAAATCGTTGAAGAGGCATTCCGCAGGATTGCAAAAACGGAAACAAAAGACATGTTGCCGATTCTGGGCTGCGAGGAAACCGTTTCTTACAGAAACAAACTCGAATTCACATTCTCGAACAGGGTATGGCTGACACGAGAACAGATTGACAGCGGCGAGGTGTTTGACCGAAATGCGCTTGGCTTTCACACCGCCGGAAATTTCGCCTCCGTATTGCATATAAACGAATGTTTTTTGCAGGATAAACGCGTCAATGATATCAGAAATTCGGTATATGATTTTGCGGTTAAGAACGCTTATACTTTCTACAACCTGAAATTTCACGAAGGTTTGCTGCGCAACCTGATTTTCAGAAACACTACATTGAATGAATGGATGGTGACGGTCTGTTTTGCAGAAAATGAAATGCCGATGATTGAGGCGATGATGCATCATATCAAAAACAGTTTTCCCTACATCACTTCTCTGAACTATATCATCAACACCAAGAAAAATGACACCATCTACGACCAGGAAGTGATTACCTTCCATGGCAAAAACCACATCATCGAACAGCTTGGAACTACCCGATATAAAATCAGCACTAAATCCTTTTTTCAAACCAACAGCAAACAGGCAAAGCGACTATATGACATCGTAAAGGATTTCGGCAATTTCTGCAAGGAAGACCTGGTATATGATTTGTATTGTGGCACCGGCAGCATTGCCTTGTACATAGCAAACGATTGCAAAAAGGTGGTTGGTATTGAACAAATTCCGGATGCCATCACGGATGCAAAATTCAATGCGGAACTGAATGGCATCGACAATTGCGTTTTCCATGCCGGCACGTGCGAGGACATCCTAAAGGAGGAATTCATTGCAGAATATTCGAGACCGGATATCGTGGTGGTGGATCCGCCGCGTGCAGGTCTGCATGAAAAGGTGGTGAATGTATTGCTGGAAGCTGCTCCGAAAAAGATCGTGTATGTAAGCTGCAATCCGGCTACGCAGGCAAGAGATGTATTGTTATTTTCAGAAAAATATGCCGTGACCAGATGCCAGCCGGTGGATATGTTCCCACATACCTTTCATATTGAAAATGTGGTGTTGCTGGAGTTGAAAAATTAATCGGCCTTTTTCAATAAAGCTTTCAGCTTCTTCAGCATCTGCTGATTATTTTCCTGAGCAAAAGCGCTTTTGATATCGCGCTTTTCATCATTGGTTAAATGCCAGCTCATGGAAGCTTTTTTGCGCTTCTTCGTTTGGTCGTAATTAAAATTCAGCACATTAATATCCGTTGAACTCGAATTTTCCAGATATGCCAAGCTCACATCGGAATTATAATCCTGCAGCAAAATAAAATTATTTAAGATACTTCCTACCGGCGACAACAATTCCGACAAATACGTCTGTTTTTCGTTTACATCAAACTCCCGTAATTTATTATCAACACGTAAGGTGATAAAAATGACGCCGCTTGTATTCGCATCAATCCAGTCTTTAAACACACTGTAAAAACGGGTAGATACGGCCAGTCCTGAGTTCTCACGAATACCTGCATCCATCGCTTTTATCTCGGGATTCGTGGGCAGGTAAACCGCCGGCATAATATACGGATACGTCGCATTCGTACGCAAAGCATCTATAAAATTTATATTGCCCGCTCCTTTGTCTTTAAAAAAACGACAGAACTCAACGGCATCCGTTGACATGTCATCCACATAGCCTTTGGAATTCTTTATGTATGGCTTTATCAGATAAGAAATAGATTGTGGAGAAAAAAACAGGAAGCGCTGGTCATTGATAATCGTTGCACCAACAATCATCATAGGTATCATGCCTGATTGTTCCGGTTTCTTATACGCACTCATTAACTTATCCATCGTGTAGTTTGTATTTTCGTTCAGTTTCATATCAAACATATAAGCCCTGTCTTTTTTGTAACTGAAACCTTTGTACGTAAAAGTTTGCCAGGGATAAAAGATATCGTTGGTGGCAATGGAGGTAGAAATCCCATTCAGCAAATCTTTTCCCGCATTTTCCAAATAGACAGTATCCAGATAATCCACCTTTTCCCGGGTTTTTGAACGCAAATATAATTCCCTGAAATAAGCGGCCCCAATCATCCCTCCCGAAGCGCCGGTCATTAAAACCGTATGATCGAATAGTCTTTTATTCGTTTGCCTTTCCAATTCCTGCAGTAAATGAAATGTCCAGTAGGTTGCTTTCAACCCTCCACCGGCGGTGTTGATCAATATTAACTTAGGTTTTGTTTCACCATATTTGTTCAGCACATTGCGATGCCAGTTATCCAGTATTTTCTGAGTGGCTGCAATGTCAGCATTGACCATTTTATTATTGACTGCATTGTTTACCACTTCATTGTTGTACTCTATTTTTTTGGATGCATAGTCTAATCCGTACAAACGATGCTTGTAAACCACTAAATCATATTGTGTCAGGATATTTAAGATTATGAAAAAAACGATCAATACCATGGTGCGCCAGGTGCGAAACCAATAGGATGCAAATGAAAAAAACACCACAAATATGGAAAAAATAAGAAATATGGCAGAACTTGCGGGCAATCTGAAAAAGCGAATATCCATTAATTTGCCAAAAGCAATTAGGGCAATTATCGCCAGAAACTGAAACAACAAAGCATTCCTGTGATGCTGAAACAACACTCTGTCTACCAATTTTCTATCGTAGAAATCCACCTTGCGAACAAAACTGATGTTAAACGGGAAACGTAAAAACGTATCCACACGCCATTGCGTATGGTCCCTATTGTTTATCTTCAATTTATCAAGGTTTATTTTTTTCCCGATTAATGATTCCTTGGCTTTATCAGTGAGTTTTCCTAAAAATGTTTCTACATTATGATTGAAAAACACAAAAAACAAACTGGTAAAAATTACCATTAATAGATTTCCGGCCAGCAATGCAATTACATTGAGTACGATTTTCCCGGCCGGCAACAAAGCTTCCGCATGTTGAAATTTGACGAGCTGTACAATATATACGATTGTAAAAGTAAGCGGAATCAAACTGTTATTCAGACAAAATTGTACAAACGGATTTACAAGTGATGCCAGAAACTCAAAACGGTAACTGTTAAGTACGTAAAATGACATATTCCAAGCCATAAAAAAACCACCCATTGTAAAGCCAACGATCAAAAAACTCAGAAAATTGACATTACCCAGATATTCAGGATCCAGAAACAACAGGGGAATCCCGTAACTGGTGCCAAAGAGCTGTAGTACTGCAGTAAAAAGTATGACCCAGAAAATCAGAACAAACAAATGTTTTTTTATGTGCACGATGAGCAGCTGCACAGGAAAGCTGTAGAAGGCATATCGGAGGTATTTTGAGAACTTATTTTGCACCCTTACAAATTACAGTTTATAACAGTTATCTGAAAAGAATGTTATAAAAAAATGCGTATTATTGGAAAATATATGCGCCGCAATCGGTCACACTACCGGTTCTGGTAAAGCCATCAATATCGGACGATGGGAAATGGGCGGTACTGAAACCTCTGCAGGGAGAAGTGGCCTTCAGGTTAAAATTATTCTTAAAGACATCCTTAAACTGCGGGTCGTTTCCAATGCTGGAAATAAAAACTGGGGCGCTTAACGCTTCCTTTGTTTTCACCACACAATTTGTGAAGGTCAGATTCACCGGCATCGGATTTTCCAAAATGTCATCTTTGATGATTTCCTCTTCCAACGTGCCGTACAGGATGCAATTCTCAAAAACGGCATCTGCCGCATCTGCCGCCACATAAGCCGTCTGGCTTACCTTGAAATAGTCATTGAAAAAGAATGCCGGTTCCTTGGAGTGAGATACATAAGCGGAGCTGCGGGCATAAAACGTGCAGTTTAAAAACTCATATTGTCCGCCATCGTAAAGCC
The DNA here is from genome assembly GCA_046329775.1 of Chitinophagales bacterium. Lineage (GTDB taxonomy): Bacteria > Bacteroidota > Bacteroidia > Chitinophagales > JADIYW01 > JADJSS01. The sequence continues at coordinate 56,855 of JAXLTX010000004.1, forward strand.
CTACAATGTTTTTTCCGCAATTATAGACGAGTGTGTTTTCAGCATATATCTTGCCCAGAAATCCGAACAGGCCATAAAAGGCATGATTGTAAATCTTTGAATTTTTTATGGAAACAAAAGGGGCATTGGCAATGCTCATGGCCTGTAATGCCGCCAGATTTTCCGCAGGATCATCGCTTGTCTTTATGTTTCCCACATTGATGCCGTACAGTGAATTACGCATGTTCAGGTATTCAACATTTCCGGTACTGCCACGCAGAAAAAAAACACCGGCATACTGGCCGGGAAAATCATCATAAGAACGGTCGGCTACGTCCTTATCCAGACGCACACCACGGAACGTCACCATGTTGGATGTATCTGTTCCCAGCACATTCAATTCACCTTCCACCAATAATGCAGCACCACCGCCGAAATAAACATCACAACCTTTATTGATGGTCAATGACACTCCCGGTTTTATTTGCAGGTAATTTAAAATGACGTAGGGCAGATCATCCTCCCAGACAGCATTCGTTTCCAAAGAATCACCGTTGAAAAAATGTGCATTTTGCCCGTAAGCGTTCAACTGAACCTGCTGCAAGATGCCGTTTGTCAGCAACTGAACGGAATCCTCTACAATAAACGGAAGGTTGGCGGCGTTCGGATTAATGGTCACTTCCACAAAAACATAAATACTGTCCTTTGCCGGAATTTCAATATCATCAAATGAGGTGCCCGCGTCGCCGTCCACATTGATTCTATAGGCAGAAGAAGTACCGCCGGCCAGTCGGATATTTGAAATCTTTAGAGGTTGTTTCAGCGTATTCTTGATGGTAAAGAAACGGGTGGTGGATCCCAGTGATGCAAATAAGGTATCAAAGGTCAGCGTATCGGTGGAAAAGGAAACACCCGAAGTGGTATTGAATTGTTCTTTTTTACAGGAAGTGGAGAAAACGGATAAAAACAAGCCAATGCTTAACAGTATTTGAAAATGTGTTAATTTATTCCGGAAAGTTTCGGGATGAAAATATCTGTTTTCCATTCTGTAAAGATACATTTTACTTGTTATTTTTTACTTACGACTTACCACTCACTACATGTAACTAATTTACAGGGCAAAAGCAACAGTGGCGACACTTACTTTACAATCAGCACTCTTAAGAAGTGTTTGAGCACAAGCCTCGAGGGTGGCACCAGTCGTCAATACATCATCTACCAGCAGAACATGCTGATGCTCGAGCAGCTCCGGTTTTCTGACGAAAAACGCTTTCTCCACATTTTCCCAGCGTTCCGTTCTCGTTTTTTTCGTTTGTGTTTCTGTATTAATATCTCTTGAAATTATTTTTGTCATTATACCCTTTCTTAATACTTCATTCATGCCTTCTGCAAATAATTCGCTTTGGTTATATCCTCGCACCTGTTGTTTCTGTGGATGCAAGGGAACCGGTATGATGGTAGTAACGTCTTTCAGGTATGGATTATTTTGCAAACGTTCGGCAAAAATACGGCCAATAAAAACAGCCAGTTCTTTCTGCTCGTTGTACTTAATGTTATGCATAATGTTCTGCACTCGTTCACCTTTGGAAAAAAACAGCAAGGAAGTGGCAAATTCAAGATCTACCCTGCCGTGAAATATTTTTTCTACCGGATTCTCTTTGAACGACTCGAAAGCGGTAAAGGGCAATTCCATTCGACAGTTGAAACATAAATGTTCCTCCCCCTTTGCGAGCGGGACATCGCACCCGCCACAAATCTTTGGGTAAAAAAGACGATAAAAATCGAGTGGATATTCCAATAGCCTAGAAAACATGATGTTAAGATAGAAAATATTTGTATATTGAGAGTATATTTGGATTTACAATAAATGATCTATTTTAGTAATCTTGCAAATTATTTCAAAAATTTTCGATGCCCTTACAATAATCTCATTCTTAGTTGGGATTTCAGGACACTATCTTAGCATGCGACAATATTTTAGAATAAAGGCATATAGGGAGAACAGGAAATATAATAACATTTTTTTGGAACACTCAGGTATGCCTCCTCAGAATTTTCTAGATCCGACTACAGATTTTATCGAATACTTTCCAATGACATTGATTAATTACAGGCTTGACAAATCCTGGTATTATATCTTAGATGATGAACTAAAGAAAATGTATCATCAGAAATTCAGATATGAACGTATTTTCTGGATAGGCTTCTTACTTGCCTTCCCTCTTGCATTTATTGCATCCGGTGCTACTATTACTGATTCGGGTTATTAATTAAACAACTTCTTATAAAACTCCGCCACCGTTTTTACCAGATTAATTTCGGCTTCACCGCTGCTTACTTTCTGGTTGTATTTGGAAATGAAGATTTTTTCGTAACCTAATTTTCCGGCTTCTGCTACACGTTGCTCTACTTTATTTACCGCACGTATCTCGCCACTCAAACCTACTTCACCACTGAAGGAATACTTATTACTGATGGCTACATCTTCATAGGAAGACAATAACGCCGCCACCACCGCCAAATCCACCGCGGGGTCTTCGACGCGCAACCCGCCGGCAATGTTCAGAAACACATCCTTTGCACCGAAACGAAAACCGCAGCGTTTATCCAGCACGGCTAATATCATCCCGAGTCGGCGCAGATCATATCCGGTAGCACTGCGCTGCGGAGTTCCATACACCGCCGGCGAAACCAGCGCCTGCACTTCCACCAGCAAGGCACGCATGCCTTCCATGGTGACTGCAATCGCCACACCACTCACCTGCTCGTCGCGTTGTGTAATCAGCAATTCCGATGGATTCGTCACAGCACGCATACCATCTCCGCGCATTTCGTATATACCTAATTCGGCCGTAGAACCGAAACGGTTCTTCTGTGTGCGTAAAATCCTGTAATTATAATTCCTATCGCCTTCAAACTGCAGCACGGTATCCACCATATGTTCCAGTAATTTCGGACCGGCAATGGTGCCTTCTTTCGTGATATGACCAACAATAAAGACAGGAAGATTATTGCGTTTGGCATACTGCTGTATCACATGCGTAGCTTCACGTATCTGCGAAACGCTGCCCGCCGCCGATTCTATCAGCGAGGTTTCGAGCGTTTGTATGGAATCTATCACCAGCAACTGAGGCTGCACCGCTTCTATCTGCTGCATGATGGATTCTACGGACGTTTCCGTATACACAAAAACCTCACTATTGGTTTGTTTGATCCTGTCGGCGCGCATTTTTAACTGCTGCTCGCTTTCTTCTCCTGAAACATACAAGGTTTTCAGCCCTTTCGTTTGCAGCACCACCTGTAAGAGCAAGGTAGACTTTCCAATGCCGGGCTCACCGCCAATCAACATCAGGGAACCGGGAACAATACCACCTCCCAGCACACGGTTCAATTCAACATCCGAAGTGATGATACGCTGTCGGTTTTCAGAAGATATCTCCTGCAATAACTGTGGTTTGGTTTTGGTTGTAACAGGTTTACCTGCAGCAGACTTTGTTTCTACAATCTCTTCCACAAATGTATTCCACTCACCGCAATTGCCGCATTTTCCCATCCACTTGGGAGAGTTGGTGCCACAATTCTGGCAAATGTAGATGGTCTTGGTTTTAGACATTTGTGTAAAGATAAGCATGTAATTTGGGAATAAGAAAACAGATATTTGCGGTAATGGATTTTTATGAAATTCCATAAAGTGTATTTTTACCGATACCGGAAAATGGAGGTTTTTCCATCCATTTTGTCAACCGTAAAATCATACCATGAAAAAATATATCATCCCCATGCTGGCTGTCATCTTACTGACGAATTGTGTCACACAAAAAGAATATGACAAAGCACTGAACGATTATCTGAATGAGGCCATCAAAAACCGCTCGCTGACGCAAAGTCTGGATTCGCTGAAATCGGACTGTGCCGCAAGCAATACCAGTTTCACCGCCCAACTGGAACAACTTCGAAATGACTCTACAGGACTGGCTGATTTGGTGGAATCCATGAGAAAGGAACTGGACGAACAGACGGCACAATTTTCACAGGCACAACAGGACTATCTGAGAAAACTGAAAGAAGCGGGAGACAAGAATCAGAAAACAAACGCGGATCTGATTCAGATGCAACTGGATCTGGAGAAACAGAAAATAGCCTTACAGCAGAAAGAGGCGGATTTAAAGAAAGCCAATACGGACTTACTGGCACGTGAGGCAAAAATCACGGAACTGGAAAAGCTACTGACAGAACAGAAAACGAAGGCGGACGCTCTGCGCGATGCCATCAAGAAAGCACTCACCGATTTTTCCGCCGGAGAACTGAGCGTATACACCAAAGACGGCAAGGTATATGTTTCCATGTCGGATAAGCTATTGTTCAAATCCGGTTCTACCACCGTGGAAAGCAAGGGTGTAGATGCGTTGGGAAAATTATCAGAAGTTATTAAGAAAAATCCCGATATTCAGGTAAATATAGAAGGACATACCGATAATGTACCTTATGGTTCAAATGGCGGACTGATTAAAGACAACTGGGATCTGAGTCTGATGCGCTCCAGCAGCGTACTGCATATCTTGACAGACAAATACAAAGTCAGTTCCTTACAGGTAATTGCCTCCGGCCGCGGTGAATTTTTCCCGATAGAGAGCAATGCCACAGCAGAAGGTAAAGCCCGCAACCGCAGAACGGAAATCATTCTGGCACCGAAAGTAGATAAGTTGCTTAACTTGGTCAATGGTCAATAATCATTAGAGAATTTTGGGCGCATAATGAACGCATTTATAGTCCTGATGGCCAATCCCTGATGACTGATGTCTGATTTAATAAAATTAATATTTCGTTGACGTTTAAACCTTTATTTTTGCAGTCTGCCAATGGGTAACATCAACGAAAGCAATGAAAAGAATGAGATGGGGTTCTTCGACCATATCGAAGCCCTGCGCTGGCACATCATGCGCTCAGCCATTGCTATTGTTGCCGGTGCATTGATAGCTTTCACACAGAAGAAATTCATTTTTGATTACCTGCTGTTCGGTCCCACCCGTGCAGACTTTCCTACCAATAAACTATTTTGCTGGATGGAGACACAGTCTACATTCTTTCAGGGACTCTGCATTCAGGATGCGAAATTCACATTCATCAATACGGATATCACCGGGCAGTTCATGTTGCACCTGCAAATGGCCATGTATGTCGGTGCCATCGGTGCCTTTCCTTATGTTTTCTGGGAACTCTGGCGCTTTGTAAAACCGGCCCTGCACGAACGAGAAATCAGAAATACCCGTGGTATTGTTTTCATCACTTCCTTGCTGTTTACGTTTGGCTGTCTGTTCGGATATTTCATCATTGCACCCTTCTCCATCAACTTCCTGATTCAATATCAGGCAACATCTATCGTTCAAAACATGATAGACATCAACAGCTATATTGGTTTATTGATTACCATGACAATACCCACCGGCATTCTGTTTGAATTACCCATGCTGGTTTATCTGCTCACCAAACTCGGCATCCTTACACCTTCTTTCATGCGCAATGGCAGAAGAATTGCCTATGTGGCCATCCTGATCATTGTAGCCATCATCACGCCACAAGGAGACATCACCAGCTTACTGCTGATTTCCACTCCTATCTTTGTCTTGTACGAACTCAGTATCAATGTATCCAATAGAGTATACAAACAACGTGTAAAAGAAGAAGAGTTTTAAGCAAGTTCCCTTTTCTCGGCCAAGATTCCTTTAATGATGAACAGCTGTGCCATGATATAGGTGGACATGATGGCAATTCTGGCAAATTGAAACGGATGGTAGAATAAGTTAAGCGCAATACAGGAATCTGAAAAAACAAACAACACGGCACCGAAGAAAACAAGCGTAAAAGAGGTGCCGTTCACTAAGTTTTTTCTGTTAAACGCAGCCATCATCATACAGGTAATCACAATTCCATATACGGTCACAGGCAATTTCATCGGCCCTAAGGTCGGATAGAGCAAGCCCAGAAAGGAGCAGATAAATACCAGGAAAGGCAATACCAGATATGGCTTTTCTACAATTGTAGTAGCCGTGGGCAGTGGCTTCACTTCCTTGATGAAATGTATGATATAATTTAAATGCCCTATCAGGAAGGAGACTAATCCTGCAATAAATAAAAGTTTGGCATTGGGTGACGCCTCGTTTCTCGGAAACATCAGAAAGATATCCCCCCACCAGGAAAAGAACAGGGCCAGATAAATAAACTTATAGTTGTTGACTTGCTTGGATTGCTGATAAAAATACATCCCCAGCAAAGGCATCAGCATCACTTTGGTGCCATACATCAGCATTCTGTATTCCGTATGTTCCGCTAAAATGGTAAGCAACCCGCTTATTAAATATAAGATCAAGTAAAGCATATGACAAATTAGGTAAAAAAATTGAAAATTTGAAAATTTGAAAATGAATGCGGATATTTACTAGCAATTGATAATTCAACATTCATCATTCAAATCCAAATCCAACATTATTAATGAACGTTCTAATCATAGGTGGTGGCAACATGGGCAGAAGTTTTGCCGAAAGTTTCCTGAATGCAAAAATCCTTACACATAAACAATTGACGGTAATAGAAAAAGACCATGCTCAGATTCTGGAATTGAACCGAATGAAACTCGGGCAGGTGTACAATGAATTTGGTGATTTCATTTCAGACAAGGAACTCATTATCCTCGCCACCAAACCGCAGGACGCCTATTCCGTATATCCTAAACTCAAACCATACATCAATGAGAAACACATTGTACTGACCATAATGGCCGGTGTTAAAATAGCAGATGTAGAAGAAAACCTGGGCACCAGCAAGGTCATTCGCTGCATGCCCAATCTGCCCTGCCAGATTGGAATGGGGGTGACCGGATTCATGGTGTCTAACAGCATTCCTCAGCGAGATGCCGATTTTGTGCGCAAATTGCTGGAGACGACAGGTATCACGATTCAGCTATACGATGAAGACCGTCTGAATGCCATCACGGCCGTCTCCGGAAGCGGCCCGGCCTACGTATTCTATTTTATGGATGCCATGATACAGAAAACGATGGAAATGGGCTTCACCCATACGGAAGCTTCCAAGATGGTGGAACAAACATTTCTCGGTGCGGTAGAATTATACAAGGTCAATGATTTATCCTGTAAGGAATGGATAGACAAGGTCTCCTCAAAAGGAGGAACAACAGAAGCAGCTATCAGGCAATTCCATCAGACATCTGTAAGTTTCAACATTCAGAAAGGCATGGAAGATGCCTTGCAAAGAAGCAGAGAACTCAGTAAGAAGTAATCACATCATCCCATATGACTGTTGATATTTTATAAATCAAAGAATATACAAGCCAAATGATAAAAGGTATATTTGTCTAACACACTAATACTTATGGAAAGATTTCAGGGATTAATTGGCATTGTGGTAATACTCGGCATTGCATTTCTATTTTCAAATAACAAGAAAAGAATCAACTATCGGTTGGTGGGAAGCGGCTTGCTTCTTCAAACCATCATAGCCATACTGATTCTGAAAGTGGAACCTGTAAAAAACTTTTTCCAATCACTCGGAAAGGTGATGACACACATTGAGGCTTTTGCACATCAGGGAGCCGGATTTGTATATGGCGGCCTTATGGCGGATAATTTTCAGGGCGGCAGTGTTCCTTACAGCACAGACGGCGTCTTCATATTTGGATTCAGTGTACTGGCCACCATCATTCTGGTATGCGTATTGGTAGCCATCTTTTATCATTTCGGTATCATGCAACGCATCGTTGCCATCATAGCAAAAGCGATGAATTTCGTGATGCGTGTTTCCGGTGCGGAAGCGTTGAGCAATGTTGCCAGTGCCTTCGTAGGGCAGGTAGAAGCACAGGTGATGATACGCCCTTATCTATCCACCATGACCATGAGTGAATTGCTGGCCAGCATGTCGGGCAGTCTCGCGTGTATTGCCGGTGGTATCCTGGTGGTATACGTAGGCTTTGGTGCAAAAGTAGAATACTTACTGGCAGCCAGCATCATGGCGGCACCGGGCGCATTGGTCATATCGAAAATCGTATTTCCGGAAACGGAAGAGAGTAAAACCATGGGAAATGTAAAACTGGAAGTGAAAACACCTTACACCAATATTATTGATGCCATCAGTCATGGCGCCAGCGATGGCATGAAGATATCTGTAAATGTAATCGCGATGATTATCGGGTTTGTGGCACTGATTGCCTTGATCAATTACATTCTCGGAAAATTCGGATACTGGACGAACCTGCCCTTCACACTTACATTAGACTGGATTTTCGGAAAGATATTCTACCCGCTGGCTTGGTGCATGGGTGTACCGGCAAAAGACGTCAGCACAGTTGCCACTTTGATGGGACAAAAACTTACCATCAACGAGTTTATTGCCTTCCTGAATATGACTAAAAATGGGTTGGCACCTGTTACGGAAAAAGGCATCATGATTGCGAGTATCGCCATTTGCGGATTTGCCAATTTCAGTTCGGTAGGCATGCAAATCGGTGGTATCGGCGAGTTGGCTCCTGAACGCAGGGCGGATCTGGCCAAATTGGGTATGAAAGCCTTATTGTGCGGTACGCTGGCATCTTACTTATCAGCCACGATTGCAGGGATTCTGATGTAGTCAGGTCAATACAGGTTCATCTTCTTTTACAGTTTTATTTCTGTACAAAAGAACATATAGCAATATAATCAGTATCAAATACAAACCCGCCACTAATCTGGGTTTAAAAATAAAACCGTTCATATAGGTATAATTGTGCAGATTCAGATACCAGCATATTCTTTCCATATTTAAGAAATACGCTAAGGATCCCAACAATAGAGGAAAGAATCTTTTACTCAGAAAAGCATATGCGGCCAAACAAACCAACGCAGGATGTGCATATCGTTCATGCATTTCCGTATTGAAAAAATAAAAACTCAGAGAAGATAATGCCGTAATGATAAAAATATTTTGAACAGAAAACACGTCATCTTTTTTTTGAACATACCTTTTCCAAAAGTAGATAAACAGCGGAAATAAAGCCAGGAATAATGCAGTCACAAACATCAGTTGTCCCACCTGTTTGTATGTTAAAAACCAAATTCTGCTCTCATCACTTAAATGATACATTCCTTCAATGGAAACATTCGGCAACAACAATGACCAAACATTGAATGCACCCACCGTTGGGTAAGGATAATGCCCTACCGAATCACTGATCACATGCCAAACCTGCCCCAAGTTTCCGGAAAGGATAAACGGCATCAATATAAACACCTGTAGTACAAACGAAATCGTTATTCCCGTCAGTATCCTCTTTATGCCATTAAAAGAAAGGAAATTAGGCAGTAATATAATTCCTGTGACGGGAATAAAAATCAAGGCCTGCAATTTGAAATTCAGCGCAATGAAAAGGCATATAATGCTCAAAATAACACGCTGCTCTATCGCTGACAATAAGGCTGCAAATCCAAAAAATGTAAAAATTGCATCAACCTGCCCCCAGAAGACTGTGTTATAAATAAATGCGACATTAAACATTAATAATAAAGAATAATAGGTCTTATCCGCTATTTCTTTCACATATCTTACCGTAAGAACTGCTGCTGCCACATCGAATATCAATGTAAAGTATTTAATCGTATAAAGATTATCTCCAATATCAACATGGTTACCCTGCAACTTCACATGCGCCCATAGAATATATAAATAGGCAGGTAAATAATTACAGTCCTTGTTATCATAGACATGCGAAAATCCGTGTTCGGAGATATACCTGGACCAATCCAGCCAAAACATCATATCGCCCTGATGCCCCCATTTGTGCATGATAAACATGTATGCTATGTATAATGTTACAATCAGTATGTACCATCTTTTCTTCTCTCTATTTAATTGTAGCATAGTATATGAACTTCTAAAAATACTATATTAATTTTGATAAAATTCATCGTCTGCATCAATTATATTTGTACCACATGCCTTCGCACGAATCTCTTCAATCCATCATCAAGAACCTGCCAAAGCAGCCGGGTGTGTATCGCTATTATGATAAGGAAGGGAAATTATTGTACATCGGCAAGGCAAAGAATCTGAAGAACCGGGTTTCCTCCTACTTCATCAACAAAGACCACACTTACCGCATTCAACTAATGGTGCGGAAAATACACAACATTGAATATTCTATTGTACCAACTGAACGAGATGCCTTACTACTGGAAAATGCACTCATCAAGGAACTGCAACCTCGCTATAATATCAGTTTAAAGGATGACAAATCGTATCCTTATATCAAAATCGTCAATGAGCCGTTTCCACGCATTTACTTTACCAGAAAATATGAGAACGACGGCGCGGAATATTTCGGGCCCTACACCTCTGTGAACCACGTACGTTCCATTTTAGAACTTATCAAAAAATTATACCCTATCCGCAGCTGCTCCCTGCCGTTGAATGAAAAAAACATAAAAGCTAAGAGGTTCAAAGTTTGTCTGGAGTATCATATCGGGAACTGCCTGGCCCCTTGTATGGCATTTCAAACCAAAGAAAACTACGACAACAACATCGAACAGATACGTAAGATTGTCAAAGGCAGACTACAGGAACTGCGCGGCATACTGAAGCAACAGATGCACACATATGCCGAACAACTGGAATTTGAGAAAGCGGAAATCATTAAGATAAAATTGCAATCTCTGAAAGAATATGTGACAGATTCTACGGTTGTCAATCCGGGTCTGGGTAACTTCCATGTGTTCGGCTTCACGGAAGATGAGAAAAAAGCTTACATCAACTACCTGTATGTATATGAAGGTACCATCATCAAGACCAAGGCCATCACACTCCAGAAAAATCTGGAAGAGAGCAAGGAAGAGCTGATGCAATTCGCCATTACGGATGCGCTTGGAAATTCTGAAGAAAAAGCGGATGTCCTGTTACCCTTCGAAGTGACGATTGAAAATGAATTCATCCAGGTATCTGTTCCTAAGATTGGCGACAAGAAACACATCGTTGAGTTGGCACAGCGAAATGCATTGTTTCAAAAACAAAAAGGGAAAGAAAAAACCAAACCGGACAACACCACACGATTGCTGCAATTAATGAAAGAGGAACTGAAACTACAGGTGCTTCCAAAGCATATCGAATGTTTTGACAATTCAAATTTTCAGGGCACCAATGCCGTCTCAGCCTGTGTGGTCTTTAAAAATGCCAAACCCAGCAAAAAGGACTACCGACATTTCAACGTTAAAACGGTGGTAGGTGCAAATGATTTTGACACGATGAAAGAGGTCGTCTACCGAAGGTACCATAGAATGATCCTGGAACAAGAGCCATTGCCAGATCTTATTGTCATTGACGGAGGGAAAGGCCAATTAAGCGCCGCCATGGAAAGCATCTACAACCTGAAGCTGGAAGATAAAGTACAGGTAATCTCCATTGCCAAAAGGCTGGAGGAAATCTACTATCCGAACGACCCCTATCCGCTGCACATCAGCCGAAAGTCGGAGACATTGAAAGTGATTCAGCATATCCGGAATGAAGCTCACCGGTTTGGTATCACCTTTCATCGCAGTAAACGAGATAAAGACACCATCAAGACGGAGCTTAGCTCCATCAAAGGTATCGGTGATGCTATTGCCGCCAGATTATTGAAAGAGTTTGGCTCTGTTAGGTCCATCGAAAAAGCCGAGTTATCTGAATTGGAAGCAATTGCAGGCAAGGCAAAGGCAAAACTCGTGTATGATTATTTTAAAATAAAAAACGGATAGCCAGGCTATCCGTTTTTTTATGCTTTCGAGAACGATTAATATTCCCAAAGATCGTGTTCAAAGTTGAACAACTCTTGTTTCTTAGCTTCAGATTCATACAGGATATCGATTCCGGATTTGTAATCTTTAATACGGAAATCCTGAACGTTATCTACTTTGTAAATATAGCTGCCGAATAAACGCAATGCATACACCTGATCCCAATTTAAGCGTACACCGTTCGGGAATGGATTATAAGCGGTTGAGTTCACCAAGGTCTGACGTAAACTTGGGAAGTACACCCAGAATACCGGAACCTCACCACGGAAATCACCTGTTGTAGGATCGTAGTTATCATACAAAGGGCAGATACCCATGATACGGACTTCCATAGTAGAAGTTTGCTTATTGAAGAACCAAACTTCTTTCAGACGCAGTTTATTTACATTGTTCCAGTTAACCTCTTTGGTTACCACCTGTAAGGTCTGAATACCGGTGCCCGGGTCTGTAACGTAGATGGAGTCTACACCGCCGCCTGCGACGTTCAATGCTTCCTTCGGATCGATAGGAGCTGTGAAATCATCGTCCATACCACTGTATACCTGGCATTTTCCACCTTGAACGGCATCTAGCAATACCTGAATGAAAGGAGCTTTAGGCCATTTGAAATGCAAATTAATTTTTTCTCTCAGGTCAATGACTCTCCAAACATTCTTCCACCAGAATACATCTGCCTCACGAATTGGCTCATAGCCCATCGCTACGCGCTTACCGGTAATTTCCTGTACCCATGGTAACTTTTGTACTTCTGTCTTCAGATTGCTTGAATCAATCGTAGAGGCAGTAGCTGCTGCAGGAGCTAAAGTTGCCGCGGCATTTTCAGGTTGCGGTGCAGGAGCTGGCTCAGGAGCCGTTACGGCAGGCGTCTCTGCTGCTGCTGCATTTTCAGCGGCGTTCGCATCTGTGCCTGATCCGGATTGATCTGAAACCGTAGCGGATGTTGTTTTCTTCTTCGTTGACTTCTTACTTTTTTGTGCAAAAGTAGAAGTGGAAGTACCTAACAATACCAATGTCAGCAACAACAACCCTATTTTATTTATTTGCATTTTCATATATCTAAATTCTTATTAATCGATTTTAAAGGCGATACCAGGTATTTTACGAGACATACCATCCGGACCTTTTACCTTGATTTCTTCTATATAGAAGATATCACCCGGTTTTGCTTTTGAAACGAATGCTTGCATAGCAGGGCTAAAATAAGGACCTGTTGCTGATGCAATACCCGGATCCTGTAATTTAGGCTGATAGAACATATTGAAACTTAAAACTTCAAATTTAGCGTCAAAGTCAAAGTTTTCAAGATCTGCTACAACACCCTTTTGCGCTTTCCAAACCGCAGCATTGATTCTTCCACCAGGTAAACCAGATACTTTTGCAATCGGGTTAGGAATCATTTTCACACGGAAAGGGAATGCCGGGAACGCTTTGCCTTTAGCGGTAAGATTTACGTTGGTAGTACCTTGTTGAGTTACTCTCACCGTATACTTTCCACCAGAACCGGTAATGGTACCGGCAGACATGCTCACCTTAAGGTCATTGGCAGAAGCACCTGCAGCAGAAATTTCTACCGGGTTATCTACACCAATATAGAACACATTCATCTTAGTTGGAGATACTGTTGCGAACGGAGCCGCTACCGTATATTTAAACTCTGGTAGAGGATAGCTTTTCACTTCACCTGTTCTGTCATTTTTCACAGATACCGTACCACGTAAAGGATACTCACCTACACCAGGAGATGCTTTATATTTAGCAATACCGGTTGCAGGATCTACAGGAACATTTTGACCGTTTACATTAACTGTAACGGTACCTGCACTCTTGGAAGATGTTGCAGCCAAAGAGATATTAGCCTCAAATGTTTCACCCTTCAGAATATAGGTTGAAGGTGCCGTAATCTGACCTGAAAATTTGTCAAATACAATCTGATCTTGAGTTAATTCCTGAGATGCACCAATTTTGCTGAAGAAATAAGAAGCTAAAGTACCTTGCGTATTTTTAACATCATTTTCCAATTTTGTCAGCATGGAGTAAGATGCTATCGCCGGCATTTGGTAGAACTCTTCTCTTACCCAGTCTCCGTTCTTTTCATTTGGCACTGTGGAAAGGGACATACGCTGCCTTACCATTTCCAAATCAGCCGGTTCAATTAGAGCTTCCAATTGCTTGATGGTTGCATCAACTTCAGACTTAAGCTTGTAGCCTTCGCCGTTCTTACCATTGGTGCCTTCTACCAGATAACCTGTTGAAACATCCATATCATCTTTTCGCATCATGATACCTGCTGGATCATCCTTATCCGGACCACCCGCTTTAGTGATGATATCCTGCTTTAATTTAGCAATTGAAGCAAGCAACTTATCTGTAATGGACTGAGATTGTCTTGTTTTATCTTCATTTGCTGTTACTGCAGTGTTGGACGGTTCTTTTGCTTTCTTTGCAGCAAAAGCATTATAAGTCGTCTTTAAGTTGGTATCTGCTGTAACTTTTGAGTTTTCTAAACTCTTATTGATTGTTTTGAACGCATTTAAGATTTCCGCAGAAACGTTTAATGCCAACATCGCAGTAAGCACCAGATACATCATATTGATCATCTGCTGCCTGTTCTCCTTAGGAATTGCCATAACTTACTTTTTTACTTTTGGTTAATTAATAATTTTAAGAAAAAAGCTTATTATGAACGCATCGCTGATAACATATTTCCGTAGATACCGTTTAATTTTTCTAAGTTTCCAGCTAAGCCACCCATTTGAGATTTGAATTTCTCGGTATCTGCCAATGAACCTTCAAGGCTTGTCATTGCTGTAGATAAGTTACCGATGAATTTATTCATTGTTTTCAGGTGAGTGTTTGTGTCTTGTAATTCCATTTCATAAACAGCATTCAAGGCAGCTAAGTTTTTAGTAGCACTTTGAACCTGAGAATGGTACTGGGCTGCATCACCGGAAGCTGCCGCCAATTTGCTCATTCCGTCTGCTGCTGAAGAGAAAGACTCTTTTACGCCGTTTAAAGAAGAAGCTGCTGCTTTAGCTGCACCTGCGAACTCGTTAGAAGCCACCGATGCATCAGCAACACTTGTTAATTTGCTAACCTGATCAGAGAAACCTTTTAAGCTGTCGCCGAATTTAGTAACCAAACTCTGATCGATTTTAGCTGCTTCCAGCATTTTATCCATTTGACCTGATAAGCTGTTGCCACCTGCAGGTGCATTTAAAGGTGTATGACCGAATTTTTCTGAATTTTTCTCCCAATTTTCGTCATAGATATCCAATCCTGGATATACTTTTTCCCAGTAGTAATCTGGTTCTGGCGGAATGAAACCAGAAATAAAGAAGATAACTGCCTCTGTCAACAGACCGATTGTTAACATATAAGAATAGAAAGGGAAGCCTGCGATTTTAGGGTCTGCGATGTGCAAAATTTTTGCCCATGCACCGATGATAACTACCGCTGCACCTACACCAAAAAGTAGATTTTTTGCTCTTTTACCTGCTTTGGTTTTGAAATAACTTGCTGCCATAATGTGATTTTTTTTATTTGGTTAGTTTAATAAATATAATGGTTAGTTTGGAAATTTAATATTTAACGAAAATTTGCAAAAAATATTGTTTTTAGTTGCCGAAATCATTCATTGATCTGCCCATGAATGGCAATAAACATCTGAAGCCGACATAAGATTTTGCAGAATCCTGATATTCGTATGATTTTGTTCCGCACTGTAAGAAATAGGCGATATCTTTCCATGATCCGCCTCTGATTACCTTACGTTTCATTACGTTTGGCTCATCTTCTTTTGCATCATATCTGAAATCCGGTTGTTTGTCATGTACGAAGGCATTTGCATCGTCTTCATATGCGGTAGAGGTCCATTCAGCCACATTTCCTGCCATGTTATACAAACCGTAGTCATTCGGCCAGTAAGATTTGGCATTCACTGTGTAGAATCCGCCGTCTTCAGGATAGTTACCTCTTCCTGGCTTGAAGTTAGCCAGCAAACATCCTTTTGTATTTCTAACATAAGGACCACCCCAAGGATACGGAGATAAGTTTCTTCCTCCTCTTGATGCATATTCCCACTCATATTCTGTTGGTAAACGGAACTGATCCAGAGGCGCTTCCTTTTGAGTTGCTCTGTAGTCATTCCATTTAAGTGTTCTCCAGGCGCAGAATGCGTTACACTGATCCCACGTAACACCTACCACCGGATAATCATCATAAGCCGGGTGTGTGAAATAAGAACGAGTCATTGGTTCGTTGTAAGAGTATACGAAATCTCTGATCCATACCATTTCATCCGGATAGATGGAGATTTTCTTTTTCTCCATGAAAGCGCTTCTAGGCTTAACATCCTTGTCAGTAGGTCTTTGCTGAGCCGCTTCTTTCCATTTGAACCAAGTATAGGCATATTCCAATTTTCGTGGATCGATTTCTTTTTTACCGTTGATACGGTCTGCCTCAGAATAGAACATAGGATCTAACTGTGAACCTTCCTCGGTCACACCGTTACCGGTTGTCCAATCCATATCGATTGGCATATCCCAGTTAATTGCCTGCTGTCCGTTATCTCCTTCTTTCAGGTGATCGCCGCCCAGCATCTGGTGTGCGATAGAGTCACGAACGTACTCAACAAACTGACGGTATTCGTTGTTAGTGATTTCAGTTTCATCCATGTAAAATCCAACAATGGATAATTGTTTCATTTTAGTGTTGAAAGCATAGTTCACATCCTGATCGGAAGGACCCGCATGAAATACACCGGATGGAACATAAACCATACCATAAGGTAAGAGGTTGTTATCCCACTTTGGACGATCCTGTGCACCGATTAACTGACCATCGGTGCCGTTACCGCCTTTGCAACTAGCTAACAATACAGCTATCACTGCAATTAACGAAAATTTTAACTTATTCATCTTAGTTGTTTACGTTTTTATCCTAAAATAAGATGTAAAAATAACAAAAAATAATGTTTACTTGTACACCTTGGTTTACATTTTATCCAAAATATTAATAATCTTTTTACAAAAACCGTGGATTGTTGATAATTTTGGGTTTCCTGTAAAGTTTACTATTTGGCAATAAATAGTTCAATGTTATCTCATGAGAACCTTTATTCACCGAATTTAACTTGTTTAAAGATACATCATAACTGTATACTATGCAAATATTTTTCACCGGCCCTATGCTTACTATCGGGGATAACGACTCAAAAGCGTTTTTATTGTATCCCCTCACGTTCAAGCCCAGGCTGACAAAATCTTTATAACCAGCCAGAAAACTGAAGTCTGTCTGGATTTCCTTAAAATCCGTATTGATCACAAACGAGGGCCTTAGCGAAAAATTATCCCTGATTTTTATCTTGCTGCCTGCATATACCTGCAGCACGCCGCCGTACATAGGTTTCAGACTGCTCACTTCTCCATTAAATTTATCTTTTGCGTTTATGACATTCGTGTAAACGACACCAGCCTCTATGTATCGGTGAGCAATGGCGATACCGACTGAAAGATTGGGTCTTATGCTTTTCTGTACCTGATTGGACAGCACATCATCCTTCAGATCGGTGCCGTTGCCCTGTGGTGTGATCAGTTTGGTACCATCTAGTTTGGAAAACGTTGCTCCGGCATTGACACCTACAGACAATTTAACTTTCTTGTTGAGCTGTTGAATAAAGGCATATCCAACATTCAGGGTTGTATTGGTATATGCTCCCAGCATATCGTTGGAAACATTCAAACCGATACCTCCGTGCGCCTGTGTCAGGTTGGCGTCCGCAAACACATTCACGGTTCTCGGCTGCCCATCCAATTTTGCCCACTGGTGGCGGTAATTGGCTCCAAAATTAACACCGTCTTTACTGCCGTAGAATGCGGGGTTCGCAAGCTGTGGTGAAAACATGTAATGAGATGTAATCGATTGTATCTGCGCATAGGTGCTGTACGTGGAAAAACACCATACGAAAAACGCTATCTTTTTGAAAGAAACTGGCATATTGTAAAAATAGAAAAGAAATTTGAATATTGTAACAATGGGCAGGGTATATTGTTCCCTGTTCCGCATTCAAAGGCAGTCCGACAGCATTTGCAAATGCCACAGATGTATGCAAACAACTTATTTACCTCTCTTATTGGCTTCCGTTATATACTTCTTGATGGCATCCACCAGAGAAGGATTCTCAGGAGTTGGTGCAAAGATGTTAATGTTCAGCTTGTGCGCTTTTACCGTCTCTGCGGTAGAATTCCCGAAAATGGCCAATCGTGTTTCATCCTGACTGAATTTAGGGAAATTGGTGTACAGAGAGTCGATGGCTGAAGGGTTGAAAAACACCAGCATGTCATATTTCACATCACTTAAATCCGATAAATCGCTGGCAACGGTTTTATAAATAAACGCCTCACTGTAGGCGATGTGATGCTTCTGCAAGGCTTCAGCAAGGGCCTTATCCCGAACATCTGAGCATGGCAATAGAAACTTGCCGTCATCTTTGTGTTTCAGGATGACCTCCATCAACTTAGGTAATCTGCCATCACCGAAAAACACTTTACGTTTTCTGTACTGTATGAACTTCTGAAGATATAAGGCGATCGCTTCACTGTTGCAGAAGTATTTGTTGTCTTCACTGATCTTGATGCGCAGTTCCTCACAGATGCGAAAGTATTGCTCGATGGCGATTCTGCTGGTAAAAATCACGCAGGAATATTGTTCTATGTAGATTTTCTGTTTTCTGAAATCTGCGGCCTTGATTCCTTCCACATGGGTGAAAGGTCGCCAGTCCAGTTTTATCTTGAACTGCTGGGCAAGGTCGATATAAGGGGATTTACCCA
This sequence comes from Chitinophagales bacterium, assembly GCA_046329775.1. Classification (GTDB taxonomy): domain Bacteria; phylum Bacteroidota; class Bacteroidia; order Chitinophagales; family JADIYW01; genus JADJSS01. Next base: position 75,468 of record JAXLTX010000004.1, read on the forward strand.
TATCCGGTTTGGGCTGGGAAATCAATATGGATTTAACCGGTTTCAACTTTGAAGTGGTCACAATTGTCGGGATAGGCTTCACCTCCACGAGAACTTTCTTTTCGCTTTTGGCAGCAGGTTTGGCGGGGGTTGCTGCTTTTTTTTCTTCTGTCGGTTTTACCTGTTTAACCGGAGATGTAGGCGTCTTAGCTTTACTCTTGGCGACAGTTGTTGCTTTAGGGCGTACTGCTGTCTTGGCAGTTCCGGAAGATGCAGACGTTGCAGATGTTTTAGCAGATGTTTTAACTGCGGTCGTTTTGGAAGCCGCTGTCTGTTTTTCCACCACTTTTTTAGCCATTTTATTCCGATTTATTAGACGATGTTATTCAAAATATACTTGACCAGAACCAGGAGTGGTACTATTTTGAATGCGCAAATATACAGAAAAAAGTGTAGTTTGTAAGGTATGCGGGTATTGCTCATGAGTTGATAACTCCTTATAATGTTGAAAACAACGTACACAACAAGACACAGCAACAACATGGACAGCATAAAATTGTATGAAACATGCCCGTTATATATATAGATCAGAAACAATACCAACAGCACGATACTCAGCAGGAATTCAGCAAAGAGGTTTTGTAAGAAAAAGGCCCTGAAGGAATCCTGTGTGTCAATCACCCAGTTAAATATAAACTCCGTGACATTCTTGACGGTAAAGAACAACCCCAGCAGCAGCCACAGGTCAAGGAAATAATAAGCATCGAATGCAATAAAGGTATCTTTCTGAAAATAGCGAAGGCCGATATACATCACCAGGGAAAGGATGGTTATTTTGAAGACATAGACGGAAAGTATGGCCAGGAGAGAGTCGAATTTCTTGCTCTTGTAAAAAATAAAAAACTTCTTTATGCTGAGCATGCCTTCTATGAGCGATGCGGAGAAGTCATCAAAGATGAGCCGGAGTATCAGCAACGGCAAGGCTATGCCAAGCGAGAGGTATAAAAAGGCTGTACTTTGGGTTGCCGGCTTCTGCTTCTGGATTACAATAGTTCTGCCTCCTGCCTTGTGGATATCCAGTGTTGAACGAAGATGGTTCCAGCGGGTGGAATCCACCTTATTTTTCAATACAGAATCTCTGAATGCGGGATTGTACGATGTGGTATCGTTGGCTGAAAAGCCGGCAAATACGACCATGCAAAGCACACAAAAGAGTAATTTTCCATAATTAGCTCCTGTCGAAACTGCTGAAAACCGCGCAACGGCAGTCAAACCCTTAGAAGGTTGCCACATACCCGAAGTGTAATTTTGAATTACGGAAGTCCACAGATTTATCTTTTTGCTGTCCAAGTGCATAGGTGAGTCCAAAAATACCGATTTTAGTTTCAAAAGTAATGCCTGCACCAAAACCAAATGGAAAATCCTGAAATATGGTATTATTAAATTTACGATGAACATAGGCTGCATCCATAAAAACAAAGAAATAGGAATTGCGCATCATCATCATCCTGTACTCCACAGTCGCAACACTATATGTACTCGCCAGAATCGACTGTTCGTCAAATCCCCGCAAGAGACGATTTCCGCCAATTCTCAGCAGTTCATTCCTCAGGAGACTCCGGTTGAAGACAGCTCCCCCATTGAGTCCGAATTTCAAGATATGACGCTGTTTTTTACCTAAAGGCAGATAATAATTCCCCAGCCAGAACAAGTCTCCCTTTATGGACTTCCGGCGGATACTATCATACAAACTGCCATAATTGAATCCCGAGAAATCATCCTGCAGGGTGGTGATCTGGTTATTGGGTTTTATTTTTTTCGTACCTACAGACCCTGTCAGTTTCAACTCGAATCCTTTCCTGGGATTGAACAAATAATCCAGGTCTTCATAATAAGCCTGCACCCCGTACTGGCTATAGGTCGCATCCAGATTATTGGGCAATTTTTTATTAAGTTTGGCATAAGAGGTGTCTGCCGCCAGCACAATGGTCTGAAAATATTTATAAAAGCCTTTGATGTAATTATTGGAGCTTGTAATGTAGGGCAATCCCAACTGGCAGGCAAGATCCAGAGAAGAGGAATCCCGCTTTTCGAGATTAAAGGTGAAATTGACGCCTATGGGTGCATTCAGCAGGTAGGGATAATTAAAACGCACATCCAGCAACTGTGACTGCCGTTGCAGTTTTCTCCACTCCAGATAGATTTCCTCCCCCCGCTTGAATGCATTCTGAAGATGTACTCTGACTTCTCCTGTAATGAGAATCTTGCCGTTATTGCTTCCCGGCAAAAAACCGATCAGAAAATCAAATGAATTCACCTTGCGTTTGTCCAGGTATAAGTGAATGTCTGCCTTGTTATCCCTGAACAGCACATTGGATGGCTGGCGAACAATGGCATAAGGCAGTTTTTGCAGCAACTTATCGATGTTCTTAATTCGTGCCTCATTGTAGGGTTGTTTACTCTTTATCAGCACATAATTCTGTATGAATCCCTTTGTAAGCTTGGAAGTACCGTGATTGATGAAACTATCTACAGCAATCAGTTTTCCCTTATCCACTTCATAGCTGTAGCTGAGTGAACTGTCCGTCAGTTGTATGCTGTCCGTCATGACTTTTGCAAAGGGATAACCATTATTTTCCAACTCGGTAACCACTTGTTCTTTGGCGGTTTCCGCCTCATAGAGGTTCTTCGACACCACCGCATGTTTCTTGCGTTTTCTGCCGTTCAGTGCCGCCGGAGTATTCAGTACATATCTCGTTCCGGTATGCAAGAAGGTGAAAACAGAATCCTGCTGCTGCCTGACACTGTCAAAAGAGGCTTCCAGATAACCTTGTTGAATTAATTTCTGCTGTATGGTTTTAAGATACTGCTGTGCTTCCTTTTCATTCTTGAACAGCTGCTGCTTTTTTATCTTAAGTGGAATCGCTGTTTTGGTGTCTATGAACAAACGTACCTGCTGTGCAGCCAGGGCTTGCGGAAAAAGGAGCAGCAGTAATATGTAGAAATTTTTAATTCTCAACGATCCACCATTAAGTTATCTCCCAAAGTTATCAATAATTAGCCATTCCTCATTACCTTGCAGTATCATGGCCGGCATTTATTTACATATTCCCTTCTGCAGGCAAGCCTGCACCTATTGCAATTTCCATTTCTCCACCTTACTGAAAACAAAACACGAAGTACTGAATGCCATGCTGGAGGAAATAGCGATGCAAAGGCATTTCCTTGGGGATAAAACGGTGATTGAAACGATTTATTTCGGAGGAGGCACACCGAGCCTGCTTTCAACACGAGAAGTCAATGCATTTTTGCAGGCAATACAAAAAAACTTCACGGTATCAGAACATCCGGAAATCACACTGGAAGCAAATCCGGATGACCTTTCGAAAGCATATTTAACATCGTTGAAGCAAGAAACGGCCATTAACCGTTTCAGCATCGGGATACAATCCTTCTTTGACGCTGATTTGCAGTATATGCACAGGGCGCACAATGCGGCGGAAGCCATTGACTCCGTGAAAAATGCGCAGGATATCGGATTTGAAAACCTTTCGGTGGATTTGATTTACGGCACACCGACCATGAGCGATGAATGCTGGGAGAAAAATCTGCAAACCGTATTCGATTTGCACATCCCACATGTGTCCTGCTATGCGCTGACAGTTGAGGATAAAACCGTATTATCAAGTCAGATAAACAGGAATAAAACGGAAGCTCCGAGTGATGAAAGGATGGTACAGCAATTTTCGATTTTACAGCGGGAAATGAAGATGCACGCTTATACCCATTACGAGATTTCCAATTTTTGTCGGGAGCCACAGTTTGCGAGACATAACAGCAATTACTGGAAAGGTGTTCCCTATCTTGGCATCGGTCCTTCCGCACATTCCTACGATGGGGAGAGCCGTTTCTGGAACATCTCGAACAATGCCATCTATGCAAAAAAAATCTTGCATCGAGAAACGGCCAATGAACGGGAAATACTGTCAAAGACAGACCGTTACAATGAATATGTGATGACGAACATCCGTACGATTTCCGGTGTTGATGCGCAACATATAGCAACCGTCTTCGGCGATGCATTTCTGCAACACTTCTTGTTTGAAATAGCTCCCTTCGAGGATAATAAATGGGTGATGCAAGAAGGTGAAACCTACCGGCTGAGTGATTCCGGAAAATTATTCTGCGATTACATTACTGAAAACCTGTTTCTTACGGAGGAAGAATAATTTAACCGCTTGGCAACATGGATCGTTTCATTTTAACGGGGCAAATCCCGAATTTCAGGTTAGCTATTTATTCTGTATAAAAACACTGTACAAGCATGAAAGGACCTAAAGAATTATACTACAATATTTTCAATGAGTTGATCCCATTCAATAAATACATAGGATTGGAACTAGCTGAATTATCGGATGGTTTCGCCAGAGCCACCATAAAATTCAAACCTGAGCTGGTGGGCGACTCCAGGATACAGGCCGTTCATGGAGGCGTAATTTCGGCAGCTATGGATGCTGTGGGCGGCATTGCCGGCATCACCACCTTGTCATCCATGGAAGACAAACTGGTTACGGTAGACATGCGGGTAGATTACATTCGTTCGGCACGCAATACCGATTTAATCATTGAAGCAAGCATCGTGCGGAGCGGGAACCGAATCATCACTACCAATATGCAGGTTTTTGCCGCAAACGATCACATACTGGTGGCGGAGGGCAGAGGTGTATATCATGCCAGCAGGAAAAAGAATGAGTGACCTTTAACGCACAAACAGGTATAGCACATATACCAGCAGCAGGAAAAACAAGAATCGGCATTTCCAGATATTCAGTGTCAGTTTCTTACCCATCCACAGCATTCCCATTATCAGTATTGAAATTGCGACTAATATAAAGATATCCAGATTGTAAGTCGGATTGTATTGTACGGGTTGTATGAAAGCGGCAACACCCAGCATTCCTAATATGTTCAGCATATTTTGTCCCACCAGATTGCTCACTTCAAATTTTGACTGATTGGATTTGGTTATCATAATCCAATACAGCATCACAAAAGAGCCCCCCAGGGATAAGATAAATTGTCCCAGAAACCGTTGGGACAGGTCGAATTTCCGGGAAATATCTATTAGATTATCCACTACCAGCACCCCGCCTGCAATCAGGCCGACTACACCTACGACAATCAGTATCAGTGAGAACCAGAGTGCATAGGAGGATGGTACCTCTTCCACATCGTTGAACCAGACTGCATGATGTTTTCTGACATTAAAATAGCCGTAAGTCATAAAAACGATAAAGGCCAATAAAAGCATATAGGCCTCCTTGCGTGTAACAGATAAGATTTCCGTTGAGGATGAAAAAATGGCCCTGTTTGCAATGACATAGAATAACAAGGCACTGGCAATCATAGAAAGGATACCTATGGTGGCTGTATTCTTATTGGCCCTTATTGGCCTGAAAAATCCGGTGATGCTCAATATTCCAAGTAAATTGAAGATGCAACTGCCCAATATGGTTCCGATGACCAGATCATAATATCCGTTGTAGGCAGCCAGCAATACGGTGAATGTTTTGGGCAATGCGCTGCCGAAGGCAACCACGGTAAAACTGATCATAGACTCCGGCAACCGGAGTCTGCGGGCCACAGAGGACGCACCATCCGTCAACATACCAGAGCCTCTGTTCAGCAGGAAGAAGCCGATGAGCAACAAGGGAATATTAAGCAGCAAGGAAATGTGTTGAATCTGCATTCCCAATAATACAAAAAAATGTCGAAACCGGAAATGAAGAGTGTAAAGCGATGCCGGAAGTTTCTAAAGCATAAAAGCCATCGCGATGCGATGGCTTTTACAACTATGGTTTATTCTTTTTATAACGTGTAGCTCAACTTGCATACGCCCATCAGTCCCATGACCGGTGCGCCGATAAAGTATTGCTGTTTTCTATTGTAGAGATTGGATAAAGTAACCGTCATATTAAAGTGGTCCTTCATAAACTTCGGAGTGTAGGAAACATCCAGGTCCATATCGTGGGTTGGTTTCACTCGTCCGATGAAATTACCTGACAACACAGGGAATCCGGCGCTCCATTTGAATTTAACACCAACGTTCAGTCCTATTTTTTCAACGGAGTAATTCACCCCCACATTCACTCTGTGTTTAGGAGAATTGAGTGCTATGTATCCCAGCGGAGCACTTTCCACCTTTACAGAATCTTTATCTACAAAAGAGTAATTGGCACTTAAAGAAATTCCTTTCGGCAGGTAGAGATTGGAATTAAAATCCACCCCATAGACGACCAGGTCCCCGATATTACGAGTCACCAGTAACATATTAGGACCACCGGCTTCTTTAGGCGTAATGACACCAATCGGCAGGTTTTGCACTGCCTGACGAATCAATGTAACGAACTCATCGCTGGCCGTACCGTTATTATTACCCCCAAACTTCGCACTCTGATCCAGGAACGCATTCATTGCCAGCTGTATCACCGGATTAAGGTTATTGTAATTCTGGATAATTCGTGGTCCCAGATAATCCATCAATTGTGCATCGTCGAACATGACAGCCGGCGTCAACAGCTGAACCGGAGCCAGATAATTCTTATAGTCCGTTCTGTAAACGTCTACCTGCAATCCGAACATCTTACCTATCACCCCTTTATAACCCAATTCGTAGGTGTAAGCGGTGGTTGGTTTTAACTTGGGAATATCGGCTGTCAGCTTCCATCTGTCATTGTTAGATTCGAATAATTGCTTTCCTGTATTCAGGTTTTTCACCACCTGATTGATATCGTTCGGGATGGTCTGAGGAATGATTGAATTCACCACCAGATTGATGATGGGTAATATCGGAGAATTATCTTCAATATCTGCTCTCAATCCAAACTGGCCTCTGATAGCCGTTAAGATACCTTCCCATCCTGTAGCGTTGAAAGATAAATCTCCTACGTCGTGGAATTGCCCTGGAGTACCGTAAGGCGACGCATATTGCGGCAATATTTCACCGCCGTAGTTTGGATTCGCATTGAAGCTGTAATTAAATCCGGAACTTGGCGTCCCCACATTTCTCACCTCAATACCTTGTGGAATTTCACCTTGTTTCACATCCACATAATAGGCTGCTGAAGCCGGATTCTTGAAGGCTCTGTTAAAGGTAAAACGCAGATTGTGGCCTGTGCCTGGTTTGTATACCAAAGCCACTTTAGGGGAAAACAATACCTTTTTGACGGCGGTATTGTAATCCAGACGGGTAGCAACGACAATGCTGAAACGCGGGTGTAACTTATAATCGCCCTGCAGATAGACGCCATACTCATCAATGGCATCCTTATCTTCATACTTACCGTTCAGGGTACCGTCTGTATTGGGTCTTGTAAAGAAAGCATCGAAGCCGTAAATCAGGTTCACGCGTTTCTTGAATAACTCATTGGAGTTTTGCGCCTGCACCGAATACATGTGTGATTTATCAATATACCTTCCACCCACCGGAACGAAGAAAGTGTTACGGGAGTTGTTACCATTCATGTAAGCCTGTACGAACAGGTTTTTCCAGGTAAATCGAGCCTGTGCCCATGAGTAAGTCCAGTTTTTATTTTGCATCGCACCAACCGGGCTTGGGATGATACCGTTGCTTACGTTGAGACCACCAGCCAGAACGATGTTGAAATCTTCCTTGATCTGTATGTCATACCGTGCATCCACCTGCCCGTTCAGGATCTTTTCGTCTCTTTCGTTTTTCACGGCCCCACCTCTGCCATTTGGATCATAGCTACCGTCGGGAAGTTCATAAAATATGGTATCTCCGGAAGCCTTGAATTTTGTGACGGTCGGAGGATCGAATAAATCGCTATATCTCCAGTCGTGACCGGTGAATAATTGTCCGGAAACCTTTACGCCCATTTTCAGGTTGGGATTTTTGGTATGGACGGTATCACTTACATAGAATCCCATGGAAAACAGCATACGCTGAGTGAATTTATCGTAGTCAAATTTCGGATTCGTTCTATTGATGTCTGTCAGTGTATCTTTAATCTTGACACGTGCCCCTACCGAAGTCCAGAATTTTGTTTCCTGATATTTCAAAGGAGACTTAGTGATGATATGAATGACACCTTGTGTCGCATTCGGGCCGTATAGGGCTGCTGCCGGTCCTTTAAGAATCTCTATGCGTTCGATATCGGCATCTGTCGTTGTCATCATCTGATACATGTTCAACCCTGTATTCGGCAATTTAGCCACACGTGTATCTGTCAGTGACATCACATCACTGTTGAAGAAACCGGAGAATCCCCTCACAGATGGCTGTCCTCCCTGAACACCTGTCTGCATGACCTGCACACCGGAACTATTCTTGATATAATCGGTCACCCCCAGACCTGCCTTGTTTTTTATTGCGGCTGCCTCGACGGATACGATAGATGCAGGTGCATCGAGTGATTTTTCCTTTTTTCTACCTACTGAAACCACCACTTCATCCATCACATTACCTTCCGCTTCCATATTCAGATTATAAGTCTGGCTTTGCGTTACGGTAAGTTTCACATCCTTCAAACCCATGTAGGTAAAAACAATCACATCTCCTTCATTGGCCTTTAATTCATAGTTACCGTCAAAATCTGTAACGGTACCTCTTACCTTATCTGTCTCAACGAATATATTTACGCCGATTAAAGGCTCCTTGGTTTCTTTATCCAATACAGTACCCTTAATTGTAAATTCCTTGTTTGATTTTCTAACAACTACCTGAGGAAGCTCCTTTAACTTATCTTTTAGTTTGACACTATCTTTCTCTTTCTGGGCAAAGGTGGAGAATGAGATTAAGAGAGAGAACAGAAACAGGATTTCTTTACTTGCATAATTCATAAATACCAATTTAACATGTTTACGGCGGGGCTTTTGAGTTGATATCTTATTGACCCGCTGCAAAACTATTTGCAAATATCTGCATTAGAAATGAATTAGAATTGCAATATTGTTAACACTTAAAATTTACAAATAATAGAGTAACTGAAAACAGTTAGGTGGGATATTCAAATGTAATAAAAGTAGGTATTAGGCTCCGGAATCTGCCGGAATCTTAATCTTGATTCCATCAATTTTTTCTGAAATCTTTATCTGACAGGACAATCGGCAATTGCCCGTGTAGCATGGTAATGTCTCCAGCATGCATAATTCATCATCGCCGGGGCCGCTTAAGGTAATTTCATCTTTATTCAGCACTTCCACCTTACAGGTTCCACAGATAGCCATGCCACCGCAAATGGCTTCAATGGGATAACCTTCCCCTTTGAGTATCTCCATCAGAGACAACTCAATGCCCAATGGTATTTCCATCGGCAAAAATGAAAGATCCTCTTGCTGTATGTGTATGGTAATGGAATCCAATATTTAAAGATTTTACAGTTGACTTGTATGATGCGACTAGAATCCCGTCACTCCGTTTACCGTGGTATATTTCAGGGATGGTTTTTTCCCGGAAATCAACTCCGCCGCACTCTGGCACATCATCGCGGCTTCGTGGAAACCACATAGAATCAACTTCAGTTTTCCTTCGTAATTATTGATATCTCCGATAGCATAGATGCCTTTGACATTGGTAGAATAGTCTCTTGTGTCCACGTTGATGGCATTTTTTTCAATATTCAGGCCCCAGTTGGCAATTGGCCCGAGTTTTGGGCTCAGCCCAAACAAAGCAAGGTAATGATCTGCCTCGATTTCTTTGGAAGTGCCGTCATTGTTGGTTAAAGTCACCCTTTCCAGTTTGCCCTCCCCGTGAAGATGCGTGACATTGGAATTCAACTCAAGTTTAATTTTACCTTCTGCAGCCAGTTCTTTCACCTTATCAACGCTATCAGGTGCACCACGGAACATTTCACCGCGATGAACCATGGTCAGTTCGGCGGCCACATTTGCCAAAAACAAGGTCCAGTCCAGAGCACTGTCGCCACCACCCGCTATCACCAGTTTCTTGTTACGGAATTTTTCAGGATCCAACACCATATATTCAACGCCATTTTTCTCATACGCCGAAAGGTTCTCGATAGCCGGTTTTCTAGGCTCAAATACTCCCAACCCCCCGGCGATGCAGATAATCTTAGCATGAATCTTCGTATCCAGATGAGTGGTCAGCTCAAAACTGCCGTCTTCCAGCTTATTGATGGACTCTACACGTTCCCCCAGAGTAAACGTCGGATTGAAGGGTTTACCCTGTTCCAGCAGATTATCCACCAGTTCCTGCGCATTGATGGTAGGAAAACCGGGAATATCATAAATCGGTTTTTTAGGATATATCTCTGATAATTGACCTCCCGGCTGAGGCAGATAGTCTACCAAATGACAGCGCAATTTCAACAAACCTGCCTCAAAAACGGCAAATAAGCCCACCGGACCTGCTCCAATTATACAAATGTCTGTGTCTATCATATAGAAAAGTTTGATGTTAAACGTCACTTCATGCAAGATGCAAGTGGAACGTAACATCAAAAATAAGAAGACAGACTTTAAAGGAATGTTATTAATTGGCTAATAAGTGTCTAAAGCTTCTTCAGCCCGATTTTCAACACACCATCTTTGTAGCTGATTTTTACATCTTTTTCATCCACCTTTTGCGGCAAGGCTATCGTTTTACTCCAGGAAGCTGAGATGTATTCCCTCACTAAATAATTTTTAGTTTCCTTTTTGATCTCCTTTTCCTTTTCACTGCTGATGGTAAGATTATTTCCATCCACATGAATCTGAACGTGCTTCTTGCCAAGCCCCGGAACTGAAACTCTGACTTTATATTGTTTACCGGCATCCCATATATTCCAAAACGGACTGCTGATAACGGGAACATCCTTTTTCGGTACGCCCGCAGCTTTAACGGATGTTGCAGGTTGTGTTACTTTTTTAGGTGCGGTTGTCTTTTTTTTTGCCGCAGCTGTTGTTGATTTTCTTTGTTGGATTGCCATAGTGGTTCTGATTTATTTGTGAGTGATGAATACCGGTGCCTTTATATCCCTGATAATGGTGTTTGCCATACTTTTCTTAAACAATCTGGAAATGGCACTCCTACCGTACGACCCCATCACGATAAAGGCGTTCTCCTGATGGAGTTTAAAGAAGCTCAGCACCGTATTGGCTGCACGCTTTTCATGCTCCACATCCAGTACCAGATTATAAAAATGCTGATGCACCAGATCTTTTATGTTTTCGCTGTTGGCGATGTGCCTGGAAGCGCCGGCCGTAAAGGAAAGCAAGGTTGTAGGTTTATCTTTCCATTCTGGAAAAAGATAGGAATACATCTTTATGGCATGTACACTGGAGGGTGTTCCGTCATAGCACAGAAACACATGTTCCACAGGCTGAAGATTGTCTGGAACCACCAGAACGGGACAATGCGCATCTTCCAGCACATCTTCTGTAAAATTGGACAGTCCGGAAGTTTCCGAACGGGCGAAACTCATGTGTTCATCCAAAATCAGCATATCTGCAAACACAGACTCTTTTATCAGAAAATTCACGATATCGGTCCCGTCATGGAAATGAGCTTTATGCTTTATGTTTTCGGCATTGCAACGCTCGTTAAACAACTTAAGGTTGAGCGTCAGCTTATCATGGTCTTCATGCTGTCTTTTGATGATGTTGTTATATTCCACCGGTACCAAATCAAAGATACCGGGTAGATCCGCATATATGTAGGATAAATCATGCAGAAAAACACCCAATATCATTCCACCGGAATTTTTGGCTACGCCAATGGCATATTCTAAGGCATACTCATTATAGGTTACAGCATCAATGGTGACAATAATTTTTTTCATAGTTCCTTTTTTATAAAATTCCTACTATTTATGCATAATGTACATGATAAAAATCATAGCCGCAAAAAAATTGCGTAAAAAGATTTAATGTGTAAAAAAGAACAACCAGCACTTAGAAATGTTATTTTGTCCTGTTATTGCATCCTTCAAAAAAATATTTCATAATGAAAGTATGTATCATAGGTGCTGGAGCATCAGGAATTGCGGCCTGCAAAGTAATGAAAGAACATAAGATTGATTTCGACTGCTATGAGAAGGGATCAGACATTGGTGGTCTTTGGTGGTACAACAACGACAATGGGATGAACTCCATCTACAAGTCTCTTTGCATCAACACCTCCAAGCAGATGATGTCGTATTCCGACTATCCGATGCCCGATAATTATCCGGATTATCCGCACCATACGCTCATCCACAGATATTTCCGCAGCTATGCCGAGCATTTCGGTTTCATACCGCACATTCGCTTTAATACCACCGTTACCCATATAGAGAAAAAGGGAAAGCAATACCTCGTAAGTTGTGGCATGGAGCAACCTAAAGCATATGATGCCGTGTTGGTGTGCAATGGCCACCATTGGAATCCTAGATTTGCCCATTTTGAAGGTTCATTTATCGGAAAGGTCATACATGCACATGACTACAAGACACCGGAAGGATTTGAAGATAAAAAAGTACTTATAGTCGGAATCGGGAATTCTGCCGTTGATATTGCCTGTGAACTGACGACGGTTGCAGAGAAGGTTGTCATCTCTACCCGCAGCGGTGCCTACATCATCCCTAAGTATCTTTTCGGCATTCCTACCGACCACATCTCCAAACCTCCACTGGCTTATGCTCCACTGGCTGTCCAGCGGTTGGCTTTGCAGACGGCGTTACAAATCAATGTAGGCAGACAGGAAAACTACGGCGTTCCTTTACCGAACAGGCCCATACTGACGGAACATCCGACAATATCTCAGGATTTGCTGAACAAGGTAGGACATGGAAAAATATTTATACGGCCAAACATCAGGCAACTAAGGGGCAAAACGGTGATATTTGATGACGGAACGGAGGAAGAATTTGACATGATTATCCATTGTACGGGATACAACATGACCTTTCCGTTTTTTGACAAGCATTTCATTGATCCAAAAGATAATAATGTACAACTGTACCACAAGGTTGTGCATCCTGAACATGAGCATCTGTATTTCATTGGATTAATTCAGCCGCTTGGCGCCATCATGCCTTTATCTGAAGTGCAGGCAAAGTGGGTAGCTGCCATCCTGGAGGGCAAATCAAAACTCCCTTCTAAAGATAAAATGATAAGAACAATAAAGCTCAACAGGGAAGAAATGCGTAAACGCTACAAGGACTCTGCACGCCATACCGTACAGGTGGATTTTTACCCGTACAAGAGGCTGATAGAGCAAGCCATCAGGAATCGCTAACATATCAGGTCCAACACTTTGGATACAGGCGATCACCTCTTGCACATCCGCTGACATGTTCAGAGCCACTTTACCATTCAGGGCAAATCGATACCATGATATCAATTTTCAAAATCTGATAACATGCGGCTCTCATAAAATGTGTCCATGAATATATCACACCGCATCTCCTATCCAGGTATAAATCAACACATAAATCACTAAAACTAAACTTTTCATAACATTTCTTTATTCGTTGAATGACAAATAATAAAAAGCTTGAAAAAATGGAAAAAATTTTGTGATTTTATTTGCATAATTGGTTGAATTCATTTTACATTTAGCCAATGATTTTAAAACTCATCAACAATATACTGTCAGTGGGAAAGAAAACAAAAAAACAGGAGCCGAAAAAGGCCGAAAAAGCAGCAGCTAAACCTGCTGTCAAGAAGTCTGCACCGGCTAAGGCGGCAAAGACATCTAAACCTGTAGTAAAAAAGGCCGAACCTGCCAAAACAGTCAAACCGGCAGCGAAAGTAAGCAAACCGGCTAAACCGGCTCCAAAGCCTGCAGCAAAAGTTGTGGCAAAAACAAGTGCAAAATCTAAACCGGCCGTAAAAGCTGTAGTCAAAAAAGCTGCACCGGCCCCAATCATATCCAAATCACCTGTAAAAAACAAAAAAACCCCAACATCAGTGGCAAAACAAACAACACCTGAGAAACCGTCTTCCAAGAATGCTGAGCCTACAAAACCAACTCCGGCTCCTAAAGTTGAAAAAAAGAAAGATACCGTGAATGCCAAACCTGAACACAAGGCAGCAGAACCGGTAGCAGCACCAAAGAAAGCTGAAACGAAAAAATCAAAGAAAGAGGAAGAAGCTCCTGTAAGGATGGCTCCTCCTCCTCCTCCTGGCGGATTCCGCAAGATAATCGTTGATTACAAGAACGTTCCCGATGAGGTGCTAAAGGCGCTGTCTGAAAAATACCCCCACGGATACAACAAAGGAATCATCAGATTTACCAATGCAAAAAAAGAACTGGTTTCTGCCGTTCCGATTGAATTGGGTGAATATTCCTATCTGGTTAAAGTAAGCACCCAGTTACAAAAGATGGTGGATGATTACGATGATGATGAATTATTCCCTGATGTGGCTGCTCCTATCTCTGAAAAAGAGATTTCCGTAGGTGCTGGCGGCGATTTCGACGACTTTGATAAGAGTGACGATGAAGATTCTCCTAAAAGAAAATCAAAAGGCAGGGTTAAAAGCGCTGACGATCTGGAATATGGATTCTCTGATGATGAGGACGATGACGACGACGATGACGACGATGACGACGATGACGATATCTCTGACGATGAGGATGAAGATGATGATGAATAAATATATCATCTCAGACAACAACACTATAAAAAAAGAGGATTCTTAACTGAATCCTCTTTTTTTTCTCTATCATTTTCTATTGCTGCACACCAAGACTTCCAATAAACAGGATGGCATATTTCAATACATAGAATGCAAGCACTCCAAGTAACAGGAAAATAAGTGTCAGTACTCCCAATATCGGCAGAACAATTGGCCAGGCGCTTCCCTGATGTTTACCCTCTTCAAAATGTTCAATAGCCAGAATCAGATTACGTCTGTTGGCTTTGTAAAAGACATCAAAAAACCTTCCGAAGAATGGGATAAGCCCTACCAGACCATCTATGCTGATGTTCATGATCATCTTAGCCACTGAACGTCCGCTGGCACCGTTGCGCACCATGGAAATCAATAAAAATGCAGAGATGGCATAATCTACCAAATCCCCTAATCCGGGAATCAGCCCTATTATCGGATCTATTCCGAAAGTGATGTTCGTGCCGGGAATCCGAAACTGGCTATCCATCAACCTGGTCACCTTTGCAATTTTCCGCAAGGAGGGAGGTATCGGTTTGCCATCTATTTCATTCAAGGCGGTCATTACGGGTTAAAGGTTATCATATTCAGGCCCATCAGATGCTCTTCTTCATAGGAAACCTCCAGAAAGCCGAATGCGCCACCGGATGATTCTGCAATGGCTTTGGCTAAGCTTCGCAAAGAATTTAAGAAGGCACGTGCATAAATACTGTCTACCTTCGGTAGGATATCATTCAACTTTGCCAGCTCAGCAGAAATAAGTGCTGTTCTTTCTTCAACCGGAAGTTTCTCAAATTTCTTCACGGTGGCATCCAATTTGTCAAAATAGGTTGCCTCCACCTCTTTGTAGAAGTCAAACAACAAAGGATCTCCGTTAACGGTACGAATACGTATGATATGTTCCGACTGAACTTCTTCCCTTGCGTCAAAATCATCATCTGCTCCGCCAATCAGATAACTGACTAATGCCGGAGTAGAAAACAAAAGACTTCTCTCTTCTTCCGATAAACTATTGAATTGTGCAATTGCCATTGTATTGTTTTATAGTGCAAATGTACACAGAAATTTGGTTTTGAAAAAATGACTTTTATTAGACTTTTCTTTATTAACCATTTGTTATATCATCAAAATTGGTTAATATTATTCATCATTCCATATTAAACCTTCAAACCATGAAAAAAATCATCTATTCCACCGCTGTCCTGCTCTCATTGGGAGCCACATCTTGTGTAAAAGACTGGAAGTGCGATTGCACAGACGGCACCAGCACCACCACCGTAACCATATATCCCGACACAAAACTATTGGATGCCAAGAAAAAATGTGACAAGATTCAAAGTGATCTGAAAACATTAAACTCCGGCATTTCCTGTAAGATACAATAAAGGGAGCCTTCTAATTCTGAATACGTCATAACGGTCCGGATTTCAGACCGTTTTTGTTAATTTTACATCATGAAAAAAGCAATCTCCGTGCTGCTCAGCATATCCATCGGCCTGTTGTTCATCGTATCGGCGGCAACAAAAATCTATCCGATGGAACCATTTGAGTATCAGTTTGTGGACATTGGGGTGGCCTCCTGGAAGACGGCACCGTTCATGGCTCGTTTCTTTATCGGGCTGGAATTCTTTTTGGGCATGTTGCTACTGCTGAATATTGCGCTGCGAAAATTCACCCTCAAATTTGCCATTGCCTTACTGTGTTTCTTTTGCATATACCTGAGCTACAGGATTTTTGCCGACGGGAATACCGGCAACTGTGGTTGCTTTGGCGAGTATGTAAGCATGACGCCCTTGCAGGGAATTCTGAAAAACGTGGTACTGATTGCTTGCTGTGTGGTTTGCTATGTTGCAGCAGGTAAAGATTTATGGAGTAAGAAATGGAAACAGATTGTTACGCCAATCCTGTTTATTGGCGCGATGTGTCTGGGGTTTTTCATTTACCCGATGGATGCCCGATTCAGTTCTTCCATAGATAAATCCAGTATCAACTACAAGGTGCCGCTGGAATTGATGTATGACAGCACGCAAACTGAAAAACCGGCTATTGACCTGACAAAAGGCAAGCATATCATCGCATTTTTAAGTCTGACCTGTCCGCATTGCAGGATAGCCGCACAAAAAATGAATATCATACACAAAAAGAATCCATCCATCCCGCTTTATTTTGCCTTGAACGGCGATAAGGAATTATTAAATGATTTTTTTGACAACACACATACAGAAGCCATTCCACACAATTTGTTTCTGGGCGCAAACAGCTGGTTACAGGTAGCTGGCATTAGCCTTCCTAACATCATGTACGTGGAGAACGGCATCGTACGAAAGAAATGCACAGGACGGGAAATAGACCAGGAAGACATGGAGATCTGGCTGAAAAAATGATTTACTGCATCACCATCCGCTGAGTGTATGTCTTGTCGCCGTTAGTAACGGAGAGATAGTAAGAACCTTTTGGCAGGAAGGAAAAGTCAAACTGATAGAAATCATTTCCAGTCAAAAAAACCTTCATCTGCTTCTCATAAATCAATGTTCCCAGCAAATCATACAACCTGAGAGTGGTGCCGGAATCGAACAATTCTTCCGCCACTGTAAAGACGCCGTTGTTCGGATTTGGAAAGATGCTGACAGCTTCATGCTTTACAGATGCAGCAACGGCGGTAAGCTCTGGTACTTCATAAACATTAATGATTTCAAAACGGGAAGAATCAAAATCCTTGTTGGCGGCAATTCCTCTCACGCGCATCACATTATTCACCAAAGGGTAATCATAATCGATATGAATATGTCCGGCCATCCAGAGACCGAGGTTGCTACCATAGGAAGACAGCATATCCAGCAGTTTGGTGTACTCCGGCAAATCAAAAACAAATCCTGACAGGATAAACAGAATATTTTCGGTAGCCGGATGATGTGAGATGAAGCAGACATTATGGTTCTTTTTATGCGGATTTGAGGCGAGTTCCTGCTTCAACCATTGAAAGGTGCCGCCCTGCCAATCCATCACCTGCGCTTCAGGGCCAATGCCGGGTTCTGCCTTATTCACATGATAGCGTGGATTGAAATCAAGCCCGTAAAAAATAAACCCGTCGTATTCAAACGAAAAATTCTGCAGATAATGTTCTTTCTGCGTTTCAGGATTATAAGTTCTCGTTAATCGGCTGCCATCGTTCCAGTTTGAAAAGAATAATTTATCTCTGTCATACACATCTGCAAACACCTCTCCCATCACGGAATCTCCGTTGGCATAGGGTGCCTCATTTTGATAGCGCACATAAGGCCAGATATCGTGATTGCCGATGACAGGCACATAAGGAACATCGAGATCATCCATGATTTTCTTGCACATCTGGAATTCCGATCTTTCTGCGCTGCCCGTCAAATCGCCCGAAATGACCACAAACTTTATATTTTTATCCTGCTGATGGGCATTGATCCATTTCACCGCCTGGCGTAAATCTTTAGCCGGTGCACTTTCATCCGTATCCGGCATGGTATCATTGAAGAAACCCGGCGTGCCGTAGTCGCTGAAGCCTTCACCGATATGTACATCGGAAATATGGACAAAAGAAAACTTATACTGCGCACCCGGATAATTTTTATTCAAATCATATTCAGGCATGCTATTTGTTTGAGAAAAGGAAAGCATATTAATTCCGAAAAAAAACACAACCAGATATATTTTAATAATGGGTGACATGCAGCATTGATTTTATGCTAAATTTAGTTAAAAACCAGCAAAATTCAGTTATCCACAACACAATAGTATATTCTGTTTTGACGTTCATGCTAAAATCTTAATTTTGTTAAAATATTTGTAGATTATGGGAATACTTTTGCAAGCAGCAACACAAGCAGTCACCACAGCCGTAGATACCGCCAATTCAATCATGCCGGCAGCACAAGCTCCGATCAAGGAATTATCCGTTTTAGAACTGCTCACAAAAGGTGGGTTCATGATGATTCCTTTGGTAGTAGCCATGGTGGCAGCCATATTCTTTATCATCGAACGCTTTATTTTCTTCAGACAACGTTCTAAAATAAACGACCATCTGGTACGCGATGTGTTAGACAAACTATACGCCGGCAATATTCAGGGAGCGGATGCCTTGTGTACGGCAGACAAATCTGCGCTGGGCAATGTGCTGCAATCAGGAATTTCTCAGTTGGGAAAACCAATTGACCATATTGAGAAAGCGCTGGAAATCCAGTCAAACATAGAGATAAACGAAATGGAGAAACGCACCGGCTGGATCAGCATGATTTCAGGGGTGGCACCGCGTTTGGGTTTCATCGGTACTATCCTGGGGGTCATCAAAATCTTCTACAGCATTTCGCAAACTGCCGACATTTCCATCGGAACCATTTCTGCGGGTTTATATCAGAAGATGATTACATCCGGCACAGGTTTAATTGTGGGTGTGCTGGCATTCATGGGCTATCACTTTATCTTTATGCTGATAGACGGGTATTCCGCAAAACTGGAAAAACAAATCTTTGAATTTGTGAGAGGCATTCAAAAACCGGTAAAATAATTCTTCATTTCTTCAGTATGACAAAAACAATAATCGTATGAACATTAAAAGAAGAAGACCGTTTCACGATGAGGATGCCATGGCATCTATGAACGATATCATGTTCTTTTTGATGTTGTTTTTCCTGATTATCTCCACGATGGCCAATCCCAACGTCATCAAACTGATGCTTCCTAAAGCGAATACCACGGAAAAAATTGCCAAGCAACCGGTAACGCTTTCCGTTACTGCCGATAAACATTACTTTCTCAATACTACTGAAATACCTATTGAAGGGGTGGAAAACGCCTTGACGGCTGCTTTACAAAACAATGCAGACCCTACCGTGGTCTTGCGTGTAGCAGACAATCTAACCGTTCAGGATTTGGTGGATGTAATGGCCATCGGTGCAAAACTGAAACTCAAGATGGTATTGAGTACCGACAAGAAATAATCAGACCACTTTCTTTAAGAATGCCTGTATATCGTAGTATGCCTGCATGCTTTCCTCTGATAATTTGGGTAGGTTAAAAAATCCATGTACCAATTCCTTATAATCCCTATATAAAACTACATTGCCGGCTTCCTTCAGTTTATCGGCATACGCCTTTCCTTCATCTTTCAACGGATCATACTCGGCGGTTAAGATAAACGCCGGTGCCATATCTTTAAAATCCGTATGATAAATCGGAGAAACCTCCGGATTCAACTGATCTTCTTTTCTGGGCGTATAGGTTTGCTGAAACCAAAGCATCGCTTCTTTAGTCAGCAAATAACCTTCTTTATATTCCTCAATAGAATTGGAAGAAATACTGCCATCCACCCAGGGGTAGATCAACACCTGAGCGGCAATTTGCACACTCGGATTATTTTTAAAATGATGCGCTGCACAGGCCGCTAAGTTCCCTCCGGCACTGTCTCCGGCCACAATGATTTTATCTGCATCGACTCCCAACTCATCTGCATGCGTTGCCACGTATTCAATGGCCCTATACGCATCTTCATGTGCCGCCGGAAAGGTATGTTCGGGTGCCAGACGATAATCTACCGAAAGTACCGTACAATCATTCATCACACACAATCGTCGGGCAACATAATCATGCGATTCAATATTGTAAAAAACAAAACCTCCGCCGTGAAAGTAAACCATCACCTTCTTGTTTGGATTACCTGAATTTCTGTACAGACGTACATTGATTCCCTCTATAGAGAAATCCCGGATTTCGCTTACTTCCTTCTTTTTATCAAAAAGTAATTTCCCAAGAGCCGAGGCTCGTACCGTATTTTTACGTTCTTTATGAAGCTCTGTTAAATTTACCCTTCTGACCGGCTGTACATTATTGACAAACCATAACAAAAAACGAAGTTTCCAATTCATATTATTCCATTAACTTTAGACAAGATAAAAAATATTACACATGGAATGGATAACAAAGGATAATAAACTTATAAAGGAGTTTACATTCAACGATTTTACAGATGCCTTTGCATTTTTAACCAAAGTGGCCTTTGCTGCTGAAAAACAGAATCACCATCCGGAAATATACAACGTATACAACAAGGTGATTATTTCCCTGCAAACACATGATGCCGGTAATGTTGTTACCGAAAAAGACCATAAATTAGCAGCAACAATTGACACGTTTCTATGACACCTGACTTATTCTCTTCTGCCAATAATGATGAACGTATTGCCTTAACGGAACAACTGCTGAAGCAGCTGGATGATTTTATTCCGGAAAACAAACTGGAACAATTTTGCGAAGACCTTAAATCGGTCATTAATTTTCACGATCACCTGTATTACGTAAAAGCAGATTCTATTATCACAGATTACGATTACGACCGACTGTTTAAGAAATTAAAAGAGATAGAGAAAGAAAATCCGAATTTGATTACAGCCGACTCTCCTACGCAACGGGTGGCAAAAGGACTGAATCAGGAATTCCCGACGGTACAGCATCTGGTTCCGATGATGTCACTGGAAAATTCCTATAACATTACGGATTTAGAAGATTTTGACACACAGGTAAAAAAGGCCTTGTCCGAAAACACTACCGTTGAATATATTGCAGAACCTAAATTTGATGGCAGCAGCATCGCACTGGTATATGAAAACGACCAGTTGGTACGTGCCGCCACACGCGGCAACGGAATAGAAGGAGATGAAATCACCCCTAATGCAAAGGCCATTAAATCCATTCCACTGAAAGCAAATTTCTCACAGTTCGGCATTTACAAGATAGAAGTGCGAGGCGAGGTATTGCTGGAATTAGCCATGCTGGAAAAGCTGAACGAAGAGCGCAGAAAACAAAATGAACTTTTACGGGCAGAAAATAAAAAAGAACTCGAACTGTACAAAAACTCCCGTAATACCGCTGCCGGTAGTTTACGCTTAAAAGATTCAGCTGAAGTGGCGTCCAGGAAACTGGATGCGGTTATCTATCAAATCGGTTATGCAGAAAACAAAGAAGGAAAAGAAGTGACGGATATCTTTAAATCGCACAACAAAAATCTGGAAGTTCTCACACAGCTTGGATTTAAAACGCCTTTTCAGGAGAGAGGTATTTTCACTTCAATCGAAGAAGTAGAAAACTTTTGCAAATACTGGGAAAACAAACGCGACTCCTATCATTTTGATATTGACGGCATGGTGATAAAAGTGAACAGCATTCACCAGCAGCAATTGGTTGGAAAAACATCTCATCATCCAAAATGGGCGGTGGCCTATAAATTCAAAGCAAAACAAGCCACCTCAACTTTATTGCATGTCGATTTTCAGGTAGGCAGAACAGGCGCCATCACGCCGGTAGCAAAGATAGAGCCGGTACAGCTGATGGGTGTGGAAATTTCTTCCATCTCCCTACACAATGAAGATTTCATCCTAGATAAAGACATACGGCTCAACGACACCGTGATAGTGGAGCGCGCCGGAGATGTGATTCCATATATTGTTGGTCCGGTAAAAGAACGCCGCACCGGTAATGAACAAGACATTCATTTCCCGACAGAATGTCCATCCTGTGCACATCATCTGGTAAAGCCGATGGATGAAAGCGTATGGCGCTGTATCAATCCGAATTGCCCGGCGCAACTCGAAGAGCATCTCATCCATTTTGTATCTAAATCGGCGATGGATATTTTCGGTTTCGGAGAAGAAAATGTGCGCACCTTTATCCGAGAAAATATTATCAGAGATATTTCGTCCATTTATGAAATTGATTATGATAAAGTGCGTCAACTGGAAGGCTGGAAAGAAAAATCCATCCAGAATTTAAAAGAAGGGATAGAGGCTTCCAAACAAAATGAATTGTACCGGCTTATCGTCGGATTGAGCATCCGTCATGTAGGCAGCACTACGGCTAAGATGCTGGCAAAGAAAGTTGACAAGCTGACCGACTTCCAACATTGGACACAGGAACAATACAACGAATTGGAAGACGTGGGACCTAAAGTGGCCCAATCGCTGTACCAGTTTTTTACGGATGAGGAAAACATAAAACTGATTGAAACTTTGTCTACACTGGGCGTTAACATTTATAAAACGGAAGCGGTGCTGGCATCCAATAGACTGGAAGGTAAAACCTTCCTGTGCACAGGTACCTTTCCTAAATTCTCAAGAGATGACATCAAGGCCATGATAGAGAAAAACGGTGGCAAAAACCTGAGTGCAGTTAGCGCCAACCTGGACTATCTGATTGCCGGAGAAAAGGCAGGAAGTAAACTGTCCAAGGCACAAAAGATACCTGCGATTCAGGTCATAAGCGAAGAAGATTTCCTGAAAATGATTGAATGAGCAGGCAGCCTGAATCATGTAATTTTATCTACCTTTGCATGGATTCCATCTGTATGAAAAAACAAGTATTCTTTCTTATCCCGATAATATGGCTTGCCCTTGGCGCCTGCGAACAGACACACTATTATAACGAATATAAAGCCGTTGACATTAAAGGCTGGAAAGCGACAGACACACTCTCCTTCCCGATAAAGATAGATACGGAGCACAAGAACTATCAGTACGCCATCAGTGTTCGCCATTCCAAAGAATATGAATTCAGTAATCTGTGGCTGAAAGTTTTTGTAAAAGGAAGCGATATGGACACCAGCTTTCGTTATGAAATTCCATTATTCAAGGCTGACGGAAAACCTTATGGAAAAAATTCCGGAACACTGTGTACGCAAACGGTGCCCTTAAAAACCAATCTACCTCTACACAAAAAAGGAAATTACGCCATTGCCATCGTACAACTCATGCGCAAAGATCCGCTGGACGGCATCTCAGATATTGGCATACTGATAGACAAGAAATAGACACCAAACTTTCACGTTCATTGTTCACCTGTTGTTGTTATTTCTTAGTAATTTTATGAAAATCATTTTTCATGAAAAAACTTCTGTTTGCAATTGCAGTCATTACCTCCTTTTCAACGATTGCTCAAACACTATCGCGCGGACCTTATTTGCAAAGTTTGACGAACAACAGCATCAAAATCATGTGGCGCACCAGCGACTCTGCCAATTCGGTCGTGCGATACGGCAACGCTCCGTCTGCATTGACCAACGTCATTACCGATAATGCACGGGTGAAAAATCATATCATGAAGATTTCCGGTTTGAATGCAAAAACCCGGTATTATTATAGTGTCGGACATGACACAACGGTACTGGCCGGTGGCAATGAACAGCATCACTTCACTACGGCCATCAATCCCGGAGATTCCACTACAGGTTTTAAATTCTGGGTAACGGGAGATTTTGGAGGCGGCAATAACGAACAGATAAAGGTGCGCCGATGGTTTGAAAACTACCTGCAGGCAAATGTGGTAGACAGCTGGCTTTGGTTGGGCGACAACACCTATACTACTGGTACGGATGCCGAGTATACCCGCAATGTGTTCAGCACAGATTACGGTTATGACTCTATCTTCCGATTCCTGCCGTTTTACCCGATTCCAGGCAATCACGACTACGGGAGCGTAAACGGAACGGACGACGCAAACACCCACCGTGGGCCTTATTTTGACATGGTAGAGGTTTTTAAAAACGGGGAAATGGGAGGCGTTCCGTCTACCATGGAAACCTATTATTCCTATGATTACGGAAATACTCATTTCTTAGCGTTAAATTCCGAAATGTATCGCGTCCTTGCATTTTGGGATGTGCTTCCGACTGCCATACAATTCAAGAACTGGCTGATTAACGACTTGAAAAATTCTGACAAGAAGTTCAAGGTGGCCTATTGGCATCAGCCGCCTTATTCAAAGGGTTCACATGATTCGGATGATTTCTGGGAAGTGTTCATGATTGCCATGCGAGAGAAAGTGGTACCTATTTTGGAACAGTATGGCGTGGATTTGGTATTATGCGGCCACAGCCACGTATATGAACGTTCTTACCTTATCAATAAGCACTATGGCAACTCCGGTTCATTCAACCGAAACACGATGCTTATTGACAGCAGCTCCGGAAATCCGGACAGCAACCGCACCTACCTTAAATATACTTATGGCAACAACAAGAACAAAGGTACTGTATATGCCGTTGTAGGAAACAGTGGAAAATCGGAAGCGGAGAATGGCAAGATGCATCCTGTAATGCATAAGAAATATGCCGCAGATAAAGGCGTTGGAAGCATGATACTCGAAGTGAAAGGAAATGAGCTGACAGGCACCTATTACAAGGAAAACGGGGAAATATTTGACAAATTCCGTATTCTAAAACAAGATTCCACATCCATCATTTCAGGAATCAGAAACAACTCTTCTGTAAAAGATTTGAAGATATACCCGAATCCGTTCACGAATTCATTAATGGTGGAATTTGAGACAAAAGAAAGTAAACCGTCATCCGTAACCATCCAGAACATTACGGGACAACTGATTGTGGAAACCATCTGGAGCGGAAGGAGCCTGGTTGGAAAAAATCAGCTCTCCATCAACAACCTGGAAGGATTACCCTCCGGAGAATATATCATCTCCATCAAACAGGAAGAAGAAATCATGAGCGAGAAACTGGTAAAACTGTAAGATTAGATTACCGATAACACTTGAGTATTTCGTCAACACGTCTCTCCACTTCGGCATTCTTCACTAAAACAGGTGCATGATGTGGCTTGATACGGGCATCAATGATCAGTGTATCACAGCACCAATGTTTATTTTCATAGCGTTCATTGATGCCGTGAATATCATGGGATGGATTGCTTCTCGTAAAGGTTACCCAGAGGAAGTTGCTGAAATCTGCGGCCAGAAAATCCGCATCGTCGCAGATAACGATTAGTGGAAGATTTGAAGTCTGAGATCTGAGATTTGAGATCTTTATTATTTCATTTTTCAATTCAAGCGTTTCAGGATTTTCTAATTCAATAGCTAAAATCCCTTTTGTCACCAATCTCGGATTTCTGAAGGCAGATGGCAATTCAAGATCAGAAGGCAGCTCAGCAAGCAATTCCCGCTTCTTGTCTCCCGCCGCCGCAATGATTACTTTACTGCCGGTATTCAATCCGTCTCCGGAATAATCCAGCGTATCAATAGTTGTTTTCGTCTGAAAATGGATATCGCGTGATAAATCGATACGTTCTAAAATATGTTGAAAAAAACGTTCTTCCTCATGAGTTGTCAATGTTTCGTCATCGCTTTTGTCGGCAATAAACAAAAACTTAGCCAGTGATAATTGTCCGGTGCCTAAGATATGATTGGAAATCGTAAGCAATTCCTGCGGACGTTTACTGGTGTAATACGGCGTATATCGTTCACTGCCTATAGCCAGTAGCAATGGGTGTACTCCGGCTGCATCAACCGCATGCACTTCGTGTACACCTGGTATTTCCGAACTGATGGCACTGCCCGTCATCTCATGTATCATATTCCCGAACGCCGTATCCTCCTGCGGCGGGCGGCCCACTACCGTAAAACTCCAAATGGCATTTTTCTTTGCATATACATTTTTCACCCGCATCACCGGAAAATCATGCTTCAGCGAATAATAGCCCAAATGATCGCCAAAAGGGCCTTCCGGCTTATTGTCGTTTGGATACACTTCACCCGTTATCACAAAATCGGCATCCGTGCTCAAACAAAACCCTTCCTCATCATACAAGTATCTGAAACGCCGTCCGCCTAATGCTCCGGCAAAGGTCAACTCGGATAATCCTTCCGGCAAGGGCATCACGGCGGCAAAGGAATGGGATGGCGGACCACCGACAAAAACAGACACCTTCATTGGCTTGCCCATTTTGTTCCATTTCGTTTGATGAACGCCGATACCGCGGTGCAACTGATAATGCAATCCGATTTCCTTATCCTGCACATAGTCATTTCCGGAAAGTTGAATTCTATACATCCCTAAATTGGAATGCATAGCGCCGGGTTTCTCAGGGTCTTCGGAATAAACAATTGGCAAGGTAACAAAAGCACCTCCGTCTTTTTCCCAGCACTGAATCAATGGTAAATCAGAAATCTTAATCTTTTCAAATTCGTGAGCAGAGACTCTTTTCGGCAACGCTTTCCAGGCAGCCAATGCCACACCAACATTCTGTATCGGATGTTTCAATGCCTGCATCGGGTCCGTTTTCAATGCAATCATTTTCTTTACATTGTCCAATGTATCTCTGAAAATATATTTGCTGCGTTCTGTTGTCCCAAACAAATTAGAAACCGCCTGGTATTTGCTACCTTTTACTTTCTCGAATAAAATGGCCTTACCTTTCGCTTCATGAACGCGCAAATGGATGGCTGCCATTTCCAGATAGGGATCTACTTCCTCTTTTATACGCATCAACTGACCGGTTTTATCCAAATCATCAATACATTCCTGCAAACATTTATAAGCCATAATTGAGAAACAAAAATAATCTATTTAAGTTGTGAATTGAAGTTGCCATAGAAATTTTTTAACTTTAAAATAGACAAGTACCACTATGAAAAAGATTTTAATTATTGGGTTATCTATCCTGGCTGTTGCCATCGTTTCCTGCGGGAAAAATGAAGACAATACCCCCCAAACAGCCTCTGCTTTATTCTTCTCGGCCTACAGCGATTCCCTTATAGGAAAGATTGACCTGAAGAATGGTGCTGCAATTTCTGATTTTGCAAGAGGAGTTGCGTCTGGATTATCTACTGCTGATCAAATTGGTTTAGCACTCAACACCAAGACGGGGGACATCTATTGCAGTGTTGAAGCTACAAACGGCCCTATCTATAAGGTAAACAGCAATGGAGTTGCTACTATATTGTATAACGGAGCAGCAGCAGATGAACCCGGCGGAATAGCATATAATGCCAGTAACGATAGAGTCTACTGGATGAACAGAGGTGATGGTAAAATTTACAGCATCAGTGCGGCCGGCGGAACCCCTGCTGCATTATTTGGTGGAGCCAACGTCAATGCAAAAGGCTACAGCATAAAACTGGATGAAGAGAACGGCAAGTTATATTATGCGAATTTTGATAACATATACACCGGCAATTTGGATGGTACGGGAGACCCGACCGTGCTGTATTCGAATATAACTGATACGCTGGAATCACCTTCCAGTATTGTTCTTGATGTTAGCGGCAATAAAATCTACTGGACAGATGAAGATGCAGATGTGCTTGCTTGCGCCAATCTGGATGGTAGCGGAAATGTCAAGATACTCTATAACAATGCCAGTCATGGGGTCAGCAGGTCGGATGGCCTGGCAATAGATTTTAATGCCAAAAAGATATACTGGACTGAAACAGGTTCTATCAACAGAATCAGAGTGGGGAACCTGGATGGCAGCGAAACTCCGGTCAACCTTGCTTCAGGATTCGAATCTTACAATTTAGTGTTGAAATAGAAGATACGACCATAAAAAAAGAGCTTCCGAGGAAGCTCTTTTTTTATGGGTTGGCATAGCTTATTTGTTGGCTTCAACGAATGTCTTGGCATCAATATTAAATTGCTGCCATTCCTCAAAATGAGGCAAATGGGCTGACAGCAGATATTGCAATTCATCATATTTCAAGCTGGTGGAACCTATGTTATCCGCAAATTTCTGAGCCAGATCATTCTTAGGCAGCAATCCATCTTGTGCTCCCCAAACCAACATGACCGGCAATGTGATCTGATGTAGTTTGGATGTCAGGTCCAGATGTGTAAAAATAGACTGGCCTTCATAGGTCAGCGCTGCCGGAGCAAACTCGGCATTACTGTAAGAAAGAGCCACTTCCACCTTAGGTACACTTGTTGAACGGACCTGCACATTGAGTCCGTTTGATATAAGACCATAGACCTGAACGAGGTATGATTGATGCTGCTTGTATTCCTTGGCAGTCAATATAGGATGCAATGCATAAAAATTCTTGCAATTATTCCAGTAATCTATATTCTTACCCAATGCAATCATGGAATCTGCTTTGTGTAAAAGCCATTGAATGGAAAGGGTAGTGCCGTTCTTTATATCATAGGCAGGGCTTTCGATGATGGCCCCTCTTAACTTATGCTGATGTGCAGTATCCAGCAGATAGTAGGTTGCCAATCCTCCGCCCCAGCTTGCACCGTGTAAAAAAATCTTGTTTGCCTTGGCCACCTGTTTGGTGAAATCCACTATATTATCGAGATCCTCACTAAACTGTTCAATGCTCATTTCACTCGTTTTCACGTTGCCTTGTGTAACTCCGGAACCACGCTGGTCATAATAAATGACCTTATAGTATTTCTCTATCTCCTTCCAGTAAATATTTCCCCGTTCCCCCTGTGCCGTTCCACCCGGGCCACCGTGTATGAACACAATGGCCACGTCTGAATTTATGTTTCCACAAACACGAACAGGCAAGGCAACATTCCCCACCTTTACAAAATAATAATTATCCAACTGGTCTCCGGTCGGTTTTGGATCCGGAGAACAACCTGCAATAGCGGATATTGCAATAAAAAGTACGGCGAGTATTTTAAAATTCAATTGCATCTTTTATTCTTTAGCTCTTCTGAAAACGTAAGACAATCCGACTTCTGCATAAATGCGTCTTACCCACTGCTGATTGCTGGGATAACGGTAAAACACTCCGGTTCC
This sequence comes from Chitinophagales bacterium, assembly GCA_046329775.1. Lineage (GTDB taxonomy): Bacteria > Bacteroidota > Bacteroidia > Chitinophagales > JADIYW01 > JADJSS01. The sequence continues at coordinate 104,609 of JAXLTX010000004.1, forward strand.
AAAATTGATGGCCAGCGGTGTTCGCATTGTTTTGGAGAAATCATAACCGGCTACCAGTTTGCCACCCAGCATCAGATTATGATAGCCAAAGAACACTTTCTTGAATGTTCCGTCATCCTGACGTTCATACACGGGAGCATTCATTTTGGTAAACATATATCCTGCATCAAAATTCAACTCCAAAAAAACACCCTTGTAAAACGTGTGTCTGTAAGCCAATTCGGGAATGAGATAGATGGCTGTATTGTAACGTTTTCTGTAGATGTAACCAAAAGTAGGTTTAATGAAGATTTCCCTTTCTATGATGCGTGGACTGTATACGCTCTTTCCCTTATTCAATTTCGGTTTATACAGGAGACGGATGCTGCCGCTGAAAGACATTCCCAAGTTGATGTTCACCGGCTTAAACAATTCAAGGTCCATCACTCCCGAAACGGTAGCGAGGTATTTCCTGTTTTTCAGTCCGTCAATTTTAATGATGTCTTTATATTTATTCTCCTGTGCATGTGCTGCAGAATAAGCGTTGAATACCAAAAACAATAAAAAGAAAAAGTATAAAGGCTGTTTTTTCATTTCCCATTATAAATATGATGCAAAATAAAGAAAAAATGGCAGTTTCTACCGATTTAGCCATATAATAAGTAAAACTTACCTCGGACACCTTCTTGTCCTATCAAAACACTGAAATAAAAAAGGTGCATCAAAAATGATGCACCTACATTCTAAATAACCAAATACACACTCTGTGCTATTTATTTTCCAGAACCGTATTCTCTTTCAAAGTCGGTAAGATACCCGGTAATATTACTTTATCCAATACATGTACCACACCATTGCTAGCTGCGATATCAGTAGCCGTGATGTTTGCCACTCTGCTGTCCAAATCGGTGATCTTTGCACCTCCGCTAAGACTTACAGTGAATTTCTTTCCTGTCAGTAATGTGCTTACTTCCTGTCCTTCCGTTAAAGATGCTGCCAGTACTTTTCCGCTAACCACGTGGTATAACAACACGTCAGCAACGGTCGCAGAGTCCAGATCATTTAAACTGCTTACACCAAGCTCCGTTAATAAAGAGGCAAATGCAGCATTGGTTGGTGCAAACACCGTAAGTGGTCCGGGGCCGGATAATGCGCCACCCAGATTTGCTTTAGTGACTGCCTGCACCAGAATGCTTAAATCCGGATTGCTTTGTGCCAATTCTACAATGTTCTTAGGGGTTACTTTTTCTTCATCTTCTTTGCAACCTGTAAATGCAAATGCGAGGCTCACGATAGCCAAAAGTGTGAATGTCAGTTTTTTCATGATGTTTTTATTTTAGTGATTGATTGATAATTGCATTAACATCATGAAAGTTTGTTTTGTTTAAAATTTTTACAAAAAAATTAAACAAAACAATTTTATCTTATTTACTGTTATAAAAATTTGTGAAATATTCAACAAAGTCTAAACTTTAAAATGGATAGCCGATAAAAAATTAAACAAGAGTATTTAATTCAGTTTTTGTAAAATCTCCATGGCCGCTTTAGCGATCACCGTTCCGGGGCCGAATATTCCGGCAACCCCTGCCTCATAAAGAAAATCATAGTCCTGTTTTGGAATTACACCACCGCAAACGACCAGAATATCCTCTCTATGTATTTTTTTCAGTTCATCCATCAGCTGTGGGATTAAAGTCTTGTGTCCGGCAGCCAGGGAAGAGACGCCTACAATATGTACATCGTTTTCTGCCGCCTGCATGGCCGCTTCCTTTGGGGTCTGAAAGAGCGGTCCGATGTCTACATCAAATCCGATATCGGCAAATGCGGTGGCAATGATTTTAGCGCCACGGTCATGACCGTCCTGACCAATTTTTGCAACAAGTATACGTGGTCTTCTTCCTGTTTTGACGGCGAAGTCATCCGCTAGGTCTCGAGCTTGCTGAAAATCCCTGTTCATTTTTATTTCTGATGAATATACTCCTGCGATACTGCGAATTGTAGCCTTATACCTGCCATAAACTTTTTCTAACGCCAAGGATATCTCCCCCAGCGTAGCGCGGCGTCTTGCGGCTTCCACCGTCAACTCCAGCAGATTCTTATTTTGATATTCGGCCGCTTCTGTCAGCTGATGCAGTATATCTTCCACTGCGTCTGCATCCCGTTCTGTCTTAATTTTATTCAGACGGGCGATCTGTTTCTCTCTAACTTCGGCATTGTCAATATCCAGGATATCAATTTGCTTTTCGTCATCCGTTTGAAAAAGATTAACCCCGATAATTGCATCCTGTCCGCTGTCGATACGGGCCTGCTTTTGTGCGGCGGCCTCTTCAATGCGCATCTTCGGTATTCCGGCTTCGATGGCTTTCGTCATGCCTCCATAGCTTTCCACCTCTTCTATCAATGTCCATGCCTTGCGGGCTATCTCATCGGTGAGTTTTTCTACATATTCAGAACCTGCCCACGGATCCACTGTTCTGCAGATTTCGGTTTCTTTCTGTAAATAGATCTGTGTATCGCGTGCGATCTTTGCGGAAAAATCTGTCGGTAAGGCAATGGCTTCATCCAGTGCATTTGTATGCAGAGATTGCGTACCACCCAAGGCAGCGGCCAATGCTTCAATACAGGTTCTTGTCACATTATTGAAGGGATCTTGTTCTGTCAGGCTCCAGCCGGAAGTCTGGCAATGAGTTCTAAGTGCCAGGCTTTTATCTGACTTCGGTTGAAACTGCGCTACAATTTTAGCCCACAGCAAACGGGCTGCACGCATCTTTGCAATTTCTTTGAAGTGTTGCATGCCCATCGCCCAGAAAAAAGAGAGACGTGGGGCAAAATCATCTATATGAAGACCTGCTGCAATACCAGTTCTAATGTATTCCAGGCCATCTGCCAGCGTGTAAGCCAGTTCAATTTCCGGAGTGGCTCCGGCTTCCTGCATGTGGTATCCGCTGATAGAGATGGAATTGAATTTCGGCATATGCTGACTGGTATACTCGAAAATATCCGAAATGATTTTCATGGAATGGACAGGCGGATAGATATAGGTGTTGCGCACCATAAATTCTTTCAGAATGTCGTTCTGTATCGTGCCGCTTAATAATTTCTGCTCCACACCCTGTTCTTCTGCTGCAACGATATAAAATGCCAGGATAGGCAAGACGGCTCCATTCATGGTCATGGAAACGGAAATCTTATCCAATGGAATCTCATTGAAGAGGATCTTCATATCCTCAACAGAATCTATGGCAACACCTGCTTTCCCTACATCTCCGAAGACACGCTCGTGATCGGAATCGTAGCCGCGATGGGTTGCCAGGTCAAATGCGACGGACAAGCCTTTTTGCCCTTGTGCAAGATTTCTCTTATAGAATGCATTGGATGCTTCTGCAGTGGAAAATCCCGCATACTGACGGATGGTCCAGGGCTGGCTGACATACATAGATGAATATGGGCCACGCATGAAAGGCGCAATTCCGGCAGTGTAATGCTGTTGTGGCAGCAAATGCCTTTCTGCGGCAATTCTCTGTTTGTCTTTTTCTACCAGCGTATCGAAAGTGATATCAGGAAATGAGTGAGGCATACAGTAAAGATAAGCAGTATTCAACTCTTAAGATAACATTGACTGAGAAAATATCTGCGGTAATAAAATGGTAAACTAAAGATCAGTTATTCTGAGAATATTGCTCGGAAACTACCGGTGCCATGGATATTTGTCTGTTTGCCAGTGCAACAATCTTAATGGCCAGGTATGAGAAAAATGGTGCGGCTACTACATCCATCACATAGTGAACATGCTGCAGCAATATAAGCGTACCAATCAGAAAAGCCAGTATCAGCAATTTCGTTTTGATGAATTTATTCTCTGCGATGAAGAAGAATAACATCACGGCCGATACATGTCCGGAAAAGAACAGATCTTTGACGATATATCCTCCATCCGTTGAATTCATGAAGAAATTGGAAACGGTATCTTTCAGTACAATCATACCTATAGGTGGCTCCAGTGGAACGAGATATATCGTAATCGTACGCATAATCAATAACAGACTGTATGCCTGTAATCCCTTTATGAATCTGAGCGGATTTACTATATTGGAAAGGATAAATACAGCCAGGGCGCTGTATGTAAGAATGAAAATTACATTTGAAGCATCCACTACCGGCAGTTTCGCAAGAAACGGATCCATAATCTGAGTTCCTTTTCTGTTTTCAAAGATTGTCATGACTATCCTGCAGTATTTAAACAGGAAAATATAAGACAGCATCGTGAGTACAAATTGGTATTTAATACTTTTATACTGCAATGCAATGCTCCAGTTTCTGACAACAGTATTGAAATATGTACGGATAGTGTTCACTTATAGCTTTTCAGACCTCTAAAATAATTATTCTACTTAATTAATTCACAAATATCGCAATAAGACAGGGTTTATTTTCACTAAAAATTAACACAATCACTCATAAAAGCAGGTTCTGTCCTTATTTCGGTGTTATTTCAAGCGTTATTTCTTTGCCATTTTCCGTTGTTGTAAACTTCAGCACCTGCCTTGCCGCATCCAGACTCTGTGTATAAGCGGTGGTTCCGGTCACGGTCAGATTCCAGCCTGCCGGGTAAAAACGGTTCGGTATAAATATTTCGGTTGGTTGGGAAATGGCGGCATTGGAAGTGAAGGTCATCGTAAACACTTTAGTGGCAGGATTAAAACGGAAGGAACGGATTCTGCCAGCGGTCGCTTTCGGATAGGTGCGCATCAGGTGCTGCAGAATAGGTGTTTCGGAACCATCGGCGTTCAGCGGCGCCCAGCCACCTTGTCCGTTGAACCAATAGGAAATGCCGGCCTGCATGGAGTCAAGATAATTCATCATATCATTCAGGTAATCACCGAAACCCGGCGTACTTGGGCTCAAGCCTGTTTCCCCGATGATCATGGGGCAATTGTGACGGTTCATCTCCTTAGTCCTGCTGTTGAAGCAATCTTTGCTATTTTGTTTGGCCGCCGCATCATAAGGTCCGACAGTCGCTTCTACAAAGAAAGGATAAAAATGCGGTGCATATCCCAGATGCGGTACAGACCTGCTGTCATTTACTTTCGGCAAATTGGAGGTTACACCAAAATTCACATACAAGGATTGCGGTTCGAAAAACAGGTATTTATTGGGCTCTACCTGTCTCATCGCCGGAATCATCTTCTCGTAAAATTTTTTCAATGTGTTTTTTTCAAAATCCCCTGTCAATGCTTTGATCGGGTCACCACCATAAGGTTCGTTCATGATGTCATAGCCAATTACATTCGGATTATTCTTAAAGCGCTCCAGCACTTTCTTCCACATCAAGATGTAATGATCCTGCAGTTCTTTATACCTGGTGTAATCCCAGAAATTGGCCAATGCAGCTACCACAGCCGGATCTATATTCTTAAAAAACCAGGCACCCAGCGGATTATCCGTTGTAATAGGATGTCCGTTGGTGAATACGGCCCAGGCCGGAGCACCATCGCCTCCAAACACACGCGAGTAAATATCCTGATGCATATCCAGCATCACATACATGCCTCTGGAAGTGTACCAGTTGACCCGTTGTTCAATCCTATCCAGATAGTTTTCATCAAAGCTGTCTTTTTGCGGTTCGATCCCTTCCCAAATAATCAGGTAACGCACGAAATTGAAACCGAACTCTTTGTCCTCTCGCTCCACATCGCTTTCACGTATCCAAGGATCTGCATTGGGATTCTTTTCACCGGAGTTCAGTCCATGTAAAATCAACTGACGCCCGTACTGATCCTGAAAGATGGATGGATCATCGGCAATCAATGTCGAATGATTTTCCTTTTTGCAGGAAAAAACAAGAAAAGAAAAGAAAAGTACAATGTAATGACGCTTCATCCTACTAAGATAAGAAACATCGTCATAAACTGGTATATGCTTATGATAAAAACTATATGAAAATCTCACCAAGCAGATAACAAACGGCCTGTCCGCTCATTTCTACTCTGTCTCCAAGGTGCTTGCATTTCAGAAATCCTGTGCGTTGCGACAATTGCATAGCTGTCAATTCCGTTTTATTTAATTTTTTTGCCCAGAATGGAATCAATACCGAATGTGCGGAACCAGTAACCGGATCTTCATTGATACCGGATTGGGGGGCAAAGAAACGAGATACAAAATCTACCTCATTACCTTTTGCCGTAATAATAAGATTCTTATGCAATTGAGCAATAAGGTTAAAATCCGGCTGACAATCCCGAACGGCATCTTCATCTTCCAGCAAGGCCACATACTTCGTTTTGGAATCATAAAAAGAAACGGGATGCATGCCAATGGCCTGCACAAGCACTTCGGGTGCTTTTACCGATTGGGTCTCAATAGATGGAAAATTCAAGGTAATCCAATCTTCATTTTTCGTAACAAATAAATCCCCCACCTGACAGGTAAAATGAATCTCCGGTTTATCGAAATTCAGATAATTGTAAATCACAAAAGCTGATGCCAAAGTAGCATGTCCACACAATTCAATCTCCACCGTCGGCGTAAACCATTTGATATGGAATCCACCATCTTCCTGTTGTACAAAAAATGCGGTTTCCGCCAGGTTATTCTCCGCTGCAATCTGCTGCATCGTTTCCGTTGGCAGCCAGTTCTCCAACGGCACCACCGCCGCCGGATTTCCTTTAAACACCTGACTGGTGAAAGCATCTATCTGATAAATTCTCATCTTCCTCATTTCTGGACAAAATACAACATTTCCAGTCCATTTGAAGCATCCTTACAACACTATTTAGAAATCATCTAAAGATTTACACTAACTCAATTATAAACATACACACACTTAATTATTACTGAATATTTATACAAGAATCAACATCTAACTTTAGGAAAATAATAAACACCATGATAAGAGCAATGAAATTAAATCTTAAAATCACCTGTGCTGTAGCCGCTATCTTGATGACTGCATGTAAACCAAAATTGAGCACCAATGATTTCTCGGTAGATGGAGGCATAGATTCCTTGCAGATAAGTGCCAGCGGAATTTTTCAGCCACTGCCGAAACAGGCAGATAATGCATCAAATCCGATTACTCCTGAAAAAGTGGCACTAGGCAAGATGCTATATTACGATACAAAATTATCCATGAAGGGAAACAACAGTTGCAATTCCTGCCACAATCTCTCCACGTTTGGTGTTGACAATAAATCTTTCTCCATCGGGGATGACGGTCTACCCGGCGGAAGAAACTCGCCGACTGTATTGAATGCCGCATTGCATGCCACACAATTCTGGGATGGCCGTGCCAAAGACGTGGAAGAACAGGCTGGCATGCCCATCATGAATCCTGTAGAAATGCACATGCCGAGCAAGGCGCTGGTGGAAGAAAGGCTGAAAAAAGAGGAGAGCTACAAGAAGCTATTTGCGGCCGCTTTCCCAAATGATAAGAATGCCGTCAGCTATGGCAATCTGGAAAAGGCCATTGGTGCTTTTGAACGCACCTTAATGACACCTTCCAAATTTGATGAATACCTGGCTGGCAAGGCGAATGCGCTGACAAAAGAGGAAAAAGACGGACTGGATTTATTTATGAAAACGGGATGTACCACTTGTCACGCAGGCGTGGTGCTGGGTGGACAAATGTTCCAGAAATTTGGCATCTACGGCAACTACTGGGATTTGACGAAGAGTGCAAAAGTGGACTCTGGAAGAATCACCGTAACAAAAAATGCTTCGGATTTGTATGTATTTAAGGTTCCTTCATTGAGAAATGTAGAAAAAACGGGACCTTATTTTCACGACGGAAGTGTAGCCGATTTAAACAAAGCCATTTCCATCATGGCAAAATCTGAATTGAATAAAACGTTAAGTGACAATGAAGTGCAAAGCATTGCAAGCTTCCTAAAAACACTGACCGGAACGGTACCTGCGGATGCGATGAAGAATCCCTTTCAGTAAAGAAAATTAAACCTTATAACCTTCAGGAGTCTGAACATATCAGGCTCCTTTTTATTTCTATTATTTAACTTTGGGTAAGTCAACTTAGCATTAAAAACAAATACCTTAGCAAGCAGGTAGCGATCATATCATGTCTTATCTTTAAAAATTCATCATCCAATACTCAATCATGAAAAAGACCATCGACGTACAAGGGACAAAAGTGTATATAAACGGGGAAGGAAAATCCACCATCATCATGATACACGGATGGTCCGACACACACGAAATATGGCAGCAACAGCTTGACTTCTTCAAGGATGATTTTACCTGTGTCACCTTCACGTTACCTGGTTTTGAAAAAGGCGATACCCAAAAATACACCCTGGAAGATATTATAATGCGCATAAAGGCCATTGCAGATGCGGTAAGTCCGGCAAATAAAGTGATGCTGATGGTACACGATTGGGGCTGTGTCTTCGGATATGAGTACGCCATGCGTTATCCTGAAAGAATAGAAAAAATGGTAGCGATTGATGTGGGTGACGCCTCCTCTCCTGAATTTGAAAAAACACTGAGCATGCAGGCAAAACTAATGGTATTCTCTTATCAGATTACACTGGCTCTCGGCTGGCTCACTAAAAATAATTTTATTCATAAGACCATGGCGAAAGGCTTGAAAGCCAGAAGTAATTTCGACAACATACATGCCGGTATGGGGCTGCCTTATGCCATGCGCTGGTTAGGTGCAAACGGAGGTATGAAATCTCTGAAGCCAATAAAACCATCCTTTCCGTTTTTTTATACGTATGGATTGAAGAAACCCTTCTTTTTTCAGACGGAGAAATGGATGGATGAATTAAGCAGCAATCCCAAAAACAAAGTACAGGCATTTAACTCCAGTCATTGGGTAATGGTGGACAAAGCCGATGAGTTCAACGCAGTCGTAAAGGAATGGTTGCTGAAATAAATCAGCATTACTTTAGCAGCTTATTTGATGAATTTCCTGTATTCCTCTCTGTTTACAACATGCTTGATTTCATTCCATATAATGCCTTTTAGAATTCCTTGTGGCACCAGATTGGATCCCAGCCATGTTTTAAATGAATCATTACCAAAAACTATTTTAGATTTTTTTTGCCTGATGGATTCAATCACGTGTTTTACAATGGTCTCCGGTGGCGTGGTCAGATACTTTTTACCGAACTCCTTCCCGTTTTCACCTCTGGCAATATTGGTGGCGATTCCTCCCGGATGCACGCAATGAATCGAAATGGTTTTGCTTTCGTGAAACTCTGCCATCAGTGCTTCGGTAAAACCTCTTACCGCAAATTTGCTGGCACAGTAATCTCCGTTGTTCGGTGTTCCGATTAGGCCGAAGATGCTGGAAATATTAACCACTGCACCTTCGTTGTTCTCCACTATCTGCGGCAGGAATGCTTTGGTGCCGTGTACCACGCCAAAATAATTGATGTTCATTATTTTGTGGTCTTCTTCAACCGTCGTCAGATAAATCGGTCTTCCGCTTCCTTCAATACCCGCATTGTTGATGATGATGTGTGCATTGCCTAACTTTTGTTTAACCTTATCCGCAAAATCAAACATGCTATTTTTATCCGACACATCAAAAGCAAGTGTCAACATATTTTCAGCATTGGCGTTTGGCAACAATGAAACCGTTTCATCCAAGGCTGTTTTATCATAATCATTCAATGCCAGCTTTGCACCCAGTTTTGCAAACTCAATGGCATATGCCCTGCCCATACCGGAACCTGCTCCGGTAACCACGATTACCTTATTTCTAAAATCTCTCATACTTTTTAAATTTAGGAGATGATGTGATTGTCTGGTTTAAAATCATTCGCCATATTCCGGAAGGTAAAACTGAATCCCGGAAACATTGCAATAACATGACCGCTCTTGCTTTGATACCAGCTCTTGCAGCCACCGGATTTCCATACCGTACGTTTCATCTCTTCGTGAATCATGGTCGTGTAGTCCTGTTCTACCACTGCCTTCACTTCTATGGATTGTTTCTTATCTGCCAATACCTTTTTTATGCTTTTCATAATATACAAAAGCTGCGCTTCAATGATGAAAATAGCGGATGTATGACCTATGCCTGTATTGGGTCCGGTAATGACAAACAGATTTGGAAACTTTGGAATCGTCGTTCCAAGATAAGCTCTCGGATACTCTTTCCAAAATGTTTGCAAGGAGTAATTATCCTTGCCGACTACAGGATATGCAATCGCATTATCCGTTGCATCGTAGCCTGTTGAATAAATGATTAAATCCACTCCAATTCCTTTGCAGTCTTGCGTGATGATTGAATTTTCTCTTATTTCTTTTATGCCTTGTGTTTTATCATACAAGGTTACATTTTCTCTGCAATAGGCAGGATATAAAGTGCTGGACAAAATAATACGTTTGCAACCGATGGTAAAATCCGGTGTTACTTTTTTGCGCAGTGTTTCATCCGGGATAGCTTTTTTCAAGTAAGCCAATGCTTCTTTTTCCGCCACCAGTTTTAGCATAAACGGTGAGTACTTAAATCCGATCACCCTGGTTTCTAATGACCAATAAATCGATTTTCGAACCGCTTCGTATACTAATTTATTACCTAATAATTCGCGCTCCAGGGCACTGAATTTTTTGTCGGGACGTGGCAATACCCAATGCGGTGTTCGCTGAAACACATGCAATTGCTTTACATCTGGTGCAATGGCCGGTATTACCTGAGCGGCACTCGCACCACTGCCGATAATGGCAACCCGCTTATTTTTATAATCATACGAATGGTCCCAATTATTGGTATGAAAATATTTGCCCTTAAACGTGCCTTTCCCTTTAAAATCAGGAATTACCGGGGTACTCAAAGGACCTGATGCATTGATAATAAATTGTGCATGGTATGTGGTATCCTGCGTGGCGATTTCCCATAACTTATCTGCATCTCTCCATCTGATGCCTTTGACAGTTGTATTCAAAATCGTCTTATCTCTCAGCTTATATTTGTCAATTACGAAATTAGTGTACTCTTTCAGTTCATTTTGCTCTGCAAACATCTGCGACCACTTATAAGGCTCAAAGGACAAGGAATATAAAGGCGATTGTACATCCACCGCAGCACCGGGATAGGTATTCTGACACCAGGTTCCTCCCATAAAATCACGCCTTTCCAATATGCAGAAATCCTGAATATCATTTTTAAGCAGATTGACAGCAGATGCTTGTCCGCCGAAACCACTTCCGATAATAATAACTGTATACTTTTTCATACTAAAAAATGTACAGTAAAATTAGGCTTAATATAAACTAGAAGTCTTATCCATGGTTAAGTATCCATGCAGATACAATTAGATAACATACTTTTTCACCAATGCTTCCGCGCAACGCTCGCCGTCCATGGCAGCGCTCATGATGCCGCCCGCATAGCCGGCGCCCTCTGCGCAAGGAAACAATCTTTTGGTGGAAATATGCTCTAAGCTTTCTTTGTCGCGCGGAATTTTGACCGGTGAAGACGTACGACTTTCTACCCCGATGATTTGGGCGTTGTTGGTCAGGTAGCCACGCATCTTGTTGCCGAAACTTTTAAAGCCTTGCTGCAAACAAAAGGCAATATCCCTGGGCAGAAAGTCGCGCATCTCTACCGCTACCAATCCCGGCTGATAGGAAGTTTCCAATAAAGAAGAAGATGTTTTTTTGTTTACAAAATCCTGCATCCTTTGTGCCGGTGCGATTTGGGTTTGTCCTGCAATCTGCCAGGCTTTCTGCTCCACACTTTTCTGGTATTCCATCGCGGCCAAAGGCCCAAACTCCTTAAAGTTTTTCCAGTCCGTTTCATCCACGGCCACCACCATACCCGAATTGGAATAGGGCGAATCGCGTTTGGAAGGCGACATACCATTGACGACGATTTCATTCTGCTGTGTGGCGGATGGTACAATAAAACCACCGGGACACATGCAAAACGAAAAGACACCTTTCTGGTTCGTGCCCACCTTCACCTGCTCCACCAGACTATAGGACGCGGCTGGGAGATAAACAGCTCTGTCGGCACATTTGTATTGTATCGAGTCAATCAAGGATTGCCGGTGTTCGATGCGCACACCTAATGCAAAGGGCTTGGCTTCTATCAGAATATTTTTACGATGCAGCAATTCAAAGATATCGCGGGCGGAATGGCCGGTGGCAAGGATGACGCCGATGCCGGCATATTCTTTCATGGAACAATCCGTGCTGTCAACGCCTTGCGTTACCACACCTATCATTTCATTGTCTTCCACTATAAAGTCAATGACTTTGGTATTGAAATGGATGTCGCCGCCATAGTGTAAAATCGTGTTTCTGATTTCCTGAATCAGTTTGGGTAGTTTGTTGGTGCCGATATGCGGATGTGCTTCGTATAAGATGTTCTCAGCAGCACCATGTGCCACAAGAATCTCCAAAATCCTTCTGATATCGCCGCGCTTTTTGGAGCGGGTATATAATTTGCCGTCGCTGTAGGTGCCCGCGCCGCCTTCACCAAAACAGTAATTGGAATTTTCGTTGACGATGTTTTTTTTGTTGATGTTGGCCAAATCTCTTCTACGTTCCTGTACGTCTTTACCTCTTTCAATGATGACGGGTTTGATGCCCAGTTCTATGAAACGCAAGGCCGCAAATAAACCGGCCGGACCTGCGCCTACAATGATTACCTGTTTTGATTGGGTCACATCTTTATATTCCGCTTTAAGTTGCAGCAAGGGTTCGGGTAGTTCATCCACATATACTTCTGCTTGCAGGTTGACTTTAATTTGTCGCGAACGGGCATCAATACTTCGCTTTAGTAAACGAACCTGAAAGGTGTTTGCCTCTTTTATTTGTAAGTATGATTGGATGTATTGATGAAGTTCTTTTTCATCATACGTTATTTCTGCCGGAAGCGTAAGTTCGAGTGTTTTTTTCATACGGTGACTGCAGCGGATTTAGTGCTGAAAGTGATGTAAAGATAGGAATTTATCAGGATAAGTTTCGGCTGGTGAGGACACCTACCGATAGATAATAAAACATGCCACTCAGCATCGTTGTTCCCCATGAAGTTAAGTCAAACCCACCTGTTAGGTTGGTCTTCCCAATATAGCCACCCGCACCGCCACCTCTGGGGTTATCATCGGCATTCACATCCTGTGGAACATCAGCCAATCGCAGCCAGCCACTCGGGTCCGTGTATTTCAGCGGGTTGTTCAGCACATAGCTGTAGCGGTTGTAGGCCTGCGTATTCGTCCCGTCCTGCACATACTTGTCAGGGCTTAGCATCCTGCCCAGCACCGCATCGTACATACGTCCTTCCGAAGATTCGGAACATATCTATCAGGTCAACCTGCGGCACATGCTCGTGCCTGGTGTAGCCTAAGCTACTTTGTTTTCAAAGAACTGTTTCGATTGGTGAGGACACCTACCGATAGAGGAAATAGTTTCTATGAAAGAGGTAATTTATTGCTGTTCGTAGTCGGCAGGTGACGCTTGCTCGCTAAAGCTCACAGCTAAAACACCTGCAGAGAGTGGGGCTTGGTGGGTTGTTGAGAAATCAACGGCAAACTGTCATTCCCTTGTAAAAAGGAATCCCATAACAGTTAGATTAAGATTCCCGCTTTCGCGGGAATGACAGTTCTATCTGGTACTATTTATAATACACAAACAAAATTTCTCGCTGCGTTCAAATGACGCCAGGCAGTTTGTTGCAAACCAACAAAATCGTGGGGATTGCGCTAAGTGTGTGCCGTAACAGCAGTGGCTGTATGTATCGCCGTTTTATTTCACGAATCTTGATTTCATGTTGGTGAATTTCACTTCAAAAACATGAAAACTGATGTAAGATATCAGGTAAGAGGCGAGCGTAAACAAGCTACCGGTAAGAACGTTCAACAAGAGGCTGTTTTCTACATTTTCACTGATCATTGCCTTTACATCGGCTTCCAGCAGTACATATAGAATCATGTGATACACATATAATCCGTAGGAAATCTTTCCCGTAAAGGTAAGCACGCGCGACGAAAACAGCTGGCGTAGCGCTGAGCCAATCTTATTATCAACGAAGGTCGCCATCAGCAATAGTGCAAAGAATACGCTACTGAGCGTATATCCCACCTTTATATTGTAGAGCCTGGCCAAATCCAGATCCTCCAGGCTGATGAAATGTATTAGAATCAAAAGCATTCCAAGATAAATCAAAGGTGCCAATTTACGGAAGTTCAGTCTGCCTGATTTCATCAGAACGGCTATTGCGGAGCCAAGAATCAGGCCTTCCAGCCTTGCAAAGGTGTTCATGTAAGCAAATGGCAAATCAGGATAATGCTGGCGAATAAGGGGGCTCAGACAGAATAGGATGACACACAATATCAAAATCTTGTTCCTGGACAACAGAAACACCATGACAGGCCAGAACATGTAGTATTGTTCCTCTACAGCAAGAGACCAGGTATGGGAAAGCAGATTGCTGGGTGGCCAGCCTTTGTGACCAAACAGCCAGTTTTGGAGATAGGTCCAGAACCAAAGCTGATTTGACCTGAAATAATCGAGTCCCTGCACCAGGCCTGCAGCTAACATTGGTAAAATGAACAGGACCAGCAAGAGTATCAGGTAATACAAGGGAAAAATCCGGAGCAATCGTTTCACATAAAAATTCCTGAAATAGAAAGGACGTTCTTTTGCATCCAGCAGGATACCGGTAATCAGAAAACCGGACAGGACGAAGAACGAATCTACGCCTACCCAACCAATCTCCGTAATATCGACAAAAGCGAAGAAATGGCTGGCCATCACCAAGAGAATAGACATTCCTCTGATGCCATCCAAATGTGGAATGTGCTTATGATGATTTTGGACATGAGACTCACCCATCGATGCAAATTACACCTTAATAAGCCCTTGCAAACAATACCCTTTGCTTGCTTGGTTTTCCGGTCAAAATACATTTACCGTCTTCCTGCGGATTGCCTAAGGGAATACAGCGGATGGTAGCTTTCGTCAGTTCCTTAATCTTCTCTTCCGTTTCAGCGGTGCCGTCCCAGTGTGCCAATATAAAGCCCGGCTTTTCGTCGAGCAATTTCTGGAACGTATCAAAGTCGTCCACTTTCGTGATGTTGTCATCGCGGAAGGCTTTGGCCTTATTGAACATATTCTGCTGAATGGCTTCAAGCAAATCAGCGATGGTCGCCGTCAGATTATCTGCAGAAAACTGTGCTTTCTCTTTCGTATCTCTTCGTGCTATTTCTACCATGCCGTTTGCCAGATCGCGCGGTCCGATCACCACACGCAAAGGAACGCCTTTCAATTCGTACTCCGCAAATTTAAAACCCGGACGTTTGGTTTCGTCGCTATCCACCATAGCGCGGATGCCCAATTTTGCCAGGTCTTTTTTCAGGTCATTTGCCTTTTCAATCATCGCGTTGGTTTCCTCCACATTCTTGGACAGAAAAGGAATGATGACCACCTGATGCGGTGCCAGCCGCGGCGGCATCACCAATCCGTCGTCGTCAGAATGCGCCATAATCAGCGCACCGATCAGGCGCGTGGAAACACCCCAGGAGGTTGCCCACACATATTCCGGCTGATTTTCCTTATTGACAAAGGTCACATCAAATGCTTTCGCAAAATTCTGTCCGAGAAAATGGGATGTGCCGGACTGCAAAGCTTTTCCATCCTGCATCATCGCTTCAATCGTATAGGTATCTTCCGCACCGGCAAAACGCTCGCTTTCCGATTTCACCCCTTTAATGACCGGCAAGGCCATGTAATTCTCCACGAAATCCGCATAGACATTGATCATCTGCACGGTTTCCTCAATCGCTTCCTGTTTGGTAGCATGGGCCGTGTGACCTTCCTGCCATAAAAATTCGGCAGTACGCAAAAACAGACGCGTACGCATTTCCCAGCGCACCACATTCGCCCACTGGTTCACCAGAATCGGCAGGTCTCGGTAGGATTGTATCCATTTCTTGTAGGTATTCCAGATAATGGCTTCGGATGTCGGGCGCACTACCAGTTCTTCCTCCAGCTTCGCCTCCGGGTCCACCATCAGCTTGCCCGGCTCATCTGGATTGGTTTTCAAACGGTAATGTGTTACCACGGCGCATTCTTTTGCAAAACCTTCTGCGTTTTTCTCTTCCGCTTCAAATAAACTCTTTGGCACAAACAGGGGAAAGTAGGCGTTCACGTGGCCTGTTTCCTTGAATTTCCGGTCCAGCACATCGCGCATGTTCTCCCATAAGGTGAATCCATAAGGTTTTATCACCATGCAGCCGCGCACGGCTGAATAATCGGCTAAACCACCTTTCAACACCAGGTCATTGTACCATTCCGAGTAATTTTCCGCTCTGCTTGTTATTTCCTTGCTCATTTTGTAGTAATTAGTTGTTAATTAACATACTTTGGTATGCTTTTTGAAATATCATTCCCGTAAATTTAGTTTTTGTATTGCGATGATTGAAATTCCATCTGACAAAAAAATTAAAATTACATAGGCAGATGAAACTGAACAGATGTAATTTCGGTTTATAAAGGTAAGCGTTTTAAGATTGCCAAAAAATTAAAAAAACAGGTATGAAAAAAAATATTCTATTCACAGGATTCGCCATTCTGACAATCTCATTGAATGTTGCAATGGCTCAGGATGATGTTTATGACGCACCTAGACAAAAACCGGCAAAAACAAAGCAATCGTACACCATGCCTGAACAGCAGGAAAAAATAATTCCTTTGGAGAAGACTCAGCCTTACAGCGAGGAAGAAAAAACATATCCGGCCATGCAATCGGACTCCTATTCCCGCACGGGCAGAAACTACACCAATGACAATGATTACTCCGAAGACGCTTATTTCGGCTATTCCGACAGGATCAGGAGATTCCATAATCCGTCGTTTCAGTTCTCATACGGATGGAACAACTGGAACAGCAATTACTACAGCCCGTGGAATTCCTACTACAATGATTATGGCTGGAACAATTGGAATAATTACGCTTTCACACCGAGCTGGACCTATGGCTACAATAATTTCTACAATCCGTTCTGGGGGAATACGCAAATCATCATTTTGCAACCGGGATTCAGCAGCTGGTACAACACGGGCTTCTGTTCTCCGTTCAACAGCTGGTATAACAATTACAGTTGGTTGGGATTTTCCCCATATTGCTCCAATGCCATATACAACTATGGCTATTACAACTATGAAGGTTATTACGACAACCATAAGAAGAATATCATCTACACGCCAAGGACCGGTGGATATAACAATACCAACAATATCATAAAAGGAAACAATCCAAATTATAACTACAACAACCCGAACAATATGGGTTCAGGATTCTCCAATGGCAATGGCAACAATCAGCAGCAGGCTGCACCGACTAAAAAATGGAATAACAAATCCACTCCGGCATCCAACAGCAACAATGACAATGTGTACAAATACAATCAGCCGGCAAACAACAACTCCAACAATAACTGGAACAACAATCCCAGACCAGCCCCGACCAATATACCAAGGGAAAACAATTCCAATCCGGGTAACAGCGGTATAAAAACAGGAACACGTCCAAAATAATCACTTCAACCAAACAGCGATGCGAATAGGTCTTTCTCTGCTCTGTCTTTTCTCCTGTTATATCACTGCCTCCCATGCACAAACGGATGTAGATGCGCTGAGGTACAGCATGCCTTCCGTACAGGGTACGGCCAGAAATATAGCGCTTGGCAATACCATGGGCACCATCGGTGCAGATATTAGCGCCGTATCCACCAACCCTGCAGGTCTTGCCAAATTCAGTTCTGCAGAGTTTACACTTTCACCCGCTGTCTCCATCAACAAATCTTCCTCTCTTTTCTTGGGAAACACCAGCAGTTACAATAAGACGAAATTCCAACTGACCAACCTTGGCGTTGTGATAGCAGGCAAAAGCACCGGAACATCTGAAACAAAAAAATGGAATGGCATCAGGTTCGGATTTGCGCTTACCAGAACGGCTAACTTCAACAGCAAGTATTATTTCAGTGGCTACAACACCAAAAACAGCCTGCTGAACGCATATTATGAAAAGCTGAATGACAGAAGCTACATCACAGATTCGACGGATGCTGCAGACAACTATCCGTTTGATGCAAGCATTGCATACCAGCTTGGCTTGATCACCATAGATTCGCTTGGCAACACCTATACGGCGACGAACAACGGAAACATGCAGCAGAGTTTTGTTGTCGAAAAATCGGGCGGCATCAACGAACTGGCATTGGGTATCGGAAGCATGTATAAAGATAAGATCATGGTAGGGGTCTCCGTAGGGGTTCCTATCTTAAACTATACCGAACGCATCAAGCTGACGGAAGAAGACATTCGGGATTCCGCCTATGACCTGAATTCCTTCATCAATGAAACCTATTTGAAAACAACCGGTGTGGGATTCAACCTGAAGGTGGGCATCATCGGAATGCCGATTCCCAACTTACGACTGTCGCTTGCTTTCCAGACACCCGGAATCTTATTCATGAAGGATGCTTACCAGACATATATGGAAGCTGATTATGAGAGCCAGCAGGTTATTTTCACGGGACAATCTCCGGAAGGAGGTTCCAAATACAAATTCATACAGCCTTGGAAAATGACGGCGGGCATCGGCTACATCCACAAATATGGTTTATTGGCAGCCGAGTATGAATTGAGCGATGCGGCAAATGCCAGATTCAGGTTCAACCTGAATGAAGTGAACGCAAGGGCTTACGAAAATTATGTAAACAACCTCATCAAAGGGAAATACGGCTTGCTTCACACCGTAAGGGCTGGTGTGGAATTCAAATACAAGCAGGTTCGCTTTCGCGGCGGCATTCAATACAGAACTTCCCCGTTCAAGAGCGCTGCGGCACCAAGCGAGATAAACACAAGTGCCCTCACCTACTCTGCCGGCCTAGGATACAGAGGGAATCATTTCTTTGCAGACATCGCCTATGTGCAGACCAACACCAAAGAAATGTATCTTCCTTATCAGTTAAGCACCGAATCATGGAAACCGGTGCCTGCAGCAATACTCAGTACAAAAAAGCCTGCAATTGTCGTTACTGTCGGATATAAACTCTAAATTTGAAAAAATTTACCGATTTGACAGCACCCTCTACGTGGAAATGGAATTTAGCCCAGGCGCTTGAGCTGAGATGGTGGAAAAAGTACCTGAAGAACAAGGACAGGAATCACTATTTGCAATGGAAAGCCAGTTACTGGGATAATTTACTGTTCGATATTGAAAAATACATAGAGCTTCCGGAGCATTTTACCATTCTGGATGCCGGTTGCGGCCCTGCAGGCATTTTCATTTGCCTGAAAAGAAATCAGGTGGTGGCCATCGACCCGCTCATGGAAAAGTACCTGACAAATGGCTTGTTGGAACCGGAAAATTATCCGTGGGTACAGTTCAAAACGGAACCGATAGAAGACATGCCATATTCCGAAAGATTTGATTACATCTTTTGCCTGAATGCCATCAATCATGTGAAAGACATCGAAAAAAGTTATGATGCGCTGGTGCGTGCCTTAAAGCCTGGCGGAACCTTGATTTTATCCACAGATGCCCACAAGAACAATTTTATGAAGAAAATCTTTCAACTGATACCGGGCGACATGCTGCATCCGGTGCAATTGAACATTGATGAATACAATGAGCATCTACGAAAAAGAAACCTCGATATCATTACATCCATCCTTTACAAAGAAGAGCCTATTTTCGATTATTACATTACGATTGCCCGGAAAAAATAGCGGTTATGCCGCCACGATCAGGGAATAATCCTTTTTACCTTTTTTGACAATCAGATATTTCCCGTTGATTAGATCATCTGCATTCAGCATTCCGTTTACATCTGCATATTTTTCCAGATTCACGGCGATTCCGTTCGCGCCTACCAGCTTTCTGGCCTCTCCTTTTGAGGGCAGCACCGGCGTCTCCTGTGCCAGCAAATCCAGAATATTGATCCCTGCTGAAAACTTATCGCTGTCAATGGAATAGGTTGGAACACCGTCAAAGATATCGATCAGCTGTTCATCCGAAAGCTGTTCCAGATGCGCTTTGGTGGCTTTGCCAAATAGAATCTCTGATGATTTTACGGCCTGTTCATAATCTTCGCGGCTATGTACACGCACGGTGATTTCTTCCGCTAATGTTTTTTGTAAAACGCGCAGATGCGGTGCATCTTCCTGCTGCTTTTCCAATGCTTCAATCTCCTCTCTTCCTTTCATGGAAAAAACCCGGATCCAGTTTTTCACATCCGCATCTGATGCATTCAGCCAGAACTGATAGAATTTGTAAGGAGATGTTTTTTTCGCATCCAGCCAGATGTTGCCGCTTTCGGTTTTTCCGAATTTGGTGCCATCTGCCTTTTTAATGAGCTGAGTGGTGATAGCATAAGCCTCTCCACCTTCCTTTTTGCGAATCAGTTCTGTACCGGTAACGATATTCCCCCATTGGTCACTTCCGCCCAATTGCAGTTTTACGCCATGATTCTTCCATAAATAATAAAAATCATACCCTTGTACCAGCTGATAACTGAATTCTGTGAACGACATGCCGTTTTCCAGCCTGTTTTGGACAGAATCCTTGCTCATCATGTAATTTACGGTAATATACTTCCCCACATCGCGGATAAATTCCAGGAAGGAAAAATTCTTGAACCAGTCATAATTATTCACTATTTCTGCAGAATTTGCTCCACAGTTGAAGTCGAGGAATTTCTCCAGTTGTTTTTTCTGACAGGAAAGATTGTGCTGCAAGAGTTCTTCGGACAACAGATTTCTTTCCGCACTTTTACCACTGGGATCGCCCACCATGCCGGTAGCGCCACCTACCAATGCAATGGGTTTATGCCCGCATCGCTGAAAATGCAGCAGGGTCATCACCTGTACCATATTTCCGATTCCGAGCGAATCGGAAGTTGGATCAAATCCAATATAGCCTGTTACCGCCTCACTGTTTAATAATTTCTCCGTTTCAGGCATGATATCATGCAACATTCCGCGCCATTTTAGCTCTTCTACAAAATTCATATTGATGTCTTCAGTTTCGGCAAAAATACAAATTGTGAAATGCATAAGGACACATGTGAACGATAATTTTTATAAATATTTATTAAACAGCCTGTACAGGGGGAAAAAACCTCAAATATTATCTCATTATTACGAGATTTTGGGTAAATTTACCCGTGCCATTCCTAAATGGCAACGCAATACTATTTTTAATGAATCGTTTACATACATGATGTATTTACAGAAAATTAAACTTTCCCTATTTATCTCTGCACTTATGCTGGCTACCTGTTTGGTTGCCGAACCGCCTAAATACAGTAATGACTTCATGTATATCGGGGTCGGCGCGCATAATTTTGGCATGGGAAATGCCGTTGTGGCTTCCACGGGTGATATCACATCCGGCTACTGGAACCCTGCGGGTCTAGTACGAATTCCCACCAAGATGCAGTTCAGTTTCATGCACAACGAATATTTTGCAGGCATCGCCAAGTACGATTATGCGGGCATCGCTTTTCCGCTTGACAGCAATAAGCATGCTTTTGCCATCAACTTCATGCGTTTCGGTGTAGATGATATCCCGAATACACTGAATCTGATTGATGCGGACGGAAGCATCAATTACGATAATGTCCGCAACTTTTCCGTCGGCAACTATGGTATTCTGCTATCGTATGCCTACAGCGTTTTACCCAACCTATCGATCGGGCTTACCACGAAAATCGTTCACAACAAAGCGGGCGGCTTTGCAAAATCCTGGGGTTTCGGGGCGGATGTAGGAGCTATCTACACCATCAAGGACTGGAGAATCGGTTTGACGATAAAAGATATCACCACCACCTTCAATGCATGGTCATACAGCTTTACCGATAAGGAAAAACAGATACTGGCGCAAACCAGCAACGTTATACCCAAAAGCTCTACAGAAATCACACTGCCGAGAATTCAGTTCGGCGCAGCTTATCACAAAACGTTCAAAGATAAGATAGAGCTGACGGCAGAACTGGACTGGGAACTGACCACAGACGGACAACGCAACACGCTTATTTCAACGAAGAAAGTAAGTATGGATCCGCGAATCGGAGTGGAACTCGGCTTATGGAAGATTTTCTATATCCGCAGCGGAGTGAATAATTTCCAGAAAGTACTGAACTCCAACGGCAAAAAAACGTTTAGTGTTCAGCCCAATCTCGGTGCCGGATTCAAGTATAAGAACTTTGTATCGGTAGATTATGCCTACACGGATGTGGGAAAAGCATCCGAGAGTCAATACTCGCATGTGGTATCTCTGAAAATAGGTGTAAATAAACGCAAACGCAAAGAGAACTCCGAACTGATCAATGTACCGGCCACAGGCGCGGAACAAGAAAAGACCATAGCGCCGGCTGAACCGGTACAACCTGTTGAACCAACTCAAAATCAACCGAAATGATGAAAAGACTGCTTCATATTATCTGCTTGATTGGTTTATTTTCCATTGCCAAGGCACAGCCTTACGGTAACGAATGGATAGATTACTCCAAGACCTATTATAAATTCAAACTGGGAAAAACGAGTTTGTATCGCATCAATTATGCAACCATGATTGCAGCCGGGATTCCTTCAACCCAACTCCGCGGAACCTCTTTCAAATTATTCCGCAACGGACAGGAAGTTCCTTTGTATGTAACAACGAACAATCAGTTTGGCACATCTGACTACATCGAATTTTACGGAGAGAAAAATGATGGAAAGGTAGATTCTGTTCTGTATAAATCTCCGGAACACCAGGCTAACAACCTTAAGAGTTTATTTGCAGATTCCGCTACTTTCTTCCTGACCTTTGATCCGTTCAGTATCAATGCAAGGGTGGTTCAGCAAAACAACGATGTCAGCCTGGTACCCGAAGCCGAAAAATACTGCTTCTATCAGATTGATTATTTCTACGACCGGTTTAACAAGACTTACAGCTACAACAGAGGATATGCCGTTTCTTCGTTTTTCCCTCAGCTGTACAATTCTGACTTTGATATTGGTGAAGGCACGTATATTGAATCTTTCACATCGAACAAATATACCTACAACAGTCAGTTTAATGCTCGCTATGTTTATAGAGATCCTGCCGTTAACGGTGAATTCAATGGTTCGATCATATTATCTGAAGGCAATCATATTCTAAGAACCACCCTGGGTGGATATGACACCCTCGAAGCACCGATAGCGGGTCCTGCCGTGAAGAGATTGAATTATCCGATTAACAGCCTTGTGATGAATGAATTTACAGACAATTTCATTGTGGTGACAGACCTCATCAATCCGGGAAGAAACGCGATTGGATTCGGAAACTTCATCTACCCGAGGCTCTTTAACTTTGACAATGAATCCAAATTCAGTTTTAAAATCAAAAAGAGGGATGATCTGTATTTTGAAGTGCGGAATTTTAATGCTGCAAATACGACGCCTGTTCTTTATGACCTGAATAACAGGCAGAGATATCTTGGTGTGAGAGATACCGTATTGAAATTCCACCTCACGGAAACAAGCCAGCAGAAAGACAGATTATATCTGTCTGCTCAGGACACGACGAACATCCCGAACATCAGCAAACTGACCCCCGTCAACTTCACCAATTTCTTAAATGCCAACCAGCAGGGAAATTTTCTGATTATCTCCAACAAAAAACTGAGAAACAGCACAGATGGCGTGAATTATGTTGAAGAGTACAGGAAATACAGATCCACCATTGCCGGCGGTGCCTATAATGCCAAAATATATTACATCGATGAATTAAACGACCAGTTCGGATATGGAATTCCGCAACATCCTCTGGCAATCAGGAATTTCATCAACTACACCATTGATAAGTTCGCCTCCAGGCCACAGTTGGCATTCATTATCGGAAAAGGGTTTGAGTACACATACAATTTCGGAAGCCAAAGCATAATCGACAGAAGCCTTGTGCAAACCTATGGAGAACCCGCATCCGACAATTTACTTACTGCCCGTTCAGGAGCATTGAATTACCCTCAGATTGGCATAGGAAGGCTTGCCGCCACATCAGGCGATGAAGTCAGCCTTTATCTTGAAAAGGTAAAAGAATACGAAGGTGTATTGAATGACACCTTTAACGCAGCAGAAACGCCTTTCAATAAGTTATGGATGAAAAATGTATTGCACTTAGGCGGAGGCAATAACAACTATGAACAACAACTTTTCCGTTCCTATCTGGATGGATATAAATCCATCATAGAGGCTCCCAGCTTTGGCGGTAACGTAAGCGGTTTGTTTAAAAACAGTACCGACCCGATCCAGATTGCCCAAAATATCTTTCTTGATTCACTGATTAACTCCGGAGTGTCTTTGATAACATTTTTCGGGCACTCCGCCACCACCACTACGGATTTCAATCTGGATCCGGACCATATGGACAACAAGTCACGATACCACCTGATGTTGTCTAACGGCTGTTTTGTCGGCAGTATCTTTGTTGATTTCAGATCTCTCAGTGAACGATTCGTATTAACGAAGAACAAAGCTGCCATCGGATACATAGCACCCGTAACATATGCCGTTGCAGACAATCTGAACAATTACTCCAGTGAGTTTTACAACAGATTTTCCAATTCCATGTACAATGATAAGATCGGGAATATCTTAAAAGAAACAGCTAAACAGGTTATCTTAAGCGGTGGAATCATCAATCCGATGATTGGAGAACAGATGATTTTCCATGGAGATCCGGGGTTGAGAATAAACTCTCACTACAGACCTGACTACTACATAGACCAAAGCAGTATCCTCTTTGAACCTCAAAACATCAATGCGGCTGCGGATTCATTTCTTGTCAAAGTGATTGTAAAAAATCTGGGATCGGCCGTAAATGACCAATATGTGGTTAACATCGACCGTGTGTTTCCAAACGGACAAATTCAGGTTACTAAAGTGATTACCCCGAGTGCACGTGATATCGACACGGTTTTTCTCTGGATAAAATCTGACCGACTAAACGGACCTGGTTTAAATACGTTCAGAATCAAGGTCGATTATGATAACACGATTGCAGAGTACTCTGAATTAAACAATGAGGTCACTGTCACCAAGCTGATTCTGGCAGATGATATCATCCCGATATACCCATATGAGTTCTGCATGGTAAACGACCCTAATTTTGAATTGGTATTCTCTACGGCAAACGCCTTTGCCGGTCCAAAGCCATACATTTTCCAGATTGATACAACAGAATTCTTCAACAGTCCGTTGCTGACACAGGTGAAACTGACACAACCGGGTGCAACCATCCATTGGAAGCCTTCCATTCCTTTAATCCAGAATAAAGTATACTACTGGAGAGGAGCACTGGATACCACTGCAGGAACTCCGGCAAACTGGAAAAAAAGCTCTTTCCTGTATAACACCTCCCTCTCAACCGGATGGAACCAGTCGCATTATTTCCAATACCTGAGAAATTCCTTCAATACGATGAGTCTGAAAAATGACAGAATGTTCTACTATCCCAACACCACCCGCACATTGCAGATAAGAAACGGGAATATTCCTGACCAATCTATCGAGGCATACTGGGACGGCTATCTTATTGCCAGAAATGCCTGGGAAAGAAGAGGGTTCATATTTTTTGTCTATGATGGCAATACCGGCCAGAACTGGCAAACCTATCAGATAGGCAACAGCTGCAGAGGTCCTTATAACGACGTCACCTGCAACCGTTATCCTACAAATGTGGTTGAGTTTATTACAAGAGAACGAAACGGGGATCCGGCAATCGGAAAGCAGGAGCGCCAGTATGCCGCGGATTTCCTGAACTCCATCCCGTGTAATGCCTATGTGCTAGGCTACAGCTTTTACAATGCAGGATATTCACAGTGGATGGTTGACAGCACTCAACCGGGAGACAAGAATCTTTATCAGGCCTTTGAGAACCTGGGGGTCTCAAAAATCAGACAACAACAGGAAAGCCAGCCATTTGTATTCTTTGTACACAAATGCGACCCTACATTCACTCCGATTCAGATTCAGCGTTTCATACCGGACATTATTGATACGGCATTCACGTTCAGCGGTACCTGGACAAAAGGTATCATGGAATCTCCAATCATAGGACCGGCTAAAGAATGGAAAGACTTCAGCATGGAATGGCAATCAAGAGAGCCTAACTCAAAAGATGAAGGAGATGTTACCTTATACGGCTACAGCAATACGGGAACAAGAACCCTTTTGAGAGACGACCTCAGCAAAGGTGCCATCACCCCTGTAACAATTGATGCCGCCACTTATCCGTTCCTGCAAATGCAGTGGATTACCAAAGATGATACACTCGGAACACCACCGCAGATGGAACACTGGAGATTGTATTATGACAAGGCACCGGAAGCGGTGGTTAATCCAACGATCTATTTCTCCAAAACAAGAGACACCATCAGTTCCGGCGAAAATTTCAACATGACGGTTGCCGTGGAAAATGTAACACCGATTAACATGGACAGTCTTCTTGTAAGATATATCATAAAAGATGCCTCTAATAACATAACGACATTCTATAAACGTTTTGCCCCCTTACCGGCAAAACAAACCATGAACATCAGTTTTGATTACAACTTCCCGGGCTTTAATTTCTTCGGATTAAATTCTATTACGGTAGAAGTAAATCCGGATGATGATCAGCCTGAACAATTCCACTTCAACAACTTTGCAGAGTTTACGCTCTTTGTGGAAAGGGATAAGATCAACCCTCTATTCGATGTGACATTTGATGGCCGACATATTACCGATGGTGAATATGTATCCGCCAATCCGGAGATATTATTCCGGTTGAAAGATGAGAATAAATATCTGGCGCTGAATGACACCTCCGAATTCTTAATCTACATGTACTATCCGAGCAATCCTACGGAAGCGGTTCAGATAGCGCGCTCTCAGGCAGATGTAACCTATATTCCCGCAACCAATCTGAACAATGGAAAAACCAACGAGGCCAGACTGATCTACAAACCGCCTCTCGCTGATGGCACTTATGAAATCAGGGCACAAGGAATAGACAGAAGTAAGAATGATGCCGGCAAATATGATTACAGAATAAAATTCAAGGTGGATTCCAAACCTTCCATCACGAATATTCTGAATTATCCCAATCCATTCTCCACCTCTACACAATTCGTGTTTACCTTAACCGGCGCCACCATACCGGATCAACTGATCATTCAGATTTTCAGTGCCAGCGGAAAGGTTGTGAAGGAGATTACACGCGAGCAGTTGGGCAATCTGCATGTGGGTACCAACGTAACGGATTACAAGTGGGACGGCACGGACAACTTCGGTGACCGTTTGGCAAACGGGGTATATTTCTACCGGGTGATGACCAGAAATCTTGATGGCACCACCACAGAAATAAAACAAACATCCATCGATAAATATTTCAAAAACGGATACGGAAAATTATACATCATCCGATAAGATGCTCCGAATAAAAAAATAAAAAAGCGAACTCTGAGAGTTCGCTTTTTTATTTTCACCTGACGAATTATAAGTGTATCACTTCCCCATACGCTGCGGCGGCAGCTTCCATGATGGCTTCACTCATGGTAGGATGTGGATGCACGGATTTCAGAATTTGCATACCGGTCGTTTCCAATTTACGTGCAACGATGATTTCTGCTATCATCTCCGTTACATTTTCTCCTATCATGTGCGCTCCCAGCACTTCACCGTACTTCTTGTCTATAATCAGTTTTACAAAACCATCTGATTTTCCGGCGGCCTTTGCCTTACCACTGGCGGAAAACGGAAATTTTCCAATCAGAACATCCAGCCCATTTTCCTTAGCCTTCTGTTCCGTCATTCCGACACTAGCCACTTCCGGCGAGCAATAAGTGCACCCCGGAATATTATTATAATCCAGTGGCTGAGGATGATGGCCTGCCATATGCTCGACGGCAATGATGCCTTCCGCACTGGCCACATGAGCCAAGGCCTGTCCTTTTACAATGTCTCCTATGGCATATACGCCCTCTACATTGGTCTGATAAAAGGCATTCACTTTCACCTTGTCGTTTTCCGTCTGGATACCACATAGTTCCAGGCCTATATTTTCGATGTTCGCAACGACTCCTGCCGCACTTAGCACCACATCCGCCTCTATCACCTGCTCTCCTTTCGGAGTGTTCACGAGTAATTGCACTCTGTCATTTTCGATTCTGGAAGAAAGCACACGTGAAGAAGTCAGGACCTGCATACCTTTCTTTGTATAGATCTTATCCAGCATCTTCCCGACTTCCTTATCTTCCAGCGGTAGGATAGTGTCATAAAATTCAATTAAAGTTACTTTTGTCCCCATCGTATGATAGAAATAAGCGAATTCCACGCCGATAGCACCGGCACCGACAATGACCATATTCTCGGGCAATGCAGGCAATACCATTGCTTTTCTATAATCAATTATTTTCTTACCGTCAATCGGCAATGAAAACAGTTGTTTGGCCCTGCCGCCGGTTGCCAGCAGCACGTTATTCGCCTTGTAAATCTTTATGCCACCTTCGCTTAAGGTTACTTCCACCCGCTGTCCGGGCAATACTTTCCCATAGCCATAGATCACCTCAATGTTATTTTTCTTCATCAGAAACTGCACCCCCTTACTCATACCTTCTGCCACACTTCTGCTGCGCTTTATCACTTCCGAAAAATTGACGCCGGCCTCTGCCACTTCAATACCGTAATCCCTGGCATGATTCAGATAATCGAATACCTGTGCAGATTTCAGCAAGGCTTTAGTTGGAATACACCCCCAGTTCAGGCATATCCCACCCAAGCTCTCTTTCTCTACCACTGCCACTTTCATTCCAAGTTGTGAGGCACGGATGGCTGCCACATAGCCGCCCGGCCCGGAACCAATCACTATTAAATCGAAGTTATTCATATTATCAGTTGAAGATTTGAATTCCGATTTTTTCGGAAGTATTAATTTGAAAATGTTTATTTTTATTGACCTGTAACCATTACAAGAACGGAACGAATTTACGGAATTATGGATTTAAAAGATAAAATAAAAAACTTAGCGGATATCTATTTTGAAGAGCTGGTTGCCATTAGAAGGCATCTGCATGCACATCCTGAACTCAGTTTTGAAGAGGAGGAGACCGCTAAATTCATTTCCGAAAAGCTGTCATCCTATGGTATCGAACATCAAATGAACATAGGAGGCCATGGTGTGGTGGGCCAGATAAAGGGGAAAAATCCGTCTGTAAAAACAATCGCTTTACGGGCGGATACGGACGCCTTACCGATAGAAGAAAAGAGCAGCAGCTCCTACGTTTCGCAGAACAAGGGCGTGATGCATGCCTGTGGACACGATGTGCACACGACATCTTTGCTTGGAGCGGCAAAAATACTGCATGAAATAAGAGAAGAATTCGAAGGCACCATTAAGCTCATTTTTCAGCCCGCAGAAGAGAAGCTGCCCGGTGGCGCATCCATTATGATAAAAGAGGGCGTGCTGGAAAACCCGAAAGTCGAAAGCATTTTCGGGCAACATGTATTGCCTCAGTTAGAAACGGGAAAGGTGGCTTTTAAAAGCGGAATTGCCATGGCCAGCTGTGATGAAATCTATATTACCGTTAAAGGTAAAGGCGGTCACGGGGCAGTGCCACACCTTGCCCTTGACCCGGTATTGATTGCTTCACATATCGTGGTGGCCCTGCAAAGCGTGGTCAGCAGAAATGCGAATCCAACGCTGCCGAGTGTATTAAGCATCGGTAAATTCATTGCCAACGGCGCTACGAATATTATCCCCGACGAAGTAAAAATGGAAGGTACATTCAGAACTTTTGATGAGCAATGGAGAGCCGAGGCGCATGAGAAGATAAGAACAATCTGCAACAATATTGCTGTAAGTTTTGGTGGCAGCTGCGACGTGCTGATCGATGTGGGGTATCCATTCTTAAAGAACGAAGAGACTCTAACGGGTCATGCATTCTCACTGGCTAAGGAATATCTGGGTGTGGAAAAGGTGGAAGAGATGCCGGCAAGAATGACAGCGGAGGATTTCAGTTATTATTCTCAGGTGGTGCCTGCCTGTTTCTACAGGCTTGGAACCGGCAATATCGAGAAAGGAATCACTTCTCCCATTCATACACCCACTTTTGATGTAGATGAAAACTGCCTGAAAATTGGTGCCGGTCTGATGGCCTGGCTTGCCGTAAATGAAATGTTACACAACTAGGCTCAACTGATAATCCAGCAATTCCTTCTTTCTGTTAAAAAACAACAGCCCGGACATCCTTATGTAAGCATTCAATGATTTGTACAGATGTTCCAGAGCCGGCTCATCATATGCCTTTCCGTTAAAGTATTTCCGATTCTCTTTGATATAGCTTTGCAATTGCAATCTGTCTTCATCTGAGATCCCATCCAGCTGTGTTGCAATCAATTCTGCAATCCTTTCCTTAATCTCTTTTTCCAGTCTGTAGACCTCCTGCATAAACAGCTCGATTTCATGAAACGGCAGGGTGGTATGAGATTTCTGCAGTTCTGTCAAGATTGACTCGAACAGGTGTCTGTCCCTCTCCTGCTGTTTCAACTGACTGAAATAGGCCTCATATCTTTGCTGCAAAAGCCCTTCTGTATGTTTTTCTCTCGCTTTCTGCCAAAAGAAAAAACAGATATCCCTATCTCTCTGATCCAGGTCTTTATTGATCTTCTCCAGTTCATCCTTGAGGTTGAGGTAAACTTCATAGCTCCTGTATGCCTGATACTTTTTGCCATCATATTCAAAATTATTGACCCTTATCTGGTCATTTTTTATGGCTTCCAGCAACTGCATATCATAAGCCATCCCATTGGCAAGATAAAGCAAGTCACCATTTTGCGTAGAATAGATTTCACGTATACTGCTATAATTGACTGCCGGCTTATACTGCTCCATCATAGCGATGTCAAATGTTGAAATTTCACGGCTGTCATAATAATTATTGTATTGTTCATCAAACGAGTTAACCGCATTATCTTTCAGATAGACATCCCTGAAAGTTTCCGCATCCAGCAGCTCGGGCGCTTTCTCGTATTTCACATTGGAAAAGATAAGATGATTCATACGTTCCTGCAGTCCTTTTTCATCTGAAAAGATTGCCCAGGCAGAAGCGTTACTGACGTCTGAGCTGATATTTAACCTATTCAATCGTGCCGCTCTGTCATTGGTACTCGGATGCGATGCCCATTGGTCTTTTATGACCATTTTCGATTTATTAAATCTTGAGAGAGATGCTTCATCCACCACTGGTAAATCATGCTCGATGGCCAGTTCATTCAGTCGGGCAATATGCCCCATCACTATCCGATGCTGGGGATAGACGTTTTGGGTAGATACATTACTGCTGATTTTGGTATCATAATAGGATAGGGTGTTGTTGAATGCGGCGTCGGCCAATTCAATTCTCCGCAAAGAATCTATCAGTGGTCGGGACCCGGAAATGCTGGCGGCAACGGCATCTGCATGAAATTCCATTTCTCTGGACAACTTCATGTAATTAATATTGACCACATTATACACCTTTTGCAACACCCATTGAATGCCCTCGATGATCCAAACGGTAATCTTTGCAAAGAAGGTAAAATAATTATTGATGGATGAAAACTTCTGAAGGGTCTGCCCGTAGCTCTCATTATCATAAAGCATGTTATATAATATCTTATTCACATTATATACATAGCTGCCTATCTTCATGCTCTTTTGTGAGAAGTGTCCGAATTCATGTGCCATGATGGCTTTGAATTCGCTGACGGTAACGGAATTGACGAGGCCTAAGCCAATCTGCAGATTTTTCTTAACAGGCAGAAACATGCTCCAGAAACCGGAGTCATAGAAAACAGAAGCATTTACCTCCGGCGTCACATAAATCTTATAGGGAAACGGGGCCTGAACATCTCCTGCAATTTTTTCGATGAACACAAACAAGGCCGGCTCTTCTTCTCTTTTCAGCTCCAGCATACCACTCCTGTCTGTCTTATTATTTGAAAAGATGAACTTGATGACAAAGTAGAGCAGCATCAAACCTATGCCGGCAATACCAGCTCCCAGCACCAACGTTATCAATGACGGATGAAGCACGATGACGGCAATGCCCGCATACACGGCAAACACGGTAAAACAAACCGTAAGACTTAAAAGAGCCAAATAGACGAGCATGAACAGAATAATGGACAGCACGGAAAGCAAGACGCCGCGTTTAAAATCTTCAGAAGGTTCTATGATGGATTTATCAATATTATCCGGAGTCTTGGGATACAGGGGTTCTGAGCTCATGTATAATAAAATTAATTATACCGAAAATAGTAAAACATAGCTAACAAATCAATAAAAGGAGAAAAAAATAAAGAAAGAAAAAAAGAGTGCCCAGGACAGGACTCGAACCTGCATGCTTTTTACGGCGCCAGAACCTGAATCTGGTAAGTCTACCAATTTCTCCACCTGGGCAATCAAGAGAAAGAACAAATTTTGTGCAAAGATAAGAATAGCTTGCACAAATCAAAACATCTTAAAACAAAAAAAGACAAGATACACAAAAGGTATCCTGTCTCAAAAATTACATTCGTTCAAACTATATAAAAAGCATGTGTGTACCCAATCCGCTACCTTGCTTGTAAAAGTCTCCCACCGTAATGACGCCATCTATATCGTCGTACATGTCTTCTTTCTTGTAATGGAACATATCCATCGCCAATTTGCATGCCCATAATTTCACACCGGAGGCTGTAAGGATGTCCAAGAATTCATGCACATCCGGCATGTCAATCTTTTCCATTTCCTTTTTCATCATGGAAGTGGCAAGTGCTTCCATGCCCGGCAAACCGCCCAACAGGGTTGGCATATGCATGGCAGGATTCCCAACCGTTGCCACATGCAGGTGTTCCAGTTTTTCCTTGTGTATGGCTTCCAGCCCGAAAAATGTAAAAAACATTTCAGCCTCGATGCCTTCCATACGGGCGCCATTTGCCAATACGAAAGCTGCGTATACATTCTCCAAAGTCGCTTTAGAAAGAATGATCATCATTTTCTTGATTTCTCCATTAAACTCGTTCATATGATTTATTTTTTTTGAATAATTAAATACAACTTGCCGGTTTCGGAATACCTGCAATCTTGGAAGATGTCTTCAGCGGAGCTGTCGGGAATAGCTGATAAAACTCCTTGATATCCACCACTCCACTCTTTCCTATTTTACGGATACTCAAGGGGGAATCGTTCTTGTATTCGTTTTGCAAGTACGTAATCACTTCCCAATGGCGGGGTGTCATGCTGATATTCGCTTCCTGAGCCAATCCTTCCCCAATCTCTTTGTCCCATTGTTTAAAATCTGTCATGAAGCCTTCTTCATTGACTGAAATTGTTTTTCCTGCTACTGTTTTTTCCATGTTTATTTGTGTTTTAGTGATTAATCGTAATGTTTTCCTGCTTCCTTCATCTCTGCGGAAACAAATGGGATGTGTGTTCCTTTCAACAGCATGTTCCAATATACCCAACGGAATGCCAGTTTACCCATGTGGTTCATACGGCTTTCCTTCAGCAAACGTAATGGACCAACTCCCGGGAATGGGAATTCTCCTTCTACCGGTTCGTGGGTATAGTTAAAGTCTATCAGCAATGCTTTGCCATTGCCTGTTTCCACGAAGCAATTGGCATGTCCGTCAAAGGTTTCATTCAGCGGTTTCCCTTCTATATAGTTCAAGATATTATTGGTCAGGATTTCTGCTTCGAAATGCGCGACAGATCCCGCCTTGGAAGCCGGAATATTGGTGGCATCGCCGATAACAAAAACATTGGGGTGCGCTTTGGATTGCAATGTCCCTTTATCTGTTGGCACGTAATTCAACTCATCTCCCAGTCCTGAACGCTCCATCAGCGCATCACCTTTGTTGGTCGGCACAGTGACCATCAAATCGAATGGTATGCTACGGCCTCCATAATCCACAATGGTTTTATTATCATTATCCACATGCTCGATGGCAAAATCACTTTCAATCTTTATTTCCTTATCCACCAGTAAATGCTCCAGTGTAGCGGTTGCCTTTGGTTTGGTAAACGCTCCACTTAGTGGCGTCACAAAGGTGATATCCACCTTATCTCGCATTCCTTTATGTCTGAAAAAGGAATCTGCGAGGAAAGTAAACTCCAATGGTGCGACAGGACATTTTATGGGCATTTCCGTGATGTGCACCAGCAATCTTCCACCTTCCCATTCTCTCAACTTGTCGCGTAAGGCCAAGGCACCTTCAAACGTATAGAAATCAAATACAGATTTCTGCCATTCGCTTCCTTTCATCCCTTCTATCTCTTCCGGTGCGATTTTTGCACCTGTGGCGATAATCAGGATATCATAATTTATCTGAGTGCCATCCACCATCTTCACCAGATTTTCACCTGGCACAATACGGTCAATCCCTGCGGTAATCAGATTCACTCCTTTAGGAATAAATTCTTTTATCGGTTTGATGATATCTTCCGGCGTATACATATCAAACGGAAGGAACAAATAGCCCGGCTGATAATGATGCTCTGTCCGCTCATCAATGATGGTAATCTCCCATTCCTCCATATTAACATGATGCTTCAGATGGTTCGCCATCATGGTTCCGGCTGTTCCAGCCCCCAGAATGATTATTTTTTTCATGTAATTCACTGTTTATGTTTAAAGGTTACTGATTGTTCACATGTAAAGTTACAACCGCACGTGTAGCTACTATTGTTACTTTTGTTACATAAACAGCAATTCAAAACCTGATTTTTATCATAAAAAAATGAACACAATACTATATCACACTGAGGGGATATAGGAATAAGAACATTTGTCGGAAAATGGGAGAGCGGATGACTGCAAATGGAAATTCCGTCTATCTTCAAAAAAGTGTGACCACGACTGGACTCGAACCAGCACGCCGATTAAAGCACTACCACCTCAAAGTAGCTTGTCTACCAATTTCAACACGTGGCCAACAAATGAAAGAAGAAGTGCAAAGATAATTTTTTTACTGAATATTTTGCTGTCTGTGCGAATTTGTATGCCACTAAAAAAAATAGCCCGGATAAAAATCCGGGCTCTGAAAGTATGCAAGTAGTGAATGAACGATTTAGAATGCGTACACGGCAGACAATCCGAGTACGTGTTGGAATTTGGTGCCTCCACCTTTTCTATCTAAGAATACCTTATCCGTAGCAAAATCCATTCTGTATTCCGGAACCAGTCTTAATCCGCCGATAACGTTCACCTGCGCCGTGATGGTCAGGTCTGCAAAGTGTTTAGCCGGTCCAGCCACGTATGGAGCCACACCGTCTGGATTATAAAAATAACCTACACGACCGCCGATGCTAGCACGTTCGTTGATATCGCACTGACCATACAGGTAAGCAGCCATATATTTGTTACGGGTAACGGAAGAGCTTTTCTCCTCTTTAAATCTGTATTGGTGATAGGCAACATTTACGCCTAATTTTCCTTTTTTCTCTTTACCCAACTTAATGGAACCCGTCAGGTCGTATGAATTTTTATAGTTTTTGTAAGCAGAGAACTCGAGGGTATCATCTACAAAATAGCTGACAGGTTCATTACCACCCACGAAGTTCAGGTACACCCCGCCGTTGTCTCCGGTATACCCAACCTGTGCTCCAACGTATTTGTTTCTGTCGTTATCCGTCTTATTATCAGTATCATTAAAGAATCCCGCAAGAAAATTCCATTTTTTCACGGTAAAGTTTGCCTTAAACCCTGTATGGTAGAATGGACCATTCTGAAACGCTAAGGAAGTGGAATAATTGAAGTTATTTTGCGGCTCAATCAGTTCATAACCGAAGAAAGTGCTGAAATTTCCTAATGTAAGCTCCACCCAGTCTGCCGGTGCATAGCTTACATATAATTGTTTGATGGCAAGAATGGTATTGGAGTACAAGGTGTTGTTAGCAGCCTCTGCACGCGGACCAAAACCTAAATCTGCCACAAAACCAACCTTTTTCACTTTCTTTTTCAGTATCAGGTTCACCATACCCAGCTCGAAAGAATTTGCTTTGGTGTAAAACGCCCTGTTAGATACGCTATTGGTTTGCTTTCCATTAAAATTGGTCTGCACATATACGTCTACGGAACCGCTGATATCAAAAGGAATTTTTGATTTGATTTTTTCGAGTTTCTCTTCGTATTTTTCGTTTAATGTCTTTTTAGCTTCTGCAGGATCGGCCAGCGTATCCACTTTATCTAAACCAAGCTGATTTGTCAGCATTTCCACTTTTTCTTCCAGCAATTTTATTCTGTCTGCATCCGCCTGAGCGTAAACAGAAGAAGAAATAGCCAGGAGCCCCGTTGTTAAACATAAAAACATTTTTCTCATAGCGCAAATTTTTAAAAGTTAATAATTATTATTTTGCAAGTATAATCTTCATTTTTTACAAATTACTTCAAATATTTTTATTTAATTTTTACTTAAAACTATCTTTACTTGTCGTTTTACCTAAAATACTTCACATATTTATTTTTATAACGTTTTATCGTTTTTTAAATGGTGATGGTTTATAACTGAATTGTTAAGATTGGAGTCAATGTTTAAGATTTTCTTAAAAACATGAAATATGTTAAGAGGAAGTTTTTGGCTAATATTATAAAACAGTCTGAAAATGCTAAAATTGGTCTGTAAAAGCTGTTTCATTACTAATTGTTATCTGTTAATATGAGTGTTACAAACGAACATAAAGGATTATATCTGTCAGAAATGGAACACGATGCCTGCGGTATTGGCTTCGTGGCCCACCTGAAAGGGGGAAAATCGCACCGCATTATCCGCGATGCATTGACCATGCTTGAAAATATGGAACACCGGGGCGCCTGCGGCTGTGAGGAAAACACCGGTGACGGTGCAGGTATACTAATGCAGATTCCACATAATTATTATAAAGACGAAGCAGCGAAACTGAACATTGAATTACCGGAATTAGGTAAATATGGTACCGGTTTCATCTTTTTCCCGCAGGACGAGACCAAACGAAACGAATGCAAGGCATTTATAGAACAAACGGCCAAGAAACTTAAGTTTTCTATTTTAGGATACAGAAAGATAAATACCGACAACTCTCCTATTGGTCCAACAGCAAAATCTGCTGAACCCGCCGTAGAGCAATTGTTCATCAAACCTGAATTTGACTTTAAAGAAGATATAGAGTTGGAACGAAAACTGTATGTGCTACGTGCACACACGGTTCGTGAAATCAACTATCTATTAGGCGGTAAGGATCAGTTTTATTATACTAACCTTTCTTGCCATACTGTTATTTATAAAGGACAGTTAACAACACATCAGGTGCGTCAGTACTATCCGGAATTAAATGACGAAAGCGTGGAATCTGCCTTGGCATTGGTGCATTCCCGTTTCTCTACCAATACATTTCCACGCTGGCGTCTGGCACAACCTTTCAGATACATCGCGCATAACGGTGAAATCAACACCCTGCAAGGTAACCTGAACTGGATGCGTACCCGTGAGCATTTACTGGAATGCGATGTCTTCACCAAAGAAGAGATAGACATGTTCATGCCTATCTGCTATCGCGACCAATCAGATTCTGCATCTTTAGACAATGTAGTTGAGCTTTTATACCTCGCAGGTCGTTCCTTACCGCATGCCATCATGATGCTGATTCCGGAAGCATGGCAGGACAATGAGCAAATGGAAGACTGGAAGAAAGCATTTTACGAATACCATGATTGCCTGATGGAGCCTTGGGATGGTCCCGCTTCTATCTGTTTCACCGACGGAAAAATAGTTGGTGCCACCTTAGACAGAAACGGTTTACGTCCTTCACGTTTTGTTGTTTATGACGATGGTAGAGTCGTGATGTCGTCTGAAGCCGGTGCATTGCCTACTGAAGAAGAAAAAGTGATTCAGAAAGGCAGATTACAGCCCGGAAAAATGTTCATCATCAACATGGAAGAAGGCAGAATCATCTCGGATGATGAACTCAAAAAGAATATCTGCACACAACATCCGTACCGCGAATGGCTGAATAAACATAAAATAACCTTCTCCGATTTACCAAAATCGACCATAAAAGAAGAAAGATTATCCCATAAAGAATTGCTACAGCAACAACTTGCCTTTGGGTACACTTCAGAAGATGTAAGAACCATCATCACACCGATGGCAGAAACGGCGTATGAACCTATTGGTTCTATGGGAACAGATACACCATTGGCCGTATTGTCTGATCAATCACAGAATCTATCCAATTACTTCAAGCAACTCTTTGCACAGGTCACCAATCCTCCTATCGATCCGATTCGCGAGCGCATGGTAATGAGTACATTTACCGCTTTAGGCGGCGCCAGCAGTATTTTAACAACCACAGAACATCACTGTAAACAGATTGCGATTCGTCAACCGATTTTATCCAACAGCGACATCGCCAAACTGCGCTACATCAACCATCCTGATTTCAAGGTGATCACCATACAGGCATTGTTTAATTCCAGCGGTAAAAAAGGTGCTTTGGAAAGGAGCATTGAAAGAATCTGCAAGGAAGCGGAAGAAGCGGTGGCCAATGGCAACAACATCATCATCATTTCCGACAAAGGCGTTAATAAGGACTTCGCTCCTATTCCATCTTTACTGGCCACAGGCGCCATCCACCATCATTTGATTCGCACAAAAACGCGCATTGATTGTTCTCTGGTGGTGGAAAGCGGCGACATCCGTGAAGTGCATCAAATGGCCACGCACATCGGCTATGGCGCCACATCCATCAATCCGTATTTAGCATACCAGACTATTTACGATCTGAACAAGGAGAAACTTAAACACTTAAATAAACCGGATGAAAAACTGGTGGAGAATTTCATCAAGGCATCCAGCAACGGCTTATTGAAAGTATTCTCCAAAATGGGTATTTCCACCCACCAATCCTACCATGGTTCTCAGATTTTTGAAATTGTGGGATTAAGCAAAAAAGTGGTGGAAAAATGTTTCACCGGCTCGATTTCCCGATTAGACGGAATGGGCTTTGATGAAATTGCCAAGGAAGTACTGAAACGGCATGCACTCGCATTCCCGGATATCGAAAATGTCTCGCCGCATCTGGAAGTGGGCGGAAACTATCAGTGGAAACGCCGTGGTGAAGCGCATTTATTTAATCCGGATACCATTCATTTGCTGCAGCACTCTACCAAAAAGAATGACTACGGCATCTATAAACAGTACGCAGAAAAAATAAACAATCAGGCAGAGAAAGCTATTACCCTTCGAAGCTTATTAGATTTTGATTATTCCAAAGCTACACCCGTTCCAATAGAAGAAGTAGAGCCGATAGAAAACATCTTAAAACGATTTGCGACCGGCGCTATGTCTTTCGGTTCCATCTCACATGAAGCACATTCTACCCTGGCAATTGCCATGAATAGAATGGGTGGAAAGTCTAATTGTGGTGAAGGCGGTGAGGATGAAATTCGTTTTGAAGTAAAACCGAACGGAGATTCTGAACGTTCTGCCATTAAACAGGTGGCCTCCGGAAGATTTGGCGTTACCTCTTATTATCTGGCAAATGCAGATGAACTGCAAATCAAACTGGCGCAAGGGGCAAAACCTGGCGAAGGCGGACAATTACCCGGACATAAAGTGGATGAATGGATTGGAAGAGTACGTCACTCCACTCCGGGTGTCGGATTAATTTCACCTCCACCACATCACGATATTTATTCTATAGAGGATTTGGCGCAATTGATTTTCGATTTAAAAAATGCAAATCCGAAAGCGCGTATCAATACCAAGCTCGTTGCAGAAGCAGGAGTTGGCACGGTAGCAGCAGGGGTTGCTAAAGCAAAATCCGATGTGATTTTAATTTCAGGATATGATGGCGGTACAGGAGCCTCTCCTATTTCTTCCATCAAACATGCAGGATTACCGTGGGAACTGGGTTTATCGGAAGCACATCAGACATTAGTGAAAAATAATTTGCGCAGCCGTGTTACCTTACAAACAGACGGACAATTACGTACCGGAAAAGATATCGCTTTTGCTACTTTACTAGGAGCCGAAGAATGGGGAATTGCTACGGCCGCCTTAGTGGTGGAAGGCTGTATTATGATGCGCAAATGCCATTTGAATACTTGCCCTGTCGGTGTTGCCACACAGGATCCGATTCTGCGTGCACGTTTTACCGGCGACCCGCAGCATGTCATCAACTTCTTCACGTTTATCGCCCATGATTTGCGTGAATGGATGGCGAAATTGGGCTTCAGAACCATCAACGAAATGGTGGGACAAACACAATTATTGAAACGCAGAGATGGCATTGAACATTGGAAATACAAGCACCTGGATGTCAGCCCGATTATCTACAAAGAAGAGGCCGGACCTGAAGTGGGCTTATATAAGCAAATGCGTCAGGCACATCCAACCGATGATGCCATTCTCGACAAACGCATGGTGGAAACGGCAAAAGACGCACTGGCATCGCAGGCTCAGACTGTAGGTCAATTCAACATCATTAACACGGACAGAACCGTTGGTGCTTTGCTGAGCTATGAAATATCAAGCAAATACAAAGGCAAAGGCTTGCCGGAAGATACCATTCAGTATAAATTCGTCGGCAGTGCAGGACAAAGCTTCGGCGCCTTTGGTGCACCGGGCATCAAGTTTGAACTGGAAGGTGAAGCCAACGATTATTTCGGAAAAGGTCTATCCGGTGGAAAACTGATTGTGTATCCGTCTTCCAAAGCCACCTTTAAACCAAGTGAAAACATCATCATCGGCAACGTGGCATTTTACGGAGCTACCAGCGGTGAATCCTATATCCGAGGCATGGCCGGCGAGCGTTTCTGTGTGCGTAACTCCGGCGTGAAAGCCGTAGTGGAAGGCGTGGGCGACCACGGCTGCGAATATATGACAGGCGGTCTTGCCATTATACTTGGTAAAACGGGAAGAAACTTTGCGGCGGGTATGAGCGGCGGCGTAGCTTATGTATATGATATGGAAAATGCTTTCCCGAAAAATGTAAATAAGGAAATGGTGGAACTGGAAGAGTTGGATGCGGATGATTTAGTGGTTTTAAAACACCATATCGACCGTCATCTTAAATACACCAACAGCGATATAGCAAAAAATATCTTAGACAATTGGGAAGTGACATCTAAGTTCTTTGTTAAAGTAATGCCTACCGATTATAAGAAAGTATTACAGGAAAGAAAAAATAAAGCAGGAAAAGTAAACGTGTAATGTTGATCTTGTTATTCAACAATTCATTCATTCAATAATTCAACAATTATTTAAATGGGAAAACCTACAGGATTTTTAGAATTCACCAGAGAATTACCAAAGTATAAAGATGCCAAGGAACGCATCAATGAATACAAGGAAATCTATCTGGAATTTGCGGAAGAGAAAACCAAGACTCAGGCAGCGCGCTGCATGGATTGTGGCGTTCCGTTTTGTCACAACGGCTGTCCGCTGGGCAATATCATTCCTGAATTCAATGATGCCACCTACAATAACGACTGGCAATTAGCAGCAGAAATTTTATTGTCTACCAATAATTTCCCGGAGTTCACCGGACGCATTTGTCCGGCTCCTTGTGAAGCCTCTTGCGTTTTGGGTATCAACCAACCACCGGTAGCCATTGAGCATATCGAAAAATCCATCATTGAGAAAGCCTTTGAATTAGGCTTGGTTAAGCCGAATACACCGAAAGAAAGAACAGGTAAGAAAGTGGCGGTAGTGGGTTCCGGGCCGGCAGGACTAGCTGCAGCAGCACAATTGAATAAAGCAGGACACAGTGTGACAGTTTTTGAACGAGCAGACAGAATCGGTGGACTGCTGCGCTACGGTATTCCTGATTTTAAACTGGAAAAGACGGTAGTGGAACGACGGGTGAAACTGATGGAAGAAGAAGGTATAATTTTTAAAACCAACACCAACATTGGCGTTGATATTGCACTTAATGATTTAGCAAAAGATTTTGATGCGGTGATATTATCCGGTGGTTCTACCGTTCCGAGAGATTTACCGATTCCAGGCAGACAATTCAAAGGCGTGTATCCGGCCATGGAATTCTTATCACAACAAAACAAACGTGTCTCTGAAATCGCAACGGAAGTGGATCACCGCGGTGCAAAATACGAAAACGGGGACATTTTCGCTACCGGCAAAAACGTGATTGTGATTGGCGGTGGCGATACAGGTTCCGACTGTGTCGGCACTTCTAACCGCCACAGAGCAGCTTCCGTGACACAGATAGAGTTATTATCCAAACCGCCGGAAGGCAGGGCAGAAAGCACGCCATGGCCTTTGTGGCCGATGATGCTGCGTACCTCCAGCTCTCATGAGGAAGGCTGCGAGCGCAAATGGTCGATTTTAACCAAGGAGTTCATCGGTAACGAGCAAGGTGAACTGACTGGTCTGAAAATCGCTGAAATTGAGTGGAAAACCGTGGACGGCAGACCACAGATGGTGGAAATTGAAGGAACGGAAAAAACACTACCTTGTGAACTGGCTTTACTGGCGATGGGATTTGTACATCCGCAACATGAAGGCATGCTGCAACAGCTACCTGTAGAACTGGACGAAAGAGGAAATGTTAAAGCCAACAACTACAAAACTGCGGTGGATAAAATATTCACGGCCGGAGATATGAGAAGAGGCCAAAGTTTAGTAGTTTGGGCCATCTCTGAGGGGCGAGAATGCGCCCGCGAGGTAGATATCTTCCTGATGGGCGAAAGCTTGCTGGAAGCAAAGGACAAAGGAATGCTGAGTGTTGACTTGTGAATGATATGAACAGAAAAAACTCAGCACTCAAATTCAAAACTTACAACTGAAATAAGCTGCTATTTTTGCGCTTGCTGTGTTACTATAGTGGCAATCCCGGACAGAAATGTCCGGGATTTTTTATGCGTAATACTCTTATCATAAAATCAAATAGCCTAGATAAAGATTGTGATTTTGCAGATAGGTTAAGTTATTTTAATAATTCATTAGCACAATTAGACTATTCTAATTTTTTTAAAAAAAAAGAGCCCCCTGTAAAAACCCTCCTGCATATCCATATAACTTTCTGAAACATCAATAAAATAAGGCTTTCTCGGCAAGACTCCATTAAACCTCAACAATCTTGTAACTGACAAAAATCAAGAAAAATTAAAAAAAATTAAAAAAAATCATTCAAGGGGTTGAC
Source organism: Chitinophagales bacterium (assembly GCA_046329775.1). Classification (GTDB taxonomy): domain Bacteria; phylum Bacteroidota; class Bacteroidia; order Chitinophagales; family JADIYW01; genus JADJSS01. Next base: position 147,735 of record JAXLTX010000004.1, read on the forward strand.
AAATCGAAATAAGTTGCTTAATATTGAAGTAACATAAATTACCCTTTTATGAAAACCCTACTAAGCACTGCAACGCTATTGTTGCTAATTCATTTCAATAGCTTTAGCCAAAACATCAGCATCGCTGACTTCCTTCAACTGCGTGGTAAAAACAGTAACGCAATCGAAGAAAAACTATCTGCATTCAACATCCAGTTGTATGATACGGATGAGATGGGAAGTGGAAAAACACAATACACCTATCAAAACGAAAACTCTTCTTCAGCTGCAACTCCGTTACAGTGGGTAGACTTCGTTTATGCACAAGACGCTCAGTGGAATAACCGCCTTTCTATCCAGATTCAAGATATTGAGCAGGTAAAGAAATACCTTAGCGAGATGAAGGATCTGGGCTTCTATTTCACCGGAAAGAAAGTAATGGACAGACAAATCTATGAAGTGTATACGGATGGAAAAAGCACCATTGAGTTAATTACTTCACAAAGCAGAAAAGTATATGACAACAACATGTATTTCAACTTTGCATTCTACAGCACTGACGAGTATCAGTATGCATTTGCAAATGAAAATAAAAAATATACAGTGCCTCAAATCAATCAAAGCGAATTATTCGCCGATTTGGTTGGAATCTCCATGACTGCACAGAAATAATCAGACAGTATCTGATGTTGAACTAAACTTATTTTCATATTGTTAGCTTCAGGAGTTGAGCAATCAACTCCTTTTTTATTTCCTGACGGAATAAGGGCATTATGCCTCCAACAACTATGGTGCAGGATTGGGGAATTCAAGATGAATCTTTTCAATCTCTTTCAAAACTTCATCGGAGAGCTGTATATCAATACTATCAATATTCTCTTTCAATTGCGCCATTGTGGTAGCACCAATGATATTTGCTGTCAGGAAATTTCTTGTATTGATATATGCCAGCGACATCTGGGGTAAACTGAGTCCGTTTTCATTGGCCAATACAGCATATTTCTCAACCGCTTTCATCGTATTGGGATGTGCATAACGGGAGAAATAATTAGGCCACAGCGTAAAACGTGCGCCATCAGGTCTTTTCCCGTTTAAGTATTTAGTACTTAACAAACCACCCGCCAGCGGAGAATAGGCCAACAGCCCTATGTTTTCACGAACACCAATCTCTGACAAACCTACCTCGTAGGTCCTGTTCACCAGATTATACGGATTTTGTATCGTACGTATCTTGGGCAGATTATATTTCTCTGCAATGTGCAAATATTGCATTACGCCCCAGGGCGTCTCATTGGAAATTCCTATATAACGGATTTTCCCCTGCTGGATGAAATCATGGAGTACCTGCAAGGTTTCCTGAAAATCAGTCACTGCATCATCCGAAGTGTGCTTGTACCCTAAAGCGCCGAAATAATTGGTGGGACGTTCCGGCCAGTGCAGCTGATACAGATCGATATAATCTGTTTGCAGACGCTGCAAGCTGTCATGCAAAGCTCTGGTTATGTTTTCGCGTGTAAATTTTGGTCCGGTGCCAATATGAGGCAAGCCTGCACTGGGCCCAGCCACTTTAGATGCTATGAATAAATCGTCGCGTTTGTTTCTTTTGTGCAGCCAGGTGCCGATAATTCTTTCCGTAGAACCTTGGGTAGCGGCTTTTGCCGGCACAGAATACATTTCTGCCGTATCTATAAAATTAATCCCTTTTTCAGCTGCGGCATAATCCAGTTGTTCATGCCCTTCCGCTTCTGTATTTTGTTCTCCCCAGGTCATCGTACCCAGACAAATCTTGCTTACTTTAATATCTGTTTCAGGAAATATGGTGTATTGCATTGAATGATATGATTTGATTGCAAGTATAATGATTTTAGGATGATTTTGTTTATTGTCTGAATCCCGATGTATAAGATTGATGGATTACAGAATCCTATTGAATAAAAAAACCTGTCAAACTATGACAGGTTCTTTATTGGAGTTACTTTATTATACCTTTGATGACATTATTCTTCTGAAGCTAAACTCGCTGCTGTGAACTCGCGGTTTAGTCTTGCAATATTTTCCAGAGAAATTTCTTTCGGACATTCCGCTTCGCAAGCACCCGTGTTGGTACAACTTCCAAATCCTTCCTTATCCATCTGAGATACCATATCCAACACACGCGTTTGTCTTTCCGGAGCTCCCTGAGGCAACAAGGCCAATTGAGAGACTTTTGCCGAAACGAACAACATGGCAGATGAGTTTTTGCAGGCTGCCACGCAGGCGCCACAACCGATACAAGAAGCTGCGGCAAAAGCCTTATCTGCATCCTGTTTATTGATTGGAATGGCGTTCGCATCCACCGCATTGCCGGTATTTACCGAAATATATCCACCCGCCTGAATGATTCTGTCAAATGCAGTTCTGTCAACCACCAGATCTCTGATAACCGGGAATGCTTTAGCTCTCCATGGCTCCACCACAACGGTATCACCATCCTTAAATGCACGCATATGCAACTGACAGGTGGTGGTGCCATGCCATGGGCCGTGTGGGCGACCATTGATGTACATGGAACACATACCGCAAATACCTTCACGGCAATCGTGGTCAAACGCAATCGGCTCATCTTTTCCTTCTGCAACCAGTTGCTCATTCAATACGTCAAACATTTCCAAAAATGACATTTCTGTTGAAATCCCTTTCACGTTATATGTTTGAAAGCCACCCTTGTCTGATGCGTTCTTTTGACGCCATACCTTCAGTGTAAGATTTATTGTTGTATGTTCCATGTTTTTATTATTCTACATTAAAATTAAGTTCAAAAGGTTTCTCACTGCGTTCGAAATGATGCGGTGGGATTATTTATAAGAACGTGCTGCTATTTTGATATTTTCGTAAATCAATTCTTCTTTGTTCAGTTTCCAATCACTTTCGCCAACGAATTCCCAGGCCGCTACGTATTTATAGTTTTCATCATCACGCAATGCTTCACCCTCTTCTGTCTGAGACTCTTCACGGAAATGTCCGCCGCAGCTTTCGTTTCTGTTCAAGGCATCTTTACACATCAATTCCCCTAACTCAATAAAGTCCGCCACACGGCCGGCTTTATCCAGTTCTGGATTGAATTCGTTGATACCGCCCGGAATTTTCACATCACTCCAGAACTCTTTTTTGAGTGCCTGAATTTCCGTGATGGCTTCCTGCAATCCTTGTGCATTACGGGCCATACCACATTTATCCCACATGATTTTACCTAAACGTTTATGGAAGCTTTCCACCGATTTAGTGCCTTTGATACTCATCAACTGCTGTATGCGTGCATTCACCTTATTTTCTGCCTCCACAAAAGCTTCATGGTCGGTTGGAATGGATTTCGTTCTGATTTCGTCTGCCAGGTAATTTCCGATGGTGTAAGGAATTACAAAGTAACCGTCTGCCAATCCCTGCATCAATGCCGATGCACCCAAACGGTTGGCACCATGATCAGAGAAATTGGCTTCCCCTAATGCATACAGACCTTCTACGGTAGTCATCAACTCATAATCTACCCATAAGCCACCCATGGTATAATGAACGGCAGGATAGATACGCATTGGCACTTCGTATGGATTTTCACCCGTGATTTTTGCATACATATCGAACAGGTTGCCGTATTTTTCTTTGACAACCTCTTTACCCATTTCAATAATCTTGTCTTTGGCAACATTCTCCAAACCTTGCTTACCCGCTTCTATTTTACCATATCGTTCAATAGCTGCAGCAAAATCAAGATATACCGCCATTTTGGAGGATCCAACGCCATAACCTGCATCGCAACGCTCTTTGGCGGCACGGGATGCAACATCACGCGGCACTAAATTTCCGAAAGCAGGATATCTTCTTTCCAGATAATAATCTCTTTCATCTTCCGGAATATCCGTTGGTTTTCTGTTATCGCCTTGTTTTTTAGGCACCCAGATCCTTCCGTCATTTCTCAATGACTCTGACATCAGCGTCAGTTTGGACTGATGGTCGCCGGAAACCGGAATACAAGTCGGGTGAATCTGTGTAAAGCAAGGATTTCCGAAGTAAGCACCTTGTTTGTGTGCTTTCCAGGCGGCTGTGACATTAGAGCCCATGGCGTTGGTGGACAGATAGAATACGTTTCCGTATCCACCGGTGCACAATAAAACGGCATGACCGAAATGTCTTTCCAACTTGCCGCTGACCAAATCTCTTGCTATGATGCCGCGCGCCTTGCCGTCTATCTTAACGATATCCAGCATTTCGTGACGGGAATACATTTTTACATTGCCTAGTGCCACCTGTCTTTCCAATGCAGAATAAGCACCCAACAACAATTGCTGACCTGTTTGTCCTGCTGCATAGAACGTACGCTGTACCTGCGTTCCACCGAAAGAACGGTTGCTCAACAAACCACCGTACTCACGGGCGAAGGGAACACCCTGTGCCACGCACTGGTCGATGATGTTGGCGGACACTTCCGCCAAACGATGTACATTGGCTTCACGTGCGCGATAGTCACCACCTTTGATGGTATCATAAAATAAACGATACACGGAGTCACCGTCATTCTGATAGTTTTTTGCCGCATTGATACCGCCCTGAGCCGCAATAGAGTGCGCTCGTCTCGGAGAATCCTGAAAGCAAAATGCTTTAACCTTATAACCTAATTCACCTAAGGAGGCTGCTGCGGAAGCTCCGGCCAATCCGGTTCCGACAATGATGATTTCCAGGTTTCGCTTGTTTGCCGGGTTTACCAACTTCACGTGTCCTTTATAATCTTCCCATTTTTTCTCTAAGTCGCCTGCAGGTATTTTTGAATTAAGAGCCATATTGTATTGAAATTTTAATTCCGATAACGGAAGAGTGAATTAAATTTATTGTACCAAACCGAAGTGCAAAGCCAATGCAATTATTGCGAATAATGCAGGAACTACAATAGAGAATGCCGTTCCGAAAGCCTTGATGACAGGTGTATATTTTTTATGATTTAGACCCAAAGATTGAAATGCACTCGGGAAGCCATGTAACAAATGGAATCCCAAAGAGACAAATCCCAAGATGTAAACAATCAGTATGATGGGATTTTGCATGGCCTCTTTCACTTCATTGAATGAGTTTTCCTCTTCATGGGTAATGTACACCGCTTTTTTGGTATGCAACCAGAAATCGCCCATATGGATGACCAGAAATATCAGCAACAAGGTTCCGAGCAATGTCATGGAACGGCTGTACCATTTGGAGTTTGCTTTACCATCAATTACAGCATATCCGACAGGGCGCTTTGCCTTGTTTTCAAAATGAAGCTTCAGCGTCATTGCTATATGGATCAGGATGCCGAGTAGCAATCCGATTTCCATCACACGGATAACCCAATTGTGCGACATGAAATGTGCACAGGTATTGAAGGTTTCACCATTATCGTTCAGCAGGATGGTGGCATTGATGCCGACATGCACTACCAGAAAAGAGATAAGAAATAAACCTGTTAGACCGACAATTATCTTTCTGCCGATGGATGATGTGATAAAATTTTCTTTTGCCATGATATATTGATTTCAAAAAACCGTCGCAAAATTAACAGTTTAGAAACGAAATATGTTTTGCAGAAGGTTAATTTTTTGCACATATTTTATTTAGAAGAAATCTAAATAAAAAACCTGACAAACCAGCTGGCAAGTCAGGCAAAATAATTTTATGCTGCTGTTATTTATGCGTTTCTAGTAGTCCGTTCACCAGATCCACGTATTTCTGTTTGGCTTCGTCTTTACTCATGCCTGCCTTATCTTTCCAGGCATTCCACTTGAATTGTCCTTTAATATCAAACATACCTGGTTTTGACGTGGTATTGTCTCCATCCGTAGCCTGTTTGAAGAATGCGTACAAATCCAGCAATTGTGTGTCACTTGGACGTTTGGTCAATGTTTTGGTGTCTGCCTGTGCCTGTTCAAATTGTTTATCTAAGCTCATGTTTTTTATTTTTGTTAAATTTAGAAAATATTTTGATTTAAAGAACTGTAATTTTGCTGTTTATTAAACATGCCATGAAGAGACTCCAATTTGCCATACTGCTCAGCATTCCTTTATGTTGGTTCTTTTTCAAGCTATTGCCTGTCTATACACATCCATCTGATTGTTCTGTGGCCAATTTCATCTATGCAGAGAATTTTGAACATCTGAAAATCTGGTGTTTCGATGATACCAGCACGGTGCGTTTCGACGACAGTTCAAATTTCCTTTATGTGCTATCATTATGGCTGCTGATTCATTTTTTCAAGCTCACGACCCTTAAGGCTGCCTTTACCGTGTCAGCCATCAGCATGATCACCTCGGTTTATCTGCTGCAACGGATTGTCGATTCCAGATTCTGGAGCATCAACTTACTGCTGGTAGGGTTACTGTTCATGAGTACACAGATTTGGGCGGGCACCCTCGGAGATGAAATCCTCTTTCAGGGAATGCTCTGGCTGTTTGCCGTTCGGTCTTTCTGGAAGCACCGTTATTTCTGGCTGATGATCTGGAGCACGCTGAATATCATGGCCCGACCTGACAACATCTTTGTCATATTGCCGCTGATCATGGCAAGCTATGGTGATTACACCTCACTCAAGGACAGAGATAAGAGAAAATTCATCTACCGAAGAATCCGCAGAACATTTGCCTTGTTCATCTTCCCTACCATCGGTTATTTCACCTATCGCTACTTGTATTTCGGCAAGGTACTTCCATATAACTGGCTGCATCATTCGCTGGACACGGACAAACGATTCGGCATCTTTAATTTCGAGGCTTATAATTTCCTGAAACATTACCTGCGCTTCTACACGTTGCCGCTGTTGATGGGTGTAGCATTTTATTTCCTGAAAGAACGAAAGAAACTCAATATCAGATACTATGCGCTGGCACTCAGCCTGGTGGCAATTCCGATGTTGTATGCCTGCACCTTTTCACAGGATGAAAACCTGGCATATAAAAACTACTACGCCATCTACCTAGGTCTTATCATCCTTTCTTTGTTGTTTATCCGTGATTTTCGCTCCATTACACAAGGAATTACCACAACCATCTTCGTGCTGTTTTTTGGGTTTAAAACGTCATTTTCCTATTTCGGAAAGACATTGCAAAGCTATAACAACAATGAATTCTATATCGCAAACGATCTTGCGGAAATACATAATGGCAAGGCTATCGTTTATTACAATACGTTTATCAACTGGCTGACGGAATGGAAGACCACCTACGCCAGCGGCAAACACAGCACAGACGGGCACTCGCTGACACAAGAGGAGCTGGCTTCCTCGATGGCGGACATCATCGTGACCGACAACGCTCCGGATATACTTCTGCTAAAGGAAAAGTATGCACGTTTTCTGGTTCCCAGAAACACCCGCCAGTATGAAAAAGAGAGCAAACCCGAAAACTCGCTGGATCAGTTTTTCTACAAGTATTCCCGTAAAACACCGGTCAACATGAATGACAATTTTACGATATTGGTCTGGCGCTTTGGAAACAATTTTGACGACATCAAGAAAACGCTTGAAAACCATGGTGCACGACAGCTTGCGGAAGATAAAAAGTCAAACAATTATTCCACTCAATAAAGAAGCATGTTATTACGATATTTTCTTCTGTCACTACTTTCTGTCGCGCGCATGGCGGTCTCAGGGCAGCACATCGTCAACGACATAAGCCCTGAGATGGTTTTCATAAAGGCCGGGAGTTTTGAGATGGGCAATAAGCTCGGAAAGAAAGACGCAAAACCATTGCACACCGTTATGCTCAATGATTTTTACATTGGAAGATATGAGGTGACTCAGGCATTATGGCTGCAGGTCATGGGCATCGAAAAAGGAAGAAAATCAGATTGTCTGCAATGTCCCGTCTTTGATGTTTCGATGGAAAACATAACGGTGTTCCTTTCAACATTGAATCAGCTGAGCGGCAAGCATTACCGCTTACCTACAGAAGCAGAATGGGAATATGCTGCCAGTGGCGGAAAAGAAAGCAAAGATTTCATTTATTGTGGCAGCAACCATTTGGAAGAAGTCGCATGGTTTGCATCCAACTCAGATATGAAAACGCATCCCGTAGGCTTAAAGCTGCCAAACGAGCTGGGCTTGTATGACATGAGCGGCAATGTCTGGGAATTGTGCAGCGACTGGTACTCAAAATCATTTTATGAGATAAGCCCTAAAGACAATCCGAAGAATACGGTTAAGAGCTCAAACCATGTGGTGCGAGGCGGCTCCTGGCGAAGCGGTGAAGAGCGTTGCCGCGTGCGTTCCCGGAACAAGGATATCCGGGACCATCACATCAGCAACTGCGGTTTCCGCTTGGTGATGGAGTTGTAAAGAATTTTGTAGTCCCTGCGAGAATCGAACTTGCATTAACAGTTTAGGAAACTGCTGTTCTATCCATTGAACTAAGGGACCAAATTAATGTAACAATGAAGTAATAAAATAATGAAATAATGCCTGCTTGAAGTATCATCCATCATTTCATTACTACCTTATTTAATCATATTTCCAGCCGAAACTCCGGCTGCATTTACAAAATACAATTTCCCGGCTGCATCTTCTGCCATCAGAATCATACCATTGCTTTCAATACCACGCAATTTTCTCGGTGCCAGATTCACTAATACACTTACTTCTTTTCCAATGACTTCTTCCGGGGTGAAATGCTCCGCAATACCGGAAACGATGGTACGTTGTTCGATGCCGATATCCACCAGCAACTTCAGTAATTTATCCGCTTTCGGTACTTTCTCCGCTTCTACTATTTTCCCTGTTCTGATATCCAGTTTGGAGAAATCATCGTATTCGATTTGAGATTTGAGATTTGAGATTTGAGATTTTTCAGCGACGCCGTCATTCTGAACTTGTTTCAGAATCTCATTTTTATCTTGTTTACTTTTATTCAACTTCTCTATCTGAGCCTGCACCTGCTCATCTTCTATCTTTGGAAATAAAATTTCTGACGGATTGATTTTACCTTGAAAATTATTGAATTGTGTTTTAATTTTTATTGCTGTTTTGGGTAACAAAGATTCCATTGCTGTAGTAATAGCTAAGCAAAACTGTACACTGACAGACATAATCTCTTTTACCTTACCTTCATCTACTTTTATCATTTTCCAAGGCTCATTATCCTGCAAATACTTATTTCCTAATGATGAAATTGTCATTAAGCTGGTCATTGCATTTTTAAACTGAAAATTACTTAAACAATAAGCCATTGACTCTCTGTACGTATTAATATCAACAAGGATTCCTTTATTTATATTATTGTATTCATTAACAATTGGAATTTCACCTTCATAAAACTTATGCAATAAATCCGATACGCGTTTTATAAAATTCCCTAAGTTATTTCCCAACTCGCTGTTCACCCGGTTCTGAAAATCCTGCCAGGTAAATTCCGAGTCTTTGTTTTCGGGCATATTCGCAATCAGCGCATAGCGCAACTCGTCTTCCCTGCCCGGAAAGTCCTGCAAATATTCGTGCAGCCACACCGCCCAGTTGCGCGAGGTAGAAATCTTATCGCCTTCCAGGTTCATGAACTCATTCGCCGGTACATTATCCGGTAGAATATATTGTTCCGTCGCTTTCAGAATAGCCGGGAACGTGATGCAGTGGAATACGATATTATCCTTGCCGATAAAATGTATCAGTTCCGTCTTATCATCTTTGTCATCGTTTATTTTCCAGTATTTTTGCCAGTCTTCTTCTTTTACGTTGCCAAAATCTCTGTGATTGTAAGAAAATTCAGTTTTGTTATTTGCCTTTTCTTTAAACAATTGTTTGGTCGCGGAAATATAACCAATCGGCGCATCCAGCCACACATACAAGACCTTGCCTTCACTGCCTTCGATTTCCGGTGGCACGGGAATACCCCAATCCAGATCGCGGGTCATGGCACGCGGACGCAAGCCATCGTTTATCCAGCTTTTGCACTGCCCGTACACATGGTTCTTCCAAACATCTTTTTTGGTCTCCAGCCAGGCGGCAATCTCTTCCTGTTGTGCATCCAGTTTTAAAAACCAGTGTTTGGTTTTTCTCAGCACCGGCGCGCTGCCGCTGATGGTTGATTTCGGATTGATTAAATCTGTAGGATTCAGTGAACTTCCGCATTTCTCGCATTGGTCGCCGTAAGCATTTTCATTGCCGCATTTCGGACAGGTTCCCATGATATATCTATCCGCCAAAAACTGTTTCGCTTCTTCGTCAAAATATTGTTCGCTTTCGATAATATCAAAAGCACCCTTTTCATTCAGTATCCTGAAAAACTCCTGAGAGGTTTCATAATGTACCGGTTCTGATGTACGATGATAGATATCGAAGGAAATTCCGAAATCCTCAAAACTTTTACGGATGATGGCATGGTATTTATCGACGATTTCTTTGGGTGTCGTGTTTTCTTTTTTTGCCTTGATGGTAATAGCCGCTCCGTGTTCATCGCTGCCGCAAACAAAAATCACATCCTTTCCCTGCAAACGCAAATAACGTGCATAAATATCCGCAGCGATGTATGCTCCCGCCAGATGACCAATATGTAAAGGTCCGTTGGCGTATGGCAAGGCTGCGGTAATGGTATATCTTTTCGGTGCTGACATTTTACAAAGTTATAAGTTATAAGCCAAAAGCCAAAAAAATAAGGAAAAATGAACTTTTTACTTTATCCTTTTTACATTTACAGCATGATACGTCCTCCATTCTTGAAATCAGGCGATACGGTAGGCATTACCTGCCCGGCCAGATTCATCACCGCAGAAGAGATTCAACTGGCCACAGACACCCTGAAAAGCTGGGGCTTGAATGTACGATTGGGCGACACACTCGGTAAAAAAGACCATCAATACGGCGGCACGGATGCTGAACGCAGGGCTGATTTTCAACGGATGCTGAACAATCCGGACGTGAAAGCAATTATTGCCGCTCGCGGCGGCTACGGCACCGTGCGCATCATGGACGATCTGGATTTCCGCGCCTTTATGGACAGCCCAAAATGGATTGTTGGCTTTTCCGATATTACATACATACACACACAACTGGGCTGCAATATCGGTGTGGAATCGCTGCATGCCATCATGCCTATTACATTTCCGGTGAATACACCCGAAGCGATCCAGTCGCTCAAAACTGCTTTACTTGGAGACACTTTAGAATATACCTTTGACGCGCATCCGCTGAACCGAAAAGGATTAATGCAGGGGGAAATAGTCGGCGGAAATTTATCTATTCTCTATTCGATTTTAGGTACTAAAACCATTCTGGATACTAATAAGAAAATCTTGTTTATAGAAGATCTGGATGAGTATCTATACCATATAGACCGAATGATGATGGCGATGAAACGTGCCGGGAAATTGAAAAACCTGGCCGGTTTGGTTGTAGGCGGATTGAGTGATATGAAAGACAATACCATTCCATTTGGAAAAACAGCGGAGGAGATCATTGCAGAACATGTGGCGGAATACGATTACCCGGTTTGCTTCAATTTCCCGAGCGGGCATATCGCCGACAACCGCTCCATCTTTATGGGCAAGCAAGCAAAGGTGGTGGTGAATGATCGTAGTATCTTTATGCAGTAATTTTGGCGCAATAGTTGTAATACCTTATCTATGAAAAAGATTTTATTTTTTAGTTTGATGGTCACTTGTTTGTTTTCATTCGGAAAATGCAACAAGAAAAAGAAATGCTGCAAGAAAAAACCTACAACAACTGCCGCAACTAAATTAAACGCAAACGAAGTATGGATGCGTTACGACGAAACCAAATGTGAGAATCCATGGCATTTCAACTGGTTTGCAAAACCTACGGAAGCACAGGTTTTAGGTGCGGTGAAAGGTGACTTGCAGGGCAGAGAAATCATTATCCTGGAGATAAAATCCGTAACGGAAAAAGACATTGTTTCCTGCGAGGCTTGTACCTGCCCGAATGGCACCCATTTTTACGTGCGGGTGAATAAATCGGAAGTGGAAAAACTAAAAGCTTTGAAATTCTATGAAGTGAAGGATGTTCCAAAGACGGCAAATCCTGATACGACTAAATAATAATTTAAAGATTCGCCTTTATGCGTTCCGCAATCGCCTCCATCTCTTCTTTCTGCAATGATTTGGCATTCCTGAAATCCAAATCATGCGCAGAATTTATCGGAGATAAATGAATATGCGTATGCGGCACTTCAAGACCGATGACCGTCATACCGATGCGTTCGCAGGGAACGGCTTTTTCTATGGCCAATGCGATTTTCTTGGCAAACACCACAAGTGCCTGCAATTCGCCATCTTCCAGATCGAAAATATAATCGGTTTCTTTTTTGGGCACTACTAAAGTATGTCCGGCATGCAAAGGACGGATATCTAAGAATGCGAAATGATGTTCGTCTTCCGCAATCTTATAGCAGGGAATTTCGCCGTTGATGATTCTGGTGAAAATGGTTGCCATGAATTTCGCTTATATAGAGATATCCAACACTTCCAACTCCATATTACCTGCCGGAATCTGGATGCTTACCTTCTCGCCTTTTACTTTTCCCAATAAAGCGGCACCAATCGGTGATTTCACCGAAATCTTCATTTGTTTCAAATCCGCTTCCTTTTCAGAAACCAGGTGATACGTGAATTCTTTTTTCATTTTCAGGTTCAACACCTTCACCTTGGACAATACGGAAACTTTAGACGTATCTATTTTAGACGCATCCAGTACACGTGCATTGCCGATATCTCCCTGCAATTTGGTGATTCGCAACTCCAGCAACCCTTGTGCTTCTTTTGCAGCATCATATTCCGCATTTTCAGACAAATCTCCTTTTTCACGCGCTTCAGCTATTGCTTTGGAGGCATTCGGTCGCTCTACAGCAATCAAATGCGCTAATTCCTCTTTCATTTTTGTCAAACCTTCTTCGGTCACATACACTACTTCTGACATAACTTATATTTTAAGTTGAAAAAAAGAGACACGCCTCAATTGAGACGTGCCTTGAAAGCAAATTTATACTTTTTTTCGACAAATCGCAATTTTTAAAGATTTTTTACCTTTTTGATTTAAAAGGCTATTTTTGCAAATATGGGCGATAAAAACACCTTATCTGGGCCGCTTCCAAAGAAATTATGGATTCTATTGCTAGTTTCTTTCGTCATCAGGGTGTTGATTTTCTTCCGTTTTCAGCCTTGGAATGAGCTGGTGGTGCAAAAACAAGTATTAGTCTTCGATTCTTTGGGCTATCATAATCTGGCTTTCTGCATCAAGGATCAGCTTAGTTTTTGCGGAGACGCCTTCCGCACGCCGGGGTATCCCTTTTTCGTGGCCATTGTCTATTCAATATTCGGAAGCCAGCCTTACACGGCGATTTTTATACAGATTTTTCTGAACCTGATTTCCATTGTGTTGCTGTATAAGATAGGGAAGGAACTGTTTTCGGAAAAAGCGGGCTTCATAGCTGCGGTTCTATTTTCCCTGGATTTACACCACACCATCTTTATTTATTATATTTTGACGGAAACGATTTATACCACCGTTTTTCTGGCGGCACTGCTGTTTTACATTAAGGCCATTAAAACGTCGAATCTTAGATTTTTTATCTTAACCGGACTTATTTACGGCATCAGCACCCTGATTCGTCCGATTTCCCAATATTATATCGGCGGTATTTTCTTGTTCACCCTGTTATGGTATTTCAAAGAATGGAAAAACGGCGTTAGGTTCTCGCTAATTCTAATGAGCGCGTATTTTTTTGCGGTGGCTCCCTGGTGTTTGAGAAATTACAGTGAATACGGACATTTCGCCTTATCCAACATCAAAGGTTATAATTTGCTCTTCTGGAATGCAAGCTACTACGAATCCAAACGTCTGCAGCAGCCGATAGATACGGTGAATGCCAATTTCAAAACGGAATTGCAGAAAATGGGCTGGCGGGCAGATGCCAATCCGTTTGATAAAGAAAAGTACGACGGCGAGCTGGCCAATAAAATCATCAAGGCGCATTTTGGCGATTATCTGAAAACGCATCTGGTCGGAACTGTGAAAATTCACTTAAGTGTGGGCACGCAAAGCTTGACGGAAGTGCTGCATATTCCGGCAAAAAAGTTCAGTGAAGAAGAAAAGTATAATAATGGCGTAGTGGCATTGGTGAGAAAATTCTTTGCGGAAAAAACGATTTATGAGATCTTACTGGGCTTATTTGTGGCGGTATTTTTAGCAATCGTTTATTTCTTTGCGGGCACTGGTATCTGGCGTATGGTAAAAGAAAAACAAACCCTGCTGATGTTGTTTTTACTGGGCTCTGCAGGTTATTTTGCCCTAATCAGTGGTATCATTTCATATGCACGATACAGATTGCCGAGCATGCCGTTTTATATCCTGTTGGCGAGTGCGGGCATGGTGTGGTGGCTAAACAGAAAAAAGTCATCAGACGTTAACCGTTAGCATTTAAGCCACCAAGCAATCCTTCTATCTTATCCATCAAAATTCTGGTAAGTTTAATCTTAGATTCCACCGTCCAGCCGGCGATGTGCGGCGTGGCGATGACATTATCAAACGACAGCAGTTTCTGATACACTTCCGGTGCATGAACTTTATTTTTAGTGATGGGTTCATCTTCATACACATCTACACAAAACCCTCTTATTTTTCTGCGTTCCAATGCATCAATTATATCTGTTGTTTTTACCACAGCACCGCGTGAAGTATTAATAACCAAGGGTTGCTTGATGCAATTATTTATAAAATCTGAATTGCAGCAGTAATGTGTTTCTCCAGTATGCGGAATATGAAAACTGATGACATCACTTAGTTGCTGCAACTCCTCCAATGAGACATTTCTTACAAAACTATCCTGTGTCGCTTTGTATTTATCATACACTAAAATTTCCACCTCAAATCCACGTAGTTTTTTAGCAAAAGCCTGTCCCGTATGTCCGTACCCAATAATGCCCACCGTCTTCCCGTCCAGTTCCATTCCACGGTTTTCCTCCCGCCGAAACAAGCCGCTTTTCAATTCATCATTTGCCTTCTTTATGTTATTTAGTAAACTCAGCAACATCGCCAGACAATGCTCTCCAACCGCATTTCCGTTGCCTTCGGGAGAATTGACACAAGTGATATTTCTTTGGGTACAATAGGCTACATCCACATTTTCCATACCACTGCCTACCCGTCCAACGATTTTCAGATTGCTTGCTTTGTCAATTAATTCCTTATCCACCTTTGTATAAGTGGTAATAATTAAAACCGTATAGTCTGCAATGATCCGAAGTAATTCTTCGCGTTCAATTTCGGGTTTTACATCCACGGAATAACCCAATGCTTCAAACCGGTTTTGAATGTAGTTATCAATATCTGCTGTAATCAGAACCCTTTTGTTCATTTCTCCTTTTCTATCATTTTTGTCAGGTCGATGAAATCCTGTACGCTGAGTTGTTCCGCACGTTTCTGAAAGATATCCTGTTGTAACAATTCTTTGGATGCGATACCACCCAATCCATTCCGCAGCATTTTTCTGCGCTGATTAAAACCTGCTTTCACAATATTCCTGAACAACTTAAAGTCAAAATCCAGATTGATTTCTTCTTTTCTTCTCATGGAAATGATACTGCTCATCACTTTAGGCGGTGGCGAAAAGCTTGACGGTGGAATATCAAATTCCATCGTCACATCGTATAGCAACTGCGCCAGCACGCTGATGACGCCATACTCTTTGGAACCTTCCGGTGAGGCTATTCGATGTCCCATCTCCTTCTGGAACATCCCTACCATAAACGGAATGTTTTCATAATTATCCAGGATGCTGAAAACAATCTGAGAGGAAATATTATAAGGGAAATTTCCGACAATGGCGGTAGGCGACTGTAGCATTTCCTTCAGATTCAGTTTCAGAAAATCGGCCTCAAGGATTTCAAGATGGGATTTTTGTGTCGCATACTTCCCATTTAGGTGTTCCACACATCGATTGTCCACCTCAATACATGTCACAAAATCGAATTCCTTGAGCAGATAATCCGTCAAAGCTCCCGTTCCCGGGCCTATTTCGATGATTTTTTCACCTTGATAGTATTTATTTACCACCTTAATGATGTCCTCCAGCACTTTTTTATCTGTTAGAAAATGCTGCCCATAAGACTTTAAGGCTGTCACAAAATTCGACATGTGTACATTTTTTTTAGGTAATCTCTCTATAATTTTGAAGAACTAAAGGTAATACATTATGTTGCAAATTTCCAGCAAACCCCCTAAAAGAGCGATTCTAGTTGTTTTTTCCAAGATAAATCTGAATGCTTTACCCTTCTTTGACTTAGAAGAAAAAAAAGTTATCCAATCGAAACTCGACGGCGGATTGAAAGTCATTCCGTTTACCAAACAATATAAGACCTATATTCTTTTTGCGATGGAGATAAGCGAGGATAAGGACCTTTTACAGGAAAAACTGCGTATACAGGGACACAATATCTATCGGATCTGCAAGGAATCCAAAGAAACGGATATCAGCCTGGAAGTGCTGGGAGATGTAAACAGAGATAATCTCGCTTCTTTATTATTGGGTATCGCCCTGTCGGACTATGAATTCCTGAAATACAGAACCAAAAGTAAAGCTTACAACCTGACGGTACACATAGACCCTCTGCTCATCAATGAGGCTGCGGTGAATGAAATAAACCTACTGGCGGAAAGTGTACGCATCACCAAAGATTTGGTGAATGAGCCGGTTTCTTATCTTACTGCGGTGCAATACTCCAAAGACATACAGAAACTTGGAAAAAATGCAGGTTTCAGTGTTACCGTTTGGGACCAGAAGAAAATAGAGCAGGAAGGTATGGGCGGCATCATAGCCGTTAACCGTGGCAGCTCCGCTCCTGCCACCTTCAATATACTGGAATACAAACCAGCCAAAGCCATCAACAAAAAGCCTTTGGTACTGGTGGGAAAAGGTGTGGTATATGATACCGGAGGTTTATCCTTAAAACCCACTAAAAACAGCATGGATATGATGAAATCCGACATGGCAGGTTCTGCTGCTGTAGTGGGTGCCATGTATGCCATTGCCAAATCCAATTTCCCGTACCACATCATAGGCCTGATTCCTGCCGTGGAAAATCGCCCGGGATACGAAGCCACCTGTCCGGGTGACGTGATTACCATGTACGACGGGACCACTGTGGAAGTTTTAGACACGGACGCTGAAGGCCGATTGATTCTGGCGGATGCGCTCCATTACGCCAAACGCCTGAAGCCTGAACTGGTGCTGGACTTTGCCACACTGACCGGTTCTGCCATGCGCGCCATCGGCAAGGAAGCCAGTGTCATTATGGGAACAGCAGACAAAGAGGTAAAGAAAGAAATTCGCAGAGCCGGCAACTCGACCGGCGAGCGCACCGTAGAATTCCCTTTCTGGGATGAATATGCTGAATATATGAAAAGCGACATCGCTGACTTAAAGAATCTGGGACCTGCAGACGCAGGCTCCATCACCGCCGGAAAATTCCTCGAACACTTCACGGATTACCCTTGGATGCATTTCGATATCGCCGGTCCTGCTTTCGTTGCCGGACAATATAATTACCGCGGAAAGTGGGCAACGGCGTATGGTGTGAGATTATTGTTTAAATTTGTACAAAATAAGTGCAAGGATGTCAACACCAAATCAGAAAAGAAAAGTAGGAATAACGCTCGGTGATGTTGCAGGCATAGGTCCTGAAATCATCATGAAGACGTTTGCAGAAGACCATCTCTACAAACACTTTACGCCCATACTATATGGCAATCCGAGAGTTCTGTCCTATTACAAAAAGATGCTGAATATTGATAAATTTCAATATTCCTCCATCAAAGGATACGGAAACCTCAGCCACAATTCCCTGAACATCATCCCCGTTTGGGAAGAAGAATTTGCAATAACACCCGGCACTCCAACCGAAATTACGGGCAGTTATGCCTTAAAATCCCTGCAGGCTGCCTGCGAAGCGCTTAAAAGCAGACAGATAGACGTATTGGTTACATCACCCATCAATAAGAAGGTGATGCACTCCGAACAGTTTCCTTATGCAGGCCATACAGAGTACCTGATGGAGTACTTCGGCGCCAAAGACAACCTGATGTTCATGGTGGCGGATGAATTGCGCGTGGGACTGGTGACCAACCACAATGCCATCAAAGATGTGGCTTCCAAAATCACTAAAGAAAAAATCATCAAGAAGCTGCAGCTGATGAATACTTCATTAACGCAGGACTTCGGCATCGACAAGCCGCGCATCGCGGTTTTAGGCCTGAATCCACATGCCGGCGACGGTGGTGTGATTGGCAATGAAGAAGGGAATGTCATCCTGCCGGCCGTACAGGAAGCGAAGAATATGGGCATTACCGTATTTGGGCCTTACCCTGCAGACGGATTCTTTGCTTCATGCAACTATAGAAAATTCGATGGCGTATTGGCCATGTACCACGACCAGGGTCTGATTCCGTTCAAATATATTGCCGGTGAAGACGGCACGAATTTTACAGCCGGCTTAGATGTCGTGCGTACGTCTCCGGATCATGGCACCGCCGAAGATATTGCCGGCAAAGGTATTGCCGATGAGACGTCTTTCCGGAATGCGATTTACACGGCAATAGACATCTTCAACAACAGAGCCAACTACAACGAGATGCGCGAGAACCCGCTGGTGAAACGCGCGGTACTGCATGATGAAAGGATATAAAATATTGCTATTCATATAAAAGATGCTACTTTTACAAGTATGCAATCATTCCGGATTTCAAAATATACATTTTATTTTTGCGCACTATTTCTATTCGTTTCTACTTTTTTTACTAAAAGATGGAATGAGCCCAACAATGCCGTTATATCATGGGATGCTGCAGGCTATTACCTGTATTTACCCGCCTTCTTTTATGACGACTTGGGCAAAATCAACAAAGCAGACGAAATCATTGGAAAGTACAATCCCTTTGGCTGCAATTTTGAAGATGCCAATAAAAAAGCAAACGACAACTATATTATAAAATATACCTGTGGTGTTGCCATCATGGAATTGCCTGCATTTGTTATTGCACATTTATGGGCAAAAGCAGGCAATTATCCTGCAGATGGCTTTTCTTATCCATATCAGGTTTGTATAAATTTCTGGAGCATTCTTGTGGTAGTAATCGGTTTATGGTTTTTGCGAAAGAATCTGCTAAACCGATTCAGCGACAGTACAATAGCATTCGTTCTATTTGCTTTATGCTTTGCCAGCAACCTATATAATTTCACTTCTTTCTGCGGTAATATGTCGCATAGTTATCTCTTTACATTGTATGTTTTCATTATTTACCTTTTAGACAAACTTTACAAGCGACCGAACTATCCTATTGCCATGCTGCTTGGTTTGCTTGCTGGATTAGCTGTCTTAACAAGGCCAACGGAAATCGTTTGCATGATCCCTATTGTGCTTTGGCGGATAAGCAGCTTTGCTGACATAAAGAACAGGATTACATTTTTTAGAGAGCATTTTTTCAAATCAATTGCATTTGCTTTAACTGCTATAGCTGTCGGCAGTATTCAATTAATTTATTGGAAAACGTATTCAGGAAGTTGGATTTTCTGGAGTTATGGCAACAACGAAACATTCAGCTTTTTACATCCACACATCCTGAATGGGCTATTTAGCTACAAAAAAGGATGGTTTGTATACACACCGGTAATGATCTTAATTGTACCAGGTTTTTATTTCCTTTATAAAAGATACAGAAGTATATTTCTTGCCGTTTTGTTATTTTGCATTGTTAATATTTATCTTGTTTTTTCCTGGGATTGTTGGTGGTATGGCGGCTCTTTTTCCCAGCGCAGCGTTATACAATCTTATGCTTTGCTGGCTTTCCCGTTAGCGGCATTAATGGAAGCGGCACAGAAAAAGAGATTATATCGAATCAGCCTTATTGTTTTCATTTTATTTTGTTCGTGGTTAAATATTGTCATGACCTATCAATCTTATTGTCGGCAAGGCATTATGGAAACAGAATCCATGAGTAAACATTATTTCTGGAAAATCTTTGGAAAAACCAGCATTGAGAAATCTGATAAAAAATTCATTGACCTTAGAGATGAATTACCCAAGAAACTGCAAAACAAGCTTTCCCTTATTTATGAAACAGATTTTGAAAAAGATAATTTTGGTGACAGTTGCATTGCTTGTTCCGGCAATAAGGGAATCTTATTGAATAAATCAAAACAAGAAAGCAAAGAAATCAGCATTCCTGTTTTACCCGATAAAAAAGGCTACTACATAGCAAGTGTTAAAGTATTTGCAAATGAAATGGAATGGAATGTTTGGAAACAAACACAATGGATTATTGCATTACATAATAATGACACAGAAGTAAAAACCAACTATTACAGGGTATATAGAATCATCGAACCGAATTCATGGCAGGAAATATCCATAGCTATCAAGACACCTCCCCATTCCTCTTTTAATAAATTAAAGATTAAATTCTGGAATGCAGACAGCGATAAAGAAATTAGGGTTGATGAATTAAAGGTCTTCTTTGTCCAAGACTAAAACCTTCTGAACGTATTCTGTCCGGCACGTTTTACCTTATTGATGTGCTCGTAATCCTGTTCATTTTTCAAGAGCGAACCAAAGTAAGGCGGCTGTGTCGTCAGATAATCAATTCTTTGCAAATCCTCTTTGGTATTTTTTCCGATTTTCAACAAACGAATCCAGTCGATCAGTTCAGAGGTGGATGGTTTCTTTTTGATGCCGTGAATTTCGCGGATACCGTAAAACACTTTCAACGCCTCTTCCATCAGTTCTTCTTCCAGATGCGGAAAATGCACATTGATAATATCTATCATCGTTGTCCGTTCCGGGAAACGGATGTAATGAAAAAAACATCTGCGCAAAAAAGCATCTGGCAATTCCTTTTCATTGTTGGAGGTAATGATGACAATCGGCCTTGTTTTTGCTTTAATCGTTTTTTGCAATTCGTAACAATAGAACTCCATCTTGTCCAATTCCAGTAACAAGTCGTTTGGAAATTCGATATCCGCCTTATCGATTTCATCGATCAGCAAGACCGCCTGCTCTTCACTTTCAAATGCCTGCCACATCTTACCTTTGATGATGTAGTGTGCAATATCGTTCACTTTTGCGTCTCCGAATTGCGAGTCGCGCAAACGTGCCACCGCATCATATTCGTACAAACCTTGTTGTGCCTGTGTGGTGGATTTTATATGCCAGGTAAACATGGGTTTGTTCAATGCTTTTGCCACTTCAAATGCCAGTAAGGTTTTACCCGTCCCCGGTTCGCCCTTTATCAATAAAGGTTTTTCCAATGCGATGGCTGCGTTCACGGCTATTTGCAATTCTTCCGTGGCTATGTAATTTTGCGTGCCTTTAAATTCTTCGTTCATATTGATTATTGTAGTTAGTGGTAAGTAATGAGCAACAGGTATGTTTAATGAATAATTTTCTTTCCTTTTAATGTTTTCATGGCTTTGGCCAAACCATCTAATGTCATGGGAAACATGCGATCTTTAAATACTTCTTTGATGATTTTCACGGTGGGTGTGCCGTCCCAGTAATATTCATTGCTCGGATTGAGCCAAACCGTATTCGGAAATTTAGTTACAAAGCGCTGCAGCCAGGCAATGCCGGTTTCATCGTTGTAATGCTCCACACTACCGCCTAATGCCGTCAATTCATAAGGCGACATCGTTGCGTCTCCGACAAAAATCACGCGGTAATCCTGATTGAATTTATGCAAGATATCAAATGTCGGAATTCGATCATTGTAACGCATATTGTTGTCTTTCCAGATGCTTTCATACACGCAGTTGTGGAAGTAAAAGAACTCCAGATGTTTCAGTTCCGATTTTGCTGCAGAGAATAGTTGTTCGCATAATTCGACATAAGGATCCATGGAGCCGCCCACATCAAAGAACAACAGCACCTTTACGCGGTTCTTTTTCGCAGGCTGCATCTCAATGTCCAGATAGCCTCCATTCTTGCTGGTTTTTTCAATGGTGGTATGTAAATCCAGTTCATCTTCTATGCCTTCCCGCGTCAGTATTCTCAGGCGTTTCAGGGCCAGTTTAATGTTGCGCGTATTCAGTTCCACATCAGATGAATAGTTCTGAAACTGCCGTTTTTCCCACACCTTCACCGCACTTCTGCCGCCACCATCACCGCCGATATTAATGCCTTCCGGATTGAAGCCGCCGTTGCCGAAGGGAGACGTGCCGCCCGTTCCAATCCATTTGTTGCCACCCTGATGCTTTTCTTTTTGTTCTTCCAGTAACTGCTGCAAACGTTCCATCAATTTATCCAGACCGCCCATCTTCTCTATCATCGCTTTTTCTTCCTCAGAAAACAAACGATCTATTTCCTTTTGCAGCCAGTCTTTCGGGATTTCCTTTTTATCTGCTTCCGACAATTCTATTCCGTGAAAATAATTTCCGAACAGCAAATCATATCTATCGAGAAACTGCTCGTGTTTAATCAGGATCGTTTTGGATAAGAAATAAAATTCCTCCACGCTGAATCTGGTTACACGCTTACTCAGCGCTTCCAGCAAATTCAGGTATTCGCCAATGCTGACCGGCAAACCTTCCTCTTTCAGCAATAAAAAGAAATCGAGAAACATAGTATAAAAGTAGTGAGTAGCAAGTATAAAGTAGTAAGATTTGCGTAAATTTATTTCATGAGCAAACAACTTGCCGCACAATATGATGCCATACAGGCGATAAAAGACAGGTTCCTTCAAAAGACAACCGGGTTATCCCACGAGCAACTGAATAAGATTCCTGCAAAGGGGGGCTGGAGTGCAGGACAGACCTTATATCACTGTGCCTTTGCAGAAAGCGGCACCATTCTCGTTATCAATAAGAATCTGACAGAAAACAAGGTGAAATTGAAGCGAGACTTTGTCAGCACCCTTCGAAACCTGTTTCTTGTCATTACGTTAAAATCACCTTTAAGATTCAAGGCACCGAAAGTAGTGAGTAAAGTTCCGGAGTCCATAACCCATGAGGAATTGAATGCTTTCTTTGAAAAGAATACTGCCGATTTCAGAAAGATACTAAATGAACTGCCTTCAGAGCTGGAGGATAAATTCATCTTCAAACATCCGATTGCAGGATTATTTACGATTGAACAGACATTGAATTTCACCCGTGAACATTATCTGCATCATGAGCGGCAACTGGATGCATTGCTGTAAAAATTCATGAAAATAAATTGTATCGGATGATACAATACAAGGCTCTAAAAGCGTCTTTCATACCGATTTTTTTCCCTTCTTCATAAGTTCTTCCGTAGTAGGAAATCCCTACCTCATACACCCTGATCTTAGGTATCTTCGACATCTTGGCGGTCACTTCCGGCTCGAACCCGAAACGGTTTTCTTTCAAGTCGATTCCCTGTATTATTTCGCGTCGGAACATCTTATAGCATGTTTCCATGTCTGTCAGATTCAGGTTGGTAAACATATTGGAAGCAAAGGTCAGCATCTTATTCCCTATGGTATGCCAGAAAAACAAGATGCGATGGGGTCTCCCCCCCATAAAGCGACTGCCATACACCACATCGGCAAAGCCATCCAGTATGGGTTTCACGAGAATGTTGAATTCGTTCGGATCGTATTCCATATCGGCATCCTGCACGATAACGAAATCGCCGGTAGCGCTCTGAAAACCGGTCCGAAGTGCCGCTCCCTTTCCTTTATTGACTTCATGTTTCTTGTAAACGATATTCAATTCCGGGTGCTGTAGCTGAAATTCAACGACTTTCTGTTCCGTGTCATCCTTGGAACAGTCATTTACCACAATAACCTCTTTCTGCAGATTTTGAATAAGTTGCACCTCATTGATTTTATTCAAAATATGCTGAATGGTATTTCCCTCATTATAGGCCGGAACAACAATAGATAGTTTCTTATTCATGCTTTGCAAAAATAGCTTTTTTACACCAATAAAAGGAAAAGGGCTCAATAAAAAGAGCGTTGCTTAAATGCAACGCTGCTGTCAATCATTGAAACGTGTGTTATTTTTTCTTCTTTATCCATCTTTCCGCATCGGCACCTTTTCTTTCCAGATCAAATAGCATGGAACCATACACCAGAGCACCGACTTTAGGAGAGCCGTATGCTTCTATATGTCTGTTGTTATAGATATTGGAACCTCCCACCTGTAGGGTAAACCATCTTGGAAACTCGTAGTTTACCTGCATGTCCAGTGTATGATAGCTCGGAACGGCTCCATCACCGAAAGTGCTTTCCCAGTTGTATTTGCTCACCCATCTGAAGTTGAGTCCAAACCCGAGTCCCTTCCAGATACGCTGGGCGCTGAGGCCTACGTTGAATTTGTGATTAGGTGTGTTAAAACCGGGAATAATGGGATCTTTCAGGTTTTTTGTATTAATGCCGGAATAGGTATAATTGAACGAGCCGATCAGCGACTTCCAGATGTAGTAGTTCAAACCGGCAGAAGCTCCGTAGGCATCCACCTTTTGCTGTGCATTGGTGGGCATCTGAATCAGGTTGTAAGCACCGGTCAGCATGGCATCCGCTCCGGCTTCGGTACCCACCTGTATCTCTTTATTATCCGGCACATAAAAACGAAGATCCCCGATGAAGTTGAAATATCTGTTGAAATAAGCATTGACGTCCACGTAAAGTTTTCTGGCAATCACACCTCTGTAGCCCAGTTCCCAGGAGTTTACCTGCTCCGGTTTGATTGGATTCAGCTTAACGGGTTTCAGTAGGGTCGGATCTACCTCCAGCGTTACATTATAATTGCTTCTGAAATCTTTCACCGACTGAAAATCATATCCTTCCGCTCCGTTCAGATTGCCGAGCAATTGAATCGCTCCCAAGTCGAGTGAAATATATTGATTTTGCAGGGTGGGCGTCCGGAATGCTTGTTGATAGGAAAACCTGAAGGAATGATCCTTATAGGTTCCGATAACGGAAATTCTGGGTGAAAACTGCACCTTGAAATTTTCTGCCTTATCAATACGTGCTGAGCCTACCAGTTTCAGATGCTTCTTGAAAAGATCTACCGTTATCTGTGTGTATCCACCGACTTCCCATGTATTCAGGTTAACGAATCTTGATTTCAAGTTCGGGGATCCATCCGCCAGCGTATCAGCCCTGTTGAGTAAGGTATCATAGAAGATGGAGCCATAAGAACGGGGGATATACATGCGGAAAGATGATCCTACCACCCAATTGATATCGTATTTGAAGGTATGATTATAGCTTGCCTCCACATGATGCAGAGAAGATTTATCCTGGAATTTTGAGCCGGTGACGAGATTTGCATCGTCTACGATAATATTGTAGGCAGAATCAAAAGAAGCGGTTCCGGGTTGAAGATAGGCATTCTTAAAAGCCTCGGCCAATGCATACTCCCTGGAGGTCTGTACATCCGCATCTCGCGGATCATCATGAAAGGCATCCGTATACTCGGATAATTTACCAAAATAGGATTTTACGAAATTTGAAACATATCTCGAGATACCTATCTTAGAGAGATTAATGGCACTGAATACCATGTCGTACGACTTACCAGCATTTTCCAGTGTGGTGTAGTATTTCATCTGAAAACCTTTATAGTCCAATTGCACTTTATGCTGCTGAAACAGGATATTTTTAATATTGTATCGATTTGCGCCCTGATATACGGCACTTCCACGTCCAAATTTATACTGGTATTCAATCTGCATATCTTTTATCGGTCTTGCATATAAGGCAACATTCGCCTTGATGCTTTCCGTTTTCCCATCGGTCAGATCTTTCTCCCTGTAACCGGGTGCCTGCACATTTATGATGCCGGGAAAAGCATTTGGAAAGAAATCCAGATATGCATTCAATGCCCTGAACTGCCTTGCAATGGCAGTATCTTCGCTGTACTGCAACTTTCTGACAACGGTACTCACATTCACGTCCGTCCCTATATCTCCGTAAACATTTGCTACAGAGTCTTCCGCTATCCAGTCTTTTGCGCTGAAATAGCCTCCACTTACCTTAAATCCAAACACATCTCTTCCATATTTTTTCCTACCAAAAGCATTTGCATACCTTAGCTGTGCGTCCAGCATTGCACGGTTGCCGCCTTTTATCTTCACCTGAAGATTCTTATAATCAAACGGATTTTTTGTCTGCATACTCACAATGCCCTGAAAAGCGTTGGCGCCATACAATGCAGATGAAGCACCGGAAATGATCTCCACACTTTCCAGATCAAGATCGTTTGCACCGACCAAATTCCCTACCGGGAAATTCAAGCCCGGAGCCTGATTATCCATACCATCAATAAACTGTACAACTCTTACTGGTGCCGTTGTATTGAATCCACGGGTATTAAAGACCTGAAATCCCATACTTGAAGTGGTGATGTCCACCTCTTTCAGGTTCCCCAATCCCTGATAAAAGTTTCCGGATGCCACTGTCTGTATCTGTTTGGCATTCAGTTTCTGGATAGATGATGGTGAAGTCTGAATGCGTTCACTCAATCGGGAAGCGGAAATCACCACATCATTGCTGACCCTCAGTTCCTGCGCTTCGAGCGCGGTTTCTATGGACTGATTTGCATCCGTAACATTTATTTCCTGATCTGCAAATCCAAGATATGTGACAAGCAGTACCACCGGCAGCTTCACATCGGCTTTAATCTCAAACTTCCCATCCATATCCGTAACGGCACCAAAATTGGTACCCTTAATCTGTACATTTGCGCCAATCAGCGCCTCTTTGCTTGCCTTGTCTGTAATCTTTCCTTTCAGCGTAATTTCCTGGGCACTAGCAGTAAGTACTGAAAACAAGCACAGGAGTATTGAAAATAATTTAACTAAATTACCGGTAGCGTTCATCTGGAGAAATTTATGGTTAGGATTACTTGATTAGTTTATGGTAAATGGTTTCATTACTCTCTGCTCAGCATCTTTTATGTCAATCATTTCAAGGACGTACTGCCCCTTTGCCAGTTCCTTCAGATTGAAGACATGCTGATCGGTAATTTCTGTGCTCATTATTTTTTCGCCGATGGTATTGTAGATATTGGCTAAATATTTCCCGTTTCTGTTCACAAATACGGAAAACTGTCCATCGCTCGGGTTGGGAAACAGACTTACCTCCCAGTTTGCCTTGACAGCATTCGGTTTCTTTATCGCTGTAACCAGGGACGTACTTCCAAATACCGGCAGCTCTATGTGAGTGGGATACTGATCGGAAAAGGCGATACGCTGCACGGATATTCGGGGAGCATATTCAACACCATTGTACATATAGGTACGCCCGTCCGCCGGTTTTCTTCTGAAAAACTCATTGGGCATAATCGGCACATTGGCACATGCCTGAAAGCGCGGATAATTACTGCTTGATATCAGCACCTTGATTTTATGTCCCTGTGCAAAGGTATAGGCAATCGGATATCCCTGAAAATAGTATTCATAAATCTTACCGATATCGATGTTGCTGAAAGGTGCGTTATCGTTTTCTGCTCCAACGGCAATAGATTTTGCAAATTCTCTGGCTCTGGCATTCACGGCTCCTTCTACCACAAAAAACTCTTTACCATCCGGATAGACATCCAGAATGCGCACAAAGAAATCACAATCTGTCGGGCCGGAGGCGGTATTTCCCGGATTTGATTTTGCATACAGTTTATATTTTGGGAATCCGACAATGGATATTGAATCCGGCAGCACATCGGTTTCAAATTTCACCACACCTTCTCTGTCCATGGTGTATCTGGCAAAGTTAGGATCTGCAAGATTCATCTGCCCCTGACTCTCTCGGTCACCTTGCGGGGTTTGTTCAATCATGTTTCCTCCACCAACAGTGATAATGGGATCATCCGGATTATGAACATAGGTTTTATAGCCTTCATCTGCCGTTGGTTTTACAAAGTTCAGTTTGCCGTTCTGATGCAGGTAGAGATCGTGCCATTGAATGTCATTTGGCGGAAACACTTCTGAACCCATCCAGTAATTTCCGGCATAGGAAACGGTACCGTCATCACTGGATGCGCCGGTAACATAGTATCGGATACTTGGGATGGTTGTATAATCATACTTAGGTATGCCCGTAAATCTGCCGTCGGTACCGAATCCCTGCAGGATTGGACCCAGATCCGGCAAATCCAACTTGAAAGGTATCACAAGGCCGCCACCTATCCTGACTTCCACCGGCACCTGTTTAAGACTCTCTTCACCCAGGATAAAATTTAACAGATCTGCAAATTGAATCTTATAATCTTCCGCCGGGAAACGGACTTCCAGTTGCGGGAGTTGCGGCAATGGTTTTTGCCAGGTCGTTGTTTTGGGAATTAACACTTTAGGTTCACCGACTTTATTGTATCCATTGTAATTCAGATTATACCTAAACCAGCTGATTAATTCTGATTTTGCGATATCTGCGATGTTGATACTTCCACCTCCGCCGATATTTGCTATGTCAATCTTTGTAATATCCGTAACATTTTTCGGGTAAACCTTATCTCCCGTTTTGGTAGACGCAATTGTCTGATGCGCCCAGGGTCCGATGATAATCTTCTGTAAGTTCTTCTTTTGCGTGATGTTATCCTGAATGAATTTGTGGGTTTCCATAGAGCCATCCACAAAAATATCCCACCAGCCGGCCACATGAAAGGTAGGCACTTCAATGTTTCTATACCGCGAATAGGCTCCATCTTTCTGGCCTTCTCCGTTAATATCAACCGGAGCCTTGCTGGCATCCATATCACTCCTTCCAATAGAGTTCGGGTAATAACCTGCAGGGCTGTTTTCATATCTGACTGTAACAAAATGGTCGATGGCTTTATTGGCTGCTTCAAATTTATCCGCCGTGTTATAATCTTTCGATGAGTGGATAGCATCGTTCAGTCCCGTATCGATCGCCATATCTTCGTCTCTGGTATCTTTGATCTGCCCGCGCAACCAGCCTGTCACCAGCCCATCCCGCAGGCAGCCATTCTGATAGCCGGTACTCTTATAAAACTCCAGCGGACCAACAATCGGGAACATTGATTTTAGTCCGGGTTGGGTTGGGTCAATTTTGTGGGCGGCGGCAGCCTGGAGCTGATTGTATCCCAGTGCAGAGGCGCCGAAACTCCCGATAGAGCCATTGTAAACCAGATCCGTGGTTTCATAGATACCGTCTCTGTTTAAATCATATTTTCTCACCAGTTGATTCTTCACAAATTCAAGTGTATTATATCCATCTTCATGATTGTTTCCATTACGTGGATCTGTAGGAGAGGTAATATCAAGTACATGCGTATAACTGTGATAAGCCCATTTTTTCCAACTATCAGAGTACAAGGGTAAATAAGCCCCTTGAGAAGTGTAACGTCCGCGCATGTCCTGCACAGCGCCGGCATAACCCAAGAGCGCCATGGCGGCACCTTCGATGGAACCTCTCTTATTATAAGGCGTTCGCTCCATAATCAGAGGCAGCTGATAAGGATTGGGATTCACCGTTCCGTTTATGGAATCATAGATGAGGTATTGTGACCCTTTCTGCAATAAGACCGCATAGATTGGAATTCTGATGGGAGGAAATGGAGCCGGAAGCAGACTGAATGTAATGGTATCATTATATACAAAACTATCCTGAAGGATGGGCAGATAAATATCTGTCATGAGCTTGGTTCCATCTGGCATGGTGAATGGTACCTGTGTGCGTGTGGCAAAGTCGCTTAAATCATCCAGCGTTCCGTTTATTTTACTGCCGGGAATTTCTACCGCACCGGGCGTGGGAAAATATTTTGTTTGAGAAAACATGATGTTTACAATGAAAATTGCAAACAAAAGGCATATAGTTTTTTTCATATTACATAGTTTTCACACTAAATTTACATTAATTATTCAATTTGTTAAAGAATGTTAAGGATTTTTTTTGAACTTGCCGGCGTTACTTTATACGATACATATGGAAGCCATCTTACAGGATATTACAATACAGCAGGCGATACTAATTGTCCTAAATCTAATCATCATTGAAAGCTTATTATCGGTTGACAATGCCGCTGTTCTGGCTACCATGGTAATGGATTTACCTAAAGAACAAAGGAACAAGGCATTAAAATACGGGATTCTGGGGGCTTATATTTTCAGAGGCATCTGTCTGGTACTGGCCACCTGGCTGGTTAAAATCTGGTGGCTCAAGCCATTGGGCGGCGTCTATCTTATCTATTTGTTCATCGATTATTTCCTGACCAAATCCACGCCAAAGAAAGAAGACGATCTGCTGAACAAGGAAGAAAACGTCATCTACAAATACACCATCGGTCTATTCGGGAAATTCTGGTCAACGGTAATTCTGGTGGAAATCATGGACTTGGCCTTTTCCATTGACAATGTCTTTGCCGCCGTTGCCTTTACGGATAATATCTATCTGATCTGGACGGGTGTATTTATCGGTATTTTAGCCATGCGTTTCGTGGCTCAGAGTTTTGTACACCTGATGGAGAAATACAGATTTCTGGAAACATCCGCTTTTGTGGTAATTGGTGTTCTGGGGATAAAACTCTTACTCTCCCTCCCTGCTCATTTTTTACAGGAGCATGTCGTATTTAAATTTATCGAGAGCGAACGTTTTGATTTGTATATTTCGATTACCACCGTAGCCATTTTTGCTGTACCAATCATCACCTCTTATCTTTTCAACGTCCCCAAGCGAAGCAAGTGAAACAACTGCAGCGTCATAAGGACTTCTTTAATGCATCAAATTCACGATAATACCCTTTTATGATCTCATCCGGATCGTTTACCAGATTTACGTCAGTCACCACACCTAAACACACCTTGTTGTTATAACTGATAATACTTACACCGATACCAAGAGGACTGGTCTGCGGCACCCAGAACATGATGTCTCTTACTTTTGCACCGGCCATGTAAATGACATTTCTTGGTCCGGGAACATTCGTAACAACTCCTGCTATCTGGGTTCCTATAAAATCTGAGAACTTTTGTTCCAGCGGAGTTGGAATAACATCTGCCAGTATGTTCAACAGATTATAAATCAGCACCGGTTCAATAGAATGCTTCAGCAGTTCCGTTTTTTCTCTGATGTATGCAATTCTCTTTGAACTTTCTCTTATATGCACCGGCAATTCTATCGACATCATACCTATTTTATTATGAACCCTTATCTGTTCGTCCTTTTTTCGGATATTAACAGGTACCACTACCCTTATGCATTTATCCAGTGCTTGCTTGTGCCTTATCAGATGCCTGCGCAATGCACCGGTAATCAATGCCAGCAATATATCATTGACTGTGGCATTGTGCCGCTTCCCTATTTTCTTTATCACATCCAGAGGCAATGGCTCAGACCATGCTGTCTTTTTAGAATATCCGAGTTTCCCTTTATAAATGGTATCCTGAACGGACTCCCCAAAGAACAAGCGGCCTAATTCTTTTGTAATATCCCAGGATTCGATGAGTGCGTCTTTAAGGTGTCCGGGATTTTTCAGCAATTCCTGTGCTTCGCGATAGATATCTTTTCCAGTGTGCAGCAACTGGTCAATATCTTTTTTAAAACTGTGTTGTTCTTTCATCGGCACTTCATCCGGCATATCCATGTTCAGTGATTCTGCTCTGGTGGAGCCTGTCAGCGAAAACACTACTTTTACCAGGGCAATTCCGTCTGCAATGGCATGATGCAAACGCCAAACCACTACGCTGCCGCCATTGTAATTGTCAATCAGATGCACCTGCCACAAAGGCTTGCTTTCATCCAACGGCTGGCTGATTAAATCACTGATTACTTCCTGCAGCATCTTGTAATCACCCTGTTCCGGCAATGCTATATGATGTATGTGTGAAGCCAGATTAAAGGTTTCATCCACATGCCACATTGGCTTTTTATTTTTCAGGATAACCCTCTTGTGAAATCGCTCGAATTTGAGTAACCGTGACTTGATGATATCCGTTAATTTATGGACGGAAAGTGGTTTGTCGAATGTCATCATCCCCGTTATCGTCACCAGACTATTCGGCATATTGACATCCCACATCATATGGTCTATTTTGCGAAGCGGCTTGTCCATAGTCAATTGATTTGCTGCAATTTAGTACAGATCATCCGGATATGCTATGATAAAAATCAGGTATAATCCCTGCGAGAAGTGGTATATTACTTCTTCAATCTGTCTTTAAATACTTTCTCGAATTTTTCTACTTTTGGCTGGATGACATAACGGCAATAACCTTCCCCGCTGTTTTCATTGTAGTAATTCTGATGATAGTCTTCCGCTTTGTAAAATACATCAAACTTTGTCACCTCCGTAACGATTGGGGATGGATATGCGTGGGCCTTGTTCAAGGCTGAGATGATTTCCTCTGCTGCATTCTTCTGCTCCTCATTATGATAAAATACAGCTGAGCGATATTGCGTCCCCACATCATTTCCCTGACGATTCAGGGTTGTCGGGTCGTGCATGGTGAAAAATATTTTGAGCAATTCCGCGAACGATACCTTTGTCGTATCAAAAGAGATCTGAATCACTTCCGCATGCCCTGTTGCTCCCGTACAGACTTCTCTGTATGTAGGATTTTTGACTTGTCCGCCAGAGAATCCTGACTCCACTTTCTCTACACCATCCAGTCGCTGAAAGATGGCTTCCATACACCAGTAACAACCACCGCCAAAGGTGGCAACTTCCAGATTTGCATTCATATATTTATTTTGTTTGTGAGATGACTGTTTCTTTTTATCTTTTACTGCGGGCTGTGCCTGATTGCAGGCAATAAAAGAAAAGACAGACAACACGGTGATGATGAATTTCATATTATTCCTTGAATAGTGTAAACAACGGACCTTCACAAAAGTTTTGACTGGGTGCAACTACCTGAACAGCTGATAGACAAAAAAAGAAACGACATATGCTGTACCCGTCATATACACAAACTGGATAACAGGCCATTTCCAGCTCTTTGTTTCGCGATATACGGTGGCGAGCGTACTCACACATTGCATGGCGAAGAGATAGAACAGCACCAGAGACAGGGCAACCGCCATGGTAAAGACAGGCTTTCCTTCCGCATTCTTCTCCTGCTGCAGTTTTTGGCGGATGGTGAGATTATCCGCATCTTTTCCAATAGAATATAAGGTGGATATGGTTCCTACGAATACCTCACGGGCCGCAAAAGAAGTAATCAGTGCAATCCCGATTTTCCAGTCGAAACCCAATGGCTTGATGACCGGCTCAATCAATCTTCCGGCGTAACCTGCGTAGGATGCTTCTAATTTTCTGGACGCAATCAACAGTTCGGTCTGTTGCGGATCGGCCTTCAGCATAGATGCTTCTATGATGGCTTCATTGCTGGCCTGCTCCATCGGTATCTTTGGACCAAAACTAGCCAAAAACCAAAGCACCAGCGATACCAACAGTATGATTTTTCCTGCTCCAAACATAAAACTGCTCACTTTCTCATACAAGGTATAAAACACATTCTTCCAATGTGGCTTTCGGTATTCCGGCAATTCCAGCATCAGAAACGAAAACTCATCGGATTTCAGAACTTTCTTAAAAACATACGACGCCATCAATGCTGCAGATATGCCAATCAGGTATAAAATCATAAACACAAGTCCCTGAGAATTCAGGAAACCAATCTTATAATTCGGGATAATAAAGCCGATCAGGACGGCAAAGACCGGAATTCTGGCGGAACAACTGATAAGCGGAGTGACCATAATCGTTATAAGCCTTTCTTTCCAGTTGCTGATGGTGCGGGTACTCATGATGGCCGGAATGGCGCAGGCGCCACCGGAAATCAGGGCGACGATACTGCGTCCGTTCAACCCGAACTTCTGCATGATATTATCAAACATATAGACTGCACGCGCCATATAGCCAATTTCTTCCAGCAAGGTAATCAGCAGAAATAAAATGGTGATTTGCGGCACAAAGACCAACACCCCGCTGATGCCGGGAATCAAACCCTCCGTCAGTAATCTGGACAGCAGATTGACCGGCAAGACTGATTGCAGATAGGTGGCCAGATAGGCGAACTGCTGGTCAATCCAGTCCATTGGAATGACAGACCAGGCAAAAATAGCCTGAAAGATGAACAGCATCAGCCCGAAGAAAATCAGCGGACCGAAAACTTTATGCGTCACCACAAAATCTATCTTGTCTGTCAGGGTAACGGCATTGGTAAATGATCTGCTCAGCACACTGTTTACGATTGGCGTAAACTTGTTGTATCGCTGCATGATTTCATCCAATTGATTGTTGATGGGATTGAAATTTGCCTGCTGCACCATATCCAGCAGCTGCCTGTGCTGTGTATCTTTCAGGAAACTTATTTTTTTAGCATGATGTGCCAGCAGCAAGGCATGGTATTCATTTTTCACCGAAAGCAAGTTGCCGACTTTTGCGGCCATTTCTTTCTCCTCCGGAATCAAATCATAGAATGCGGAAGGCTGAGGCACTGAACTTTTCTCAGTGAGCAGATGATTCATTTTCTGTTTTACCGCATCAATGCCCTCACCGGTTCTGCCATTTATTTTTATGAAGGTGAGACCAAACGCTTCGCTTAATTTATTTTCATCACAAACGATGTTTTGCTGAGCGGCGATGTCGTTCATATTCATGGCCACCACCATTGGAAATCCTAAATCTATAATTTGGGTGAGCAGCAACAAGTGTCTTTCGAGGTGTGTGACATCCAAAATGTAAATGATAGCATCCGGATGGTCGCGGTTGTTCGTATCCATCAGCGCATTCACGGCAATACGCTCATCCAGCGAGGTGGGATACAGGCTGTAGGTGCCAGGCAAGTCGATGATTTCAATCTCTCCGATATGTTCCGATTTGATAAAACCGCTTTTGCGTTCTACGGTAACACCTGGAAAATTACCCACTTTCTGGCGTAGGCCTGTCAGCTGATTGAAGAGAGAAGACTTTCCTGCGTTAGGATTTCCCAGAAGTGCTATTTTCTTTACGGTTTCTGACATTACACAACGGGAGTTAACAGTACACTTTGGGCTTCATGGCTGCGAAGCGCCACATAATGATTTTTTGATTTGATGTAAAAGGCTCCGCCGAAGGGTGATTTCCGTTGCAGGGAAATCACGGAACCGGGCAGAAGTCCCATGGCCATTAACTTGCAGGCAACATGGCAATTGGAAAACTCGCTGATGATGGCAGTTGATCCGATTTGAAGTTCTGTTATGTTTTTAGGCTGTCCCAATGCTATTTAAATTAAATCTAAATAGCAAAAATACATGGTAATTTTGACAATTCAGCATTTTGCAGACCCTGAAATTCAGATTACCTAAGATTAGTGATGGTGAATTGGATGTTTAATATTTTAAAAGTATATTTGAAAACAAATCCTCATGAAAAGAAATATAATCCTGCTACTCTCCTTTTTAATTTATCATATTAATTTGTTTGCGGAGGAATACAATAAGTTACCGGTTATAAATGCTGCTACTAACAGAGCTGATTGGTACGACGTACAGAAAAAAGAATATTCAGGTTGGAAAATATCCCCGGAAATAACCCCCGATACCTGGCGGGTAGTTTGCGATAGTCAGGCTACGCATATCTTATACACAGATATGGATTCATTTTCCGTAACTCTTAGCCTAGGTGACACGACGGATTTTTATGTGAAGCTGGGCACCAAATATGCGCTAACCAGAATCATCGGACAAAAGAAACCCGTAAGAATGCTAAACGACTCTTATATAAAAGAACATAAAAATGCTTATTTCGTCAACATTCCGGAACTGTATGAACTTTTTTATATCATCGCTTCCATTACACCAACCGGCATAGAAAATCCGGTCTTATTTAACAATCACACTTCCTATTATAAAGAGGTAAAAGAACACTTTTATCCCTTCAGAAAAGACAGCATTGTAAATGCCGTTGAAAATGCGGTAAAGCATCTTGATCTATTGATGTTTTCAAAAACCAAACAGTATTACAGCAGAAATGGTACATTATCTATGGGTTACAATTACTAGTTTGACATCTATAATTTCATCAACACCACCCATAATTCCAATCAACTTGCCATCAGTAAAAACGGGGCCGTAACTTTCAATCCGCTTTATAACCTTTCGGACAGAAAATTTTCCAAGTCTGACAGCTTTTTCATCCGTCAGTTGAATGCTTTTATAGAAAAGACAGACTTCATCAATTTTTTCAAAGACCACGACAGTCTATATAAGGCAGTAAAGTTAAATTATGATCGTTTTGTTGATATGAATACCATATGGAACTGGAGCGAGAAACGTTTCGAGAAATTGACGGATAGCTACACCACCACCATTTCCTTATTATGCGGCTCTAAATTCAATGCCAGATTTTCGTATAAATATGCTTTTGACAATTTTACGGAATTACAGTTATTCAATACAACGCCTTACATATATCCCAATATGACAGAAAAAGAGATTATGGCGAACAATACGGTTCCTGTTTACACTCTACAGAGCCGGCAGTACCTCTATAAATTATTCCAGGGATATAACTCCCGGAAATTTTCAGGATTCACCAACATCAAGAAATGGTATTTTGATAACAACATTCAAAAATCAGATAACGTATCTCCTTTTGCTATTTTCTATGAATATCTGGATTGGGTTATCACTACTGACTTTATCCGAAATAATTATGAGAAGAAAATGAGTGTAAAATGGATAGATCGGATACATGATGTTGCCGCCAGTCAAGGATTCCTGAAAATCAGGGAATTTGATGCCGAATTTCAGCGACTGATCGATCTGTCAAAAGACAAAAAAATCGCATCCGTTGTAGATGCGTTATACAATTGGTGCATTAAACCATAAAGTTATTTCGGCGCCCGGATGATGAGCAATACGGCAATCACTCCAAAGATTATATTGGGTATCCAGACCGCAATCAATGGGTCCAGGTTTCCTTTAGTGGCAAAGACCGTAGAAAACTGCTGAATGATGATATACGCTCCGCTCAGCAACATACCCGCCACAATGTACAACCCCATGCCGTTTCGCACCTTTTTAGTTGTCATGGCCACCGCAATCAATGTAAGAATGATGGTAGAAAACGGGATGGCCGTTCTGCGGAATTTTTCCACTTCATAGATCTTAACATTCTCATTTCCCTTGTGTTTCTGGTCTATGATGAATTGCTTCAACTCCGCGGTGGTCATGGTTTCTATATCATAGTTCTGCTTGACATATTCCTTCGTGGTAATCGGCAATGTCATCATCGTATCCGTTCCCATGCCCACACTGTCTCGGTTGCCGATATTTTTACGGAAGGTCCAGTTCATCAGTTTCCACTTCTTCCTCGTGGTATCCCAAATCATATTCTCTGCCGTAAATTTATAGCGTTGCACCTTGTTCTTAATCTCCTCCATCGTAAACTTAAAACCGCTGTTGGCATTGATATCATACGACTGCGTATAGATAAAGGTATCCTTCCCAATCTGAAAATGATAGTTGATATCGGAGGTACGCTGGTCTTTCTTGGATGCATAGGTTTCCTCAAATCTGATCTTCACCTTGTTGGATTTGGGCAACAGCTGATGGTTGTAAAAACCGAACAGCAATGCCAGCATCGTGGCGGTAAACAGATACGGATATAACAATCTGTAAAAACTGACCCCGCCGTTCAGCATACAGATCACTTCCGTGTTGGAGGTGAGTCTCGAGGTAAAGTACACCACGGATATAAACACGAAGATAGGCGCCAGCATCAAGCCTATCCAGGGAATGAAATTCAGGTAATAATCAAAAACGATGGCATGCAGAGGCGCATTATTGCTAATGAAATCATCAATCTTTTCTGTGATATCAATCACAATTGCAATCGCACTCAGCAGGAAAATCGCGAAGAAGAACGTCACGAGAAACTTTTTGATGATATACCGGTCGAGTGTTTTCAAGAGCTTGATGAACAATTAACGATGAACAATTATAATCTATTGGATAACTTCGGTACCATTTCATTTTTCCATGCCGTAAAGGTACCTTCTTTTATCTTGTTTCGGGCTTCTGTCACCAGCCACAGATAAAAGGAGAGATTATGCAAACTCGCGATTTGTGCAGCCAGGTATTCCTCCACCACAAAAAGATGTCTCAAATAGGCTTTCGTATGCTTTCTGCTCGTTTCAGCCGGCACATTCTTGTCAATCGGCGAGAAATCTTCTTTCCATTTCTGGTTTTTGATATTGATGATGCCTTCCGAAGTGAACAGCAATCCGTGCCTTGCATTCCGGGTCGGCATCACACAGTCGAACATATCGATGCCCAAGGCGATGGATTCCAGGATATTCACCGGTGTTCCTACGCCCATGAGGTAGCGTGGCTTATCTTTAGGCAAGATACCGCACACCAGATCCGTCATCTCATACATGATTTCCGCCGGCTCCCCTACCGCCAATCCGCCAATGGCATTGGCAGGACGGTTCTGCTCAGCGATGAATTCCGCAGACGCTGTACGCAAATCTCTGTAAACACTGCCCTGAACGATCGGAATCAAGGTTTGTTCGTAACCATATAAGGGTTCTGTCGTGTCGAAACGCTGTACGCATCGCTGCAGCCAGTCGTGCGTGATCTTCAGTGATTTCTTTGCATACTTGTATTCGCACGGGTAGGGCGTACATTCATCAAAAGCCATGATGAAATCGGCACCGATGATGCGCTGTGTATCCATCACATTCTCCGGAGTAAACAGATGCCTGCTGCCGTCGATATGCGACTGAAAGGTAACCCCCTGTTCGTTCAGCTTTCTGCGGTGCGACAGTGAGTATACCTGATAACCGCCGCTGTCCGTCAGTATGGGCTTTTGCCAGGTGTTGAAGGCATGTAGACCACCTGCTTTTTTCAAGATATCCAGGCCGGGACGGAGGTATAAATGATAGGTATTGCCCAGAATGATCTGTGCCTTCACTTCGGTTTCCAGTTCGGAAAAATGGACCGCCTTTACGGTGCCCTGCGTTCCCACCGGCATAAAAATAGGCGTCTCTACCGTGCCGTGATCCGTGGTGATCAGTCCGGCGCGGGCGTTGGAATGTTCGTCTTTGTGCTGTATCTCGTATTTCATTCTTTAAACACGTCGCCACATCTTTCTTTTCCGTATCAATGTGGCTTATTTATAAAATTTTAAAAGGTCAAAAATACGACAAAAACCTCTATTTTTATTGGGTGAATTTTCTGCTGTATTTCTTTATCATTTGTTGTGTTTATCAGATTGCATATCAATTGCTGCTGCTTGTTACAATTGTACGACACAAAAGAAAATCAGTAACTCAACCATTCAATCCTTCAAAAACGCCTGCTGTTTCCGTTGTTATCTGTGCAAAAAACGAAACGGAAAATCTGCAAAAGCATCTTCCTTACGTGCTGAATCAGGATTACCCCGATTTCGAGGTGATTCTGGTTGATGACGGCTCTGATGAACCATTGAACATAACACATGACCGGTTAACAATCGTTACCATAAAAAAAGGGGAGAAAAAGGGATTGGGAAAAAAACATGCCTTACGCAACGGAATCTTGGCTGCCAGAAATGAACTGGTTCTTTTAACGGATGCCGACTGCCAGCCTGTTTCCAAAAACTGGATCACTGAAATGACTGGCTGTATAACGGGAGAGCAAAAGATCGTATTAGGCATTTCACCTTATAAGACAGCATCGTCGATTTTAAATGGATTAATTGAATACGAAACGGCACAGACCGCACTGCAATATATTGGCTTCGCATTACTAGGAAATCCCTACATGAGCGTGGGAAGAAATGTGCTGTATGACCGGAATCTATTATTGCAAAAAAAGTGGACGAAAGAAGAATTATCCATCGCATCCGGCGATGATGACCTGGCGATTCAAACGCTGGCGACGCAAGAAAATACAACTGTATGTTTATCAAAAGAAAGTCACACCATCAGTGAGCCTAAGAAAACATGGAAAGATTTTATCCAACAAAAAATGCGACATTACGAGAGTGGAAGTTTATATAAATTATCGCATAGGATACTATTAGGCTCTTATCTAACGGCTAAACTTTTTCTGTATGCTTGTTTTCTTATCTTACTTACAACCAATGCAGCTGTGTTCTGTGTAATCATTCTACTGACCTATCAAATTTCTCTGACACTTATAAGCAGCATCCTATACAACAATAGCGGCATAAACAAACAATGGCCTTTTGCGTTTTTGAATGACATCTTATATTGTATTTTTACTGTCACACTGGGCTTGCGAAGCCGCACAAAACCTGTAAAAAATTGGAAGTAAAAAACCATAATACGATTGACAACAAATTGCTGACTGCTGCAAAAAACGGCGACCAGAAAGCCTACACGGCCTTGATGGAAAAATACAGGAAATCTGTCTATCACCTGATCGTCAAGATAGTAAAATCGCCGGAAGATGCGGAGGACCTGATGATTGAATCCTTTGCCAAGGCATTCGACCGGCTTGACCAATACTCCCCGGATTTTGCCTTTTCCACCTGGCTCTATAAGATCACTTCCAACACGTGCATCGACTTCCTGCGAAAGAAAAGCATCGATAAGGTTTCGCTGGAAAAAGAAGGAAAAGTCATTCTGGACAATCTGCATTTCAGCACCCATTCCAATCCGGAAATGGATCTGATAAAATCTCAGCGCATTGACAGATTGCAGCATGCTGTCAGCTCCATGGATGAGATATTTTCCCGCGTGATTGCATTGCGCTATTTCAAGGAATACAGTTACGATGAGATCTCCGAGGAATTAAACATTCCGGTGGGTACCATAAAGGTACAACTGCACAGAGCAAAAAAGATACTGATGGAAAAGTTCATGGACGAAAAAGATAAGTGGTAAATGGTGAATAAATCACTTTAACACCGTCAGTTTCTTTGTTACAGAAAAGTCATCGTTATAAATATTCATCACATAGGTGCCGGTTTTCAGAGTCGCCATTTCAATCATGGCATCTGAACTGATTTCTGTGGTATAAACCTTTTCTCCTAAAGCATTGAAAATATCTATGATAAAATATCCGGCTTTTGTTCCGGGCAATCCTTCAATTGTCAGGTAATTCTGAATCGGATTCGGATAAATTTTCAGCCTTCGGTTATTCTGCACGGCAAGCCCCGTCGTTCTGGAACATTTGTCTGTCGCAATGATCTCAGGTCTCACAATATCCAATACGGCATTCATTCTGTCCACCTGTCCTTTGGTAAAGAGCACCATACACGCATCATCGGTATAATCCATGTAATTCTGATACATGACACCCGGAGAAGTGCCGGTACAGTTGTCCGTTCTGATACCAGACGGACAGCCAATGGTCTCTCGTTCCTGGTCGGGGGTATCTGCTACATGATCCGTACCTCTGCAATCATTATCGTCACCCCATATATGTTCGAGATTCAGCCAGTGGCCAATTTCGTGGGTGGCGGTTCGTCCGGAATTGTACGGGGGCACAACCGTCCCGATGGTTCCGAAATACTTATACCCTATGACCACCCCATCTGTTTCCGGCTGTGTGGCCAGCTGTGACGGAAACTGAGCATACCCTAACAGATTACCCCCTAGATTACAGACCCATATATTCAGATATTGCGTTGCATCCCAGGCATCCGCCCCGCCTCTTGCAGAAAATTTCACATCATTGTTGTCGGAAAACGAAGCCAATGCCGTTTGGGTTCTGGTAATTCCGGAAGTGGCGTTTCCATCCGGATCCGTGCGGGTCAGACAGAATTCCAGCTTTGCATTTCCCGTCAGGTTAAAGAAGGGCTGGGTAGATAACAGCTTATCCGCATTGGAATTACTGAAATCCTTGTTTAATCGGTCAATCTGGGATTGTATCTGGGCTTCCGATATGTTCTGGGCTTCCGTATTGTACACCACATGCACCACAACAGGAATGGTCACCGCTGCCTGAATGCCGTTCTCTCGCTTCGTTGCGTTCTGTACTATCCAGTGCCGAATATCCGACTCGAGTTGCTGTTTCCGCATAATAGCATCCGGCTGGACAAGGGCATTTCTTTTAAAAACTTCCACCGTTGAGCAGCGAATGGTATCTGCCCCCAGACTCAAAGACACACCTGATACCATCAGAATTCCCAAAAAGAAGATACGCAGCCCTTTCAACATACTTCAAAAGTACATCATTCCTGCCTAATCGGCTGACATTTCCATGCATTTCCGCCTAAAAATTACTAAATCTTTATATGTTGACAACTTTTTGACTGCGATTTTGAAAAACAAGCACTTAAGCGTACTTTTGCACCGAATTTTAAATCTAATTATTCAATATAACTATGGCAAACGTAGGTAAAATTACATCAATCATCGGTCCGGTAGTGGACGTAGCATTCAGTGGCGAAGGTTCTTCCCTGCCTAAGATCTTAAACGCATTAACTGTAAAAAAAGACGACGGTTCTGAAGTGGTACTGGAATGTCAGCAGCACTTGGGTGAAGACAGCGTTCGTTGTGTAGCAATGGATGCGACGGAAGGTCTGACACGTGGAGCAGAGGTAACAGACACAGGTGGTCAGATTACGATGCCTGCCGGTGATGCCATCAAAGGTCGTTTATTCAACGTTATCGGTACTGCCATCGACGGTATCGGTGAAGTGAGCAAAGTAGGTGGTTATCCTATCCACAACAAACCGCCTAAATATGAAGATTTAGCTACTTCTAAAGAAGTGTTATTCACAGGTATCAAGGTTATTGACTTAATTGAACCATATGCAAAAGGTGGTAAAATTGGTTTATTCGGTGGTGCCGGTGTAGGTAAGACGGTATTGATCATGGAATTGGTAAATAACATTGCCAAAGGTCATGGTGGTTTATCCGTGTTTGCCGGTGTGGGTGAAAGAACACGTGAAGGAAATGACCTATTACGTGAGTTCTTAGAATCAGATGTAATTAAATACGGCGAAGCATTCAAGCACTCAATGGAAAAAGGTGACTGGGATTTAGCTTCTGTAGATAAAGAAGCCTTGAAAGAATCAAAAGCAACGCTGGTGTTTGGTCAGATGAACGAACCACCGGGAGCGCGTGCGCGTGTTGCCTTGTCTGGTTTGACCATTGCAGAGCAATTCCGTGATGGTGACGGTGATGGAAAAGGTAAAGATATCTTATTCTTCGTTGACAATATCTTCCGTTTCACACAGGCAGGTTCAGAGGTATCCGCATTATTAGGACGTATGCCATCTGCGGTAGGTTACCAACCAACGCTTTCTACTGAAATGGGTTTGATGCAAGAGCGTATCACGTCTACAAAATCTGGTTCAATCACTTCCGTACAGGCGGTTTATGTACCAGCGGATGACTTAACGGACCCTGCTCCGGCTACAACATTTGCTCACTTGGATGCAACAACGGTATTAAGCCGTAAAATTGCGGAGTTAGGAATCTATCCTGCGGTAGACCCATTGGATTCTACCTCCCGTATCCTCGATCCGGCTGTAATCGGTGAAAGACACTACAATGTGGCTCAACGTGTAAAATCTATCTTACAACGTTACAAAGAATTACAGGATATCATCGCGATTTTAGGTATGGATGAATTATCTGAAGAAGATAAATTGGTCGTTCACCGTGCACGTCGTGTTCAGCGATTCTTATCTCAGCCATTCCACGTTGCTGAACAATTCACCGGTTTAAAAGGTGTATTCGTTTCTATCGAGGATACCCTGAAAGGATTCGAAATGATTATGGACGGCGAAGTGGATGAATATCCTGAAGCAGCTTTCAACTTAGTAGGTACTATCGAAGATGCTATCGAAAAAGGTAAAAAATTATTAGCTGACGCAAAATAATCAGACAACATGCAATTAAACATTCTCACACCTGAATTAAATGTATTCTCCGGCGAAGTGGATTCCGTTCAACTTTGCGGTGCACATGGAAAATTTGAGGTTCTGAACAATCACGCACCTATGATCGCTTCTATAGTGGAAGGCACCGTGAAAATCAAATCCGGCTCCAACAAACAGGTGTTTAAGGTTAAAAGCGGTATTGTAGAGGTCTTGAAAAACAATGTTTCTGTACTTACAGAGGGTGTAATCGAGTAAACTCATTCCCTACCAATCATAAAAAGCGGCGTTCAGAGTGAACGCCGCTTTTTTTTGCCATTCATCCTACCCTAAAGTACCAACCATCTCCATTTTTCCGCCTAATACTAATTCATTATCGAAATGCCACCTTTCTATATTGACAAATATCAAGAATAGTCGCACCTTGATAGAATAAAATCTATACTCTATGAAAAGTGGTACAAAAATCATTGACATAGGAACCCGTTTAGTAACCTCAGGTATCTTCGGATATTCTGCTTTTTTAAAACTCACTGCGGCACCACCAGCTGTCCATATTTTCCAGCGAATCGGCATGGAGCCCGGCGGACGATACAGCATAGCAGCTTTGGAAATCATCGCAATTGTGTTACTGCTCATCCCCAAAACAGCTTGGCGTGGCGCTATTTTAGGTATGGTGATTATGCTGGGCGCCATCGGTGTGCACATCATTACGAATGAATTCGACGTATTGGGTGATGGCGGACTGATGTTTGCTTCTGCCATCGTAGTATTCTTCAGTTGCATCAGCATACTGGTTTATCAGGCTGACATGGAGAGTGAGCTGAGCAGTGATTAGCGCTGTCCGATTTTTTGATGAAAACTTCGTA
Source organism: Chitinophagales bacterium (assembly GCA_046329775.1). Taxonomy (GTDB): domain Bacteria; phylum Bacteroidota; class Bacteroidia; order Chitinophagales; family JADIYW01; genus JADJSS01. The sequence goes on from JAXLTX010000004.1 coordinate 192,314, forward strand.
GCAGCCAGAAGTTGGATACTATAAATGCGATGCCCAATAGCAGCCAAAATCCGTTTGCCCTCTGCACCAGTCGGAACTGCTCCGTGTATGCTGGCAAACCCGCCAACACGATGGCTATCCCCAGACTCAAACCGCTCGCCGTTGCCGGAGTGCTTTGCAAGTATTGTTGCATCAACAGCAAAGTAAGTGGTACGGCACTTTGCAATAAGGCGACACCGACACACATAAGTGGAAAATAGTCTCTCCCGATATGCAATGACAAAACAGCGCCGGACATACTGATGAAAATAAATTTCTTCCAGTCCACTTTATCGGAAATATAGCCTCCTAACAGTTTGCCTGCACCTGCTGAGCATCCTATCCCCAAGAGCCATGCATCGTTATTAAAACACATCATATGCACTACATTCCACCACAAGGAACGGAAGGCTATGGCCATCAGTAAAATCAGCATAAAGAAATCATGTGAATCTAACAACGGAGCTTCGTCTGATTCGGGCTTCGCAACATATACAGGAAGCTCTTCCTTCATCAGCCATACTAACAACAGAACAAGCGGCAGGACAAACAGATGGAAATATTCAAAATGCAGACCAGCTGCAATCCCTCCCGTGATGAGGCCCACCACACCGGGAGCGGTAAAGACACCTGACAGCGTGGCGCTTTTATTATCAGAGAGGTAACAGGCTGTTCCACCACAGACATGAATGAAAGCAGACGCAAAGCCGCTAAACAGAATGGCTGCATATATGTTCAGGTAAGAAATGGCGATTGCTGCGACCATGAGCAACAAAGAAAGCATGCTGAACCCTCTAATTTTTCGGACCTTATCTACCAGCATACCGGCAGGTAATTGACCTCCGAAAGCAAGCAGGCTGTACACCAGAAACGACAAAGTATTCAGTTGCCAGTTGGTGGAAACTGAAGATAGATGTGCCAACAGATAACCTGCAATGAAATCATTGAGCCCGTGAGCAGTTCCGAACAGAACAGCTATGCTGAATGGCTTGTTCATAAGCGGATATTATTTATCCAGATACCGACAAAGGTAGTCAGTGCATTCTGTAAGAATGAAATGAATAATGCCTTATGAAACTTCTGTTCCAGAAAATAACAAATGATGAAGGCTTCTGTGAGCGTGACGCCGGCTTCCAGTGCCAGCAAATGGATATGAGTTGTATGATAAAGTATGTTGAGGATTGGCCAGGTGAAACAATTGGCCAGCACCAAGATAAAAACAGGAAACAGGATTCTCTTTCTGTCAAACAAAAAATAGACGGGGACCTCCATCAGTATCGTCAGTGCCAGATATTTAACTATATGCATTCCTTACGGACTTCTTTTTATAGATGACAACAGTCAACATCAACAATACTGAAATGAGGGATAGGTATGCAAATCCAGTATTATGGTTGCTGCCGGGTATATGAAAGCTCAGAAAAGGCAAACCGCTTTTCTTATTGTTATAGCAATCCGGCTTCAGAACGGTCTTCTTGTAAGTAAGATTGCCTTTCTTATCAAAAGAAAACAGGATTGCAATGTAGGCGGTATTGCCCAAATATATATCATCCTGCTTCACCGTTGTAAGAGTGAATGAGTTTGTTTTACTGCCATCATCTGTCTTCACCGCCCATACTTCGAGCCTCTCATCCCCTTTGGGGCTTTCCGGTTTAATCAGGAATGCGGCATCCTGTTTAATCTTATAGGTTTTCTGATTGGAACTCTTTTTCACATAAAAAGTATACGTTCTAAAACTATCGACATTTGCGAAATAATACTTTGCTTCCTGCAGCTTATCATGTTTGGGTAACGCAATATCGGCAAAAGATGTCAGTTTAATCAATAGCAAGACTGCCAGAACGGATAATTTATTTATTTGCATTTTTTTCATTTTTAAGAACGTAGGTAATAATCAAAATCGCAGCCGCAGCCAGCGCACCGAGTGCCCAGGGCAAATAATTGAAATCACTGAATGTTGTCCTGTTATGTCCGTTATCATCCAGCGGGATATCTGCAAAACAAGATTGCAGCAATAAAAACAAGCTATAAAAAGTGAAGGGCTTCTTCATAGATTCTTATTTCTTTTCCGAATATACGCAATCAGCCAAAGAATGCCAAATGTTACGGCAGCGATAATGATTAACAGTATGAAAGCCGGCAGCACCAACACAATCGGGGAAACGGCATCCATAAGAAAACTGCAGGCACTCATACTTTATTGCTTTTAACGGCATTCACGTTTCGTTTCCACACCACAAACACCAGCAGGAGCAATACCAGCAGGCTGATACCCGAGATGGCATACATGATCCGCCGGTTCATATCCGCTGACACATCCCCTGCAATATCCATAGGCTCCTGATTGTTTTGTTTCACCTGCATCACCTCTGCTAATCTCTCTAGTACCAGATGATTCCCTTTCACTGAAAGTCTGGCTGTATAGGAATCTTCCACATCTCCGCTGCACAGATTCAGGGTATCGGTCTGTTGCCTTGATTTCTTATGAGTTCCCCATAGCATCTTACATTGTGGCGCACCAAATCCACCTTGTACAAATATCTTTACGCTATCCTTCAGTACCTCTACCGAATCGTAATTGCCGTAATAGATCTGATAATCCTGCAACGCATCCATCCCTACCACACATACTTCATAATCCGGACGGGGCTTATTGCCCGGCATATCTGCAAAAGAGAAAAGAGCAATAAGGAGAAAGTAAAAAGAAAATACCTGCTTCATACGTTAAATGTAACAAATTCCATGGAGAATGAAATACACCCGTTTAGGTATATCTGCTAATAGCGTATCGCTTTTTTCACGCGCTGGATTTCTTTTGCGGTATCGCGTTCCTTGATGCTTTCGCGCTTATCAAAGGATTTCTTTCCTTTAGCCAATACCACCTCTATCTTTGCAAGCCCCCGTTCATTAAAGAATATCTTGTAAGGAATAATGGTCAGCCCTTTCTCTTTTATTTTGCCTTCCAGTTTGCGCATTTCCTTTTTGGTGAGTAATAATTTGCGCAAACGCAGGGGTTCATGATTGGCATAACTGCCGTTCTTATATTCGGAGATATGAAGGTTCTTCAGCCACAATTCACCCTGACGAAAATAACAAAAACTATCCCCCAGATTCACCTTGCCTTCTTTCACTGACTTTATTTCCGTTCCGGTCAGCACCATACCCGCCTTATACGACTCGAGGAATTCGTAGTTGAACTTCGCTTTGCGGTTCACAATTTCTGGCAGTTCGTATTTCTTGCTCACGCAACAAATTTACGATTTGAGATTTGAGATTTGGGATTTATTTTTAGTTTTTGATATAATTTGTAATTCGTACATTGTAATTCGTAAATCGTTCTTATGGTTTTAAATTATATCTGGATTTTATTTTTCGTTTTGTCGTTTATTATTGTGCTAGTTAAGATGATATTATTCGGCGACACGGCCGTAATGCCTGCCACCATCAATGCCATTACCGATTCTTCTAAAACCGCTTTTGAAATTTCATTGGGTTTAACCGGCGTGATGTGTTTCTGGCTGGGTATCATGAAAGTGGGCGAAAACGGCGGTGCAATCCGTATTTTCTCCAGACTTATCAGTCCGTTTTTCAGCCGTTTATTTCCGGAAATTCCGAAAGACCATCCTGCCATGGGCAGCATTCTGATGAACTATTCCGCTAACATGCTGGGGCTGGACAATGCTGCCACACCCTTAGGCTTGAAAGCCATGAAAGAGTTGCAGGAAATCAATCCCAACAAAGAACAAGCGTCGAATGCGATGATTATGTTCCTGACGCTGAACACCGCGGGATTCACCATTATTCCGGTCAGCATCATTGCGTTCCGGGCAACAGCAGGTGCCTTAAATCCAACAGATATCTTTTTGCCTTTATTGATTTCCACCTACGGGGGCATGATTGCAGGATTGATTCTAGTGACCTTTCTACAAAAGATAAAATGGGATTTTGTATTGACGACCTGGGTGGTGGGCATCATTGCTTTCATTGGCGGACTGACCTATTTATTCAGCGCCCTACCGAAAGAAACCATGGAAATCGTGAGCAATATAGTGGGTGGTTTAATTATTTTTTCTGTCATTATCACCTTTATCGCGTTTGCCTTTTTCAAGAAAGTGAATGTGTATGAATCCTTTATTGATGGCGCGAAAGAAGGCTTTGAAGTCACGGTAAAAATCATTCCGTACTTAGTGGCGATGCTGGTGGGTATTGGCATTTTCAGAGCCAGCGGCGGCATGGAGATGATTACGCATGGCATTTCTTCCTTATTTAATTCCATAGGATTTGATACGCGTTTTGTAGATGCGCTTCCGGTGGCGATTATGAAACCGTTTAGCGGCAGCGGTGCGCGCGGACTGATGGTGGATTTGATAAAACCCGTTACCGAAGGCGGTTTGGGTGCAGATAGTTTTGCAGGAAGATTAGCCGGCATTTTCAACGGCAGCCATGATACTACTTTTTATGTTTTAGCAGTTTATTTTGGTGCTGTTGCCATTAAGAAAACACGTTATGTAGTAGCTACCAGTTTATTTGCAGAATTGGTGAGTATTGTATTGAGTATTGTGGTGTGCTATGTGTTTTTTGGGTAGTTGTCTGAACTGTGATTTTTGTAATGAATATGATTAAAAAATCATATTAATCACAAAAATCAAACTAAATCACAGTTCAGACAATTTGATTATTAGTAGATAATTGCCAAAGCTGCTACAACTGAATAAAAAATAAAAGCAATCAGTAGGTTATAATCCCAATTCTCTTTTAAATCAACAATATCTTTAAACGAATGTTTTTGACCTATTATTACATAATAAATCCACCTAATTAATATACCTGGTAGGGTTAATAAAAATCGTGAGACTTCCTCTCTATTATTTATATCCATAAACTAATTCAACAGTCTCTTCGCATTTTCCAATGCTTCTTTGGGTGGGTTGTTGCCGCTGAGCATCACGGCTATTTCGTGCAGGCGTTCATCACCGGTCAGTGTTTTTATTTCGGTATAGGTTTTTTCCTTTTCGTGGTTCTTGTACACAAAGAAATGTTTGCTGGCTTTGGCGGCTACCTGCGGCAAGTGCGTAATGGAAATTACCTGATGGCTCTTGCCTAAGGTTTTCAATATATTGCCCACCTTCTGTGCCACCTCTCCGGAAATTCCCGTATCAATCTCATCAAAAATCAAGGTAGGCAAGGTAACGGTTTCCGCCACCAGACTTTTTATCGCCAGCATCAGACGGGATTTCTCTCCGCCACTGCCCACTTCATCTAAAGATTGTGGTGCCGAACCTTTATTTGCGGAAAACAACAAACGTATTTCGTCAATCCCAAAAATATTTAGTTTGTCTGCGTCTGCTGTTTTTTGTTCTAAAATGATATGTCCGAAGGGCATTCCCAAATCTACCAGTAAAGAAGACACTTTGCTTTCCGCCGTTTTTATTTTCTCCGTTCTGTTTTTAGAAATGCGTTGTGCCGTGGCAAATAATTCTTTCTGTTCTTTTTTCAGTTCACTTTCCAGACGCACCATCTCTTCTGTAGAATTGGCGTATGCATCCACTTTTTGTTGTAGTTCTTCCTGCAGCAGCAACAACTCTTTCACTGCTGAGAAATGATGTTTTTGCAACAGCTTATTGACGGTCGTTTGCTTATCCATCAGTTCCTGCACGCGCTCTTCATTGTATTCGGTAGCATCGGCAACATTGGTAATCTGTCGCGTGATGCTTTTTAAATCATCTGTGATGGAAGATAGTTTGTCGTGCATTTCCAGCAAAGCGCCATGAAAATCCGTCAACTGAGCGATTTGTTTATTGGCCAGCAGTAACTGACTTAAGGCAGCAAACTCATTTCCGTCGATCAGGTTGTAGGCTTCCGCGAGATTGCGTTTTATCACTTCCGCATTTTGCAATAAGCCCAGCTCACTTTCTATACTTTCGAATTCTTCTTCGTTCAGGTTCGCCTCCACCAGTTCATTCAACTGAAACGAGATAAAATCAAATTCTTTTTGCAAACGGATTTGCTCTTCCTGCAACTGCTGTAATCGCTGTTGCTTTTGTTTGAATGCAGAGAATGCAGTCTGATATTCTTTGACAACCGAAGTCTGTTTGCTCAACTCGTCTAAAATTTCGCAAAAGAAAAACTTGTCTAACAGATTTTGAGTTTCGCCCTGCGCGTGAATGTCGACGAGTTGTTCCGTCAAATTCTTCAATACATCCAGCGTCACCGGCGAATCATTGATGAACGCCCGTGATTTCCCGTTGACATTGATTTCCCTGCGGATGATGGTTTCATCTTCGTACTCTAATTCGTTTTCGGTAAAAAACTTTTTAAGTTTATAATGCTGAAGATTGAACGTTGCTTCCACCAGACATTTTCCCTCTTTGTTCCGCAGCACATTTGTCTCGGCTCGCTTTCCAAGAATCAGATTCATGGCTCCCAAGAGAATGGATTTTCCCGCGCCGGTTTCTCCCGTAATGATATTCAGTTGTTTATCAAACTGAATTTCTACGGATTCAATGATGGCGTAATTCTTTATGGAAAGTGACTGTAACACGTAACAAATTTACGATTTACGATGTACGATGTACGATTTTAAAGAAGAAAAATTTATGTGAACTGCGCAAATATCAGTTCTTGCCTATCTGCTTGTATTTATCGCCGTTTATCGGATCCAGCGTCGACAGCAGCTGTATAGCGATGGTGCGTTCTGTCATATCGCTTTTAGAGTAGATATTAATCAGTTCGGCACTTTTAGACAGGAAGAAATTTCTCAGCGGCAATAAACCCGGATTATCCGCATTGATATTTTGCAACAGGGTTAAACAAGTGGTAATGGCACTTCGGCCTTGTGAAGCATCGCCGTACATTCTGTCCAATCCGTTAAAATGATAAGTATAGAATACTGTCCTTAAATCTTTATAACGCGGATTCAGCCAATTGTCCACCATCACCAGACGGTTGATGGTTCCTGTTGTAAAACTGACACCGCCATCAAACTGACTCCAACCTTTGTATTTTGATTTTTCATTTGAAGGCACATTAAAACATACCGTCTGGGCACGTTGAAAATAAATGGTACCACCTTCCTTTCCGAAAGACTCATAATCATAAGCCAGGATCAGATAGGCATAATAAGCACACAGAGAGGTTAGCTGAGAAGTGTAACCATTATCATTATAATCCAGATTTTGCAAGTCTGCATAGGCAAAATCAAAGGATTTATCCTGCAGGTTCAGCAACATGGAACTCAGATTTGTGTTATACACAGGGCGTTGTGACTGAATGATGGCTGTCGCCTTGTATTCGCCTTCTGTTGGAATTTCCGTTATATTGATAACGATATTGCATTTGATGCGTTCCTGATCCTTGAAATTATCATTCGTCCATTTTCTGCCATTGAGGAATTCACGGATGGAAGTTTCCATATTTTTAAAAATCTGCGGATCGATGTTCTGATTTTTCGGGGCATTTACAGATACCGTACAATTCAATTCCTGCGCGGATAAACGACTATTCGTAAAGAACAAAATGGCAATCGATATCAATACTGTTATTTTCTTCATTTCAATAATCCTTCAATAGATTTTACAATATCCTCCGCCACTTCTCCTTTATTCTTTAACTCGAATTTAGTGATTTTATTGTTACGATTCACAATCGTTATCTTATTCGTATTAAACTGAAATCCGGCACCCTTATCGTTCAGCGAATTCAATACCACGATGTCAAAATTCTTCTTTGCCAACTTTGCCTTAGCATGTTTCAGTTCATCATTGGTCTCCAGCGCAAAGCCTACAGACAACTGATTTCCTTTCTTTATCTTTCCGAATTCATGGGCGATATCTACATTTTTCTTTAAGACAATCGAAAACTCGGCATCGCTTTTCTTGATTTTCTGATTGGAAACCGTTTTGGGCGTATAATCTGCTACCGCGGCGGCAAACACACAAATGTCTGCTTTGGCAAATTCCTTCTTGCAGACGGCATACATCTCATTGGCGGAAAATACGCGGGATACTTTAATACCCTCTTTTACTGTCAGTTTGGAAGGGCCCAATACCAGATGAACATTCGCACCCAAATTGTGTAAATGTTCTGCCAATGCAACGCCCATTTTCCCCGAGGAATGATTTCCGATGAAACGCACCGGATCGATGGCCTCATAGGTTGGTCCGGCGGTAACCAGGATTCTTTTATTGATGAATTTGGAATCTTGATGCTTGATGCTTGACTGCTGATTCAAAAAATCAACTATCTGTTCCGGTTCGGCCATCCTGCCTTCGCCTATCAAGCCGCTGGCCAATTCTCCGGCATTTACCGAAATCACTTTATTGCCGAAGGACTGAATCTTTTGCAGATTGCTTTTGGTAGAAGCATGCTTCCACATATCATCATCCATCGCCGGTGCAATGTAAACCGGGCAGCGAGCCGAAAGGTAAACGGCCATCAGCAGATTATCGCACAGGCCGTTGGCGATTTTAGAAATGGTTCCGGCTGAAGCAGGAGCAATGAGCATCATATCAGCCCAAAGTGCCAAGTCTACGTGGTTATTCCAGTTGGTTTTGGTTGAATTAATATAATCCACCTGACACTCATTTTTGGAGAGCGTGGCCATGGTGAGCGGGGAGATGAATTCAGTTGCAGCCTTTGTCATGATGACTTTTACCTGCGCGCCTTCCTTGACCAATAAGCGCACTAAAAAAGCTGCCTTGTAGGCAGCTATACTTCCACAAACAGCGAGTAAAACCTTTTTATCTTTCAGCATTGTTCGTGTATTTAGTTAACGATTAAGAATTCAGTTAACAACTTACATCCTTAATTATTTGTTCTCTTTGTCTTTGAAGTACGTTTCGTCGGTCAGAAACTCCTGCAATGCCATGATGGTTGTTTTTGGCAATTTCTCATAATAACGGGAAATCTCAATCTGCTCGCGGTTTTCAAAAACCTCTTCCAGGTTGTCGGTTGCGGAAGCAAACTCTTCCAATTTACGATGCAACTCTTCTTTCAATTTAGAGTTCATCTGATTGGATCGCGCTGAGATTACATTGATGGATTTGTATAAATTTCCTGTTTTGGCAGTCAATTCATCTAGATTTCTCGTTTCAATGTAAGCGGATGTCGCTTTTCCTTCTTCTTTTTTAACGTTTGACATATTTTCTACTTTTTACTTTTTTTCCTATTTGATTTTTGCATCTTTTCCAGTTCAGTCAGATATTCGCTGTTTGGATATTTTGATTTAAAAGCCTCAAATGCTTTGCTCGCAGCCGCCAATCGTTCTTCCTGTTTGTCTCGGTAACTGCCGTCTGCGTATTTCTTCAGTGATTTTACGACCAGATATTCCACTTTTTCCGGATGGTCATACTCCGGATATTCTTTCAGGAAAGTTCCGAGTGCAACCGCTGCAGCATTATATTGCCCTATTTTGTAGTAAAGATAAGCACTTTCGTAGGATTTTTTACGCAATTTACCCCTTAATTCATCAATTTTTGAATTGGCAAGCTCCATTCTGGTGCTTTTAGGGTATCTGTTCACAAATTCCTGAAATCCGTCGATTGCTTTCTGGGTGCTGGTTTGCTCCAGCGAATAACGTGGAGACTGCTTAAGATAGCACATCGCCTCATCAAAGGCGGCCTGTTCGGCATTTTCACTGGCCGGGTAGGTATTGTAGAAACTGCGCAAATAGAATGCCGCCAGTTCATAATTTCCGTTCAGATAGTGGGCGTTAGCATATTTATAGTAGATATCATCCACACTTTTCTGTCCTTTAAGGACAGTCAGCAACTGCTCATAAACAGGAATCGCTTTCTCGTATTTCTTTTTTGCATACAACTGGTCCGCCAGTTTCAGTTTGGCTTCCATGTCATTGCCTTTGAATACTTTGTCGTATTGGCGGCTACAGGAAGCTAAGACAGATACAAACAGTAAAAGATATAGTGATTTCTTAAAAAACATAAGTCCGCAAAGATAGACATAAATTTGAAAATGTAAGAATCTGTGCGGGCTATTTCAGGCTAAAAATGCTTATAAATGCCTGATTTGATGTTAATTTAGTTTAAAATTGAAATATCTAACAGGAAAAATAATCTGTTTATATTGTTTTACTGAAAATTCGGTGGAGTTTTTTACTTTTACTTCATGCAACAATACCAGCAGTTTTTACAACATATTTTAGATAAAGGCACTAAAAAAGAAGACAGAACCGGCACGGGAACCGTCAGCGTGTTTGGCTACCAGATGCGTTTTGATTTGAAGGAAGGTTTTCCTTTGGTAACGACTAAAAAACTACATCTAAAATCGATTGTGTACGAATTACTTTGGTTTATTGCCGGCGATACCAATATTCAGTATTTATGCAAAAACGGCTGTAATATCTGGAACGACTGGCCTTTTGCCAAATACCAGAAAAGCGAAGCCTATCAGGGCGAAACCATGAAAGAGTTTGCGGCAAAAATTGCAAACGATGATGTTTTTGCCAAACAATACGGCGAGCTTGGGCCTGTGTATGGCTATCAGTGGCGGCACTGGCCGGATGGCAAAGGCGGTGAAATCGACCAGCTTTCCAATCTCATCCATCATTTAATAAACAATCCGGATTCGCGTCGGCATATCATTTCTGCCTGGAATGTGGCCGATATCGAAGACATGACCTTGCCACCGTGCCATACGTTGTTTCAGTTTTATGTAATAGACAATAAATTGTCGTGTCAGTTATACCAACGCAGTGCGGATGCCTTTTTGGGCGTCCCCTTCAACATCGCTTCGTATGCTTTATTTACAATGATGATTGCACAGGTGTGCAACTTCGAACTAGGAGATTTTGTACACACCTTCGGCGATGCGCATATCTACAGCAATCACATCGAACAGGTGCAACTGCAACTGAGCCGCGAACCTTATCCATTGCCACAACTGAAAATAAATTCTGAAATAAAGTCCATTTTTGATTTCAAATACGAAGACTTTGAGCTAATCAATTACCAAAGTCATCCGCATATTAAAGGGGATGTAGCCGTCTGAACATTTGGAATGCCGAATCCTAAATCTTGGATTAATTGTATATTGCACTGATAATTCAACATTCACAACTCACAATTAATTAAATGAAGATTTCCATCGTAGTAGCTGCAGCCGAAAACGGCGTCATTGGCAAAGACAACCAGTTGCTCTGGAAATTATCGTCCGACCTGAAACGATTCAAAAACATTACTTCGGGGCACTACATCCTGATGGGCAGAAAGACGTTCGAGTCGATTGGCAAACCATTACCCAACAGAACGTCCTTAATCATATCACGTAATTTTGAATGTGCTTTTGACAATTGTTTTGTATTCAACACCATCAACGATGCGATTATTTTTGCCGCTCAGCAAGGACAGGGAGAGATTTTTGTTGTGGGTGGCGGTGAAATCTACAAACAAACATTGCCGTTGGCAAACACCATACATTTAACCATCGTACATACCGAAATAGATGGTGATACGCATTTTGAATATGACGATTCCAACTGGAAAGTGCTGCATTCAGAATTTATTGAAAAAGACGAAAAGAACGAATTTGACTCTACCTACATTATTTTGGAACGGGAACCTGCCAGATAAACTATCTTAAGAATACTTCCTTAACTTTGACCATTTCTGATTTGCCATAAAAAAACAGTCCGATGCCTGATTATCCTGTTATACAATTAAAGAAAGATAAAGAACGCTCCGTACAACGCTTTCACCCCTGGATCTTTTCAGGAGCATTACTATCTTTTGACGTCACAAATCTGAAAGACGGCGACCTGGTGGAAGTACAGGATTTCAGGGGCAATTTTCTTTGCATAGGACATTTCTACCACGGAAGTATTGCCGTTAAGATTTTAAGTTTCACAAAAGAAAGCATCAATCAGGATTTCTGGAACAACAAAATAAAGCAAGCTTTTTTATTGCGTAAGACATTAGGTTTCATTGATAATAAAAACACCAACTGCTTTCGTTTAATCCATGCGGAAGGCGATAACTGCCCGGGACTGATTATCGATATTTATGATACCACGGCGGTAATACAGTGCCACTCTATTGGCATGCACCGCTGCATAAATGAACTAAAAAACGCCGTTCTTCAAGAGGTAAATTTTATTGATACGATATACGACAAAAGCGCGGCGTATTTACCAAAAGAATATGCCGAAACCATCGAAAACACTTATTTGACGAACAATGCGAAAGAAATCATTGCCATAGAAAATGGCAACAGGTTTTTGATTGATATAGAACATGGGCAGAAGACGGGTTTCTTTTTAGACCAGCGTGAGAACCGGAACTTACTGGCACAATATGCGAAGGGTAAATCGGTGCTGAACACCTATTGCTACAGCGGCGGCTTTTCCATATATGCGCTGAATAATGCTGCCAGAGAGGTGGTATCCGTTGACAGTTCAAAGACCGCTATGGAATTGGTGGATAAAAATGTTGCGATGAATTTTAGCACTGAGGACATTCATCATCAATCTGTTTGCGACGATGTGTTTCATTACTTCAGGACCTCCGGGCAGCTCTTTGACATCATTATTCTGGACCCACCGGCGTTTGCCAAAAACATAGCCAAACGACACAATGCGGTGCAGGCATACAAACGCCTCAATGCGGAAGGCTTCCGAAAAACCAACAAGGGCGGCATCCTGTTTACTTTTTCCTGCTCACAGGTGGTCGATAAGGAATTATTCTATGCTACAGTGATGTCGGCTGCCATAGAAGCAAACCGCGAAGTAAAAATATTGCATTATCTATCTCAACCTGCCGATCACCCCATCAACATCTTCCATCCTGAAGGGGCCTACCTGAAGGGTCTTGTGCTATATGTAAATTGAACAAATAGTTGTAATTTACGTTAAGGTAAAAATTATAGCTATGAAAAAACTGTTGTATTACGGAGTTTTATCACTTTTCATATTAGCCTGTAAAAAAGAACATTCGGATGAAACACCCATTTCCGAACCTTCACCATCCGGCAAAACACCCGTCATTTTTGTCCACGGGTTTCTGGCCTCTGGAGACACCTACGAAAAACAGGTAAAACGTTTCACCTCTAACGGTTATTCTCAGGCAGATTTATATACATTTGACTGGAACTCACTCGGCGGCACCAGCACACAGCAGGATTTGGACAAACTTGTGAACGACATACTTGCAAAGACAGGGCAGACCAAAGTGCATCTGGTTGGCCACAGCGCAGGTACGGCAGTGGTGCAGGAATATGCCAGAAATCACAGCAGCAAGGTAAAGTCGCTGGTCTTACTGGCCGGATTTCCACCGGATAGACAAGACAGCATTCCCATCCTGAATATATATTCCACCTTTGATTTTATTGCCCGACTGGGGAAAGATGTTATTGGAGGAACCAACCTAAAACAAACGGATAAAGACCATTATCAGGTTGCCACCTGCAAGGAATCTTTTGAGGCTATGTACAAATTTTTCAATGAAGGCACTTCGCCAAGCAACTTAGAATACACAGCAGATGCAGATGTCATCCTATCCGGAAAAGCCGGTTCTTTTGGCGAGAACAAATTCCTGGCTAATACCGTTGTCGAAGTCTATAAGGTTGATGCCTCAACAGGATTTCGCTTAAGTTCTGCTCCCTTTAAAAAATTCTATACTGATGCCAAAGGTTTCTGGGGCCCTTTTCGTGGCAGTGCCGATACCTACTATGAGTTCGTGGTATATGACAATATAAGCGGCAGCAGAAAAGTACACTATTACAGAGAACCATTTACGCGGAGTGACAAGCTGATTTATTTGAGAACCTTCCCAACCGGAGCCAGTATTGCCGGTTTATTTCTGGCTGCACTCCCGAAAGATGATGCACAAGGTGTAACTGCATTTTTCGGTGCCAGCCAGGCCGCAGTAGCCGACAGGGATGTGTTAATCTTGGACGGAAACACATTATCCTCCAACACCTTCTGTTCTAAAGAAAATACGACGATTGCTTTGTTTGCCTATGATGACAACAAGAACAAGGTGACCAATATGACTACTATTGGCGCCTTCAACCTATTCCCATTTCTTAAAGGAGCTGACATCTACTTCCCGACCAGCAGCAGACAGACAATCACCATGTCATTAAATGGCAGGACATTGCATGCGACCAACTGGAAATCCAATACCGAAGGTGTGAATGTAATGGTGTTCGAGTAACAGCAACAAACAGTAAGCGTACTTTTCAGAAAATAAATCTGAAATCGTAAATCTGAAATCGTAAATTTGTATTGCAGGTCGATCTATCGTGCTAAGCAATTAGTAAGGAAAGTCCGAACAGCACAGAGCAGTTTGACAGTTAACGGCTGTTTATCGGGCAACCGGTAAGGAAAGTGCCACAGAAAATAGTACAGGTAATGCTGTAGTGAAAATCGCTTTGTAGCAATACATTGCATAGGTAAACCCCAAACGCTGAAACATCATGTAAACCAACGCCTGATAGCTGCTCGCTAAAGTTGGTGGGTAGATGGATAGAGGCAATCAGCGATGATTGTCCCAGATAAATGATAGAGTAGAAACAGAATTCGGCTTATGAGCCTGCGTTTTTTGAGTTGTAAGTAGTAAGGAATTAGCAGTGCGTATTTTTTCCTTTTGCTTTTATTATATGAGTGAGATTATTGTCAGAAAACATCCGGTTATTGAGGCGTTATTTGTTGCTTATTTGGATGTGCTGGCCAGCGACACGGAGAAATACAAAAACCATGTGTATCGCATTTTCAATTACAGTTTGTATTTAAGCAAAAATACAGCGAAAGAGAAATATGCGATTGCTGCTTTCTTTCACGACATCGGCATCTGGACGAATACGACTTTTGATTACCTGCAACCGTCCATCGCTTTAGTAAAAGAATACTTAATTCAGTCCGGAAAAGCAAATTGGTCAGAAGAAATTACAATAATGATAGACCAGCATCACAAAATAAGTTCTTACAAAGGAAATTTCGCAACTACTGTAGAAATTTTCCGCAAAGCTGACTGGACCGATGTCTCTTTAGGCATTATACACTTCGAGATTCCGGCAACATTCATCCAACAGATAAAGACTCAATTCCCATATAAAGGATTTCATCTTTTTCTGATAAAATTATTTTTCAAAAACCTCCTCCGGCATCCGTTAAAACCTTTGCCGATGTTTAAAAGGTAAAAGCAACTGTTTTTGTATATTTACGCTTAGAAATGTGGTACAAATTTTGTTACTTACCACTTAATTACTTACGACTTAACACTAGTATATGCCAAAGATTTTAATTGTTGATGATGAGAAAGCCATCCGAAGAACTTTAAAAGAAATTTTAGAGTACGAAAAATATGATATTGAAGAAGCGGAAGACGGCGAAATCGGTTTGGAGAAAATCGAAAAAAACAATTACGATGTCGTCATCCTCGATATTAAAATGCCAAAAAAAGATGGGCTGGAAGTATTGACAGAAATGCAGCAGAAAGGCATTGACACGCCGGTGATTGTATTATCAGGACACGGCAACATTGAAACGGCGGTGGAAGCAGTAAAAAAAGGTGCTTTCGATTACATTCCAAAACCACCGGATCTGAATCGCTTATTGATTACGGTTCGTAATGCGATGGATAAAGTTTCCCTGGTAACGGAAACAAAAATCCTTAAAAAGAAAATTGCAAAGTCCAAAGATATCGTGGGTGAATCCAACCCGATTGTAAAAATAAAAGAAACGATTGCAAAAGTAGCACCCACCGAAGCGCGTGTATTGATTACCGGTGATAACGGTTCCGGAAAGGAATTAGTGGCGCGCTGGCTGCACGAACAAAGCAACCGTGCCAACGGACCTTTGGTAGAAGTGAACTGCGCAGCGATTCCATCAGAGTTGATTGAAAGCGAATTATTCGGCCATGAAAAAGGTGCCTTTACTTCGGCCATAAAACAACGTATCGGAAAATTTGAACAAGCAAACGGCGGCACGCTATTTCTGGATGAAATCGGTGATATGAGTTTGTCCGCGCAGGCGAAAGTGTTGCGCGCTTTGCAGGAAAATAAAATCACGAAAGTTGGCGGCGACAAAGAAGAAAAAGTAGATGTGCGCGTGGTGGCTGCCACCAATAAAGATTTATTAAAAGAAGTGGAAGAAAACCGCTTCCGTATGGACTTGTATCACCGTTTGAGTGTGATATTGATTCATGTACCATCGTTGAATGAACGCAAGGATGATATTCCGGTGCTGGCAGATCATTTCTTAAACGAGATATGCGGCGACTATGGAATTCCGGTAAAGAAAATTGAAAAAGATGCCCTGGAAAGTTTGCAGGCGCGCAACTGGACAGGAAACATCCGCGAACTCAGAAACGTAGTGGAACGTCTTGTTATTATGAGCGAAAAAACCATTACCAAACAGGATGTGATTGATTATTCCGGACCAAGTTCGAAAGCAGAAAACAAAGGCATCGACTTTGACAAATTCGCGAACCTGCAGCAACTGAACGATTATGTGGAACGCAGTTTTATTGAAAATAAATTAGATAAAAATAGCTGGAACGTCAGCAAAACTGCCGATGACATTGGCATAAGCAAAAAAGCACTGGAAGAGAAGTTGGAAAGCTTGGGATTGAAGAAGCGATAAAATGAAAAAGAATACTCAATATATATTAATTGTTAGTCTTATACTTTTCTCGCATACTGCTATTGCACAAAACAGCAAGATGCGAAATCTTTCTGAACTCATCAACAAAAATGAATCGGCATGGTCATATATCAAACCATGGATTGATACTGCAAGAAATAATGTGGAAGTTTTACCAAAAGATATTTTAAGAGCAGATAGTGGTTTATTTCAAGTTCAAGTAACAACTAAATCAACAATGGGTTCTGTTATTTATGAAACTGGTGGAATTTTAATTGATAATGGTTGGATACGAATTTTAGGTTCTGGTTCAAAAAAATTAGATAGAAGTTTAATGGATTGGAATAAAGGAAAATCTTATTCAATATTGGGAAGTTCGCTTTCTTATTTATTAGTTGCTGATGATGTCTTAGGTGGTTTCTTTGCAATTAATAATGGTGAATTTGGAAAGGAAAACACTGGTAAGATATTTTATTTTGCTCCTGATAATTTACAATGGCAATCACTAGGATTGACTTATTCAGAATTTATTCAATTCTGTTTTTGTGGTGATTTAAATAAATTTTATGAAGGATATAAATGGAAGAATTGGGAAAAAGAAATAATGAATGTTAGCGGAAATTCTGCCTTTACATTTTATCCGTATTTATGTACAAAAGAGGGTAGTGATATAAATAAAGTAAGTAAAAAGATTGTACCTATAAATGAAGTTTGGAATTCAGAAATGGATTTACAAAAAATGTTTCTTGGAAAGCAATAAAATCACACCTTAAACACCCCTCCTTCAATCGCCAGTTCCACATTCTCAAAAACGGTTTTCGCTTCGTTTTCTAAAACGGAAAGATCGATATAGCGGGAAGAGAAATGGCCCAGCAATAATCTCTTGGCATTGGCTTTTTTCGCAATTTGTGCCGCTTGTAATGCGGTGGAATGTGTTGTTTCTTTGGCGCGTTGTGAATCCTCATGCAAAAACGTAGCTTCATGATAAAGCAAATCAACATTCTTTATAGCTTTCACCAACGGTAAATGATGCATCGTATCGGAACAGAATGCGTACGAACGCGGCGTTTTTCCTTTGGTGGTAACGGCGCTGTTCTTTACCTTCCTGCCATTCTTATCCAGCACATCCAAGCCTTGTTTCAATAATTTGAAATCCGTTTTGGCAATGGAATATTTTTTCAGTTTTTCCAGATCCAGCAGGCGCGGTTCTGTTTTCTCAACAAATAGAAATCCGGTCGTAGGCAACTTATGTTTTAGTGGCAGGGAATATACGGTACAGTGCGGCAAGTCCAGCAGCACTCTTTTTTCATCATCTTTCGTTGCCACAAATTTCAATTCGTAATTCAGGATTGAATTGCTTGCCTTCAACTGGATGTCTATTATTTTCTTCAATGCTTTTGGGCCGAACACCGTCAACTTAGCCGTGCGTTTCAGCAGATTAAATGTAGTAAGCAAGCCTATCAGCCCATAATAATGATCGCCGTGCAAATGGGAAATGAAAACATGGTCAATCTTAAACCACTTGATTTTGTTTTCGTGTAGCCGTTCCTGCGTGCCCTCGCCGCAGTCCACCAGAAAACAGGCATTGCTAACATTTACAACCTGTGCAGTAGGATGTCGTCCGTGGTTGAAAATGGCAGAATTGCTGCCTAATATGGTGATGTTGAAACTCAAGAATATTAGTTATTGGTTATTAGTTATAAGGTCGAATTTTCAATCGTATTACTTGTAACAAATATCTTATAACTTTTATTACTTCTTCTTCTTTTTATCAATCGCACCTGTTGCATCATGCTGTGTAGAGTATACATGCAAAACATCTTCCAGTTGCGAAATTTTTATTAATCCTTTTACAGAATCATTCAAACCACACAATGCAAAAATTCCTTTCTCATCTTTACATAAACGGTGTCCGATCAACAGGGCACTCAAGCCGGAGGAATCCACAAATTTCACCTTGTCAAGATCCACGACCATGTTTTTGAATCCTTCTGCATTGGCCAGTACTAATTCAGATTTTAAAATCGGTGCATTTAAAGAAGTTAATTTCTCTTCCAATAATTCATAAACCACCACACCATCTTGTTTGTCAACGCTGAATTTCATGTTTCTTGTTTTAATTTTATAAATTGCCTGAACTAAAAATATTTTACCAAAAATAGAACTAATTGTGTAAAAATTGCATTTAATAGGCAATGAAATAGCGATGGCCAAACTTTTATTTCATTTTTTGGGGAGAAGACACAAACAATCTCTGTTGTTTTAAATCAAAAAACGCCGCAATACGGCATTTCGCTTTAGTATTTATTCCTGTTTTAACGGATATTTTAACCATTGTGCAAAAAAAAAATAAAAAAGTAAAAAAACCATTCTATTTTTAATCAGGTAACAATGTCAGGTTTTACAATTTGGCAGCTAATTTGAGAATCACAAGATATGGAAGCAAAATTTTCACCAAAAGTAAAAGAAGTCATCTCGTTTAGTCGCGAGGAAGCGCTTCGTTTAAAGCACGACCAGATTGGCATCGAGCACTTATTATTAGGCCTGATTCGTGAAGGAGACGGCATGGCCATTAAAGTGCTGCGCTCCTTAGATATAGACATTGCCTTATTACGCAAAAAGATAGAGGATGCTGTAAAAGACAGAGTAACGACCCTACCCGGCAATGTGAACAGCTTGCCATTAACCAAACAGGCGGAAAAGGTATTGAAGATTACCCTATTGGAGGCAAAATCCATGAAACAGGAAACGGTTGGCACCGAGCATTTGCTGCTGTCTATCCTGAAAAACAAGGAAAATATCGTCACACAACTCTTAAGCAAATGGGATGTGACTTATGAAGTTTTTAAAGCTGAATTGGATTTTATGCAAAACGACAATAAAGAACTAACCGATTTCTCGGCAGAACTGCCGAATGAGCCTTTTGATGAAGGCGATGAAGATGAACGTCGCAGCTTCGGCAATCAGGGCGGCGGCGGACAGCAGACTGCCAAAAAGTCGGCTTCCAAATCCAATACACCCGTATTGGACAATTTCGGAAGAGACATCACCCGACTGGCTGAAGAAGGCCGACTGGACCCTATTGTTGGCCGTGAAACGGAAATCGAGCGAGTTTCTCAGATTCTGTCCCGCAGAAAGAAAAACAACCCGATTCTGATTGGCGAACCCGGCGTTGGTAAAACCGCCATTGTGGAAGGTTTGGCGCTGAGAATCATTCAAAGAAAAGTTTCGCGTGTGTTATTTGGCAAACGTGTGGTTTCTCTTGACCTGGCAGCATTGGTTGCGGGTACCAAATACCGTGGTCAGTTCGAAGAACGCATGAAAGCTATTATGACAGAGCTGGAAAAAAACCGCGACGTCATCTTATTCATCGACGAAATCCATACGATTGTAGGGGCTGGTGGAGCAACAGGCTCTCTGGATGCCTCCAATATCTTCAAACCTGCATTAGCACGTGGCGAATTACAATGTATCGGTGCTTCCACTTTAGACGAATATCGTCAGTACATAGAAAAAGACGGTGCCTTAGACAGACGTTTCCAGAAAGTAATCGTAGATCCTCCGACTCCGGAAGAAACGCTGATCATCTTGAGCAACCTGAAAAACAAATACGAAGACTACCACAGTGTAAGCTACAGTGAAGAAGCGATAAAAGCGTGTGTTCAACTAAGTACACGTTACATCACCGACAGATTTTTGCCGGATAAAGCCATTGATGTGCTGGACGAAGTGGGCGCACGTGTACATTTGAAAAACATTCATGTTCCTGAAAACATCACACAGCTGGAGCAGGAGATTGAAAATGTAAAAGAAGAGAAAAATCAGGTAGTGAAAAATCAGCGGTATGAAGAAGCCGCCCGCCTGAGAGACTCTGAAAAGAAATTGCAGGAACAACTGGAACAGGCGAAGAAAGACTGGGAAGAGGATGCCAAGACAAAACGCTTTCCGGTAACGGATGAGGATATTGCTGAGGTAGTGGCCATGATGACGGGGATTCCTGTGAAACGGGTGGCGCAAAGCGAAAGCAAGAAACTGGTGCAGATGGCAGACGACCTGAAAAAACAAGTGGTAGGACAGGATGAAGCCGTTTCTAAAATCACCAAAGCGATACAACGAAACAGAGTAGGCTTGAAAGACCCGAAAAAACCGATTCGGTACTTTTATTTTCTTAGGACCAACGGGTGTAGGTAAAACAGAATTGGCGAGAGCATTGGCAAGATACATGTTCGACACAGAAGATGCTTTGATCAGAATTGACATGAGTGAATACATGGAAAAATTCTCCATCTCCCGCCTAATCGGTGCACCTCCGGGATATGTGGGTTATGAAGAAGGTGGACAACTGACAGAAAAAGTCAGAAGAAAACCATACTCTGTTATCCTCTTGGATGAAATCGAAAAAGCACATCCGGATGTTTACAATGTTTTATTACAGGTATTGGATGACGGCATCCTGACGGATGGCTTGGGCAGAAAAGTGGATTTCAAGAACTCGATCATCATCATGACCTCCAACATTGGTGTGCGTCAGTTGAAAGATTTCGGAACAGGTGTAGGCTTTGCGACCTCTGCCATTAAAGAAAATACCGACAACCTGACAAAAGGTGTGATTCAGAAAGCGTTGCAGAAAACATTCTCTCCGGAGTTCTTAAACCGTATTGACGATGTGATCGTATTCAACAGTTTAGGCAAAGAAGAAATTCATAAGATTATTGATATCGTATTACAAGGTGTTTATTCACGTTTAGAAAAACTGGGATATGGCATTGAGTTAACGGTAGCGGCAAAAGATTTCTTATCAGAAAAAGGATACGACCCGCAATTTGGTGCAAGACCCTTACACAGAGCAATTCAGAAATATGTGGAAGATCCTTTGGCGGAAGAAATCCTGAACACCAATATCAATGAAGGCGATACCATTGTAGCTGATTTGGACGAAGAAAATAAAGATAAGCTGAAATTCGAAATCCGTAAAAAGCCTAAAGCGAAAAAAGCGAAAGAAGAACAGAATTAATAGACGATTGACATTTCACACAAATGATACAAAACAGCCGCACATATGTGCGGCTGTTTTACTTTTCTAATTCATTTACTTTTAATGAAATGTATTGAGCATATGCTGAAACTTCTTCAGGAATGCTGTCTTTATCTTGCGGATATAAATCCAATGCAAATCTCTTTCTTATATTATTCTCGCTAAAACTTCTTATTTCCAGATAAATACCGCAACCATCCGTACAATCGGGACAGCCGAATCTTTTAAAATCAGTCTTCATTTCTCTCAAGACTCTTGGCAATTTCCACATCACATCATATGCAATATTTAATTTTTCACTCTTGTTTAAATCCGTTTCAAATTTCAGGCTATCCGTTCCTTTAAAATAGTTATTATCATAATCTGCCCATAAGGTATTCGCATTCCCTTCTGT
Source organism: Chitinophagales bacterium (assembly GCA_046329775.1). GTDB lineage: Bacteria > Bacteroidota > Bacteroidia > Chitinophagales > JADIYW01 > JADJSS01. The sequence continues at coordinate 214,355 of JAXLTX010000004.1, forward strand.
ATTCAATCTGAACATTGGGGCACAATTGCCACCGCATTCACCACAAAACCTTCCGAAAATAATTTCATCTATTTTAATTGAATCTTGAGTTACCAAATCTGTTAATAGGTTAATCGAGTCTTCACCATTTATCCGCCCCTCTGGTTCACTTTTGTTAGAATATTTCCCAACACAACTCACCAATAGAAATACTATTATGATGAAATATTTCATTAAACTTAAACGTGTTTTACTTCAGATTTTTCTGCAAAGTCTTAGCGCGTTGATCTTCACCATCGTGGCTCCAGCCGGGCGACTGAAAAATATAATTCAATTTGGATTTCAAGTCCGGGGCACGCTTCACATCCTCCCAGATAGCCGCTACTTCATGGAATGTAATCTTTAAAAGATTATTGGTGTGAATGTTTTTTGTGATGCCATACACCGGAAACGCCTTCTCATCTTCATCTATAAACGTTCCGAAAATTCTGTCCCAAAGAATTAAGATACCGGCATAGTTTTTATCCAGGTATCTCACTTCGCTGGAATGATGCACGCGGTGATGTGCAGGTGAGTTGAAGATAAATTCGTACCAGCGTGGCATTCTTTTAATCGTTTCGGTATGCGGTAAAAACTGATAGATGAGATTCAGCTGATGCATGGTCAGTATCATGATCGGATGAAAGCCGATCAATGCCAGCGGAATATAGAAGGCATCTTTGAACAACAATTCCAGCCAACTCTGACGCAATGCCGTGGAATAATGCATATACTCCGAAGAGTGATGGTTGACATGCGCCGCCCAAAGAAGCCTTATTTCATGGGCAAAGCGATGGTACCAGTAAAAGATAAAATCCTGCGCAAAAAACAAGAGCACCCAAACATACCAATGCGCCTTATGCCATTGCCAGTTCCCTAATTCCTGGATGGAGGCTGGACCTAAAGTATCCGTTACACGAAACTGATAGAACCACAGCAGATATCCGACGGCTATGGCTTTAATGCCCAAATCCAAGATGGTGGAACCGATGCCTAATTCCAGGCTGGCAGCCGCATCTTTATAAAATTCTTTCGTGATGGTATGATGCTTGCGGTAATACAGAAAAAACTCTGCAACAATCAACAAGATGAAACCCGGTACCGCATAAGCAACCGGATCATTAAAATCAAAGGGGTTATAAAAATGGAAAGCCATCTGTCATATTTTGTACGAATATAGTACTATCAGGCTATTCGGACGTATACTTAGGATAAAATCCTCAATTATCCGAACGATCCATCGCATTATCCGAGCGTCTTTCTATATTGTTGTATCCGCCTTTGTCCTGTATTACAGGTTTTCCTCCTGCATTATCCGATTTTTCCCAGCTTACAAAATTGCCGCTGCCCGGTACTATAATCTGTTTTACAGATACGATGGTGATATCATTATTTTTTCCGGTAATCACGATTTTGCCGATGCTGCCTTTGAATGTAATCTTATTATCATTGCCGGAAATCAACACATCTTTTCCATCAAGGGTAATTTCTTCTTCTTTGCCGTTATCGGTATATTTCAATGCATCGGCTGCCACATCCTGGGCAATAGTTTGTTTAGATGTTACTTTCGCACCCTGACTGAAAGCCAGGAAAGACGAGAACATTATTATTAAGAAAAACTGATTCTTCATTTTTTACTTTACTTTTTATACACAAATCATATACCCAAACAGGTAATAGATTAAAGTTGTTTCAACACCAAACTGTGCTTTTTATGCTGCTCCACTTTTTCTCTCGTCCAACACATCGGATAGCTCTTGCCTTCAAACCAGTCGCGCAACTGATTTTTGTAATACGGACTGGCCAGATTCGCCGAATTTCCTAAAGGCATCACCACCGTAGACTGATCAAAATCGGAGAAGTCTACAATTTGACGATAGGATGGTGCGGAAAGTTCCCCGCCGTACCCTTCTGCAGCCATAATGAATGTCTGGAACGGCGTATCCGTATCTCCGCCTATCGGGAAAGGTCCGATATCAAATACCTTGTCCAGTGGCGGCTGTGCACTCAGGGCATGTGGAAATACAATCGCATGTAGATCGCCCCATTTCCATTTATGGGTTTTGGTGCCATAATTTAGTTTTAGCCAGTCAATGGCATTCTTAAAACCATCCTTTAATAATTTTTCTTTTCCCCCGGCAGCCTGTAGCCAAACAGAATCAGGATTGTCCAGTATTCTCAGCAATATCGGGGTGTTGTGACCCATATAAGAATTTACAGGTCCGAAAATGGAATGAAATCCTCTACCCAATAATTCATCGATCAATTTCTTGTCATTGATGGACGCTTCAAATAGTTTTCTTACCACCATCAACTTACCCACCTTATACAAACTGCCTTCAATTCTTTCCGGATCCAAGACCCCATCCCATGCCAGCAACATATCTACATAACGCTGCTGTTCCGCGTTGTCCATATGGATGTCTTTGTAATGAGCCACAAATAATTTGCCCGGAATACAATGAAAATCCATTTGCATTTGCGTGAAATCCTTGGGTTCCAGTTTATCCTTGCGCTGCAGCATCTTTTCCAATCTGTTTGCTCGATATCCATTCATATAAATATCTCCCAGAAAATAAGGAAAATCATCCGGCTCCACTTTATGATTGGCTGTTACCACATATCCTTTCTCCGGATTCAACACATGCGGCATTTCCTCAAAAGGTACAAATCCTTTCCAGTCGTGTTCGCCGGTCCACCCCGGCTGCGGCACAGATGCGGTCGCCTTATCACGCAAAGGAACTTTGCCTGAATTGTAATATCCGATATTGCTGTCGGTATCGGCATAAACGATATTCAAGCCCGGTGCGGTGATATTTTTCACGGCATCTGCGAAATCATTCCAGCTTTTTGCCTTGTTCAACAAAAACCATCCTTTTACGGATGTGCCCGCCCTGTAAGCCATAGAACACAAAGTAAGTTTCATGGTGGAATGACCGGTTACATCTGATATCAGCGTACCATGAATCGTATCGTACACTTTTTCAACATGCGGCATCTTCTCCCCTTTTATGAAGATCTTTTCCTCTATGATATCTGTTTGCATCAACTTCCCCTCGTGCATGTATGAGGTACAATTCTCATCGGTAAATTTTTCGACAAAGACATCTTCAATATCTGTAAAGGACAAGGTGATTCCCCAGCCTATTTTTTCGTTGTGACCGATCTGTACCATAGGCAATGCCGGTGCACTGACGCCGCTTACATGCATCTCAGGGCAGTGCAGGTGGTTCATATACCAGATATTCGGATTTTTAAGGGTAAGATGAGGATCATTGCATAAAAATGGCTTACCTGTCTTGGTTTTACTACCGCTCACCGTCCAGGCGTTGCTGCCACTGATTTGCGGCATGTAGGGCCCGCGCATCGCCTCAAATTTTCCGGATATATCCAGCCTATTGAATTCAATGCCTTTGGGTAAAGTCACCGGATTCTCTTTCGGATACGTATTATCCAGTTCGGCTGCGGCCTCTGCACCCACTGCTTCAATCAGCTTTGCCCGTATGATCTCATCATACCAGCCCCAGGTCAGCAGCGATATCAGCAATCTGCTGAAAGATGCGACATCCATCGGCTCCCATGGCTCCGGACGATGTTTCAGCAGACTGAATTCTACGGGTAACTTAAAATCCGGACTTTTTATGTACGCATTGATGCCGTTGCAATAATCTATGATCAGCTGCTGTTCTTCTTTGCCAAATAAATCCCAATCCTCCTTTGCCACACGCTCGTATCCCATGGTACGGGCTATTCTGTCGCTGTCCAATGCTTTTTTACCGATTATCTCACTCAGGCAGCCTCTTGCCACCTTTCTGTTTAACTCCATTTGAAATAAACGATCCTGAGCGTGAACAAAACCCTGTGCAAACAGTAAATCATTGATATTTTTTGCATAAATGTGTGCGATTCCCCATTCATCTCTGATGATCTCCACCTCTTCCTTCAATCCTTTCAAAAATACCTGTCCATCAATCTTTGGCAATCTTGTTCTGCTCATTTCCTTGATGACGGGCTTCAAGAGCACTCCGCTTACATTATTCAATACTGACATACCTGATGATTATTTATTAAAGATAGCGAATTATAGAACGTAACAACATTTACTCCCTGAAAAATACTACCATTTTTTTTGCAATTATAAAAAAACTAATTTATATTTGCTACCCTGTTCTTACAGAATCCATAAAACAAAAACTTATATATCATCATGAAGACAAATGTAAAATTATTAGCACAAATCTGCGAAGTAGCAGGCGCCCCAGGACATGAACAACGCGTCAGAGAACTGGTGCTCAAGAATATCAAGGGTGTTGCAGACAAGATAGAGTTGGATAACCTAGGTAATATTTATGCCATCAAGAAAGGCAAGGACAGCAGTAAACGTGTCATGATAGCTGCTCACATGGATGAGATTGGTTTCATGGTAAAACACATTGACGACAATGGATTCCTTCGTTTCCATACACTCGGTGGTTTTGATCCAAAGACCTTAACGGCACAGCGCGTCATTGTTCACGGGAAAAAAGATCTTATCGGCGTAATGGGCAGCAAACCTATTCACATCATGACAGCGGAAGAAAGAAACAAGACCGTACAATTATCCGATTTCTTTATAGACCTCGGATTACCAAAAAAAGAAGTCGAGAAGTACATCTCTATCGGTGATGTGATAACACGCGACCGTCAGCTGATTGAGATGGGTGAATGTGTGAACTGCAAATCCATTGACAACCGTGTTGCGGTATACATTCTGATAGAGACCTTAAAATTATTGAAAGATTGCCCTTACGACGTATACGGAGTATTTTCCGTACAGGAGGAAGTGGGTATACGGGGTGCAAACGTGGCTGCTCATAATATCAACCCTTCATTCGGGTTTGGATTAGATACTACCATCGCCTATGACCTCCCTGACTCCAAGCCGGAAGAACAGATCACCAAGCTCGGTGGCGGGGTAGCCATCAAACTGATGGATGCATCTACCATCTGCGATTACAGAATGGTGAAATACCAGAAAGAGATTGCCGATAAATTCAAGATCAAATGGCAACCGGAATTGTTGCCGATGGGAGGAACGGATACTGCCGGCATTCAACGCATGGGCAAAACCGGTGCTATTGCCGGGGCTATCTCCATACCTACCCGTCATTTGCACCAGGTGATAGAAATGGCGCACAAATCCGATATTGAAGGGGCTGTTTTACTGCTAAAACATTGCGTAGAGAATTTACACAAGTACGACTGGAGTTTGAAATAAACACAATTTATTCCTCTATAATAAATAAAAGAAGGTATCATTAAAACTGATACCTTTTTTATTTTACAATATAAAAGGAAATATCGCTTTTCTTTCTTTGGGATAATCAGGAAAATGCTGTAAATACCATTTATGATGCGATAATGCGCGTGGCAACAAATTAGACATCGTCCATACAAAAAAGGAAACACCGGCGAGGTTCCAGACCATCAGCATAAATCCCAACCATTCTATCATCTCTCCAAAGAGATTGGGGCAAGAGATGTATTTAAATAAAAACCCTTGTGGTATCTTATAGCCCTTTTCGCCGGGTTTTCTCAGATTGATCAGCATGGTATCGGATTGATTGTTGATATAAAATCCTGTTACAAATAAGAGTAGGCCAACCATAAAATTCCATTGCAAAAAATAACCCGATGGATATACTGTTACTTTCGACAAATAATACCCTATACTGCTCGCGTTTACCGAATTGAACAACATGGCTGAGAGGGCAATCATCAGAGGCATCTTTTTTCCATCTGTTTTGATTCTGAGTGGAAAGATAAAACTGCGGTTGATGTAGTGAATCGTATACAGCCCGACAAAGAACAAGGAATATGTATTGTTGTTAAAATAGTATAGGTAAAAATACCAGCAAGCCACCAGAGCCCAGCCTTCCATTAATATCCAGCCCAATTTATTGGCAATCATAGGCCCCCAGGTAGTTTTAGTGTGTCGGCCATAGGGAGCCGAAATAAATAACTGTATTGGAAAAAGGATTACTGCGACGGCAATCCAGATGTAGAGAATCGTTTGAAGAGTAATTGCTACGCGCATGTTTAAAAATAGAGAAATATTATATTTTGGCTGTACTCAGAAACAGTGATTTAATAAAAAAAAAGCCGCAACATTGGTGTTGCGGCTTGTAAGGGTTGGCGACGACCTACTCTCCCAGGTTTGACCTAGTACCATCGGCGCTGTAGGGCTTAACTTCTCTGTTCGGGATGGGAAGAGGTGATCACCTACGCTATAATCGCCATTAAATCTTCGGTACGTTATGTACCTTACATTTTCATGACTTGTATGTCAGTAAATTATAACATATTGGGAAATCATTATACAAATTTTAAAAAGTTGACGGGTTATTAGTATCACTCGGCTTTGATGTTACCACCTTTACACCTATGACCTATCAACGTCGTAGTCTTCGACGACCCTATGAGATCTCATCTTGAAGTTGGTTTCGTGCTTAGATGCTTTCAGCGCTTATCCATTCCCAACGTAGCTACCCAGCGGTACATCTGGCGACATAACTGGTACACTAGAGGTCAGTCCATCCCGGTCCTCTCGTACTAGAGACAGATCTTCTCAAATCTCAAACGCCCATAACAGATAGGGACCGAACTGTCTTGCGACGTTCTGAACCCAGCTCGCGTGCCACTTTAATGAGCGAACAGCTCAACCCTTGGGACCTTCTCCAGCCCCAGGATGTGACGAGCCGACATCGAGGTGCCAAACCTCCCCGTCGATATGAGCTCTTGGGGGAGATCAGCCTGTTATCCCCGGAGTACCTTTTATCCTTTGAGCGATGGCCCTTCCATGCAGAACCACCGGATCACTTTACCCTACTTTCGTACCTGCTCGACCCGTCGGTCTCACAGTCAAGCACCCTTATGCTAATACACTCTGCGCACGGTTACCAAGCGTGCTGAGGGTACCTTTGGAAGCCTCCGTTACTCTTTTGGAGGCGACCACCCCAGTCAAACTACCCACCATGCACTTTCCTCCGATTGCGGAGTTAGGCTCTAAGTAAACAAAGGGTGGTATTTCAACGTTGACTCCACGAACACTAGCGTGCCCGCTTCATAGTCTCCCACCTATCCTACACATCGTTTACTCAAAGTCAATGCAAAGTTGTAGTGAAGGTTCACGGGGTCTTTCCGTCCCGTTACGGGTACCCGGCATCTTCACCGGGACTACAATTTCACCGAGCTCACGGCTGAGACAGTTATCAGATCGTTACACCATTCGTGCAGGTCGGAACTTACCCGACAAGGAATTTCGCTACCTTAGGACCGTTATAGTTACGGCCGCCGTTTACTGGGGCTTCAGTCGGAAGCTTTGCCTTGCGGCTAACAACCTTCCTTAACCTTCCAGCACCGGGCAGGTGTCAGGCCCTATACTTCATCTTTCGATTTTGCAGAGCCCTGTGTTTTTGTTAAACAGTCGCCTGATACTTTTCACTGCGGCCCCATTGCTGGGGCGACCCTTCTCCCGAAGTTACGGGTCCATTTTGCCGAGTTCCTTAGCCGTGACTCACTCGAGCGCCTGAGGATACTCTCCTCGTCTACCTGTGTCGGTTTACGGTACGGGCTGCTTATACCTGAAGCTTAGAGGTTTTTCTAGGAAGTCTGATTAGGTACACTATCTCTCAGTTCGAAAACCTTGAGTACTATCACGTTCGATTCAAGAGCGGATTTGCCTACTCCATCTACATCTACACGCTTTAACGGGATATTCCGTAACCCCGCGGTACTTTCACACCTTCGTCACCCCATCGCAATATAAGCAGGTACTGGAATATTAACCAGTTTTCCATCGGTTGCCCCTCTCGGGTTACACCTTAGGACCCGACTAACCCTGATTCGATTAGCGTTGATCAGGAATCCTTAGACTTACGGCGATAAAATTTTTCATTTTATTTATCGTTACTTATGCCTACATTTTCTTTTCTGACCGCTCCAGAGATCCTTACGAATCGCCTTCGACGCAGGTCAGAATGCTCCCCTACCGATCTCCACTCTTGTGGGATCCTATAGCTTCGGCACTACATTTGATGCCCGATTATTTTCCGCGCTCGGTCACTCGACTAGTGAGCTGTTACGCACT
>JAXLTX010000004.1:232500-426146 GCA_046329775.1 Chitinophagales bacterium
ACTAATACTTTCGTCATAGCATCCTCCTTCTTCAATAGATATTCCAGCAAGTTTACCTTTGTATTGAAATTGGGTACACTATACCCCACTTGATTGATCTTTTCAACCGGCGTTCCGGTTCTGGCGGCCTCAATCTTAACCGGAAAATTAAAAAAAGTGGCTACCAATTCCTCAATATCCCGTGTCACCGTAGCTGAAAACAATAGATTTTGTCTTTTGGCTGGCAATAAATCCAGCACACGTATCAATTGTGAACGAAAGCCCAGGTTCAACATCTCATCAAATTCGTCGATTACCAAACGTTTGATATTTTTCAGGGTCAATGCACCATTCAGCACCAAATCGAGAAGCCTGCCGGGTGTAGCAATAACAATATCCGCCCCCCCCTTTAACAGTGCTGCCTGTGGTTTCATATTTACACCCCCGAAAACACCTACCACATCGGCATTGGTATACTTTGTAAGCCTTTTAGCTTCTTCCTCCACCTGAACCACCAGCTCACGAGTAGGAACCAGCACCAATATCTGCGGAAGTTTCTCCTTGTCATATTTCCAATGTTTGATGGAGGGAAGCAAATAAGCTACTGTTTTTCCGGTACCTGTTTGCGCAATACCTAGCACATCTTTTCCAGACATGATAACGGAAAATGCTTTTGCCTGAATGGTGGTTGGTGTGGTGTAGCCGGCATCTTGCAGAGCGTTTAACAATGGCTTGGTAAGGTTGAGTTCTTCGAAAGTCATACAATATCTATTACACAACGAAGGTAGCATTAAGATTACTAGTTACCAATTACAAATAACAACAGCCGTTAGCAATCGCATCATTAATACAATGCACCATTAATAATTCTATAATCTGACCTGAAAAATGGTTTGCCAGTGAAACCTTAACTTCGTTATAAATTATGCAGATGAAAAAACACAATTTTGGAGCTGGGCCTTCCATCTTACCGCAGGAAGTTTTTGAACAGAGTGCGCAGGCATGTCTGGACTATAACGGAATCGGACTATCCATCCTTGAAATATCCCACAGGAGCAAGGAGTTTACGGCAATTCTGGATGAAAGTCTGGTTCTGATCAGAGAATTGCTGAAGGTGCCGGAAGATTACAGTATTTTATTTCTGCAGGGTGGTGCCAATATGCAATTTAATATGGTACCATATAACATCCTGAATGACGATGAGACAGCCAATTTTGTTGAAACGGACATTTGGTCTACAAAAGCCGAAGAGGAAACACGCCTGTATGGCAAAACAAATATTGTAGCCTCTTCCAAGGACGACCAATTCAGGTATATCCCGAAAGATTTCAGCCTGGATAGTGATGCTGCATATCTGCACCTGACATCTAACAATACCATCTACGGCACAGAATTTTTTGAGGATAAGACCTATCCGGTTCCTGTTGTTTGTGATATGAGTTCTGATATCTTTTCCCGCCCTGTAGACATTTCAAAATATCACCTTATCTATGCGGGAGCGCAGAAAAATCTGGGTGCTGCAGGCATCACGCTGGTTATCATCAAGAATGAATGGCTGGGCAGAAGCAGGCGTCCGAAATCCAAGATGTGGGATTACAGCATTTATGCGAAAAATAACTCATTATACAACACACCTCCTGTATTTACCATCTATACCTGCCTGCTGACATTACGCTGGCTGAAGAAATTAGGGGGTGTGGCTGAAATGGAAAAGCGCAATAAGGCGAAAGCTGCATTATTATATGCTGAAATCGACAGAAACCCTTTATTTAAAGGGCATGCAGTGGTAGAAGACCGAAGCAGAATGAATATCAATTTTGTAACGACACACCCCGAAGACGAGGAAGCGTTTCTCGAATTTGTAAAACCATACAACATACACGGCATCAAGGGATATCGCACCGTTGGTGGATTCCGGGCCTCCTGCTATAACGCATTGCCAATCGGAAGCGTGCAGGTGCTGGTACGGGCGATGCAAGACTTTGAGCAATCAAAATGATGTAGCAATGTAGTAACGTAATAATGTAATGATGAACTTTTATGAATAAACGCCGGACTTTGTCCGGCGTTTATTATTGGTTATTAGTAAATTATTTCATATTACGTTACTGCATTATTTCATTGCTTCTGCGTATCTTCTATTCACTTCTTCCCAGTTGATGAGGTTGTAAAAGGAAGCGATATAATCCGGTCTGCGGTTCTGATAGTGCAGATAATAGGCATGCTCCCACACATCCAATCCCAACACCGGTGTTCCCGGGCATTCTGAAATGTCCATCAAAGGATTGTCCTGATTAGGAGAAGAGCAAACACACAGTGATTTGTCAGCCTTTACACATAACCAAGCCCATCCTGAACCGAAACGGGTGGTTGCCGCCTTGGTGAATTCTTCCTTGAATTTGTCGTAAGAACCGAAAGCAGCTGTAATTGCCTCACCGATAGCGCCGGTTGGTTCGCCTCCGCCATTCGGGGAAAGTATGGTCCAGAACATGGAGTGGTTCCAGTGGCCACCACCGTTGTTGCGCACCGCTACCGGCAATTTAGAAATATTTGCCAGCAATTCTTCCAGCGATTTTCCTTCATTTTCAGTACCCGCCAGAGCCGCGTTTAAATTGGTTACATATGCATTATGGTGTTTCCCATGATGAATCTGCATCGTTAATGTGTCAAAATGTGGTTCCAATGCGTCGTGAGCATAGGGTAAGTTTGGTAATTCGAAAGCCATTTTATAGTTGTTTAATGTTTAATGAAGAATTTTAGTATCCATTGCAAATATAACAAATCGGCGTGATTAAAGTTTTATCAAAAAAGCTGATGAACAGATCAACAAGCCTGATTAAGCCACTTTTAACTTTGACAATCTAGATTTGTTGAGTTTTTTTCGGGCGTATTCTTCCGTGATGATATATTCTTTCACATCTGTTCTGGAAGGCAGTTCATACATGGCATCCGTGATGATGGCTTCACAGATGGAGCGCAGACCTCGTGCACCAAGTTTATACTCCAAGGCTTTATCTACAATGAACTCAATCGCTTCAGGGGCGAAATCAAAATCGATGCCTTCCAAGGCAAATAATTTTTTATACTGTTTCAGCAACGCATTTTTCGGTTTGGTCAGGATATTGGTCAAGGCCACCTTGTCCAGTTCCTCCAAATGCACCAAAACCGGCAGACGTCCTAATAATTCCGGTATCAGGCCAAATGACCGGACATCCTGATGCGTGATATAGGAAAGCAGGTTTTCCTTATCCACCTCTTCTCCTGTCTTCCCTTTCTTAAATCCGATTACAGAGGTATTTAAACGTTTGGAGATAATCTTATCAATGCCATCAAAGGAGCCGCCGCACAAAAACAGGATATTTTTGGTATCCACCTTTAACAGTTTCTGCTCCGGATGCTTTCTTCCGCCTTGCGGTGGCACCAAGACTTCGGTTCCTTCAATCAATTTCAACAAAGACTGTTGTGTGCCTTCCTTTATATCTCTGGTCAGAGACGGATTATCACCTTTTCTTGAAATCTTATCGATCTCATCAATAAATACGATTCCTTTTTCTGCGGAAGCAATGTCATAATCGCACACCTGCAGCAGACGCGTCAGGATACTCTCCACATCTTCGCCTACATAGCCGGCTTCGGTAAATACGGTGGCGTCCACAATGGTAAAAGGAACATTCAACAGTTTTGCAATGGATTTCACAATGAGTGTCTTTCCAGTACCCGTTTTTCCTACCATCAAGATATTCGATTTCTCAATTTCCACGTCATCTTCCGCCATGGACTGATTTAATCTCTTGTAATGATTATACACGGCTACGGAGATTACTTTCTTGGCTTCATCCTGCCCAATCACGAAATCATCTAAATATTCCTTTATTTCTTTGGGTTTCAGCTTCTTTTCAGGCTGCATCTTTGCGGATGATTTTGCTCGAACCGGCATCACTTCAGTATCCACTATCTGTTTGGCCTGCATGATACAGTTTTCGCAGATGTAACCATCGACGCCTGCGATCAGTATCTGCACATCTTCTTTTGCCTTGCCGCAAAAACTGCATTTATTTGGATTTTTCTTTGACATTTACTCAATATTTTCTGGTTAAGACTGCCTGTTATCAATTCTTCGAACCACCTCCGAAGCTTCGGAACGGGATGGCGGGAGTGCAAAATTACAAAAAAATGGTGCGTAAGCTACGCACCATTTTCCATTTTCTTTAATGCATACGCACAGGCGTGCGTATCTGTTATTTTTTTATCAAAACTTCATCAATCATACCGTATGCTTTGGCCTCTTCACCGGTCATCCAGTAGTCACGATCGCTGTCTTTCTCCACTTTTTCGTAGGGCTGACCGCTGTGATCGGCAATGATGTCGTACAATTCTTTTTTCAGCTTGGTGATTTCCTTGTAGGTGATTTCGATTTCGGAAACCTGCCCCTGCGCGCCACCCATCGGCTGGTGAATCATCACACGGCTGTGTTTCAGGGCGCTGCGTTTGCCTTTTTCACCGGCACACAACAATACCGCCGCCATGGAGGCCGCCATACCTACGCAACAGGTTGCCACATTGGGCTCCACGTATTGCATGGTGTCATAAATGCCGAGACCTGCGTAAACACTGCCGCCGGGGCTGTTCACGTATATCTGGATATCCCTGTTTCTGTCGGCGGAATCGAGGAACAGCAGCTGCGCCATGATGACGTTCGCCACGTAATCATCGATACCGGTACCCATGAAGATGATTCTGTCCATCATCAAACGGGAAAATACGTCGATAGCAGCCACATTCATCGGTCGTTCTTCGATGATGTTGGGCGTAAGATTGGTGATGGTGGAGTCCAAGTAGTTTTCCAGGTAGATGCTGGATAAACCATGATGCTTGGTAGCGTACTTTCTGAATTCTTTACCGTAGTCCATTTTGTTTAGAGATTTTAGATTGTTATTTGATAGAGAAGTGTGACATGAGATTTGAGATATCACATTTCTCATTTCTCAAATCTAATTCTCTTTTTTATTAAAAAACTCATCAAATGTTGCAGATTTATCCTCTACTGTGATTTGACTTTCGATAAAGGTAAACAATTTTTGTTCCAATGCACCATCGTATGACTTTTTGACATGGTCTTCTTTAGCCATCATGTTATCATTGAAACTGTCAATCATTTCGTCTGTCAGACCACCACCGTACATCATGAACTGAGCACGCAACTGTTCCTTGGAGAAATTCTTCACATCTTCAAATTCTACACGTATATTGTTATCTCTGGCTATTGCATTGGTAATCAGGTTCCATTTCAGTCCTTTCTCAAACTGAGGATATTCTGATTCAATCTGTTCATCGTCAATAGGTTTTTCATTGCTTGCCTTGATGAATTTTTTAAGGAAAGTGTCTGGAAATTTAATATCCGTTTTATCCATCAAGGTCAGGTAAATGTCTTCCTTGAATTTATTTTCAGCAGATTTATCGGCAAAATCCTGCAGTTCCTTACGAACTTTCTCTCTGAATTCCTCTTCAGTTGTCACAATGCCGGGGCCATAAACCTTATCAAACAACTCCTGATTCAATTCTGCCTTCTCATACTCCGGCTTTTCATCTTCTTTTCTTTCTGGATTGAGCAGTTTTCCGTAGCGTTCTCGCAATTTATCCAATTCATCATTCAGTGTCTTATCATCAATGGCAATGACATTTTTAGCCACTTTTGTATCCTTACTTAAGGATGATACTTTTACTTCCGGAGCCAGACCGATTTCATATTCAAAGGTAAAATCTGCAGGATTGTTGATATCGAACTCCAGATTTTGAGAGGCTTTTGGCAAAGGACGCCCCAGCATATTCAACTTTTCGTCCTCAATGTGCTTATTCAGCGCTTCGGAAACCGATTTGTTTAATTCATCCAGCAAAATGGAATTTCCATACATTTTTTTAATCAGCGCTGAAGGCACATGTCCTTTTCTGAATCCTTTGATGGCGGCATTGTTTTTTGCATTTGCAATTGCCTTTTCCACTTTAGGCAAGTAATCTTCCTTTTTTAATTCAATGCTGATTACTGCGTTTAAATCGTCGATGTTGTTTCTGGAAATATTCACTTTGTTGATGTTAAATGTTAAATGATAAATGTTGAATGAAAAACTCAGATGTCAAAAAACTAACAATCATCATTCATCATTCAACATTTAGTTGTGCGGGTGGAGGGACTCGAACCCCCATGGTTGCCCGCTAGATCCTAAGTCTAGTGCGTCTACCAATTTCGCCACACCCGCAAAACGGACCGCAAAGATAAGAATATTTTGAGAATTAGCCAATCTGAAAATTAAGCAATTATAAAATATTGCTATCTTTGCGCCATGAAAAATCTATCACTGGCCTTAAATGGTGTCTTATTTATACTGGTAGCTGTCTTATTTTACCTGCATTTCAGCTCTAAAAAACAATCCGGTGCAGCTCCTCAAATCATCCAGACCAATGGGAAATCGGTTACCGTTCCCCAGATTGCCTACATAGATATTGATTCATTTCAGAGCAATTATGCATATTTTAAGACAGGACAATCAAAACTGGAAGCACGTCAGAAATCTATGGAAGCGGAACTGGACAGAAGCATGAGTGCATTTCAGGCGGAATATAATTCTCTGGTGCAGAAGGCTCAGACCATGACGGAAGAAGAAGGTATGATGGCGCAGCAGAGACTGGCGGAAAAGCAACAAAAAATCGAGGAACGCAAGCAATCCATGGAAGCTCAGTTCATGAAGGAGACACAGGATTTCAATATTGAGCTGCAGGAGCGAATCGTCAGCTACCTTAAAAAGTATAATTCCAACGGTGCCTATACCTACATATTACCTTATTCCAGAGAAACCATCAATTTACTGTACGTAAATGATGCCTATAACATCACTCAGGATGTTCTCAAAGGCATGAATGAGGAATATGCGAGTACAAAAAAATAAGCAAAGCATACGTCATACAGATAAAAGTTCAGGTAAAATGCCTGAACTTTTTTATTTTTAGCAGGTAGATTGTATATTGTACATCCATGGAAATAAATGTTGAAGCCGAAAAGCAGGCCATCTTAAAAGATTATCGCCAACTGTTGCGACTGGCACAGCCACGCATGAAAAAAGGAGACGATAAACGTATACGCCATGCTTTTGAACTGGCGGTGGATGCGCACAAGCATATGCGCCGTAAAAGCGGCGAGCCATACATCCATCATCCACTGGCAGTTGCCAAGATTGTGGCCGGCGATATGGGATTAGGCACCACTTCCGTCATCTGTGCCCTGCTGCACGACACGGTGGAAGATACGGACCTCACGCTCGAGGATATAAAAAAGGAATTTGGCAATACGGCCGCGAAAATCATTGACGGACTTACCAAAATCAGTAAGATTTCCCATCAGACCGAATCCATACAGGCTGAAAACTACCGTAAAATCCTCCTCACCCTTAGTGATGATATTCGGGTTATCCTGATAAAAATAGCGGATCGGCTGCATAACATGCGTACGCTGGATGGCCAAAGCAGAAAAAATCAGCTGAAGATCTCTTCGGAAACCATATATCTCTATGCGCCACTGGCACACCGTCTAGGCTTATATTCCATAAAAGGTGAGCTGGAAGATCTGGCCATGAAATATACGGAAACGGAGAAGTATAAGGAAATTGCCAAAGCGCTGGAATCGACCAAAAAAGACAGGAGCAAATACATCAATGATTTCGTACGGCCTCTTCAGATGGAGATGGACAAATCAGGACTTAAAGCCAATGTTTTCGGGAGGCCCAAATCGATTTCATCCATCTGGAACAAGATGCGGAAAAAGGAAGTGGATTTTGATGACGTATACGATAAATTTGCCATTCGTGTGATTCTTGATTCTCCGCAGGAGAAAGAGAAAGAAGATTGCTGGCGCGCCTATTCCATTGTTACAGATAAATATTCACCCCAACCCAACCGTATGCGCGACTGGATTTCGCATCCGAAAGGAAACGGCTATGAATCGTTGCATACGACCGTGATGGGTCCCGGCGGGCAATGGGTGGAAGTGCAGATACGCTCACAGCGCATGGATGAGGTGGCGGAAAAAGGTCTTGCCGCACACTACAAATACAAGGAAAATAAATTCAAGGCGGCGAACTCCGCTGAGGAAGCCATTGAAAGCTGGCTGATGCAGGTTAGGGAATTCCTGAAAAATCCCGATGTCAATCCCATTGAATTTATAAATGATTTCAAATTACAGTTATACCAGAAAGAGATTTACATCTTCACTCCAAAAGGCGAACTTAAGATATTGCCTGCAGCGGCCACCGCTTTGGATTTTGCCTACACGGTGCATACCAATGTGGGTGATAACTGCATAGGTGCAAAGGTAAACAACAAGCTGGTTCCCATCAGCCATGAGCTTAAAAACGGCGATCAGGTCGAAATCATCACTTCCCGCAAACAGAAGCCGAGTGAAGACTGGCTGAATATTGTAACCACCTCACGTGCAAAATCAAAGATAAAAAACTCACTGCGCGAAGAGAAGAGAAAAATTGCGGATGACGGAAAGGAAATTCTGGAAAGGAAGCTAAACCAGCTGAAGGCGAATTTTACGAACGAGAACATCAATGTCATTGCCAACCTATACAAGATGCCAAGTTCGATGGATTTGTTTTATAATATTGCCAAGAACACCCTTAACCTGAATGATCTGAAGCAATTGAAAGTGCTGGGTGGAAATCTGGAAATCATAAAACCTGAGAAAGTCGTCAAACCCAAAGACGAGGAAATCTCCTATCAGGCGGATGAAAACAACGGAGAAATCCCCAAAAATGCCGAACTTGTCATCTTTGATGAATCATCTAAGTTTCCATATGAATTTGCCAAGTGCTGCAGTGCCATTCCGGGAGATGATGTGATTGGTTTCATCTCCATCAATGGTGTGATAAAGATTCACAGGACCGGCTGCCCGAACGTGATTAATCTGGCTTCCAAATATGGCTACCGGATTATCAAGACACGCTGGACAGCAAAAACCACCCCTGCATTTTTAACCACGGTGAAACTAACCGGACTGGATGACATTGGCGTTATCAACAAACTGACCACCGTCATATCCGGCGAGATGAAACTGAATATGCAGTCCGTTTCCATTGAAACGAATGAAGGTATTTTTGAGGGCATCATAAAAGTATTTGTAAAAGACAACGATCAGGTGAATAAGCTGATTGCCAAGCTGAAATCCATTCCGGGCATCAATTCGGTGATTAGGGAAGAGATTTAATACCTAGTTCTGAAATATTTTTCTCCAACTATTCACATGACCAAATTCTATATAACGATAGGTAAGTATCGAAATGACTAAGGTTAATAACCAAAATTTAGCCAATAATAAAGCATCACTATTTTCAATATTTCCAATTTTTTCATAAAATAATTCAACTAAAAATGAATGCCAGATATAAATAGAAAAAGACATTCTGCCTAACATTCTTAGAAAATAGTTTTGAAAAATAAACTTCAGGCATTTATTCATTGTGAAATAAAATAACATCAGTAAAATTATAATAAAATGTGTGTAATTATTCATGAATGCAAGATGATAACCATGATTGTTCGTTTTTAATTTGGTGTACCAGATTGAAAAATTATTTTGTGTGATAAAATAAATCAACACCATCAAGATAACAGAATAAACAATGTTCCATTTTATTTTTTTCAGGAAATCTTGTTTCGTATATATATAACACAAAAAGATTCCTACAATAAAATCATCTATTCTTCCGAAAAATCCGTCTTTAACATAGTTCAGGTATTTATAATCCGTTATAACGTTGATGCTATACAATCGAACACCAAGAGAAAAAATTAAAAATAGCACAAATGTTAGTAGTGGTTTTTTCCTGAAAACATATAGTAAGGCTACAAAAAATAAACTAAACCAAATTTCAATACTTAACGACCATAAAACGTCATTTACTTTTGGAAAGAAATATTCTTTTGTAAAAATATTGAATGACGAAATTGCATACAATAAGTCTATAAAAGCATCGTGTTCAAAATGTGAACGGAAATAGACACCGATAACAGAACTAATCAATAACAATGGAAATAAACGATGAGATCTTTTCTTATAATATTGCCAGACATCTTGTCTGCTATTTAGGCTTTTATGATTCAGAAGATATGGATACGCTAATGAAAAACCGGAAAGAATAAAAAACAGATTGACCGATTGCCAGCAGTTTTCCATAAACACCGGATGATCTCTTAAAAACCAGAAGCTTTTTGTATGATGGCAAACCACCAAAATAATAGCAATGCCACGTAAGGCATCTATTTCAGGTATTTTAGTTTGTATGTTGTTTTTTACGGACAAGATATTGCTTCGGGTATTACTTCAAATTGAGTACCCAAAGGTACTTCAAATCCCGGATTTAAATTAGTAGTTTCCGCAATAAAAGTTACATCTGAGTTAGTTGGTACAATTGCTGATGTACCACAACTTATTCCTGGAGAATTGATGGTAGTAGCACCATAAATCTGAGGATTATTTGGAAAAGTACAGACATTTAAAGTAGCTGGTCTAGTTCCTACCCAAACTTTCTTTGTAAATGAAGTATTACCATATTTTCCAAAACTTGTTGTAAATGTGAGAATAGCACCCCCAGAATTAGTTGTAGTAGCCGGTTTAAATGTAATTCCTGGTCCGCCACAAATATCTGCATTTTGAAACAATGTAGCAGGTGTAGCAGTAGCATTAACTGTAACACCCAATTGCAGATTATCTATATTGTAGTTTGATCCGTTTGGATTACATATACTTATTGGTCCGCTAACTATTGGGGTAGTAATATTAACGCCGCTTATTACACAATCTGAAACATCATCATTTCCACATCCAAACAACATATTATTATAGTCACTACCCCCTAGAAGGAAATAATGAATCCTGTTTATTTGACAGCGCGTTAAAGCATCTTTAAATAGACCATAATCCATTATATTATTAGTATTTGGTGTAGGTGATACATTACAATCATTTCCACAATTATCAGGCGTGTCATTACAATCATCAGTATACCAAGAATGTTTTAATCCAAGCGCATGACCAATTTCGTGTCGTAATATCGGACCAGCATTCCATCCTGTGTTATTTAAATATGCTTGGTAAATAGAATTAAACATTATCCAACGCTTATCAGCGAGACATCTTGCTTGACCAGAACCAGCTCCATCGGGTTTTCCTCCATTACCTGACATGAAAACGTGTAGAGTTGTTGTTTTATTTGCTACATTTGGTTTATTGGTGACATACGTATTATACAATGATTCTCCTTTAGTATATCCTGCACCTTGGTTATCGATATTTCCCTCCCAACCATAATCATCTTTCCAAAAATAGATACTGTCTAATTGAAAATAGATTTTGCTATCTTGTATATATGGTGATGTTGTAGGCAGAGCCATTTGGTTTAAATTGTTAAATATCTGGTTTATATAAAACCAATTATACGTTTGCAGCCATTGTCTGTCGGCTATTGTGTTTTGCAGGTTTCCTGTACCATTACTCTTTTGAAATATATGAAATGCAATTCGAATAGTCTTTGTTGATGTGTTATTATTAATAGTAGTATAAAGATTAATATCATTACATAATGTATTTAACAACAAAGAATTTAATGCATTGTTGCCATCATTCGGATTCCAGTTTGTATAACACTGTTGGGAATAATTTTTATGAGTTATTATCAGCATAATGCTAAACAATAATGGTATTCTTTTCATAGGTAATGCTTTTAGTGACTTATAATAATCTGTTTTGCGATATATTCATCATCTATAATAATTTTCAAATAATACAATCCATTATTGCAATTAGATAGATTTAATTTTAACTTTTGAAGTTGATCACTTTGCGTTGACATAATTATTTCTCCATTGGTATCAATCAATAACAATTTTAGCGTTTGATATTTAATATTTTCTGAAAATTCTACTTGTATTTCATCAGAAACAGGATTTGGAAATATTTTGACTGGCAAATTGATGTTGGCTTTTTCGTTTATCTTATCAATGATTGAATCACAAGCATAATTAACGAAGTGTATATTATAATTAGCATCTTCATAACACCTTTCATAATAATATGTGGCCTCTAAAGAGAAATATTCAATAGTGTTATAAAATTTGGGGATTCCCATTCTCTCAACAATAGAGATATATGGCATTGTGCGAATAAACGGATTATCACAATTACTGTTCTTTAAAAACCTGCCTGATTGCACTTTCAGCATATTATTCTGTGCTAATAGTTTTACAGTATCAATTACAAAATAAAATGTATCACAGCTGTATTTTCCTGAATCATTTACAAACAATATTGTATCACCCTTGATTTTATTAAAATTATATAATGGTAAAAAATTCTCATTCGTATATTTTTCTACAACACCATTATTTTCAAAGACGACTTCTCTGTTGCCATCATTTGCAACTAAAATTTTACACAGTTTACTTTGTATAGTGGTATCTTTAGTTATATTCCAAAAATATGGGTTATCATCCGGAATACAACAAACTCTAGAACCCCAGTAGCTTTTTGCTCCCACCGGAAACCAATCTGTAGCTTTTACTTGTGTAAAGGTTGTAATGGAAAAAAGCAATAGCAATAAATTCTTCTTCATATAGAATCTATTTATTGGTTAAAATCATCTTCTTGGTCGAAATTTCTTTTCCATCGCAAATAAGCGTATATAAATACATACCAGCTTTTAGGCTGTTGCTGTCTATTATAATATTGCCTTTCCCTTTTTGATTTATTGCGTAATTTTTCAGTTCTACACCGTTTAAATCATATATATGCAAACTGCTATTTGTACAATTGTCAGGAATTGTATAGCCAATTAATGTTTGTTTATCAAATGGATTTGGATTATTTTGTTCTAATGTGGCAAAAGTATTTGTGCTGTTTTCTATTAATTTCTTTCTTTCCACTTCACTATTTTCTAATCCATTTAATTTGTTTGTGCAACATTGCGCGAGTTGACTTTCTAAATCTTCTACTTTTTTTATTTGATCTTGCAATTTGCTGTCTTGCCCTTTCATCGCTTCGACAATAATTGGAATAAGGCCAATATCATCTACACCATAGTTCCCTTTTTCATCTTTTGACACCAATTGTGGGTAAACCTTTTGTAGTTCCTGTGCAATATATCCGATTTTTTCTTCGCTAACTTCCGGATATAATTTATTTTTTTCTGTCTCTAAATCTTTTCGTTCTTTGTCACTCAGGTTTTTCCAATCCACTTTGCTCCAATCAATGCCTGCCGGTTGCTCTATCTTGTAATTGTAGGTTACAGCCTGTAGTTGCCTTAATTTATCAAACGTGCTGGCATAATTTTTTATGTTTGTTTTCAACCGTTCATCCGAAGTTAATTTCACACCATTAGACCACAAATAACTGGTAGCTTTTACATCTCCTCCGCTTAAGATAGTCAATCGTACATCCGTTCCGGAACTACCTGTAGTAAAATATATTCCCAATTTTCCATGTACTTGCATTTGGTCATTATCAGCTGTGCCATACTCGCCAATATATACATTGTTTTCATTTGCACCCATATCACCAATACACAATCTTCCTTGGCAATTTAAAGGCGTTCCAGTACCTAATACCTGAACATTTGTCGCCATATTTGTTGGGTAAGTGGTTTGTGGAGTTGCCCCCATTTGAACTTTTCCTGTTGATAGGACTTTTAACTGCGCTTTTGTTAAAGTACTACTAAGCATCATTGTTAATAGCATTAACACACTTACAAACTTAGTGTGTGTGTGTGTGTGTGTGTGTGTTTAGAAAAATATTTTTCATATTATAGTACTTTGTGTAAGATTAATATTAAATAATGATATTATCAAGTATTCGTAGTGCAAATATTTATCCACACCAAAAAAAATGTTTCGTCAGCTCAGTGTAGTATTATTTTCGCAACAAGTAATATCCAATAACTAATAACTATTTGCTAAATTTGCAAGACATGGCAGTCGACACAAAAGCATTCAACGAGGTAAAGCATATTTTTTCTACTTATTTAGAAAACAACAAACAGCGCAAAACGCCTGAGCGTTTTTCTATTCTGGAAGAGATTTACAACAGAGAAGACCACTTCGATGCGGAAGAGTTGTACCTGCAGATGAAAAACAATGATTTCAATGTGAGCCGTGCCACCGTGTACAATACCTTAGATGTATTGGTACAATGTGAATTAGTGACTAAACACCAGTTTGGCCAAAACCATGCGATGTATGAAAAATCTTATGGCAACAGAAATCACGACCATTTGATTTGTGTGGACTGCGGAAAAGTATTCGAATTCTGCGATCCGAGACTACAACAGGTGAAAACCAGTGCCGGTGAGCTTTTTCACCAAACAATAAAAAATCATTCGCTGACGTTATACGGCAATTGCAACAAAGATAAATGTGAAAACAAAAAACCTTAAAACCGCTGACCATGGCCGGAAAATATTTTACAATAACCTTGTTTTTTGTCCTTTTCCTATTTGCCAGGAAAGTAAACGGACAGGTTGCCATCATTCCTAAACCGAATGAAATAAAATACAACGAAGGTGTCTTCAATTATGCCAAGGGGCTTGACATCAAGATTATCCGAGGAGATGATGCGACCAAATTCATTCAAAAGCAACTGGCGGATTTTATCAAGGAGAAAAACATTCCTTTGGTAGCCTTCTCACCAACGGCAGTAAGCCTTAACCTTTTACAGACAAAAGCTACAGATATCCCTTCAGACGCCTATACGCTGACCATCAGTTCCGGATCCATAAGCATCGCATCTTCCGGAAATGCAGGATTGTTTTACGGGGTGCAGAGCCTGATGCAACTGCTGAAGAAAGATTCCGTAAAAACGCTGCCATGCCTCGAAATCAAGGATATGCCCGCCTTCTCCTATCGTGGCATGCACCTGGATGAAGTGCATCGTTTTTTCGGGACAGAGCTCATCAAGCAATATATTGATGCAATGGCAAAGCTTAAATTGAATCAGTTTCACTGGCAGTTGGCCGACGAGATAAAATGGCGCATAACGATGAAGGCGGATTCGACACTTGCAGATAAAGAGCAATTCTATACAACGACTCAAATCAAAGAGATCGTCAAGTATGCACAGGACCGGTTTATCAATATCACGCCTGAAATAGATCTGCCGTCGGCAACAGAAAACACTTCAATAGAACGTAACAAGGCTGTTATTGATGAAGTTTGCGCCCTGTTTCCCGGACCTTACGTACATATCGGCAACGGCATGACTGATACCTCATCCCTGCAGTATCTATTATCGAAAAATAAGAAAATCATCGGACAGGATTACGCGCCACATAAAGAAGAGATTCTGATGAGTTACAAAAGCAATAAAAGCGGATGGGGTGCAGCGGCAAAAGGCAAGGATGTTATCATGATGCCGAGACAATTCTGCTCTCTGGATTATTATCAGGACTGGGATGATGAGAAAAAATCTTTCAGCATGTCCTATCTCCCCCTGGATAAGGCATATGCCTTAAACCTGTATGGGAAAATAAAAGATTCTAAAATACAAAAGCACATATTGGGCGGACAGGCATATGTATCCACACAATTCATTAAAGATGCGGAAGAACTGCAATATCTCGTATTCCCCAGACTACTCGCAATTGCAGAATGTGTGTGGACAAAGAATGGGTTGAAAAAGTTCAGCGATTTTGAAAGACGGCTGAAAACGCAGAAAAACTATTTCTTCAAGGAAAAAGACCTTCCCAAGATTGATATCGTACACATCAAACCGAGATGACATACATGCTCTATTAGATTACGCATTTACCATAATCACACCGGCAACAATCACAAAGGCTCCGCCTATATGCAGCCAGTTTAGGTTTTCATCAAATACGAAATAAGACACCAGAAACAAGCCAACAATCGTCAGCGAAAAGAAGACAGCGCTCGCAATATTCAGCGGGATGGTTTTAAGTGCCTCCGTAAAACAAACTGAATTCAAGAGTCCAAATACCAGTGCGCCCGAAAATAACAACCACTTCTTCGGGGCATTCCCCTCCACCATGGCTGCGTATTTGAACCCTACATTCGTCATTACGTTAAAAATGATGGCCAGCCATATCCAGAAATTTATCATCATCTCAATATTTTATTAGCTTAAATATACCATCATTCGGATTCAAAGCATAACGTTTATTTAATAAATCCACATACTCTATATATTTGGTAGGTTTTATAGATTTGTACCACTGTTTAAAAAACATACGTATGCAAAACACTACACGCACATTACTGGTATTATTTCTCGCATTATTACATGCAGGTACCGCTCTCTCACAAGACTCCACCACAACAGTCAGCAGCTATGCCGTTGGCGACATAAGGATCATAAAAGGTAAAATCATTGACGAATCCAAGAAAGAGGCCTTGCAAGGTGTAAATGTCTCGATTAAAGGAACAACAGAAGGGATTATAACGGATGAGGATGGATTCTTTGAACTTAAAACATCACAAGCGCTTCCTTTAACGCTGGTTGTATCCTATATCGGCTACAGCAATAAAGAGGTGGTGATTGCGGACAACAACACCTCTGTTGACGTAAAACTGAGAGAAGAAAGTAACTTCATCAATGAAGTGGTGGTGTCTGCATCCCGTGTTAGTGAAAAAATTTTGCAATCGCCGGTCAGTATTGAAAAGCTGGATAACACCGCCATCAAACAATCTGCGGCACCATCATTTTTCGATGCATTGGAAAATCTGAAAGGCGTGCAGATGACGACCCTGAGTCTGGGCTTTAAGGTACCAAACACCCGTGGCTTTGCGAACACCACCAACTCCCGTTTCTTGCAATTGGTAGATGGTGCAGATACCCAATCACCGGGCATTGGCGCCCCGATAGCGAATGCTGTTGGTCCCAGTGAATTAGATGTGCAGTCTGTTGAATTAATTCCGGGCGCCGCCTCTGCAATCTATGGGATGAATGCCATCAACGGCGTTTCCTATATCAGTACCAAAGATCCATTTATCCATAAAGGCATCAGCATCTATCAGAAAATTGGTTTCAATCATATCAACGACAAGAACAGTAAGATAAAACCGCTGACAGAGACAGCCTTACGTATTGCCAATACATACAAAGACAGATTTGCCTATAAGATAAATGTCTCCTATTTCAAGGCATACGACTGGATTACAGATGACCAGACAGACCTTAATGCATCTGCCAATTCCAGACTTGGATTGACGGGTGACAATAACCCTGGGGCAGATCCTATCAACGGATATGGAAATGAGAGTACAAACCGGAAAGACATCGTGCTATGGGGCAAGACCTATCAGGTGGCAAGAACCGGCTATCATGAGAAAGACTTTGTTGATTATAATGTACAAAATCTAAAGGGCGATTTACAGGTTGCTTACAAATTCAAAAACGAGGATGTCGTTTCTTACAGCTACAGAGTGGGTACCGCTGACAATGTATATCAACGTGGAAATCGTATTAAATTAGACGGCACCCTCTTGCAGCAACACAAACTGGAATGGACCGGTAAAAATCATTTTTTCAGAACCTATCTGACTACCGAAAATACCGGTGACTCCTACAATGCACGTCCGATGGCGGAAAACCTTGACAGAAGTTTCAAAACGGATACCAAATGGTTCACAGATTTCAGCAGCAGATTCAATGCCCTGACCACCAATTCGTCTACCGGCGACTCCATCACATATGCACTGGCTCAGGCTCGTCTTTATGCTGATTCAGGCAGATACGCTCCTAACAGTGAACTGTTGAAAGAGAAACTGAAAGCACTGGCACAGATCAACAACTGGGACAGAGGTGCCGGATTGAAATTAAAAAGTAAAATCATTCAGGTTGAAGGTCAGTATAATCTGACACACCTGATCAAATATTTTGAATTGTTGGTAGGGGCTGAATTCAGAGATTTTAATGTATCTCCCGATGGCAACAGCTTTATCAATCCAAAAGGCATTAATCCCGGTGGCTTATCTTTTGATTCTTCAAAATTATTCAAGAATTTCAATTACTACAAAGTGGGTGGATTCTTTCAGGCAACCAAAACGGTGTGGAAAGATCGTATAAAATTTGTCGCGGCATTGCGCGTGGATAAAGTACAGTATTTCAAACCGGCGGTCAATCCAAGATTAGCAATAGTCATGTCACCAACACCAAAACACAATGTACGTTTCTCCTGGCAAAACGGATACCGCTTCCCTACCTTATTCGAAGGATTCTCCTATGTTGACAATGGTGGTGTGAAACGTCTGGGGGGGCTTGAAGTGCTCGCCGGAGGGCAAAACATCATAGAAAACTCCTATGTTCGAAATACGGTAAGATCATTCAATAATGCGGTAAAAGACAGTACCAATACAGGCAGATACAATGAGGTTCAAGCTATTGAAGCCAATAAAGGTCTGCTGCAGAAAAGTCCGTTCGGATATATCAAACCTGAACGAATCAATTCCATTGAAGTGGGCTACAAAGGGTTACTCTACAAGGATAAAATATTTGTGGACGTGGATTATTACTTCAACATCTATCATGATTTCATCGGTCAGGTGGAAATCACACGTATCAACAAAGGCACCATCGGTGTGGATGACTCAACGGTCTATTATGCACGTACAGCAGGCAGTTTCGGTAAAAATACCAACTTCCGTCTCTTTACCAACTCACAGGCGGTGGTACGCAATCATGGGGTAAGTGCGGCAGTAAGCTATAACTTCTGGAGAAGCTTCACCTTCACGGCGAACTATAGCTGGGCAAAACTGAAAGGAGTGAAAAACACAGATATCCTGATCCCGGCATTCAATACCCCTGAACATACCGTAAACCTGACACTTGCTGCAAAAGAAGCATTCAAAAACTTTGGATTCAACATCACCTGGAGATGGCAAAGCGCATTCTATTGGGACAGCCAGCTGGCTGCAGGTACCGTTCCATCTTTCAACACCCTCGATGCGCAGGTGAACTACAGAGTTCCTAAAGCTTACAGTACATTCAAGGTGGGAGGAAACAATCTCTTAAATAAATATTACACACAATACGTTGGCGGTCCGTCCATTGGTTCCTTATATTATTTTTCATGGACAGTAGACGGATTGTTTGACAA
Source organism: Chitinophagales bacterium (assembly GCA_046329775.1). Lineage (GTDB taxonomy): Bacteria > Bacteroidota > Bacteroidia > Chitinophagales > JADIYW01 > JADJSS01. Next base: position 251,631 of record JAXLTX010000004.1, read on the forward strand.
GAAATAAAGATTCATTTTTCGCATGCATTTGTTATTTGTACCATGGCAATCGTGATGATTGCCATGGTATTTTAGCAAAATACAATTAAACATTACAGATGGAAAAGATTAATTTTAAATATGTTGCAGCCGTAATCATTTCGCTAAAGCTCAGCCTTATAGGTTTTTTGGGCTGGAAAATATTTACGACACATCCCAATCCCTTATACACCTTCAGTTTTGATACTGAATTTCTCTTATACATCGGAGCAGGTTTTGTAGCCCAAATCATTGACGGCGCGCTCGGCATGGCCTATGGTGTCAGCTGTTCCACCATGCTGTTAGGCGTTGGCGTACCACCTGCAATCGCCTCTGCCAGTGTCCATACGGCGGAAGTCTTTACGACCGGCGTTTCCGGCTTATCACACATCTTCATGCGCAACATAGACAAAAGGCTTTTTTTCAGGCTGGTCTTTACGGGAGTGGCAGGTGCCGTAACGGGAGCCTATCTCATTTCCAGCATCCTGGACGGAAAAATCATAAAACCATATATTGCAGCCTATCTGTTATTGTTGGGCGTTTACATTCTGATAAAAAGCATTCGCCAGATACCTCCTAAAAAAAGCAGCTGGAAGTATGCTCCGGTCTTAGGTTTTGCCGGTGCATTATTTGATTCCATCGGCGGCGGCGGATGGGGGCCTATCGTTTCCTCCAATCTTATTGACAAAGGAAATTCTCCAAGAGAAGTGATAGGAACGGTAAACACGGCTGAATTTTTTGTCACCTTTTTCAGCACAGGTGTCTTTATCTTCTTTCTGGGCATCGATGCCTGGAAACCGGTGCTGGCTTTGATTATTGGTGGGGTAATTGCGGCACCCATCGGAGCCTATATCCTTCGCTTTATGAAACCGGCGACCATCATGAGACTGGTAGGTATTTTAATCATCCTTACCAGCAGCTATACCATCTACAAGTCTTTACATTAAAATACAAAAACCATCAAAATAAAACGCCTGAATATTTTATTCTGGCTTTTGATTTCACCATCCGCTGTGTTATTTCTTCAGGGCAGAATTCTTTTTACGGGCAAGGGTATTACATCCGGACAACAGCAGATAAATCATCAGCATAAACAGGCAGATGAAGGATAAAAAAGTGGCCCAACTGTTTCTACACCAAGACAACATCTGAAGTGATCAATTCTTTTGCCAAATGATAGGCCTGTACCCGAATCTCCGGAATGGTGCTCGACTCAAAGAGTACCCCTTTCAATCCGTTTCCGATAGTATACAAACCCGGTATTACCTTATTCTTCTTATTCAGTAATTTTCCGTCAGGTGATGCGTGCAGGCTCAATCCCAAGGCATCCACACCAATCATTTCCTTTCTCAGTAGATTCCTCAGCAATATGGAATCGGCCTGTGCCAGGTTGAGCTGAGGTCCACTGCAATTGATGATCTTCTGTACCTCAATTTCTTTTATCACCCGTTCGTTCTTATCCAAATAGCTGACGGCAAATCCTTTTTCTGTTTCCTTTATGGCATGAATGCGTCCTGCAAGTATTTGCAACTGCTTCTTGTCTCTCAGCAGGTGTATGATATCTGCGCAAAGTACGGGAATACGGTGTCTCACTACGGTCCACAAAGAGCCGACACGCCTGAAGAAAGTTTTCTTTTCTTGCAGAGACAGGCGATTCCAGATGGCAGGCAGTGAAGGACGGATGGTATCAACCACTACACGCCAGTCGATTCCAGATTTGATACCTATATCGACATGCCGGCGTATGATTTCATACAATTCCTTTATCGATCCTGCCTCCAATAATTCATCCGAATAATCCGGGTATTTCTGATGGCGGCTGCATGGATAATGTGTAAATGGCAAATAAGCGTTTCGGGAGATGGCATAGATTTTTACTTTATGTATCTGATGATACATATCAAGTATCTTATCTACCATGGTAAGCCCCGTGCCGATGATCAGAATATCATCCGTCCTTTTCAGCAATTGGTTGATTTCATTGGCCCAGGGATTTCTGAAATACGAAGAGCTGTTTACATAATCCATATTCTTTAATACAGGATTCGCAGGCAAGAAATTACCCGTTGCAAGTATAATGCTATCTGTCTTGATACGTTTATTGTCATGCAACACTATTTCATAAGCGTCGACTTCCCTGTTTATATCCGTCACTTCAGCCTGAATCAGTTCAATATGGATATTGTGGTTCTTTTTAAGTTGGGTAAACAGCTGTTCCTTAATATAATCTCCATAAATTTTTCTTGGAACATAATCATGCTCCGAATAGGTATATCCTTTCTTGAGCAGCCATTCAAAAAAATCGTTGGCATAATCGTGAAAAAGTCCCATTGCATTCGCCGGGACATTCAGTATATGATAATCCTTATCGGTAGCATAGGCTACTCCTGTTCCGAATTCACCGGATTGTTCAATCCATTTAACAGCAACGGGAGCATCCGGAAAATACTTCAGCATATTAATCATCACTAATGCACCGGAAGCCCCTCCCCCGATAATGGTAATGGTTTTCATTGTTCCATTTTTAAAATTAAAAAGGTGCAGAGTCGGCGTTCTCTGCACCCCTCTGAAAAGCTATGAAATGCATAAAAAATCGCCTATTTATTTTATATAATTCAAACATACATTTAACTGTATCCTTATCTGCCTATCCCGCCAGCCTCTGAAATCGATGATAGAATGGTGTTTTGCTGTTAGCGTCCTTCGGTTGATAAGCACCGGAAATCAGCGGAACATAGATTACCCTTCTTCTGCTCTTTGCCCCGAAATGCGGAGAAGGCGCAACGCGATGCCAGATTCTGCCGTCATGAATGACAAGGTCACCCTTCTTCGCTCTGACCAGGACCTCATCCTTATCATTATCATTATTGAGGAAATAGGTTTTTCTGAAAAGCATCTTGAAAATTCCCTGTTTGTGTGTACCGGGCAGCAACCTCAGCCCCCCGTTCACCTCAGAGGAATCATCGAGGTATAAACCAATATTAATGAACTGCTCTATCTTCTTTCCGTAAAAGATATCACGTGCGCTGTCCGTATGCCATCCCAACTGTTTGTAATTGCTGTCGAGGACATTTACGTAGTGATTTAAAACCGCACCATCCTTTTCATTTTCTCCTATACGCGCACCTTCCGGCATCAGCACCTTTAGTGCATTTAACTTCGGATTACGTATAAATGACTGAATTTCCTTGCTGTATTTATTGGTAAAGGCAAAACGTTGGACGATGGTCTGTCCGTTTTCATCTTTACCGTATTTAATGGGAATACCGTTAACAACCTTAACATTATTGTCTACCCAATCTTTTTGAACTTGTTCGGCAGATGCAATAATCGCATCAACGTCAGAGGCAGAAAGAAAGTTTTCAAAATGCAGAAAACCATAATGATTGTAATAGTCAATCTGTTCTTGTGTCAGTGTGTACCCCAATGTGAATCTTTTAAGTTGAATATTTTTCATGTGATGTATTTAGAGTTCTTCCATTCATTTTTTAATCCTGCTGTAAGAAATCTTGTTCAACATCGAAATTCAAGCGGAGGAAACTGGATGCGTAGCATAGTGACAGCGTTTATGGTGATGTGATTCTTATATCAAAACAAATGTACGACAAATTTTTATTAATCTACAAAATCTATAGACTTTTGGTAGTTTGTTTTTGATTTTTTAACATTGTTGCTAATAATTCTTTAACTAAAGAATCTTGTTAATAATTTATAACTTTAACACTTGACAGAAACAACGGGTTTTCACATCAGATAAATCAGATATAACCACTTAACAGATCACTTTTATGCTAGTAGATGTAATTTTAGGCTTACAATGGGGCGATGAAGGAAAAGGAAAGATAGTTGACTATCTCGCAGACAAATACGATATCATTGCCCGTTTTCAGGGTGGCCCTAATGCCGGACATACCTTATATATTGATGGTGTGAAACATGTACTGCATACCATCCCCTCCGGTATTTTCCGTGATGGCAAGATAAATTATATCGGCAATGGTGTGGTGATTGATCCGGTGACTCTCGTAAAAGAAATCGAAAATCTTGAAAAGCAGGGTATTCCTGTAAAAGAAAGACTGATCATTTCCAAACGTGCCAATCTGATTCTGCCAACACACAAGATTCTGGATGCGGCATCCGAATCATCCAAAGGTTCTTCAAAAATCGGTTCTACCTTAAAAGGGATAGGACCGACATACATGGACAAGACAGGACGTAACGGCTTGCGTATCGGTGATATTCAGGAGGAGGATTTTATCGTAAAATATGAATTACTGAAAGCAAAACATTTGCAGCTGCTGCAGATTTATAATTTTGACTATGAGTTGAAGGAGATGGAAGACGACTGGTTTGATGCGGTGGAAAAACTGAAAGATTTCAAACAGGTGGAGTCTGTCTATTTTATCAATGAAGCGCTGAAAAAAGGGAAACGAATTCTGGCAGAAGGCGCACAGGGTTCCATGCTGGATATTGATTTCGGCACCTATCCTTTTGTTACATCTTCCAATACAATTTCTGCGGCCGTTTGCACGGGTCTCGGAATTTCCCCTAAACATATCGGCGATGTGATTGGGATCACCAAAGCCTATTGCACCCGCGTTGGAGGTGGCCCTTTCCCGTCTGAACTGGAAAACGAAGTGGGCGAAAAATTGCGCAAAGAGGGTTCGGAATTTGGTGCGACCACCGGCAGGCCACGTCGTTGCGGATGGATTGATTTACCGGCGTTGAATTATGCATGCCTAATCAATGGCGTCACGAAACTGATCATCACAAAGGCTGATATTTTAAATGCTTTTGATGAGTTTGGTGTAACAACCCATTATAAATACGACAACAAGGAAACCAAAGATTTACCATATGACATGGTGAACAGGACCATCGTACCCACCAATATCTACTTCAAGAGCTGGGGTTCCATCGACGCAGGAAAGCCATTGCCCGTAGAATTAAAAGAATATGTGGATTACCTGGAGAAATACCTGAATACAAAAGTGGCCATGGTCTCTAATGGTCCGGGCAGAGAGCAATTGATAGATCTGACAGATGGAACACTGTTGGCTTAACGGTTTCATCCATTCAATTCCTTGCTCTAATTTCTAAGATTGTATTTATCTTACGTACGATAGATGAGAACGTATTTTCCATTTCCGGTTGATGACATCGAAACGTTTAAACGTCAGTTGTTGAATGTATCGGAAGAGGTAACGCATTTCTGCTATCTGGACTCCAACAATTATCCCAATTATCCGTATTCTACCTTTGGTTCTTTGTTTGCCATCGATGCCATTGATACGATTTCAGTTGACAACGATTGTTTAGCACAATTTGATAGCTTCCGGCTAAAACATCAGGACTGGATGTTCGGTTTTTTGAGTTATGATTTAAAGAATGAAATTGAACCCGCTTTAACATCCAAAAATATAGATCATATACAGAATCCAATGCTGCATTTTTTTATCCCGAAATATCTGGTGAAAATTGAAAATGGAATGGTTGAAATTGGTATTGTAAGTGAAAGTGTGAATGAAAGTGAAAGAGGTCTGGAAGAGTTCAATAAATTAATTAGTGAAAAAACACCCGCAAAACAAGGCTTGCCGCTCACGACTGAAATTTCAAATCGGATCACAAAAGAAGAGTATATTTCTACAATAGAAAAAATCAAAAATGATATCCGGCTCGGCAACATCTATGAACTTAACTTTTGTCAGGAATTTTATGCAGCAGATACCGTGATAAATCCGGTGGATGTATTTTGGAAATTGAATGCAATTTCAAAAGCACCTTTTACCTCTTTCTTTAAGAATGAAGATAACTATCTGATGTGCGCGTCGCCCGAACGGTTTTTAAAACGTCAAAACAACACCTTGATTTCTCAGCCGATAAAAGGGACCCGCAGACGAATACAAGATCAGAAGCAAGATAATCTACTGAAACAACAACTGTTTTTCGACGAGAAAGAACGCAGCGAGAATGTCATGATTGTAGACCTTGTGAGAAATGATTTTTCTAAAATTGCCCTTAAGAATTCCGTAGAGGTGGAAGAGCTGTTTGGAATTTATTCTTTCGAACAGGTACACCAAATGATTTCTACAATCTCCTGTAGCATCTCAAAAGACCTGAGTTTCTCTGATATCATCAGGGCTGTTTTTCCTATGGGTTCCATGACGGGAGCCCCAAAGCTTGCCGCGTTGGAACGGATAGAGGAATATGAAGTGACAAAACGTGGATTATTTTCGGGTACGGTGGGTTATATCACTCCAAAAGGAAATTTCGATTTCAATGTGGTGATACGAAGTATCTTATACAACCGGCAAAAGAAGTACATCTCCCTGCAGGCTGGCAGCGCCATTACCATAGACTGTGATGCTGAGAAGGAATATGAAGAATGCCTGTTGAAGGCAAGAGCGATGCGAGAGGCGTTGAAATGACATTATCTTTTGACGCGTGACAGATAGGCGCGCAAGACATTCATGATATAATACCTCCTTTCATTGCTCAATCCGGTTCCAAAAGAAACACGTGTCTGCCCTACCAGATTAATCTGATATTGCTGGGAGCCCTGTGTCCTGACGTTGGACATGGATTCTTCCACCGCCTCTACATCTTTCCATAAGAATCTTTTGGTATAGCCAAGCTTACCGATACCTGTAAATATTTTTCCGCTCTCCTGATCAAATGTCACCTCTATCTTTCCGAAAATAGCCATCATGGCGACACCCCAAAAGACAATAGAACCAATAAGAAATGGAATACCGAATAAGGAGAGTATAAGATTAAATTTGCCACTCACGAATTGCATTCCATATATCCCGCCCAAGGAACCACCGGACCAGACAATCATAAAAGGAACCAGAAAGAAGGCTAATGGAGAACGGGTGGTGGCACCGACGGTGGTAGTGACAAAATCACTGGTATACCAGGCGCCTTTCGGGGGAAGATTCACATCAAACTTGCTGACGTGCCGAAATACGGAGGAGATGGCAAATACATGTCCACAGGTGTTACATTTCGCAATATCTTTCTGTATATTAATAGCTTCGGGTTGAAGCGCTGCATTACATAAAGGGCAGTTCATGATTCCAATTTAATATGAGGTGTAAGACTAAATATAGTCATTATTCTCGATAAAATAAAAAACCGGCAGTTTAAGATCTTGCCGGTTTATTATACAATTGCCGATACGAACAGCATTAATGATGGTGACCACCGGGACCATGAACATGACCATGTGCCAGTTCTTCCGCTGTTGCAGGACGCACTTCTGCCACCGTAACGGTGAAATTGAGTTCTTTACCGGCCATCGGGTGATTAAAATCCATGATAACGGCTTCAGGCGTGATTTCACACACGATACCTTGAAACTGATTTCCCTGATTGTCCATCATCGGTAATACATTACCCACTTTAATCACGTTGGTGTCTACATTGCCTTCCGCATCCTTGAAACTATCCAATGGAACACTAACGATATCCTGTTCGTTGCGAACACCATATCCATTTTCCGCTGAAACAACGAAACTTACTGTATCGCCTACGGTCTTACCTGCCAAGTTTGATTCAAAATCTGCCAGCAACATACCTGCACCGTGAAGGTATACCAAAGGTTGTTCCGGTTTGGACTTATCGGCAGTCACTAACTCACCGTTGTTATCCACTTTTAGTTCGTAGTGTACACTCACTACCATGTCTTTGTTTACTAATAACATATAAAAATTTTGACAAAGATAGATTAAATAACGCAATATGAAATGTAAGAGGCGATTATATTGGAATTAAAATTGAAACAGAGCCGGATTTTATTGACTAACATCAATTTCTCTTAACCTGAAATTAGCAATAAGAATGAACTAACTTAAAATCAAGCCCTTTTAATTCAGAAATACTTAATATGACTGTAACGCACGATTAATGGCTTGTTTCTAAATTTGTAATACCAAAAACAAAACAACATGGACTCAACTAAAAAATTCCAGCAAGCATTTGATGCCTTATTAAGAGACTTAAATGCCAAGGTAGATGAAGTAAAATCTAACATCCAGCATCTGTCTTCAGACGTCAAAGTGCAAGTAGAAGGTCAGAAAGAGAATCTGCAGGATTACGGAGTGAAAATCAAGGGCCGAATCAACCAGATTGTAGATGTAGACAAGGTGCGTGCAAATGTATTGGCGGAGGCTGAAAACGTTGTGGACGAAGCAAAAGTGAAAATTGAAAAGTTATTCCATTATATCAATGAGCAGGTGAATCAGGGTGAAAGCAAAGCAAAGAAAGCGGCGGCTGATTTTTCCAAAAAAGCAGAGAAATTCACGGTGGAAATTGAAAAAGATGTAAAGAAGGCTACCAAGGATTTGCAAAAGAACGTGGAGAAAGCTTCCACTAAATTGGATGCAAACTTGAAGAAAGCAGAAAGCAACATTGAAAAGAAAGTGGCCAAAGTGACGAAAAAAGTGGAAGCCACTGCTGCAAAAGCGGGTAATGCGGTAAAGGCAAAAGCAGCGCCGGCTAAGAAGGCGGCAGCACCGGCTAAGAAAGCAACAGCGCCAGCTAAGAAAGCAACAGCGCCGACTAAGAAAGCAGCGGCTAAAAAAAGTACAAAATAATCAGTCATTACTGATCCATCGGATTTTATTTGGTTAGTAAAATTCTTGTGGCGCGCCTTTGGTGCGCCACTTTTTATTACCATACTATCACTACTTCAATCATTCTCCAGATATGATATCGGATTCAGGTAAAACATCTTGTTCCAGCCCTGCGGACTATTATCTATACGCCAGAAATAAGGCAGCAGAGTTGTAATCGCATAGTGCAGGTGCGGCGGTTTACCTTTGGCATTTCCGGTCGTGCCTACGGAGACTATAACGGTGGATGTCGATACCAATGCAAATCGTTTCGTCTTTATTTCCTGAAGATGCGCATAATAATGGAATCACCATTTAGGGCCCAACACCACTATGACATTCCCACCCATGCCCAATTGCCCGGTATACACCACGATTCCGTCCACAGCCGAACGAATATTGGTGCCTTCTGCGGCAAAAATATCCACGCCTTTATGCGTTCCGGATTTGCCCCAGGGATAATACCAAAACGATTGCGGATGGTAACTGCTTTTCGTGGCACCTTCCACCGGCATCCTTACATGCTGTGGCAGCAGAAAGCCCGACAACAGCATCAGAAAAATGAAGCATAGCAGAACTTTCTTTTTTGACAGGCGCTTATACATGAATATCCTTTAGAGTATATATACGTTCAATGGTCGAAAATAGTATCGGCCATTCAAAAAAAAAGCTACACCATTGCAGTGTAGCCAAATCTGGGGGAACAGATAATTAAACGTGAAGTTTAATCTAAGGTAATGTCCTTCATTGCATTCGGACGTATTTCGATTTTTCCCGGATCCTCCGTGTTGTTATAGATCATGTAATTTGAAAAATTCGACTCCTCGGAAGGCATTGAATTATCCAATTCTATTCCATAACGTTTGTATGCAGGTTCCTTTTCCAATTCATATAGACTGATCTGGTGTTTCTGCATATCCAGGGTTATTCTTTTTTTTATCAGGTCTCTTTCCAGATCCTGGTTATCTATCTCATCCGCCACCTTTCCTCCGGGTGTTTCAAACAAGGTGAACTGCGATTCTCTGGGTACACTGGGTTCATTGTCTTCCAGCGTTTCCACCATGTGTATTCTTGGCTTGTCCACGATCTTAATATCAGATTCCGGAGTGGTCAGATTAATCTCAAATTCTATTTCATTATCCCTTGACTCATCAGCTGACAAATTTGGGATGAATAAATCTTCAGGTTCTACTTTTTCCTGCGAATTTACCGGAGTTACAGGTAGCTCCTGCTTAACGATATTTTCTGCTAATGGCTTTGAATCTTCTTTCTTTTCAGCGGATGGTTCTGACGGTCTGTTTGCATTTGACTGTAGCGTATAGACCACCTTCTCTTCCAATTGTCGCTGTACCTGCCTGCGTTCTTTCTGTACTTCACCGGTTTGGAAACCTGTAGCCACCAGCGTGATGCCAATGTCATCGCCCAGATTGTCGTCTTTACAAACCCCCCAGATGATTTCGCAATCGGTTTGTGTTTGTGCCTGAATGGATTCTGTGATCAGATCCAGTTCACGCATCTTGATGCCGTTTCCGTAAGTGATGTATAATACGACACCTTTTGCACCATAGATATCCGCATCCTCCAGCAGCGGTGAATTCATCGCTTCATTGATGGCTTGATTTGCTCTGTTTTCTCCGGAGCCTTTTCCTATACCGATGATGGCGACACCGCTGTTTGACATCACCCGTTTCACGTCGTTGAAGTCCACATTGATCTTACCAGGCTTGGTAATGATTTCAGTGATACCTTTTGCAGCTGTGGTTAGGATATCATCAGCTTTAGAGAATGCTTCATCTATATCTAAATCGGGAAAGATATCATACAACTTATTGTTGGAAACCACGATGAGTGCATCCACATTCTCTTTCATGTTCTGAATACCGCGTTCTGCCTTATCTCTTTTTGGTTTTCCTTCATTGGAAAAAGGAATGGTGACGATACCAACCGTCAGGATGCCCAGTTCTTTCGCAATCTTGGATACGATAGGAGCACCACCGGTACCGGTGCCTCCGCCCATGCCTGCCGTCACAAAAACCATCTTGGTATTATTAGACAGATACATACGTATTTCTTCTTCTGCTTCCAATGCGGCACGTCTTCCTTCTTCCGGATCTGCACCGGCACCCAACCCTTCCAGCAGATTGGTTCCCAATTGTATTTTAGTAGGTACCGGACTTTTTAACAAATCCTGTTTGTCCGTATTGCAGACGCCAAAATTAACGCCCGGAATGCCTTGTTCGTACATATAGTTTACGGCATTGCAGCCACCGCCACCAACACCTACCACCTTGATGATGGAGTTATTTTCGCTAAACATTTCAAATTCCATGATATACTATATTTTATGGTTATTATTTTGTATCAAAGTCTTCCACGTCTGATTTAATCCAGTTTCCGATTTTAGATCCTAATGAAGAAATCAGAGAAGGTTTGCTGGGTTTCCTTTTGATCGGCTCCGGTTCCGGCTCTTGTGCGAATACCATGTCGTCCTCTTCAAGTTTCTCCGTTATTTCCACCACAGTGTTTTCTGCAACCGGTGTTGTTACTGTCTCTTCTTCTACCTTGATTTCTTCTTTCTTGGCAGGGGTGCCGGCAAACAAGGCATCCTGATTGGCCAAGGCTTCTTCATCTCTCAGTTTAAATCCACGAATCAACAAACCTATACCGGTGGAATAGATCGGGCTGTCTACATCTGCCACCTTGGTGGAAGCGAGATGTTCGCGCGGGAATCCGAGTCTGGCGCTTTGTCCTGTCTCCTGTTCTGTCAAAGGCTTGAGGTGCTGTAACTGCGAGCCACCACCTGTCAGCACGATACCACCGATTAATTTTTTTTCAAATTTAGAAAGGCTGATCTGGAAGGCAACATGTGCCAGAATTTCTTTTACACGTGCAGAAATCACTTTGGATACTGCCAGCAAGTTCACTTCATTTCTTCCAATGGCCCTTGCGCCGCCGTCTCCCTGAATGGAAACGTGTTTGTTGCGCAAGTCTTCAAATGGCATTGCGCTTCCATAACGCACTTTCAGGGTTTCCGCCTGCTCCTTCAATATTCTGAAATTGCGCAGATCCTCGGTGATGATGTTACCACCAAATGGAATCACCGCTGTATGGCGAATCACGAAATTTTCAAAGATGGCAATATCCGTTGTACCGCTACCGATATCTACCAGACATACACCGCCTTCGAGTTCCTCTTTACTCAACACCGCATCGGCAGATGCCAATGGTTCCAGCTCTATGCTGGCAACTTCAAGTCCTGCAATGGTGATGCATCGTTCAATATTCTGTATGGCCGTTTCCGCTCCCGTGATGATATGGAAATTGCCTTCCAGACGAACCCCCATCATTCCGACAGGCTCGCTATGAATTCCAGGTTCGTTGTCAACGATATATTCCTGTGGCAACACATGCAGTATCCTGTCGCCCGGAGGTAAGGCAAGTTTGTGCATTTCATTTTTCAGCTTTTGAATATCCTCATAACTGATCCATGTATCATTATTATTACGCGTCAGAATACCACGATGCTGCAAGCTTTTGATATGTTGTCCGGCTATACCGACATGTACTCTGTCAAATTTAATTCCCGACTGACGTTCCGCATCCATTACCGCTTTCTTGATAGACTCTACCGTTCTGGCGATGTTTACCACAACACCGCGTTGCACTCCGAACGACGGACAGTTTCCGATTCCCAGCACTTCGATTTTTCCAAACTGATTTCTTCTGCCTACAAGTGCAGCAATCTTTGAGGTACCTATGTCAATGGCACATACAATGTTTTCTGTCGGAGTTGCTAGATTCTTTTCCATATCGGAGTTGGTTACATTATTAACTTGCATATTTCTTATTTTTATTTCAAACAAACGACCTGATTTTTATACATTATGTTTATAACCCTGTAATAATCCCATCCCACTTTTCTCAGCACATCAAAATAAAAAATGTCCAGTCGTTTCATTTTGCTTTCCATATTCCTGTCATCGCCGAAAATGACCGTACCGTTTCCAAAGCGCGGAATCAATTCCACCTGTGCCTTTTCAGCGACATTGTATTGACCTATCATTGCTTGCCAAACCTTGTTTTTATTGACCATCCGGACGATATTGAATATCCGTTTCAGTTCAACGCTGCTGACCGGAACAGTGGTATCACACGCTTCCGTGATGTTGCCTGTAACCACCGGAACCTTCGCAGCAAAATTATCCGTAACAGGAAACTTAACACCGTTTTCATCCATATAGAAAGTGGCACCCTGCAAATTATACACTCTGCATAAGGGCTTACGTTGTTCAATCTTTATGTTGAGATTTCCCTTATCATCTGTATATGCGTTGGAATGCATCACCTGCGGAATCACACTTATCGCTTTTTCAATCCTTTCCAGATCCTTTCCTGAAAGCACTCTTCCTTTCACCTCAAACTGAGCTTCTATCAGATCCAGGACCTGCTTCTTACTCACAAAGAAATTCCCATTCCACTCGTCCACACCGATTTTTATTTTCTGTACTCTGCTTTCATCCCTGTTGAGCTTTGCCATCACCACTAAAAATATGAATGCACCCAAACCGATGAGCATGGTTACACGGAGAATGATATTTTTAACGGTCTTATTCATTTGTCTGAATTGGGATTTGCTGGATTCAGGAATTTTTGGATTTTTCTCTTAACAAGACTTCAATATCTCTGACTTTAGTATCAATATCACCGGCACCAACGGTCAGCAAAACCTGCAAGTCGTTTTTTTCATTTAAAAAACCTATAAGCTCATCTTTACTGATGATTCTTTTTTCAGCAATCGTCACCTTATCCAGGATTATCTGACTGCTAACACCTTCCATCGGTTTTTCACGAGCCGGATAGATATCCAGCAATATCAGCTCATCCGCCTTAGATAAAGAGACTGCGAATTCGTCACACAAGTCTTTGGTACGCGAAAAGAGATGAGGCTGAAAAACCACCGTCAACTTTCTGTTCGGGTACAATTCTTTTGCGGCAGAGATGGTTGCATCCAGTTCACGCGGGTGGTGGGCATAATCATCAATAAATACATACTTCTCATTCCGGACATGCGTCTCGAATCTGCGTTTCACCCCTTTAAATGATGCAACCGCATCTTTAATATCTTCCTCTGAGACACCAACATTTAAAGCGATGGCAATGGCACCGATTGCATTCTCGATATTATGTTTACCACCATAGTAAGACTTTACCTTTTCCATCACTCCCGATGGATGTACCACATCAAACGTATATTCACCGTTACTGATGTTCAGGTTTTTGGAGTAGTAATGCGCAGAGGTATCCGACAAACTGTAGCGAAGGTTCCTCACGTTTCTATTGAGAACCTTTTCAGGAACGGATACATTGGTTATGAGTATGCCGTTTTCTCTTACCTTGTTGCAGAACTGATGAAAAGAGGCCTCTATGGCTTCCAGATTCCCATAAATATCGAGATGGTCCGTATCTACAGATGTGATAAGTGCTATGTTCGGTTCCAGATTAAGGAAAGAACGGTCAAATTCGTCGGCCTCCGCTACTGCATACTCACTACCATCTATGAAGTTGGAATTGAAGTTGATACAGATACCGCCTAGAAATGCAGCCACGCTCTTGTTTGCTGACTTGAGCAGGTGTGCAACGATAGAGGAGGTGGAAGTCTTGCCATGCGAACCTGCTACGGATATATTAAACATGGAATTCGCGGCTAAACCCAGTATTTGCGCACGTTTCAGCAACGTGTATCCCTGATCCTTATACCAATTGTATTGCAGATGATCCTTTGGAATGGCAGGTGTGAAGATAATCAATTCCGCGTCTGCATCCAGTGTTTCCAGACTGTCTTCAAAGGTTATCCTGATTCCTTCCTTTTCCAACTCATCCGTCAGCGTCGTGCGCGTCTTATCATAGCCGGAGACCACTTTCCCATGCAAATTGAAATAACGTGCAAGTGCACTCATCCCGATACCTCCTATACCGAGAAAATAGATGCGTTGTATGTTGTTTAAGTTGATCATTTTATCTAAATCAGGATTTTGGTGATTTTAGAATTAACGGATTTCATTAATTATACTATTCACAATATCATTCGCGGCATTTGTTTTAGCTAATGTCTTGATGTTAACTGAAAGCTGATTCAATTGTGTTTCATCTTTCATTAATTCCAGCACAGCGTTGCCTAATTTTTCCTTTGCTTCTGTGTCTTTCACTAAAACAGCTGCTCCCTTATTGACGAGTGCCATGGCGTTTTTTGTCTGATGATCTTCTGACACATTGGGTGACGGAACCAAAATGGCAGGTTTTCCGACGATACACAGTTCTGAAATAGAAAGAGCACCCGCTCTGGAGATAATGATATCTGCTGCACTGTAGGCGAAATTCATCTCTCTTATAAACTGATGTATTTTCACATCTGACAGGTCGTTTCCCTTTGTTCTGTCAATGATGCCATCATAATATACTTTACCTGTCTGCCATAGCAACTGAATACCGTTACGGGTGAATGTTTCGATATGCTTCTCTACAGACTCATTGATGGTTCTTGCACCGAGGCTTCCACCAATAATAAGAATGGTCCTTTTCTCTTCTTTCAGCTGAAAAAACGCGAGTGCATCATTTTTGGACGGCAAAGCCGCGGTTATATCTTTACGGACAGGATTTCCCGTCAACACAATTTTACTTTCCTTAAAGAACTGATTCAGGTTGTCATACGCCACAAAAATCTTTTTTGCAAATCTTGAGAGAATCTTATTGGTGATGCCCGGATACGAATTTTGTTCCTGAATGAATATCTTTATGCCTAATAAAGTGGCAATAAACAGAACCGGACCACTTGCATATCCGCCCACACCAATGCAGGCATTGGGTTTAAAATTTCGCACTACCTTAAATGCCTGAAACAAGCTCTTCAGCAGTTTGAACGGAAACCACAGGTTTTTAAGGGTCAGGCTTCTTTGCAAACCTACCACTTCCAGTCCTACAATTTTGTATCCTGCCTGCGGAACCTTTTCCATTTCCATTCTGCCACTGGCTCCCACGAATAAGATCTCACAAGAAGGCATTTGCTGCTTCAAGGCATCAGCAATAGCGACAGCCGGGAAGATATGGCCTCCTGTGCCGCCGCCTGCAATTATAAATTTATATGTTGATTGTTCTGGCACTCTTTATTATTTATACATGGTAAGTGATCTGGAATAATTTGCTTCCACTGATTCATTCGCATTATATCGTATGTCCTTCAGCACAGTAGACGTTAACCTGCACTGCCCAGCCGCTGATTTTTTCGATAAATCCTCATAATTCAAGGTAAATGTATCCGTATCTCCATCGGACAGCTTTATCAAACAAGTATCCTTAAATCTAAAATCAATCTTTATAGATGAATCTGCCGGGCTTACTGGCGGTTCTACTTTCTCATACGTAATACCTTTATCATAACTTATGAATATTGAATCCTTATTATAGACGGCATCCGCATCAAAAAACAAATTACGATGGGTCGTTTTATCCAGGAAAACAAATTGCTGGACGGAGATATCCAGAAGTGCTTCTTTGGAACAACATGCCTGCATTAAAAATGCTGCCAATAATATGTGATATGTCTTCTTCATTCCCACTTCTATTATCCATGGATTTCATCCACCACTTTTTGCTTTTCTTTTTGCTTCTTTACCGGTGCCGCCTGAACCTTTTCCTCCACATGCCTGCTGACACTTAAGATGATTCCAATGGCGAAGGCATTGAACCAGATACTGGTCCCCCCCCAGCTGATCAATGGCAGCGTGATACCGGTATTCGGCAGCAGATGCACATTTACGCCCATGTGTATGATGGCCTGCAACACCATGCTGACGCCGAGGCCTACAGCCATTAGTGCTCCAAATGCACGTGGGCTGTTTTTAACAAGCAGGATGAGCCTCCACATAAAGAACAGGTACAGGAACAATATAAACGCCCCGCCCACAAGGCCGTATTCTTCTATCAGTGTGGAATAGATAAAATCTGAAAAGGCATCCGGCAGGAAATTGCACTGTGTACTCTTTCCGGGTGCCAGCCTGAACAGACCGCCTTTTGCGATTGCGATGTATGCCTGCTTCTGCTGATAGAATTCATCTGAATTATAATCGGGATGCTGCCAGCTGGTTACCCGCTGCATCCATACGTCCGCACGTCCGTGGTCTTTTACAAAAAACCAGGAGAAGGCAAAAATCAGCCCGGCCATAAGAGCTCCTCCGCCGATGATTGCCATAATGAATTTGGTACTGACCCTGCCTATGAACAACACAACAATACATGTCATGAACAAGATGGCGGCTGATGATAGATTATCCAACATAATCAGTCCGCATATCAATACGATGGGTGCCATGATATGAATGGTCACTTCTTTCATATCCTTAATCACTCCGGCCTTTTTTGCCAGCATTCTGGATGTATACATGATCAGCGCCAACTTCGCAAAATCAGATGACTGAAAGGTTAAACCTACCACGGGGATTCGCACCCAGCGGCTGGCATCGTTTATTTTCACACCGAAGAATTTGGTATATAACAGCAATGGTATGGAAAGTATCAGCATCATCTGTGCGATACGTGAAAAATAGCGATGATCAATCTGATGTATAAAATAAATGATAAAAAGTCCCACTGTCAGGATAAAGCCATGGCGCAGCAGATAATACTCCGTATTGCCCTGTGTATCCCTGTATGCCAGTGAGCGGGTAGAACTATATACCAGCAAGAGTGAAACAGCACTCAGTATGGTAACGATGTACCATATATACTTGTCTCCTTTGATGTTATTGATAATTCTGCCTAACATGATTACGTAGCTTGGTGATGTTACAGATTTAAGACATTGCGTTTGAACTGCTTTCCTCTGTCTTCGTAGTTTTCAAACAAGTCGAAGCTGGCACAGCAAGGAGACAATAAAACCACATCTCCTTTGTCAGATATATTATACGCCATCTGCACGGCCTGTTCCATGCTTTGCGTATCTACGATATATCCCACTTCGGAGGCAAATGCAGCATGCAATTTTTCATTGTCTTTACCAAGGCAGATGATTGCTTTCACTCTTTTGTTCACCAGATCCTTGATGAGGGTGTAATCATTTCCCTTATCTACACCACCGGCTATCAGTACCACCGGTTTAATCATTGACTCCAGTGCATACCAGGTAGAGTTCACATTGGTTGCTTTTGAATCATTAATGAAATCAACCCCCTTGATGGTTGCAACAAATTCCAGACGATGTTCCAGATTTTTAAAATCCTCCAGGCTTTCGCGGATTTTTTCGTTGCGTACGCCGACTAATTTTGCTGAAATAGCAGCAGCCATTGAGTTGTAAGAGTTGTGGATTCCTTGGATAGAGAGTTCGCTGATTGGCATGGTAAAGTTGTTTTTATTGAGTTGGATAATAATTTGCTGATTTTCCACATAAGCGCCAGGGCTTATTTGCTGATGATAAGAGAATGGAATCTTTTGTACAGATGGATTGGCTTTGCTGATGTTGTGCATCGTCACTTCATCATCCTGACAATAGATAAAATAATCGTGTTGATCCTGATTTTTTGTTATACTGAATTTTGAATTGATATAATTTTCGAATTTGTAATCATATCTGTCCAGATGGTCTTCCGTGATATTGCACAGAATGGCAATGAATGGTTTAAACGTTACACAATTATCCAACTGAAAACTGCTCACTTCCAGTACAAAATATGCTCTGTCGCCATTGGCCACCTGGCGGGCAAAGGAAGTACCGATATTGCCACCGAGACCGACATCCAGTCCGGCTTTTTCGAGGATGTGATAGGTAAGCGAGGTGGTCGTGGTTTTTCCGTTGGTGCCTGTTATTGCAATTACCTTGGCCTTGGTAAACCGGAATCCGAATTCTATCTCGGAGATAATCGGAATATTCTTTTCCTTGATCTTTCTTATGATGGCTACCTTATCTGCAATGCCGGGACTTTTCACCACAAGTGTGGCCATTAAGATGATTTCTTCCGTATGCTGTCCTTCTTCAAAAGAAATATTCAAAGCGGTCAGTTCATCCTTGTAGGCTTGTTTTATCTTGCCAAAATCAGATACAAACACCTCCATGCCCTGCTTTTGTGCAAGGATGGCAGCACCTACGCCGCTTTCACCACTACCTAATATGATTATCTTGTCTTTCATTGTTTGTCGGAATCGCTGATTGAATTTGTATACTGACTGATACTATCTGATTTTTAAGGTTACGAATGTGATGACCGCCAACAGGATACTGATAATCCAGAATCTCAATACAATCTTCGCTTCGTGGTACCCTTCTTTCTGAAAGTGATGATGCAATGGAGACATCTTGAACACCCTTCTGCCTTGTCCGTATTTTCTTTTGGTATATTTGAAATAGCCTACCTGTATCATGACGGATAGATTTTCCACGAAGAAGATGCCACATAGAATCGGAATCAATAGTTCCTTGCGCACAATCAGAGAGACGGTGGCTATCACACCTCCAAGCATGAGGCTCCCTGTATCTCCCATAAACACGGTGGCAGGAAAAGCATTATACCATAGGAAACCTATCGTGGCTCCGATTAACGCGGCACAGACGATTACGACCTCTTCCGAATTGGGGATATACAGAACGTTTAAATAATCTGCAATCTTTACGTTACCTGAAACATACGCAAAGATGGCCAGCGTGATGAGTACAATAACGGAAACACCCGCTGCCAAACCGTCGATACCATCCGTCAGATTGGCTGCATTCGAGACGGCCGTAATGATAAAGATGACAAACGGAATGAAAAATATCCACCCCCATTTCTGATAATCATCTGTAAATGGTTTGAGGAAATAGGAATAGTCCAACAGATTGTCCTTGAAGAAGGGAATGTTTGTTTTCAAGGCTTTTGTCTCATGCGATAGATATTTGTCTCCTACCGTAATTCCTTTACCTTCATACATGGCGTTGGCGGAAGAAAACACCTGAACCGGATTGTCCCAGTCTATCTTTCCATCTTTGTCTATCTGGTATTCAAAAACATTATCGAAATCGCGCACCTTAACGGATGGGTGAAAGTACAACACACAGCCTACAACCAATCCCAGCACCACCTGCGCCAGAATCTTGAATTTACCACGCAAACCCTCTTTATCTTTCTTGAACACTTTTATATAATCATCCAGAAATCCGATGGCGCCCATCCACAAGGTAGAGACCAGAAGGAGGAGCACATACACGTTATCCAGACGGGCGAACAACAAGGTTGGGATAACGATTGCCGCGATGATGATGACGCCGCCCATTGTTGGGGTTCCCTTCTTTTCCACTTGTCCCTGCAGACCCAAATCACGGACAGATTCCCCTATCTGCATCTTACGCAACCAGCGAATCACCCTTCTTCCGATCAACATGGAGATGATGAGCGACAGAATAATCGCCAGAGAGGCACGGAAAGAGATATACTGGAACAATCGGGAGCCCGACAGCCCAAAATTTTCCTGCAGATATTTAAATAAGTAGTACAGCATTATTTGTTCATTTCTAAAAATGTTTCCTGCAATATTGCCTTATCATCAAATGGATGTTTTACTCCGTTGATTTCCTGATATTTTTCATGTCCCTTTCCGGCCAACAGGATTATATCCTTTCCATTGGCAAGATTGCAGGCGATACGGATCGCCTCCCTTCTGTCTGTTACAGACATCACCTTGTTATAATTTTGTGCAGGCACGCCTGCCTTCATTTCATTGATGATCTCTTCCGGCACTTCATATCTCGGGTTATCGGAAGTCAGGATCACCTTATTTGAAAGTTCGCTGGCGATATGTGCCATATCCGGCCGTTTGGCTTTGTCTCTGTTTCCACCGCACCCCACAACCGTAATCACCTGTTCGTTATGCGTGCGGATTTCATTAATCGTATCCAATACATTCTTCAATGCATCCGGGGTGTGAGCATAATCTACGATACCGATGATTCTTTGCTTTGGCGAGGCCACACAATCAAAGCGGCCTTCCGCTCCTTTCAGTGTGGAGATGGCACTCAGGGCCTCTCGCTTACCCATTCCCAGCAAGGTACAGGTGGCATAGATGGCCAGCAGATTATAGGCGTTGAAGCGGCCTGTCATTTGCAGATGCACATCTATTCCATCACAATCCACCACCAGGCCGGAGAATGCATTCTCCAGGATTCTGAAACGGAAATCCGCCAGTGTTTTCACCGCGTACGAATACTTTTTCGCTTTGGTGTTCTGCAACATCACTTCACCGCGTTTGTCATCAATATTGGTCAGTGCAAAAGCCGTTGCAGGCAACTGGTCAAAGAATTTCTTCTTTGCATAGATGTATTCCTGAAATGTTTTGTGATAATCCAGATGATCGTGTGTTATATTGGTAAATATGGCGCCGGTGAATTGCAACCCGAAGATTCTGTCCTGATCTGCGGCATGTGAGCTCACTTCCATAAAGGCATACTCGCAATGCTCCTCCACCATTTTTTGCAGCAAGGCATTAATGGCAATGGGGTCCGGTGTGGTATGTGTGGAAGGGATTTCTTCGTTATTGATTTTATTTACAATGGTAGACAGCAATCCTGATTTATGATGCTTCTGTACATAAATCTGATGTAATAGAGTTGCAACGGAAGTTTTGCCGTTTGTACCCGTTACACCAACAAGCTGTAATTTACCGGATGGATGATCGTAAAAATTACAGGCCATGACGGCAGAAGTCCTTCTAGCATCTTTCACCTGTATGTATACCACATCATTATGGGTAACTTCAGGAATTGCTTCACACACAATGACTCCTGCGCCCTGCTCTATCACTTTAGGAATGAAGGAATGGCCATCTACCGTTGTACCTTTCACAGCAAAGAAAACATCCCCTGCCTCTACCTTACGCGAATCCAGTTTCAGTCCGTTTACGACAGCATTCATATCTCCGATAATCTTTACCGGGTTAACCTGATCTAATATTTGCTTCAGTTCTTTCATTAATTCAATACAAGTTGTATCATGCTACCTTTTACTATCTGAGTTCCGGCAGGGATGGTCTGCGCCACCACTTTACCTTTCCCATTGAAGAAGACCTTAAGGCCTTTATTTTCGAGCAATGCTATGGCATCATCCAGCAGCATTCCGCGCACGTCCGGCACTTCATTCGCAGGTAAATCCAATCTCCCCACACCGATCTTACCAGTAGTACCGGTTTTCACGAAAGCATACTCCCAATCGCTTTTGAAATCAAATTTTATTCGGAACCGATTATTGATCTCCTGCACTTCTTCCGTTGTTCCCTTATAGATGGGCAATGGTTTATTGGCGATGCTGGAATCTTTATTGATCGCTTTGTTCGTCTTGATGTTGGAGGTAATGATTTTGTCTGCCATGGTCTTGAACACCGGTGCTGAAACCGCCCCACCTGTAGTGAACAATCCTTGAGGGCCGCCCACTACCACGATACATGAGTACAGTGGATTGTCTGCGGGGAAGAAACCTACGAATGAAGAGAGATTCTTATCGGTATATCCATCGCTGCCGAAACTCATTTTGGCCGTACCTGTTTTTCCGGCAATGCGGTAATGCGGCGTATAAATCTTGCGGCCAGTTCCATTTTCGTCCTCTATTACACGCAAGAGAATCTCTTTCGCCATTTCCGCCGCTTCGGGCTTGCAGATATTTTCTTTTGTAGATTGCGGTTTATACTCACGGATAACCTTTCCATTATCCACCACCTTTTGTACCAGATACGGCTTCATTCTGGTTCCCTTGTTGGCAATGGCGTTATAGAAAGTAAGAATCTGCAAGGGTGTAAATTTCACCTCATAGCCATGAGCCATCCATGGCAATGACAGTGCACTCCAATCCTGCGGTTTATGAACGATCGGCGCCAACTCACCTTTCAGATCAATATGAGCAGAGGCGGTTAAATCAAACTGTTTCAGTTTATCATAAAATCTCTGCCTCTTCTCCCCATAGTATTGTGTGATCCATTTTGCAATGGCCACATTGGAAGAAATTGCCAACGCTTTTCCCGGCGTCAAGAAACCATACTGCGTATTGTGTCCGTCATCCGTCAGCACTCTGCCGGCAAATACGGCACTGGCGTGATTGGAGTTGATGGAATCGGCAGGGGTGAGGTATCCATCATCAAACAGCGCGAGATAGGCGGCTGTCTTAAATACGGAACCGGGTTCATTCCTAAGAGCAATGGCATAATTATAATTCTCGGTGTATGAACCATCTTTATTTTTACCGAGATTGGCAATGGCTTTTACGGCACCAGTCTTGACTTCCATCAATATTGCACAGCCAAATTCTGCCTGGTATTCCGTCACCGCCTGCAGCAAGGTAGACTCCGTTATATCCTGTAATCCCAGATCTATGGTGGTGATGATATCGTATCCGTTTTTAGGCTCTATCTGACCGCCGCCTTTGATAGGCACCCACTCACCGCCGGCAATCTTTTGTTTCAGAATCTTACCGTTCACACCTGACAGCAATGAATCAGAAGCTTCTTCCAAGCCGATATCCTGTGCATTGTCGCGTATCAGACCGATGGTACGTTGTGCCAGGTATCCATAAGGATTCCTTCTTTCCTGATGCATCTCTATGATGAGACCGCCTTTAAATTTCCCTTCACGGAAAAGCGGCCACTGTTTGATATCCTTCAATAAGGTATAATCCGCCTTAGGGCATAAAAGGTAGTAACGTTTCTTTTCCTTGCGTGCCTTAATCAGTTGCTGTCTGTATCCGGATACGGTATTCTGGTTAAAGTTCTTCCACATATAGAATGCGAGAGAATCCACATTCCTTTTAAAAATCTCGCTTGTCATCGCTTTGGATGCAAAGTCAATGTGCAATTCGAAATATGGCACTGATGTGGCCAACAATTTATCATCCGCAGAATAGATGTTACCACGTTCAGCCTTCACATCAAAATAATTGGTCGTAAGGCTGTCTGCCAATGACTTCCAGTGGTGCTCCCTGTCTGTCTGTATCTGATATACCTTTCCCAACACAGCGACACCAAAGAGCGTGCACAATCCCCCTACCAGGTAGATACGAAATAATATGTTGGATTTAATATTCAATGTTGAGTGGTGTCCTTTTATAATTTATTCTAGTGTTCCTTTCTTCACTTCAATCTTTATCGGCGGTTCCTGCAGGGATTTCAATCCGTACGGTTCCAGAATCTTCTGCAATTCAGATTGTTTGCTTTTCTGATTCATTTCGGTTTTCACCGTCATGTATTCCCAGCGCAATTCTTTTATCGTTTCCTGTTTTTTATTGATGCCTCTGTTCAAACGCACCGCCATGTGTGTATTAAATATTTCTATCACCCCTATAAAAACGATGGCGACAACAAACAGGAAATTGTGCATCACCTGTGCGTAGGAAATGAAATCATCGATGCCGAATACACGCAACACGGTTTCTACCATCTTTTGCAGTTTGGTTTGCGCCGGCACCTGTTCGATATTTATTGCTTCTTCCGTCATTTTATTTTTTCCGCTATTCTCAATTTTGCACTGCGTGCTCTGGAATTTAGTTTCAATTCTGCCATACCTGCTTCAATCGGTTTTCTGGTAATTACTTTCAGGTGATGTTCAAACCGTCCGAATACATCTTTTTCCGGTTCCCCTTCAAAGACCCCGTTCTTCATGAAATTTTTCGTCAACCGGTCTTCCAGAGAATGATAACTCATGATGACCAATCGTCCCCCTTCTTCCAGTACTTCTTCGCTTTGTTGCAGGAAATCTTTAATAGCATTCAGTTCGTCGTTCACTTCAATTCTGATGGCCTGAAAGACCTGTGAAAAATATTTTACTTCTATTCCTTTAGAAACCGTCTTGCAGATATCGACTAAATCTTTAGTGGTTTCTATTGGCTGAATGCTGCGTTGTTCTACAATTTTATGTGCCAGTGTTTTGGCATTGATGACTTCTCCGTAAAACCCCAAGATGTTTTGCAGTTGTTCTGCAGAGTAAGTATTTACGACATCTCTTGCGCTGATCCCTTCTTTGGTGTTCATACGCATATCCAATGTTGCATCAAATCGGGTAGCGAAACCTCGGGATGGTTCGTCAATCTGGTGAGATGAAATACCAAAATCCGCTAAGATGCCTTGTACCCTTGTTACGCCGTGCAATTTTAAAAATCGTTTTAGGTGTCTGTAATTTGCCTGTATAAGTGTGAAGCGATCATCATCCGGCACATTTCTTTTCGCATCTTCGTCTACGTCGAATGCAAACAGTTTCCCCTTGTCTCCCAGTCGTTTCAGGATTTCTTTTGAATGTCCCCCACCGCCAAAAGTGACATCTACATATATTCCGTCTGGTTTGATTTGCAAACCTTCTAAACATTCATTCAACATTACCGGAATATGATACATGTACTTTTCTCCTCTTTTTAAAGAACTATTTGTTGTTATTTAGTTTTGACCAAACTTCATCTGCCATATCCGCGAAATTCTCCGGTTCCACAATGGTTGCTGCATAGGTTTTGCTGTCCCAGATTTCAATCACATCGTGAAATGCGGTAATGACCACTTCATCTGTGATGCCTACCGTTTCCATCAGGCGTTTGGACAATAAGATCCTGTCATTGCTGTCCACTTCCACCTGAGTTGCCAGCTGGTAGAATGCACGCAGGAAGTTGCGCTCATCCGTTCTGAAATAGCTGAACTTGCTCATTTCCTGTGTTACGCTGTCCCACTGTGCTTTTGGGAAAAGTCGCAGGCACTTGCCCATTCCCTTATTCAGCACAAACTGTTTGATTTCAGCTTCCGGCAATTGCTGTAAAAGGTTGGTCGGCAAGCGCAATCTGCCCTTGCTGTCCACTTTCACTTCATAATTACCGGTTAAACCTACCATTTTCCCTGTTTTGAGATTTGATAAACAAAAATAGAACAAAAGTTACACAAATTCCCACTTTCCACCACTTTTTACCATTGATAATCATGTTGATAACTCAAAAAATGTGCATATCTGTACATTTTTTGTGCATTCTGTGTGGATACCAAAAATAAATGATTGATTATCAGTAATAAATTATACACAAGTGCTTTTGCACAAGCATATAGATTGTAGATAAAATGGTGGGAATTCTACACCCGAAACAGGCAAAAAAGCTACTTGGCAGCTGCTAATTTTTGATCAAGCCACAAATACGGGGAATAATGCTGCAAATAGGGAAACTGCTGCAGATTGATTTTTTCTTTTAAGACAGAAAGCTGCTTGGACTGAGCAGCATTGAGTTGCACCCTGCCATTCTTGAAGATGGCGGCAATCATGAAACTGAGCAGCTCGGTGGCCGGCAGAAAGTCAGCGTCAATTTCCTGCATCAACTTGGAGCGCAACAGGTTGTTGATTTCCACATTCGCCATTTCATATTCCTTTTCCATAATGAAGGCATTACACTGTGAAAGCCTGAAATAGATTTTCTCGTGCGGCTGCATAAGGCTGTAATCCTGACCGGTGACTATTTCGTGAATGGCGGCTGCATTTTCCATAAACAGATAGCAACTGAGACTTCTGATAGAACATTCCGCCTTCAGTTTAAAATCTGCGGAAGCTTCGTCCTCCAGCAAATGAATCAGATAGAGAGCCTTATCAAACTGTTTGAGCTTACTGCAATTGGTGGCATAGTTCAAGATGATGGTCTTATAGTTTCCATATTGATTTACCGGCAGGGTTTCGATGGCCTGTTCAAAATAGGTATTGCCGTTATTGAAATCTCCTAAAATGGAATACCTTGTTCCGATGAGATGCAGCGCTTTGATTCTGTGATGCACAAAGGCCGGATTTAACGCCATAAGATTTGTTGCCAGTTCAACGGCCTCCTCATATACACGGATAGAAATATCATCCTGCCGGCTGTCAATTTTCATATATGCCAGTCCGTTAAGAAGCGTGTATTTCGCTTCCGGACTGGTGAATGTCGCTGCTATTTTTAACAACTCATCTACTTCAATATCCTCATAGAATTTGTTGTTGTATTGCTTGTAATAGTAATTATACATGCATCTCAGAAACCAATGTTTAGCTTCCTGAATTTCGATTACTGTTATAGATTCTTGACGAAAGTTATCACGAATCATTCCCATCAAGCTGACCTTTTCCTTAAGCGACATATGATTGCGCACCAGATGCTCTGCATAATGATCACTGATGATGTTTTTACTGTAGGAAGAAAGCTCCGAGCTTTCAGCAATTTCATTATACTGTTGCTCTGCTTCTTTAGATAATTTCAATTCTAGATATAAACTCATTCTTTCTTCTTCCCGACATTTTCTGTCGTTTTGTATACGCACTCTGAGTCGTTCCTGAATCAATATCTCTTCAATAAAATCGGCCAGTCGGCTTAAGTCTGTTCGAAAGGACGCATCTGTTTTGGGTGTCCACTTTTTCTTGTATACACGCAGATAGATTTCTTCTCGATTCAGTTCAGTGGATTTCAGTAGTTCAAACGAAAGAAAAAGCGGCAGATAGGATTTATTGCTGTTTACCTTTAGCTGACTTTTTATAAATTCTGTTTCATCGGATGGCAATGCTTGTATGAGTCGGGCAATTCGTAAATCTCTCATGTAAATAGGCTTGTGGGTGTTGCAAAATACGATTAATTCATTAAATAAATTGTTGGCGATTTTGTTTATGATATGATGTTCATGATTACGACCGAATTCTCAACAGGAAATGCCGAATACTAATTATCCCCACAAACCGACCTGAGGATTACACAACAGATAATACACTATCTATCAACAAATTAAAACCCATCACAAATAAAAGGATGTTGCAAAATCAGGGTTTTCGTTTTGATTTAGAAGTGCCGAAGAAACATCTTTACAAAAAAAATAAACATGAATAAAATCAGCATCCTACTGTTTTGTCTTATCAGCACCTGTATAACCATTGCCTGCAAAAAGGAAAATGCTGTTAAAGAAAAATTTGATTTGAAAAACTATGCCGTCCATCATGTATACAGAGAAAGCAACGGTGCCGGAACAGAATATAAAGGCCCTTTACAGATAATCATCTTTGAAAACAATTCCAAACTAAATATTAAACATTCAGGTGCCACCACAGTCGCCAACTTACCGGCCAAGATTACGGCATTCACTGTGTATGATGGATTTTATAACAATGCAGATTCCTTGTCGGTAAATATTGACACGACCAATAGAACGGCAGAGGCATCTGCAAAAAGCGGAAGAACAAGAAACGGCATGGAAACCAATCTGATTGATATCCGGGAAAAGAACTGGAACCTGAATAATCTGTCATTAAAAGGAACGGTAAAAACCTATAACACACAAGGCACATTATTGCAAAGTGCGCTTACGTATGTTGCATTCAACAGCGACGCAAGCAAGACAGTGATGCAGGAGACACCCATAAACGGCAGCAGCGTATTCACCAATACCATAAACTTCGGCGAAACGACTAATTACTACAGAGAATCTTCCAGAAGCAACGCGCAATTGAATGAGCGTCTCTTCTTTGTCTTCTTAAAACAGAAAGTGGTGCTTAGCGGAACGTATGTCGATTTAGTTACGAGCAACGTTTTCTATTACTATGGAGAATTGACTAAACAATAAAACAACAGACCTTTCGTTTTTCAAATCACAACAAAAACTTTAAACCTATGAAACCATTCATTATTTCAATCTCCGTGGCGTGCACCCTTTTGTTTGCGGCCTGCACACCTACCAACATCACTCCGGCCGGCGGAACGGGCACAACGACAGGCACCGCAGCGGCAGTGAACACCACTACCCTCACGGTAAAGGGTAAACACATTACGACTACTTGTGGCGACACCATCGTACTGAAAGGCGTGAACTATGCCGCTTACGGATGGGGATGGAACAACAGCGAAAATTTGTTTCCTGAAATCGCAAAAAGTGGCGCCAATTCCGTTCGAATCGTTTGGTATAAAACCAATTCCGGGCCTGCATACAGCAATCTCGCGTTACTGGATTCTGCTATCGGCAGATGCATCCGCTACAAAATGATACCCATCCTTGAATTGCACGACGAAACCTGCAACAACAATAGCACAAGCATGATTAATACGGCGAACTGGTACACTCAAACGGCGGTGAAAAATATCCTCATAAAATATCAGAAATGGGTGATTATAAATCCGCTGAATGAGGCAGGCTATGTGATGTGGAACGGCAATAATGCGACTGCGCTGAATACCTTCAAAGCTACTTACAAAACCATCGTTACCAATTTAAGAAACGCAGGTTTGAATATGCCTCTGATGCTGGATGCCAGCGATTGCGGCCAACATTTGAGTGTATGGAAAACCATCTGCACAGAAATGCAGACGTATGACCCGAAACACAACTTAATCTTCAGTGCACATGCCTACTGGAGTTCGTATGCAGGTACTGCAGCGGCCATCAATACCTTATTGCAAGATGCTTCGACCTGGAATGTGCCGGTGGTATTGGGTGAAGTGGCCAACAAACAAGATGATAATAGCGGCAACTGCACCTTAACGCTGGACCTAAGTACCACCTTACAAAAATGTGAACAATACAAAATAGGCTGGTTGGCCTGGGTATGGACGGCCGATAATTGCGGATCCAGACAAATGACCACCAATGGCAATTTCAATACACTGACTACTTATGGAAATCAAATAGTCAACACTTCACCTTATGGTTTGAAATTTGCAAAACGTGCTAAATGTATCTAATCAGAACTAAATCCTTTTAAACAACAATATTATGAAGACAATCAACATGAAAAAAATGCTTAACATCGCAATGGCAGCGATATTGCTTATCTCTTTCACTTCTTGCAAAAAAGACAGTGCCGGTTCCGGAAACGGCAGCATCGAGTACACTATTGACGGGAAGACCTATGTGCAAAATGACAATATAAATGCTGTATTTATTGACGGAAAATTTCAGGGACTATCGGATGACGGACTCGAAGCGAAAGTCGGTGACAGTGAAGACATCAGCATCACCGTCGGAACAACATACAGTGGTATCAGATTCTGGTTTTATCCGGACGGAATATACTATTCTTCAACCGCAGGCTCTACCAGTTTGAACAAAATTACCTTCACTAAGAATGAGTCAAATTTGTTAGAAGGTACTTTTGAAGGAAAGGTAAAATTGGATGGCGATATTGCCAATCCTGCAAAAACAATAACCGGAAAGTTTACGGTTAGGAGTTTTACAAGAATCTAAACCATATCAATACAAAATGAAAGACACATAAGAATTTCTTGTGTGTCTTTTTATTTGTATTCAAACAAATTGGTATATTACTTCCATGGAAAACCATCCAATTGTTACGCTTATACAGAAAATTGAATTGCACTATCCGAGAGAACTGCAAAAACATTTCACCGTTGTGACAAAAAAACGCACGGGAAAGCTATATAAACTCATCGTAGCCGCAAAAAATGCAGAACAATTGGACAAAAGCTTGTTGTTTAAAAAGATATTTACAAAAACGTATTCTGATAAGAATGATTACCTCTGGCGGAATGAGATTCGAATATTGAAAGAAGAACTGGAAAATTTTCTTATCCGGAAAGAACACGATTTTATCTCCAAAAACAATGCCGCCTATAATGATTGGCTGCTGATGCAGGCGTTTGATAAATTGAAATTTATTGACGGCTTAGATGAAAAGTATGATATACTACTAAAAGAAAAGGATAGTTACGCATCTTATTCATTTGTATTGGATGCATGTATGCTTCAACTGAGCAATCTGACACATAAGATACCTGATATCACTAAACGTTCAAAGGCTTATCAGGAACCGATTGACGCTACCAAACAAGTGCTAAAGGATCTGGTATCTGCCAGTGTCGCCAGGTTAAATGTATACACCTCCTACTACAACTGGATTTCCTATCATCATCAGTACAAAGATAGAGCCCCTTTAATTCTGAACGAATACCATTTTGCTTTAGAGAAGAATCCCATCGCCAATTTCTACAATCATTTGGCCGGTTCTGTAACGGACTCTGATGAAAAAAGTCATCAAACTCAGATCGAGAACCTGGATGCGGCACTGCAAGATATTGAACCATTGTATCAAAAGAACAAATTACTGTTGGAAAACAGAGTAATTGTATTAATGGCTAAAGGCCGGGAACAATCTGCCAATGGTTATTTTCAGGAAGCGGATGCTGTTCTGAAAAGTATCAAAACAGATATTGACAATTTATATCCGCAACACAGAACCGTATTTTATGTCAACTATATTACAAATTTAGTAAAGTATAAAAAATACAAAGAGGCATTATATGTTTTAGACCATGATTTTTCTACGGATAATTTACTGTACAAAAACATGTTACTGCAAAGCAGGCTGCTCTGTTACTTGTATTTACGCGACACAAACAATCTTGCAAATTATATTTCCTATGACTTAGACAGTGCACCCTTTCCACAAAATTATATGTTGAAAGTCATTAAGTCGGCATATTTTTATTTAATCAAAGAATATGATACGGCGCTTAGTATTATTTCAAGTTTATTGCAGGCAAAATATACCACAGACAACATGTTATACTACAAGCCAATTTCGGTAATCTATAAAAAACTATATACGGCAGCTCAAAAGAATAGTACCCACAAGAAGATAGCCTCCACAGAAATTAAAACACTACAAGATATTGTAGATGAATTTGAAAAAAACGCGCCAAATGAAATAAAATTAGTTTCTGTTTATTTATGGGTAAAGCATGAAATCGAGTACTACCTACACTAATACAACAAATCGAATACCCTATTTAAAACACTGATTATATATTACTTATAGATAACAGACAAAAAAAACCACTCACAAAATCAAAATTCTTCCTTTGGCTTCCTCTTTTGTTTGATGCAGCTTTACATCAGCAAAAAATGAAATCATGAAAGTTAAAAACAAGCAGCTATTACTACGATTGCTAATAACTATTATTCCTTTCTTAAGTTCTTGTTCTCAAAATGTTTTAGACGTAGGAGACCGATACCAAATAGTCTTCTGGATTAATTTTGACAATGCGGAATTAATAAGACAAGATGGAGGCGATTCGCTTCGCTTTTATATAAACAATCAGCTTGTCGCCACCTCTTCTTCTGGTAAAGATTGGGTAACCGCACCGTCGTGCGAAGACAGTACGGCCATCACTGCACAAATTGACTTGCTTCCACGAAATCGTTCCGTATTTTATAAAGTAACCGACCAGACAGGTTTTGAATACTTTAACGGAACATACACACTGGTTACAAACACCTGTAACGCCATAGAAATTGGCCCCATTAGCAAATTCAAATAAGGAAACCTTTATTAATTCACTTTATAAATTACAAAAAAATGAAAACGATTAAAACACTTTCCGTCCTGCTATTCTTTACTTTAACAATTGCAGCAACATCCTGTAAAAAAGATACAAATACTGGAAGCACAGAAAAAACAGGCACTTTCACCATCGACGGGGTAAGCTATACCGGCAACACGGAAGTACAAACCTTTTCTAACGGAAACTACTCAATCGTATGTCAGCAAGATGAACCGTTTAAGATCCTGCAAATTACGTTTCATAATCAGGCTGAAGCTGAAGCTGGCGGCACGTTTGATGTAGCTGATTTTAGCTTAAACGTACCCACTGGCGAGGCTGAAGTTGGAGTAGATGGATTAACCTTTGACCCCAATGGCAGTAAAACCATTACCGTTTCCGGTAAAAAAATCACAATCAGCAATCTTCCATTAGATCAAACTGGTGGCGGCACCAAACATCCTCTGGTAAACAGCGCCAGTATTAATTTCTAAAACCTAATGATGAAGAAAGTACTCAGCCATATTGTTGTATGCGGGCTGTTATTCACTGCATGCAAATCCAACAGAACCGATAGTACAGCAACCACTATCGAACAAGACATGGATGAAATAAAATCATCTACTACAACACTGGGAAAAACAGGTAAAGGAAAAATCACCTTATTGTGTAATGGAAAAATACACGAAATAAAAGGCGTTTGCGGAGCAGTTACATCCATGGGAGCATTAACCATTGCAGTACCTGACGATATTTTCCTGCAAAAACATTCACCATTAATTTCACAACTGATAAATTACCTGATGCAACATCATCTTACAAAATAACAAAATATAATGTTGATGATAAAGATGCCAGTCACGTTACAGTTGGTTACTCAGATATGCGCAGTACATCAACAATGATTTGGGAAAGTGATGATAAAACTGGAAAGCTGGATTTTACGGTTAATGGCAATGAAATAAAATGTTCTTTTTCAAATCTCATCTTGCAACCAAGTGATTTTTACAACAAAGGAGAACTCAATGCTAAAGCAACCGTTTCCGGCGAATTAACCATTTACAAAAATTAACATAAAACTATGAAAAACACTAATTTTATTACAAGCTTTATTCTATTGGTATTCATTGGCATTGTATCCTGCAAAAAAGATACCACGGAAAAATTAAATCCGAATATAGAATATCACAAAGTTGATACTACATTAAAATCATTTTTTCCGCAACCAACACTAAGTGACAGATTTGAGTATGTTGGCTATATTCCTTTTGAAGCAAAAGGCTTAGCTGTAAGTGTAGTAATAAGCTGGGAAAGCGACCCTGACGATATTCAGTTTTATGTAAACAATGCAGATGGAGAAACATTAGATGAAAATGGATACACTAAAGCGATGAATGCAGGCATTACAGTTGATTCCACTTCTGAAAACTGGTCTACTTATTCGACCATATCAAATGATTATGTGGCAAACCCGTCACTACCGAAAGGCAACCTGGCAGGCAAAGGCGACAAATATGTTGGATTTAGAGTATATCCGGATAGCTCACCAAACGAAAAATATAATGGTTGGGCAAAAATTAATGTTACAGCAAACGGAAGAACCGTTAAAATAATTGAATACGCATTTAATAAAATTGCAAACAAAGCAATCAAAACAGGAGAAAAATAACACCACATAAACCATTACTATGAAAAAAATAATTTTAATACTTACTGTTGTTTCTGTTTTTATTAGCAGCTGCAGTAAAGATGACAATAAGCCTAAGCAAACGCGTTTAAAAACGTACACGCATGATTATTATACACGCACACCAGCATCAGTAGATAAATATACTATTGAATATAACAGCAAAAACAAAATTTCTAAAGTTCTTCATGAAAGTAATGGTGTTTTATTCAGTACAAAATATTGTGTGTACACTGGTGCAAATATTTTAGATAGCGTAGTAGAAAGATATGCAGCTGGTTGGTCAAATAATTACAAAATAACCTGGACAGGCAATAAAATAACCAATTACGGCGACACACAACTTACTTACAATAGCGATGGTTTAATCGATAAGAAAATTTATGCTGATGGTAGTTATTATAGAAATGAGTACAAAGGTGATTCTGTGCTGCTTTATTATAAAGAGGTGTCTGTACCAGAAAAAATATCAGGTCGTTATAAACTTTCATCAACAATAAAAAATCCATTTCTAATTTCCGGGTTTGAAGCCGAAGCTTTTGTAACTGGTATTTTGTTCTATTATAACAATGCTTCTAATGCATTATTACCAAATATTGAAACAGCTCAAATAGCGTATATAAATGGCAATTTATGGTATAGTAGAGATTATACATTTGAAGGTGATTTTAATGGTTATCCATTAAAAAGAAATGACCTTACAAACACTCTAGACGGCAATGAAAGCAAAGAAACATTTACGTACGAAGAATTCTAATTCTAAAAGAAAATACCACTCGAATATTCTTCAAGTGGTATCATTCATTTTTTGTAAGCGAAGCCGTGAGGCTTCGTTATTTTAATTTTTAATTTCATCAATCATACTTAAATCATCAGGAGATATAATGTATTTATTATTATCAGTTAAAATTAATATTTGATTATCTAATCTAGATGCATATGAAAACACTCTGCCGTAATTAGGAATTATATAATAACCAATATAGCCAAACAAACCACCACTCGAAAACAATTTCAATCTCTTAAATGAACTATGATTATCCAACAAGACAACATCATTTATATCTTTTTTGAGTATTTCAATTTTTTTACTTGGCGTTGTAATAAATATAGAATTTTTACTAGTTGAATAATACTTTGGACTAAAAGCATAAACTATTATAATCAAAAATATTAATGCTGTCACAACAAGACCTTTAGTATTATCTTTTGCAAGGTTACCTGAAAAATAATCCAGAACAACAAAGACAAGTCCAACAATTACAGCTAAAAATACTATTGAAGAAAGCAACTTAGAAAGTTGGTCGAATGAAAGTGAATACTTTTTTTCCATAATAAGTAATTTTTAAAGTTATAAAATTAGACACCCTATTACTATCATCTAAATATAGCAATAGTGAAGCAAACATGGCAATAAAAAAGGTTAACAAGCCGTGTACAAAAACAATGTTTAAATGAAATAAAGTTCCGATTATTAAAAATATAATTTTCACTCTCTTATTTGCAAATAAACAAGCAAACAACAAAAGTTCTATAATAATAGTACCCCAGGTTAGTAGAACAACAAATCTAGATGAAATTATTGGGAAAATTAATTTATGAATAAACCCATTAGCTCCAATGTAATTATTAGAAAACCAATAGTATACTGCTGTTCCATTTCTCCAATCGTCTATATTTAATTTCCCAACTGCTGCGTATAAATACAATACAGCGACTTGTAATTGTATCATAAATAGTGTTAAGTTGGAAAATATATTTACAAATTTATTATTGCATTCTGATTTTTGCCAATGATTTTTCCTATTGTCAAATAAAAGTATTAATATAAATAATAAACATATGTTTGATGCGATTTGGTCTCCGCCTTCTGCGATTATGAAGGAATTACAAATACTATAACTTACCCAAAAATGAAATATTGATGTAATCCTAGGATAATATCCGATAATAACTGATACTAAAATTAAAATACATAAAATCTTAGAAAAAGGATATGTAAACAAACTAAATATGCTTAGATTAGAATACTTTTCATAAATTATTTCATTAGAATTAAAATTTAATAAATTTGAATTTGTAATTCTATTAATATCATTAAAAACAATAGTTAAAAGACTACCAAATGCAAATAAACTTCTTGTTAGTGCTAGCTTATTGTTATAAACACAAGTATTTGATAATTTTTGAATAATCTGATTCATTCTATGGTTATTGGATATAATCTAAATACATGTTTGTAATTACTATTTATATGAGCCATTGACCAATATACAGGTTCTTCAATTATGATTATGTACTTTCCTAAATCAAAATCAATGTAATCCTTCTTTTTAATATGCGTGTAAAATAATTTATTACAAGTATCATTTAACTTAAGTAACACATTTTCAAAAGAATTACTTCTATAGACTACTTCATTTATTGATTTAATATTATCAGACATAATATTGCTAATTTCAGCGTTTATTACTCTAGATTCTTTGTTTAAACCAAAATAATATTGATGTGTAAAGG
Source organism: Chitinophagales bacterium (assembly GCA_046329775.1). Taxonomy (GTDB): domain Bacteria; phylum Bacteroidota; class Bacteroidia; order Chitinophagales; family JADIYW01; genus JADJSS01. The sequence continues at coordinate 287,768 of JAXLTX010000004.1, forward strand.
AATTTAACTCTATTTGTGTTAGTTTATCAGACTTTACATTAAAAAAATACACATTTTGCATTTTAGCATCTCTTGTAAAGAAAGCCCATCCTTGTGGAAAAAATGAAACTAATTTAGCTTTACTTTTTTCTGATAAATTTATTGGATTACTACCGAGATAAACTGAACAAACATACAAGAATAAAAATGCAAAAAACACTATTGTAGTATAAAATACAAATTTCATTTCTCCAAAATTATATTCGAATTTTGATTACTAAAATTGTTGGTTATGGTAGATAAGTATTCTTGTTTGAAAAAACTATTGGCACTTGGAGCGTCTTGTGGTGCAGCCCAAAATATCATAGCAACAACAAGTATTACAGCAACAACAGCTGTTTCTACTGCTATTGCAATATGAACGTAACCAGGTTTTTGTAAATCATTATCAGCAGTTATAACATTTATTGATCTTTTTACATCGTCAATACTATTACTTTGTTCAATATTTGAGTTAGTAGTTTTTGATAAATTAAAGTATTTATTATAAATATTATAATCAATATTAGTATTGCTTTTTGCAAATTCACATAATAAAAAACTTGTCTCAGTTAGTGCATCATTTACAGTTTCAAGTTCTCCAGATGTAATTTTTGATTTAAATCTTGTAAAAAAACTTTTATCCTTTTTGTTTATATACTCAATTATCGATGTTTGAAATTTATTCGATTTTTCTAAAATCAAAGGATCATTTGTTAGTTTAGATAAATTTAATTCTTTAAATTCACCAAGTAATTTTGATGCTTCACCATTAAAAAAGATTGTTGCACAAAACAATTCTTCTCCAGTAAAATCTATTGCTTGTGTTTTGGCTGTTTTTACTTGATCTATATTAAGCATTTCTGTAGAGCAGCTTGAAAATGTGAATACAATGGCTGTCAATAAGATAACAATTCGATTCTGTAATAAGTACTTTCTAATTTTATTCATAGCATATAAATTTTGATACAATTTTACAAAAGATAATCTAATTTTATTAAACAAATGATGAATAATTAATCCAAAATTTGTTTATCTTACAACCGTTAAGAATAATTTCTAATAATTGGTAATAAAATCAGACAAATTCGTGAAGCAAAAAAGTATTCTCAAGAATATATTGCAACAAAACTTAATATTTCTCAGAATGCTTATTCTAAAATAGAAAATAATCAAACTAAATTAACACTTGAAAGACTAAAAGAAATAGCTAAAGCTTTAGATACTACAGAGTTAGAACTTATACAAAATGATTTTCCAGTAATTAACTTTACCAACAACAAGACAGCAAAAGGATATGCACGTGTTGAAAATGTGTATGAAGAAAGTGAAAATTTAAAAACAATTATTGAAGTTTTACAAAAACAACTTATTGAAAAGGATAATCAAATAAACCAACTAATTCTGCTTCTTAAAAAGTAATATTCTTATCTGTCGTCTCTTTCACGTGCACGGTCCACCATTGGTTTTCCTGCGCCTTTATTGCGTTTGTACACGGCTAAAATTTGCTCAGCATCATCGCTGTTAGTGGCGAAGAAAGAAAAGTTATCCAAAATTCTGATATCATCAATTCTTCTGGATTCTATGCCAGCCGTCGATTTTAATTCTTCCAGTAATTCACGTGGTGTCATGCCATCTGCTCTGCCTTTGGCAAAAAACAATCTCGCTGAAGAGGAGTTTCTTCTGCGTGGGGCACTGTCCCTTCCGCCAAAACCGCCGTCACGTCTGCTATCTCCGCGTCTGTCATCACGTCTTCCGCGACTGTCATCACGTCTGTCTCTACCGCCAAATCGATCATTTCTTCCACCATACTCCTCTTTTACGACCTCTTTAATCTGCTTATAGGCTTTGATGTTTAATTCATCTTTGGCAAAATGCTTAATCAGGGCGGCAACGATTACCTGAGGCTCTGCGTCACCGAGAATCTGTTCTGCCAGTTCCATATATTCTGTATAATGTTCCGTTCCGATGATGGTTTCCACGTGCTCCGTCAAACGGCGTGTTTTTATTTTCACCATATCGTTTGCATCCGGCAATTTACCTTTCTTCATCTTTGCCTTGGAAATTCTTTCTACAAAAAGCAGTTTTCGTTTCTCGGATGGTGAGATAATGGCTATTGCTTTCCCTAATTTTCCTGCACGGCCAGTACGGCCGATGCGGTGCACATACGATTCAGGATCTTGCGGCAAGCCGTAATTAATTACGTGTGTCAGGTCAGAAATATCAATGCCGCGGGCCGCCACGTCTGTAGCCACCAATACGCCGTATTTGTTGGTTTTGAATTGTTTCACCACCTTTTCACGCAGGTTTTGCTGGATATCGCCGTGCAATGCATCCGAAGTATAGCCTTTATCGTTGAGGTGATTGGATATTTCTACCACTTCTGCTTTTGTATTACAGAAAATGATGCCATAGAAATCTTCTTCCACATCCAATACACGGCACAAGGCATCAAAACGGTCCTTGTCCGGCACTTCAAAATACGATTGGTCGATATTTATATTGGTGATTTCTTTCTTGGCAATCTGCACCATATCATATTTGCCCATGTAGCGTTTTGCCAGCGACAAGATCCTGTCGGGCATGGTAGCCGAGAACAGCAACATTCTGCGTTGCGGGGCACATGATTTCAAAATTAATTCGATGTCATCGATGAAACCCATATTTAGCATTTCATCGGCTTCGTCCAACACTACGTATTTTACCTCGTCCAGTATCAGTTTTTTGCGTTCAATTAAGTCAATCACACGACCGGGAGTACCTACCACTACATGCGTACCTTTTTCCAATTCGCGCATCTGTGTGCCTATGGGTGCGCCGCCGTACACCGTGGTTATCCAGATTCTTTTAGAACCTTTAAAGCTCTTGATTTCTTCTGCCACCTGGATAGCCAGCTCGCGGGTAGGTGCCAGCACCAATGCCTGCACACTTTTTTGTGTAGGGTCAAATCTTTCTAAAATCGGCAAACCAAAAGCAGCAGTTTTCCCGGTACCGGTCTGTGCCTGTCCTACAATATCTAAATCTCCGTTTAATAAAAGTGGTATTGTTTGTTCTTGAATTGGGGTGGGCACCTCGTACCCTTTTTTCTCTAATGCGTCTAAAATTTCGTCGCTTAAGCCTAAGGCTCTAAATCCTTCCATAAAAATATTTAATTGTAATAAAGTGCAAAGATACGCTGATTAGCCGAATGTTACAACGAAAGTAGGTGTATATGGTGTTGCTATTGAGTTAATTAAAGTAAGTTTTGCTCCCGGAAACTGTAATAATTATGGTGTGCGATAATAATGTGGTCCAATACGGCTATCTCCAGCATTTTGCCAGCATCTACGGCATTTCTGGTTAGCCGTATGTCTATTTCACTTGGGTTTAAATTTCCGGATGGGTGATTATGACACAAAATAATGCAACTTGCCAGCTCTTTCACCGCGATGTTAAAGATCATTTTCATGTCGGCCACCGTACCAGAAACGCCACCGCTGCTGATTTTATGTTTGGAGAGAAAGCGATTATTCCTGTTTAGATATACCACCCAGAATTCTTCATGCGGCAAATCCGATAAGATGGGTGACAGCATTTCAAAAACAGCTTTGTGGTTGATTATTTTCTCCTGGGGTTTTGCTTCCGCCTGTGCTCTGCGGCGGCCCAGCTCCAGCGCGGCAACAATGGAAATGGCCTTTGCTTCGCCTATTCCATTGAATTGCATCAAATCCTGAATGGACTTTTTGCCTAGCTCAAATAAATCATGCTGTACGGAAGCTAAAATCTGTCTGGAAAGTTCTACTGCTGACTGTCTGGCATTGCCTGAACCGATAATGATGGCTATCAATTCAGCATCAGAAAGGCTGTGTTTGCCTTTTAACTGGAGCTTTTCGCGAGGGCGATCCTCTTCGGCCCAGCTTTTAATGGTCAGTTTGGTGTCTGGAAACATAAAAACAAAATTGGTGTACCATTTAGATACACCAATTATCTGTTTTCCATAAAAAATAGGGAATTATTTTTTCAACGCATTCAAATGTCTCATTACATCAGACTTCAAATGGTTTGCTTTATTTTTGTGGATTTGGCTTCTTTTAGCCAATTTATCTACCATTGCCACTACAGTAGGCATGTTTTTTTCTGCTTCAGCCTTATCTGTAGACGCTAAGAACTTACGCAATGCGTTTCTGGTAGTTTTACCATAATAACGGTTCTCCAATCTGCGTTTTGCCGTTTGTCTGATTCTCTTTTTTGCCGATTTATGATGTGCCATCTTTTTTTATTTGAGTGTGCAAAGATAATCAAACGTTTACAATAAAAAAGTGAATTTTAGGTTAATTCTGAACTTTTTCCATAATTCTTCGCTTTATAGATGTAAAATAACGCTTTTTAATACCTTTTTTGTGTTCAAAGCACGATATTTGCACACCGATTAATATATACTTAACATGGAAGATTTGTCGATTTTATCGAATGCACACCCGAGCTACATTGATGCCCTTTATCAGGACTACTTAAAGGACCAGAATTCTATAGACCCGGAATGGAAAAAATTCTTTGCGGGCTTCGATTTGGCTTATAAATACGCCGAAAACGGCGCACAACAAAACGGTGCAACAACTGCAGGAAACATTGAAGTGGTTTCACCTAAGGAGTTTAAAGTACTGAAACTCATCAGCGGCTACCGCAATAAAGGCCACCTGTTGGCGAATACGAATCCTCTACGTCCACGCAGAGACAGACATGCTGATTTGGAACTGCACTATTTCAACCTTACAGAAGAGGATCTGGAAACGGAATTCCATGCCGGAAAAGAGATCGGCATCGGAAAAGCCAAACTGAAAGATATCATCGCCCGCCTGAAACAAATCTATTGCCGCACCATCGGTTGGGAGTATAACTATGTACTGAACCGTGATGAACGCGCCTGGCTGCGTGAAAAGATTGAGATGGGGTATATCGCTTATGAGCATCCCATTGAAAAGAAAAAAAGAATTCTCTCTAAACTGAATGAAAGTGAGGTGCTGGAGAAATTCTTAGGCACTAAATATATCGGACAAAAGCGTTTCTCTCTGGAAGGTGGAGAATCCACCATTCCGGCACTTGATTCCATGATGAATGTTGCTGCAAATTACGGCGTACAGGAAGTGGTCATTGGGATGGCACACCGCGGACGATTGAACGTATTATGTAACATCGTAGGCAAAACCTACGAGCAGGTGTTTTCGGAATTCGAAGGCATTGCACCCAACGACTTTTCTTCCGGCACCGGTGATGTGAAATACCACTTAGGGTATTCTTCCCAATACGAAACGATGGAAGGCAAGGAAGTGTACGTCAAATTATTACCAAACCCTTCTCACCTGGAAGCGGTCAATCCTGTGGTACAGGGCTACTGTCGTGCGAAAGCGGATGCCATCTACAATTCTGATTACGATAAAATCCTACCGATTACCATTCACGGGGATGCAGCTGTAGCAGGACAAGGCATTGTATACGAGGTATTGCAAATGCAATCACTGAAAGGATATACCGTTGGCGGCACCATTCACTTTGTCATCAACAATCAGATTGGTTTCACCACAGATTTTGATGACGCCCGAACGTCTAACTATTCCACCTCTATAGCCGCTACCATTCAGGCTCCCGTTTTTCATGTAAACGGTGATGATGTGGAATGCGTTACCTATGTGGCAGAACTTGCAGCAGAATATCGTCAGCGTTTCAACAAAGATATTTTCGTTGACATGGTGTGTTACCGCAAATGGGGACACAACGAAGGAGATGACCCGTCCTATACGCAACCTCAGATGTATAAAATCATCAAGAATCATGTAGGAGTGCGGGATCTATACCAGAAAAAACTCTATGAATGGGGGGTTGCTGAAGCAGAATTTGCCAAGAAAATGGAAGAAGAATTCTGGTCGGAGTTGCAGGCTCGTCTGAATGATTACAAACAACAGGAAAAGAAATACAAACCTCAATCGACCGAACTGGCTTGGAAAGCATTACGCAAATCCACCAATGAAGATTTCGAATCGTCTCCGGAAACAAAGATTCCAAAAGAGGAACTGATAAAGCTGATCAAGGCTTTGGTGAAAGTACCGGAAGGATTCCGTCCGCTGAAAAAGATACAACAATATCTCGATCAGCGACAAGTGATGATGCGCGAAAATAACACCGTAGACTGGGCTGCGGCGGAACTTCTGGCCTACGGCTCCATCTTGCTGGAAGGCAAGGATGTGCGTTTGAGCGGCGAAGATGTGAAACGCGGAACCTTCTCTCACCGCCATGCCTGCCTCTATGACGAGGTAACCAATGAGGAATACAATCGCCTGAGCCATGTGGCCGAAGATGGCAAACAAGGTAAGTTCCATATCTACAACTCTCATTTATCAGAATATGGTGTACTGGGTTTTGAATTTGGTTATTCACTTCCATCTCCGGCACCGCTGACCATCTGGGAGGCACAGTTCGGCGACTTTGACAATGGCGCACAAATCATCATCGACCAGTTCATCGCTTCCTGCGAAACAAAGTGGAACCGCCAGAGCGGATTGGTATTATTATTGCCGCATGGCTATGAAGGTGCCGGACCGGAGCACAGTTCTGCCCGTCTGGAACGTTTCTTGCAACTATGTGGCGAACACAATATGGTGGTCACTAACATCACCTCTCCGGCTAATTTCTTCCATGCATTGCGCCGCCAGTTGACCTGGTCATTTAGAAAACCATTGATCAACATGTCTCCTAAATCGCTGCTACGTCATCCGAAATGCGTAGATGCGATTTCAAAAATATATGAAGGGAAATTTCAGGAAGTTATTGACGATGAAAACACCATGGAAGCAAACTCTGTAAAAAAAGTGTTGCTCTGCACGGGAAAAATCTACTATGATTTGCTGGCGAAAAAAGAAGCGGAAAACAGAACGGATGTGGCCATTGTACGCGTGGAGCAATTGTATCCGGTGGCGGACAAACAACTGGATGCCATCATCAAAAAGTACGGCAGGGCTACTTTCCACTGGGTGCAGGAAGAACCAATTAACATGGGAGCATACGGTTTCTTATTATTAAACTACAGCAAGGCAAAATACCTGCAATGCATTGCACGGCCGCAGGCGGCATCACCGGCTACCGGTTTCAGTAAACTGCATGAAAAGGAACAAAAGGCATTGGTGGATCTGGCATTTAGTTAATGCTTATCAGGGTATAGGAAAAATCAATTATCCATAAACCGAATAAACATTAATTTTGTCAAACAATCTTGAATCGATAAATCTAACAACTAAAGATGAGCAAAATAGAAATAAAAGTACCAACCATCGGAGAATCTGTAACGGAAGTAACTTTAGCTTCCTGGTTGGTAGAAGACGGTGACTATGTAAAACTAGATCAGCCATTAGCTGAATTTGAATCAGACAAAGCTACGTTTGAAATGCCGGCTGAAGTAGCGGGCACCATTACACGTGTAGCAAAAGAAGGCGATGATATAAAAATCGGCGGATTGGTAGCCTATATAGACACGGATGCTGCCGCACCGGAAAAGTCAATAGTCAATAGCCAGCAGTCAATAGAGAAAAAAGAAGAACCTGTAAAAGAGACTAATGACCAATCGCAATCGACCATCAACCAAAAATCATACGCAGCTGGCGCGCCATCTCCTGCCGCTAAAAAGATACTGGATGAAAAAGGTATTGAGGCTAATGAAGTGCATGGAACAGGTGTGGCTGGCAGAATCACTAAGGATGATGCTGTAAAAGCCGAGAAGTTGATAGTTGATAGCCCACCGACAACTGCGCAACAAACTGAGAAAAAAACTATTGACTATCGTCCATCGACCAATAACTTTTCCCGTGGCGAGACAGTAGAAAAAATGACGCGCATGCGTAAAACGATTTCGCGCCGTCTGGTGGCGGTGAAAAACGAAACCGCGATGCTGACTACTTTCAATGAAGTGGACATGACACGTATTCACGAAATCCGTGCACAATACAAAAAAGCATTCGAAGAGAAAAAAGGCATCGGCCTCGGCTTCATGTCCTTCTTTACCAAAGCATGTGCACTGGCACTGCAAAAATATCCTGCGATTAACGCTTACATTGACGATGAGAATATTATCTACCACGACTACTGTGATATCTCTATCGCGGTATCTACTCCGAAAGGACTGGTAGTGCCTGTTATCAGAAATGCAGAAAGTCTTTCTTTCGCAGAAGTGGAAAAAGAAGTGAAACGCCTGGCTTTACTGGGCCGCGATGGCGCACTGACCTTGCAGGATATGGAAGGCGGCACCTTCACCATCACCAATGGCGGTGTGTTCGGATCGCTGATGAGTACGCCGATTATCAATCAGCCGCAAAGCGCGATTCTGGGCATGCACAAAATTCAGGACAGACCCATGGCCATCAACGGAAAAGTGGAAATCAGACCGATGATGTATCTGGCTTTATCCTACGACCACAGAATTGTGGATGGAAAAGAAAGCGTCGGATTTCTGGTGACGGTAAAAGACTATCTGGAAAATCCGGAAAAGATGCTCTTCGGCGACGATCCGGTGAGGACGTTACTGGAGTTATAATTAATATCTTGACAAAGAAGGAAGAAAGGTGCTGCATGAACGCAGCACCTTTCTTGTTTATAATTTCTGATACGTAATGGTGCCTTGTCCATCTGTTCCCTTCCAAATCATTTTATTTCCCGAAAAGGAAATTATATAGGATTGTCCTACTGCAAAATCTTTTATCGATGAAATGGTAATTTTATTGCCTTCTACCTTCCACTTGGTTTCGCTATACAGTTTTTCCTGTACTTTCGTATACTTTTCATCGCATCCGCTTTGTGATGCATTTAATCTGAACGTTGCATCCGCATTTATTTCGTATACAAATTTTGCAGCACATGGACGCTGTACAAGCAAAGCTTTGTGTGAATCAAATGTTTGACCTTCAAATGTAGAAACATGAGTTATTTTTTTCCATTTTCCAACTGGACTTTGCGCATAAACACTGCTTAGGGAAAGCAATAAAATTAATGCTACTATATTTTTCATTGTAATGATTTTAATTTTTCCAATCGCTTGGCCAATTTAGTAATTTATCTAAACTTTTGTATGCACCATATTCTATAGCATGTTGTCCGCCTGGTGTGCCCGGTACAGTAGTTTTAGACTCTTTTATTCTAAAATAACGCCAGTTTTTATAATCAATAAAATAGTGTAAAGAAGTACCTGAAGCAGCTGGAACACCAAAATAATTATCTACATTTTCCCAATCATAAGAAGCACCAATAACTGATGAGATATCTTCTGGTAAACCAGAAACTGTCATTCCGGTGCCAGATGCATTTGATTTGGAATAAACTATACAAGTACCTTTTTTGAAAAAGAAATGCATCGCATATCCTTCAAAACTCCCAGAAGCAGTAGGTTTCTTAAATAAATTTAAATTTGAACCTTCTATTTGAGCACCTTTAGCATAAGGTTTTACATAGTCTGATCCATTTCCTAACCATGGTACTTGTATAAATACTCTTTTCCCATTAGCATTTAATCCTGTTTGTCGTACTCGAATACTATCTGAAAAAATAAAATCTGTTAAGTAAAAACCTGAATTGGCAGATTTAATATAAGATGGAAAAGTGCTTATATCAATTAAACTATCTAAAGTGTATGGTCCTTCTGTTATTACCATAGAATCACGCACGACATCGTACATTTTTGCTTTAAAATATTTCTTTTGAGCTGAATTATCTGCACCTAAGAGCATAAAACAGTAGTCATTATCATCAGGATCTCCAATATTATTTACATCATACAACACGGTTTTTGATGAGTTATTAGTTGGTGATGGTTGTGGGGCAGGTATGTTGTTATTAGAACAACTCGATATGAGTGCTATGATTAAGAATATAAGATAGTTAATTGGCGTCTTCATGTGTCAATATTTTTTAGTTTATTTATTTTTCACCGGCTCTGATTTCTACATTTGGTCTGATTTCGTAGGCTACTTCTTTTACAACAACTGTCTTATAATCTGAAGAAGCATTGATTTTCATCCAGCCATAATGCCGTTCAGTACCAATCATAAATCGGACACCTACCAACATATCGCCATTACCTGCATATCCATATTTTTCTTCCGGATCCCCTGGACTTCTAGACACATCAAAAATATCGCAATATCGAAACCAGGTAGAAGATCCGCCTGTAATTAAATCGTTTGGGTTGAGTGGTTTTAGATATTCATACGTATTTATTATTTGTGTTAAAAACTCATTTCCACTTTGTTCATAATCTAATTCTGCCTGATAACCGTAATCATCATCTGCATCTTTATCTAAATATAATTCTATTTCAAAATCCTGCATTCCGTCATCATTTATATCAATGCTCATATCTGTGTTCGCATTGTATGAACTGACTTTCATCTCGAGATTAACGACTCGATGGTTGATGTTTGGATTATCGGGTTCTTCCTTTTTGCAAGCTAGCAAAGACATGCACAGCGTAAGTATGATTGCAAATTTTATTTTCATAGTTCTATGATTTTATTCGTGATAAATAAATTTTCCTTCTGAAATAACAATGGTGTTGCCTTCTACACATTCCATAAACCCACTGAATGTTGCTTCAATAATTTGAGGGCTTTTAGATACTTTTGTTACATTAATATTGAATTGGCTGCCTTGCAAGGTACCGCCACATAAATAATTGGTAGATGTAAGGTTGGAAAATTGTGCTACATTTTCGTTTATACCGGCAGTAGCACCGATTGGAATATTTACGCTATACAAACCGGCCACATCTGTATTAAAGAGATTAATGTTGAATGTTTGCTGCGTCGAACCACTTCCTCTTGCGCCTGCTATATTGATTAATTTGGGGCCGATTGCCTCAGACAGATGATAACTGCCAAAGACTTCCTCTTTGTCGGATTCCCAATAAACACCGTCAATTTTAAAGCTCAGGTGATTTGCCGAGGATGGTTCTTTATCTTTTTTACAGGCTGAAAATGCAAGTGACACCAGCAGTAGACAAATGCAATTAATCGAAAATTTTAAATCTTTCATAGCTTAGTGATATAAGGTATTACCCAAAATTGATTTAATTATTTTAACGAATTAGCCGTGAATCGACCAACGACATTTTTTATCGACAAACAACATTTATTTCTTATTTTAGTACTATAATGGGTTACTCGTACGTCATAGTAGAAGATAACGAACTGGACAGGCTTTCTCTAAAAGTATTCCTTAAATCCTATAGAGACTTTGTTGCTGCAGGTGAATATACTTCCGCCGAAGAAGCCCTGATTCCAATCAAAGAAAAAAAACCGGATGTCATTTTTTTAGATGTTGACATGGGTGAAATGAGTGGCATCGACCTGAGAAGCCAACTGCCTGAAATTCCGGTTTGTATTTTTATCACCAGTCATCCTGAATATGCTGTTGATGGCTTTGAACAAAATGCATTGGATTTCCTAACGAAACCTTTACAAAAAGACCGATTTGAACGAACTATTACAAGAGCAAGACAATATCTTCAGATAAAACAGAAGGCAACATTACTGGATGAAAATATCGGAGCAGACAGTATTTTTATAAAAGACGGTCATGAAAAAATTAAGATCCAAACACACGAAATCTTATTTCTGGAAGCGCTGAGAGATTATACAAAAATTGTAACAAGCAATAAGTCGCATTTTGTCTTAACCGGTCTCTCTGCCATATTATCGGAAAAAGCATTTTCTTCATTTATCAGAATTCACAGAAGTTTTGCAGTACCCAGACATTATATTAAAATGATAAAATCAAATGAGGTTATCATAGAAAAATACGCCATTCCGATTGGAAGATCCTATAAAATGCAATTACAAAATCTGTGAACCGATTCATTATATTATATATTTTACTGGGTCCTATTATCGCACTGGGACACTCTTACCAAAGAGAAACTGACTCGATAAAGCAATTAATCAAGACAAGTATTTCCGCAACGAAAAAGATTGAACTATATACGCAATTAGGACAGTATTGCATTGAATCAAACAACCATACTGAGGCATTAGATTATTTTATACTGGCGTTGAACTTATGTAAACAACCTATGCAAGACAGTCTGAAGATAGTGTGCTATAATCAGATAAGCAGAATATTTTTTTACCAAAAAAATTTTGCAAAGAGTGATTATTATAACAATCTTGCCTTAAAACTATCAAAAGAAAATCCGCTATTGGAGGGTGATTATTATAAGCGCAAAGGCGATGCGTATACCTCACGATTCATCTATGATTCGGCACGGATGTATTATGCCATTTCTGAAAAACTATATAACAAAGCGATGAGGCCGGATTCCCTGCGAATGGCCGCATTGTTTGCCAATTTAAGCATAACCTATTATGAAACAGACAAAATAAAATCACTTGAGTACGCCTATGCCGCAAAAAAATATTTTGGCTCTTATAGAGATAGTAAGTACTATATAAACCAGGGCAATATAGGCAACTTCTATAAAGATATTATTAAACATAATATATACGACAGTCTATCTGCACTATCTGTATATATTCCTTCTTCAAAAAATTCATGCATTCAGAAAGCATATTTTTTTATTCAGGATGCAGTTGCGCTTGCCCGGGAAGCTGGCAACAGAACTGATGAAGCGTACTACACAGGAATTCTATCAGAATTACAGGAAGTAGATGGAGATTATAAATCAGCCCTACTTAATTTTAAAACCTATTACGAAATATCAGATTCGGTTTATTCTCAGGACATAAAAAATGAACTGGCAGAGAAAGAAAGTGCCTTGGAAATAGAAAAAAAGAATCAGGAAATAGCATTAAAACAAATCCAGTTAACATCGCAGAAACGCCTGGCAATTGCACTTACAACAGGTATCTTATTACTTTCTGTAATAGGATTATTACTTTATTTTCAGGCGCGCAACAGAAAAAAAAATAACATCCTTCTTAATCGGTTAAATGCTGATTTATCACATGCCAATGAAATAAAAGCTAAATTATTTGGCATTCTCAGCCATGACCTCAGAAGTCCGATTGCGAATTTAATAACACTCTTGCAATTAAAAAAAGATGGTAGTTTTGACACTAAAAATGAAGAACAGGTATACACCGATAAAGTAATTCTAAGTGCCGAGCATCTTTTAGAAAACATGGAAACTTTATTATTATGGAGTAAAGGTCAGATGCAAAACTTTAAACCGAATCACCATTCAATTTTAGTTTCTGATTTATTCAGACATATTAAACTTTTCTTCGAGCACGAAAAACAGATTATCTTTCAGTTTAGCAATCCTGATAATCTGGAAATAAAATCAGATGATATTTTTCTGCAGATAATCATGCAGAACCTTACATCCAATGCTATAAAAGCAGTAAAAAACACAGAGGATGCACTCATTTGCTGGACTGCTAAAAAAAATGAGGGCAACATCGAGCTTCAAATCACGGATAACGGACCTGGCATGGATGAGCATAAATTAAATGATATATTAGAGTCGACCCAAACACTGAGCCAAAAATACGGCTTGGGTTTGCAAATCGTTCAGGATCTGGCTAATGTGATACATTGCAAACTTCTTTTTAAAACGACTCCAAAAAATGGTTTTTCTGCTAAAATTATCATACAAAACGATTGAACCATATAGACAACTATAAGGCTTTGGGGCCTAAAATATGATATTTCTTGTCAATAGGCATTGAAAACGTTTTTTATAACTATCATTATAATTTCGCTCTTTTATTTGAATCTTTTATCGCGTATTTTTGTTGTATCAAAATAATAAATCAGTATGACACAACACGATATTACCATCATAGGCAGCGGACCCGGCGGATATGTAGCCGCCATACGTTGCGCGCAATTGGGCTTCAACACTGCCATCATTGAGAAATACAGTACACTGGGTGGCACTTGCCTCAATGTAGGCTGTATTCCATCGAAGGCGCTGCTGGACTCGTCCGAGCATTACCATAATGCCCTGCACACTTTCAAGGAACACGGTATTGAGATCAGCGATGCGCAGGTGAACTTTTCACAAATGATCACCCGCAAAGCAAAAGTGGTGGAAACGACCTCCGGAGGCATCGACTATCTGATGAAGAAAAACAAGGTGACCGTATACAACGGACATGGTTCTTTCGTCAATAACACTACGATTGCCATTAAAAAAGCGGATGGCAGCGAAGAACAAATCGGCACGAAATACGCCATCATTGCTACAGGCTCCAAGCCTTCCACCTTGCCGTTTCTGCCGATTGACAAGACCAGAATCATCACTTCCACCGAAGCATTAAAATTGCCGGAACTGCCAAAATCCATGGTGATTATCGGCGGCGGCGTAATCGGACTCGAATTGGGCTCTGTCTATCAGCGTTTGGGCACACAGGTATCCGTCGTGGAATTTATGGATAAAATCATTCCAACCATGGACGATGACTCAGGCAAGGAATTGCAGCGCAGTCTGAAAAAACTGGGCATCAAATTCTATTTATCGCACAAAGTAACCGGTGCTGTCAACAATGGAGATTCCGTGACCGTGACGGCATTGGATAAAAAAGAACAGGAAGTAAAACTGGAGGCAGACTATTGCCTGGTAGCGATTGGCAGACGCGCCTACACGGATGGCTTAGGCCTCGAAAATATCGGTATCACACCCAATCAGCGCGGACAAGTAGAAGTAAATGAACATTTGCAAACCTCCGTACCAAACGTATACGCGGTAGGTGATGTGGTGCGCGGCGCTATGCTGGCACACAAGGCGGAAGAAGAAGGTGTCTTTGTAGCAGAAGTGATTGCAGGACAAAAACCACATATCAACTACAACCTGATTCCGGGCGTGGTGTATACCTGGCCGGAAGTGGCAGCGGTGGGACAAACCGAAGCGCAACTCAAAGAACAGGGGATTGCTTATAAAGTGGGCTCCTTCCCGATGCGTGCCTTAGGCCGTTCCCGTGCCAGTATGGATATCGACGGACTGGTGAAAGTACTGGCGGATGCGAACACTGATGAAATACTGGGCGTACATATGATAGGCGCGCGCGCAGCGGATATGATTGCAGAGGCCGTGGTAGCCATGGAGTTCCGAGCAAGTGCTGAAGATATCGGGCGCATTTCACACGCACACCCGACCTATACGGAAGCGATGAAAGAAGCTGCACTCGCAGCCACGGATAACAGAGCGTTGCATGTGTAAAAACTGTAAGAAGTTACGGATGTAAGAATTATCGAATCCGAGTTATATGACATTGTAAAAAGGAGCTAATCATAGCTCCTTTTTCTATTTCCAATAAAGCTATAAGCACATCATACGGCGTCATAGAATACACTACTTGCCATAAAAAATCCTTGATTTACTAGGGACTGCAGGCTTTTAGCAACTTAAGTGCAGCAGTAGCGGAAAACCCTGAACTTTTTTCTTCATTGTTTCTATTGATGTTTGAGCTATTGATTCTGTAGAATTTTACATCATAAAATTATTCATCCATAAAGACAACAACAATGAAAAAATCAGTATTAAAATCAATCGCCACCATTTGTATCGCATTCTTTACCTTGGCCGGCACCACTTCATGCAAAAAGGATAGCTTAAACCCAGCGACATCAGCAGACCAACGTTTGCTCGGGAAGTGGGAAAAACAAACATTCTTAGGTAATAATGTTTCAGTGATACAGGAAACGTTTAATGCCGACGGCACAGGCTCTGAACGCACCTTTCGTTTAGATGATGGTGCTACGCAAATCTCCAATGAAAACATAAGCCCTTTTACCTGGTCTCCAAAAGGCAGAGGTGTTATTCGCTTAAAGAATGCCACCGGCGAAGAGGGTGATGTGCAGTTTTTCATAACGGATAGCGGCGACGCCTTACGTTTAACGTTACCATCAGGCGAACAGATCATTCTAGGCAGAATTTAATACTCTTTATTTACTTCCACTCAGAAACAAAACTTATGAAAACAATGAAATTCACAAAAGCAATCATCGCAATATGCATTTTATGCTTTACATTGGCAGGGACGACCTCTTGCAAAAAAGAGGACAAAGCACCTGTAGCACCTCAGAAAGTAATCGACTCGAACCTATTAGGGAGTTGGGAAAAGACACAAACAACTATAAATTCGAATGGAATTCAGAATGGGCATGAATTTACCTTTAAAGCGAACGGATCAGGAGTAGAAAGGAAATTCACCAGCAACAGAGGTGTCATTTCAAACGAACGAATTGAAACGTTTGAATGGTTCGTAAAAAGCACAGGAGTTATTCACTTGAAAAACAGCCGGAACGAAGAAGGGGATGTTAATTATACCTTTATCGCAAATGCAATATCTGTTTTAACACTGGAGTTTCCATTTGGCGAACGAATCAACTTTTCAGCAAAAAGAAACTGATTTTACCCTCAGAAGAAATCATTTCCGGGAATCGAATCCCGGATTTTTTTTCAAACCCCAAACTGTGCCAGATGATGGTCCAGATGCTTGTACATCATATTATTCCATTCAGGAATGGTCAATACTCCGAAAGAAACGGATTCTTTACCTTCAAAGAAAGCCGGTCCTTTTTCCGATACTTTCTGAATATAGCCAATCAGCCTAGCCTTTTCCTTTTCGAAGTTCCTCGCATCTGCAATAATGAACGCAGGCCCGGTGGGTCCGTTTTGCGGATAGGGTGTTTCACTCACAACCTTGTTCTTCACCACACATTTCAACAATTGTTTCAGAAAGAAATTGGGTCTGTCTGTACGCTCCTCAAAAATATATTCATAGGTAACGCAACAATGTGCCAGCATGCGGGCTACATCCATTTTGCCCCATTTAGGAGATGTCTCCGGTGTCAGCTTATTGATTCTGTCAATAAAACCCTGAGCAACAGATGCTTCGTATATACTTGGTAATGCCATAAAATGATATTGAGTGATAAATTATATTTACACAAAGTTTTACAATTACAATTCTCCGGTGCGCAAACCGGTATTCGCATCTTTCTGATACCCGATTGAAATCACGCTTACACTTCTCCCGTTTTCAGATACCCGTACTCGCATCCAGCCATAATACTTCAAGGATGGCTCTGCCGATGAGAATGCCCGGAAAACGACATACTTATCTCCCATGCCTGCCAGATTGCCCTTGTCTGCAGATGGATTGCTGACATAATCAAAGGCGAAAATACCATCCGTACCGCCACTCCAGCTGCCGGCTAAAGTGGAATCGATATTTACGCCGGAATCAAATGCTTTTATAAAGCCCGCGGCATCCGTTAAGACATCTCCGACTGAATTACTGAAATGCAGATAGACACCATGCGTTTCAACGGGATCGTACCAGTATAAATCGATATCAAACGAACAGTTCACAACCGTAAAATTGTAGGAATAGATACTTTCAAAAGTTGCAGATGGAGACGGTTTCAGGTAAAAACTACGGAGCGTCGTATCAGTCTGCTGTGAAATCACATTCGGATTATCAATGGTGGGGTCATCTTCTACTTTACAGGAAACGGTAAGCAGCACAACTGCCAATGTCAATAATGTGAAAAACGATTTATTCATGTTGAATGCTTAGGATGGATTATTTTATTCTGACTGGTTTAAATAACGAATATAGCCAACTTGCACCAATATATATTGCTGATGGTGCACAATCTTCATGATTGGCACCCCCCATATCTATCAGTTCAACATCTGCACCACGCGCCCTGAAAACAGAATCCGCATATACTGCATTATCAAAGAAAACATTATCGTCACCACTGCAGTGATACAATTTCATCGGAGTGCTGGGTGTCCAGTCATCTACCAGATCATAGGATTTTGCGGCAAGTCTCACCGGATGATTCGGGTCATTGCGGATGGAATTTCTGACAGAATCCTTGATGATGGTACTGATGTAATTTGGAAATTGTGAATTGGCATAGCCGAACGAATGGTAGCCGTCTATTGCAACCGGAATCCGCGCATCATAAGGGGCCTTGAAGAGATCGCTGTAAGATGAATAAATCGGGAATGTATTGAAAAGGCTAACGGCCAGATATGGTAAATAAAAAGGATTTGGGTAAAACACAGAATCCAGCATGATATTGAACTGGGAGGTTCTGCTCAATGCATACGGACCGGCCATCGGTGCAGATGCCGTCAGCTTAAATTCGTTGGCATTCTCCAGCTCCAGTTGTCGTTGTGCCGCCATCGTGGCATGTCCACCCTGAGAATATCCAAACAGAAAAACCTGACCATTCAGTACTGCCGACTGTCTTTCTTTCACCAATTTTCTGGCAGCACGCAAGATGTCTCTTACAGAATTGGCCTCTTCTCTCGGATTCAGATATAAATGCAGGCCTTCGCCCGTACCTAAGCCAAGATAATCGGGCACACAGGAAACCACATCTTTTCCGCTGCTCGCCGCGAGATTAAGCAAATACTCAGCTCCTCCGCCAATGGAGGGTGCGTCCGTTTTTTTCAAGACGGTACCGTGCTGATAACTGCTAAGAGGCAAGGAAAAACTATCCACTTCAGGTACGATGATAATGCCACTGGCAATGACGGTGTCTTCGTCTTTATTCAAAGACTTATACTCGATCCGAAATACGGTTACATTGTTTTTCAGTGTGATTAAGGACGAAATCTGAGCCGGCAATATCGACTGTATCTGAGCAACCGTCATATAGTCTTCACTGACAATACGGGTAATGTCTCCTAAAGCACCGGTATATTCAAAAGTGTTATCCGGCTGAATTTCTTCTTTCTTACACGAAAGAATGCTGATGGAAATGAGGAAAAAGAATAGATATTTTGCATAGCGATTTTGGTTATATCTAAAAATAAGAAAATAACCTAAATATTCAGCCTCTAAAGCTTATTAATTGTCAGAATACAGGGTAATTCCTCAAAAACTATCGAAAATCGCAGTTTATCTTTTCCAGAATTTCCACACCCGGACAAAGTACGGTTTCATCCAACCTGTTCAGCGGTATATCTGTAGTATTCAGTAAGGTATGCAGTTCCTTGCTCTCCGTATTTATATACAGCAAACCCGTCAAAATTTCATTGTTGATGTGTGCATGCTGCAATGCATTGATTGCAGAAAGTTTATCATCCGGGTTCCAAGCCTGAGACAGCTTATGCAAACGCAGCCAGGAGCCATCATGCATTTCCACCATCTTGGTTTCGTCATCCGTGTAGGTAGTTGTAATTTCAGACATTGGCGGTACATAATCCACCGTTCCGGTCGCTTCCACATGTTCGCGGACATAGTCGTAGGATTTGGTGGAGCCTACATTATTATTGAATGTCACACACGGCGACAACACGTTTATCAATGCAAAACCCGGGTGTGCGATGGCCGCCTGTATCAAAGGAATCAATTGAGCCTTGTCTCCGCTGAAACTTTGCGCCACAAATGTTGCCCCCAACTCTATCGCCAGTCCGCACAGGTCGATGCCTTCAAACATATTGACATGTCCGGCCTTGCTCTTTGAACCGGCATCTGCCGTGGCAGAATCCTGACCCTTCGTCAATCCATAACAACCGTTGTTCATCACGATATAGGTCATATTCAGGTTTCTACGAATAACATGCACGAACTGTCCCATTCCGATGGAGGCACTGTCTCCGTCTCCGGAAACCCCCAGATAAATCAGGTCTTTATTGGCTAAATTGGCACCGGTTGCTACCGATGGCATACGCCCGTGCACGGAATTGAATCCATGCGAATTATTTAGAAAATAGGCAGGCGTCTTGGAAGAACAACCGATACCGGAAAGCTTTGCGACCTTATGCGGTTCTATATTCATTTCCCAGCATGCCTCCACGATGGCGGCACCAATGGAATCATGTCCACAGCCCGCACACAAGGTAGAAATAGAACCTTCATACTCTTTTCTGGTGTAGCCGAGTTTGTTTTTAGGCAAATTCGGATGTGCAAATTTGGATTTTATATAGGTCATATTGTGATGGCTTCTCTGTTATTTAAATATGATTTAGGCAACTGCGACATCACCTGATTCAGGATAAAGTCTGCGGTTATAGGCGTTCCGTCAAAATTCAGCACTTTCTTCAGTTTCTTCGGATCAATTTCCAGTTCATTCACCAGCAAGGTGCGCATCTGCGCATCACGATTCTGCTCTATCACAAAAACGAGCTCATGTGCCTCGATGAACGCCCTTACACTATCATTGAAAGGGAATGACTTCAAACGGATGGCATCCACATATATCTCCTGCTCATTCAGCAAATCCATCGCTTCTTCGGCAGATTGTGTGGTGGTTCCAAAAAACAGCAAACCGTACTTGCTGTTATTTTCAGTCTGATAAAAATGGGGTGCAGGCACCAACCCCTTGGCGGTCTCCTGTTTTTTCAACAAGCGTTCCATGATGCGCACATAGGTTGGTGAATCTTCGGAATAAACCGCATATTCATCATGCGAGGAACCACGCGTAAAATAAGAACCTTTGGTCGGGTGTGTACCGGGAATCGTTCTATATGGAACACCGTCATTGTCAACATCCAGATAACGGCCAAAGCGTTCCAGCTTTTCCAATTGCTCTGCAGACAACACTTTTCCTCTGTTATATTTCTTGTTCGCATCCCATTTTAGAGGCGGCGACATATGGTCGTTCATACCCAAATCCAGATCCGTCAGCATCATGACAGGTGTTTGCAGAAACTCTGCCAGTTCAAACGCTTCCGCCATCATTTCGAAGCACTCTGCGGGTGTAGCGGGTATCAGCAATACATGCTTGGTATCTCCGTGAGAAGCGTATGCCGCCATCAGCAGATCGGATTGTTGCGTTCGGGTTGGCATACCCGTGGAAGGGCCGGAACGCTGCACATCTACCAGCACCACCGGAATTTCAGAAAAATATGCCAAGCCTAAAAATTCATTCATCAGGGAAAGGCCGGGACCGCTCGTTGCCGTGAAGGAACGTGCGCCATTCCAGTTGGCCCCAATGGCCATACCCAAGGCTGCCAGTTCATCTTCTGACTGTACAATGGCAAAATTTTTCTTACCCGTTTCCTTATCTACCCTGTACTTTTCCGCGTATTTCTCATACGCCTCCACCAATGAGGTGGATGGCGTTATCGGATACCAGGAAGCCACCGTGGCTCCGCCGTAAACCGCTCCTAATCCCGCAGCCTTGTTACCGTTCAGCAAGATGCTGTCCTTTATCAGGTCTCTTCTTTCAACACGGATATCCAAGGGATAATTGTAATTTTCCTGAACATATTTCACACCTAACTGAAGTGCATTGATATTCGGGGCGATCAGTTTTTCCTTGCCTTTGAATTGTTCCGCCACCAAGGTTTCCAGCACACCGAACTCAATGTTCAGCAAGGTTGACAAGGCACCTACATAAATGATATTTTTGAACAATTGTCTTTGACGCGGATCCGCGTATTCCTTATTGCAAATTTCTGTCAGCGGAATGCCGATATAGTTGATGTCTTCGCGGATGTAATCTTTGTGCAAAGGCTTGGTGCTGTCGTACAGGAAATAACCGCCGCTGTTCACGATGGCAATATCCTTCAGCATGCTTTGCGGATTCATGCACACCATGAGATCTACGCCTTCTTTTCTTCCCAGATAACCCTTCTCGCTGATGCGGACATCATACCAGGTAGGAAGTCCCTGAATGTTGGAAGGGAATATATTTTTGGGCGTTACGGGAACTCCCATTCGAAAAACGGATTTCGCAAACATAAAGTTGGCACTGGCAGAACCCGTACCGTTCACGTTTGCAAACCGCACCACGAAATCATTGACTTTAGTATTTAATGACATGAACCGGCTTTACTAGTGTTATATAAAAATTTTTGCATATCCCAAGCAGATGTCGGGCAACGCTCTGCGCATAACCCGCAGTGCAGACAAACGTCCTCATCCTTCACCATCACTTTTCCAGTAGGCAGTGTATCGGAGACCAGCAAACTCTGTTCGGTATTTAATGCAGGTACAAACAATCTGCTTCTTAAATCCTCTTCCTCGCCGTTGGTGGTAAACGTAATGCAATTGGTAGGGCAAATATCCATACAGGCATCACACTCGATACATTTGCTTTCCGTGAAAACGGTTTGTACATCACAATTCAGGCAACGCTGCGCTTCCTTAAAACCCGTCGGAAGATTGAAGCCAAGTTCCACTTCTTTCTTTCTGTCTTTCAGCACCTCTTCCTTATCTGCCTGCGGCACCACATATCGGTCATCATTGGACACGATGCTATCGTATGCCCACTCATGGATACCCATTTTGGTACTCTGCATTCGGGTGCGTGGTGCAGGACGTTCCTGTACATTTTTTCCGTGGCAATATAAATCTATGGAAATGGCTGCCTGATGGCCTTGCGCCACCGCCGTGATGACATTTTTAGGCCCTAAAGAAGCATCGCCGCCAAAGAATACATTGGGCAAGGCTGACTGAAAAGTGGTCGGATTGACCACCGGCATTTCCCATTTATTGAACTCGATGCCTAAATCTCGTTCCACCCACGGAAAACTGTTTTCCTGGCCAACAGCAATCAGCACATCATCCGCTTCGTAGAACACTTCCGCTTCGCCGGTCGGCACCAAAGAGCGTTTGCCCGCTTCATCATATACGGCGTGTACTTTTTCAAACGTCATACCGACCAGTTTGCCATCCTTGATGACAAAACTTTTCGGCACATGATTATCTATGATAGGAATATCTTCATGGATCGCATCTTCCTTCTCCCAAGGACTGGCTTTCATTTCTGCAAAGGGACTGCGCACAATCACCTTCACATCTTTGCCACCTAAACGTCTTGAAGTACGGCAGCAATCCATGGCAGTATTTCCGCCACCGAGCACAATCACTTTTTCGCCGATGGATTTGGTGTGTTCAAACGCCACGCTTGCCAGCCACTCGATACCGATATGAATATTGGCTTTGCCTTCTTGTCTGCCCGGCAATTCCAAGTTTCTGCCTTTGGGTGCGCCGGTGCCTACAAATACGGCATCGTATTTTTGGTTCAGGACTTCCCTTAAACTTTTTACATAGGTATTGAAATGCGTGTGTACGCCAATGTTTAGAATCTGGTTGACTTCTCCGTCCAGCACTTCTGCCGGCAAACGGAAAGAAGGAATCTGAGAACGCATCATACCGCCGCCTTTTTCCTGCTCGTCGAACAAATGGATTTCGTACCCCAATACAGCCAAATCTCTTGCAACCGTTAAGGAAGACGGACCTGCACCGATGAGCGCCACTTTCTTGCCGTTCATCTTCTCCTGTTTTTTAGGCAGGAGATGTTCGATATCGCCTTTGTTATCGGCAGCTACGCGTTTTAAACGGCAGATAGCTACCGGCTCTTCGTCTTCGAGTCTTCCGCGGCGGCAGGCCGGTTCGCAGGGGCGGTCGCAGGTACGGCCGAGGATGCCGGGAAACACATTGGATTCCCAGTTGACCATATAGGCTTCTGCGTATTTTTCCTGCGCGATGAGACGGATATATTCCGGCACCGGAGTGTGTGCGGGACAGGCATATTGACAATCAACCACTTTATGGAAATACTCCGGGTCTTTTACATTTGTAGGTTCCAAAATTCTATTTTTCTATCATTTACGGGCAATGTAGCCTCTCGTTTAAAATTGTGCATCTAAGATAAAGAGATGTGCTACAATTTCTAATACAAATTTATAAACATTTTGGTAATCCTTTAGACATTTTAGGTGAAAATAAGGGTGGCTTGGGTTATAGCATATAATAAGGTGTATATAAAACAGAGATTAAAAAAACATTTTAATTATTGACAGGATTGTTACCGTAATTAAACTACATTAAAAGAAAATACCGAACCTCGCGCAATTGTTCCAAAAGTACACTCGTGTGTACTAAATCTACCGGTCTCCAACCGGATTTTTATACCTGAATAGTCTTCCAATCAAAGATTGGTTTAATTAATACACACGAGACAGGAGTCTCGCGCGAGCAGTCTTCCAAACATCCTGCAAATCCTAATTCAGACAATCTAATACACCGGCAAGTTTTCGTCTACTTCTTTAGCGTAGGCTACTATGCCGCCTTTTAAATTATAAAGATTGGTAAATCCTCTTTCTTCCAGTGCCTGTATGGCTTTCGCGCTGCGCACACCGCCTTTGCAATGCACTACTACGGGTTTGTCTCTGGAAAATTTTTCTACATTATCCAGCACGGTATTCAAAGGAATCAATTCTCCGCCGAGGTTTACAAAATCGTATTCGTGCTGTTCGCGCACATCTATCAATTGAAAATCTTCCTTGTTGTCGAATTTTTGTTTCAGTTCCTGCACGGTAATTTCTTTCAACCCTTCCTGTTTCTGCTCGGGCACAATTCCGCAAAACTGCTGATAATCGATCAGCTCTTTTATCGTCGGTTTTTCGCCTGTCAGCGGATTACCTTTATCTTTGGCCACCTTAAAAATACGCGTGGTAAAATTCAACGCATCAAAAGAAAATAATCTTCCGCTTAAGGTTTCGCCGATACCGGTAATCACTTTTATCACTTCGTTGGCTTGCAAACTGCCAATGATACCGGGCAACACACCGAGCACACCGCCTTCTGCACAGCTCGGCACTAATCCCGGGGGTGGCGGCTCGGGATATAAATCGCGGTAGTTCGGGCCGTTGTTGTAATTGAACACCGACACCTGTCCGTCGAAACGGAAAATAGACGCATACACATTCGGAATGCCGGTGAGCACGCAGGCATCGTTCACCAAATATCTGGTCGGAAAATTATCCGTGCCGTCAGCCACCACATCGTAACCTTTAAAAATTTCGAGTGCATTTTTGCTCGACAAATGTTCGTTATAGGCGATGACATTAATGTGCGGATTCAATCCTAAGATGCGTTCTTTGGCGGCCTCCACTTTCGGGCGGCCCACATCTTTCACGCTGTACAATACCTGACGTTGCAGGTTGCTGTCGTCCACCACATCGAAGTCCACGATGCCGATGGTTCCAACGCCTGCTGCTGCAAGATATAATAGCATCGGACTGCCTAGACCTCCGGTTCCAATCACTAATACTTTTGCAGCTTTCAGTTTTTTCTGTCCTTCGATGTTGAATTCAGGAATGATGATGTGTCGCGAGTATCTCGCGAGTTCTTCTTTGGATAAGTTTATTTCTTGCATATGTTAGTCGTGAGTCGTGAGTAATGAGTCGTGAGTGCCGCCCGCAATAGCAGGAACGATGCTTACGATATCGGAATCTTTTAATTCTGTTTGTTCGCCAGCAAGTGAACGGATATCGTCTTCACCTACAAACACTTTGATAAAGCTACGGATTTTGCCGCTGCCGTCTAAGAGGTGTTGTTTCACATCGGGATATGCTGTGGTCAGTTCCTCTATGGCCTGTTCAATGGTGATACTGTCGGTGTTGAACGTTGCAGTGTTTTCGGTGTACTTGCGTAAAGGTGTTGGAATGATGAGTTGTGCCATGTGAGAGTTTTGAATTGTGAATTATGAATTGTGAATATTATCTATTTCTTCTTCTATGAAAATCGTGTTTCCGTCGTTGAGTTTCCAGCTTTTGATGTCGGCTATTGTTGCATCCATCACGGATAAGATGACGTAGGAAAAATACGGCATGGCTTGTTTCAGATCGTGCTCGGAAGCAATGGCCGGATGTTGCGGATGTGAATGATACACACCCAACAAACCTATGTTGTTTTGCAAGGCATATTGTTCTGCTTTCATATAATCGAGCGGAGAAATTTCAAAGCGTCTTTTCTTGTCGCCGTCTTTTGCATTGACTACAGGAACTGCCAGCTCTATGGTTCTGACTTCGTCGGTTTCATGGCCGTATAAGAATCCGCAGCATTCATCGGGGAATAGTTCGATAGCGTGTTGCTGCATGATGTTGTTGGCTTCGCTGTTTATTTTTAGTTTCATTTTTTATGCTACTCTTTATAAAATCGTTTCCAGTATTTCGGGATAGTTGCTGGCGTGGTCGGCGAAGGTGGTGACGATGACGCCATCTTCAATTTCTTCTGCCAGCTGCAAGGCTCCCAGTAAATTGGCCGCTGCGGAAGGGCTTAACAATAAGCCTTCAAATTTTGCGGCATCTCTAATCAAATCAAATGCTACATACGTATCTACAAAGCGGTTTTCATCGGCAATGGTATCGTCATAAATTTTCGGCACGATGGCACTTTCCAGGTGCTTCCAGCCTTCCAGTCCATGCATAGCTGAATTGGGTTGCAGCGAAATGGTCTGTATATCCGGATTCAATTCCTTTAATTTTCTGCTCGTTCCCACAAAAGTGCCGGTGGTTCCCAAACCTGCAATAAAATGCGTAACCTTCTCTTTCGTCTGATTCCAGATTTCATGTGCTGTTCCATTGTAATGCGCTTTCCAGTTATTGTCGTTCGCATACTGATTGGTGTAAAAATACTGCAGCGGATTTTCCAAACTTAAATCATTTGCTTTCTGTTGTGCTTCATCGGTGCCGCCAAAACGGGAGGTATAGATAATGTTTGCTCCCAATGCCTGAAGCGCATTCTTTTTCGCAGCAGATGCATTTTCCGGCACACATAAGGTAACGGGAATGCCGAGCTTGGCACCTATGGCTGCATACGCCACGGCCGTATTGCCGCTGGAGGCGTCTATCAATCCTTTGTGTTCATGGATGTCTCCGTTCAATACGGCCTGTTTGATGATATTGAAGGCAGCGCGTGCTTTCACTGAATTAGAGATTTGCTGCCACTCCAGTTTAGCATAGATTTTTACGTTTGGTTTTGTATTCAATCGCGTAATCGGGTACAAAGGTGTATTGCCGACAAATTTCTCCAGTTGACGGAGTTTTTCGATTAGCGGATTATTGATGCTTACTGTTTGCATTATTATTTAATTTTAAGCATAAAAAAACCTCACCGATATGGTGAGGCTTTCTTATATGATATTTTACTTTTTCTCGTTTAATAACATAACATACTAGCTCACCACTCGGGTAAGGCAACAGCAACAACATGCTGCATTCAGTACATTATACATAGCTTTCATTACTACAAATATAACAAGGTTTATGGACTTTTGTTTTAAATAATTGTTGCGGGTATATCTTACCTGTATTCTTTCAAATACATTTTCATCTCTTTTTGCATACGTAATGCTTCTTCTCTTGCTTTTTCTGCAAAGTCCTTTCCGTTGGATGCGTAAATAATACTACGGGTGGCGTTTACGAGTAAGCCGCAGTCTTTATTCATGCCGTATTGTGATAGCTTTTGCAAATCTCCGCCCTGCGCGCCCACGCCAGGCACGAGAAAGAAATGATCGGGGCAAAATTTTCGTATCTCTTCAAAGTAAGCTTCTTTCGTTGCTCCGACTACAAACATGGTATTTTCAGACGTTCCGTATTGCATGCATTTTTCAATGACGTTCTGGAACAATGGCTTTTTATTCGATTTCAGAAACTGAAAATCCTGCGCGCCCTTATTGGAAGTCAGACCTAAAACAATCACCCATTTATCTTTAAATTCCAGAAACGGTTTGATGGAATCTTCGCCCATGTAGGGTGCCACCGTGATGGAATCGAAAGGCATCATTTCAAAAAATGCCTTTGCATACATATTGGAGGTATTGCCGATATCGCCGCGTTTGGCATCGGCAATCTTAAAGATCTTTTCAGGAATGTGACTTACTGTTTTCTCCAGTGTTTCCCAGCCTTTGGCGCCGTATTGTTCGTAGAAGGCAATATTTGGTTTATAGGCAACGCACAAATCGTGTGTGGCATCAATAATCTGTTTATTGAATTCTAAAACGGGATTTTTGTATTTTAATAAATGAGAAGGAATTTTGGAGATATCCGTATCCAAACCAACACACAAGTAAGATTTCTTTTTGTTGATTTGCTGAATAAGTTGTTTTCTATTCATATTACACTGCTTCTACTGCTGTAATTTCAGGAACAAAATTTTTGATGGTGCTTTCCACGCCGGCTTTCATGGTAGATGCGCTCATCTTACATCCATCACAATTGCCGAGTAATTTTACTTTCGCCACCAGATCATCCGTAATTTCCAGCAATTCAATATTTCCGCCATCCGATTGCAAGAAAGGCCTGATGTTATTCAGCGCATTTTCCACCCTATCGTGCAATTCCTGTTTGTTTATTTCTGCTGTCATCGTCTATAAAGTTACGACATTACTGCCAGATTTGCATTTTGTACCGCAATTTGCTGTGCCACATTTTGTGCCAACAGTTCAAATGCCGCAGAAGCAGCTGTTGCTGTCTGCAGGGCGATTGGTTTTCCAAAATCTCCTCCTTCCCGTACATCCTGCTCAATCGGCAATTCGGCTAAAAAAGGTACTTCAAACTGCTGTGCCAGCAAACGACCGCCGCCCTTCCCGAAGATGTAGTATTTCTTATCCTGCAATTCGGGTGGGGTGAAATAGGCCATATTTTCCACCACGCCTAACACCGGCACTTTCACCGATTCCAGTTGGTAGAAAGCAATGGCTTTACGCGCATCTGCCAGCGCCACTTCCTGTGGTGTGGTAACGACTACGGCGCCGGTTACAGGTACCAATTGTGCCAAAGTCAAATGAATATCGCCAGTTCCCGGAGGTAAGTCCAGCACCAAGTAGTCCAAGTCTTCCCACAACACATCGGTGATGATCTGACGTAAAGCAGAAGTTGCCATCGGACCGCGCCAGGCAACGGGCTGTTTATCCTGTATCAAAAAGCCGATAGACATCACCTGCATACCAAGGTAATCCACCGGAACGATTCTGTTTTTGTCGTCCACTTTCTGAATGCTTGGACGTGCACTTTGCAAGCCTAACATCGTTGGCACGGAAGGTCCGTAAATGTCCGCATCTATCAAGCCCACTTTTGCTCCGCTGCGCAACAGGGCCAGCGCCAGATTGACCGCAACGGTTGATTTTCCCACGCCACCTTTTCCCGATGCCACCGTGATGATATTTTTTACATTGGGCAGAATATCTGATTTCACATCGCGCAAGGTAGTCACCCTTGAACTGAAGTCGATTACTACCTTTGCTTCATGAGAAACCAATTGAGCGATGGCATTGCGGCAATCGTTTTCCAACTGTTCCTTTAAAGGACAAGCCGGTGTGGTCAGCTCGATGGTAAATTTTATTTCATCGTCTGTAAAAGACAAATCCTTTATCATATTCAGCGTCACCAGATCTTTCTTAAAATCCGGGTCTTCTACCTGAGAAAGCGCGTTTAATATTTGCTCCTGTGTAAATCTCATCTTATTGTTAGATACATTCTAAATAAGAACAAATTTAAGCAGTTAGAGTTGATAAATGAAATTGTTTTTATGTGAAGTATCTGTCAAATCACACCCAAACGATACCTTAGAGATGTTTTTTTGTGTTTCTGAAAATTTAAATTAAAAGCAATCCTATTGCCTTTTACTTTCGGCTTTAGTAATAAACCCGTCAATGATCTTAGCGGTTTGCTGCGGATGCACCATGTGGTATAGATGCTCGCGGAACAGGTCGGTTTCATTGTGATCCGTAATGTCCATAATTTCAACACCGTTGCCTTCGTATAAGCGAGGCACAAACTTGGCCACGCCATCTCTGTCACTTTTCAGGATAAGCACGGGAATATTAAATTTTGGCATGTTCATCAAGCCTGTTTGCTTATCAAATGCTCTGGACTCCTGCAGGGCAGAATGCGACTGAATGGCAAATATCTTGGCAGGTACCTTATTCAGTGCTTTTTCTATCGGAATCCTGTTGAGATGCGGAAGAGAATCCATATTCGTCATCAGATAGACGATCCTATCCTTAATGGCTTTCCAGACACCGCTTTCATTGGAGGTTTCCTGACCAATCAATCGCTCCGACAGGCTGATGCCTCTTTTGCGCACTCCGGATTTTGAGTCGAGCGGAATGATTCTCCTGAGTGTAACCAAAACGGATTTCTCTACCATGTTTCCGGAGAATGTCATAGATGGGATAATAACATTATCCAAGAAACCCAGCAAGGCATGCTTGGCCTCTTCTCCGAAAAACGGATTGGCACCGATTCTTCCATGCAGGTATTTCTTTATGGCTGGATATTCTTCGATATTCCTGTCGGCCATCAGGAAATAGGTATTTCCCATGGAATGGTCAAAAATATAGACAGGATGCCCTTTGGAGCCGAAAAACTCGACAACGGCATCAATATTCTTCGCTACATGTTTAGAGTAATCGTCTACCGGCAAATCGGTGGGAATGGAACCGTAATGCATGGCTCCCGCTATGTATTTGGTAGATGGTATGGATGTCAGCAATCCGTCAAATGAATTCAGACCGAGGAAACCGTGAATCAGCAGTATTACCGGAAGTTTCTCTTTTGCATTCTCTTTATAAGGATTGGCTAAATCTATTACGATGTTGCTGATGCCGTAGGGTGTTTCGCGCTTCACTTCTATGATTGGCCAGGTTAACGCCTTATCATCCACAAACACGGTGAGCTTTTCTTTCACGTTGTCGATATAACGGATAAAACTGGGACTTTCGTTGGGTTTGCCGGTAGTTGAATACAGCCATGCCAGCGGACGACGCTTATCTGACTTGGTGGCGAGAAAGGCTATACGTTTTGATTGCAGTAAAAAATGAGGAGTGGTGGTGATTTCCTTTTCCTTGTTCAGTGTCACCAGCGCAAATATATCGGTAGATTCGAATGCTTTTGAATTCCGTTCAATGCCGCCGATTCTTCCTTTCGGATTAGATGCAAGGAACACATAATCAAATCCGGTTTTGTTATTCTCTTTCAGAAAACGACCGATGGTTTCATTCAGTTCTTCCAGACTTTCCTCCACATTATTCTCATCGAGGTTGCGTCCCAGCACCTGTTCTTTGGTAATCAATCCTTCCCTTAGCAGCTTCTTTAGGAAAGCGGCGGCATCAAATATTCCTTCCAGCCCTTCCTGACTTTTCAGCGGTGAATTCAGAAAGGTGTAATAGATGTTTTCCGGATTCTTAATTTTAAGATAGTAGTCTGCTATATTTTTGTATGGTCCCGCCGGTGATTGCCCGTGAGAGAGACAGACCAGAAACTTTTTCTTTTTCTGCGTAACCTTATTGGCATGTTTGATAAAATCCTTTCCTACTGCTACGTTAAATTCTGTCTGGGTTCTGAAATATCGTGTATCCGGTGCAATGTATTTATCTTGTATTTCCTGGCTCATTATTCTTATCACTATTATTGGGACTCTAAAAATAGAAATAATTAGCGATTAGGTTTATGATATTTATCAATGTGTCCTATCTTTTAACGTGAATGCTGATGACAGACATTATCTGAAAAACCTTGGAAAGAAGGAGGGTGTCTGCTTTATATACTCCTGATAGTCCGGATCCTTTTTATATTTGCTTTCCAACATCGGCACTCCGGAGACTCTGGTAAGCAGCCAGGTAATGGTTAATGGACTGATAATGCCGAGCAACGATTCGAGTGGTGTGAAAAAGTTGACGGACATCAGCCAGATTCCCCACCACATGGTCATTTCCCCGAAATAATTCGGATGGCGTGTATATTTCCAGAATCCGTAACGCATGATTTTACCTTTGTTCTCTGGATGCTTCTTAAACTGAGACAACTGATAATCACCTCCCGCTTCAAATATGAAACCTGTCATCCAGATAATAAGACCAAAAACGGTCAGGTAGTTAATGCCGGAAAAAGCCGTATTCACATGTATTACCGGAAGGGCAACTGTAAACATAAAAAAACCCTGCAGCATAAACACCTGTAAGAACGCACCCAACCATTGCGGAACGGCATGTTTGCTCCATAGTTTACGAAAGTTGATGTAACGCCAGTCTTCTCCTTTCCCTTTATTTCTGAGATAAATATAAACGGCGAGGCGAAATCCCCAAATGAAAACACATAGATTGACCAGATGCTTTGAAAGCAATAGGGGTTGCCTTTCTATGTAGGAGTGAGATGTCATCAGAAAATAGAGTACAATAACCGTAAAACCCAGGCCCCAGAAAATATCGACAATGCTGTTATTCCTGAAGATTTGTGCCAGTACAAAAACATAGCACATAAAAATGAAGATGATTCCGATTACCGGTAAGTAATTGTGTACATTCATAGTGTTTCAACAAGTTAGCATAATTTTAGTTCACGAGGTAAATCATAACATGGATTAGTTGTTATTTAATTAGACTAACTATAAATTAGTCATGCAAAAATCAAAAAAGCTATGATAAAATGGATAAAACGCATCTTGGCAGTCCTAGTCATTGTCATTGCAGCCGGGCTGGCCTATATCAGACTGGTACTACCCAATGTCGGTAAACCTGAAAACCTCGTGATTACCGCCACTCCTGAAATGGTTGCCAGAGGCGCCTATCTGGCAAACCATGTTACCGTTTGCATCGACTGTCATTCTAAACGAGACTGGAGTAAATTCTCCGGACCACTTATTGACGGCACGGAGGGTATGGGCGGAGATGCCTTTACGAAAGAGTTTGGATTTCCCGGTACATTTTATGCAAAAAACATCACTCCGGCAGGTATCGGCGAGTGGACGGACGGAGAATTGCTGAGAGCCATTTCCTGCGGTGTCAGCCGTGACAGAAAGGCGTTCTTCCCTGTAATGCCTTATCCATACTATGCACACATGGACAAGGATGACATCATTGCCATCATCGCCTACATACGTACCCTAAAACCTATCAAAAATGATGTTCCTGCCTCAGAACCTGCCTTCCCGTTCAACCTTATCCTGAATACCATTCCGCAGGATGCCGCATTCACCCATAAGCCTGCAAAGGCCATCAATGCAGCTTACGGCGCCTATATCGTAAATGCCGCCGGATGTGCGGAATGCCACACGAATGCCGTCAAAGGTAAAAAGGTGGAAGGTATGGACTTTGCCGGCGGAAGGGAATTTGTCATTCCCGGGCCGAAGAAGATTGTATCCTCTAACATTACGCCGGACAAGGAAACAGGTATCGGATACTGGACGGAAGATGCATTTGTCAGTAAATTCAAGGCATTTGAAGACAAATCCAAACTTGCCGATTACAAATCTCCGAAAGATTATCAGTCCATGATGCCCTGGAGCATGTATGCCGGAATGGACAGCACCGACCTTAAGGCCATCTTTGCTTACTTAAAATCGCTGAAACCAATTCACAACAAGGTGGAGGCGAATCCGAAATAAGTTAATACCACTTGAATTTCCCGGTGGAACCTTCTATAACTTCGCCGTTGGATTTATACACCTTTATAAAGAGTTCCTGATCGGTACTGATGCCGGACTTCTTATCTGTCGCAATGGTAAAGTCAAAGTTGAATGAACTGTACAGTGCGCCTTCACCGTTCAACTGATCGATGAGATCCTGCATACCGCCCCGCAGGTTGCGTTGCACAAGGAAAAAGAATGCATTCAGTGGCTGCCCTTTCTCCATACCATTATAAACGGTATCTGATGTTATGTGCACCGAATCAATTTTATGTTTTAATGTGAGAACATCAGGATTGGGAGAATAAGCATAGGCTGTATTAATGAGACTGAATGCCGGAGCTGCAGCAATCTTTTCTCGTGTTGTGTTGAATACAAAATGAATCTCCAACGTATCCACATTTCTAATAAGCTTGCTTGTAACCGGGATGCTCTGCAGATTGGCATTACCTGTGTACTCGTTCTGTACGGCATAGACATTGTACATATACGTAGTATCATATGATTGGATATCGACCAAATAGACACCTGAGCGAGGCGGGTCGCAACTCATAGCATACAGTGACAACAAGAGAATGATCAGTAAATTCTTCATGGACATAAATTCTCTTTCAAATATATGCATTTATCCCTAAACTAATTGAATAGTTTTATTTGTTCAAGTTGTTTTTTGACGGAGCTAAAGTAGGAGGCATATTCAGCCAGATGCTCTTTCGAGATTTGTTTGACAACATTCAGCTTCTCTTTCAAGGGATCTACCTGCTGACCGCGTTTCCAGAATCGGTAACAGACATGAGGGCCGGTTGCCAATCCCGTACTGCCCACATAGCCGATAACCTGTCCCTGCTGCACGCGTACCCCATTACGGATGCCTCGGGCAAATCGGCTCATGTGCAGATATTGGGTTTCATATACCTTATCGTGACGGATTTTTACGTAGTTGCCGTTATTCTGAGTAAACTGAGCGGCAATCACCACACCGCTGGCCGTAGCGATAATCGGAGAGCCTTTCGGTGCGGCAAAGTCAGTACCGAGATGTGCCTTTTCCACCTGCAAAATCGGGTGAAAACGATGCAGATTAAAACGGGAAACGATGTTTCCGCCTTTTTGCAAAGGAGATTTTATGAATGCGGTCTTTAAATACTTTCCGTTTTCATCCGTATACTGGTAGCTGCTGTCGTCTTTCACAAAATAATCCACCGCATAGAGTTGTTTCTTTTTGGTCTTGCAGCAAATCGCCTGTACATGTCCATACTCCAGAAAACGTCCGTTGATGCTCAGCTGATCATAAATAAACTGAAGTGTATCTCCTTTGCGGAGGCTGTTGATGCTGAATTTTCCGTTGAAGGCCTTATTCAGTTTCTCTATGAGACGTTGATCGATGTTGTGCTGTTTGAATGTCTTTGAAACGGATTTTTCAATAAGCGCTGCAAATTTTATCTCTGTCGTGTCTATCTTCTTTTCATAAAAAGAAACCTGTATCGGGTGATATAAAATGGGTTTAACCACCTTTTCCTTCCTTTTCTTTTTCTTCTTCAACGGAATTTCTTCCGGAGCTTTATTGAATTGCACCCAGGTGGTATCGGTGCAGTTGGCTATCACATATTCAAAATCGGAGAGCTTGAATATCAGGTATTGCAACAAGGATGAGCTGTCGGTTTCTCGGGTAATCGTAAAGTATTTTTGTCTGGGTTTCAGGCTCGAGAAATCGGTATATTCCTTGGTGTCCTCCAGAAACTGGGCATATTGATTTTTATCCAGTTTCAGCGAGCGGAACAGCTTCTGCAGGTTGTCTCTCCTCCCTAATTCCTTTTCCTTAACACATAAACTATCTACGTCAATTCCAAGAAAATCTATCACTACCGGGT
The DNA here is from genome assembly GCA_046329775.1 of Chitinophagales bacterium. GTDB lineage: Bacteria > Bacteroidota > Bacteroidia > Chitinophagales > JADIYW01 > JADJSS01. The sequence continues at coordinate 322,797 of JAXLTX010000004.1, forward strand.
TGATGCATCTGTCTTCCTTCAGGGAGTCATTTTGCACCTTACGGGCAGCAAGGTTAGCCTCCTGTTTCGCTTGGTTCTTACAGGATGTGCAAATGAACAATAAAAGTATAATTCCTACCAGTTGCTTCATTGTTGTTTCTATCGCTTGAAATTACGCACATGAAATCACCATGATTCATCAAACATGCATCATAATTATCAATAGCTTATACGGCATTCTCTCCACTTAGTTGCTAAACGAAGATATAAAATGTCGTGATTTTCCTATGTTAACGAATTGAAACTAAAAATCATCGGGTGAGGTATAGTAAAACGGGAATTGCTATCAGCAGCCTCAAAACCTCCACCATTCTTGGCCATTTCTTATTTTCAAATAAGGTACCAATGGTGATGGAAGAAAGGACAATCAAACTGATGCCTGCTATTTTCTGATAAATATCAAATTTTTCTATGGAAAACAAGAAGTAAGAAACAAATGTAAGCAACATGACAAACTGAGTACCGATATAAAAGTGCAGATTGGGATTTGCATCCTCATCGTATAATTTTCTGGTGGTGTCAATTTCTTTGGGCACAATGGGGCCACCAAGATAAGCAGGACGCCAACCCGGAGCTTTCAATAACATCAGGAAAAAGTCTTTCACATTTTTTGCATGTATCAGCTGCTTTGCCAGCCAGCCGTAATAATCAAAATTAGCCACGGCAATATTCCAGCTTTTCAACTGAGACGTGATGCCGTAATGCACCTCTTCTTCTTCTTTCTGAAACGTACCGAAGATCCTGTCGTAGATGATGAAGGTGCCGCCGTGGTTCTTATCGATATATTTAGGATTGACGCCATGGTGTACGCGGTGATGTGACGGCGTATTGAATATGAACTCAAACCATGCCGGCATCTTGTCAATCAATCTTGTGTGAATCCAGAACTGATACAGCGTTTGTATCTGCGCCACTATGATAAAGGAAACCGGGTCGAAACCTACAAATGCCAGCGGCAAATAAAACCAAAACGAACCGAACACCTGCGTGGCCGACTGGCGCAATGCTACGGATAAGTTATACTCTTCGCTCTGGTGATGCACCACATGTGTTCCCCACAGCACGCTGATTTCGTGTGAAAGGCGGTGAAACCAATAGTAGAAGAAATCGACACCCAGCAGCAGCAATATCCAGGTATACCAGGTTTGTGGAATGGTGGTGAGGCGATAATTTTCATATATCCAGATGTAGACACCGATATTCAGGATTTTCAGCAAGACACCCGTTACCTGCTGCACGATACCGGAATTGATATTGCTGATGGTATCATTCATGCGGTACAGATGTGTTTTCTTTACCTTATCTATGATGAGCTCAATGATGATGAGTATGAAAAAAGCCGGGATGGAATAAACGATGAGTGATTTCATGTTTTCAATTAACGATGAACAATTAGAAATTAACGATTAAAGTTAGGGAGAAATAAAGAATTGGAAAAGGACTAAGGATAATTAGTTTAAATGAAGTTCATCCATTATGGATTCACTTTATCAGATTTATCCAATCGCTTATTTTCAAAATAAAAAATACCTCTATAAATTATGGCTATTGACAATAGTGAGATAATTATTGGTATTAGTTCTTCTCTGCCTTCTTCAAAAGCACCTCTGATGGAATCCTTATACACTTCCAAAAAACCATATTCAATAGGAATGAGTATTAAAAACATTATTCTCAATACAACATACTTTAACTGCTTTTTAAATACTAACAATATTATCTGAAAAATTGAAAACAGAGCGGCTACTACTACTGTTGCAGCCAATGACAAAATACAAAGCATCATAAAATGCGGCGTAGCATCTTTGCTTATCAATAAGACTTCATGGCTAACAATGAGTTTAACAATAGCCAACGTTATAATGAAAATCAATGGTGAAATGAAAAATGAGAACTGCTCGACTCGATATAGCTTATCTTGTATTATTCTCATTTTTGCTCTTCCTCCACAAAAATGTACAGGTCTTCGCTGTCGCGTTTCATCCAGTAGTTTTCGCGGGCATAGGTTTCCATCTGCTCAATTCCGGAGAACAGTTCCTTCTGTTCCTTTTTAATTTTGGAAATTTCCTTGGTGTAGTACACTTCTTCTTTTGTCAGCTCTCTTAATCGCAATGCCAGTTTCACCTGCGAAATCAGGGTGTTTTGTGTGAAGAACAAGAGGTAAATGAAATAACCCAGAAATAGCAAAAAAAACTTATTCCTGAACAGGGCAGGGATTTTTTCTTTTAATTTCGGATCGAGGATGGCCATAGTAGTCGTGAGTCGTGAGTGATGAGTCGTGAGTTTTTTATAAAATTTTACTGAAAGTAAATTTAAAAAATAAAAAAGACTTGATGAAATTGATTTTTCACCAAGTCTTGATAAAAGTTTGATTCCCGCAAATGCGGCACGAAGTCTACAATGCCGCTAAGCCTGCTTCTGCTACGGCATGGTCGTTCTCTACGGTAGAACCGGAAACGCCGATACCGCCAATCACCACACCATCCACCGTCAGCGGAATACCGCCTGGAAAGGTAATCAGGCCTCCGTTGGAATGTTCGATATTGTATAAAGAACCACCCGGTTGAGAAAGTGAACCGATGACGCCGGTAGGAAAATCGAAGTAACGGGCTGTTTTTGCTTTCTTGATAGAAATATCAATACTGCCCAGCCATGCATTGTCCATGCGTATGAAAGCTTTCAGATTTGCGCCGGCATCCACTACCGCAATGTTCATTTTTAAGCCCAATGCTTCGGCTTTCGCTTTTGCCGCAGCTACAACTTTTTCTGCTTGTTCTAAGGTGATGTCCATGTTTTTGTGTTTTGATTTTATTGGCTGTGAACAATTAAAATGCCGCAAAGATTTACCTCTGCGGCATTCTGTATCTATTATTTATGCTTAGAAAAATCTATATCCCTTGCCCGGATAGTAGGCTTCTTCGCCCAGTTCTTCCTCGATACGCAACAACTGATTGTATTTCGCCATTCGGTCACTGCGCGATGCGGAACCGGTTTTGATTTGTCCACAGTTCAAGGCTACTGCCAGATCCGCAATCGTGCTGTCTTCAGTTTCGCCGCTTCGGTGACTCATCACTGATGTATAACGATTTCTGTGTGCCAAATCTACCGTATCGATGGTTTCCGTCAACGAACCAATCTGGTTCACTTTCACCAAAATAGAATTGGCAATATTTTTTTCTACACCTTCCTGCAAACGCTTTACATTCGTCACAAACAAATCATCACCCACCAGCTGACATTTACTGCCCAAGGCTTCTGTCATTAATTTCCAGCCTTTCCAGTCATCTTCCGCCAATCCGTCTTCGATGGAAACAATCGGGTATTTTTTCACCCATTTTGCCCAATAATCCACCATCTCTTCAGAGCTCAGCACCTTATTATCCGATTTCTTGAAGATGTATTTTTTCTTTTTGGCATCATAAAACTCGGAAGCGGCGGCATCCATCGCAATTTTTACCTGATCGCCCGGTTTGTATCCCGCGCTTTCTATCGCCTTCAATACCGTTTCTATCGCCTCTTCATTCGATTTGATTTCAGGTGCGAAACCACCCTCATCACCCACATTGGTAGAATACCCTTTCGCCTTCAGTACTTTCTTCAGGTTATGGAAAATCTCCACCCCCATTCTCAGTCCATCGGAGAACGTAGAAGCGCCTACAGGCACCACCATGAATTCCTGAAAGTCGATTTTGTTATCTGCATGTGCTCCGCCATTCAGGATGTTCATCAACGGAATTGGAAGGGTACGTGCATTTGTTCCGCCTACATAACGGTACAAAGGCAAACCGGCCGCTTGTGCACCGGCTTTTGCAGCCGCTAAGGACACCGCTAAAATGGCATTCGCACCGAGTTTCTTTTTATTTTCAGTGCCATCCAGTTCTATCAAGATGGAGTCAATCTCCCGTTGGTTCAGTACATTCTCCCCTACCAGCGCTTCAGCAATAAAGGTATTCACATTGGATACCGCTTTCAACACGCCTTTGCCCATATAGGCCTTGCCGCCATCGCGCAATTCCGCCGCTTCGTGCGTACCGGTGGAAGCTCCCGAAGGAACTGCTGCACGACCGATAATGCCGCTTTCCGTCATTACGTCTGCTTCTACCGTTGGATTGCCTCTGGAATCTAAGATTTGTCTTGCGTGGATGGATACAATGTGACTCATTTGAATGTTGAATTTTGAGTGATGAATGTTGAATTAGTTGATACTGCCAATGTACAAATTCGTATCGTAGGCAAATGTAACAATTCCGTTTTGTTCGTAAGCGTTAAAAAGATTAACGATAGCATTTTTTAACTGTGGAAAATTCGGATGGTCCTGATTGGGCATATAGGAAGAGGAGATGATGCGACCAATCAATCCCTCCAGATTGAAATGCTGTTCGTAATCCAGCACGAATTTTTTGAATTTATGGGGTGCGTAAAAATCGCTGATGATATCAGACGTGATGTTGCGGTGCGAGATTTCGTTGTAGTCGATGGCAAACTCCTGAATCAGCTGCTCGTAATCCTGCTGGAACGGTTCTGTGGCTTTGCGGTCATTCCAGATCAGGCACAGATGCGCACCTGCGGCGGCAATGCGCTGAAATTCCAGTTTGGTTTTGACTCTGTCGAACCAGTGGAAGGCCTGTGCACACACAATCAAATCGATGGAATCATCTTTAAGATTGGTGGCTTCCGAACTGCCGTGAATGCTGATGAAGTCTGTATATTCCTGCAGATATCCTTCGGCGGCTTTGCGCATCGGCTCGTTGGGTTCCACGCCGTACACAGTATTGCCGTGCTCCAGAAACAGTTTTGCCGACAAGCCCGTGCCGCTGCCGATATCCGCCACCACGTCGTTGGGCATCAGGCCGATTTCGAGTTGCAGGGTGGCGATGATTGCTTCGGGATAGCCCGGGCGGTACTTGATGTAGTTTTCTACCCGGGAGGAGAAGCGTTGTTTAAAGTCCATATTATAGTAGTAAGTAGTGAGTAATAAGTAGTAAGATTATTCTTTAAATGTTATTTTGGGTTTTACAGGTGGCGGTGGTGGTGGAATAGGTGGTTCAACAAATTTAACAGCTGCAATACGTAACGTAGTATCCTTTAACCTAAAATTTTTATTTCTCTTTAATTTATTTAATCCTTCTAAAAGCATATAAATATCGCCATCAATAAATTTATTGTTATTTGAGTAGTATATCTTCTTAACAGAATCTCTAACAACAATTACAGCATATTCATCACAACCTATACAACCTGTTTTTATAATCTTATCCTTATAGTTATAAACTTTATAAGCTATCGAATCAACTATTAACTGAATACTATCTGATAATTTACCAATAGTAACTGGTTGCTCCCAATTATCAAAAATTGAATTATGCGGAATATAAAAAACTTTATTTGAATCTATTTTACAACTTCGATATCCGCCCCAGCAACTATTTCCTCTTGCTATCTCGACATAATCATAAGTAAAAGGCTTAGGCTTTTCTTTACAAGAAAGACAAGATAAAATTGCAATTACTAGTAAAATCCTTTTCAAGAAATCCATTTATTTACATTCTAAAATTAAACAAATATTTTATCCGTTTCTGCTTTCATTTTAATATGTTTATTATTAAAGACTCGAGTTTTAAATTTATCTTTAGATATTTATTCTGTCATCATCAAGATTTGAAATCCCAACAAGACATATCACTCACGCTAAGCGCCGTTAGGGCTTTGCTTGGAAATGTAACGCCGCCGTTGCGCTCTGCTTCTGTAGAATGGAAAGTAAATACCATTGTATGGAAATGTGTGTTTGACACCACCGCCACCGCAGAGGATTACGAATTGATGTCAACGGCTGCCGCGGAAATCATCTCCGATTTTCCGGATGCTGAACTAGAAGAAATCTATCTTACTGTTGCACCACCAGAATCTGTAGAACCTTTAGAACATCTCGTTTACCACAGGCATGAACAAAATTAGCACCGGGCACCATCGCGCCTTATTTCCCGTTATTTTTTGACCTTTTCTTGACACAGAACAATTTCATTTCTTTCATTTTCTCCGTATTTTTGAAGAAACAACAATACTTATGTTTTCATCTATCAAACTAAAAAGAGATATCTATTCATCGGAAGAGCATCTGATGCTGCAGAAGATGTGCCAGCAGTTCATTGAGAAAGAGATCACCCCTTACCACGCACAATGGGAAGAGGATGGACAAGTGAGCCGCGAGGTTTGGACGAAAGCGGGCGAAACTGGTTTGCTGTGTCTGGATGTACCATCTGAATACGGTGGTGCCGGTTTGGATTTTTCTTTCTGCGCACTGATTACAGAAGAGATTTCCAAAGCGGGCTATACCGGTCCCGGATTTTTCTTGCACTCTGATATCGTGGCGCCATATTTAGTGGATTATGGCACCGAAGCACAAAAACATGCATGGTTGCCGAAAATGGTGAGCGGTGAAGTGATTACGGCTATCGGCATGACGGAGCCCAGCTGTGGCAGTGACCTGCAGGCGCTGAAAACAAACGCGGTAGACATGGGCGACCATTATGTGCTGAACGGACAAAAAACCTTCATCACCAACGGCTACATGAGTGACATGGCCATCATCGCCGCACGCACCATTATTGACGGCAAAGACAATGGTATTTCACTGTTCATCGTGGAATCTACGAGAGTTGGCTATTCCAAAGGAAAGCCATTCAAGAAAGTGGGCATGAAAGCGCAAGATACCTGCGAACTGTTCTTCGACAATGTGCAGATTCCGAAAGAGAATCTGCTGGGCGAAGTGGGCAAAGGCTTCATCTACATGATGCAGAAACTGGGCAGGGAGCGTTTGTCCGTAGCACTGATGTCTACCGGCGGCGCGGAAGGTGCACTGGAAAATACGATTGAATACACGACTTCCAGAACAGCTTTTAAACAACCGATTGCAGGCTTCCAGAATACACAGTTCAAACTGGCTGAGCTAGCGACTCTGCTGCAAATCCACCAGACCTTTGTGGACAGATGCGTGGAGTTGTATGTAAAAGGCGAACTGACGGCAGAGACGGCTTCCATGGCGAAATTCTCCTGCACCGACGCTCACCAGAAAATCGTGGATGAGTGCATGCAGCTGCACGGCGGCTACGGTTACATGTGGGAATACTACATCGGTCGTGCGTATGCGGACAACCGAGTGGCGAGAATCTATGCCGGTACGAACGAAATCATGAAACTGCTGATTGCACGTGGCTTGCTGAGAGAACTGCACGAGCAGCAAAAAAGAAAGAAAGCAGAGGCTGTTGCTGCCAACTGATAAGAATTCATAAAATAAGAAAGCCGGAGTACAAGCTCCGGCTTTCTTATATCGTACATCTATATCATTTGAGTTCCTGCATCAGTTGCTCATAAGTAATCATCCCCGGAAAAGAACCGGCATCAAATACCCCATTTTCCAGAATATCTACCACCTCAATTCCGCTCAGGGATTTATTGGCCAATGCCTTCTTTATCTTAAATCCGATACGGAAATTAATTTGCTGACCAGAAAAATCACCGGTATTGTCTTCATACAAGAACAAGATTTCATTTTCTTTTGGCGTATAATTATGGTATTTATCCAAAATATATGAGCCATCTCTGGTATAATGTATGTTGAGCAGCACGGTGTCGAGCACTTTTGTATGACTGTTTAATTGTGCTAATGTCAGCATTTTGGAAAGAATCAGCACACCGTCCTGATTGCTTATGGTGTCCATTTTTATCTTTTCCATCTTTTTATTTTGGGAAGAAACATACGGTTCCTGCGAGCGTTCATCTGTACTGATTCTTACCTCTTCGATACGCTCCTCTGAATCCATTTCTGATGGAGATTCTTCCAATTCATCCAGATTAATTATCTGAACATTACCTTTCGTTTTCACCCCTTTTGAATAGAATTTATCATAAAACTCCGTTCGGTCATAAAGTTCTTTTCCGTTCATGAAGAATAAATTCAGGATAGCCTGATCTCCTTTCTCATCCCACTCCACCACCATACCGTGTAAGTTTCCCTCCTTCCATGGAATCTCTTTTATCTTTGCTCCATTGCTATTATAGTAATACTGATCGCCATCCAGTTTACCGGTGACATAATTTTCTTCGAGCAGAATATTTCCCTTTGAATCAAAGTACTCCCATTTTCCTTCTTTCATGCCATTCACTATTTCGCCGGATGCTGCCTTGGTGCCGTTTTTATAGGTATCTACAAATTCGCCGTCTTTGCTAATGTTGTTGTAGTCTTTTATTTTGAGGACTGCCTTTCTGTAATTCATCAGTCTGGCCGGAAAATCGGAAGGAACGACTCTGTCCAACTTTCCATTGCTGTTGTAAAATTTCCAGGTTCCGACCCTTTCGTCCTTTTCATAATTACCTTCCTGTTCTGTTTTGCCATCTTGCCAGTAGCTGACATAAGGTCCATCTTTCACACCATCTTTGTAGGTTTCTGTATATTCGATTCCACCTTTTTTGTAATAACTGATGAGTTTTCCGTTCGGTTTTCCGTTCAGATACATCACCTTGCCTCTTACCGAACCGTTATCATAGTATTCAATCCACTCTCCATTGAGTACGCCTTTCACTGAAAAATTCTTTGCCATCAATTTTCCTTCTTCAGAATACCGGTAGGCATATCCTTCCAATGTATCGTTCACATTGGTTGCTTTTTCTGCTATCTGCCCATTGGGATGATACATGATCTGTTCACCGTTTTTCTTGCCATTCTTGTAATTGATCTCATAACGCAGTTTGCCCTCCTTATCAAACTCCTGAAATTTACTTTCATCAGTACCATCGATATAGGTGTATGTTGCGGTAATCTTTCCATTCTGATCGTAACGTTCTGCGACACCGTAAGGCTTTCCTTTCAGATATCGCTCCAATGCTTTGAGGCGTCCTTTGTTATCAAAGAATTTTACATCACCATCCCATATCTCTGCCGTATCAGACATGGAATATCCTTCTCCTTGCCTTGTACCATTCTTATAATAATCAAGATAAAGAAAGCGGTCACCCACCTTTTGCGGTTGGAGACGATAAAACAATGCCTTATCGCGTTCTACAGGTTTCCAATCCTTGTCGTACCACGTTGTATCTTTCTGACTGTATGCTACAAAAGAAAACAGCATCAGTGCCATATAAATCTGAACTCTCATATGTTATCTTGTAAAATTAGCATTCCCGTTCCGACATCAAATATGTCCCCTATTCAGGATTTTCTGCCTGCCTTGTTGTTTTTTGTTCACTGCTTTGTGTAATCTCGAGGAAATCTTTTCCGGTTACCTTTTCCAGTAAAGCCATACTGATGAGTTGTCCCATGGAACTGCTGTCTGTACCGTTTCCACCGCCCATGATCAGTGTGTCCGGCACCAGTTTGAGTTGTAATTTAGTCAGCTGATCCATCACCCTTATTCTTACAAATCCATCCTGGCCCATTGCGTCAACTTCCAGTTTATATGCTTCAGCCGTTGACTTACCTTTTTCCAGAATAATCTTTGCTTCTGCCAAACCTACTTTTTCAATTTTTTCCGCATCCGCAACGGCGATCACTTTGGTAGCTTCCGCCTGTGCATTTGCTTCGAGTTTTACCGCCTCTGCCTTACCTGCTGCACTTAAAATCATCGATTCTTTCTCACCGGTAGATTTTTCTACGGCTGATTGTGCGACGTTTTTCGCAATCTCCACACCACGTTCTGATGTTACGACATCTTTCTGCATATTGGCCTGTGCGGTAGAATTCTCGAGTGCTTTTCTTTCGTCTTGTGCCTCTCTTTGTGTTTTGAAGGTAGATTTTTCCTGTTCGGCAATCTGGCGATCGGTTACCGGTTTGATCAATTGTTCCGGCAATACCACATCGGCAATCAAGGTTTCTTTGGAATCGATATGATGTACCTTTAATACTGAATCAATATGTTCTTTGGCTTTAGCCTGTAATTCCTTGCGTTGCGTGTAAAGGTCCAATGCCTTGATATACTGAGCCGCATTTCTGAAGTGAGAGGAAATAGCCGGTTCCAATACTTGTGAAATCATATTTTTCACAGACCCTAAGTTTGCTATTACTTTTGGTGCATTTTTCATCGGGATATGGATGATCACGCTTACATCCATATTTACACTAAATGCATCGGCCGTGCGTAAAGTGATGGTACTCAAATTTGAATCCAGCATATGTGCACTTGAGGTGTTATTTGCCCAGTTCAGCAATATCTGTGTGGTCGGTACAATGTCTACTTTACATACCTTTGTATTTAACGGATGCTTACCAGGTTCCAATGGATTCGCCCAAATACCTTTTTTGCCGTTCTCAACAATTTTTGCATTCACATCCTCACCACTCATATCTTCTCCTTCTTCACCCACGAAACTGGTCACTACGCCACAGAAACCAATCTCTACTCTGGTCATGTCTACTTTCTCCACATCTGCAAACCATGGGTTAATGCTGTAATTACCTGCGCGCAACACCGGGATCTGTAAACCCTTCTGTCCGTTTGCCGCTAAAAATCCTGCCGGGTCCTGGAAGTTATTATGTACATTCAATCCAAGTTCTTCTGCCGCAATTTTTGTCGGATCTACAATTGGCTGCCCCTCCTTCACGGTAACTATACCCACCTGATCAGCCTGAATGCTGGTCCATGGAACGATATCAATCACCTTAAACAATGCCGTATTGATACGATATTTACCGGGCATCAATACATCGATCTGACGTCCTCTTTCACCACCGTTGTTGATGAATGCCTGTCCGTCAAAGAAATTATTATGACCTTCCACCTTGCGTGCCAGCAATCGTCCTTCGGGAATCCTGTTGCCATCCGCCGCTTCGATCAAACCTATCATACCGCCGGGTATTTCAACCATTTTGCGCTTCTCTACGATAAACATGATTTTGTTGATTCTGTAAAATCCGGGTTTCAGGAAGTTTATCTGAGGTCCTTTTTCACCTCCGTTTTTCAGAAAATCTTCGGCATTCTGAAAATTATCGCAATCTACCGGGGCTCCGAAGTTACCGCCGCTACGTTCCACCTGCTTCCCTGCTATGGATTCTACGATAGCAACTTCATCATCTTCCACAATTACGGCATCTACAATAGACACTTCAAATAAATGCGGATTAATCTTATATTCTCCGTCCGGCAGGATGTCCAATTGCGGGCCTTTTTGTCCGCCATTTTTTATAAATGCTTCACCATCCTGAAAAAGATCGCATTCTATCTTCTTTGCCATCACCTGCCCAATCGGAATGGGAGCACCTGTTATTGCACGCAGCACACCCACCTGATTTTTCTGAATAACAATAAAGTTATGTTTGGTGGTTTTGTATATGAATGGTATCAGCCAATGAAATCCAGGGCCTAGTATTCTCGCCTGAATACCGACCTCATGCTTTAGGGCCACTGTTCTTCCGTCCGGCATTGGCGCACCGAACCATCTCCTTTCCAGTGTAATAATCTGATCCCCTTTGGCTATGGTGAAAGAATTAAAAAGCACAAAAAGGATGAACAAGACGGCAATGGCCGTAAGAATGGCAATAATCATTTTTTAGATATTATGGTTAACAATAGTTATGTAAGGTATAACGAAATATATAAGTTTAATTTCCTGGAATTAGTTCCATCTCACCATACTTTTCGAAGAATATAATAAGCTTTGTGTATTATTTCTACCATTAAACAACGTACATAATAAGCAAATCCTAAATATACATAAAAAAATAACAGCATCCTACAAAACAGGTAGCATATTAATTGTGTGAAAACTCGGCGAATGCTGTGCTGTAAAACGCTACTGCATGAGTTTTATAAAATCATCAAAGAGGTATCTTGAGTCGTGTGGGCCGGGAGCCGCTTCCGGGTGGTATTGTACGGAGAAGGCTTTTTTACCCACGATTTCCAAACCTTCCACGGAATTGTCATTCAGGTTGATATGTGTAAGTACCGCTCTGTCAGATGCTTTCAGCGCTTCCATATCCACGGCAAATCCATGGTTTTGTGTGGTGACTTCACACTTACCTGTTTTCAGGTTTTTCACCGGATGATTTCCACCGCGGTGGCCGTGGTGCAGTTTATAGGTAGGAATGCCTACCGCTCTTGCCAGCAACTGATTGCCGAGGCAGATTCCAAAAAGCGGTTTATCCTCTTCAAGGATTTGTTGCACGGTTTTTACCGCATAATCCATGGCAGCCGGGTCGCCGGGTCCGTTGGAAATGAAGTATCCATCCGGCTGAAAAGCTTTTAACTCCGCAAATGCGGTAGTTGCCGGAAATACTTTGATGAAGCAATCGCGGTCATCGAAATTGCGCAGTATATTTTTCTTGATTCCGAAATCCAGTGCGGCAATTTTATACTTCGCTTCCGGATTACCATATGTATATATTTCGCTGGTTGTTACCTTAGAGGATAATTCCAGACCTTCCATGCTTGGCACATTTTTAAGTTCATTCTTCAAGAAATCGATATCCGTATTTTCTGAAGAGACAATGGCATTCATGGCACCTTTTTCGCGCACATGGCGTACAACGGCGCGTGTATCTATGCCGGTGATACCTACCAGGTTATTTTGTGTGAAATAATCTTCAATGGAAGTGTCCGCCTGCTTTCGGGAATAACTGTTGGTGTACTCTCTGCAAACCAGTCCGGATATCTGAATATGGTCTGATTCCGTCTCAAAATCCTTGATGCCATAATTCCCCACGTGCACATTGGTGGAAATCAGCAACTGGCCAAAATAACTCGGATCGGTGAACAGTTCCTGATAGCCCGTCATGGAAGTGTTGAAGCAGATTTCACCGGTGGCGGTCCCGATTTTGCCGCAGGCAAAGCCTGCAAAGGATGTTCCGTCTTCGAGCAATAAAATGGCTGGTGTGTTTGGCATGACTAAATGATGATGTTACGGGTTATAAAAATAAAAAAAGGATAGCGATTAATTGCTATCCTTTTGTATGTGTTGAAAAAAACATTTCTGATTATTCTTCTGTTTTTTCTTCTGTTGGTGTTACTTCCGGTTCTGCCGCTGTTGCTGTGGTTTCTTCCACTACTGCCGCTTCCTCTGCTTTTTTCTTTGCACCACCGGCACGACGAGTTTTCTTCTTCGGTTCTTCAGCAGCCGCAGCTTTAGGTTTGTATACTTCGTTGAAGTCTACCAACTCGATGATTGCCATTTCAGCCGCATCACCCTGACGCTGACCCAAACGAACGATTCTTGTATAACCGCCAGGTCTGTTACCCACTTTTGGTGCAATTACGTCGAACAATTCTTTAGCTGCAAATTTATCCTGAAGATAGGAGAAAACATCACGACGAGAATGTGTGGTGTTGTCTTTAGCTTTTGTAATCAGTGGTTCAGCGTAACCTCTCAACTCTTTTGCCTTTGCAACCGTTGTCTCGATTCTTTTGTGCATGAACAATGCCGCAGATAAATTTTTGAGCAACGCAGCTCTGTGTCCGTATTTTCTGCCTAAGTGATTTATTTTATTTCCGTGTCTCATGGCGACAGTAGTTTATTTATTAGTCTTCTAATTTATATTTTGAAAGGTCCATACCAAAGTGCATACCCTTTTCAATGATTAATTCTTCAATTTCCACCAAAGATTTACGTCCGAAGTTTCTGAATTTCAACAACTCATTCGTATCGTATTGCACCAACTCTGATAAGGAGTTGATTTTTGCAGCTTTCAGACAGTTGTAAGCACGAACAGAAAGGTCCAAATCTTCCAGAGGTGTTTTCAATATCTTACGCATGTGCAGGATATGTTCATCAACCACTTCTTCCTGACCTTTTTCTTCTGAGTCGAAGGTGATGTTCTCATCTGAAACCAACATCAAGTGCTGAATCAGGATTTTAGCTGCTTCTTTCACTGCATCTTCCGGGTGGATGGTGCCATCTGTTTTAACATCGATGATTAATTTTTCAAAGTCAGTACGTTGCTCCACACGAGTATTCTCGATTTTGTAACGTACATTCTTTATTGGCGTGTAGATGGAATCTACGGGAATCAGACCTACGATAGAACTGTCTACGTAATGCTCTTCCGCAGCCACATAACCTCTTCCTTTTCCGATAGAAATTTCCAGTTCCAGATTAACATTCTTTTCCATGTTGCAAATCACCAGATCAGGATTGGTTACTGCAAACACATTTGTATGTGCTTCGATATCACCCGCTGTGAATTGCTCTTTATTCTTGATAGAGATGTAGATCTTTTCATAACCTGCATCTGCATCCTGCAGGATTCTTTTCAAACGAACCTGCTTGATATTCAAAACGATTTCCGTAACATCTTCGATTACACCTTTGATGGTAGAAAACTCATGGTTTACACCGGCAATTTTGATATTGGTGATTGCATATCCCTCTAAAGAAGATAAAAGAACTCTGCGTAAAGCGTTACCGATTGTATTTCCAAAACCAGGTTCCAGCGGTGCGAATTCAAATGTTCCTTCGAAATCGGTAGCTTTCTGTAAAAGAATCTTATCCGGTTTTTGAAATGATAAAATAGCCATAATTATTAATATTTATTTTTTAAAGTTGAATTCTGAATATCCCAATACGGGACTTCTCTTCAAAAAAATTATTATTTGGAGTACAACTCGACAATCAGCTGTTCCTTGATGTTTTCAGGAATCTGGTCTCTATTTGGAATTTCCACATATTTACCTTCCAGTTTGGAGGTGTTCAATTCCAACCATCCATATTTCTTAACACCAGCAGCTTTCAGCGTATCCTGAACCATATCCAGATTCTTAGATTTTTCACGGATGCTGATTACATCGCCCAATTTAACGGTATAAGAAGGAATATTAACGATTCTACCGTTTACGGTAATGTGTTTGTGGTTAACGAACTGACGAGCCGCACTACGGGTAGGTGCAAAACCTAAACGGAAAACGGTGTTGTCCAAACGCTGTTCCAATAAGCGAAGTAAGTTTTCACCTGTTACGCCATGTTTACGTGCTGCTTCTTCGAAAGTTTTGTAAAATTGTCTTTCCAACACGCCGTAAGTGTATTTCGCTTTTTGTTTTTCCTTCAACTGAACTGCGTATTCAGATTTAGTAGAACGTTTTCTTGAATTGCCATGTTGTCCCGGAGCATATTTTCTTTTTTCAAATGCTTTATCATATCCGAAGATTGGTTCTCCAAATGTTCTTGATTTTTTGGTACGTGGTCCTGTATATCTTGCCATTGTTATTTAAGATTTGAGATTTGAGATTTGAGATTTTACACCAAACATCAAACTGTTATCATTTTTATTATACTCTACGTTTTTTAGGTGGACGACAACCATTGTGTGGCAATGGCGTTACATCACGGATAACCGTAACCTCGATACCTGCGTTTCCTATGGTACGGATAGCTGATTCACGACCGCCACCCGGTCCTTTTACGAATACTTCCGCTCTTCTCAATCCGGCTTCATACGCTTTTTGTCCTGCATCCTGTGCTGCCATCTGTGCTGCATATGGTGTGCTTTTCTTAGACCCTCTGAAGCCACATTTACCTGCACTACTCCAGGAAATCACCTGACCAGCCTTATTGGTATAAGAGATGATGATGTTATTAAAAGTAGCCTTAACATAGACATACCCTTCGGCTTCTACCTTTACTACTCTTTTCTTTACTGTCTTTTTTGTTGCTTGTGCCATTTATATTAGACTTACAATTTTACTATTTAGTTACTTTCTTTTTACCCGCAACTGTTTTGCGTTTACCTTTACGGGTACGAGCGTTACGTTTAGTACTTTGACCACGCACCGGCAATCCTTTACGGTGACGGATACCTCTGTAAGAACCGATGTCCATCAGACGTTTGATGTTCAACTGCGTTTCGGAACGCAACTGTCCTTCTACCTTAAATTCAGAAGTGATGGCATTACGGATAGCTGTCGCTTCGTCATCATTCCATTCATGCACTTTTTTCTGAGGGTCAACATTTGCCGTTGCTAAGATTGCCAAAGCTGTTGACCTGCCGATTCCGTAAATATAAGTAAGAGCTATGTAGCCTCTTTTATTTTTAGGAAGATCTATACCTGATACTCTTGCCATAGTATTATCCTTGTCTTTGTTTAAATTTTGGATTCTTTTTATTCACTACATACACTCTGCCCTTTCTGCGCACGATGATGCAGTCTTCGCTTCGTTTTTTTACTGATGCTTTTACCTTCATGGTAGTCTATCGTTTAGTTATTATTTATATCTGAAAGTTATTCTTCCTCTGGAGAGATCGTACGGAGAAATTTCAACTGCGACCTTGTCGCCCGGCAGGATTCGTATGTAGTTCATACGCATTTTACCGGATATTGTAGCTAAAATCTCATGGCCGTTTTCCAACTTAACACGAAACATCGCGTTAGAAAGAGCTTCCGTGATCGTACCATCTAATTTTATTAAATCTGTTTTGCCCATAATTTTCGTCCCGAGCAATTTCGGGATGCAAATATCGTAATAATTATCTGAAATCCTTAATATATTCTGACTTTTTTACGGCTTCGAATATTAAATTATGGTCACTAAGTAGATCAGCCTTGCCTTTTTTAACCGCAATCGTGTGTTCAAAATGAGCAGATGGCTTAGCATCCTTAGTGATTATCGTCCACTTATCAGCTAATGTTCTCACCTGATAAGTACCCAAATTAATCATTGGTTCTATTGCTATGACCATTCCTTCCTGCAGCATTGGACCTTTTCCCCTCTTTCCGTAGTTCGGAACCTGAGGGTCTTCGTGCAAATCTCTGCCGACTCCATGACCAACCAGATCTCGGACCACACCGTATTTATGGGTGAATTCGCAGTAATTCTGGATAGCAAAACCTATATCGCCTACTCGATTTCCCGCTACGGCCTGCTCAATTCCCAGGTAAAGAGCATTGAACGTGACCTGTAAAAGCTTTTTAGCTTCTGCAGTCACCTCTCCAATGGGAAAAGTGAAGGCAGAATCGCCATGAAAACCGTCCTTATAGACACCGCAATCTACAGATAAAATATCACCTTCATTGATTTCTCTGTCAGAAGGAAACCCATGTACTACCTGCTCATTCACTGAAATACAGAGCGTAGCCGGAAATCCGCCATATCCTTTAAAGGATGGCTTAGCACCGTTGTCCCGGATGAATTGCTCGGCAATTTCATCCAATCTGGAGGTTTTGACACCAGGTTTTATATATTCTACCAGCAATGCGTGTGTCTGGCTTACTAACAAAGAACTCTTTCGTATTAATTCAATTTCTTCGGGAGTTTTTAAATGTATCATTTCTCCTCTTAGAAATTAAAAATCTGATGAAACGACATTTCTGCCTCTGATTTTCGCACCTGATTTAGTTAAACCATCATAATGACGACTTAATAGATGGGAATTAATCTGCTGCATGGTATCTAATACGACTGAAACCAAAATCAACAGAGATGTTCCTCCGAAGAAATAAGCAAACTGGCTGTTTACGCCTACAATCTTGGCGAAAGACGGCATGATCGCTATGAATCCAAGGAATACGGAACCTGGCAGTGTTATTCTGGACAGAACGGTATCAATATACTCAGCTGTATTTGCGCCTGGCTTAACGCCTGGAATAAAACCATTGTTTCTCTTCAGATCATCTGCCATCTGAACAGGATTCATGATTAATGCCGTATAGAAATAGGTAAACAACACAACCATAAGGAACATGATGATGTTATATGGCAATGATGTAAAGTCTGTAATCTGTCTCAGGAAACCGGAGGCTGAACTATCCGGAAACAATTGAGCGATTGTACCTGGTATGAAGAGAAATGCCTGTGCAAAGATGATGGGCATTACACCTGCAATATTCACTTTCAATGGCAGGAATCCTCTGCGTTGAGTATAAGCATTATTGCCGCCGGACATCTGTTTCGCATAGCTCAAAGGAACTTTTCTGATGGCCTGAATCAACATGATAGTGGCAATGATTACCAATGCAAGAACCACCAATTCTAGAATCAGCATAAGAATTCCGCTACCTGTTATCGCTCTCGCTTTAGCTTCAGCCCAGAAAGATGCCGGCAGACGTGAAATGATGTTAGACATGATAATCAAGGAGGTACCATTACCCAAACCTCTTTCCTGAATCTGCTCTCCTAACCACATTACGAAGATAGTACCAGCTATCAGGATAATCATGGTGGAAAGAGAGAAAAGGAATGTTGATATTTCAGGAGATACGATATTCTGAGAATATAAGAATTTCACGTAAGCGAAACCCTGGAAAGCTGTGACTGCAACTGTACCATATCGGGTGTATTGCGTAATCTTTTTTCTTCCACTCTCCCCTTCTTTCTGTAATTTTTGGAAATAGGGAACAGCCAGTGTCAACAACTGCATTACGATGGAGGTGGAGATATAAGGCATGATTCCCAATGCAAAAACGGATGCTTTTGTAAAAGCACCGCCTGCAAATAAGTCAAATATTTGGAATATCCCTTTTGCACCACCGCTTGTAATCTTACTAGGATCTACACCGGGCAATACCACAAAACATCCCAGACGGTAGATAAAAATAAGACCTAAGGTCAAGAATATTCTCTTTCTTAAGTCTTCTATGCTGAAGATATTTTTTAAAGTGTCGAAAAATTGCTTCATAAGCTTATGCTATAATTGTGGCAGTACCACTGTTTTTTTCAATTGCTTCTTTTGCTTTATCGCTGAATGCATGCGCTGAAACCTTCAATGCTCCTTTAAGTTCTCCATTAGCCAAAACCTTGATCTTGTCTGATGCTTTCACCAATTTCAATGTTCTGTATGTTTCGAAGTTAAACTCAGTGATATTGTTTTTGTCTGCTAAAGATTGTAATTCAGCGAGATTGATGGTTCTGAATTCCACTCTGTTAGGATTTTTGAATCCACGTTTTGGAAGACGACGCTGTAATGGCATCTGACCACCTTCGAAACCTCTTTTGGATTTATAGCCCGAACGGGATTTTGCTCCTTTGTGACCTTTGCCGGCTGTACCACCGGAACCAGAACCTTCACCACGTGCAATACGTTTACGATTTTTTGTGGCACCTTTAGCCGGTCTTAAGTTATTTAAACTGATGCTCATTATTAGATATTTTCTACCGTTACCAAATGTTTTACTTTTGCAACCATTCCTAACACCTGTGGTGTTGCTTCTTTTTCAACGCTTCTGTTTACCTTCTGTATACCTAAAGCCTTGATGGTGTCTTTCTGACGCTGACTTCTGTCAATGGTGCTTTTAACCTGAGTTATTTTTATCTTAGCCATAATTGTTAGCCGTTAAATACTTTTGAAAGTTTGATTCCTCTGTCTTTTGACACGCGGAATGGATCTCTTAATAATGTTAAAGCGTTGATGGTTGCCTTTACAACGTTGTGTGGATTAGCTGAACCCAAAGATTTTGCCAATACATCATGTACACCGGCACTTTCAAGCACTGCACGCATAGAACCTCCGGCGATTACACCTGTACCATGAGATGCAGGTTTTATCAACACCTTGGCTCCGTCAAATTCAGCCAGCTGATCATGAGGGATTGTACCTTTGAGAATTGGAACCTTTACGAGGTTTTTCTTTGCATCATCAATACCTTTTTGAATTGCTTCCTGAACCTCACGCGCTTTACCCAAACCGTGGCCAACTGTACCGTTACCATCACCGACAACCACTAAAGCTGAAAAGCTGAATGTACGACCACCTTTGGTAACTTTTGCTACACGCTGGATACCTACAACTTTCTCTTTAAGTTCCAGTTCAGCAGCTGCTCTTACTTTATTTTCTCTTACTTTTGACATATCTTTTATTCCTTATGAAATTAGAATTGTAAACCATTTTCTCTGGCTGCATCAGCTAAAGCCTTTACTCTGCCATGATACAAAAAGCCATTTCTATCGAATACCACATGTGTAATATTTGCAGCTTTTGCTTTTTCTGCAACTGCAGCACCTACTGCTTTTGCCTTATCTGTCTTAGTTCCGGTTGATTTTAAGGAAGACACTGAAAATATGGTCTTTTTAGTCGTATCATCTATAATCTGAGCATAGATTTCACTGTTACTTCTAAACACGGTTAATCGGGGACGATCTGCTGTGCCGCTTAATTTCTTGCGGATGCTGAATTTGATTTTTTCCCTGCGGGACAATTTATTTGTTACTGCCATGACAATAATTTTATTTTTGATGGTTACACGTTATTGGGCGTGCCTACCGATTATTTTTTACCTGCTGATTTACCCGCTTTCTTACGCAATACCTCACCAGTATACTTGATACCTTTACCCTTATACGGCTCAGGTTTTCTTAAACTTCTGATTTTAGCGGCCACCTGACCGATTAACTGCTTGTCAATACTTTCCAGGATGATACGTGGCGGCTGACCTTTTTCTGATACCGTAGAAACTTTGATTTCATCCGGTAACAACACATAGATAGGGTGAGAGAAACCTATGGACAATTCAAGCAATTGTCCTTGATTGCTGGCACGGAAACCCACACCGACAACATCGAGTGTCTTTTTGTAGCCTTCACTTGCACCGACCACCATGTTGTTCACCAGTGCTCTGTATAATCCGTGTAATGCTTTATGGCGTTTTTGTTCTGTTGGACGTTCCAACACTACTTTTCCATCTTCCACTTTAACGATGATATCTCTATCTACTTTTTCGCTTAAAGTGCCTTTCGGTCCTTTAACAGTGACAACGTTATTATCTGCAACGTTCACTTCTGTTTTTGCCGGTATTGCTATTGGTAATTTTCCTACGCGTGACATGAGTGTTATTTTTAAGATACTATGCAAATAATTTCACCACCTACTTTCAGGTTTTTAGCCTGTTTATCCGTCAGGATTCCTTTTGAAGTAGACAATATGGCCAAACCTAAGCCATTTTTCACTCTAGGAATACCTGCTACGTGTGCATAACGACGCAGACCAGGTTTGGATACTCTGATTAACTCTCTGATAGCCGGCTCTTTGGTTTCAGGATTGTATTTTAATGCAATCTTGATTGTACCCTGAGGACCGTCTTCTTCGAATTTGAATTTCAAGATATAACCGTTCTCATGTAAGATTTCAGTTAATTTCTTCTTCATGTTGGAAGCAGGAATGTCAACGATGGTATGACCAGCGAGTTGTGCATTTCTGATTCTTGTTAGAAAATCTGCTATTGGATCTGTAACCATTTCTATTTTTTGTTTTAGATCGCTTAGATGTGAGACTTAAACCGGTGACAGTTCAGTTTCCCACCTTCACTTTTATTTTTAAAAATTTATTTTCTTTCTTACCAGCTTGCTTTGGTTAAACCCGGAATTTTGCCGTAGCTAGCCAAATCTCTGAATTGTATTCTTGACAATCCGAAGAATCCGATGTAACCGCGAGGTCTACCTGTCAGTTTACATCTTTTTCTGTAGCGTACAGGTGAAGCATTTTTCGGAAGTTTATCCAATGCTGTATAGTCGCCTTCTTTTTTTAACTGTTCACGCTTAGCCTTGTACTTGTTGATTAACTTCAAACGCTTTGCGTCGCGTGCTTTCATTGATTCTTTTGCCATGCTTATTTTTTCTTAAATGGTAAACCAATTTCTTTTAATAATGAGTGTGCTTCGTCATCTGTCGTAGCTGTCGTCACGAACGTGATGTCCATACCACTGATACGGGAAATCTTGTCGATGTCGATTTCAGGGAAGATGATATGCTCGGTGATACCCAGCGTGTAGTTTCCTCTACCGTCAAAAGACTTATCGTTGATGCCTTTGAAGTCACGAACCTGAGGTAATGCAACCGCCATCAGACGTTCTAAAAACTCATACATTCTCTCTCCACGTAATGTAACGCGAACACCGATCGGCAAGTCTTCTCTCAGTTTGAAGTTAGAGATTGCTTTTTTGGATTTGGTAGCAACCGCTTTCTGACCGGAGATTCTCGAAATCTCGTCGATAGAGTTGTCAATTAATTTTTTGTCTCCAACGGCAGCACCTACACCTTGATTAATAACAATCTTGGACAATTTTGGCACCTGCATCACTGATTTGTAGTTATACTTAGCTCTTAAAGCAGGTATTACCTCTTCAGTGTATTTTTTCTTTAATGTAGGAATGTAGCTCATTATTTAATAACCTCCCCTGATTTTTTAGCGATTCGAACTGTTTTTCCATCTTCCACCTTTCTGCCAACTCTGGTAGCGGTACCGCCCACAGACAGCATCAAGTTAGAGATATTGATAGGCGACTCCTGTTTGATGATGCCACCTTGCTGATTCTGAGCGTTTGGTTTTGTGTGTTTTGAAACCACTCTGATACCTTGTACCAACGCTTTATTTTCTTTAGGAAGTACTTCCAGTACTTTACCGCTTTTGCCACGATCTTCACCGGTGATCACGATAACGGTATCTCCCTTTTTTATCTTTAATTTCGGCGCAAAACGCTTTTGTGTTTGTGTGCTCATGATTATAATACTTCTGGTGCTAATGAAATAATTTTCATAAAATCTTTATCTCGCAACTCTCTGGCAACAGGACCAAAGATACGAGTACCTCTTGGCTCATCGTTGTTGTTCAACAACACCACAGCGTTGTCATCAAAACGAATATAAGTTCCGTCTTTGCGCTTGATTTCTTTTTTTGTTCTAACAACTACCGCTTTGGATACCTGTTTTTTCTTCACGTTACCGCCCGGCATCGCATCTTTTACAGAGACTACGATCTTGTCGCCGATAGAAGCGTAACGTGCTTTTGTGCCTTTCAATACTCTGATGCAAAGTACTTCTTTGGCTCCGCTGTTGTCAGCTACTCTTAATCTTGATTCTTGTTGTACCATTGTTATTTAGCCTTTTCAACGATTTCTACTAATCTCCATCTTTTTGTTGCACTTAAAGGACGTGTTTCCATGATTTTCACGGTATCTCCGATATTGCACTCATTTTTCTCATCGTGAGCGTGGAATTTCTTTGTTTTCTTCAAGAACTTTCCGTACTTCGGATGTTTTAATTTACGAACGACAGAAACTGTAATTGTTTTATCCATTTTATTAGATGAAACCACTCCAACTCTTGTTTTTCTTAATTGTCTTTCTGTTGTTATCTCTGTTGACATTTGCATTTATTTATGCTTGTTTAGATAATTGTCTTTTTCTCAATTCTGTCTGGATACGTGCAATGTGTCTTTTAGTTTCTTTCAACACATTGGTGTTTTCCAATGGAGTGATTGCGTGGTTAAAACGTAATTTTGTCAATTTCATCTTAGATGCTGACAATTCGTTGTTCAACTCTTCTTCGCTCCATCCTGTTATTTCGCTGTATGCTACTGTTGCTGCCATTGCTGTATTTTTTATTAATTAGCTGCGTCGTAATCTCTTCTTACGATGAATTTGGTTAATACCGGTAACTTTTGTGCTGCCAGTCTTAAAGACTCTTCTGCCACCTGTTTGGAAACGCCTTCTATTTCAAAGAGGATTCTTCCCGGTTTTACAACCGCCACCCAATGGTCTAAAGAACCTTTACCTTTACCCATACGAACCTCTGCAGGTTTTTTGGTTATCGGTTTATCGGGGAAGATGTTGATCCATACTTTACCTTCACGTTTCATGTGTCTGGTAAGTGCAATACGAGCTGCTTCAATCTGACGGTCAGTAATCCATGATTCTTCTAAGGATTTCAGACCGAATGACCCGAAAGACAATTGCGAACCTTTGTACGCAATACCTTTCATTTTCATTTTGTGAACTCTTCTAAATTTTACTCTTTTCGGTTGTAACATGACACCTTAATTATTCTTGTTATTATTTTTTTCTTGGTCCTCTGTTTTCAGGTCTTTCACCTCTTGGTTTTCCGCCGCCGCGTTTGTCGCCACCTCTTCTGTCATCTCTTCTTTCGCCGCCTCTTCTGTCGTCTCTGCGTTCGCCACCTTTTTTGCCGCCTTCATCCATTCCTACGTTCGGAGACAGATCACGTTTGGTGAACACTTCACCTTTGCAAATCCACACCTTAACACCGATTTTTCCATAGATGGTTTCTGCTTCCTTCCATGCATAATCGATATCCGCTCTGAAGGTATGTAATGGTGTACGACCTTCTTTATATTCTTCGCTTCTTGCCATTTCAGCTCCACCCAAACGACCGGAACATTTGATTTTAATACCTTCCACACCCAATCGCATTGCTGAAGCAATAGCCATCTTCACTGCACGACGGAAATTAACACGTGCTTCCAATTGCTTGCAAACTGTTTCACCTACGATAGCTGCATCAATTTCCGGTCTTCTGATTTCAACGATATTGATTTGTACATCCTTTTTCGTCAATTTCTTGATTTCCTCCTTGATTCTGTCTACCTCATTTCCTCCTTTTCCGATGATGATACCTGGACGGGAAGTATTGATAGAAATCGTTATTCTGTTTAAAGTTCTTTCGATTACTATTTTAGAAATACCGCCTTTTTGGATACGTGCGTTTAAGTATTTACGGATTTTTTGATCTTCAATCAATTTATCGCTGAAATCTTTGCCGCCGTACCAGTTAGAATCCCATCCTCTGATGATACCTAATCTATTTGCTATCGGATTTGCTTTAGTACCCATTAATTATCTTTTATTTTAATTTTCGTTATTTACTTCAGTAGCAGCATTTACCGCAGAGCGACTAGCCAACTTGACGGTTACATGATTGGAACGTTTACGTATTCTGTATGCTCTTCCTTGCGGAGCCGGCTGGAAACGTTTTAAGATTCTACCGCTATCTACCGTAATTGATTCAATATACAAATCACTGTCTTCTGCTTTTGTCTCAAATTTCTCCTGCCAGTTGTGTATTGCAGACTGAACCAGTTTCTCTAAAGTTTTAGAAGCATGTTTGGTAGAAAAGGTCAGGATATTCAACGCCTGATAAACATCTTTACCTCTCAGCACATCTGCCAATAATCTCATTTTACGTGGCGACGTAGGAACACCTGTTGCTTTTGCTTCGCAAACAGATTTTTTCGCTTCTTTTCTCGCGTCAGCTGCTAATTTTTTTCTTGCGCCCATGTTTTACTTTATTTTCTGTTACCTGAATGTCCTTTAAATTGTCTGGTTGGAGAAAACTCACCAAGTTTATGACCTACCATATTTTCTGTAATGTACACAGGTATAAATTTATTTCCATTATGTACTGCAAATGTGTGTCCCACGAAATCCGGAGTTATCATAGAGGCTCTTGACCAGGTCTTGATAACCGTTTTTTTATTCGATGCATTCATAGCGTCCACTTTACCTTGTAAGTGGTATGCTACGTAAGGACCTTTTTTTAAACTTCTTGCCATTCTATTGTACTATTATTTTGATCTTCTTGAAATGATGTATTTGTTGGAAGCTTTAGTCTTGCTTCTTGTTTTCAATCCTTTGGAAGGAATACCTTTTCTTGAACGAGGGTGACCGCCTGAAGCTCTACCTTCACCACCACCCATCGGGTGATCCACTGGATTCATCACCACCGGACGTGTACGAGGTCTTCTGCCTTTCCAACGATTTGCACCAGCTTTACCCTTCACTTCCAGGTTGTGGTCGGAGTTGGAAACCGTACCGATAGTAGCCAAGCAGGTACCTAAGATTTGTCTAGCTTCACCTGAAGGCAACTTCACGTTCACATATTTTCCGTCTTTACCGGACAACTGAGCGAAAGTACCTGCACTTCTACAGATAGATGCGCCTTTACCTGGCTGTAACTCGATATTGTGGATGACAGAACCTAAAGGCATATTAGCCAATGGCAATGTATTACCAACTTCAGGAGCTACCGATTTTCCTGAAATGATTTCCTGACCCACTTTCAGTCCTTCCGGTGAGATGATGTATTTTTTCTCACCATCCTTATATACCACTAATGCGATGAATGCAGAACGGTTCGGATCATACTCAATGGTCTTTACGGTAGCAGGGATATCAAATTTATTTCTTTTGAAATCGATGATACGATATTGTCTTTTGTGACCGCCACCGATGTAACGCATCGTCATTTCACCCTTCTGGTTACGACCACCGGAACGTCTGTTTGGCGCTACCAATGATTTTTCAGGTACGTTTGTCGTAATTTCTGCGTAGGAGTTCGAGATTCTGTATCTCAAACTGGGCGTTATCGGATTGTATTTTTTAGTTGACATTGCTTAAACTTTCTTTTTGATTAAATTTCGTTGTAGAAATCTATTGTTTCGCCTGCAGCTACTTTTACGATTGCTTTTTTGTAGCTTCCTTTTCTACCTGAGATTACTCTGGTCTTAGTGTTACGGTTCTTTGGTTTAGAAGCTATGATTAAGGTATTCACTTCTTCCACGTTTACGCCGTACATTTTCTCTACCGCCTTTTTAATCTCTACTTTGTTTGCCTTTTTTTCCACTAAAAAAGTATACTTGCCTGATTTTTCAGAAAGTGCAGATGCTTTTTCGGTGATTAAAGGTTTTTTCAGAATTTCCATTCTATATTAATTTTGTGAATTTGCTAATGCTTCAATTGATTTTTCGCTGATCAAAATCGTGTTGTTGTTCATGATTTCGTATGTATTCAGATTTTCTGCTATCGCAACGGCAGCTCCTTGTACATTTCTGCTGGATAAATAAACATTATCGTTCAATTCCGGCAACACCAACAGAGATTTCTTATTTTCCAAACCAAATGCCTGTAAGAATTTGATGTATTCTTTGGTCTTTGGAGCAGCGAAAGAGAAATCCTCCACCACTTTAATGGAACTGCCTGCAGCTTTCACCGACAGAGCGGAATTCTTTGCCAATGATTTCACCTTTTTGTTCAGTTTGAAATCATATGTACGTGGACGTGGACCAAAAATTCGTGCACCACCTTTGAATAAAGGATTCTTGATACTACCTTTTCTAGAACCGCCGGTACCTTTCTGTTTGTGTAACTTTCTGGTAGAACCTGACAATTCAGATTTTTCCAATGTCTTGTGTGTACCGCTTCTTCTTCCTGCTAAATATTGTTTAACAGCTAAGTAGATAACATGCTCATTTGGTTCGATACCAAAAATTGCTTCCGGCAATTCGATACTGCGACCTGTGGCTTGTCCGTTGATATTATATACTTCTGCTTTCATCTTGTATTATTTGCTCCTTTTAGAGAGAAATTATTTTTTTTTCTTTTCGATAATTACGTAAGCACCGTTATGACCAGGGATTGCACCTTTCACGATGATTAAGTTTTCTTCAGGGATTAATTTGACAATCTTGATGTTCAATTCTTTCACCTGATCGTTACCCATACGTCCACCCATTTTCATGCCTTTCATTACACGAGCCGGTGTGGAGCAAGCTCCTAATGAACCCGGTGCACGTAAACGATTGTGCTGACCGTGAGTTTGACCACCCACACCACCAAATCCGTGGCGTTTTACAACACCCTGAAAACCTTTACCTTTGGACGTACCGATAATCGCTACTTTCTCGCCTTCAGCCAAGATATCAGATGTTACGACATCACCCACATTCAAATTATCCATTCCTTTGAACTCCACTAATTTTGCTTTAGGAGAAGCTCCGGACTTTTCGAAATGTTTCTTCATTGGTTTCGTGGTGTTTTTCTCTTTCTTATCACCATAACCTAACTGTACAGCATCGTAACCGTCTTTATCTTTCGATTTTTTCTGAGTTACCACGCAAGGACCAGCCTGAATAACCGTACAAGGAATTATTGCACCGCCTTCGCCGAAAATACTGGTCATACCTACTTTTGTTCCTATTAATCCTGCCATGACTTATTACACTTTAATTTCTACATCCACACCTGATGGTAATTCTAATTTCATTAATGCATCTACAGTTTTGGGTGTTGCGCTATAGATGTCCAACAATCTCTTATACGTACATAATTTGAACTGCTCGCGCGCAACTTTGTTTACGTGCGGTGATTTCAATACTGTAAAAATCTTTTTGTTGGTAGGCAATGGAATTGGACCAGTTACTACTGCCCCGGCACTGCGTACGGTTTTTACGATTTTCTCAGCAGACTTGTCCACCAAATTGTGATCGTATGATTTTAATTTTATTCTAATTTTTTGTGCCATGATATATATTATCTATTAATCAGCTTTTACTTTAGATTTTGCTTTTGCCACCACCTGTTCGGTAATGTTATTAGGTGCCTGTGCATAGTGAGAGAATTCCATGATGGATGTAGCTCTACCGGAAGTGATTGTTCTCAAATCTGTCACATAACCAAACATCTCAGACAATGGAACTTTTGCTTTAATAACGTTTGCGTTATTTTTCATTTCCATACCTTCCATCATACCACGACGGCGATTTAGGTCACCCACCACGTCACCTGTATTTTCTTCCGGTGTGATTACTTCCAGTTTCATGATAGGCTCCAACAAGATAGGATTTGCTTTTCTGCAAGCCTCACGGAAAGCAAATTTAGCCGCCTGTTCGAAAGAGAATGAATCCGAGTCAACCTGATGGAATGAACCGTCAAACAAACGAACTTTCAAACTTGGAACTTCATAACCAGCCAACACACCGGATCTCATCGCTTCCTTGAAGCCTTTTTCAACCGATGGTATGAACTCACGAGGGATGGCACCACCAAAGATATCGTTGATGAATGTTAAACCATCTTTTCCTTCGTCTCCAGGACCTATTTCTATCTGGATATCTGCGAATTTACCACGACCACCTGATTGTTTAGCATATTTTTCTCTGTGCTCAATCGTTTGTGTAATGGTTTCCTTATAGTTTACCTGAGGTGCACCTTGATTACACTCTACTTTGAACTCACGTAATAAACGGTCAACAATGATTTCCAAGTGCAATTCACCCATACCGGAGATAACTGTTTGCGCAGTATCTTCATCGTATCTTACTTTAAATGTCGGATCTTCTTCGGCCAGTTTACCCAGAGCCATACCTAATTTATCAGCATCTTTCTGCGTTTTAGGTTCGATGGCCAAACCAATCACCGGATCAGGGAATACCATTGATTCCAATACGATTGGATTTGCTTCCGCACATAATGTATCACCAGTTCTGATATCCTTGAATCCTACCACCGCACCGATGTCACCTGCTCCTAATTTTTCAATAGGATTTTGTTTATTAGCATGCATCTGGAATATACGGGAGATACGCTCCTTGTTTCCACTTCTTGTGTTCAGGATATAAGAACCAGCATCCAGCATACCTGAATATACGCGGGTGAACGCTAAACGGCCAACATAAGGATCCGTAGCGATTTTGAACGCCAATGCAGCAAACGGTTCATCGTAACTTGGTTTACGAATTACCTCAGCACCTGTATCAGGGTGTGTACCTTTGATGTTTGGTCTGTCCATTGGTGATGGCATCAACTCCATTACCAAATCCAACATGGTTTGAACGCCTTTATCTTTGAAAGATGAACCGCACAACATTGGAACTATTTTCATATCCAGACATGCTGCACGTAATGCATCTAAAATCTCTCTTTCTGTGATGGAAGTCGGATCTTCAAAGAATTTCTCCATCAATTTGTCATCGTATTCAGATACGGCTTCCAGTAATCTTTCTCTCCACATAGTAGCTTCGTCCAGCATATCTGCAGGAATATCCACTACGTTGTAGGTCATACCTCTGTCGTGTTCGTTCCAGACGATACCACGGAAGTTTATCAAATCTACCACACCTTTGAAGGTATCTTCCGAACCGATAGGCAATTGCAATGGAACAGCGTTGGAACCCAACATCTTTTTCACCTGTTCTACCACCATAAGGAAGTCAGCACCTGAACGGTCCATCTTGTTTACGAAACCTAAACGAGCAACGTTGTAATTGTTAGCCAAGCGCCAGTTGGTTTCAGACTGAGGTTCAACACCATCTACTGCTGAGAAAAGGAACACCAAACCATCCAATACACGTAGAGAACGATTTACCTCAACGGTAAAGTCAACGTGTCCCGGAGTATCGATGATATTTACGTGATAATCCTGACCTCTGTATTTCCAGCCAACGGTTGTTGCTGCTGATGTAATGGTGATACCACGCTCCGCTTCCTGTACCATCCAGTCCATAGTGGAAGCACCATCATGCACCTCTCCTATTTTGTGGTTTACACCTGCATAGTATAATATACGCTCTGTTGTTGTAGTTTTACCTGCATCAATGTGAGCTGCAATACCAATGTTTCTTGTATATCTTAAATCGCGTGCCATTTTTATTTTTGTTGTTGATACGAACAGGTGTACGTATTTTCTTTTATTATTTTAAACTTTGAAATGTGAGAATGCTTTATTTGCTTCTGCCATTTTATGGGTATCCTCTTTTCTTTTCACAGCTGCTCCTTCGCCTTTTGATGCTGCGATTAATTCTGCCGCCAGCTTATCACCCATGGAACGTCCGTTTCTTTTTCTGGAGAACTGAATCAGCCAACGGATGGTCATGAATAATTTTCTATCTTCACGGATGGGTGTAGGAATCTGGAAAGTTGCACCACCTATCCTACGGCTTTTCACCTCTACGGACGGCATCGCATTATCCATCGCCTTTCTCCAGATTTCGTATCCTTCTTCATTGGTAGATTTTTTGATACGTTCCATTGCTTCATAAAAAGCAGTATAAGCTGTGCTTTTTTTACCTCCAATCATCAGGTTATTTACGAAACGTGTTACCAACGGGTCTCCGTATACAGGATCCGGCGCTAAATATCTTTTCTTTGCTTTTTGCTTTCTCATCTATTATTATTCTACTTTATTAGAACTTTTATTTCTTTTTACCTTTTGCCGGTGCTGCTGCTTGCCCTGCTTTACCTTTTTTAGTTCCGTATTTAGAACGGCTCTTCTGACGGTTGTTCACACCCGCTGTATCCAATGCACCACGAACGATGTGGTAACGTACACCCGGCAAATCCTTCACACGACCACCACGAATCATTACAATGGAGTGCTCCTGTAAGTTGTGACCTTCACCCGGAATGTATGCAATCACCTCAAATTTGTTCGTCAATCGCACCTTCGCTACTTTACGCAACGCTGAATTTGGTTTCTTTGGAGTGGTTGTATATACACGTGTACATACACCTCTACGCTGAGGACACGCATCTAAAGCCCTTGATTTAGAGGCATATTGAAGCTGCTCTCTTCCTTTTCTTACTAATTGTTGAATTGTAGGCATTCGTTACTATCGTTACTTTTTAAAAATTTGGGACTGCAAAGGTAGGGATAAAAAGTAAGAGAAACAAATAAAATCTTGTAGAAAGATTAAATTTTTGTAGTCTTACCCTCCCTTCGAAGGCAGTAACTACAAGAAGAAGTTATCCAAATGATAGGATTTTCCTCCTGAAGTGGGCGCAAAGATACAAACTAATTCCCAATTGTGGAAAATTATTACATATTAATTTGGAGTTAAGAATGTGTTTTGGGTGTGATAAGCACCTTAAAAGGGATTAAAATTGATCTTTACACGTGTGTGTCTAATAAACAAGCTATTGATATTCAATCAATAATGTAATCCGCATCCTTATTAATCCGACTTCTCTTCCAAAAATTTCAGGTTCCAGAGTTTCTCCGCGCGGCTGCCGATGAACCAGAAAATGAAAGACAGTATCATAAAAAAGACAGATTTGTGCAGTGGAGCCCAGCAATATTCAAAATATCGGGTCACCAGATTCAGCATAAAAAACACCAGCGACATGTTTCCCAAGACAAAATCATGCCTTTTTAATCCGAAATACATGCCAACCCCTGCCACCGTAAACAGTAAACCATCCCAAATCAGGAACTGGATCTGTTTCACCTCCTGCCAGCGTTCGTAACTGCTGTAATTGCCAAAAATGGTCACCAGCCATAGCGACAGATAAAACAATAGCAACCCCATTACATAGTGTGCCCTGAAAAAGGGCTTCAGGGATTGCACTTTCCTCAAAATCGTCAAAATTGACAATATCAGCACACTAAAAGGGATAAAGCGCATCGGTAAGTTCAACCCACAAAAGCCTTCTACCCTATTTTCTGTGTATAACCCAAATGCGATTGCCAGCATCAACCCACCCAGCACCCAAAGGGTTTGTGAACGGAAATAAGCTGCCAGCGGAACATAAACCAGAGCCGCCAGAAGAAAAACAAATGCAGGATGCTGTTGAAATACATGCAACGTTTTTACCCAATAGGAAATCATGGTCAGGCTCAAAAAAGCACCAAACAGCAGAAAACTGCCGTTGCTGAACGGAGTATCCGGTTGTTTCCTGAAACGTGTGTCAGTGTACCAAAAAACCAACAGGGTAAAGACGCTAAGAATGCAACTGATGCCAAAATCTGTGATTTGCGTGAATTTTTCTATGATGGCTCGCAGCGGTTTGTCGGCCAGCAATACAATAACAGATAATACGGCACAGGCCACTGCAATGATGAATGCATAGACCGTCACCTGTCTCCAGTCGAACTTACGAACGGAAATACTTTGTTTCATCAGTTGGGCCTGTTCATCCGAAAGCAACTGCTGCGACTGCCACTCATCGATGGCTTTGCACAAAAAATCTGCCTTTTTCTTATCGAGTCTCATACGCAAAAATAGCAAGCATTAGCATAAATGTAATAAGAATAAAGCAAATAGTATGAAATTAATTAACATTTAGATTCTGTTTTGGCATAATTGGCAGACAATTTGTTATCAATACTTTAAACTAATTTATTTACCCGCGACGCAGTAAACTAATCTCTAATTTTGTGCGTTCATAATCTTTTATAATCGTGCAGAAATTCATCCTCCAGATACTCCTTTGCTTTTTCTCATTGGCTTCCTATGGTCAGATTGAGTTGAAAGGAATTGTAATTGATTTTAAGACAAAAGAACCTCTGCCTTATGTAAATTATACAGTGAGTTCGAATATTGGCGGAACGACAGATGACAGTGGCCGCTTCGAGTTCTCTGTAAATGCCAAAACAGATTCCGTTGTGTTTTCCTATTTGGGCTACAAAGACGAGGTGCTGAAAAAGCGCTTCTTCCGAAAAGACTCGATCATAGTGCGTATGCACCTGGACAACTACATGCTCGAGGAGTTTACGGTAAAGGCAAAACGCACTAAAATCCCGAAGGATACGGTGGCCATACGCCTTTTCAGGAATGTGGTAAAACACAAAGATGAGAATAAGCCGAAAACGTATGAATCCTATCAGTTTGAAGAGTATCAGAAAACGGTGGCCTCCCTGTATAATATCAGTTCAAAAATCACTCAACGGAAGATTTTCAAACCCTTTCGGTTCATTTTGGAAAACCAGGATTCAACGGCAGATGGTGCACGATTTGTGCCACTCATACTGAAAGAAACGCTAACGGACCATTATTACAACAAAGACCCTAAAAAGAACAAGAGCCTGGTGAAGGCAAGCAAGATTTCGGGAATTGAGCAGCTAAAATTTTCAGAATTGCTGGATATTGCCTTCGATGAGATTGACGCCTATGACAACCAGGCAATGGTGCAGGAAAAAGCCTTCGTGATGCCGTTTGCAGATGGTGCGCTGGCATTATACAACTTTTATCTCATTGACAGCGTCAAAATTGCAGACACCATAAAAGGCATCGACAGCAGTAAATTTCTCCATAAAAACAGGACTACGTATTTTAAGAGGATGCAGTATGATACGAGCCTTGTCAGAAAAATTCTGCCTGACAGCATTAGCAGCAAAACACCACAAATTGACTCGATCGACTCGGACACTGCACTGTTTGCATACAACATACGGATTGACAGCACAACATTGACTGACAGCATCATCCACACAGATACCATTGTTGTATTCGACAGTGTCTGGATATACAATCTTGCTTTTGTACCAAAATCAAAAGGTGATCTGTTGTTTAACGGAAAAGCGACCATCCGGGACTCCTCGTTTGCCATCACCAAGATAGAACTGGGTATAGACCGACGCTCCAACATCAACTTCATCAGTGATTTCTCCCTCAAACAAGGCTTTGCCTATTCCGGCAAAGGCTGGTTTAAAAATGAGGAATCCCGCAGCACAAACATCGCCATTACCAAACGGAAGAAATCAAAGAGTGTGCGCATCGCTCGCTATCTGCACAGAAATGACATCATCGTGGACCAGCCCATCGCCGACACCATCCTGAAACAGGAAAACACGGTGTATCTGAAAAATTACCGCCGTCAGACGGACTCCTTTTGGTCGGCAAGCAGACATGATACACTTTCCGTACAGGAAGGAAAGGTTTATTTCCTGTTGGATTCTCTCAAGAAAACCAGGTTCTATAAAGCCATGTCAGGCATTGGCAGCTTTTTTGCCAGCGGATATTACAAGACAAAAACACTGGAGTACGGAAATCTCTACCAATTGGTGACCTGGAACGATCTGGAAGGGGTTCGTTTAAGGTTCAACCTTCGGAACAACTGGCGCATCGGAAAATGGGTAAACTGGAATGTTTACGGCGCCTACGGCATCAGAGACAAGCGCTTCAAATACGGAGCCACGCTGAGTGTCAATTTACCGGACAAAAAGCAGAAAAAGCACAGCATCACTTTATCATTCAAGGATGATTACCAACGTTTTACTTTAAACAATGGTGGATTAAGCTACGATTTTGTCTACATGTCACTACTGCGCAGGAATGCCATTTCCGATTTGGTTTATTTAAAAGATGCCAAAATCGCCTACACCAGAGAATGGGTGCCGAATTTCACCACCACAGTCAACCTCAACTATAAAATCTACCAGACCATTCCGGGTAGAATTGAGTTTATCAAGACGGATGGTTTGGGTGACACGGTCAGGATCAGCAAATTCAACATCTTCTCTCCAGGCATCAATATCGTTTACACGCCTGGGGCGAAATTTTTGCAAGGCAGCGAGCGTGTCCGCTTCCTGAAAGGAAAGTTACCGCGCTTCAATTTCACCTATGTCTTCAGCGCAAAGAAACTGGGCAGCGATTTTAATTTCCATAAAATGGAATTAATCATGGATGAGCGTCTGCCTTCGCCGATAGGACATACCAATATAAGACTGGTGGGCACCAAACTGTTTGGTTCCGCACCTTATCCTTTGCTGCATATCCACTCCGGCAACGAGTCTTTCATGTACAACAAGGAACGCTTTACCAATATGCTGGAAACGGAATTCATCGCCGACCAGCAACTCACCTTAATGATAGAGCACCATTTTGACGGCTTCTTCTTCAATAAGATTCCGGGCTGGAAAAAGCTGGGATTGCGGGAAGTGTTCACCACCAAGATGGCCGTCTCCAGCCTGAACCGCGAGAAGGTTTCTTTCTCCGACCTTCCGGACAACCTGAAAGGCCTGAACGGGTTTTATGCGGAAGTCGGATTTGGCATTGAGAATATCCTGAAACTGATTCGTGTGGACTTCAGCTGGCGATTAACGCAACTCAATCAACCGGAAATCAAGAAATTCAGATGGACAGTCAGTTTTTCTCCGAGTTTCTAAGTCTCTTCGTTTTTACTTATTACATAATACTTGTTACTTAGTGCTAAAACCCCTATTTTTGCAACTCAATTTAAAAAATTATGGATTTCGGGAAATTATATGTCAAACACCGCTTTTTTGGGGCAATTGCATTATTGATTGTTGGCATCTTGTTGCACATTTTCGTACACAAAGGATGGCAGTGGTCCATATTATTATACATCACTTCCGTCAGTTTCATTGCGTTTGATCTGTTTATCGGACCGATGCGTTACCTGCAAAAGAAAGTGGAAGCCGGCGATATTGAAGGTGCCAAGGAAGTAATGGGATGGATACGATTCCCGAATTTGCTGATTAAGCCCGTTCGTCAGGGATATTATATGCTGAAATCCAATTTTGATATGGCGAATCAGGATTTGGCGTCTGCCGAAGCGAATATCCGTAAAAGTTTAGCCAACAAGAGTGACATGCTCGGTGATGCACAGGAAGGCGTTTCCTATCTGCAATTAGGTGGCATCGCTTTGCAAAAAGGCGACAACAAGGAAGCATTGAAAAATTTAAAGATTGCCGTACAGAAAGGCCTGCCGGATGACGACAACCTGGCAACCGCTTACCTGCAAATCTGCACCATCTATGCGCAACGCAGAGAGATAAAAGTGGCGAAAGAATACCTGCGCCGCGCCAATTTATTGAAGGTCAAAAACGAGGAAATCAAAAAGCACCTGAAAGAAATCAATAAGCAGATGGCCAGGGCTTAATCAATTGCTGAGTTGTTGAATTACAGAATTGCAGAATATTTTT
The DNA here is from genome assembly GCA_046329775.1 of Chitinophagales bacterium. Classification (GTDB taxonomy): domain Bacteria; phylum Bacteroidota; class Bacteroidia; order Chitinophagales; family JADIYW01; genus JADJSS01. The sequence goes on from JAXLTX010000004.1 coordinate 358,971, forward strand.
ATACCTTTATTCTGTAATTAACCATTCAGTAATCCTACAAATATTTTATGAAATATACTGCTATCAACTCCCAACTCTTCATTGATAATCGCAAAAAGTTCGTACAGGAACTGCCGCCGAATTCCATGGCAATCATATTAGCCAGCGATGAAATGCCACGCAGCGCCGATCAGGCTTTTGTGTTTCGCCAGAACCCGGATTTATTCTGGTTGAGTGGCATCGATCAGGAAAAAACGGCCTTGATTATCTATCCGGATTGTCCGAATCCTTTATATCGCGAAGCCTTATTCTTAAGAAAAACCAACGAAGTGATTGCCGTTTGGGAAGGGCATAAATACACCATGCCGGAGGCTCGCGAAACATCCGGCATCCAGCAAATCTTCTGGGAAGAAAGTTTTGAGCCTGCCTTAAAAAGTCTCATGACCTATTGCGACCGTGTTTTTATAAATCTGAATGAGAATGACCGCAGCGACAACGTGGTTCCGTATAAGGATATCCGTTTTGCCAACGAGCTGAAATACAATTATCCGGCACATGAAATCAAACGTCTGGGGCCTATCATGGCAAAACTGCGCAGTGTCAAACACCCGGTAGAAATAGAACTGATGCAGCGCGCCTGCAACATCACCAGGGATGCATTTAAACGCGTGTTGAAGTTTGTGAAACCGGGTGTGATGGAATACGAGGTGGAAGCGGAAGTCATCCATGAATTTATTCGCCAGCGTGGAAACGGACACGCCTACACGCCTATTATAGCCAGCGGTTATAATGCCTGCGTACTGCATTATATCGAAAACAACAGAGTGTGCAATGACGGCGATTTGCTGCTCATGGATTTTGGCGCGGAATATGCCAACTACGCGGCCGATTTAACCAGAACCATTCCGGTAAATGGACGGTTCACCCAGCGACAAAAAGATGTGTACAATGCGGTTTTACGGGTAATGAAACAGGCAAAAACCATGCTGAAACCAGGTGCTATTCTAGCAGACTACAACAAAGAAGTGGGCAATATCATGGAGAGCGAGTTAATTGGTTTAGGTTTATTAGATAAAGATAAAGTAGCCAATCAGGACCCCGCAAATCCGTTATACAAAAAATATTTTATGCACGGAACTTCCCATTTTCTGGGCATTGATGTGCACGATATCGGTAATCGTTATGCACCTATGCAGGTGGGCAATGTATTTACGTGCGAACCTGGCATCTATATCCCTGAGGAAAAACTCGGCATCCGTATTGAAAATGACATTCTGATCACACAAGATGGTATAGTAGATTTAATGGCAGATATTCCGATAGAAGTGGAAGAGATTGAAGACCTGATGAATAGCTAAGGTTTCAAATTATGAGAATCAAGTTATTTTCAATCTATTTCGGAATTTCATTATGGCTGATTTCCGGATGTGTTGTTTGTGACGCCCCATCTGATGATTTTTTAGAATTCAGGCTTGTAGACAATAACAATAAAGATTTATTTCTACAGCATGCAGATTTTAATAAAGACAGCATCGTGATTTTTTCGACAGCACTAAACCGGAAAATTCAATATTCATCCGTATTGGACGCTTCGGATTCTGATTCATTTTTCAGGTTTTCACCATTGGAGTTTGGTCAATTTTATAATGATTCAAAAATTATCATTTTCACCAAACCTGTTGTTTCAGACACCTTAAGTATAACTACTGAAACCTCATGCGGTAAATGCGGTTGCTCCACCGGAATTACACATGTAATTCACGAAGGACAATCAGCAACAAGAAACAATCATGTCCATCTTATCAAAGTTGATATTTAATTTACTGAAAATGGGCGTCATTACACTGGGAATACTCATTATATTACCTTTAGGTATCAGCTTAGGATGCTTGCTCTACAAGAAGGCAAGCAAGTCATCCGGAGAAAAACAAATCAACTGCAGAAAACGCTGACTACTTAATAACGCATACTTCCTGCGCATTTATGGTACGGTTGTTTTCTTCCTGATAGGAGTCACAAACATTCTTGGCACCGAATTTCGTTAATGATTTGATGGGGATTACCTGTAATACTTTTCCTCTTGAACTGCATTCACAATTCCAGGTTTTGTTGCAGGAAGACATAACTACGGATGCAAGCAACAGTAAAAGTACAAACGGGTAATTCTTTCTCATGTTTAACGATTATTACAATAAAGATACGAATGTTTCTCCAAATGAAACCATTTTTTCAAAGAATACTTCATTTTTTTCCTGTTGTTTATCGGTATCCTGTTTCAAAAAATTATATTTACGCCATGCTCGACAAGACAGAAGGCATCGTGCTGAAAACCACCAGATACTCTGAATCGAGTGTCATCGTAAAGATTTTCACCAAGAAATATGGCATCCTCAGTTTTATGGTTCAGGGCATCCGAAGCAGCAAAAACAAACAGAAGGGCAATATCCTGCAGCCACTGAATATATTGAACCTGGAAATTTACCTGAAAGAGCAGCGCAGCCTGAATCGCATCAGGGAATACACGCCCGGCCATATCTACAAAAGCATGCAGGCTGATTTTGCCAAACAGAGTGTGGCCATCTTCTGCATAGAGCTGATTTCCAAATGCGTGAAAGAACAGGAGGTCAATGAACGGCTGTACGACTACCTGACCATGTTTTTAACCGACCTGGACAAAGAAATGCAGAGCATCGAAAACAAGCCCTTGTTCTTTATGCTGGAAACAGCCAGCATTCTGGGATTCGAGCCTTCTCTTCAAAATATACTGCACGGCAGTTATTTCAATCTGGAAAGCGGCCGCTTTGAAGACCGGCTGATATCCGGCAATATGCTGGATGCCCATGAAACGACCATGCTGAAAAAGATGATGGCCGTCTATTATGAAAAAAACGAACTGAAACTGGCACCGCATGAACGCAAAATCCTATTGGACAAGATGCTGCTGTATTTCCGCTGGCATGTGGCGGATTTCACGGATTTGAAATCTCCCGGAATATTGAGCGAGGTGCTGAGATAGCTATCCTGATGATGCGCTTAATCCTATCGGCATGCATGTAGGAGAATCTGTTAGAGACCTCCTACCTTCAACTTCTCGGCATTCTCTTCAAAGTTGAGTTTATCGATGATGGTTTGCAAATCGCCGTTCATGATTTCCCCCAAATTGTACATGGTTAAATTGATACGGTGATCGGTAACACGCCCCTGCGGATAATTGTAGGTTCTGATCTTGGCGCTTCTGTCTCCGGTAGACACTAAGGTCTTTCGCTGTTTGGCAATCGCTTCATTGTGTTCTGCCAAAGCCTTCTCATACAATCGCGTACGCAACACCTTCATGGCGCTTTCGTAATTCTTATGTTGAGAACGTCCATCCTGGCATTCCGCAATCGTACCGGTAGGAATATGCGTCAAGCGCACGGCAGATTCCGTTTTGTTAACGTGCTGCCCACCCGCTCCGGATGCGCGATACACATCCTTCTTGATATCCGCCGGATTAATTTCCACGTCCACCTCTTCCGCTTCCGGCAGCACGGCTACGGATGCTGCGGATGTATGTACGCGTCCCTGGGATTCCGTTTCCGGAACACGCTGCACACGATGTACACCCGATTCATATTTCAACACGCCATAGACTCCGTCTCCGGAAACCTCCACCACCACTTCCTTATATCCACCGGCAGTACCGGGATTTTCATTCATGATTTCCGTTGTCCAGCCCTTATTCTCGCAATACTTCAGATACATTCGCAGCAAATCACCTGCAAAAATACTGGCCTCATCGCCACCTGTACCGGCCCGAATTTCAAGAATCGCATTCTTGTCGTCTTCCGGGTCTTTTGGAATCAGCAGAAAACGGATTTCCTCTTCCTGCTTTGGCAGTTGTTCCTGTTGTTCGTCCAACTCTGCCTTTGCCATTTCGCGCAATTCCGGATCTTTCTCCTCTTCCAGCACCTGTTTGTTGAAATCTATGTTTGAGAGTAAGTTCTTGTATTCGAAGTATGCCTTTACAATCGGCTCCAAGTCTTTATATTCTTTGGAAGTCTTTTTAAATTTCTGCATATCACCCACCACACCCGGATCGCTGAGTTGCGATTCCAAATCTTTATACCTGAAATAAATAAGTTCTAATTTATCTAACATACCTGAAAATTATAAATACGCGTTGTGGCATACACCATGAAAATCCGGGTGCAAAAATAGTGATTAATAAGCAAATAAATAGGTATTCCGTTGTTTGTTGAATGAGAAGTAATTATTATATTGTGTTAAAAATATAATTTATGGAAAATTCAGACGCAGGCTTAATTGCCGCCATCATTGCTGGCTTAGGCATTTTTTTAGTGTTCATTTTTGCACTTACCGTGTTTTTTATCGTGTGCCATTGGAAGGTTTTCACGAAGGCGGGACAGGAAGGCTGGAAATGCCTTATCCCATTTTACAATACGTATGTGCAACTTCAGATAACCAGACAGCCAACCATTTGGTTATTATTTTTCTTCATTCCTTTGGTAAATATCTATTTTGCCATCAAACACATTCACGGATTATCCAAGGCTTTCGGTAAGGATGTTGGCTTTACGCTGGGACTCATCTTTCTGTCTCCCATCTTTTTTGCCATCTTGGCTTTCGGTGATGCCAAATATGTATATGCCACGGAAAATGACCCGCTGATCAACGAGATTCAGGAATTCAAATAAAATAACTGAAGGAAGATTCTAAAAAGCGTAAGGCTGCCATTTGGCAGCCTTACGCTTTTTAGATCTAATCTGTTCAAAGGGTATTTAAGCTTTGGTGGTGTAATCGTAAATCTTCTTGATAACCTTTGTATAGCCAACCGGCATGGTTCTTGCCAGCCTGTCGCCCATTTCCGCATCAATCCCAATCAGTATGCGTTCAGATTTGCGTTCAATATGTTTAAGAATGACTTTTGCCGCTTCTTCCGGCGATGTTCGCTCCAATGCTTTCTGGAATTTCACATCAAGCGTCGGATTTCTTTCGTAATGCACAGCATTCCTGTAGATATTCGTATTGATACCTCCCGGATGAACGCAATAGACCTCCACGTTGGTGCCCATCATTTCCATGCGGAGTGCTTCCGTAAAACCCCGTACCGCAAACTTGGTGGTGCAATAAGGCACCTGATCCGCCACGCCCACAATACCGAACAGGCTGGAAATATTTACGATAACGGCTTCCGGACGGGAAAGCAGCGTGTCAATAAACTCTTTGGTATGGTTGATAACGCCCCAAAGATTGACATCCACAATTTTATGAAAATCTTCCATCTTAACATCCTTCAAGGTTATCTTACCTAAGGCGAAACCCGCATTATTAAACAACAGATCGATATGACCGTGTTCTTTGAGCACTGTTTTGGCAAACTGCACTATAGCCTTCTCATCAGAAACATCAACTGTGTATGTATAACAGGCGGCACCTACTGTCTGCACTTTCTGTTTGGTGGTAGACAATGTATCTTCGTTTTTATCCGACAGAATAAGAATGGCTCCTTTTTTTGCCAATTCAATGGAAAGTGCCTGCCCTATGCCTGAACCTGCTCCGGTTATTACCGCTTTTCTTTCTTTAAAATTCCTCATTTCATTTATTTTGCCCGACAAGGTATTGATTTGGGTCAATTAATGCACTAAACACATGTAAAAAATATGTCCATACGCACATTTTTACTAATTTTAACGTTGTATTTAAACAAAATGGTGTGATATTTGTATATACAAGTATAAATACAATTATGAACATACGATTATTTATATCAGCATTGATTTTGACACTAACCCCTATATTGTCTACCAATGCATGGGCGAAAGGAAGTTCTTCTGACCTGAAGTCAAGCTCAATCAATACTGAAAAGAGCACCATTGACTGGGTCGGTAAGAAAGTGCTGGGACAACATAATGGCAAAATAAAACTGCAATCAGGAAGCATAACTACCAAAAATGGTGTTTTGACAGGAGGTAGTTTTGTGATTGACATGAATACCATCACGAATGAAGATATCAAAGACGCTGATTTCAGCAAGAAACTGATTGGTCACTTGAACAGTACCGACTTCTTCAACGTAAGGGAATTCCCGACTGCTGAAGTTAAAATCACCAAGGTGATGAAACTGACCAATAAGGCAAACAGTTATAATCTTACCGCTGATTTAACCATCAAAGGTATTACAAAAAGCATAACATTCCCGGCTACCTTCAAAGGTGTTGGTAATGGTTTTAACGGAAATGCAAAAATCACCATAGACAGAACGTTGTGGGATATCAAGTATGGTTCATCTAACTTCTTCGAAGGTTTAGGTGACAAAGCCATCAAGAATGAGATTGAGTTGAGCGTGAATATTGCATCTAATTAATTCCGAACTCTATTGATTGCCGAGAGGCAATTGGGTTTTTCATAGTTTTATGGTTTTTGTGGCTAGTCCGATCCTTTGGGTCGGACTGGTCATTTTTTAGGCGGGTCTGAACTTCGTTCCGTTCCTGAGTTTCAGAATCGGAAGAAGTGAAAAATCTGTTGAATTTATAAAAACTAATTTTGCTGTTGTCAGTTGGCTGAAGCCAACTGTAATGAACGTAATCCGAACTGTCGATTTATTTGATAAATTTATTTTTTTTAAAAAAAGAGCTTCTTTCGTTTAAATTTATTTGTAAACTCATTCCTTATGTTTTCTTCTTTTATTGCCAATGCATTAAAGAATTGAAATCCAGATTCAAAATACTTTCTAATCAAAACAATAAAAACCTTGTATTCTTCATTCGCAATGTTGTCGATAGAAAATTTTACATAATCTGTATGATGATCTATATAACCATGCAGTAAAAAATCAATCCATAATTCTTCATTAGTATAATAGTCTAATGGCAATCCGGCTTTGTTAATTAAATCATCGTTCTCTTTGACAAACTTTTTCCATTTTAATGTATCACTCTTATTATTCATATCACTAAAATATTTTTCATCTCTTATTACTATATAGTGTTAGTGTATAAGCCAAATTAATGAATGGTTTTCCTAATTTCAATCGTTGATTCCTCACGACTCACTACTTTGAACTAACGACTCTATAACTGCTGCAAATCCACTAATTTTTTATACTCGCCATTCTGCAACATCAATTGCTGATGTGTACCTTGCTCAATAATTTCGCCTTCTTTCAATACAATAATTTCATCGGCAAACTGAACAGTAGATAATCTGTGTGCAATAATAATAGCAGTTTTATCTTTCAATAAATTTTGCAATGCGTCTTGTACTAATTTTTCTGAATTGCTATCTAAATGCGACGTAGCTTCATCCAGAATCAAAATAGGAGCATTCTTGTAGATGGCACGGGCAATAGATAAGCGCTGCTGCTCTCCACCACTTAACTTCACACCGTTGTCGCCAATATTGGTTTCGTATTGCAGCGGCATTTTCTGAATAAATTCATCCGCATGTGCCAATTTTGCAGCCTGCTGAACTGCCTGGGCATTGTCATCTTTGCCAAATGAAATATTACTCGCGACAGAATCATTGAACAATACGGTTTGCTGCGCCACTAAGGCTATTAAACTTCGCAAGTCCTGCTGATGAATGGCTTTAATATTTTTTCCATCAATCAGGATTTCGCCTTCTGTAACATCAAAAAAGCGCATTAACAATTGAATGAATGTGGACTTTCCGGAGCCAGAAACACCCACAATCGCTATTTTCTTGCCTTTCGGTATCTCGAGGTTAATTTTTTTCAGCACACTCGCTTCTTCATAGGCAAAAGAAACATTTCGCAATTCAATCTTATCAGCAAAGCCTGAAATGGCAACGGCATTTGACGCATCATCAATCTTGTTTTCTTCCAATAGCACCTCTTCTATTCTTCTCAAAGAAGCCATTCCTTTTTGTATAAAATAAAAGGCATTCGAAAATGCTTTTGCCGGCTGGATGATTTGAGAGAAAATAACAATAAAGGCAATAAAGGCTTCCGCACTCAATGGTGAGGTATGATGAATAATCATTTTTCCGCCCACATACAAGACAATCACCACCACCGTAATGCCCAGGAATTCAGATAATGGCGTCGACAAATCGCGTTTGCGAATCATGCCGGTACCGATTTTGTTATGTTGCTGATTGATATTTTTAAACTTTTCCGACAGACTCCTTTCCGCCGTAAAAGATTTTATGGTTCTGATGCCGGAAATGGTTTCATCCACAATAGAATTGATAATTCCCTGTAATTGCTGTGATTTTGAAGAGGCGTTTTTTAATGTTTTCCCGATCCTTCCGATAATATAACCTGAAACAGGCAAAATAACCAGCACAAATAAGGTCAACTGAGGGCTCAGCAATAACATCGTAATCAGAGTGGCGATAATGGTCACCGGTTCCTTAAACGCCACTTCTAGAAAGTGTAAGATGCCGTATTCCACTTCCTGCACATCGTTCGTCAAACGGGTTAGAACATCGCCTTTGCGTTGGTCGGAAAAATACAAAACATGCAGATTTAAAATCTTATCATACAATTGCTGACGGATATTGCTGGCAATGCCGGTACGCATGGGTGCCAGAAAGTGTACGGCAAAATAGCGGAAGAAATTCTTCACCAGAAACACGCCTACCGTAAACAAACAGATAAACAGCAAGGCTTTCGATTTGCCGATTTCAATGCTTTCACTGTTTTGGATGTAATGAATCACCCGACTGTTAAATGTAGAACCGATGAATTCTTTTAGATGTAGCAAACTGAACGACACTTCCTTCACTTCCGTTGCCACCATCTTGTCTGAATTGAATATCAGGTTCAGGAAAGGAATCAGCATCAGGAAGGAGAAGATGGAAAAAATCGTCGAAAACAGGTTGAAAACGATGTTCAGGATTACATTCGGGATGTACGGGCGGCAATATTTTAATAAACTGCGTAAATCTTGCATTGAAGTGTAAAGATATTATTTACTTTTGTTTTATGGAATCTATCAGACAAAGACAAGTGGCAAAAACGATACAGGTGGCGATGAGCGAAATTGTACAAAAAGACCTGAATACCATTTTAGAAGGCGCCCTGATTACCATTTCGGGCGTGCGCGTAACACCGGACCTCTACACCGCAAGAATATATGTAAGCATTTACAACCATCCTAAGCCGGACGTCGTGCTGGATAATCTGGATAAACATAACAAACTGATCCGTGGTTTTCTGGGTAATAAAATCAGAAATAAGGTTCGTTCCATTCCACAACTGGAATTTTTTAAAGACGACACCTTGGAAGACGTACAGAACCTGGAGCGCATTTTCAGCGAAATCAAGAAAAAAGACGCGGAGTTGGAGAAACTAAGAGGAGATAATGACAAAATTAGCTAATTAGCTAATTAGCTAATTTTTAAACATTGAATATTGAACCTCGAACTCAACATAGCCAAGCGTTACTTATTCAGTAAAAAATCCACCAATGCAATCAACATCATTTCGCTGGTCAGTGGCACTGCCATGCTGTTTGGCACCATGGCTTTGATTCTGGTGCTTTCCGTTTTTAATGGACTCGAGGGTTTGGTAAAATCCTTGTATGCCGTTTTTTATCCGGACATTGCCATTACAGCAGCAGAAGGTAAAACCTTTGAGACTTCCGCCGATTTGCGGCAAAAACTAAGTTCCATTCATTACATTGATGCCTACAGTTTTGTGCTGGAGGAAAATGCCTTGCTGGAATATTCCGATCGGCAGCATATCTGCACCGTAAAGGGTGTCGACAAGAACTATTTTAACGTAGTTAAAAAGTTCGATACGTTTATGGTGGATGGGAAAAAAATACTACAGAAGGATAGCATCAATTTCTGCATCGTGGGCGTGGGCGTGGCGCAAAAACTCGGCATGGATCCGTCGCACGCCTTCAATCCTCTAACGATTTATATGCCGAAGAAGACATCGAGTTCATTTGCTTCCATGGAAAATGCATTTAATAAAAGTTATGTAACACCGGCAGGTGCCTTTGCCGTTTCCGATGAATTTGACTCCAAATACACCTTTGTTCCGCTCGATTTCTTTCAACAGCTCACGGACAATTACGGCAAGGTCTCGCAAATTGAAATACGACTGAAAAACACCACACAGACAGCTATTGCCATCCGGCAATTGCAGCAGACATTGGGAAAATCATTCAGTGTAAAAAGCCGTTATGAGCAAAACGAGGTCTTATACAAAATCCTGAAAAGTGAAAAATGGATTACGTTTGCCATCTTAGTGCTCATCATGATTATCGCATCTTTCAACATTATCGGTGCCTTATCAATGCTGGTACTGGAAAAGAAAAAAGACATCGCCACGCTGACGGCGCTGGGTATTCACAAGAGCAGCATCATCCGGATATTCCTGTTGGAGGGCATATTAATGTCCTGCTTAGGTGCCTTAATCGGCATGCTGCTGGCGTTTATCTTGTGTGTTTTACAGCAAAAGGTGGGATTGGTGCCGATGCCCGGCACCTCTTTCCTTGTTCAGTATTATCCGGTAAAAATGCAGCTGTTTGACTTCGCCATGGTCGCGCTGGTGGTTATTGTCATCAGTCTAATAGCCGCTTATCTTCCGGCAAAGAAAGCCGCCATGTCGGTGGAAAAAGAATATCTGTCGTATTTATCCTAGGAAAGTTATTCGTTAATAATTATGGGCAATTAGTATCTTTATAGAAATATATCCTTCATGAAAAATCCAATCATCCTGTTTGCCATATGTCTTCTTACAGCGAGCTCCTTTGCCCAGAACAACCTGCTGAAAACAAAAATAGAAGAAGCCATCTACACCAAAGGATTCCTATATAAACAGGAGGTCTTTTCTGTCGATAATATACCCGCTTTCCGTCTAGATGCCGTCAGAGTGACCAATCTGGAAAAGTTCAGCACGACCACAGGAGTACGTGTGGTACACAAAGTGCAGGTGGGTAAGGAATTAAAGACCTTCAACAATTACATCGATGCGGAAGAGATGGATGGACTCATCACGTCTCTGCAATACATGAAAACAATTCTGAAAAGTAAAACCACACCGGGTAGTTATACAGAAATCAAATTCACCACGGCGTCCGGCTTTCAGGTCCTCTTATTTACCGTATTAAACATTCAAAATAAACTGGACTGGAATTTCATGGCTCAATCCAATATCTCCAATGACAAGACGATAGTAGCCCTATCGAATGATGACATAGAAAAACTGCAAAAAACGTTGGAACAAGCCAAAGGAAAGCTATAAGAAATGAGGCCGAAAGGGCCGATATCCATAAAGATGCATACGGCTTAAACGTATTTTTATAAAAAAACTGTGCTGTAATAACGTATAACTTACAACTTTTCCATATTTTTGCACATGGAAACAATCTCTCATTTTTCTTCCCAACACAAATTTGCAGGCGACGGATTTACATTTGACGATGTATTGTTATTGCCGGCCTATTCACAGGTTTTACCAAGAGAAACGGATATCCGCACGAAGGTAACACGCAACATCACCATCAACATTCCGATATTGTCGGCAGCAATGGACACGGTAACGGAATCCAACCTGGCGATTGCACTGGCACGTGAGGGTGGCATTGGTGTGTTGCACAAGAATATGCCCATTGAGGCACAGGCTGCTGAAGTACGTAAGGTAAAACGCTCGGAAAGCGGATTGATTACCGACCCGATTACGCTTAGACCAACTGCAAAAGTGGCAGAAGCATTTGCACTGATGTCGGAAAACAGGATTGGCGGCATTCCAATTACAGATGAAAATGGCATTTTGGTGGGCATTTTAACCAACCGGGATTTACGTTTTTGCAAAGATGCCTCCATGCTGATTCAGGATCTGATGACAAAAGACAGACTGATTACAGCTCCTGAAAAAACCACCCTGAAACAGGCAGAAGATATTTTACATCAATACAGAATTGAGAAACTACCAATCGTAGATAAAAATGACAAACTGGTAGGCTTGATTACCTATAAAGATATCTTGAAAGTTAAAAACTATCCGAATTCCTCCAAAGACGATTCGGGCAGATTGCGCGTGGCTGCTGCCGTTGGAGTTACCGCCGATATGATGCAGCGCATCGAAGCACTGGTGGGAGTTGGCGTAGATTTTATTTGTATCGACACGGCACACGGGCACTCTCAGGGTGTATTGAATTCCATTAAAAATGTAAAACAGACCTTTCCGCATCTGGATGTAGTGGGTGGGAATGTGGCAACCGGTGCGGCAGCCAAAGCGCTGGCGGATGCGGGCGTGGATGCCGTGAAGGTGGGCGTAGGGCCGGGCTCCATCTGTACCACCCGCGTGGTAGCGGGCGTGGGTGTACCGCAACTGAGCGCAATTTATGACGCAGCCGTTTCCTTGAAAAATACCGGTGTTCCCATCATCGGCGATGGTGGTATACGCTACACCGGCGATATGGTGAAAGCACTAGCAGCCGGTGCCAATACCATCATGGCAGGTTCTTTGTTTGCGGGCACAGAAGAAAGTCCGGGCAAAACCGTGATTTTTGAAGGACGTAAATTCAAGACTTACCGTGGCATGGGCAGCCTGGAAGCGATGCAGGAAGGCAGCAAGGACCGCTATTTCCAGGATGTGGAAGAAGACATCAAGAAGCTGGTTCCGGAAGGTATTGTGGGACGTGTTCCATACAAAGGCACATTGAGCGAAGTGATTTATCAGTTCATCGGGGGCTTGCGCGCAGGTATGGGCTATTGCGGTGCCAAAGATATACCGACCTTACAGGAAACTTCTCAGTTTGTAAAGATCACGCAGGCCGGGGTGAACGAAAGCCATCCGCACGATGTGACCATTACGAACGAAGCACCGAATTACAGCAGATAAAGGGATTTAAGAATTGGGATTGGGGTTGGGGATTTATCTCAAAAGATATTGTACAGACTCATCATTTTTATATCCAATTCCTCAGCTTATCCAGCCAGGATTTATCGGCGGACAGATTGATATCGAAGGAATAGATTTCGCCGGTAGTATTTTTAGACGTACTGCTGATGATGATTTTATTTTTCGTCACCAAGCGGAATACAATCGACTCTTTGATGTTCGACATCGTTTCAATGATGAACTGTGTGGAGAGGTCTTCCGTAGAAAACAATATCTCATTGGGCTGATAGGCCTCGAGTATATCTTTCAGATTTTCAATGCTCCCCAGGTATTTATTCGCTTTCACGCCATTCTTCACCGATACAAATCCCAGATACTGATACTTTGGTTGTGTGCGGGAAAGCTGAGCAGCAATCACGGCAGCTTCCTGCTCACTTCCGATAATGATATATTTCCGTTCATCTCGGATAAAGGTATGCAGATTACCGTTCGCAAAGTACCACAAACAACGATATGCCGACAACAGGAAAAAATTCACAACCAGTCCAGCTACAATCACCCCTCTGGAGGTACGCAGAAAATTGGGGAAGAACGCATAAACAATGGCAATCAGCAAGGTGCCGATGGTCAGTCCGACGAATAATCTTCGCCACTTGCTTTGCTTTTCATATACGCCAAAAAACCACATCGAAACCAGCCACACCAGCACATAAATCGGGATATTGATATAAAAGAAGGTAAGCGGAAAAATGACGTGTTCACTAACCTTCACTACTCGCTCCCAAAATAATTGTAGCACATATAGATTAGCCACCATCAGTGCTGCATCCAACACAGGCATGCCTACCGGCGACACTACCTTATGCACCAATGCCAACAATGCCCGCAGGTATATGGCGATGCGCAACAGGAGTTTCAGCGCTTTCCCGCGCGTACCGGTCACGTGCTTATCACTGAAGATGATCATGGCATTGTAGAAAGTCCTGATGTAGTTCAGGCTGCCTTTCTTCGTGCTCTCTCCTTTGAAATGAATAATGGAAGTGCCGGCAAAATAATAGTTCTCAAATCCTGCCTGCTTTATTCTGTAGGAAAGATCAATGTCTTCGCCATACATGAAGTAATCTTCGTCCAGCAGGCCGACTTGATCAAGCACACTTTTGCGCAGCATCATAAATGCCCCACTCAGCACTTTGATCTCATGCGTTTCCTCTCTGTTGAGATAGCTTAAATGATATTGTCCGAAGGTTTTGGATTTCGGGAATACCTTTGCCAGTCCGCTCATCTTGGCGAAGGCCGCCATCGGAGACGGAAAGCCGCGCTTGGATTCCGGCAGAAAATTACCCGCCCCATCGTACATCTTCACACCCAACCCTCCGGCCTTTGGATGCGCACCCATAAAATCCACACATTTTTGCAAAGTATCTTCCTGAATGATGGTATCCGGATTCAGCAATAAAACAAATTCACCTCTTGCCAGTTTAATTGCCTGATTGTTGGCTTTGGAAAAACCGACATTGTCTATATTGGCAATCACTTTTACCTCCGGAAATTTCTGTTCCATCATTTTCAGCGAATCGTCCGATGAATTGTTATCCACTACGAAAATCTCATAGTCAAAATGTACACTGGATTTATAAACAGACGAAATCGTTTGCTCTAAAAAATAGCGCACATTATAATTCACTATGACAATGCTTAGTTTCATTATTTATTACGCTATTTACTCAAATAATTTTCGTACGGCAATCTGGATTGTATGGAACGTGCAAGTGTGATTTCATCCACATATTCCAGTTCGCCGCCAAAGGCAATACCGCGGGCGATGGAGGTAATCCTTAAGTCATATTTTGCCAGCACTTTTGAAAGATAGAAAATAGTGGTATCTCCGTCTATCGTTGGATTCAAGGCCATGATAACTTCCTTAACAGTTCCTTCCTCCACACGATTTATCAGACTCTGTATATTTAGTTGTTCGGGGCCAATGCCATCCATTGGTGAAATCAGCCCTTCCAGCACATGATACAAGCCGTTGTAATGACGGGTATTCTCAATGGCAATGATATCTCGGAAATTCTCCACCACACACACCACGCTCTTGTCGCGGTAAGCATTCGTACAGATACTGCAGACATCCTCATCCGAAACATTATGACAGGTTTTACAGAACTTTATTTCCGTACGCATCTTCAGAATGGCCTCCGATAATTGCTTCGTGCCGGATGCATCCTGTTGCAGCAAATGCATCACCAGACGCAGGGCCGTCTTCTTTCCGATACCCGGCAAGGTGGCAAAAGCATTAACGGCATCTTCTATTAATCTGGACGGGAATTGCATGGTCTAAAGATAGTCAATAGTCAATAGCCAATAGACATTGGTGGATAGTTTTTTTATCCGCATTTGGAATATCTGGTTACTTTTAAGTTTTGTAAAAGAAATTGAACATTCATCATTTAACATTCCAAATAAATGTCGCCGATAATAATTTCCATCAGTCTGCTAGCCTATTTCATCTTTCTGTTTGTCATTGCCTGGTACACTTCCCGGAATGCCAACAATAAGGATTTCTTTATAGGCGGCAAATCCTCCCCCTGGTATATTGTGGCATACGGCATGATCGGCACCTCCCTTTCCGGTGTAACCTTCATTTCCGTTCCGGGCAAAGTGGGCACCGCACATTTTACCTATTTTCAGGTGGTGCTGGGATATATCATCGGCTATCTTGTGGTGGCGCTGGTTTTGCTGCCTTTATACTACAAACTCAACCTGACATCCATCTACACTTACCTGCAGAAACGCTTCGGAAATACCACGTATAAGACCGGTGCCGGATTCTTTATCTTATCCAGAACACTGGGCGCCACCCTACGTTTATTTCTGGTGATTAATGTGTTGCAGATTTTCCTGCTGCCGGAAGGCTTGGGTTATTTCACCATAGCGGCATTGCTTATCCTTCTTATGATTTTATTGTACACATTCAAAGGCGGCGTAAAATCCATCGTATGGACGGATATGTTGCAAACCACTTTCATGCTGCTGGCGCTGGTCACCTGTGTATGGTATATCAAAAGCGAATTGCATTTATCGCTGGGCGGAATGATGGGAGCATTGAATGAGAAGGGGTATACGGAAATATTCATGACCGATTGGCTGAAAGGGAGTTTCTTTCTCAAACAAATCGTGGGTGGAATGTTTATCACCATTGCCATGACAGGGCTTGACCAGGAAATGATGCAGAAGAATATCAGCTGCAAAAACATTGGGGAAGCGCAGAAAAACATGATCACCTTCAGTATCATCATGGCGTTGGCAAATCTCATTTTCCTTATCTTAGGCGGAGTGCTATATCTGTATGCCGATGCCAAGGCCATTGAAATCCCCGCCCTGACGGATAATCTATTTCCGATAATTGCTTTGCATTATTTACCGGGTTTCATCGCCATCATCTTTGTAATCGGACTGATTTCTGCCTTATTCCCAAGTGCAGACGGCGCTTTGACCGCACTCACCTCTTCTATCTGCATCGATATTCTGGGTATTAACGATAAAAAAGAACTGAGCGAACAGCAGCGCACCAAAACCCGTTTAACCGTACATTTTATCATGGCATTTGTCTTCTTATTGTTTGTCATCGGATTTAAGATTTTGAATAAAGCAGCCATCATCGATTTATTGCTGAAAATTGCCGGATATACGTATGGACCGTTATTGGGTTTATTCATGTTTGGCATCTTAACCAAACGAAAAATCAACGACGGACTATCTCCTGTAATTTGTCTGGTGGCACCGGTCATCTGTTTCATTGCCGACAAGAATTCAGATAAATTATTTACAGGATTTTCATTCGGTCCGGAGATGTTATTATGGAATGGTCTGCTTACGTTTATTGGTTTGTACTTCATCAGCAAACCCACGACGGAGGCTTCAGCACTTGATAATGAGCTGAATAAGTAAAAAAATGATAGAATTATTTATATCTTTGCTAGTCGGATTTTTGTGTAATTTTCGTTACTATCCTAATTTCCCTTTTTACGAAATCTAATTCAGCAAACAGAAATCGTAAATCGTAAATCGTAAATCGTAAATCAAAAAAGTATGTCATTAGAAGATTTTAAGAAAAAAAGACCCTTTAAACAGCGAAACTGGACACAGGTAAATGCTTCCAATAGCTGGAGCATGTTTCGCATCATGAGTGAGTTTGTGGATGCCTATGATAAGATGGATAAGATTGGTCCGTGTATTTCCATTTTCGGTTCGGCGCGCACCAAGCCGGATAATCCATATTACCAATTGGCGGTAAAAGTAGCAGAGCGATTATCTGAAGAAGGCTACGGCGTCATCACCGGAGGTGGTCCCGGCATCATGGAAGCCGGCAACTTGGGCGCGCAGAATAAAGACGGAAAATCAGTGGGATTGAACATCGAATTGCCGTTTGAGCAGGGGCATAACCCGTATATCGACAACGACAAACTGATTTCGCATCATTACTTCTTTGTGCGCAAGGTGGTATTTGTGAAATATGCACAGGGCTTCGTGTATCTGCCGGGCGGGTTCGGCACTTTCGATGAGCTATTTGAAGTGATGACACTGGTGCAGACTAAAAAAATCGACCGCGTTCCCATCGTGCTGATGGGAAAGGCTTTCTGGGGAGGCTTACTGGAATGGATGAGAACGGAAGTGTTGAACAACCAGCACAATATCGGAGAGAAGGATTTTGATTTATTTCTGGTAACGGACGATGTGGAAGAAGCCATCACCTATATCAATAATTTCTATGCCGAACATGATTTGGCACCGAATTTCTCTTAACGGACATTCAAATATCTTGCAGGCCGGCTTTCTGATGAAGCCGGCTTTTTTATTCGACAATTCCTTTCATTGCCTTATTAAACCAATCGATATCCGGCGTTGATTGGTCAAATTGAAAATCCTTGTAGTGTTCGGGCTTTTTATAAATGTCCATCAGGGTGGTAAGCGCCTTTCCCACATTGATGAAATAAGTCTGGTGGTATCCTATATTGGGTTTCCGCTTCACATAATTCTTAAATGCTTTGAGGTTAACGGAAAAAGCATTGATATCTCTGGCTTCAAAGTAGATTTTAAGCGTCAGGTATTTTGCATTCAGGTTCCAGAGGACATCTTTGAACTCGTTTGTCAGCAATATCCTCAAGGCTTTATGATGCTGGTCTTTGGAGTAATATACCTTTGCGTTATTGAAGTCTACGGTATTCTGCCGATATTCCTTATCGATGCATTTGGCATAATCCTGAATGAATTTTTCCGTCTTTGCAAATTCTTTCATCTTGATACCGAGGGTCACCACGTTGGTAAAGCTGAAACGGCTGATTTCGTGATGCTCCAGCAGGTATCCTTTTTCTATGGCATATATATAGAGTTCAAAAGCCTGACGGGTATATTGCTGCAAATTCTGGTTGGACTTCTTCACACAGAAATTTATTGCCAACAGATACAGATCTTTTAAATCCTGAGATGTAAAATGGTCGTTATTGGCCCCTAAATCATTGATAAACAATTTAAATGCATCTTCATCCTCATCCCGCACCACCAGATAGATATTATAATAGATACGAACCGCCGTATCTTTCAGGAAGATGGGATTGTCGAGCAAGGCCAGTGTTGCATCCAGCAAATGATTCTCAATCTTTGACTCTGATATCTTCTGGAGCGACTGAATGATACAGGCGTATTTCAGCGTTTCTATGATGGAAAACAAGGTGGCATGGTCGATTACCTCCTGCAGGTTGAAGATATTGCTCCTGTTGTTTCTGGATCTGATCTGATAATACAATGCATGGATATGATACTGCTGAAGGTGATAGGTGGCATTTCGGAGATTCATTTTCTCCATTTCACCCACCCCTTCTTCCACCGCCTGCCCGGCAAATTTATACAATTCCTTCTCGGCATAATATTGTGTAAGCAGCTGCCTGTTGAGTGATGGTTGTTGAGTTACACTGTTGTAAACGATGAAGCTCTCCACAATTTCCGTGGTCATCCAGAGCAGGTGACGGATTCTCAAATCATGGTATGGTGTACCCGGATAGAGGTATTCATGCGCCTTTTCTTTGCTTACGGTTCGTTCTGTAAGCGAAGATCTTGTATCAATAAATTCAAAAAAACGAATAATATCTTCATTTTTATTGACAAAATCAGACTTCACCCACTTTCTCAGTTTACGTCTTTCTTCATCAGAAAATATTGAAAACAAATGAATTAACTTACTATCATGCATAATTTAATAAATTATTTTCTCTCACTTTTAGATGACATTGCCAAAAATTTGTACTGGAAAATTAAGAAAAATAATGTTAATCTTGATACAGAACTAAGAAATAAATAGAATTATCAATGACGAAGTACCTGCAACAATGTATCGTATTTCTTATCGGCATGTGTTTTCTGGCGACAAGTTGCACCAAACCTACGGAAAACGAGCCAAAAATTACGCAGTCTAATCTGGTGTATGAAGACAATGTGAATGGTCGGATTCCGCCACCAAACAATGTTATTGAGTCTACTAATTTCTACTACGATGAAGACGGAAATCTGTTCAGGGCGACAGTATATGATGACACCAGCGCCACCGCACACCTACTGAAAGAAATATCAATGACCTATGCTTCAGATAAGGTTACCGTAACCTCCTATCTGGATACCCTGGGAAGTGTCGTGTATTATATCGGTTTCAACAACAAGAAACAGGTGACCTACATTACATTACCTGACAGCAGTGGTTTATATGTTAACTATCTGAATGACAGAATTTCCAGTATTCGAATGCATCCGAGCGGCAATGAATATATCAACTTCACCTATGATGACAATGACAACCTGACCGAATACGAAACAAAGATTGGAGATTCTATAGTCATGCGATCTGTGCTGGAATACAACAGTGACCTGGTCAGCAGTGAATTCGACAGCCGATTTCTGGTCAGAGGAATCAAATTCATCTACATCGGAGGTTTGGATTTAATGCAGAAACTTGGACTAAACCTTGGCAAATCTCCTAAAAACAAGCTCATTCGTCGCAATGATATACTTTCAAACGGAAATGTGATTTTTGAACACTACGATTACGGATATACCCAAAACAGCAATCAGGACATCGTCAAAAGGAATATCATGTGGAGTACAGATACACTCTACTATCAATTTAAATATTAAGATAAACCATAACTGGGGAAACACCCGTAGTTGATTTTTTTATAACTTAGTTCACCAGGAGCTCCGATTTTTCGGAGCTCTTTTATTGATCTGTCAAGATACCTGCTCTTGCCCCATTAAACCAATCAGCATCCGGCGTATCCTCTGCAAAGACAAACCCTGCAAACTTTTCCGGCTTTCTGACCATTTTAAGCAGCACGGTCAGGGCCTTACACACATTCGTGAAATAGATTTTGTGATATCCGATATTTGAAATGCGCTTCACATAGATTTTAAAGGCCTTTAGGTGTGTCTCAAAGGACTCTGTCTCCCGTGTTTCAAACAGAATCTTCAACACCAGATACTTCGCATTCAAGTTCCATATGGTATCCTTGAACTCATGTGTCATCAGTATCTTCAACGCCTTGTGATACTGCTTTTTTGCATAAATGACCTTCGCATTATTGTAATCAATCGTATTTTTACGATAAGCCTCGTTGATAAAACCGCTATAACGCTTCATAAAGGATTCAACCTTATCGTACTCTTTCAGCTTTATGCCAACGGCAACCGTATTCGTAAATATGAATCGGTTGATTTCATTATTTTCTATTAGAATTCCGTTTTCTATGGTATAGAGATACAGGTCAAATGTCTTTCGGGAATAATGCGCTATGTTCTGGTTTGATTTCCTGATGCAGAAATTAATGGCCGTCCTGTACAATCCATTCAAATCCTGTTTGGAAAAGAGTGCCTCATTGCTTCTTATATCCTGCAGAAACCACTCGAAGGCCTTTTCGTCTTCGTTGGCCGCCACCTGGTAGATATTGTAATAGATTCGTATGATCGGGATTTCCAACAACGGCGAATCCGGCAACATATCGAGAACGGGCTTCAGCAGATACTGTTGCACGTCAATCTCCATCACTTTCTTTATGGTATTTACAATGCAGGCAGATTTCAGAATCTCCACAATGGCATATACGTTTAAAGCGTTTATAGATTCAGTGATTCTAAAATCCCGTGTCCGGTCATTTCTGGAGTTGATATCGTAGTATATCTCACCCAGATCATAGATATTCTTGAAATATCTCGTATTTTGCAACTCAACCGCATTGGCCTTCTCCAGTGCTTTTTCTATGACTCTATTTGCAAAAGGCAGCAAGCCTTTGCTTACATAAAACTTAGACAATATCTTTTCCCTGAGGCTATGCTCCTTCTCCGCGTTCACATAAATAATAAAAGACTCAAAGGCTTCCGTCATCAGCCACATCAGATGCCTTATCCTCAAATCGTTATAAGGTGCTTCAGGATAAAGGAATGCATGCGCCTTCTGTTTTGCAACAGATCTGTCATTAATATTTTTTCGGGTATCTATAAACCTGAAAAGCAACAAAACATCATTATTCTGGTTGACAAACTCTGAATTCATCCATTTTCTCAACTTTCGCTTCTCTTCTATATCTAAAGAGCCATATATGGATATCATTCTGGATTCGTACATAAATTGACTATAAAAAAGGCATTGAAACAGTTGACAACATCTGAAATTTGTACCTAAATCTAGTAAAAATAATTTAGATTTTTGAGTACATTGATATAGTGTTCAGAATATCCATCCAATGAAAAGTATGCATCACGCTAAAACCCGGTTCATTTTACTGATTTTGATCGGCATGATATCACACAGTTGTGGCAATGATCCGGCTGTACAACGTCCGGACTTTAGAAAAATACGGCAATCCGTCAAAATCCACGATGACAATGTAAATGGCATGGATATGAGAATCCAGATTAACAGGATTGTGGAGGCGACTAATTTCTTCTACAACACGGAAGGCTTGCTGGACAGCCTCAATGTAATGGATGACACCTTGCCGGATGCTCACCTCATCAAATCAATCAAACTTACCTATTACCCGTCAAGGATACGCGCCAGTATTTATGATGACAGCACCGGCACCTTCTATGTAGACTTCAGATACAACAACAACAGGCAACTTACGTCTATCATGGACACACTTGGCATTGGGTTCGGATTATTTGTCACCTATACCGACAATAAAATAGACAAAATAAAATCGGTTCTCGACAGTACGTTCACACTGACTAATTTTGTGTATGATGCCAACAACAATCTGATTCAATATATCATCGGAGACTACCGCAATCAACCCAACACACGAGTTGTTTACCAATATGATTATTCCCGTCAGATTCCACAGTACATGGATATACGCTTTGCGAGCGCAGGCATCAAATACATCTATGCCGGTGGCATCAATGTGATATCGCTGATGGGGATGAACTACGGCCTTGGGAACACGCACCGTATTTTAAAACGGGACGAATCCAATCTGCAAACAGGAAGGGATGGCTTACGTTACCTGTTTGAGTACGGCTTGAACAACAACGAGGAAATCGTCAACAGAAAAATCACTGTAAGTGATACGATCGAAGTGTTTTACGAGTATAGATTCTATTGATTTTCTTATCCGGCTTCTTTATGCATTCAAAGACTCCGTTCTCCAGCAGAACGGAGTTTATCATTCCAGTGCTTATCGCATTACAGTTCTGATAAAAAGTTTCTACCTTTGAATGAAGAAATGAGAAAAAGGACCATCCTAATTTGCGCCGCATTGTTCCTGCTTTTTCCAGGCTTTGCATATTCGCAGGAATATCGAAATTCGGGATTCAGCAAACCGATGAATTTACCGTTTAATCTGGCGGGCTCTTTCGGAGAGCCACGACCGGACCATTTTCATTCCGGCATCGACATCAAAACGAATGGTGTGGAAGGCGAGCCTGTTTTTGCCGTGCATGACGGATACATTTCCAGAATCCGTGTATCACCATATGGTTATGGAAGAGCCATTTACATAACACATCCAAATGGCTTTACTACCGTATATGGCCATTTGAGCAAATTCTATGGAGCCATCGAAAAATATATCCATGCACAACACTATGCACTGAAAAGATCAGAACTGGATTTGATGCTGAATGCGAGTGTTTTTCCGCTGAAACAGGACGACACGATAGCTTTTTCGGGTAACACCGGCGGCAGTACCGCACCGCATTTGCATTTTGAAGTGCGTAATACCCAAACCGAACATGCTTTAAATCCATTGGATTTTTATCCGAGCAATTTTTATGTGGATACGATTCCGCCGCAGATCAATAAGGTAAAAATGAATATATTTCCCGCAGGTTACTTTTACAATTCATACAGAAAGAATTATTACAATTTACCAACAAGAGAAAGATTGAATTTTTCTGAATCTAATTATGCAATTGATTACAACAATTACTACTCTTTTTCTTTAGAAGGATATGACAAACAAGATAATTCAGAAAACAAGAATGGAATAAAAAAAATAGAAGTATTTCAAAACGACAATCTCGCTTTTATATATGATTTGACAGAAATAGATTTTGATAAAACGAGAATGTGCAATGCATTTGTTGATTATACTGAAATGATGGACGACAGTGGTTATTTTTACAATTGTTACCAGTTGAAAAATAATTCTTTGCCAATCTATTTATCCGGCAATGGTTTCTTCGCAAATGAACAAATAGATTCTGCAGTCATTTATGATATATATTGTTATGATTACAACAATAACAAAACCAAGATAAAGCTAGAAATACCTAAAAGTAATTCCATAACTGATTATGCATTTTTTAATTGGAAAAAAGATTCTATTGCTACCACAATACGATTTAAGAATAGATCAGATAGTATTTCTTTGTCAGGATTTCAAATCTTATTTGCAAAAGATGCTTTTTATGATGACGTATACCTTACACTATCGAAAAGATTTATAAGAGATAGCGTTGTTTACAAAATAGGTACTGATTATAATTTAATTCCCCTCCACAAACCAGCCAAAATAGAATTCACATCTTCCCTCAAAAAAAACAGAAATAAAATTGTGATTGTTCGTCAAAATCAAAAAGGAAAAGAAACCGCCTTAAAAACCACTTTTGATAAAACTAAATTCTATGCTGAAACCAAAGAACTCGGCACTTTCTATTTGAAATACGACACCACCAAACCAATGGTTGAAATCTCAAATCCCAAATCTCAAATCCCAAACTCATCCATTCAGGTAAAAATTACCGACAATCTTTCCGGTATCGACACCTATAATGGCTATATCGACGGCCAATGGGTCAACTTTTATTACGATGCAAAAAATGACGTGATGGAATACAAATTCGACGAGTTTTGCAGCAAAGGTGAACATCTTTTAAAAATCATTGTTACTGATATGGTGGGAAACAAATCAACCATCCAACAGAAATTCACTTACTAAACATCCATCATTAAACACTAAACATTTATAATTTATGCTAACCGAAGGAACCAAAGCACCAAAAATCAAAGGCGTGGATTTTAAGGACAAAACCACGGTACTTTATTTTTACCCAAAAGACGATACACCGGGCTGCACCGCCAACGCATGTGACTTCAGAGACAATTATGCCTCGCTCACTAAAAAAGGATTCACCATCATCGGTGTAAGTCCGCAGGATGAAAAATCACACAACAAATTCAAGGCAAAATACGACCTGCCTTTCGAATTAATTCCTGACACCGACAAAACCATTGCACAGGCATACGAAGTCTGGGGCAAAAAGAAATTTATGGGAAAAGAATACGAAGGCATTCTGCGCACCACGTTTGTCATCAATGCAAAAGGAGTGATTGAAAAAATCATCGACAAAGTAGATACTAAAAACGCGACCAAACAATTACTGGAAGTTGTAGCAAAATAAATCTAAAAATGCATGAACGCCCTGAAGACCTTGCCTTCAGGGCGTTTTTATTTACACTCGCATGGTCACTCGTATGCTCTCCCCAACTCAAGATCCATGCAGTTCTGCAACAAAATGACAGCCGAACGCTTTGTCAAAGAACGATGTTCATTGTGCGAATTATAGCTGCACAAATAAAAAAACAAACCAAACAGGTAAAATTTGAAATTTATTTCCGTAGTTTTAATTGAATGAATTTGCCGGAAAACAATTCAGACGTAAGCGCCCTTAAAGTACTCCTGCAGGTGAAGTACAATCAGTTGAATTCGTTGCTGGAAGCGACGAAAGCCATCAACGATAATGTATCTTCTGAAGGCTTGTACCAGATATACAAATACACCCTGCGAGAACAGATACGCGTGAAGGAGATTGCATTGTTCATGTTCGACCAGGCATGGAAACGGGTGGTTTGGGAAAAGGAAGACCGTGACCTATACATTCCGATACAGTCTCATTTCGACAAATACAATGTGGCGAAAGAACTCAACCCGGAAGAACAGGCCATCTTCGGTGGTTTTAAATACATTGTACCAGTCTACCATAAACAACATCCTCTGGCGCTCGCCTTACTGGGAGAGATGGACATAGATGTGACGCTTGATCAGAATGAACTGCTCGAGTTCACTCAGATTTTCACCAACATCATTACAGTGGCGGTAGAAAACAAACGACTCTTCCGCAAAGAGGTGGAGAAGAAGCAATTTGACAAGGAACTGGACCTCGCATCCAAGGTACAGGGTATGCTGATACCTAAAAAATTGCCTAAAAACAACATGTATGAATTTGCCGGATTGTACTTGCCGTACAAGGGCATTGGCGGTGATTACTACGATGTCATCCACATCAACAAAGATGAATTTGTTTTTTGCATCGGAGACATTTCCGGCAAGGGGGTGGCGGCCGCTCTGGTCATGGCAAACCTGCAGGCTTATCTGAATGCCACACTGGGACTGGGCTATAAGAAAGAAACGCTGATTGAAAAACTGAACCAGAAGATCTAT
Organism: Chitinophagales bacterium; assembly: GCA_046329775.1. Taxonomy (GTDB): domain Bacteria; phylum Bacteroidota; class Bacteroidia; order Chitinophagales; family JADIYW01; genus JADJSS01. The sequence goes on from JAXLTX010000004.1 coordinate 384,759, forward strand.
TCCATCACCAACGGTGAGAATTTCATTACGCTCTTCATTGCCAAATACAATATCATCACCAGAGAACTGGAATACCTGAATGCCGGCCATGTGCCGCCGGTAATGATTCATGAAGATTCAGTGACATTACTGGAAAAAGGCAGCACCATGCTGGGTATCTTTGAAGAATTGCCTAGAATTGAATTCGGCAACATCACCATAAAACCCAACACCACTATTGTGAGCTTTACCGACGGGCTGACTGAAATGGAAAATGAAGACGGAGAACAATTCGGTGCAGACAAACTCCTGGTATTCAGCAGGAATAACCACCGATTAGGTCCGGATATTTTCAACAAGATACTCTATGATTATCTCTGCAAGTTCAAGGGCAATGTGCTGTTCAATGACGACATCAGCGTGCTGACGGCTAAATTCATGTAAATCGCTAATCCATCTCTCCGGCAACCGTATCCGAAGCGAAATTAACCAATATGGCCAGACACATAAAGAACAAGGAACCCACCTTATTGGCTTCCACCAGATCACTCAGTGTATTATTGAGTAGAAACACAACAACACAGAGCGTAACGGCTGCGATATATTTCCTCCGATTTTCTGAAACGACATTATATGTTTTCTGCGCTGTCAACAACACGGCAAACAACAACACAACATATAAAGCCAAGGCAGGCAAGCCTTGTTCTGTGAGCAGCAGCAGGAAATAATTATGCACCGTAGATTTCTCCTCATTATCACTGATATACGTTTCATATGCCGTGACCGTATATTTCTTGTAATTTGACACAAAATTATTGGGCCCTACGCCCACCAGCGGATGCTCCCTGAATAAGTTGACCGCCGCAATCCAGCGGTAAAAACGCTCCACCGTACTCATGTCCTCCATCTCAAAAGTAGATGTTAAATGGTCGGCCAGTTCATCGTGATATATGGTGTGCTCATAATTGGGCGCATACTTGAGGTAGTTATTATCCTTCAGAATGTATACAGAAAAACCAATGGCAACGATACTGGTAAGCACCAACACATATTTGGTCAGATTGAACCGCAAAACAAAAAAATAGACTGCCATTGCCACGACCGCCAGCCATGCACCACGTGTGTATGACAGATATATTGCCAGCAAAAAAACAGGAATGGAACATTTCAGCAACTTATATTTGAATGTATCAGCAGCATACCAGCTCTTCGCCAGAAAGACAAAGGGAAGCAGCATGGCAATATACACCGCATAGTTCACGTGATTCCGGTAAATCGGATGTACCGCATTGGTAATCGTATCAAAGGTAAACCCTTTCAATCCGTGACGAACCATTACATACCAAATGGAAAGGAAGGTTGGAATATACAAACACCAAAAAAACTGCTGCAAACTTTTTTTATTTCTGAGAAAAATAATTGGTAAAATAAAAAACCCCAGCAAGTACCAGGATTTTGCCAGCAGGTATTTTATCGACAAGAAAACATCTGTAGAAAAGAGTGTAACAAACACACTCCAGCAAAACATCAGGGCAAGTACAATGACAATGGGATGTTTATATGCGGGGTTGCTCAACTCCTGTCTGTAATACAACAAATACAACACCGTACAAACAGCAAGCACCATTACCAAAGGTTCTGATGGCAGATCCGTACCGAAACCGCCCAGATAAGATTCGACAGAAACCGGCAGCACCAGCAACATCATAAAAAAAACGATGCGAAAATCAAGCAGCACTAAGGCAGGAAACAGGAAAACAAAAGGCAGTATAAAAAGCAAATTTATCTTGAAATAAATTGCCGACATAAAACAGAAGATTGACAGCAGGCCGCTCATCCAGAAAAGCGGTTTTTCATGCCGTGCAAAAAAATCAGGAACGCTGAAATCCGTATTTATCTGCATGTTTGTACAATTCTATCAGGATTACAGAAAAAGAAGCGAATAGCAGCGAGGCCACCGCCGTCACCAGTACAATCAGCCAACGAACGGGTTTATATTTCTTGATAGCCGGAACGGGTTCTTCCACGACATATAATGTCTTGAAATCTGCAGAAGAAGAAACCAAATACTGATCACGGATGGAAATGAGTTTTCTCAGTTCCTCCACGTCATTTCCCGAGGTTTGTTTTTGCGCTATCTGCTTATCCAGCAATGAAAGCACCGTTGATTTATTTTCCACCAACATACTTCTGTAAATAGAATCTGATTTTGCCACCACATCTTTCACTATATTGGATGCCAGCTTTGCATCGGTATCCAGCATACTCACCTCAATGGCACCCAAATCATCCCGCACCGCGTCGAAGTTGCTGTTGAATTCACGTTGAGTGTAAAACGTAGCCAATGCCTTGTCTTCACCTTCCAGTTTATAATGTTTGGTCAGATTATATTTTTGAATCACATACAGATTAACGACCGCAGAATTCAGTATGTTGAGAAAGCGATTGATATCTTCTTTTCCTCCAAAGATGCTGACGCCTCCTACTTCCTTTTCATTAAACAAGGCTGCCCTGTCTGTACTGGTAGGGTTCGACAGATAAAACACCATGTTGGACTTATAATACGGAGGCATGATGAAAGGCATCGTAATGATGACGCTGGCCAGCACGGCAACAACGGTGAATATCAGAATCTGATTCTTCCATTTCAAGACTATTTTCAGAATTTCCAGCATCAGTGAAAGTTGTTTTAATATGCATCAAAAATAACAAAACTAATCGGACTTTACTCGCCTGCTCCCACTTTCAATTGAAAGGTTTGCTTATTGATTAATCCGGAAACAAAAGCGATAAACGGAATAAGGGCGAAATAGCATGCCATATGTAGTGCCAAATCATATAATCCATTGGCTAAAAAATGAATTTTATGCCCACTGACAACCGTCAGTAAACACAATGCAGTAAAAATAGTCAGCTGTGCTATAAACTTCATCTGAACAGACAGATGGAATATACGGATACAATAAATGGAATAAGTACACAGCATGAATAACTGTGTAATCAGGGTGGCTTGCCCCGCTCCTTTCGCACCGAAATTAGTAATCAAGAAGAAATTCAAGCTAACATTTAGAACAACCGCAATGACAAGCGTATAAATCATCAGTTTGAAATTCCGGTTGGCGGTCAGCAAGGTTCCGATTACATATAAAATGGCCACCGGAAAGAAATTCAGCAGCAGATATCCGAATACCTCTGCGGAATAGGCCACATTACCGGTACTATACAACAGCTGCATGATATCTGTTTTATAGTAAAACAAACAAACAATCAATGAAACAGAGACGCTGAACATAATGGAAACACCTGATTTCAGCAATGTGTTTATCTCTGCTTTTTTGGACAGGCGGTAGGCAAATAATGGCAATAATATCGTTGCAAACAGATAGCCGATATTATTCAGCGACTCCATGATTCTATAACCTTGCGCATAGACTCCGGATTCAGCGGCACCGTTAGCACCCTGCAAGCGTTCCAGCATGACGCCGTCAATCCGGTAATAGGTTGTCATCAAAAAATGAATCACCGCATATGGCATGGTTTCCTTTGCTATTTTCATAAAATCCTTTACGGTAAAACCAAACACCAGTTTTTCCGCCAGACGGAAAGAGAAAAACAGACAGACCAGAAAGGTAATCCCGTAAGCAGCCAATTGAGCCAATGCAAAATTGAAAATACTTAAGGGAAAAGCAGGAAGATTCCCCCAGATCAAAATAGCACAAAATACAATCATCAGCAATTTATCCAACACGGATAAGAGCGCATCTGTAATAAAATGCTGATGCGCCGAAACGTTGGAGCGCAGGTAAATATTAAACGACAACAAAATCTGATTCCCCAGAATAATCCAGATGAAAGGTTTGGACAAATATCCGAGCGGATAGGCAACAGCTATACACAAAACAAGATACACCAGAAAGAGAGCGGTTTTAAATACCAGAATACTTGGAAGCAATTCGTTGATTCTTTTATTGTCTGCGGCCACTTCCCTGTTACTGTAGTTCTGAAAGCCGAAATCCAGTAAAATCTGGAACAGATAGGTAAAATTAAAAATCGCGAAATACAAACCATATTCCGATTCTCCAACTTTATTTTGCACGGTCCTGTCGATTCCAAATACCCAAAACGGCTTTATCAGCAAATTGACAAAGACCATAAAAGAGACATTGAATACAAACGATTTCCGCAAGCTTATAATTTGAATAAGGTTTTAATTTGGGCAACACCATCTGTAGTAAAATAATTTACACACCGCTTCCCGTCTATTTTAAAAACGATATAGCTCTTCTTATCATTCCAGAATATATCGCCGTTAATGGTTTCACCACTTTTCAGCGTTATACCATAATAAACAGCCGATTTCAAACCGGGTATTTCCGCTGCTGCCGAATCTTTTATATAACTTAAAAACAAGTCATGGTATTGTTTCGGCAATGCTGCATGTTTAAATTCTGTGGCGTGGTTTACATCAAATTTTTCCGTAGAGGTAATGAATTTGATAAAATAAGACTGCGGTAATTTTACAGATGCTGCTGTCTGCGCATTTGCCAAATTACTTAACATCAGCAATAAAATTACCGTACATTTAAAAATTACAAATCGCTGTCTGCACCTCATTATTTATATACTTTATCTAAAGCCTTGTTGATGATTCCACAAGATACTTGTATTTCCTCTTCCGTGATAATCAGCGGCGGCGCGATGCGCATACAATTATTGGCAAAAAGGAACCAATCCGTAATCAATCCATTTTCCAAACACTCAGCGATGACCCTTCTCAGGTTGTCAAAATTATCGAGATACACCGCCATCATCAAGCCGCAGTGATGTATTTTCTGTATCGCAGGATGATTCAGCAACTGAATGAACAATTGCGCCTTTTGCGCTGCTTGTTCGTATAATTTTTGTTCTGAAATGATTTGCAGAGAAGCCAGACCTGCCGCACAGCAAACCGCATTTCCGCCAAAGGTGGTGATGTGGCCAAGTACCGGATTGTTTTGCAACACCTGCATTATTTCTGCATCTGCAATAAAAGCGGCTAAAGGTAAGCCACCGCCGAAAGCTTTTCCAACGAGTAAAATGTCCGGAACAACATTTTCCATTTGGAAACGAAAGAGGTTTCCCGTTCTGCCGCAACCGGTTTGAATTTCATCAAATACTAAAAGTGTTCCTGTTTCTTCACATCGTTTTCGCACAGCTTGCAGATATCCTTTTTCGGGAACAATGATACCGGCTTCCGCCTGCACCGGTTCTAAAAATATCGCAGCCGTTTTTTTTGTAATCGATTGGATGTCCTCAAAAGTGTTGTAGCATATTTGACGAACATCCGGCAATAAAGGTCTGTATGCAGATTTGAAATATTCATCGCCGTTCAGGCTCAACGACCCTTGCGTGCTGCCGTGATAAGAATGGTAACAGGAAATGATTTCCGTTCTTCCGGTGTAACGCTTTGCCAGTTTCATGGCACCTTCCGTGGCTTCCGTACCGGAATTGGTAAAATACACAGCGTTCAAAGTCGATGGCAATACATCACACACGTATTTTGCCAGCTGTACCTGCGGACTTTGTACATATTCGCCGTACACCATAGTATGCATGTATTTGGCAGCCTGCTCCTGTACAGCCTGCACCACTTTTGGATGACAATGACCGAGCGCACTCACACCGATACCGGAAATCAAATCGATATATTTCTTTCCTGTAACATCATATAAATAAACACCCTCAGCCCTTTCGATTTCCAATCCTAAAGGAGCATCGCTGGTTTGCGCTACGTGTTGCAGAAAAAGTTGTCGCTGTGTAAGCATACACAAAGATATTAATTAATGGCTACTTATCATTTACCGCTAACAAATTAGCTTTTGTACAGCTAATGAATGATATTAACAACTAACTTTACTTCACTTAAACAGTCCTTATGGCAACGAATAAAGATTTTTCCATCCTGATTACCGGCACCGGTTTTTCAGGTATTTGTGTAGGCATCCGGCTGAAAAAAGCCGGTATACACAATTTTACCATTGTAGAGAAAGCCAATGAGGTGGGCGGAACCTGGCGCGACAATACCTATCCCGGTGCAGCTTGTGACGTAAAATCAAATTTATATTCTTATTCGTTTGAGCCCAATCCGAACTGGACGCGTGCATACTCGCCGCAAGCGGAAATTCTGGCATACATAAAACATTGTGTAAAGAAATACGATTTAGGCAAGCACATCCTGTTCGACTGGGAAGTGAAAGCGGCAAAATACGACGAAAAGAAAGCAATGTGGGAAGTGACCAATCAGCGCAACGAAACCATTAAGGCGAATGTGGCGGTAGTGGGCAACGGACCTTTGCATATTCCAAGCTTACCGGATATTGAAGGCATCCACGATTTTAAGGGTGCTGTTTTTCATTCCGCTCAATGGAAGCACGATTTCGATTTCAACAATAAAAACGTTTGTGTGATTGGAACCGGTGCCAGTGCGATACAGTTTGTCCCGGAAATTCAGCCGAAAGTTAAAAAACTTTACCTGATGCAGCGCACTGCACCCTGGGTTTTGCCAAAACCGGATGGTGAATTTACACCAACAGAAAGCACATTGTTTGAAAAAATTCCACTGATTCAGAAACTCAACCGGGATTTTATTTACTACCTGAATGAAGCACAGGTGGTGGGTATGATGTACAACGACAATATCTTGAAATTAGGTGAAGTGATTGGCAAACGCCACATCAACAAATACATCAAAGATCCTGAGCTCCGCAGAAAACTGACACCAACCTTTAAGTTAGGCTGTAAACGTGTCTTGTTATCCAATAATTATTATCAGGCGCTGGCACAACCGAATCTGGAAGTGGTAACGGATGGCATTCAGAAATTCACCAAAGACAGCGTGGTGACGAACGACGGAAAATCGCGTAAAATTGATGCGGTTATTTTAGGAACCGGCTTTCATGTGTCTGATAGTTTTCAGTATTACAATGTTCAAGGTAAAAAAGGTGTACAATTAAAAGACGTGCTGCACGATGCGCCGGAAGCGTATTACGGCACCAGTGTACATCAGTTTCCGAATCTTTTTATCATGCTGGGACCGAATACGGGCTTAGGGCACAATTCCATGATTTACATGATTGAATCGCAAACCAATTATATTCTGGATGCTATACAAAAGATGATAAAACAAAACATCAAATCCATTGATGTAAGGAAAGACGTGCAAACGAAATTTAACGAGGAAATTCAGAAAAAATTGGAAGGCACCATCTGGCTTTCAGGCTGTAAAAGCTGGTATCTGAGCGCGGATGGCAAAAACCATACCGTGTGGCCGGGCTTTACACTCGAATTCAGGAATAGAACGAAGAATATCAACCTGAACGACTATCATTTAGAGAAAGTTAGTGTAAAGAAAGAAGAACCGGAGTTGGTGTAAATGGAATTTATTTCAAAGACATTCTTTCTGTTCCTTCATTAAGCACCAATAATATTCTTCCTTTATAAGCCGTACCCATCTGATCGTATTGTATTGGCAAAACCTGCTTTCCGGATTTATCCAGCAGTCCGGTCTTTTTATCTTTCATCACTTTAATGTAGCCGTTTTTGCAATTATCTCCGCCGTCATATTCAAAACCTGCAAGCACCTTATTACCAGCATTTACCAAGCCCCATTTACCTTCCTTTTTTGCCCAGGCAACGCCTTCATACAGTGGTGTAATATCCTGATATTTAAAGTCAACAATTGTTTTACCGGTTTCATCTATCAATCCGAAGGTGGTGCCTTTCTGTACAGGATAAAAGCCGTTTGCTGGATTGCCTGCACCATTATAGACATCTCTGTTTAGCTTATTGCCTTTTTTATTGATCTGGTAATATTCATTTCCATCTTTCACAATGGCAACTCCATTATAAAAAGGCGAGCCCACATCAAACTTATTGGGAATTATCCATTTGCCGGTGGTATCAATATAGCCCGACTTTCCGTCCTTCTTAACACCCGCAAGGTATTCTGAAAATGCTCCGACTTCATCGTATTCTTCATTATTAATTTTCTTTCCTGTTTTATCTACAAAATAAAATTTATTGCCATACTGCTGTTTCACAGAGACTCTTCCATTTGTGAAATTGCCTGTTTCTGATGCAGATGAAAGCGTGATGGCAACATTTCCCTTCTTATCATAAAAATAGCGTGTGCTGCCGTAGCTTGCTTTAGCTTTAGCCAAGCCTTCGCTAAACGGCCCTTCGAAAATATTGTACAGGTCTTTAATTTTAACGAATGATTGATCGACCAGATAAGGTGTACTGTAGGTACTTTCCTGCACGGCGGCAATGGCTTCTGAAAAATTGACCACGGCATAATAACTTTTTGTATTCAGCTTCTTACCGGTATGGTCTACAAAATCGTAGTAATCGTTTTTTGCGGCAAAAATTCCTTCTTCATTAAAATCCGAGACTTCGCTGTAGTTCAGCAGTTCTTTCTTTTGCGTGGCAATGTCATACAGATATACACGCTTGCTGTATTTTAATTTCAGGGAATCATCATTACTATAGAATTCCGTTCCGTAAGGAGTCACATTATCTTCTTTTATCGTTTTTAAGAGTTTGCCTGTTTCGTTATAAATCTCCATTTTATCTTTAAACAACAGGGCAATCTTATTTTTCCTTCCGAAAATGACATTATCTGCGCCATGTTCGGGTATGATTGCCTTTAAGGTCTTATCAATTACGGTATATTTTTTAGCTGTTCGCACATGGGAGACTCCAAAATCCGTAAACGAATACAGATAATCATACTCACCAAGCGTGGAGAATCTTGCGTTCTCATCTATCAGACTCGATTTTGAATTTTTGGTGACTTCATAGTAATCAATACCGTATTTTTTATTGATAGATGAATACTCTATCGGCAACAATTCCTTGCCGCTAAAATCCAGCACACCGTATCTGGTCACCGTCAGATAGCTTTCCTTCCTGATTTCTTTTACAATAAAAAATTTATCTTCAACCGTAATATTGTCATATTTCAGCGGAATGATTTCTTTACCTGTTTTATCAACCACACCGCCATTATCGCTGCCCAAGGTGTAGTTTCTGGTGGTAAACACAACTGCGTAATTATCTTTAAAATCACCGCCACGCAGGTATTTAGGTTTGATAACCCAATTATTTTTTTTATCGATATAGCCATAATAAGTAGAATCTAGTAATGAAACGCATGCCAATCCACTTTTAAATGCCACGGCGCTTCTGTATATGGGTGCAATTACTTCTTTATTATTTTTATCTATAAAACCATATCCCCTCTCGCGGCTGAAACAAAGCAGGCCTTCTGATGCATTGCCTAAATATTTATATTGTATCGGCACCACCAGCTTTCCTGTTTTATCAATTGCTCCGTATTGCAATGTTCCATCAGAATTTTTTTTAGCTACAATAGCCAAACCATCTGCAAAGGGTTTGATTTCCGTGTATTCGCTTTTTAGAATAATTGAGTTCGATTTTACCGAATACAGACTCCAACTTTTCGTCGTATCTTCTAAGATAAAAATATCGTCCTCGTTCGAATTCCAGATTTTTGTGTATTGCATCGGCAATACCACTTTTTGCTTGATTTCATCGTATAAGCCATATCGGTATTGAGTCGTATAATCTTTTCCTATAAAAGAATAATAGACAGAAGTGATTGAATTCTTATGTTTGGTGCCAAATAAGAAATCTTTCTGAGCAAACAAACCATTGCTGACCAAAATAATACCGACCAAAACTGCTATTTTTCTCATGTTTATCCGTTTAAACCTATGTCAAACCAATTTACATACCAAAATTGGAAAATAAAATACGTGATTTGGGGTATTTGAGCGCTTATTTGAGATCAAAAACGAGAGATTACAGATTATTATCAGAAAAACCAATCTCTTTAATTGGCGTTTGCACCGGAAAAAGGTTTAACTAATTAAAAAATCTTATTACTTATTACTTTCTACTTGGTACTATTAATTATCTTTGCCCATTATGGCAGAAATAGACTTACAGAAGATAGTATCGCATTGCAAAGAATACGGATTTATATTTCCATCAAGTGAGATTTATGACAATTTAGGTGCTGTGTATGATTACGGCCCTTTTGGAGTGGAACTGAAAAACCACATAAAAGAATACTGGTGGAAAAGCATGGTACAAATGCACGAAAACATCGTGGGTTTGGATTCTGCCATTTTTATGCATCCAACTACCTGGAAAGCCAGCGGTCACGTGGATTCTTTTTCTGATCCGTTAATCGACAATAAAGATTCTAAAAAGAGATACCGTGCCGATGTATTGCTGGAAGAAAAAATTGACAAGCTGAAAGAGAAAGGCGAAAAGGACCTGGCCAAGAAGAATCTATCAGCAGCATCTGAAGTAGAAAAAGCGAAAGCCAGCCGCGATTATGCAAAAGGTCTGACCTTAGAAGCGGAATATACTAAAGCAGCGGAAGCTTCCGACTTTAAGCGTTACAAAGAACTGATTGAAGAATACGAGATTGCCTGCGAAGTTTCCGGTTCCAAAAACTGGACAGATGTTCGTCAGTTCAATTTGATGTTCGGCACCAAATTAGGCGCAGTGGATGAAGATGCTACGGATTTGTATTTACGCCCTGAAACAGCTCAGGGGATTTTCGTGAACTTCCTGAATGTGCAGAAAACCGCTCGTATGAAAGTGCCGTTTGGTATTGCACAAATAGGAAAGGCCTTCAGAAATGAAATCGTGGCACGTCAGTTTATCTTCCGTATGCGCGAATTTGAGCAGATGGAAATGCAGTTTTTTGTGCGTCCGGGCAGCGAACTGGAATGGTTTGCCAAATGGAAAGAAACACGCATGAAATGGCATCTTGCTTTAGGAACTCCGCAAGATAACCTACGCTTCCATGTGCATGAAAAGCTGGCGCATTATGCAAACGCTGCTGAAGACATTCAGTTCAAATTCCCAATCGGATTTAAAGAACTGGAAGGTATTCACTCCAGAACGGATTTCGACTTAACGGAACACCAGAAATATTCAGGCAAAAAATTGCAGTATTTCGATTCGGAACTGAATCAGAATTATGTGCCTTACGTTATCGAAACTTCTATCGGTTTAGATCGTATGTTCCTACGGGTGATGAGCGAATGTCTGATGGAAGAAGCACTGGAAAACGGCGAAACCAGAACCGTATTAAGATTACCGGCAGCACTTGCACCGATAAAAGTAGCTATATTGCCTTTGGTTAAAAAAGACGGCTTACCGGAAAAAGCCAGAGAGATTATGGATGTTTTGAAATTCGTTGGCAGAACCTTCTATGAAGAAAAAGACTCTATCGGCAAGCGCTACCGAAGAATGGATGCCCTGGGAACGCCTTTCTGTATCACTGTAGACCATCAGACACTGGAAGATAACACCGTTACCATCCGTGAGCGTGATACGATGCAGCAGGACAGAATTGCCATTGCAGACATCGAGAAAATTGTTGGCGCCAAAATTGACATGAATAATCTGTTGCGCAAAGCCATCGCTTGATACAACGCCATTGAATTAAAATAAGCTTTATCAAAAGGACAGCACTCATATCACTTTTCGTTTTAGTGGCCCTAAGTGGCGGCTACTCGCAGACGTCTATGTACACTGGCAACTGGAAAGGCTTTTTGCTTACGGACACGACCAATGTAGACAACCAGAAAGGCTTACCGGTCACTGTCTTCATCTCTGACGACAACGATAAGGGTGAATTGTACGGTGAGATGACCATACAATATCGCTATCAGACAGATATCTACAAAGCCAAATACATCATTTCCGGCAATTATGAAGAAGGTGAAAACAGCGTATACCTGCAGCAGGAAAGGCTCGTATATTACGACCTGCTGCCTAAAGGACTTCAATGGTGTTTTGGCGGCGGCAATTTTGTTGTTTACAGAAATCCTTACAAGAAGAAAAATTATATGGACGGCTTTATGACGACCAACTGCGGAAACGAACAGATGCGGATAGTGTTGGTAAAAAAATAGTGGCAAAAATCAGCGCCGAGTTTGAGATATACCTATAAAGTAGTATCTTAAACGTTTGAAAAAGCACACACTCATTCTACTCATCTTTTTCCTGACCATCATTTCAGGATGTACGAAAGTTGCTGAAGAAGCTTCTCCTGTGGAGGGTACATTTACCGCACTGACATACAATGTTGCCGGACTACCAGAGGGAATAAATGCAGACCAACACCCTGTAGCCAATACGCCTCTTATAAGCCCGAGGCTGAACAACTATGATCTGGTGAATGTGCAGGAAGATTTTTTCTATCACGATCTTTTAATCAAAGACAATCACCATAAATACAAAAGCAAGTACTTTGCCTAGAAGGCGGACTGGGTGATGGACTAAACATGTTCTCTGATTTTTTAATATTAAACTTCATGCGCACGGGCTGGGAAGACTGTAATGGCACGGATTGCCTGACGCCGAAAGGCTTTACCTACAGCAGGGTTAAGCTCACTCCGAAAGCCTATATTGATGTCTATGATTTACATTGCAATGCCGGTTCAGACTCCGCAGATTTAGTTGCAAGAAGAGCAAACATCTTACAGCTTTGCAAGTACATTAAATTCCGTTCTAAGGATCATGCCGTCATTATAATGGGCGACACCAATTGCAGATATACCCGTGAAGGCGATAACATCCGTGAACTTTTGGCACTTGGCTTTAAAGATTCCTGGATAGAACTGGAGAAAGGCGGTGTTTTACCGGAACAAAACGGTGTTACTTTGGCAGATGAAGTGGTGGATAAGATATTTTACAGAAGCAATAGCTCTATATCACTGACTGCCTTAGAGTATGATGTACCGGGCGATGCCTTTTTAGATGGCAACGGCGAATGGTTTTCTGACCACAGGCCTGTGTTTACAAAATTCAGATTTAACGTATTGAACTAAGCTCGTTCGCTTTTTGCAGCTGCTCCGGCGAGCCGATATCTATCCAGATATCATCATCATGATGGTACGCTAAAATAGTTTGCTGTGCGCAGATATCCAGGTACCAATCCGTCATGGAGAAAACACCGCTGCGTGTCTGATGCTTAAAGATGTCAGGTGAAATGATATGATAGCCACTGAACGCAAATTCGTGTAAAGGATAGGTTTCGTGTGGTGCCAGTTGCTCTTTTATTTCCGCCGGAATTTTACGCGGAATATTTACGGCATTGGTTTTTATATTTTCCCAGCCAAACAAAATATCATTGTCATCAAATAATAAATACCGAGACGATTTTCTATTTCTAACGGCTAAAGTGGCAAGTGCCTTATTTTCCTGATGGTACTTATAAAAAGCAATGAGATTGATATTGGTAAACACGTCTGCGTTACACAATAAGAATGGCTTTGCGTCATCAAAAAAATGTTGCGCTTTTAGCAGACCACCGCCTGTCTCTAATATTTCATTTGTTTCGTCTGAAATTTCTATTCGGATACCAAAATTATTATGTTGTTGTAAAAAGTCTTTTATCTGATTTCCCAGATAATGAATATTGACAATGATTTCATCAAAACCGTGTTGTATCAGATGCTCAATGGTATGCTGCAGCATCGGCTTATCGCCCACTTTTACTAAAGCCTTGGGACAAGTATCTGTCAAAGGCTTTAACCTTGTACCCAAACCCGCTGCGAATATCATTGCTTTCATATCTTAATTGTTGAATTGGAGAGTTGGAGAATTTAGTTGTCAAAATAAAACAATGGTTTATCGTTTTTTGCATTTACATAAACCCAAAATAATGCATATTTCCTTCCTAATTCCAAAGAATATGAGGATGAATCTTCTGATAATATCAGATGATATCTACCGTATGGATAGAGAAAGATAGGTATACCTAAATTGTTCATAAAACCTTCATCTACTAATTCAGATAATCTCTCTGGATATTGTTTATGTTTTGCATGATATTTATCGACTGCTATTTTGACTTTAATAATCTTTAATTCAGCTTGTTTTCTACCAACCTCCAATGAATAAAACGAAAACCAAATAACTAATCCAAAAACTAACAAGAAACTTAAAACCTTTTTCAGAGTACCTTTTACAAAAATGGCAGTAAGCAAAGACATTGAACACGCTAAAATTAATGCCCAGCCATAAACAAGATAATACCCAAGCCCATAAATAGTGTTATTCCAGAAGGAATAATTAATTACATAATAGACTCCAAAAACACAAAAAAGTAAAAAAGTTATGTGTTTTATACTTTTCATCACAATTTTAATTTCTTAGGATTCTTATAGTTATTCCAAAACAGGTGAATGGTGATTCTATTCATACTTTCATTAAAAGAATAGAAACAAGTAATTTGTTTTACAATTAATAGTTTTCTGAGTTTTTTGCTTTTAGGTGTTGTAATTGCAACATGTGGGTAGACGGCAATTAATGCTAATTGTTTATCTGTTTTATTAATGAAGTCTTCAACTACTTTTTCTGGCCAATTCTCTTCTAAATATCTTATATTCTTCTTATAAGAATCAATGGCTATTTGTGTCCAAGCTATTTCGTATGCCATTTTCGATATTTTTTCATAACTTCAGTATGTGGAGTTAATAAGCCCTCTTTTTCTTGTTGCAAACTAATATCTAAATCTGTTTTTACTTTATCGGGTAATTCATCATACCAATCTTTCCCCTGATCGGCAAGTAATAAAGCATTTACCATTTTTAAAACACGCTCATCAGCTTTGTCTATATTTTTTTTTACTTCTTTTTTTAATGTGGCGATGCTCATTATCTAAAAATTTATTGTACAAATTAATAAAAAAAACAGTGTAAATCAACTAATCATTTAATTCATCACTAAATAAACTGCCCTTGTAATTCTCTTTCGATGTGTTTTAATTTCACATCAATATTGTATTTCTCTTTGATGTACTTTGCCGTTTGTTCCGCGCAATATACGCTGCGGTGTTGTCCGCCGGTACAGCCAAAATTAATCTGCAGGTTTTCAAAATCTCTGGCTAAATAATCCTGAATATTGATATCGATTACTTTGTACACGCTTTCCAGAAACTCCTTCACCTTACTTTTCGCTTCCAGAAATTCAATCACATGTTGGTCTTTTCCGGTATGCTGTTTATACGGCTCATATCTGCCGGGATTGTGCAACCCTCTGCAGTCAAACACAAAGCCGCCTCCGTTTCCGCTCGTATCTTCCGGAATGCCGCGCTTATAAGAAAAACTGTTCACGACAATCTTCAAAGGCTTTTCGGAACCGTCAAACTTTTCCACTTTAAAGGCATCCGAAACAATTAACTGCTGCAGCACACTCGTCAATTCCGGTAAATCAATTTTCAGTTTTATGTTTTCCAGAAACCATTTCACATTTTCCAGTGCCGGTATGATGCTTTCAATAAAATGACTGCGTTTTTCAATCAAGCCTCTGAAGCCATATGCACCGAGTACCTGCAGCATGCGTATCAGCACAAAGCCGTAATAGCGTTCTTTAAATTCTTCCTTATTAATCAGGATTAATGCCGATACCTTTTTTGAATAATAGTCAAATAATTCTTCCCGTACTTCGTACGGAATTTTTGCACCGGCCTGCCACAACAGGGAAGCCACATCGTATTGCAGCGGACCTTTTCGTCCGCCCTGATAGTCGATAAAATAGGGTTTATCTTCGTGTATCATCACATTGCGCGACTGACAATCACGGAACATGAAATACTGATTCGGTTCGTCTAGTAAATAATCGCAGAGCTTATGAAAATCTTCATTCAAATCGATTTCACTGAAATGCGCCCTTGCCACGCGTGCAAAATAATATTTAAATGAATTCAGATCCCAGAACATGGAGCTTCTGTTAAATTCCTGAATCGGATAACAGGTGGCAAAATTAAAATGCTCCGCGCCTCGTATTTGCAAATACGTTAACTGCTGCAAAACCTCTTTCAAGTGCTTAATAACATTCTCCGAAATACCTTCTTGCTTAATGATGGAATACAGGGAAGTATCTCCCAGATCTTGCTGCAGGTAATATTTTTTATCCTCGCTGGCAATGTATACCTGCGGTACCGTTATAAATTTCTGATGGAAGTGTCTGGTGTGATGAATGAAGGTTTCATTCTCTTTGGTATCATGTCCGTAGGTTGCAATGGCAGAATTTGCAACGCCTTTAAGACGAAAATAAATCCTGTCGGAACCGGCTTGCGGCAACTGAATAACAGTCAGGCAATCTTCCTTGAAATATTCGGTAAATAAATGTTTTAATATTTCTTCATGCATGCTACAAATATAGTGATTAGTCATAAGTAATAAGTTGTGGTATTTATAAATAAAAAAGCCACCCCAAAGGGTGACTTACACTTATGCTACTAAAAACTTATCTCTTAAATAAATTTCCCAACATGCCGATTACATCATCTGCTACATTACCGTCATTATTTCTATCCAGTAACTGAGATATCATATCCGTATGCTGCGGAGCCTGCTGTTGCTGGTTGCCGACGAAATTGCTCAGGATGCCTGCGATATTTCCGATATTGATTCCGCCTCCGCTTTGTTGTGACTGGTTGCCTAAGGCATTCAGGACAATAGGTGCCAGAATTTGCAACACCTGCGATGCCTGCCCGCCGCCAATGCCTGCATTCTGCGATACTGCCGTTGTTACATTTTGTTCAGCACCGCCAAAAATGTGTTGCAATATGGATGCACCTTGTCCGCCCAAAGCCGTTTGTGCCAAACCAGCTAAATCGCCCAGCCCACTTCCGTTATGGTCATTTGAAATAGCATTCGTCAATGCCGCAGCACCATCTTGTGTTGATGCATTTTTGTTTAATGCATTCAAAATGGTTGGCAAAGCCAGATTCACTGCGCTTTGTGCCTGATTAGTGTCAATGCCTAATTGCTGACTGATTAGTTGTGTAGCTTCCTGCCCAAGCGATCCGCCTAATAATTCCTGTAAATCCATTTAATTTCTTTGATGTTTTAAATATTATATCACTTTAACAATAATCTTGCCAAACTGCTCTCCGTTTTTCATTCTGTCAAAAGCAGCCACCGCATCCGTAAAACTGAATGTCTTGTCTATTATCGGATTAACCTGATGTTGTTTGCAAAACGCTAGCATGTTCCTGAAATCGTCGTCACTGCCCATCGTAGAACCCAGCAATTGCAGATGACTCCAAAATATGGCCCGCATATTCAGGTCTGCCGGCAATCCTTTGGTAGCACCGTAAAATACGAACTTACCTCCCGGCTTCAGGGCAGCAATCAGTTCATTCATACCACTGCCACAGGCACTGTCAATTATGACATCAAAACCACCCACCGATTTTGCAAGGGTTTTTATGGCATCTTTCTCCGTATAATTGGCACCATCCATGGCTCCCAGCGATTTACAGGTCTCGATTACGTGCCCTTTACTGGAAGTCACAAATACATTTGCCTCGATAGCATGTGCAAATATAAATGCAAATTGGGCTACACCTCCGCCAACTCCGGAAATCAGAATATTCATGCCTTTTTCTGCATTTCCTTTATTAAACAAGGCATTGTATGCGGTAAGTCCTGCCAATGGCAATGCACTTGCCTTTTCAGCGCTGAGGTATTCCGGTTTTTCATGCAGCCTGTCTGTATTGACAGCAATATATTCCGCCAGTGTACCCTGGGCTGGCATACCCAGAATCTGATATTCTTTAGATTGCACCTGAGGATTGTTTCCCCAGCTGATGTTGGGATTGATGATGACTTCCTTACCGAGCCAATGCTTGTCTGCATCATCAGCCACCTGCACCACCTCTCCGCAACCGTCGGAACCTAAAATGGCGGGCAGTTGAATCTTGGCATATTGCCCCTCACGAATCCACTGATCACGGTGGTTGAGTGCGGCATAGTGTACTTTCACAAGAGCCTGATGTTCCTTCAGGGTAGGTGTTTCTGTTTCTTCGAGCTGGAAAGAATTGGTATTTAAAACGAGTGCTTTCATATATTTCTGATGTGTACACAAATCTACAACTTATTAATATTCACTTAACGCTATCTTCTTGGAAACTTTAAAACCTTTTTGAGTTTCCTCCGTTTATAGTTGTTAGTTTTGCAGTTCATGGCAATAAACTCCGAAAATATTATCAAACAGGAAAGCTGTATCTCAGGTAAAATATTTGAGAAGGCCCGCAATCTATTCTACTCGGTGGGGGTACGTAATACCACGATGGATGACCTTGCGAAGGAATTGGGCATTTCAAAGAAGACACTATATAAGGAGATCGATAACAAGGCAGACCTCGTGAGACTTTGCATTGAAAACGAGTTGAAAAACGATGAAGACGCCATTCGATCCATCTCTTCCAATACTGAAAACGCCATAGAGGAATTACTGTTGATAGCAGCGCATCTCCATGCCGAATTACAGCAATACCATCCTGCAGTCATGCATGATTTGGTGAAGTTTTATCCTGAGTGCTGGGCGCTTATTGAAAACCATCGCGATAATTTTGCCAAGAAGAATATCTCCGAAAACCTCACCAAAGGCATACAGCAGGGTTTATACCGTGAAGACATCAATGTGGAAATGGTAACGATACTGCAACTGCACTTATCCTTCCTGCCGCTTCAGTTTGACGGGAAAACACATCGGGCATCGGATGTATACCGAGAAATCATCCGCTATAATTTTTATGCCATCGCTACACCTATGGGCATTGAACTGTTCGAACAATTAATAAAAAAAATAAAACTATAAGATGAAGAAAATTACGTTCCTGATTCTATCGACTGCACTCTCCACACTTGCATTCTCGCAAACAACCTATACCTTGAAGCAATGCATTGATTATGCATTAAAAAACCACAGATCCATAAAAATTGCCGGCAATGATGTGAAGGTAGCATACGAACGCAAGAAAGAAGGACAATCCGCATATTTACCTCAAATAAACGGGCAAATCAAATGGGATGACAATCTACAATTGCAAAAATCGGTCATTCCTGCATTAAATTTTGGCGGGGTTACAGTGCCTTCCCAGGAAGTACAATTTGGCAACCAGTACAATACGCTGGTGGGTGTTCAATTGGACCAGTACCTGTACAATAAATCATTCATCGACGGTATCAGAGCCATAAAACCAAGTTATGAACTGGCGGAGTTAAAGAAGGTGAAAACGGAAGAGGATGTCATATACAATACCATCACCGCCTATTATCAGGTATTGCTGATCAATGAACAGGAAAAACTGTTGCTCTTGAATGAAGACAGATTAAACAGGACGCTGCCTATCATTAAACTGCAATATGAGAAAGGGGTAGCCAGAAAGATCGATCTGGACAGAGTTCAGGTAAACGTAAACAATATCCTCGCACAGAAGGAGATACTGAATACCAGCAGAGAACTTGCGCTCAATAATCTTAAGTATAACATGTCTATTTCTCTGGATTCTGCAATAGCCATAGACACCAACTACTCCAAGGAAATCATTGACCTCAACACTTACTCTGACACGTCGAACATTAAAAACAGGATTGAATTAAGACTTTTGAAAAAAAACCTGCAGTTGCAAAATGTGCTTTTAAAACGCACTGCCGCAGCATATTTTCCGGTTTTATCCTTCAATGCACGTTATGCAGGGCAGACATTCGGCAACAAGTTCGCGCCCTCGTTCAAGAACTGGTCTCCGATTGCAGCAATCGGATTCAGACTGGATATTCCGATTTTTGACGGACTGCGAACGGCGAGTGCGGTCAGACAGTCTAAAATAAACATCGAAACCCTAAAGGAAAACATCGCCATCACGGAAGAGGGGCTTCAATTGCAAATGAAAAACTCCGGCACTAAATATTCCAATGCGGTAAGAGATATTGAAGTGAACAAAACGAATATGGAGATGGCAAAAAAGGTATTGGATGTCGTGACATTACAATATCAGAAAGGAACCATCGCCTATACAGAACTATTATCTTCTGAAACAGCATACAAAGAGGCGGAACAGAACTATATCAAATCATTTATCGATCTGCTGTATGCAAAACTGGAAATTGACAAAGCAAACGGAAATCTAAACAACTATAAAAACTAATTGACCGACACGCTGCAAAGGGCAGCATCTTCACTCTAAACAAAAAATAAAGCAGCTATATGAAAAACAAGATTATCATCGCAGTGATTGCCATATTATTAGTTGGCGGAATGGCTTACAAGCTAACACAAAACAAAAAAATCATCACAAAGAATGAGCAACCGATAGACAGAACCAATGTTCCCGTTTCGGTAACCACTTTTGATGCGAATTATTTCCCTGTAAGCTCCGACTACGCATTGCCTGCGGTGCTGGATATCAACAAGAGCGGTATCATAACGGCAACACAGCCGGGCAAGCTGGCTTCTTTCAACATTGAAATCGGTTCACATGTAACGAAGGGACAACTGATTGGACAGATAGATTCAAAACAACGTGAAATCGGAATGAAAACAACAGAGGTCACCATCAAGAAGCTGGAATCGGACATACAGCGAACAAAGGATCTAATTGCCGGAGATGCGGCTCCATCCACCGCCATCAATGAGTTGAATTACAATCTGGAGTCTACAAAAATACAGAGAGAGAACATGCAGCAGCAGATTGCCGACAATAACATTTATGCTCCTATCAGCGGTATTGTGGTTCAGAAAAATGCCAATGCCGGTGAATTCGCCAACCCCGGCACCCCACTGGCCACCATCATGGATATATCCCTGTTGAAAGCAATCGTATATGTAAGCGAACAAAATGTGTATGATCTAAAAACAGGTCAGGCTGCACAAATCACTTCTTCAATCTTCCCGAATAAGACGACCAGAGGCATCATAAAATATATTGCACCGAAAGGCGATGAAAACCACAACTACAGAGTGGAAGTGGAAATTCCGAACGACGGATACAAGGCGGGAACCTATGTAAACGTGAAATTCAGTTTCAAGAAGGCATCCGAGGCGCTGCAAATCCCGAAGATCGCCTTGGTGGAAGGTGTGAAAGACCCTTATGTATATGTGGTAAACGGAAACAATATTTCTGTAAGAAAATTACAGCTGGGTGAAGAGGTAGGTCAGAATGTAGTCGTGGTAAGCGGTTTAACCGCCGGTGAAAAAGTGGTGACCAGCGGTCAGATCAACCTGACACCCAGCAGCAAAATCTCCATTGTAAATTCAAAAAATTAATCCGTATGTCAATTACCGAAATCGCCATAAAGAGACCGCTCTTAATCAGTGTGATATTCATTACATTGATTATTTTCGGGTTCCTGGGTTATACCCAGCTAAGCTATAATTTGCTGCCTAAATTTGAGGCCCCCGTCATTTCCATCCAAACCGTCTACAAAGGTGCATCCTCCGAGGAAGTGCAAAATAACGTGACCAAAAAAATAGAAGATGCCGTTTCCTCCATAGAAGGTGTAGATGTCATCTCTTCCCTGTCGCAGGAAAACGTATCTGTTGTAACGGTACAATTAAAACAAAAGACCAGTGCGAGCGCCGCGCAGACGGATGCGGAACGAAAAATCAATACGATAAAAAACGATTTGCCGGATGGTGTGGACAATCCCGTTATCAGCAAATTCAGTTCCAGCGACATTCCCGTTTTAAAACTGAGTGCATTCTCTGATGTCGGAGAAACGGAATTGTATGATTTGGTGGATCAGACCATCAAACCTATTCTATTGAATGTTCCCGGCGTTGGTCAGGTTGGTCTCATCGGCGGCAACAGAAGAGAAGTGGAAGTAAAACTGGACAATGAAAAATTACGGGCTTACAATCTATCCTCAGCACAAGTGAGCCAGATGATTGCCGCAGGCAATATGTCTTATCCTGCCGGCAATATTGAAAATACGGACAATCGCTTCACCATACGCCTCGATGAAAAGCTTCCGGATGTGGATGCATTGCGCAATCTCATCATTCGCGAAAATAAGAACGGCAGCCGTATCCTATTGCGAGATATCGCATCGGTGACGGATGCTACCGAAACCCCTACCACCATCAACCGCATTAATGGCAAGGTTGGTCTGGGTATACAAATCACCAAACAAACCGACGCCAATGCGGTGGAAGTGAGCACCCGTGTGAAAGCGGAATTGGACACATTAGTCAACCAATATAAATCCAAGGGATTCCGCTATGAAGTGGCCATTGACCAATCCATCTACACAATGGAATCGGCGAGTTCTGTAATACATGATCTATTTCTGGCGGTATTGATTGTGGCATTCGTAATGTTGATATTCCTCCACAGCTTCCGCAGCTCGATGTTCATCCTGATTTCACTGCCCTCAGCCATGATTCCCACATTTTTACTGATGTATCTGATGGGATTCTCACTCAACCTCATGACATTGCTAGCATTGTCATTGGTGGTGGGTATTCTGGTGGATGACAGTATCGTTATTCTCGAAAATATCTTCCGCCATATGGAAATGGGAAAAGATAGGGTAACCGCATCGCTGGACGGACGTGCCGAAATCGGATTCACAGCAATCGCCATCACCCTGGTGGATGTGGTGGTGTTTGTTCCGCTGGCCATGGCAGGTGGTTTGATTGGAAACATCCTTCGTGAATTTGCCCTGGTGGTGGTCTTCTCCACCCTCATGAGTTTATTCGTTTCCTTTACACTGACGCCACTGCTGGCATCCCGTTTCGGCAAACTGGAAAAACTGAATGAGAAGACCTTATGGGGAAGGTTAAACATCTGGTTCGAACATCAGATAGACAAATTAATTGCAGCCTACGGACGTATTCTGGAGTGGGCACTTGGCCACAAAAGATATGTCTTGATCGGAGTAATCGCCTTGTTTGTCGGAGCCGGCTGTCTGGGATACTTTGGCTTCATCGGAAGTTCTTTCGCCGGAAACGGTGACAGAGGTGAATTCAACCTTATTGTGGAATTGGCACCGCAGGCAACTCTGGCGCAGACCAACAGGGTAACACAGCAAATTGAAAAGATTGTCTTATCCTACCCTGAGGTAACAAAGGTATTTACCAATGTGGGCGCAACGGGTACACTCATGGGCGGAAGCATTTCCACTCCCAACCAGGCCGATATGACGGTGGGGCTCGTTAACAAGTTGGAACGCAATCTGTCTACAGAAGAATTCTGCTCGAGGCTGCGACCAAGGCTTGACAGCATCCCGGGGATACGTTTCTCCATGAAACCGACACAAATTACAGGTAATAATCAGCCTCAGATACAGATTGTGGTGACAGGTGCAGACATGGATGAACTCTGGACTGCCGCAAAGAAAGTAAAGGAAATCATCACCAAGACACCTGGAGCGGATTATGTGGAATTCAGTACCAAATCAAAAAAGACGGAAGTTCAGATTAAGCTGGACAGAGATAAAATCGCTAAAATGGGATTGAATATCCCATCTGTAGGCGCTGCCATACAACTCGCGTTCAGAGGAAATGACCAGTCTAAATTTAAAGACAATGGAGAAGATTATGCCATCAATATCATGTATGATAAGGCGGATAAGAAAAGTATCGAGAATCTGGCAAACACCACCTTACAAACACCGCAGGGTGCCATCATCCGATTAGGAGACATCGCCATCCTGCAGGAAGTACAGGGACAGGCTGTATTGGAAAGATACAACCGCTTAAACTCCATACAGGTGTTGGCTTCCACGGTGGGTAGACCCACGGGTTCTGTAACCGCTGACATCAAGAAGCAAATTGACGCCGTTGGATTTCCTTCAACCATTGGGATTGAATATCTGGGCGAGCAAAAGAATCAGGGTGAATCATTCGGCAGTCTGGGTATTGCCATGGGTTTAGGCATCCTGCTGGTATATCTGATCATGGTAGCATTGTATGAAAGCGCCCTGTATCCATTTGTGGTGTTGTTCTCGATTCCGGTTGCCTTAATCGGTGCCATATTGGCATTGTCTCTAACCATGGAAAGCTTGAGTATTTTCGGTATCATCGGATTTATCATGCTGATGGGTTTGGTAGCCAAAAACGGTATTTTACTCGTTGACTTTACGAACCATCTGAAGGCTCAGGGACTACAGCTGAAAGATGCACTCGTAGAGGCCGGCAAAGAGCGTTTGCGCCCTATCTTGATGACAACCGTTGCCATGATACTCGGTATGCTTCCGATTGCCTTATCCAATGGTCCAGGATCAGAATTCAAACGTTCCATGGCTTGGGTGATCATCGGCGGACTAACCAGCTCGCTCTTACTGACCCTATTGGTGGTACCTACCGTATATTACATCTTCGACAGAATAAAGGATAAAATCAGCGGCAAAAAGAAAAAGCCTTCTGCCGTAGCAACAGCAGGACCTGATTTTACCATCGATGCTTAGGAGCTTACACACAATAAATATCTGAAAGGAGCAAGTCAGAAATTGCAAATTCCAACCGGAGCCACGAAATAATCGTGGCTCTTTTATTTTTATATTCAACCGTCAAATTGTAAATTGGGATACATGAACGCTCCCGGTACTCTTTATTCTTTGCAATTATTGCGGTTTATAGCGGCCTTGCTTGTATTGCTCTTTCATCTTGAATTGTATCAATCAGGCTATAAAGGCGTCGATATCTTTTTTGTCATCAGCGGATATGTCATGTATTACACCTCTTATATCCAGAAGCCCAAAAGTGCCGGTTCTTTTCTCATCAACAGGCTGACCAAGATATTCCTGCTCTACTGGATGGCATTGTTTCTTCTCTTTATATTCACACCATTCACCATCAACCCGGCATTTTTAAATACCATCTTTCTAATCCCCGGACACACTTCCATACTCGGGGTCAGCTGGAGCTTATCATACGAACTCTATTTTTACCTGCTCTTTGGCACGGCTTTCTACCTGCTGCCGAAAAGATACGGCACCTTTCTTTTTGTATTCCTGCTCATCAGCAGCACCGGCATTGCAATAATCAACACCACCTCTCTGAGCATCAAAGGAAGTACGTGGAATTTTCTGGCAGGACAAAACCTTTGGGAGTTTTTGCTGGGCATCTCTGGCGCCTGCATTGCATATCGTCTGAGACCATCCCTAAAACCTTTAATGCTGATAAGCGCTTTGCTGCTGAGTTCCATTCTGTTTGCAGCCATAAACATTAGCTATGCCAATCCGAAATCTTATCTCATTTACGGAACACTTTCTTTCCTGATGATTCTCACATTTACACGGCTTGAAAATCAGATACCATTCGGTGGAACACCTGCAAAATGGATGGCTCTGGCGGGTGATGCCTCTTATGCCATCTATCTCTTCGGTCCGCTCATTACGAAAGCTGTGTTACCGGAAACCTTGGATACAAAAATACTCGTTATCGGCATAACCGTCATTGTGTCTGTAATGATCAATACCATTTTAGAAAAACCGATTTTAAGATTTTGCAGAGACAGGCTACACGGCTTGCTGCAACCTGCTGATGGATAGCGGCGACATCATTCCATCAGTATTTCCACCTCAAAGACCAACACCGAATTGGGTGGAATCTTTCCCACCTCCTTATCTCCGTATGCAGACCTGCTGGGAATGATGAGAATGCCTTTGTCACCCCGATGAAAATTCCGGATACCCTTATCCAGTCCGTCTATCACCTGTCTTTTGCCTACCACAAATGGCAGCGGCTGATTTCTCTCGTAGGAATCATCAAACGCTCTTCCGTTCGCCAATCTTCCGATATAGTGTATTCTTATGCTATCTCCGTCCATTACCGCATTTCCGATGCCTGAATGTTTGAGTACATATCTGTTTCCAAAGGTATCCGTAAGTGCATCCAGAAGATTGGCATTCGTAAGATAATCCGCCACCGTCAGCGAATCCAGCATGATTTGTTTTTTATACTGCTCTTTCTTATCAAGATCATACACGGCCTTTCGTTTAAAATCAATCAGATTGAGCCAGAAGGTATAGTATTTCTTAGCTTTCCCGTTGCTATCCAGCAGACTGCTCGGAATTTTCACGATGGCAGAATCTCCTTTGCCCATCAGCGAAAATATTTCCGTCACATCCGAAGCCTTTCCGGTTTTCCTGTAATCCATCTCCACGCCGTTCTTGGTATCAAATACCCTCGTATTGAAAATCTCTTTCTGCTTGGGAGAAAATTTTCGCAAGTGCATCCAGATATGGTCACCATGTACAGGTTTCGGCTTTGCCGTATCGCTCGTATAGATTCTGTAATATATCCCCGACGGCGTCCGTTGCCATTTCTTCTGACAAAAGGAAAAGACTCCAAGCGGAATCATCAATAATATGATAAAAATAAGACGCTGCATTTTGCGTTGTAAGATAAAACAATCATTTTTGTTTTTCATTACGGAACATTTACAAAAATAACGCACATGAAGGTTTTGATGGTTTGCCTTGGAAATATTTGCCGTTCACCGCTGGCGGAAGGCATCCTGCGACATAAGTGCAGCCAAAAGAAACTGGACTGGTACATTGACAGCGCAGGCACAGGAAAGTGGCATCTGGGAGCGGCTCCGGATAAACGTTCCGTGCAGGTGGCGGCAAAACATGGAATCGACATCTCCGCACAGCGGGCACGTAGCATACACAGTTCCGATTATGAGGAATTTGATTTGATCTTTGCGATGGATATCTCCAACCACAGAGACCTGATGCGCTGGGCATTTGACAAAGAGGAAGAAAACAAGATAAAACTGATTATGGATGAAGTTTATCCGGATGAAAACATCAGCGTTCCGGACCCATACTTTGATGACAACGGGTTTCAAACCGTCTTCGATATGCTGGATAAGGCCTGTGATAAAATACTAGAAAAGTATGCGTAACACAAATATTATTCCGCTCCTTCTGTCCGTTTTCGTTCATTTGGTAAACCTCCCGGGCGCATCAGCACAGACAGCCAGAGAAAGCGGCACCTCCGCTGTGAAATCCACCTTTACCTATGGAAACAATAAAGATTATGCCGGACAAAATACCGACCTAAAGGCTGACCTGTATAAGCCCGGTTTGTTTTCTGTGAAATTACCTGTTGTCCTGCTGTATCATGGCGGAGGCTATGCTTCCGGCGACAGGAACCTTGCCGTGATGAGAGTGTTTGCAGATTATTTCACGGCAAACAATATCAGTGCCATCATTCCGGATTTCCGGCAGGGTTGGTATGAATCTTCCACCAAACCATTGTGTGAGAGCGTGACACCTGAAAAATTTGAAGATGCCGCACACCGCGCCTATCAGGATGAAAGAGCATTGATTCGTTATTGCAAAGCCAATGCGAATGCATTGGGTATCGACTCCAACAAGATATTTTTATTTGGTATCAGCTCCGGCGGATTTTTAGTTTTGCATCAATTATACCTCAACGATGCCGCTGTGGATGCCGACAGAATCGCACGTCTGGGCAGTCTTGATTTTCAGAGCAACACCTTAACGAATTCGACGGATGTGGCAGGCATCATCAGTGTGGTGGGCGGTTTCTACAAAAAGGAGGCTCCCATCGTAAAAAGCTATCCTACCTTACTTTTCAATAATTCCTGTGACGGAGCAGTGGATTTTTACAACGGCTGGCTGGGTAACTGTAGCAATACGGTTCGTTCTTACGGCCCCGGTATTGTCACCAAGATCTTAGAGCAATACAATACCCCTTATGATCTGCATGTATTTTGCGGATTTAATCACGGATTCAATTCTGATGAAATGCCGTTGGGCGGTGATGCGGATGCCATTGATTACCTCAACCGAAAATGTGTAGAGTTTATCAGAGCGGTTACGCAGAATTCTGTTTCCTATGCAACCC
Organism: Chitinophagales bacterium; assembly: GCA_046329775.1. Classification (GTDB taxonomy): domain Bacteria; phylum Bacteroidota; class Bacteroidia; order Chitinophagales; family JADIYW01; genus JADJSS01. The sequence continues at coordinate 412,443 of JAXLTX010000004.1, forward strand.
ATATCGCCAGCGATTCCATTGCATCTTCTGCCTTAGGTGAATGCAGAAATTTTGAAACGTTCTACTGGTGTAAAAAGGATAGCCTTGAGACCGGCAATAATACTATCAGCCTGACACCCAATCCCATTTCCTGTTTGCTGCAGCCGAAATTAAATATCCGGCATCCGCAGGATGAAACCTTATATCTGGAAGTGATAGATGCATCCGGAAAAATAATTTCCAGACAAAAAACGGAATACAAAACGTCGCAAAATGTAATCTACTTAAATGTGACTGATTTTACCTCAGGCATCAATTTCTTACTTGTTAAAAACGGTTCCGGTAAGGTCTTGTATAAAACGAAGGTGATGCGGTATTGTGAGTATTAAAATTACTCCGGAATATACTTCTGCAAGGTGAAACTGAAGGTAGTGCCTTTTCCTAATTCACTGCTTACATTGATGGTCTGCTCGTGTGCTTCAATGATATTTTTTACGATAGACAAACCTAATCCGGTACCGTTTATTTTACGGTTTCTGCTCTTATCCGCTCTGTAAAAACGCTCAAACAGACGCGGCAAATGTTCGGCAGAAATACCCGGTCCGTCATCGGAAATTTCTATCAGAAACTGATCATCCAGGTCGTGAAAATACACCTCGGTGTGGCCACTATCCTTTCCATATTTGATGGAATTGGAAATCAGGTTTTCCAGCACCTGCATAATTCGCTTGGGGTCTGCAAATACAAAAATGGTATTCTCCTCGCTGTGTACCGTCATGGATACCTGCTTCTGCTGCGCCATGTGCTGAAACTGAAAGAAGACCTTCTTTATGAGCTTCACCAGATCAAAGGCTTCCTTATGCAATTCTATCCTGCCCGTTTCAAACTTGGAAATCTCCAGCAGATCGGTCACGATATTTTCGAGGCGTTCGATATTGGAATTGGCTTTTTCCAGGTATTGTTTGATGAATTCAGGGTCATCCAGATCGCTGTCCAGCACCGTCTCAATATAGCCCTGTGCATTAAAGATGGGTGTTTTCAGCTCGTGTGAAACGTTGCCCACAAATTCCTTCCGGTATTGCTCCATCTTGCGCAATTCGCGAATCTGTTTGTTTTTGTTGATTGCCCAGTCCGCCACGTCCCGTTCCACCGTCTTCAACACATTACTGCTCCCCTCTTTCACCTCATTCTGAAATTTCAGCGGTTTGCCGATGGTTTTATAGATGATCTTGATTTTGCTGTAGATAAATCGTACCAGAATGAACCGAAAGAAGGCGAAGGTGACGAAGAAGATGATCAGCGCATAAATCAGGTAATATTTGGGATGGAAGGATAATTGGAAGATGACATTCACTAACAAAAAGATGGCAGTAGAAAAAGTTGCTACTGCCATGCTTGCGTATAAGGATATTATATTGGGAGAAGTGGTTCTTCTCATTGTTCTTCGAATTTGTATCCGATACCTTTAACTGTTTTGATTAAATCTTCGCCTAATTTTTCACGCAGTTTACGGATGTGAACGTCAATGGTTCTGTCGCCGACGATAATGTCACGACCCCATATTTCATTCAGGATTTCATCGCGCTTGAACACCTTACCCGGCTTGGAAGCCAGCAGGTATAACAATTCGAATTCTTTACGTGGAACGGCCATTTCCTTTCCATTGAAGATGATCAGGTAACGTTCTCTGTCTATCTGGATATTGCCCACATCCAGGAAGGAAGATTTGGATTCTTTGGCCTCGTATCTTCTCAGTAGTGCCTTTAAACGGCTTACCAATACTCTTGGCTTGATGGGTTTGCTGATATAATCGTCGGCGCCTGTTTCAAACCCTGCAATCTGAGAATAATCCTCCGTTCTTGCTGTCAGGAATGCGATGATGGTATGCTCAAACTGAGGCAACTCACGCATGGTTCTGCAGGCCTCAATACCATCCATTTCAGGCATCATCACGTCTAATAAAACAATATCCGGTTGGTTTTTCTTTGCTTTTTCCAAAGCCTGTTTACCGTTTTCTGCCGTTTCGACCAGAAATCCTTCTTTCTCTAGATTATAACTCAGGAATTCAAGGATATCCGGTTCGTCATCTACTACCAGAATTTTAAAAATTTTTTCAGCCATTGTATAAGGATATTTAGTATGTTAACGCTAAATTAACATAATTTTTTCAAACTACCAATTTTCTCAGCAAACATATTAATTTTATCGTGCTTTAGTGTGTATTTTTGTCATTAATTATTAACAATCAATTATTACACTTATTTTTCTATCCAAAGTAAATAAAACTGCATGAAGGGAATTATTCTGGCCGGAGGCTCCGGCACTCGCCTGTATCCGATTACGTATGCCATCAGTAAACAAATCATGCCGATTTACGACAAGCCGATGATCTATTATCCGCTGTCCGTACTGATGCAGGCGGGCATCAACGAAATCCTGATTATCTCCACGCCGCACGATATGCCGAATTTCCAGCGATTGCTGGGAGATGGAAAAATCTATGGTTGCAATTTCCAGTATGCCATTCAGGAAGTGCCCAACGGACTGGCGCAGGCTTTTGTCATTGGAAAAGAATTTATCGGGAATGACAAAGTCGCCTTGATTTTAGGAGACAATATTTTCTACGGCTCAGGACTAATGGACTTGCTGACGAAAAACAATGACCCTGATGGTGGTGTCATATACGCCTACCACGTTTCCGATCCGGAGCGATATGGAGTGGTGGAATTTGATAAGGATTTCAATGCCGTCTCCATTGAAGAGAAACCGAAAGTACCGAAATCCAACTATGCGGTACCGGGTTTATATTTTTATGATAATGAGGTAGTGAACATTGCAGAAAATCTGGAGCCCAGCGCCCGTGGGGAGTATGAAATCACGGATGTAAACAAGATCTATCTGGAGCGTGGAAAACTAAAGGTCGGCATCTTGGATAGGGGTACCGCGTGGTTAGATACCGGCACTTTTGATTCATTGATGCAGGCATCGCAGTTTGTGCAGGTGATAGAACAGCGGCAAGGTCTGAAAGTAGGTTGCATAGAAGAAGTAGCCTGGAGAAAGGGGTTCATCTCTACAGAAGAATTACGGGCCATTGCACAGCCTTTACTAAAAAGCGGATACGGTCAGTATCTATTGGATATCCTTAGGTAAGAAAGACTATTCTATCATTCTTTAATCCTATAATTTTATAATTCATAATGAAGGTAATCGTTACAGGCGGCACGGGCTATATCGGCTCTCACACTATCGTAGATTTGATGAAACATGGATTTGAAGTCATCTGTATCGATAACCTGTCCCGCTCAAAAGAATATGCGCTTTCCGGCATCGAAAAAATAAGCGGTAAGAAACCTTTGTTCCATTATATTGATCTATGCAATAAGGAAGCTACGTTTGACGTAATCTCCGGACACCAAGATGCTGTCGGCATCATCCATTTTGCCGCCTTAAAATCGGTACCGGAATCGGTGGAACAACCGTTGCTGTATTACCACAACAATGTAGATTCTCTGCTGAATATTTTAGCCGCTGTAAACGAATTTCACATTCCGAATTTTGTATTCTCCTCTTCGTGTTCGGTGTATGGCAATTCCGATGAACTACCGGTTACCGAAAACACACCGATTAAGACGGCAGAAAGTCCGTATGCGCATACCAAACAGATGGGCGAAGACATCATCCGAAATTTTTCCAAAGTCCATGCTTCTCAGCATATTTTACTGCGCTACTTCAATCCGATTGGCGCACATCCTTCTTCATTTATCGGCGAACTGCCGATAGACAAACCGAATAATCTGGTGCCGTATATTACGCAAACCGCGATTGGTAAATTGCAGCAACTGACGGTTTTCGGCGATGATTACGAAACCCGCGACGGCAGCTGCATCCGCGATTACATACATGTATGCGATATTGCACACGCACACACGTTGGCGTTACAGCATTTGCTGAACAAGGAAAATGAAAGCAACATCGAAGTATTCAATTTAGGCACCGGCATGGGTGTTTCGGTACTGGAAGTGATTGAAGCGTTTGAGAAAGTGAGCGGACAAAAATTAAACTATACCATCGGCCCGCGCCGCGCCGGTGATGTGGTAGCCATATATGCAGACAACACCAAAGCGGAAGTGCGCTTGGGCTGGAAATGCCAATATTCCTTAGAAGACGCTATGGACAGCGCCTGGAACTGGGAGTTGAAGATGAAAGAATTGGGGTTGTAATCAACTTATAACATCCCCTTTATTTAAGAAATTTATATCAGCTTTAATAGCAAAACCCGGTGGTTTTCCCTGAACTTCATTTATGGCATTTTACCCTGAAGTCTTGCTTTGTGTTATTGCTGAATTTTACAGCATCAATAACAACAAAAAATACAAGTCATGAAATCATCTATCATCAACATCGCCTTAAGCATCCTTGTCCTTCTTTCTTCCTTCGGGTTACAATCCTGCAAAAAAGAAGCAACAGACATTGCACCTGCAAATAACACCATCATCGGAAAATGGAGAGCCATAGACGGCAACAGAACCACTGAACGCGAGTTTATAAAAGGCGCCGACGAACTGCACGGATCCGGAAACGTGAAGGTGACCACCACCAGTATTGGAAATGCCGTAACGGTAACAACCGCTCCTTTTACCTGGGATATTTCCGGAAACGTTCTTCACATCAACAACATTGCGGATGTAGAATTTATATTTCAGATTTCAGAAGACGGCAGCCGAATGATCTTTTTTGATTTCGTAAACAGAGACCGTGTGGAAGCAACCTTCGAGCGAATGAATTAGAAAATACCGCTAATAAAAAAGCAGATTCCGGAATCTGCTTTTTTGTTTTTATGTGCCAAGAAAATCGAACAGCATATAGTACGCAATTGCAATAGGCTTACTTGTCGTGTAATCACAACCATATGCTTATCTAACCAAACAAAGTCATTTGAATATTCTCCTGAATGAATGAAACTTGTTTCATTGCCCCATGACTTGTTTCCGTTGCTGTAGTAACTGAGAATACTGGTGTTTCTTCATACCTTGAAGCCACCACCACCTCAATGTCACCTGCATGCTGCTTGAATAGGTCAAACACCAGCTCGGGACAATTATTATGTTTAGACAAATGCGACAACAGCAAGTGGCTCATAAAGGGTGGTTTATGCTGCAGGAAGAGTTCCAATGCCTGTGCGTTAGAAATATGTCCTTTGCCACCCCGTATGCGTTGCTTGAGAAATATCGGATAGCCGCCTTCTTCGAGCATCTTGTCATCGTAATTCGTTTCTAAAAAACAGGCGTGGCATTGCCTAAAATAATGGATGACGCGCTCACATACCTTGCCGATATCTGTAATCACGCCTACTTTGATATCCTTACTGGCAATCATAAAACTAAAAGGATCAATGGCATCGTGGTGTTTTACAAAAGGTGTAACGGAAAGGCTGCCTATCTGAATCGCTTCATCAGATGTAAAAGTTTGCTGTAAACTCTTTTCAATATGAATTTTTGCCTGCCGGATGGTAGAAGGGGTAATATATACGGGCAGGCGGTATTTTCTGGAAAGCACGGCTGCTCCGCTGATATGGTCGGTGTGTTCGTGTGAGATAAACAGTGCTTTTACTTTGCTCATGGATAAATCCAGCCTGGCCATCCGTCTTTCTATTTCACGACAGGAAATACCCGCATCCACCAGTATCGCATCCTCCTTATTTCCTACATAGTAGCAATTGCCATTACTGCCGGAATTGAGGGACGTGATATAGAGAGCCATCCTGCAAAGGAATCAAATTTGTGGCAGAAATGTATGGATGTCGCGTAAAAAACAATCAACAGATTGCCACGTTCCATTTCATTACTTCCGAAAATTCGGAACACGATGACGTATCAATAGAAAATCCACTTGCCGATTTCCTTGAAGGTGATTTTTTTACCTTGTATCAAAATACCCACGCGGTAAATTTTTGCTGCCACATACACCATGCCCATAGAACAAATGAACAGGATAAACATGGACAACAACTGCTCCCACCACGGCACCTGAAACGGGATGCGGGTAATCATGATGATGGGCGAAGAGAAAGGCAGCATGGAACCCCAGAAGGCTGCAGAAGAAAAGGGTTGAGATAAGGTTGCCGTCATCAGTATCATGGAAATGACAATCGGGATCGTAATCGGAAAGGTAAACGACTGTGCATCGCTGTCGTCGGTCATGGCTGCCCCGATGGCTGCAAACTGCGACGCATAAAACAGATAGCCGAAGATGAAATAAAACACAAAACCGAACAATATGCGGGCAAGTTCCATGTCATGAAATGCAGCACTGATATTCAATAAAAGTTCAGTTGTTTCGGATGAACCTGCCATCTGGTTACTTTGTTGCATGGCCTGCATGGCAATCATCTTATCTCCCAGAAATATGGGTAACAACATATTGATGCCGAAGGTCAGCACTGCCCAGAGAAGAAACTGGGTCAATCCGACCGCTCCAATGCCGATGATTTTTCCTATCATCAGCTGAAATGGCTTTACGGTGGTCACCAGCACTTCCACAATGCGGTTTGTTTTTTCCTCGGTGACACTTCGCATCACCATGGCACCGTATACAATCAGAAAAATGTAAATCATGAAACCACAGGCATACCCAAAGATACCGGCTACTTCAGCCCCTCCTTTCTTTTTCTCATTACCGATAATCTTTTCAATCGACACTTCCTTATCAAATAATGCGATGGTGTCGACATTATAGTTACGTTGCAGCAATGCTCTGTTGCGGATTTCCTCCGTAAGATTTTTCCGGATGTGCGCTTCAGTAGTAATGCCCAGTTCGTTATCTGAATAATAGGCGATGCCCAGCGGCTTTTCCAGTTCGATTTTCGGAATATACAAAATGCCGTCACAATCTATATTCTGATAGATGTTTTTGAGCGTGTCGATGGATTGAGGGTTATTGCTAAGGTATTTGAAACGAAGGCTCTCACCGATGTCCATACCTCTAAATTTATCCTCAAACAGTCCGCTTTCATCCTTTACTGCAATCGTGAGTTTCTCCTGCGCATTGGTGGCTATTTCCACCAAGGCAACCGTTGTAAAGCCTATCAACACCGGCAACAACAATGTAAGTAGAATAAAGGATTTCTTCCTTACTCTCGTAATATATTCTCGTTCTATGATGTGCCAGACTTTTTTCAAGAATGATGCTTGTTTAATGATGAATGTTTAATTGTCATTTACGGATTGTATGAAAATCTCATTGATGGTGGGCAGAATTTCCGTCATTCCCGCCATTTCAATGTTATTCTGCAACAGGATCCACAGAACATCATTGGCCTTCTGATTTTCCTTTAACCTGATGATGAGATGATGCTTATGTTGCTCAACGATATCTATTCTATCTGTGATGGATGCATCAATGGTGCATTCAGCAGCTACATCCACTCTGATTAAATGCTTTTTGAATTGTTGTTTGATATCCTGCACATTACCATTCAGGATGATCTTACCTTTATTGATCAGAAAAATATCTTCGCAGATCTCTTCCACATTTTCCATGCGGTGCGTGGAAAAAATGATGGTGGTGCCTTTCTGATGCAGTTCAAAGATCTCGTTCTTAATCAGTTCCGCATTAATCGGATCCAATCCGGAAAAGGGTTCATCTAAAATCAGCAAAGTGGGTTCATGCAGGATGGTGGCCACAAACTGAATCTTTTGCTGCATGCCTTTTGAAAGCTCTTCGATGGTTTTATTCCTCCAGGATTCTATATCGAGTTTCTTCAGCCAGTAGTTGATTTTCTGTTCCGCTTCCGCTTTCGAGAAATCCCTCAGCTGTGCAAAATAGAGCAGCTGCTCACCCACTTTCATCTTTTTGTATAAGCCGCGTTCTTCCGGCATGTAGCCAATCTGATTCTGATGTTTCTGCGCCAGTTTTTCTCCGTTGAAAAAAATCTGCCCTTCATCCGGAAAAAATATCTGGGTGATGTTTCTGATCAGCGTGGTTTTACCCGCACCGTTCGGCCCCAGTAATCCGTAAATCTTATTTTTTTCCAATGATAGACTGACATCCTGCAGTGCCAGGTTATGCTGAAAGGATTTGGAGATATGTTGTACGTCGAGCAAGAACAAAACCGGTAATTTAGATATGGTTCAATGGCAAATATAAGCAGTATATGTGTACATATTATTACACACTGAAAAGTAATTAAATCTAAACCGGTTGTTCTGTCCGGGAATTCCGTTAATGGAAAAATTTATCAAAAAAACCTTTGTTTTTCTCTTTTTGTGCCGCCGGACTGAAGTTCTTGGAATTCTTTAATTTCTCCAGCAACTCCGTCTCTTCATGCGTTAAGTCCTGTGGTGTAAAGACCTGCACTTCTACAATCTGGTCGCCTTTTCCGTACCCGTTCAGGCTTGGAATACCTTTACCCTGCAGGCGGAACAGCTTGCCGCTTTGGGTGCCTTTCGGAATCTTTATCTTTGCACTTCCGCCGATGGTTGGCACCTCCACCTGAGTTCCTAAAGCCACTTCGGCAAAGTTGAGGTATAAATGATATATAACATTCGTATCCTCTCTTTTCAGTTCCGGATGCGGTGTTTCTTCAATATTGATGAGTAAATCACCCGGATACCCTCCACGGATACCGGCATTTCCTTTACCGTTCATGGACAACTGTATGCCTTCGCTCACACCCGCAGGAATATCAATGCTCACAATTTCTTCACCATATACCCTTCCTTCACCACGGCATTTTGTGCACTTATTGGTGATGATTTTTCCTTCACCTTCACAAGTCGGGCAGGTTGCGGTGGTGGCCATTTGTCCTAAAAAAGTCTGGGTTACTTTTCTTACTACGCCACTTCCATTACAAGTATTGCAAGTCTGATAAGAAGAACTGTCTTTTGCGCCAATTCCAGAACAGGCATCACAGGTAATATGCTTTTTTACTTTTATCTTCTTTTGCGCGCCATTGGCAATCTCTTCCAAGTCCATCTTCACTTTTACGCGCAGATTGCTTCCTCTTTGTCCTCGACCTTTTTCTCTGCGTCTTCCGCCCCCACCGCCAAAGAAGGACTCAAACGGGTTTCCATCTCCGCCGCCACCAAAAATATCTCCGAATTGGGAGAAGATGTCTTCCATATTCATGCCGCCCTGACCGCCGCCGCCGAAACCGCCGGCTGCACCCTGATGCCCGAAACGGTCGTAGCGGGCACGTTTTTCATCATTACTTAAAATATCATAGGCTTCCGCTGCTTCCTTGAATTTCTCTTCCGCGGCCTTATCTCCCGGATTTCTGTCCGGATGGTACTGCAGAGCCAGTTTTCGGTATGCTTTTTTAATTTCATCACCGCTTGCACTCTTGGATACACCTAATATCTCGTAATAATCTCTTTTTGCCATTTTTTAAAATTGTTGGATGCCTGAATTATCGAATGGTTGAATATCGTTTAATGCTACAGTTCGTTAATTCCCTAATTGTTTATTTACCTACTACTACTTTTGCATATCGGATGATGGTGTCATTCAGCGTATAGCCGCTTTCCACCTCGTCAATGATTTTGCCTTTCATTTCTTCCGTTGGCGCAGGCACTTCCGCAATTGCTTCATGCTGCTCGACATTGAAATCCTTCCCAACGCTATCGATCACCTTTAATCCCTTATTTTGCAATGTTTTCTGTAGCTTCTCCTGAATCAGTTTCATTCCGTTGGCATAATTCTCGGCATTGTTATCCTGTTCATGTGCTTTCGCAGCACGTTGAAAATCATCCAAAATGGGTAATAATTCGCGGATAACATCCTGTCCGGCTGTTTTAAACAATTCCAACCGTTCTTTTGCGTTACGCTTTTTGAAGTTGTCGAATTCGGCAAAAAGGCGTAAATATTTATTCTTTTGCTCTTCGAGTTCATTTTTCAGAACGGACAATTCGTCTTCTGCAATGGTCTCTTGTTCCATTGCGGGTTGCTCTTGCTGACTTTCTGGCTGATTTTGAGCTTCCGTTACAGGTGTTTCGGCTGTTTGAGCACTTTCAACAGGCACATTTTCCTCTGTCATAGTTAGAATTTATGAATGCTAAGGCAAATAGTCTGCCAAAGGAAATTTGCGACAAATTGACACAAGCGGCTTTATTTTGATTTGGGCTTGCTTGTTTTGCTTGTTTTTGATTTTGCAGAAGTCCCGGAACTTAACTTCTTGCTTATCAATTGTTCTACCAGTTGGAGATTCTGGTTAATGGCCAGCACATATCCTGTTTCATCTATTAGCACTGTAAGCGGAATAGAGCGAACGCCGTATTTTGCCGCTCCTTCAGAAGACCAGCCTTTGAGATCTGATACATGATTTGGCCAAATCAGTCCGTCCTGTTGTATCGCCTGTTTCCAATTCTCGGCATTTTGATCCAGTGAAACACTGTAGACGGTAAACCCCTTTACCCCTTTTACCCATTTTTTGCCCTGAAACTTGTTGTAGAGCGCCACCACTCCGGGATTGTTTCGGCGGCATGGACCACACCAGGAAGCCCAGAAATCCAGTAAAATAATATTCCCTTTCAGCGAGGAAAGAGAAATTTCCTTTCCGTTAGGGTCTTTATAACTTAATTCTGTCGCTTTGGTGCCTACCGCAGGCATTTGTGCGTTGGCGGTAAAGATGCAAACCACTGCAAATAAAAGGGTAAAAAATATCTTGTTCATTATAAAAATTTCTTTGCCAAAGATAGACAAAATTTGTGCCTAAATGTTCTGGCACCACACAAAAAAGGCGCATCCTGAGATGCGCCCTTATTAAAGTCGTAAACAAGTTTATTTTTCAATAATTATTTTCTCTGTCCGTTCCTCCTTATCTGTCTTCAGCGCAACAGAATAAAGTCCGGCAGGTAAATCATTGGTATCAATATGCAATATACTCTTTTGGGAATGCTGCATATTTTTCTGATAAACCATCTTACCTGTCAGATCAAACAGCGTAACAGATAATGGAGATGTATAATTTGCCAAAAATTCGAGATTGAAAATTCCGTTGTTTGGGTTTGGATAAATACGCACTTTTGCATCTCCCTGCATATGGTTTCCGATGGCGGATAATAACAATACGTGTGTTTGTACCGTATTGGTCGTTACCGGTGCATTAAAATCAAAATAAATATGCGCCGTATTTTTGATGGTGCTTCCTTGTGCTAGAGTTGGTTTTGGTTTGACTTTATAGGCAATGAATCCGTGGCTGGCATCTCCACCAACAGCGGCGTACGGCAATACCATGCCTTTGGAGGTAAATTTCAGGATATGTTTATTTAAGACCTCTACAGAGAAGAGATGAGAGGCATTGGTCACTTCAAACGTGCTCCAGTCCAGATTGGCATCTAAGGTATCCAGAATGACAACACGGAAGGCGGTATCGTCTCCAACATTCTGGAAGCGTACTACATACGTTATATATTCTCCGTTGTCGATTTGTGTTTTAGTAAGGTCATCACCGGTAGTCGTATACTTATCATTCGGGTCGATTGCCGCGCGGATGACTTCATTCAGCCGGGCAACATTATCAGCCGGCGTGGTGTCTATCGTACCGGGCTGTGCGATCATTGCCACTAAGCGGATGGTATCCCCGGCATTGAGTTCCGGAGGTGTCAGTGCATTCACTTTTATCCGGATTCCGCGCGCCTCATTTAATTTCAGATTTGTAAAATTCCAGATAAGTGTATCTCCGGATTGAGAACTGATGGCCGGATTTGCCGAAACATATTGCAGCCTTCTGTCCAGTATCAGTTGCAGGGTCCCATCAACCGTATAGGTTCCAAGGTTTCTGTAGGAAATCTCGTATTCTGCAGTACGTCCTAAGCGGGTTACGAACGTATTTACCAGGCTCACGGATAAATCATGGACATTAAGTTTAGGATACAAAGCAAAAATAACTGTATCTGCATGATTGTAATCTGCATGATCGGTCACTTTTTCAGATGGAGTAATGCTAAAGTAATCATTATTCAGATGCAGCCTGGTGGTCCAGGCGCCGGTATCTACGAAATTGCGGGTAAAGAGTTGCCCATACATGAGATGCGACGTACTGTTGGATCCTTTACTACTCTCCAGCATACCGGTATTATACACTATATCTGTACTGTCATATTGATGATTATTGTTGTAATCAACATAAGCAGTACCGTACACGGAGTTGGCTCGCCCTTTCATGGTGGACAATTGAATATCAAAACCGCCTAAGCCACAGGTGCGGCTGCCTTCCAAATCGGACAAGACAAATAAATTTCCGCTACCATCCGGATAGGGTGCCACATATTTAAACAACAGAGAATCTCTCATATCATTTAGGTACTCAAATTCCAGCTCACCGGTTTCGGTATTGTGTACCATTAATCTCTGGGTATAGACATATGAAAAAGATGACGTGTCTGATTTTTGCCATAGTGACCATGTATATAATTTATCATTCTGACCTACAGACAAGTTGGCATAAAACATGTTCAGGTTCGTGAAATAATTCCCGTTTGGAAATGACGAGGAGTTTGTCAACTGTTCGTTCGATAATATGCCAGAAGACAACAGTTTATTGTAGACTATGTTCCCCTGCTCATTTATCCTTGTAATATAATACGTATTGTCTTTGGCATATATCAATATATAGTCTTTATCTCCAATCAGAAAACTAGACTGAACACTGATATAACCCGTATCTAAAACTGTTCTATATACATTTTGCCTTTGCATCAGGTCGTACAAAACAAGATAATTATTACTTCTCGTTTGTGTCAAGGAATCTAATTCTGTAATTAAATACAATGGATAACGCAACCTGTGATTTTCAGTATCGGGTACTGTAGGATTAAACAGGCTGCTGAAACTTAAGAAACTTGATGCGGAACTGAAGATAGGCATCTCCTCATATGACATAGTATTCTTGTTTATCCTGGAGGTGTTATTGCTGAAATTATACAGGTATACCCAGTTGCTGTCTTCATACATGGTTGAGTTCAAAAAATAAACGGCTGTATCTATCAGGTTCTGTTGCAGCACTTGTCCTTCATAATCCATCTTTACCAAGTGTGTTTTGTGCAGGTATTCATTGCAAAACCAGAAACAGTAACTATACATCGAGTTTAAAATCAGCAATGAACCATCATTTAACTCCGTAATTCCACTTATGATGGGCGGCAAGTAATAGAAGCTGCCGGAAAAGTTGGAAAAAATGGTGTCATAATCAAACTTTTTACTCCAGCGCTCATTTCCGTCCACATCCAGATTATAAATTGTGACGGAAGTATCTTTATAAACGGCAACCATCATCGTATTATTCCTCAATATTCTCAGTTCATTTAGAAACGGAGAATTTAATTGATAATAATTAGCTACTGTCGAAGCCCCTGAAGAGCTATCAACAAGATCATATTTCTTATGCCACAATTCATTGCCGGCAGCATCCATTTTTACTAAATTATACTGTAAAGAGGAAAAACCTCCCGTTTGTGCCGAAACATATCTCAGGTAGCAAATGGAGTTGTACTGTGATAAAGCAACTGAAGAAACAAAGGAAGCACTGTCAGCAATTGTTTTTTTCCATTCTATTTCGTAATTTCTGTTAAACTTTATCAAGGCGCAGGTCACAGAATCCTGGCCTCCTGCAAAATCACCATCCCGGGAGGTAGTATTTACCAATACAATTACGCCGCTATCTGCCGTTTTCTGTATATCTATTATAATATCCTCACCGCTGCCGCCTATGCATTGCTGCGCTTCCAC
>JAXLTX010000005.1:0-303635 GCA_046329775.1 Chitinophagales bacterium
ATCGCTTTCGGAATGGGTATCGATAAGCCGGATGTCCGCTTTGTGATACATTTCGATATTCCTAAATCACTCGAGAATTATTATCAGGAAACAGGCCGCGCAGGCCGAGACGGACTGGAAGGTATTTGCATCTCTTATTTTTCTCCTAAAGAGATCCATAAGTTTGAGAAATTTATCTTGTCCAATAAAGAGAAATCCGTTGCCGAAAAAGAAATTGCGGTGATGCAGTTGAGCGAAGTGGAAGCCTATTGCGAAAGCGGAGAATGCCGTAAGAAATTCGTGCTGCATTATTTTGGCGAAGAAATGCAAAATTGCGGCAAATGCGATAATTGTTTGCATCCGAAAGAACAGATGGAAGCCAAAGATGAAATAAAACTGGCATTGCAGGTGGTTGCAGAAACCAATGAACGTGTGAATATTCCAAATGCCATCAATATCCTGATAGGTAGAAAATCGGCGGATATCACCGCCAACAATCTGGATAAACTCAAGATATTCGGCAAAGGCAGCAATCACGATATGGTGTTCTGGAATTCGGTGGTGCGCAAGGCGATATTGTTGAATTTGCTGGAAAAAGATATAGAACAGTACGGCGTGCTGAAGCTGACGGAAGAAGGAAAGAAATTTGTGAAGAAACCGGTGTCGTCCAAGATAGTGCTGAATCATAAATTTGAAGAAGGAGAAGATGATGACGAGACGGTGCAGCTGAATGGAAAAGCCGGCAATGTGCTGGAGCCTCAGTTGCTGGACATCCTGAAAGGTGTTCGCAAGACGGTAGGAGAAAAGATGAAACTGCCGCCGTACACCATTTTCTCTGAGCAGTCGCTGGAAGAGATGGCGACCTTCTTCCCGTTCACCACCGAAGAACTGTCAAAAATCCATGGGGTAAATCCGGCAAAGGCGGCCAAATTCGGCAGATCATTTTTAGAAGCCATCCAGAAGTATGTGGAGGAAAATGATATTGAACGCAATGCCGATTTCTCCGTCATCAAAACGGCAGATAAGAACTCCAACGTAAAGGTGAACATCATCAAATCCATCGACAAGAAGATGCCGTTGGAGCATATTGCCAGCTCATATGGATTGAATATGGAAGATTTAATTACAGAACTGGATAGCATCGTACATGCCGGAACGAAAGTCAATATCAACTACTATCTGGAAGATGCTGTGGATGAAGATATACAGGAAGAGATTTACGACTACTTCATGCAGGCAGACAGCGATAATGTGGATGTGGCTTATAAAAAACTGAAAGAAGAAGACATCGAACTGCGCGAAATACAATTGGTACGATTGAAATTTTTGAGCGAAGTGGCGAATTAGATTTTGAGACTTGTGATAAGAGATATTAAGAAGCCGGACAATTTTGTCCGGCTTTATTAAATCATAAATCGTAATTCTTAAATCACAAATTTATTGTCCTTTCCATGGTTTTCCGCCCTGTCCGTTTGGTTTTGGTCCGCCCTGTTGCGCTTGTTTCATCAGCATTTTTTTGAAGTGCTCTTCTGCGGTTACTAATTTAGCCACTTTTGTGGCAGGCAGTATTTTGCGGAATTCCGTTACATACTTTTTGGTCAAATCCAGATCTTTTGCCTTGAATTCGATGTACTT
This sequence comes from Chitinophagales bacterium, assembly GCA_046329775.1. Lineage (GTDB taxonomy): Bacteria > Bacteroidota > Bacteroidia > Chitinophagales > JADIYW01 > JADJSS01. The sequence goes on from JAXLTX010000005.1 coordinate 1,615, forward strand.
GGCAATCGCCTGTTCCGCTTCCGCATTCGTAAAATCACCATCTTCCTTCAAGTCTTTCACGGTGCCAATGCTTGTCTGACGGATTTGCTTTTTCTCCGCCTCATACTGATTGTATACCGGCCAGAATTTCTGAGATTCTTCAGGTGTCAAGTTCAGACGTTTGGTGATAAAGCCGATTTTCAGCGCTTCAATTTTCTCATTTCCCGGACCATCCGGTGGCGGTGGCGGCTGCGCAATCATACTGTTCATCAATAAGAAAAAGCCTGCAAAAAAAGTAAGTATTGTTTTCATTATGTATAATTGTTTAGTTGTGATTAAAAGATATCGGTGGAACTGTCATCAATCTCTAAAACAAGTTTGTTTTCTTCGATATATTTGCTTGCATCCTTTGTTTCAATGTCAATGGTCGCCTCAATCGTATCCACCACAGGTTTTACGGTTTCCTGTATCAACTGCACATCAAACTCGTGGCTGTTGGCATTCATGTAATCGTAAATTTCCTCCTGCGTCAGACAGGCGATACCATCCGTACAGTCGTTCACTGTCAGAATAGGTTGTTGTATATGTCTTATCAGTAAAACGGCACCAACGATAGAAGCAGCCAATGCAACACGAGAAAACAAGAAGAACATCTTGTTTTGTTGTTTTGGCAATTCCATTGTTTTTACGCGCTCCTCTTCTTTTATTGTAGAGATGATATGGTCACCGAAAGTGGCAAAATATCCGGCGGGTGCCGATATTTTTTCTTTTTCAAGTCCTGCCAATATACCTGATGACGAATGAATCTCTGAAAGGGTATCATCCGCAAACGAGGCGAAATATCCTTCCGGAACAACAACAGGCTGTCCATGCTTTTTTAGTTGTAAGAGAATTGGAGCAAGCGCTTTCAATTCGTTCAATATGTCTGCTCTGTTGTTCATTTCCAATTAGACGAATCTATTTTATAATGGTTTAATTAAGCTGTCAATATTTCTTCAATTTTCTTTACCGCGTGATGGTAGGATGCTTTCAGTGCACCCACCGATGTTTCCGAAATTTCAGCCATTTGCTCATAGGGCATTTCATCGTAATAACGCATAATGAACACCTGTTTTTGTTTATCGGGTAAAGAAGCAATCGCCCGTTCCAGTTTTTGTGTCATTTCATCTGCATCCATGCCATCTGCCGCTCCACGATATTGTGCAGGGGTTTGCTCAATATCCACCTCGTTTCTTTTTTTGTTCTTATTGAGAAAGGTAATCGCTTCGTTGCCTGCGATGCGATACAGCCAGGTGTATAAGGCGCAGTCGCCCCGAAAATTATCAATGGCGTTCCATACTTTGATACAGGTGTTTTGCAGAATATCGTTGGCATCTTCATGATTGTGTACATAGCGACGCACGTGATAATACAACCGCTCCTGATATGCACTCAGCAGATTACGGAACGCCTTTTCTTTCGAAGCCGGGTCTTTAAATTGCAGTAAAATTTCCTCGTCAGTCAATTTCATTGTTTGCTTAGACTACTGTAAAATGGAAAGGTTTAATCCTGCTTGCTTCTTATTCTGCTTAATGTTTCGATACTCATTCCCAGATAGGAGGCAATGATGCCGATTGGCACCCGCCTGACAATTTCAATTTTGGAATTAAACAGCTGCTCGTAGCGTTCTGTAGTATTATTGAATTTCAGTCGGTAGTTCTTTGCGGCAAGTGAATTGTAATAATGCTCTGCAATCATACGGCCGGTGCGTTCCATTATCGGAAAATCTGCATACAGGTTTTGCAGCTCATCATAATGGATGGCAAATAAGATGCTGTCCTCCAGCAGTTCGATGGTTTCTCTGGAGGGCTGTCCGGAAATAAAACTGGCAAAAGAAACCAGTAATTCCCCTTCCAGCACAATATCATTTGTGAGCTCTTTGCCATCTTCTTCAAAAAAATTACGTGCAAGTCCTTTTTCTACGAAATACAAGAAATTACAGACTTTTCCTTTTTTCAGCAAAATATGCTTTCTCGGCAACTCCAGCCGTTGCATCTTGCAATCAATCGCCTCAATGACAGGTTGTGGTAAATCTCCGAATTGCTGGAGGAAATTTATGAAAGATGGATGTTCGACAGGTCTCAATTTTATTTGATTATTATCAAAAAATCAGGTTTATTTATGCTGCAACTTTGTATCACAACTTTATAAAGATAATCAAAAATAAAAAAAATGAACCCAACAGGATTTTCCATCAGCGAATACCATGATATAAAACCCATTTATCAGAAATTAGATAAGTTGGTTTCCCTGCCCTTGCAGCATATTGAACCTAAAGCCATGGAAAGCTATCTGGATTTCTACAAAACGAAATGTACAAAATCCAGAGAAATATACGAGAAAGCACAGCAATACATTCCGGGTGGCGTACAGCACAATTTAGCCTTCAATTATCCTTTCCCACTAACCTTTACAAAAACGGAAGGGGCGCATTTATACGATGCCGACGGCAATAAATACATTGATTTCTTACAGGCGGGAGGACCAACCGTATTAGGCAGCAATTATCCATCCGTCAGGGAAAAAGCCATTGAATTAATTAATGAATGCGGACCATCCACAGGCTTGCTGCACGAATACGAATACAAACTGGCGGAAATCATTTGCAGGAATATTCCGTCGGTGGAACAATTCCGAATGCTGGGCAGCGGCACGGAAGCGGTGATGGGTGCCCTGCGTTTGGCGCGTATCAAAACCGGTAAATCAAAGATTATAAAAATCGGCGGGGCGTATCACGGCTGGAGCGACCAGATGGTGTATGATTTACGAATTCCAGGCACGCGTTTCTTTGATGCCAAAGGAATTCCGTTCATGATGCACTGGCACACACAAGCTGTACCGCCAAATGATATCGATGCCCTGGAGAGCAAACTGAAATGGAATAGATTACGTGGCGGAACTGCAGCGGTTATTTTGGAACCGCTCGGACCTGAAAGCGGCACTTATCCGGTGTATAAAGAGTTTGCACAACAAGCGCGTGAGCTATGCGATAAATACGGCGCCTTGCTGATTTTCGATGAAGTCGTAACAGCTTTCAGAGTGGGCATGAGCGGGGCACAAGGATACTTTAATGTCAAGCCGGATTTGACTATTTTTGGTAAGGTGGTGGCAGGCGGTTATCCGTCAGCAGGTGGTATTGGCGGTAAGGCAGAATACATGGATGGCTTGGCGGCCGGCTTGCAGGGCGGCAAAAAAGTGAAAGTAGGTGGCACCATGGCGGCCAATCCCTTGAGTTGCTGTGCAGGTTATCACACTTTAGCAGAAATAGAAAGAACCAATGCCTGTGAAAAGGCAGGGCATGCAGGCGACAGGGTAACCAAAGGACTGAATCAGCTGATAGATAAATACGGATTGCCTTTCGTAGCTTATAACCAGGGTTCCATTTGTCATCTGGAAGCGGCGGGCACCTTGTTTGTCAAAATCAGACTTTCTAAGATAAAATCGGTGCTGGCAGAAATCAATGAACGAAAAAAACTGATGGAGGAATACGGAGCGGCGTATATGGCAGAAGGAATTGTTACCTTAGCAGGAAGCCGTTTATATTGCAGCATGGCGGATACCGATGAAGTGATTGATGATGCGTTGAACCGCTTTGAAAACGTATTTAAAAACGTACAGAAAAGATAGTGCATTATTTTTTAGCATATGATGTAGGTACCAGCAGTGTAAAGTCCATTCTGGTGGATGAAGCAGGAACGATTCTTGTTTCGGCGATAGAGGATTATCCCTTGCATATGCCCAACCCGGGCTGGGTGGAACAGGTTCCGATAGATTACTGGAATGCCATCTGTAAAGCCACAAAACGTTTGGTAGCGGACGCTGCTATACAGCCACAACAGATTAAAGGAATTGCCTTTACCACACAGGCGATGGGCATCATTCCTGTAAATAAACAGGGAGAGGTATTGTATCCGAATATTTCCTGGGTGGACGGAAGGGCCGAAAAACAGGCTATTTCAACCATGCGAAGAATTGGCGGAAAAGCGGTGTTCAAGCAGATTGCCGGCGTGGAGATAACGGGTAAAGACGTGGTTCCCAAATTGGTCTGGCTGAAAGAAAACCGCCCTGATATTTTTAATAATACCTATAAATTTCTGGATGTAAACGGCTACCTGAAATACAAATGCACGGACAGAATGACGGCAGAATGGTCCGGCGCCTGTTCCTATTCTTTCAATTTAAAGAGCAAAGACTGGGAACGTTTATTTTTTAAACTGGCAGGCGTTGGAACGGATAAATTACCGGATTTGGTGCGCTCTATTGATGAGGTAGGAAAACTCACGGAACAGGCAGCCGTGGAGATGGGATTGTGTGAAGGTATTCCTGTGTATGGCGGCTGTGATGATACGCAAAGTGCAGCTGTGGGTACCACTGCCATCTGCGAAGGGGAAGCACACATTTATGTGGGAACTTCCGCCTGGGTGGGTGTAATGACGAAAGATGCCAAATCTTTCAGGAACGGTACATTTTGCTTGCAAAGTGCAGACCCGAATATGAATATCGTGGTGGGGATCACGGAATCTGCCGGAGTTAACACGGAATGGCTGTTGTCCGCTTTTTATACCCATGAAAAGCAATCACTGAGTACCAGTGCCTTGTTTGGGTTGTTGGAGGATGAGGTGAAACAAATTCCCGCCGGTTCGGAGTACCTGGTTGTAACGCCCTGGTTTCTGGGCGAGCGCTGTCCGGTAAGCACCACTACCACGCGTTCCACCATCTTCAATTTGTCGCATCAGCATACGCGGGCGCATATTGCGCGGGCACATTTTGAAGGCATCGCCTATAATTTGCGCTGGACGATACAGAATATGGAAAGGGATTTCGGATTTAAGATTGACGCATTAAAAGTGACTGGCGGCGGTACGTATAACAATACATGGATGCAAATTATCGCCGACGTTACGCAACGGAAAATCATTTCCACCTCTCAGCCAAAGAATGCAGGAGCATTGGGCGCTGCGATGTGCGCCATGGTGGGCAGCGGTACTTTTAAGGAATTTAAAGAGATAAAGAAATTAATCCGGCAGAAAGATGTTTTCATTCCGGATGCCAATAACAAAAAAGTCTATGATACCCTTTTTGCAAGTTATCAGCAGGTATTTCAGCAGCTGAACAGGACGTATCAGGTCATCAATAAAACAAGATTTGAATTATAAGCATGGATATTCAGGAAGCGAAAAATAAAGTATGTGAAGCGGGCAGGCAATTGTTGAAAGAAGGCTTGGTCGCCCGCACCTGGGGTAATGTAAGTATCAAAGTAAGCGATACGCAAATGGTCATTACACCCAGCGGTAGAAAGTACGATGAACTGACACCGGATGAAATGGTATTGGTGGATATTTATACGCTCAAGTATGAAGGCAAATTAAAACCATCTTCCGAACTAAAACTGCATTGCGAAGTGTACAAGACACGGCCACACATAAATGCGGTCATTCACACCCATCAGATGTATGCATCCATTGTTGCGGCGGCTCAGCAAGATGTGGTCGTTTTAGACGAAGCACATCAGAAAATATTGGGAGGGAAAATCATAAAGGCGGCGCCGTATGCTTTGCCAAACACCAAAAAGATTACGGTGGAAACCGCCAAAGCGATTGAAACATCCAATGCGGCATTGATGTCGAATCACGGAGTGGTTTGTATTGGAAAAGATTTGGAAGATACCTTTGCAGTAGCGCGTACCTTGGAAAAAGCCTGTGAACTTTTTATTGCATCAAAAAAACAGGTTGCCTGATGAACAAAGAAGAAGCCATACAAACGTTGTTAAACGCGGCTGCTTATTTTGAGCAGCAAAGTGCCGGATATAAAAGTTGGGGAAAGGTCGAGGTCTTGCAAGTTGCCATGCGATTAGATGATAACGAAATCCTTTTCACCGATAAAGATAAATCTCTTGCAGCACTTACGGCGAAAGATATTTTAAAAGAAAATTCCGATTCCTTATTTCATCCGATTTTTTCTAAAAGAAAAAAAGTACAGGTCATCCTCTTAACGCGTCAGGAATATGCTGCTCAGGTAAGGAAGGAAATACCGCCGATACTGGACGATCAGGCGCAACTATTGGGCGTTTCTGTTCGTGTGGCTAAGAATGAAAATGATATCTTACATTCATTAAACGGTCGTTTTGCTTCCATTCTTCCGGATGGCAACAGCATCTGTCTAGGCAATAGTCTGGAAGACGCCTATGTGGCCGCACAATTACTGGAAAAAACTTCCAAAGCCTTTGTGGAAGCGCAATATCTGGGAGGTGCCAAATCCATCAATAAAATAGAAGCCTGGCTGATGCAGCAATTTTATCAGTTCAAATATTCCAAAGAAGCGAAGAAAAACAAGTAAATTGTTGCCGGAATATAAGATGAAAATAAAATCTACCATAGCGCTCCTTTTTATTTTCATATTGCTCAGCAGTTTTAATAAGAAACAGGCATCTCTGACCGCATCACCCAATGTGATCCTTATCGTAACGGATGATTTAGGCTACGGCGATTTAAGCTGCTATGGACAGATAAAGTTCCGCACACCAAATATTGACCAGCTTGCAAAAGAAGGCATGCTTTTCACCCAGCATTATGCCGGAGCGCCGGTTTGTGCACCTTCGCGCTGTGCCCTGCTGACTGGCAGACACACCGGCCATGCAAGCATCAGAGGCAATAAGAAAATCAATAAGGAAGGAGATTATCCGCTGTCGGAAGCGGATATTACGATCCAACAGTTGTTCCAAAAAGAAGGCTACACTACAGCTATGTTTGGCAAATGGGGCTTGGGTTATCCGGGTTCTTCCGGAGATGTCATCAAAAAAGGAACGGATGTTTTTTTCGGATATTACGGACACCTTGCTGCGCACAATTATTATCCGGAATATCTCTGGAACAATAATGACAGGTTTTTCATTAAGGAGAATAAACATTACAGCAATAAGGTCTATGCACCAACACTGATTCAGGACAGTGTGCTGACGTTTATCGAAAGACATAAGAATCACCCGTTCTTCCTGTATTTGCCCACCACGATACCACATGCGGAGTTGACTGCGCCCGAATCCTACATCTCGAAATACAAGGATAAATTTGGCGAAGAACAACCGTATAAAGGAATTAAAACGATTAAGGTAGCAACGAGGTTTGGTGCCTACGATGCACAAAAATCACCAAAAGCGGCTTTCGCAGCAATGATAAATGTGCTGGATGATCAGGTGGGCGAACTGATTGCAAAACTGAAAGCGGCAGGTATTTACGACAACACCATCATCATCTTTACCTCCGATAACGGACCGCACAAAGAAGGCGGTGCCGCACCCGATTACTTCAACAGCAATGGCGGATTGAGGGGATACAAAAGAGATTTATATGAAGGCGGCATCCGTGTCCCTCTTATCATGAGTTGGCCGGGTAAAATAAAATCCGGCAAATCAGATTTCATTTCCGCCAACTGGGACCTGATGCCGACTTTGGCGGATATCATTCAGGTGGCAATCCCTGCAAATACAGACGGGATCTCTCTTTATTCCACTATATTTGATGTACCGGAAGAACAAACGCAACATCCATATCTGTATTGGGAATTTCATGAACAGGGCGGAAAGCAGGCGGTCAGAATGGGGAAATGGAAAGCGGTAAAAACGAATGCCGGAAATCCCTCTAAAATGAAAGTGGAATTATACGATTTGGAAAAGGATGCTTCCGAAAAGACGGATGTCTCGTTGCAGCATCCTGACATTGTCAAAACCATGACAGCACTGATGAATACGGCAGGTACACCTGATAAGGCATTCAGGTTTTAGAAAATAAATAGGATAATCGCATGAAAACAATCAGCACCTTCGATATAGGCATTTTGAGCAATATGGATGCCACGGAAGTGGCGCAGAGAATTCAGAAAAAAGAATTTACAGCGCTGGAAGCGGTGGCCTGTGCCATCGAAAGGGCGAAGGCATCGGATCGTGCGATAAATGCTATTGTAACGCCGGATTACGAACGTGCCTTGTCTGGCTCCAAACAAGCCCATCATGGAATATTTGCCGGTGTGCCTACGTTTATAAAAGATTTGAACGATGTGGAAGGCTTGCCAACCCTGAAAGGTTCCAGCGGTTTTAAAGTCGTTCCGGCAAAGAAAAACGATAAGATTGTCGACCAGCTCTTGTCGGTGACGGGTAGCATTGTGCTGGGGAAAAGCAGCACATCCGAATTCGGACTATTACCTTGTGGCGAGACCTTACAACACGGTGAAACCAGAAATCCCTGGAACACCGGGCATTCCACCGGAGGTTCTTCTGCCGGCGCGGCGGCTTTGGTGGCAGCTGGCGTAGTGCCGTTTGCACATGCCTCTGACGGCGGCGGTTCCATTCGCATACCGGCATCCTGTTGCGGATTGGTCGGTTTGAAACCTTCGCGTGGAAGGAACATCTTTTCCGCATCGCAGATTGCACCGATAGACATAGCACAGGACGGCATTGTCAGCAGAACCGTAAGAGATACGGCGAATTATATGAACGGATTGGAACAATATCATAAAAATTCACAGCTGCAGCCCATAGGATGCGTAAGCGGACCGGGAAATAAACGATTAAAGATGGCCGTATTTACCCAATCGTCCACCGGCGTGGAGAGCCATACGGACGTTACGGATGTTGTATTGAATGCCGCAAAATTATGCGAGCAGCTCGGACATGAAGTGTACTATATTAAAAATCCTTTTGAACATAAGATTACCAGAGACTTTCTGGTGTATTGGTCGTTTTTGTCTTTTGCATCCATGTTGTCGGAATATGCTACAAAAGGATTGTCATTCAATCATTTTAAGACGGCAAAATTCACCAAACAGCTGGGAGGTTTTTTCCCGTTGTTATCGGTGCGAGCTGCCACCAGCATCCGCAATCTGAAAAACCACACGGATGATTACAATAAATTATTTGGAAAATATGATGTGCTGATGAGTCCTACCTTATCGCATCCGGCGCCGCCCATCGGACATTTCGGTACAGACGTGGATACGATAGACGTAATCATGAAGATGAACAGCTATGTCAATTTCACCACTACACAAAACATCACCGGGGCACCCGCTATCTCTTTACCACTCGGGTTGAGCAGAGACGCTTTACCTATTGGTGTTCAGTTTGCCGCCATGGTGGGACAGGAACGTACCCTATTGGAACTGGCATTTGAACTTGAAGAAAGCAAACTGTTTACAGCGCTAAATAGTCAGCGCTAAAACAGAATACCTGAATGGATAGCATTAAGGTGTAATCGTGAGCGTCTTGGCATCGATTAACTTATTGCCTGTTACAACATACGCTTCAATACTGTAGACACCCGCAACTCCGGAAGGAATTACAAATGAGGAAACGTAAAGATGACCGTAGGATTGAAGGCTAGGATAATTTTCCGTATTTACCACCGTCGTGCCTTGTTTAAAGATTAATTTAAAGGCAGAACTTCCGAAATCGTCTTTGGTTTCTAAACGAAAATGCACCATAGCCCCTTCTGCAAAAGTATATTTCTCATTTACAATCGGCCAACCTTCCGTAGCGGTATTCACAGATTCACCAAACTGTAATTTATTGGTATAACCGCCCACATCTTTTTTCTTACAGGAAAAAGTGATAAGCATTGCACTCAATACGAAAACACTTAGAAGAATGCGTTTCCAGCCAAACCGATTTTTTTGATTTGATTTCATAATTTGTTTTTGTTTATACTTAAAATTATCTCATAGTGGGGTAATAATCCATGATAAATATCATAGATGATATTAAATTGCTAAAAGAGCAAGAAGTAATGCTAAATTAAAGAGAGTCGTTTCTTAATGTGTTCAGAGATGCTTATATTTAAGATTATTCTCTCTGAAAGCTAATTTATGAACATGATTACGATTGACCTACATTGTCATCCCAACTTAAAATCGTTTAATTCCGGATATCCCGAACCTGTTGCCAATATCTGGGACACCATTCAACATAAGATAGACGGAAAGCTGGCACAAAACATCAGTGAGTTGGCGGCACATATTCATATGTCTTCGCAGTGTAACCTGGATGCGATGGTAGCCGGAAACATGCGAGTGTTCCAGCTTTCTCTGTATCCAACCGAACGTGGGTTTCTGCATTTGAGGAATGTTCCATCCGTTTTGCTGGGCAAAAGAAGAATCAATGTGGTACAGGAAGTGGTGACAGGATACAGCGCGGCCAGCATCGCGCAGCAGAAGAAACATTATAAGTATTTTGAAGACTTGCAGGCGGAATATAAGTACGTAAAGAACCAGCAGGGCAAAAGTCCGGATGGAAAGAATGAGTTTGTACTAGTAAATAACTACACCGAGTTGGAGAAAGCCATGCAGAAAAAAAACACCTACATCGGTATCGTCACCATTGAAGGTGCTCATGTTTTCGGCACCGGAGCACCGGAAACCGATGCGGTTTCCAAACAGGAGCTGATAAAACGATTGACACAAAATATTCATACGGTAAAAAACTGGGAGCATCCGCCATTTATCATCAACCTGTCCCATCATTTCTGGAATCATCTTGCCGGGCATGCCAAAAGTTTCAAACGTCCGATAAATAATATTGTCAACCAGAACAAAGGCAAAAATAAAGGCATCACCGAAGCGGGCTGGCATGTCATTCGGGAATTGCTAAGCACACAAAACGGCAAGCGCATACTGATAGATACGAAACACATGAGTATAGCTTCCCGGAAAGAATATTATGAATTTGTTGGAAACCACAATTACATCAATCCAAACCATAAAATTCCGATTATCAGCAGTCACGCCTGTGCGAACGGTTACAAAACAATGGATAGCTCCATAAAAGAAGCAGACCTGATTGTAAAGACCAGAAAATCGCATTTCTTTAAATGGAGTATCAACATATCAGACGAGGAGGCAAAAATCATCCATGATTCCGAAGGACTGATTGGTTTGATGGTAGATAAGGGCAACATGGGCGGCATCGACTTTATCAAAGAAATATCTGAGATTAAAGACATTGCAAAGCAACGTAAGGCTTTCGCCCACCTGTTTCTGGATAATGCTTTTCAACTGGTGAAGGCGGTGGGTAAAAGGTCAGGCTGGGATATGATTGCATTTGGCAGCGATTTTGACGGCACCATCACGCATATGGATCCCTATCCGACGGTGGCATCCATGCCCTTGTTTCGACAGGATTTAATCAGTTTCCTGGAAGAAAAGGAATACCAGAAAGAATTATGGTTCGACTATACGCCTGAAGAAATAATAGAAAAGATATTCTACAAAAACGCGATGGATTTTTACAAGAAGTTTTTTGTGTAGAAACAGTTTTTATTTTCTCGCCATCACTTTCTCTACGGCAGTGATAATGTCTTTCGGCATCAAACCATATTTTTCTAATAGTTGATCAGGTGTGCCGCTTTCACCGAAAGAGTCATTCACCGCCACATATTCCTGAGGATAAGGTGTATTTTGAATCAGTACTTGTGCCACTGCATCGCCTAAACCGCCATTGCGTTGGTGTTCTTCTGCCGTTACCACACATTTTGTTTTTCCAACAGATTTCAGAATCGCATCCACATCCAACGGTTTTATGGTGTGCATGTTGATGACTTCAACAGAAATTCCACGCTTTTCTAATTCTTGTCCGGCCAGCACCGCATGCCAAACCAGATGACCGCAGGCAATAATCGTTACATCCGTTCCTTCCGATAAAAACTGTGCTTTGCCAATCTCAAAAGTGGCATCTTCCGCAGCCGTAAATATGGGCCATACGGGACGACCAAAACGCAAGTATGTTGGTCCGTGTCTTTCGATGATAGCTTTGGTGGCCAAACGTGTTTGATTATAATCGGCAGGAACCACCACTGTCATATGCGGCAGCATTTTCATCAATCCGATGTCTTCTAATATCTGATGTGTGGCGCCGTCTTCTCCTAAGGTAAGGCCGGCATGCGAGCAACAGATTTTTACATTTTTATCAGAATACGCTACACTCTGACGAATCTGGTCATATACACGACCGGTTCCGAAATTAGCAAAGGTGGTTGCCACCGGAATTTTTCCGCCAATGGTCAGGCCGGCCGCAATGCCAATCATATTTGCTTCCGCGATACCTGTTTGCACAAAGCGTTCCGGAAAATCTTCGATGAATTTTTCCAGCTTCAGGGATCCAATCAGGTCGGCGCACATGGCTACCACGTTCGGGTTGGCTTTTCCTGCTTCGTAAATGCCCACGCCAAATCCTGAGCGCGTATCTTTTTTATCGGTGTAGGTGATGTCTTGTAAACTCATCTTATTATTGTTCTTCTTTAATTTTCAAATTCGCCAATTGACGGATTTTCCGTATTAATAATCTCCCAACGTTTCTTCCAACTGTGCTAAAGCTTTTGCCAGTTGTTCATCGTTGGGTGCGCTGCCGTGCCATTTGTGGGTGCCCATCATAAAATCCACACCAAAGCCCATTTCGGTGTGCATTAAAATAACGATTGGTTTGCCTTGTTTCGCTTTCAGTTGTGCCTGTGTCAGCGTAAACACTACGTCTTCCATCACATTGCCTTTCATTTCCAACACTTCCCATCCGAAAGCCTTGAACTTCCCATGCAAATCGCCCAAATCGCATACCTGTTGAGTGGAACCATCAATTTGTGCATTGTTCCAGTCGACGGTAACAATCAGGTTATCTACTTTTTTCGCTGCCGCAAACATCAGTGCTTCCCATATTTGTCCTTCCTGTAACTCGCCATCACCGGTTAACGCATATACGAGTTTGTCATCACCGTTTAATTTTTTTGCCAAGGCTGCACCGATGGCAACGGAAATGCCTTGACCTAAAGAACCGCTCGCAATACGAATGCCTGGCAAGCCTTCGTGTGTTGTCGGGTGACCTTGCAATCTTGAGTTGATATGTCGGAAGGTGCCGAGTTCTTTCACCTCGAAAAATCCGCGACGCGCCAGCACACTATAGAATAAAGGAGAAATATGACCGTTCGACAAGAAAAATAAATCTTCTCCGATACCGTCCATCTTGAAATCGGTGTTTATGTGCATGATTTCAAAATAAAGTGCAGTCAGAAAATCGGCACAGCCAAGCGAGCCGCCCGGATGGCCTGATTTACATTGATGAACCATGCGCACAATATCGCGGCGGACTTGTGTGGCTGTTTTGTTGAGTTCGGCTATTTGCATGCTTTAGTAGTGTGCAGTGAGTAATAAGTCGTAAGTAATTTACGAATCAATTTTTACAAAAATAAGAAAATAAACATTAGTGTTCTTTTATAAAACATTAAGGATAAAAGGTCATTCCCTCGCAAGCGGGAATTTCCAAATCTGTAATGAATCCGGATTTCATTTCTGGCGTAAATGATGCCTATTACTTCGGCCATCCGAATTTATTCTTCAGCTGGTCTTTCACATTTTCCTGAATTGATTTTTTCGGCGTCGTATCATTCGGATTCTTGCCTTGCAAAACTTCCTGAATTTTATTTTTTACTTCTTCCTTCACCTGCGTTTTAATCGTATCCATCGTTTGTTTTGCTTGTTCTTTCACCTGTTCAATCTGTTGCTGTGCCTGCTCTTTCACTGCATCTTTCAAGGTGGCGTTGCCGGCTGTGGCATCCGGTTTGCCAACGTTTACAGTGGGTTTATTGAAAGTGCCTCCCACTTTTAAGTTGATGCGGATGATTTCCGGCACCATGTTATTCAGTTTTGGAATGGGATTTTTTGCCAGCAAACCTTGCGCAAAACTGCTGGCTTGTCCGAGTTCTTTCCATGGAACATCAATGGCAACGGTATAATCCATGCTTTGGTCAGCGATGCCTTGTGAACCACTCACCACCATTTTCAGGTTATTCACTTTGGTTTCAAAAGGTGCCACCAAAATTCTGCCGTTAGCCACCGTGGTTTTGATATCCAGGTTTTCTATACGCAGATTTTCCAGTTGTTTCAGCTTGGTTTGCTCTACAATTTTTTGCAAGGCAGGTACACCTTTGATATTTGCCAGTGGCATTTTAAATCCGGCGGTTCCGTTGAGTGTCTTCATGTCCGGTGATAAATCAGGCAGGATGGCCATTTGCATATTCATATTGGAACCAAACGAACCGTTGACATATTTCATGATGGGTGCCGCTTTCTGCATGGTGCCGACAAACTTATACACCTCCTGCACGTCGAAGTTTTGGATGTTGTAGGTCAGGTTTCCTGTCGGGATATCTGTTTGGGTGTTATAAAATCCGCTCACCGTGGCACTGCCGCCCAACAGATTTGCCGTCAGGTTATTCAGGTTCAGCTGTTCATCTTTCAGATTAATTTTGCCGTTCAGGTTTTTGATGTTTAGTTTGTCATATACCAATTCTCCTACCGTTGCTATACCTGTAAAGTCTATGTTTTTAGGGATACGCACCACTTCTTTTGCCTGTTGCGCCTTTGATTTTGAGGCGGAAGAGGAGTCCGGTAAAAATTCGTTGGCATCTATCTTGTTCGATACGATGTTTACATTTCCGGTAATTACGGCATCTTTTGACAGCACATATCCAATCACATTTTCCAGTTTTCCTTTGATGTCAAAATCGCTATTACCGATTTTAGCGACACATTGCGGAACATCCACATATTGAGGCGTAAAATTCAGCAGCAGGTTACTGACGGAAACCGGTTTCGGCACCTCTTTCGAGGCATATTCAATGCCGTTTGCGGAGATGTTTCCCGCAGCTTGTACATTTTGATAACGCTTAGCATCCACATCCGACTTTTTGGCCTTTACCGTTAAATCCACATGTGCGTTACCCGTCAGTTTTTGCACGCCTTCCAGCGGATAGAATTTCTGTACATCCGCCAAATTGATTTTTCCTTTTGCAGACAAATCAACGTTCGGGTCTGAAATGGGTGTGGCTACTTTTAACTTGGCAACAATGGGTTCATTGGCCAATTTCAGGCGTAAGTCAGGAACATTTATCAGGGTTTTATCCAAGTTTCCCCCCGGGTTGTTTATATGTGCATCAATAAAAACATCTGTGACAGCCGTTGGCAGTTTCGGATATTGAAATTTGCCGTTGTCTACTTTCAGATTCAGGGCAAATGCAGGATAAGCATCTCCCTGCAAGGTTCCTTTGGCCATGCCGTCTAATTTCAGGATTCCGGAAGCAACGATGTCTTTAAAATCTTTAGAATAAACGGCAGGAATGAGCGACAACAAAGACTTGAAGTCTGTCTTGTCAGCATTAAAGGAGATATCCATCACCGCTTTGGTCGAATCCGGAATCTGGATGAAGCCGTTCAGTAAAAGTCCCAGTCTGTTTAAAATCAATTTATTTTCTTTAAAAGTGTATTTATGTTGTGTCTGGTCAATATTTACGGAACTTTCCAGGTTCAGTGTAGCTTCTTTTAAGTAGGTGATAAGCCCCTGCGAGAACGAAAGCTTTTCGATAGCCGTGCTTGATGTGTAATCTAAAATTTCGGACGCAAAATCGCCTTTTCCTTTGTGGTTAAGGTTCACGATTTTTAAAGAAGTACTGCCTTTTAAATCGTCGTAGTAGAGGTTGATATTATCTAGCGCCAGTTTATTTAATGCCAGTGCAAATGGTTTGGAAGTCGCTGTGTCAGTTGATGGTTTTAAAATATTCCAGTTTGCAATACCCTCTTTATTTATGATGGCGTTGAGGCTGGCGTCTTCTAAGGAGATGGCTTCAATTTTGTATTGTTCCCCTTTAATCACACTCATTAAATCCAGAGAAGCGTTGGCAGAACCTATATTTAAAAGCGTATCACCTTCAAACGGGGCAATGCCGGTAATGGTTAAATCATCAATACCTAATGCTATATTGGGAAAATTGCGGATGTTTTTTAACAAGGATAAGTCAATATCACTAAAGTCCACTTTTGCATTTAGCTGTTTGCTGATTTCCTCTTTTGCCTTGGCAATGATTTTATCCTTAAAGAAATAAGGAACAGCAACAGCAGATGCTATCAATATCACAAAGAAAACAAGAAATCCGACCAGAAATTTTTTCATACGAGCACATTTTTTCCAAAAATAGGAAAATGACGGCTGAATAGATTAAAATTTACATTATTTATGATTTGTTTTTTCAGCAAAAAAACGCCATGAATAGATTAAATTTGTCCTACAATAGAAATTTCATGCAAGAAGTAAAACCTTACCAGCTCAAAAATAAAATAAGAATTGTCACCGCAGCATCCTTGTTCGACGGGCACGATGCAGCCATCAATATCATGCGCCGCATCATTCAGGCTTCTGGTGCAGAAGTGATTCATTTAGGGCATAACCGTTCCGTACAGGAAATAGTGGAATGTGCGATTGAAGAAGATGCTAACGCGATAGCGTTCACTTCCTATCAGGGCGGACACGTGGAATATCTGAA
Source organism: Chitinophagales bacterium (assembly GCA_046329775.1). Lineage (GTDB taxonomy): Bacteria > Bacteroidota > Bacteroidia > Chitinophagales > JADIYW01 > JADJSS01. The sequence continues at coordinate 17,982 of JAXLTX010000005.1, forward strand.
ATACATGTATGACCTGCTCCACGAAAAAGGTTGCGGACACATCAAGATTGTCGGCGGCGGCGGCGGCACCATCCTGCCTTCTGAAATTGAGGAATTGCACGCTTACGGGATTGACAGAATCTATTCTCCGGATGACGGACGTGCCTTAGGTTTGCAAGGTATGATCAATGATTTATTGCAAATCTGTGATTTTCCTTGCGGTAAGGAGGTGGCATTGGATACAGAAAAACTGAAAGCAAAGAATGCACATCATATCGCGCAGTTGATTTCGTCAGCCGAAAATTTTCCGGCTGAGTATGACAACATAGAATCTAAAATCTCCAATCTCCAATCTCCAATCCCCATTCTCGGTATTACAGGCACCGGAGGCGCGGGAAAATCTTCACTTACAGACGAATTAGTGCGTCGTTTTCTGTTGGATTTCCCGGATAAAACACTTGCCATCATTTCCGTCGATCCATCCCGAAGAAAAACAGGCGGTGCTTTGTTAGGTGATAGAATCCGTATGAATTCCATCAACAATCCCCGCGTGTATATGCGCTCCATGGCCACGCGACAAACCAACGCTTCCATTTCTAAGAACATCACCGATGCGATTGCGATTCTGAAAGCGGCGAATTTTGATTTGATTATCATTGAGACATCCGGTATCGGACAGAGCGGTACGGAAATCGTAGACATTGCCGATACTTTCCTATATGTGATGACGCCGGAATTTGGGGCCGCATCGCAGTTAGAAAAAATTGATATGCTGGATTTTGCCGATGTGGTGGCTATCAATAAGTTTGATAAACGCGGTGCGCAGGATGCCTTGCGCGATGTAAAAAAACAATATCAGCGCAACCGAAACCTATGGGATAAAAATCCGGAAGACATGCCGGTGTATGGCAGCATTGCCGCACAGTTTAACGATCCGGGAACAAATGAATTGTATAAGGCGGTTGTTCTGAAGGTGATTGAAAAATCGAAACTGAATTGGCAGTCCACCCTGAATTTACGCACCGGAAATTCTGAAAAGATTTACATTATTCCACCAGCCAGAGTTCGTTACTTGTCTGATATTACGAAAACTAATCGCGATTATGATACCTGGGTAAAAGAGCAAGCAGAAATTGCACAAGACCTTTATGCATTAGATAGAATAAAATCATTTCCGAAGTTTAAAACGTTGGAAAAGCTGGATGAAGAAATAAAAGAAAAACAACTCAAACTACATCCGGAATGCAAGCAAATACTGGATACCTGGGAAAAAACAAAACAGGATTATAAGAATGAGTTCTATGTATTCAAGGTGCGCGATAAGGAAATAAAAATAAAAACGCACACGGAATCCTTGTCTCATTTACAAATTCCGAAAGTGGCCTTGCCGAAATACGAATCATGGGGAGATATTTTGAAATGGAACCTGCAGGAAAATGTGCCGGGTGAGTTTCCTTACACAGCAGGCGTTTTTCCATTTAAAAGAGAAGGCGAAGACCCGACGCGCATGTTTGCCGGCGAAGGCGGACCGGAACGTACCAATAAGCGGTTCCATTATGTTTCTCTAGGCCTGCCTGCAAAACGATTGTCAACCGCTTTCGACAGTGTGACCTTGTACGGCGAAGACCCGGCCATTCGTCCGGATATATATGGTAAAATCGGTAATTCCGGTGTTTCCATCTGCACCTTAGATGACGCAAAAAAGTTGTATTCCGGTTTTGATTTATGCTCGCCGAATACCTCGGTTTCCATGACCATCAACGGGCCGGCCGCCACCATCTGCGCTTTCTTTATGAATGCCGCCATCGACCAGGAATGTGAAAAATACATCAGACAACACCATCTGGTGGATGAGGTCAACAAAAAGATTGACGAAATCTATAAGAGTAAGAATGCCAAACGACCAACGTATTCAGGCACTTTGCCGGATGGTAACGATGGATTGGGCTTATTGTTGTTGGGTGTTACGGGTGATCAGGTATTGGAAAAGGAGGTGTATGCGAAGATTAAAGCACATGCCTTATCTCAGGTGCGCGGTACCGTGCAGGCGGATATATTAAAGGAAGACCAGGCGCAGAATACCTGTATTTTTTCAACGGAGTTTTCTCTGAAATTAATGGGGGATGTGCAGGAATATTTTGTGCAGCATAAAGTGCGCAATTTCTATTCTGTCTCTATTTCCGGGTATCATATTGCAGAAGCCGGTGCCAATCCGATTTCGCAACTGGCGTTTACCTTGTCCAATGGTTTTTCCTTTGTGGAATACTATCTTTCTCGTGGCATGCATATCGATGATTTTGCGCCGAATTTATCTTTCTTCTTCTCCAACGGCATTGACCCGGAATATGCTGTGATTGGCCGTGTTGCCCGAAGAATCTGGGCAAAAGCGATGAAGTATTTGTATAAAGGCAATGACAGAAGTCAGAAACTGAAATACCACATCCAAACCTCAGGAAGAAGTCTGCACGCACAGGAAATTGATTTCAACGATATTCGAACTACCCTGCAGGCCTTGTACGCGATTTACGATAACTGCAATTCTTTACACACCAATGCCTACGATGAAGCTATCACCACACCCACAGAAGAGAGTGTCCGCAGGGCGATGGCCATTCAGTTAATCATCAACAAGGAATTGGGCTTGGCAAAAAATGAAAATCCATTGCAGGGTTCTTTCATTATTGAAGAACTGACGGATTTGGTAGAAGAAGCGGTCTATGCGGAGTTTGACAGAATCACCGAGCGTGGAGGTGTGTTAGGTGCGATGGAAACCATGTATCAACGCAGCAAGATACAGGAAGAAAGCATGTATTACGAAATGAAAAAACATACCGGCGAATTGCCTTTGATTGGAGTGAACACCTTCCTGTCCTCCAAAGGTTCTCCGACCATCTTGCCGATGGAAGTAATACGCAGTACAACGGAAGAAAAGGACATGCAAATTGCAAACTTATGTGCACTTCAGGAAAGAAATAAATCGGAAGCACAGCACTATTTACAACAACTGCAAAAAGCTGCGTTGGAAAACAAGAACTTATTTGATGTGTTGATTGAAACAGTTAAATATTGCAGCCTGGGCCAAATTACCAACGCCCTGTTTGAGGTAGGTGGACAGTATAGAAGGAATATGTAGTATCTTTGCACCGCAATGAGCAAACAACAGAAAATAGAACTGATGGCACCGGCCGGCAGCTATGAGGCCCTGATGGCAGCGATTCATGCCGGTTGTGACTCCGTATATTTCGGTGTGGAGCAATTCAACATGCGTGCACGAGCCACCATGAATTTTACATTGGAGGACTTAGAGAAAGTAGGAACCATCTGTAAGGAAAATAAGGTGCGTAGCTATCTTACGCTGAATACCATTGTCTACGATCACGATTTATCCGCCATTAAAACCGTACTGGATAAGGCAAAAGCCAGCGGTATCACAGCCGTCATTGCCAGCGACCAGGCCGTGATTGCCTATGCACGTTCCATACAACTGGAAGTGCATATCTCCACGCAGGTCAATATCACCAATATCGAAACGGTGAAGTTTTACGCGCTCTTTGCCGATACGATGGTCTTGTCGAGAGAGTTGAGCCTGATTCAGGTCAAAAAAATCTGCGACCAGATAGAGAAAGAAAACATCTGTGGACCGTCAGGCAAGTTAATTGAGATAGAAATCTTTGTACACGGGGCCTTGTGCATGGCCGTTTCCGGCAAATGTTATTTGAGTTTACATACGGCGAATGCTTCTGCCAACCGGGGAGCCTGCGTACAGAACTGCAGGAGAAGTTATACCGTGATTGATAATGAAGACGGCCATGAACTGGCTATCGACAATGAATATATCATGTCGGCACAAGATTTATGCACGATAGATTTTCTGGACCAGGTGATTGAAAGCGGTGTAAATGTGATGAAGATAGAAGGAAGAGGCAAAGGTGCAGATTATGTGAAAACAACAGTGGAATGTTACCGCGAAGCCATTGATGCATACTATGCGAATACTTACACAAAAGAAAAAGTGACTGACTGGATGGAGCGATTGAAGCGCGTATATAACCGCGGCTTCTGGAGTGGATATTATCTGGGGCAAGAGTTGGGTGAATGGAATGATGCGGCAGGATCTAAAGCGACCACAAGAAAAATCTATCTGGGAAAAGGCAGCAATTATTTTGATAAGATTCAGGTGGCGGAGTTTAAACTGGAATCATATGAATTGAGTGTTGGTGACAGTGTTCTCATTACCGGACCTACCACTGGTGCCGTTGAAACCACCATCACAGAATTACACACTTCGGCTGGTCCCGTTCAGACAGCCAAAAAAGGCGATAGCTGTGCTTTCAAACTGGAAACACCGATTCGCAGCAGTGATAAATTGTACAAAATCGTCAGCAGCAATTAACCTACCGTGATTACCATCATACAGCAAAGAGCAAAATGTATTGGCTGCAATTATTGCGTGGAGTTGGCTCCGCAGCGCTGGCGAATGAGCCGAAAAGATGGCAAGAGCGTGTTGCTGGAAGGTAAAGACAAAAAGGGCTTCTGGAGCGTAAAGGTTAGAGAGGATGAAATGGAAAGTAATCTCAAAGCAGCCAAAGCCTGTCCGGTGAATATCATACAAATCATAGAATGAAAAAACCGCAATTTCAAATTGCGGTTTTTTATTATAGCATCATCTAATTCATTTACATACCTTGCTCATCTGCCGTTGGTCCGTACATGCCCGGAATCGGCACATTTAACAAACGCAGATATACGGTCAGTTGTCCGCGGTGGTGGTAGATATGGTTAAAGGTGAAGCTGCGTAGTACCGCAATTTTCGGCATGGTAAAATAAATGGTTTCTCCATTACGCATCGTCCAGGTTTCGTTCACCAATATTTCAGCACTGGTATTTTGTATGGATTTCAAGGCAGCAGCAACAGCATCGTCGTGGATTTTTAATAAATCCTCTGTCGTGGCAACGGATTTCGGCTTATAGTCGCCTTTTGAAAAATCCAGTTCAGGTTGTTCCAGCGTAATAGGCACCCATTCCGGTATTTCTGCCACATGCGTGGCCAGTTGTTCCAGCGTCATTGATTTTTCATGCGGCTTCCAGGATAGCTTATCCATCGGTACTCTTTCCAATAATTTTCGCGTACTGGCACATTCGTGTGTGTATTCGTTCGTCAGACTTTTAATGATATTGAATTCCATGCTTTTCTTTTTTGTAAAAATAATCTAAAAATCCGTTTTCAACGCAATGGTAATATCTCTTTGCTAACATTCTTTCACTTTTCCTCTATTTTTATGGTCATTGATTTGTATTATGTCAGAAGAGGATTTGAAGCATCAAAGAAAGAGAATGAAAAAGGTATTTTTAACGCTATATATATTACTGTGTGGTTTTTGTTTTACATTTTGCCAACATAATGGCACCCGTACACCAACAGGGTTTGTGCAGACCGTTGTAAATCCTGCCTTATACCAGAATCACGACAAGGAAAAGATTGATCTGCAGGATTCTGCGATTGTAAAAAAAATACACGCATTGGACTGTTATTTTGAAGATAAGGTAAAAGGTGGTTTCAATGCATCGGTCCTGATTTCCTATAAAGGCACACCCATTTTTGAACGATATTACGGATATAAGGATTATCAGACGAAAGAACGATTGACGTCAAAGTCTACCTTCCAGATTGCATCCACTTCCAAGACGTTCACCTCCGGGGCCATCCTGTTATTGCTGCAACAAAACATGTTGTCTCTGGATGATACACTTGAAAAATTCTTTCCTAATTTTCCCTATAAGGGAATCAGCGTCAGAATGCTGCTGAATCATCGTTCTGGGCTGCCCAATTACCTGAGTTTTTCAGAAGAATACTGGAAAAATAAGAAGCAATTCATGGCCAATGAAGATGTCCTGAAGATGATGTATAAGTTCAGGCCAAAGGCATTGAATGCACCCGATACCCATTTCAGATATAACAATACCAATTATGTGCTGCTCGCTCTCATTGTAGAAAAGCTGTCGGGAATGCCTTTTTGTGACTTCCTGCATCAGAATATCTTTATTCCACTGGGCATGCTGGATACCTGGTTGTACGACCCCCTGAGTGAACGGCCGTCTGCCACCAGAGGCTACAAAGGCTCCCGATGGTTGGAAGATGATATTGTCTATACGGACGGTGTATTTGGTGATAAGGGGATTTACAGCACCGTGCAGGATTTATATAAATGGGATCAGGCACTCTACTCTCCTAATTTCATTCGACCGGAAATCCTGAGTCTGGCGTTCACTCCGCAAAGCTTCGAAAAGGCCGGCAATAAAAATTATGGGTTGGGTTGGCGAATGCAGGACCAGTCGGACGGCACCCGCCTGATTTATCATAATGGCTGGTGGCATAGCTATAATTCCGTTTTCAACCGCAAAATCAGCGATAAAACCACCGTCATTATCTTAAGCAATCATTACAACCAGGGAGTCTACAAGATTCAGCAGGTTTGGGATATTCTGTACGGAGACGGCGTGGTGGCAACATCAGAAGATGACGGCAGCGGAGAAACGACCAAAAAACTAAATTCGGATAGTTTGCTGGAGATAAAGGGGAAATAGCAAAAAAAATCCTGAGCAACCACGCTCAGGACTATTTTAAACCAACCAAATGAAAATGTTTTTTTAACGCTACCTAAAACTATTTTTTAGATACTAATTAGGTAACAATTCTCGTGCCAAAGTGCTTTTTGGTTGGTTAAATATTTTTGCTTTTTCGTATTTTTTCCTCTGTTTTTAACTTTTCTTCCTTTTTCTGTTTAATTTTCCATTCTTTCATCAATACGGCGTGCTTCACTTCTTCCAGAGAATCGTTTATGATGCCCACAATCATCTGGTTAAGTTCAGTGCTTTCAGGATGAGAATGGTCTAAAAAGGACTCAATCAGACCATGGGTAACTTCCTTCACCCCTCGCGTGTTGCTCGGATCAATCACATCCTTCATCAGCTTATCAATCGTGTTGAAGGTAATATCCGCCACTGCCTTGTCCAGCGTTTCCTGAAAAACCTTTCCCAGCCCCGGAATGTAACGAAACTTATCTACCGTATCATTCTCCAGAATCGCCTCTCCCACAATACGTTCCACATATAGCTTGAGTTCCCCCCTGTGCTGTGAGTACGAAATATTCATGGCTTCCCCGATGCGGTTGGTCAGATAATTGACAATGGCGTCTTCTTTCGGCTTGATGACATTGGTGGCGATTTTTGTCACCAAAGGCGAACCCTTCTGCACCTCTTCCTGCACCATAGTGATCATCTTGGCAATCACACGGTCGGCCACCTCTTCTACCACCACTTCCGATACGAAAGACGATTGCTTGTAGACATAGGTCTTGGTCAGATCAAACACGCCCAAACGCTGCAGGCGATAAACCAGGCCGAAGAGCCGCAAGGCAGCAAAGAAGTTCAGTCCGTGGAGGATGGGAATGCACATGATGACATCATACCAATGCACAAAGGGGTAGAACCACCAGTTGTCATATTTCTTTCGGTAGATGCTGCGTATCCAGCGGAAGATCAATTCAGCAACGTATATCCCGACAAAAATCAGGTCGTAATGAAAGACGTAAGGAAATATCGTGGCCGCATACCAGGTCCTGAAATCTTGTGAAAGATGCCCCACGGTGGCCTGTACCACGTGGAACTGAAACAGGAATCCGAAAAAGAGATACAGCAGATTGATGAACACCACGAACAGCATGGTAAGATCCATCCAGAACAAATGCGAGGAATCTGCAGAACGCAATTTCTGCATATCAATCTTAAACATACTGCGTACCTTATCTAACATAGGGTGAAGATAAAAGAATATATCTGTAAATGCTGCGCCACGCCAACCCGCATCATGGCTGCTCTTTAAATCCAATGATATTGATGGCAAGATAATATTTTCCTTTCAATAGCGGGACATCCCATATTTCAAGCGTAAAATAGGTGGTATTGCCCAAGGCTCGTAATATCTCAATGCCGTCATCCGTGTCGGGAACGGGCATGCCTTTAGGATAAAAGAACACTTTATAACGTGGCGCACCGCTGTCATCGGTGCCTATTTTCTGGCCTAATATCTTGCTATGACTCATTTGCTTTCCCAACAGGGTTTCAAAATAAGCATAATAGGTATAGAATTTATCGTAAACGGAATCTCTTGCTTCTGCCCAGGTCTTATAAGGGGTGACGATCTTATAGCCATGTACAGACATCTCATATTCCGTGAATTTCTTACCGGGAAAGGCTGAAAGCGTTTTGTTGGTGTATGTATAAAGGTAGACCTTTTCCGCTCCGCTATATTCGGCTATTTTGGAGGCACTTAATTGACGCATACCATTATTGGTTACGATGTAATCATTGAAGGATATAAAACCGGAAGAAGCGTCGTTGTATGCTTCAATAATGAGGTTGGGCACGCTCTTTTGTGCCTGAATACTTGTGCCGCCCAATAGCAATATTGAAATGAGCAGCAGTAGGTGCTTTCTTTTCATACAATAAATATAAGCAAAATTAGAATTGAAGAAATCGTTCTCTGCAGCTGCGTTCAAGATTTTCACGGTCATCCGGATGCGCAATCTCTATGAGTGCTTTGGCGCGCTGCCGAAGATTTTTCCCGTATAAATAAGCGACACCAAACTCTGTTACAATATAATGCACATGTCCGCGCGTCGTCACCACGCCGGCACCTTGCTTTAAAAAGGGTACAATACGCGGCTCTCCTTTTTTAGTGCGGGAAGTAAGTGCAATGATGGGTTTGCCGCCCTGACTGAGCGCTGCCCCACGGATGAAGTCCATCTGTCCGCCGATGCCGCTGTATAGCTTCGAGCCAATGCTGTCAGCGCAAACCTGCCCCGTGATATCCACTTCAATGGCGCTGTTGATGGCCACCACTTTCGGATTTTTACTGATGATATGCGGGTCGTTGACAAAATCAATATCCAGAAAGGCAAAGGCAGGATTGTCGTCTACATAGTCGTAGAGTTTTTTAGTACCTACGGCAAAACCCGTCACCGTCTTGTACGGATGGATTATTTTTTTTGAATTGTTGATGATGTCCTTTTCAAATAAATCGATGATGCCGTCGCTGCACATCTCCGTGTGAATGCCCAGATTCTTGTGATTGTACAGGGATTTCAACACCGCATCCGGAATGGTGCCGATGCCGGTTTGCAAGGTGCTGCCGTCCTCAATCAGTTCCGCAATATATTTCCCGATTTGTAATTCCTCTTTGCCCACTTTGGTACTGTAGTCCACTATATGCAGTGCATGATCCTCATAAACAAAGGAGTGAATCCGGTCGGTGTGTATCATGCTATCGCCGAGCGTGCGCGGTACGTTCGGGTTTACCTGCGCGATGATGTGACTGGCGGTGCTGACGGCGGCACGTGCAATGTCCACGCTGACGCCCAGCGAGCAATAGCCGTGCTTGTCGGGCGGAGAGACCTGTATCAAAGCCACATCCAGCGGCAGCTGACCGTTCTTGAACAGATCAGGGATGTCGCTCAGAAAAACCGGAACAAAATCTGCACGGCCTTCATTAACGGCAAGGCGTACACTGTCGCTGACAAACAGGCAATTGATATGAAAACTGTTTTCATATTCGGGCTTGTCCACCACGATTTCGCCCAGCACGGAAATAAAGGTGAGTTCCACGTTTTGCAGACGTGGCGCCTGTTTGGCCAGTTCCGCCAGCAGGAAATTTGGCGTCATGGCGCTGCCGTGCACATACACGCGGTTGCCGCTTTGTATGATGGATAAGGCCTCTTCAGCAGATTGATAAGCAATTTCTTTGTACATGATGGAATGTAAAACTAAGGAATTGCAGGGGATTTTGGAAGATGGATTGGTATTCTGTAAATTTCAATTATTAGAAGAGTCTTTTGGAAAGGACGCTGTATTGAATATAAAGTTGTTTGTAAACCTGACACAGAGTCCTCTACGAGAGACTCTGCTAGGAAGGAAATCTATAGATACCGAAACGAGTTCAGCATGACAGACAGTGCTTGCAGTTGCGTCATTCCGTCCCGATAGCTATCGGGATTATTTCGGAATACTACACATCATAATTCAACAGGCTCTGCAGCCATCGTTCAATTTCTTCTGTCTTCATGTTTTTGCGTGCCGCGTAGTTTTCCACCTGGTCTTTGGCAATCTTGTTTTCCCAGCAGAGTCTCCTGTGTGTAGTCATGCGTGGGGCAGGACTCTGCGTTGAATATGAAAGTTGTTTGTAAATCTGACACAGAGTCCTCTGCGAGAGACTCTGCTAGGAAGGAAAGCATCTATCTAAGATGAGGAATTTCAGCAATCTAAAGATGCTGAAACGAGTTCAGCATGACAGACAGTGCCTTGCAGTTGCGTCATTCCGTCCCGATAGGTATCAGGATTGCCTCGAAATCTCTACACATCATAATTCAACACGCTCTGCAGCCATCTTTCGATTTCTTCTGTCTTCATATTTTTGCGTGCGGCATAATCTTCCACCTGATCTTTCGCAATCTTGCCGATGCCGAAATATTTGCTGTCGGGATGCGAGAAATACCAGCCGCTCACACTGGAGGCCGGATACATGGCATTGCTTTCCGTTAAGATGATGCCCGCGTTTTTCTCCGCGTCTAAGAGTTTAAACAACATCGGTTTTTCGGTATGGTCGGGACAGGCCGGATAGCCCGGTGCAGGGCGTATGCCCTGGTATTTTTCGCGGATCAGTTCTTCGTTCTCCAGTTGCTCGCCTTTTGCATAGCCCCAGAATTCCCGGCGCACGCGCTCGTGCATGTGTTCCGCAAAGGCTTCCGCCAGACGGTCGGCCAGCGCCGCCAGCATGATCTTGTTGTAATCGTCGTGCGTATCCTGGAAATGCTGTATCCATTTTTCGATGCCGATGCCGGTTGTGACCGCAAAACCACCGATATAGTCCTGCTTGCCGCTGTCTTTCGGTGCCACGAAATCACTCAGGCAGAAATTCGGCAGGCCTTCGCCTTTCTTATTTTGCTGGCGCAGATGATGTAAGACAGATTTTCTTTTGTCAGTCAGCAATTCGGGATGGTCAATATTTTTTAATTCGATATCATCTACCTGGCTGTTCGCTTCAAAAAATCCGATGACCGCTTTGGCCGTCAGCCATTTTTCCGCAATGATTTTGTCCAGCAATGCATTGGCATCTTTGAATAATTTCTTGGCTTCTTCTCCCACAATTTTATCTTCTAAAATATTCGGGTATTTTCCATGCAGTTCCCAGGTAGAGAAGAAGGGCGTCCAGTCGATGTAAGGGCGGATATTGTTTAAGTCGTAATCGTCAAATACTTTGGTGCCGAGGAAACTTGGCTTCGGCGGGTTATACGCACTCCAGTCCAATTTCAGGCTGTTCTTGCGCGCCTCTCCCAGCGAGATATAATCTTTGGTCACCTGTTTACCCTGATGGCGCTGGCGCATCATTTCGTATTCCGCACGGATATCCGCTTCAAACTGTACACGGCTGTCTTTTCCCAATAAACTGCTCACCACCGGCACGCTGCGCGAAGCATCCAGCACGTGTACGACAGGCTGGTCATGATTGGGTTCTATCTTAACGGCCGTATGTATTTTCGACGTCGTGGCACCGCCAATCAGCAAAGGTTGTTTCATGCCGCGGCGTTTCATTTCTTTGGCTACAAAGACCATCTCATCCAGCGATGGTGTAATCAATCCGCTCAATCCGATGACATCTACCTGTTCCTTTTCTGCGGCATCCAGAATCTTATCGCAAGGCACCATCACGCCGATGTCGATGATTTCAAAATTGTTGCAGGCCAGTACCACGCCAACGATGTTCTTGCCGATGTCGTGTACGTCGCCTTTTACGGTAGCCAGCAATATTTTTCCTTGCTTGTTGCTGTCACCTTCCTGCTTGGATGCTTCGATGAACGGCAGCAGATACGCCACTGATTTTTTCATCACACGTGCAGATTTCACTACCTGTGGCAGGAACATCTTGCCGGCGCCGAATAAATCACCTACCACGTTCATGCCGTCCATCAGCGGACCTTCAATCACGCTCAACGGTTTGTCGTATTGCAAGCGGCATTCTTCCGTGTCTTCATCAATAAAGTCCACGATGCCTTTTACCAAAGCATGTTTCAGGCGTTCATTCACCGGCTGGTTTCTCCAGGCCAGGTCTTCTTCTTTCTTCTTCGCAGTTCCTTTGACGGTATCGGCAAACTCCAGTAAACGTTCCGTGGCATCCTCTCTTCGGTTTAACAATACATCTTCCACGCGTTCCAGCAAATCTTTATTGATGTCGTCATACACTTCCAGCATGGTAGGATTGACGATGCCCATATCCATCCCTTCTTTAATGGCGTGGTACAAAAAGGCGGAATGCATGGCTTCGCGCACCACATTGTTGCCGCGGAAAGAAAACGATACGTTGGAAACGCCGCCGCTGACGTGTGCACCTGGCAAATTGGTTCTGATCCATTTGGTAGCGCGGAAGAAGTCCACGGCATTGTTGCGGTGTTCTTCCATACCGGTGGCCACCGGGAAAATATTCGGGTCGAAGATGATATCGTTCGGATTGAATTTCACCTTATCGACCAATACGCGATAACTGCGTTCACAGATTTCTATTCTTCGTTCGTAGCTGTCGGCCTGGCCGTTCTCGTCAAATGCCATGACAACGGTGGCGGCACCGTATTTCTTGATCAGTTTAGCCTGTCGGACAAACTCTTCTTCCCCACCTTTTAAGCTGATGGAGTTGACGATGCCTTTTCCCTGAATACATTTCAACCCGGCTTCGATGATTTCCCACTTGGAAGAATCTATCATGATGGGAATGCGGGAAATTTCCGGTTCGGAGGCAATCAGGTTCAGGAATTTCACCATGGCTTTTTCACCGTCTATCATCCCTTCATCCATATTCACGTCGAGCACCTGAGCGCCACCGCGCACCTGGTCCATGGCCACTGCCAAAGCATCCTCATAGCGTTCTTCCTTAATCATCTTAAGAAACACTTTGGAGCCTGTAACGTTCGTACGCTCGCCGATATTGATGAAATTGGATTCAGGGGTAACCAGCAATGGCTCCAGTCCGGATAGTTTTAAAATATGTTGTGTCGCTGTCATTCTTTTATGCAATTACGCTTTCTTCAATTTTTCTTGGCTGATAATTTTTGGCAACATCAGCAAAACATTTGATATGGTCGGGTGTGGTGCCGCAGCAGCCGCCTAAGATATTGATCAATCCGAGTTCCAGGTATTCGCGGGTGGCTTCTGCCATTTGTTCCGGTGTCTCATCATAGCCGCCAAACGCATTTGGCAATCCTGCATTCGGATAAGCACTGATATAGAACGGCGCTTCTTTGGACAATACCTGCAGGTAGGGTCGCAGTTCTTTTGCACCCAAGGCGCAGTTCAGTCCGATGGAGAACAAGGGCACATGAGAAAGGGAAATCAGGAAAGCTTCCGTGGTTTGTCCGCTCAAGGTTCTGCCGCTGGCATCCGTAATGGTCCCCGATACCATGACCGGATATTCTTTTCCGATATCTTCAAATAAGGATTGGATGGCAAATAGGGCAGCTTTGGCATTCAGGGTGTCGAAGATGGTTTCCACCAATAAGATGTCCACGCCTCCGTCAATCAGCGCCCTGGCCTGTTTGTAATAGGCTTTCACCAGTTCGTCGAAAGTAACGGCACGAAAACCCGGATCGTTCACATCCGGGGAGATGGAGCAGGTACGGTTGGTCGGCCCCATGGCGCCCGCCACAAAGCGCGGTTTGTGCGGTTCTTTGGCTGTTATGTCGTCGGCTACTTCCTTGGCAATCTTCGCACTTTGGAAATTGATGTCGTATACGGCATCTTCGAGATGATAGTCGGCTTGCGCAATGGTGGTGCCACTGAAAGTATTGGTTTCCACGATGTCTGCACCGGCCTCAAAATACTGGCGGTGGATTTCCTTGATGATGTCCGGGCGGGTGATGGACAACAAATCGTTATTGCCTTTCAGCGGATGCGGATGGTTTTTCCATCGTTCACCGCGATAATCTGCTTCTTCCAGTTTATAGCGTTGTATCATGGTGCCCATGGCGCCATCCAGAATAAGGATGCGTTCCTTTGCTATCTGATTAAGTGAATTGCTCATAATGAACCGTTGTTTTCTATTTGAGAAAATCCGTTCTGTTAAGCTAAATTATTTTGAAGGAGACAGCTGTTGGCTCGACTTATCTTTTCTGAATACCGGATTCAGATAGGATTTAGCACCTTCCAAACGCTTTACCGTTTAGGGTTGCTAAGGTTTCACAGGGCCTATTCCCTCCACCTTTCAAAATAAGTTATTATAAAAGAACAAAATCGTGATGCGAAGATAGTGTTTAGAAACGAGAAAACAAATTACCCCATGGCAATAAAAAAGCCCGACATATGCCGGACTTTTGGTAAGATTCGTAATGTATCTTTTATTCCGTGTATTCAAATTGTAGGTCAGCAATGCCGTCTATGCCATATTGAAAATCGTCGTCTGTTGGAAAGGCAGAAGTGCTGGTGAATTTATAGAGATTTTTTTCATACGTTACGCTACCTGTTGTGAAGGGGAATATATCATTCAAAGTAGTGTTTGATTTTTTAACATAAAGCCAATATTTTTTTGCGACTCCTCCGCTGGTGTTATTTACCGAGATGACGTAACGGGTATTGGCCGTAACCGGAATAGGTGAAATGTCATTATAAGTAAATTTAGTGCTATCTGTAATGTTTACGGTTGTTGCTGCGATTAGATCTTTAGTGGTATAATCCCAGAATGAAACTCTAAAATTACCGGTATTAGCTATTTTACAACCTAGCTTGGTGACTTTTCCGTTCTTGGAAAAATATAGTTTAGGGCCAAACTCAAACGAAGTGGTACCACCAATTGCTTTTACACTATCCACTACCAAGCCGGCTTCTATGGTCGCTTTTGCAGGATTTTCCGTTTTTGTGGCAGGGCCTGTTTCTTTTTTGCATCCAATCAACAGACCGATACAGATAATGAAGCATAATGTTAATCTTTTCATGTTTTTCATGTTTTTATTTACCTCAAAATTAAATAGAATCATTCAGTTTTTTTATGACAATTTATAAAATCACTTTCAATAAGTATTTGTATTTCCTTAGAACGCTATTCGGTATATTCAAACTGCAGGTCTGCTCCGGCGGAGAACATCCAGGGAGAGTTTACAGTACCGGGAAATACGGGCGTTGAGGATACGGCGTATCTGGAGTCCTCAATGACGGTGTTGCCTGTAGTAACCGGAAATACATTGAATTCAATGTCTGTACCTGCTGAATTCTTTTTGTAGCATAACCAATAATCTTTAGGATTGCCACCACTCGTCAGGTTAAGAGAAACAACATATCGTTTGTTCATGACTATTTCCACGGGCGTAATGTCTTTATAGGTGAAACGGGAAGAATCCGTTATCGTTACGGAGGTAGAGGCCAATAATGTCCTTGTCTCAAAATCCCAAAGACTTACCGCAAAGGTGCCTTTATTGCCCGCACGGCATCCCAGTTTTGTGATTTTACCGTTTTTTGTGAAATAGAGTTTGCTACCTATTTCGTAGTTTGTTCCAAAAGAAGGAAAGATGACGGCAGAATCCAGCAGCGTCTTGTTTTCTGAGGCGGCTTTCACCGGTGTTTCAAATGGTTTAGCTTGGTCTTTTTTGCATCCGCTTATGAAAGCAGCGGCAATGAACAGGGATAAAAATAATTTTTTCATAGTAAATGGTTTATTGCTTGTATAATTCCAGTTCTAAATCTTCAAATGTAATTTCTATCTTTCCAAGAGGGCAGGAAGAACACATAAATACCTTTGCTTCCGATGTAAATTTGCCCGAAATATAAGCCTTTCCGTTCTTTTCTGTATACTTTGTTATTTCTGCAGAAGCGTTTTGAACAAAGGTCCGGTTTCTGCTGTACACTTTTTCCTTACCGGCATCTGCAATCCTGAACGTGATTTCCAGATCTTGTTTTCCGTATTTTTTGGGAGATTTCGCATCCGTATAAACAACTATCTGGCATTGTTCTTCTGCAGGCTTTTTCAGCACATCGCATGGTTGTGTGAATGTCAGCAGGATATTTGCCGGACCATTTATGATACCGTAACTTTTGGTGTAGTAATACCCTTTGAAGTAATTGTGCTTCCATTCTTTACCGTTTAGCAGGATTTTTGCCTTGCTATCAGCGTTTATGGCAGAAGAAGCAGGCGGTGCAACTTGGGCTTGTCCTTTCTTGACAATATCATACCAGTCTCCGGTATAGCCTAAGGCAAATTTCTTGTCATTCTTCATCTTGAGATACAGTATCACTTCCTGACCTGCCTTGCCTGTCTTTATTCGATTAAAGGAAGTATTGTCTATGCGGTAAATTGTTCCGGAAATACGTTCCGCAGGATTTGACTTCTTTACAAGTTCAATTTCCTGATTTTCCGTTACGGTACCTTTGTTTATGGTTACATTGATGTACAGGTCATCCAGTGCATCTCCTGTCATATAGAAGGATTTGGACAGCGTCATCGAAAAGTCATTGCTTTGTGCAAGGCACTCTGCCGAATGCTGCAAACAAGCATAAAATAAGAGTATGAAGATTAATCTTTTCATGAGATTTGATGGGATGGAGTTAATCAGCCACGAATACAAAATCAACCAATCCGGCAATCTTATAAGTGTACGTATATCTGTCCGGGAAGGTTTGTGTGGCGGTTTTGGCATCGCTGTAATAATGGATGGTAATTCCTTCAGAAAAATAAGGCATAAAATCAGATACGCTGTTATCCCGGATTTCAAACGCATCTTTCAGTACATTTATACTAACGACGTATTTTTTATTTTGACGAACGCTGATGGGGGTGATGCTTACATATTTGAAACTTAATGAATCCAAATCTGCATACTGAGTTGTTATGATGTTTTTAGAAGAGTCGTCCCAGACGCTAATGCGATAATTCCCTGACTTTGGCACTTTACCGCCAACTTTGGTGATTTTTCCGTTCGTATTGGATGAAAAGGTAATACCATGTTCATATGATGTGGTGTAGCCATTATTTAAAGATCTGTTATAGTATATCTTTTGTGATTCTGTTTTCTGAATTGGAGTGATTTCTGGTTTGGGCACAGGTGAAGGAGTGTTGTTGCTGGAACAAGCGGCTACTGTTATCGTTAATAAGAACATCATGAACACATTGTTTTTGCGCGGGTTGTTTTTTGAATACATATTCTTGTTTTAACTTGTACAAAAATAAAACATAGGCTCTTCTTAAGAAAGAGGAAATGAGTATCTGGCATTTGTCAATTAGAATTCGGCCCATTATTAGAATTTCAATTCATTTTATACCTTTACCGTCCAATTTCATACGATGAAAGTAACCGACATATTAGCACAGAACAAAGAGAAAACACTGGTTTCTTTTGAAATATTACCTCCATTAAAGGGGAAAAGCATTGATTCCATTACAAAAGTATTGGATCCTCTGATGGAGTTTCAGCCTCCGTTTATCGATGTTACCTATCACAGAGAGGAGTTTGAATATAAACAAACGGTGGAAGGTTACTTTGAAAAAGTGGCAGTGCGTAAACGACCGGGTACGGTAGGGATATGCGCAGCCATAAAGTACAGATATAACGTAGAGGCCGTGCCCCATTTTCTTTGCGGGGGATTCAGCAAGGAAGAAACGGAGAACTCTCTCATCGACTTAGGTTTTCTCGGCATCCAGAACATTCTGGCGCTGCGTGGTGATGCCCGCAAACTGGAAAAGAAATTTGTACCCGAGCCGGATGGTCATCCTTTTGCGCTCGATCTGGTGAAACAGATTGACGATATGAATAACGGAAAATACCTGGACAACGATCTGATCAATCCGGTAAAAACCGATTTCTGCATCGGTGTGGCAGGTTATCCCGAAAAGCATTTCGAAGCGGCCAACTATGAGCAGGATTTGCAATACCTGAAGCAGAAGATAGATGCCGGCGGCGATTATATCGTAACACAGATGTTTTTTGATAATGCCGTCTATTTCAAATTCGTGGACGATTGCAAAAGAATCGGCATCAACGTACCTATTATTCCGGGCATCAAGCCGATTACCAAACTCGGCCAGCTCAACAGCATTCCGTCCGCTTTCTTTATCAACCTGCCGGAAGATCTGGTGAAAGCCGTTCGCGCCTGCAAAGAGGATGCGGAAGTCAAACAGGTTGGCATAGAATGGTGTATCGCGCAAAGCAAGGAACTGGTTAAGTTCGGCGTTCCCTGTCTGCACTACTATACAATGGGCGACGTGAAAACCATTTCGGCTATTTGCAAGGAATTGGTTTAATAGCTTGTCTGAATCTTGATAAACAGGATTTTAAGATTATTGGATTTTCATAAATATGCATGTAATATTACATAACGTGTAATGTTTGTAAATTCTCTGCGGCATTCTCTGTGCGACTCTGTGATATTTTTCTACCTTACTATTGCATGAACACCAATTCACTTCCTCAAAAAGGCAGGGGCGCACAAAGCAATCTCACCAATCGTTATTCCAAATTGAATTACGATGAGAAGGAATTTTTGGGAGACGAAGAAGCTGCCGTTGTACAAACAAAATACATCGAAGTATTCCCCAAAACCATCGTAAATCCTGTTAGAAGTGCAGATATTCCATTAGAGTATTCCATGAATCCGTATGAAGGCTGTGAACATGGCTGTTCCTATTGCTATGCCCGAAACACCCACCCTTACTGGGGTTACAACGCCGGTCTCGATTTTGAACGGATTATTCTGGTGAAGAAAAATGCACCCGATTTGCTCAAAAAGACAATTTCCAAAAAATCCTGGCAGCCTTCCCCCATCATGCTTTCCGGCAATACGGATTGCTATCAGCCCATTGAAAAGAAACTTGAAATCACGCGGCAATTGTTGCAGGTACTGTTGGAGCATAAACACCCCGTAGGTATCATCACAAAAAACAGTCTTATACAAAGAGATATGGACATTCTGCAGGAAATGGCGGCTCTGCGTTTGGTGAATGTGGTGATCAGTATCACCACCTTGAATGAAGAAGTGCGACGCAAGATGGAACCGCGCACTGCTACTGCCGCAAAACGGCTCGAAACGGTAGAATTGATTACAAAAGCAGGCATTCCGGTGATGGTGAACATTGCTCCCATCGTTCCGGGACTGAACGATATTGAAATTATGAAGATTGCGAAAGCAGCCTCAGCAGCCGGAGCGCTCGGGATCGGTTATAATATATTGCGATTGCCCGGAGAAGTGGAACAGGTATTTACCGATTGGCTTGAAATGGCTTTTCCGATGCGCAAAGACAAGATACTGAATCAGCTGAGACAGGTGCACGGCGGACAAATTCAGGATACGAAATCCGGGCGGCGCATGCGCGGTGAGGGCGTCATCGCGGATTCCATCAAACAGCAGATGCAGATGGCCAGAAAAAGATATTTTGAAGGTCGGCAATTGCCCTCACTGGATTGCACCCTTTTTGATCCGAAAGTGAACGGTCAAATATCGTTGTTCTGATTGGTAGAGATTTATTCCCTGAAATTCAGCTTAGGCAAACTCCAGCTATAACGGGTAGCCAACAAGCGGAAAGAGAAGATAAACAACACGGACAGAATGAAATTCAGTTGCTCTTCCACCTGCAATAAATGCAGGATCACAAACAACGCGGAGCCTAACAAACACGGCGTGGCATACATCTCTTTGCGGAAGATTAAAGGGATTTCGTTTAACAGCGTATCGCGGATTACCCCGCCGAAGATGCCGGAAATCATGCCTAAAATGACGGCAGCCAGTAAATTGACCTCAAAGGTGATGCTTTTTTGAACGCCCAAGACGACATAAATCGCCATACCGATGGTATCGAACAGACTGAGGGTGCGCGACAGGCGGATGATGTATCTTCTGAAAATCAGGGTAAACAAGACGCCTGCAAACACCGCCAGCAGGTAATTGATATCGGCTATCCAGGCCACCGGATAAGCGCCCAGCGTCACATCGCGGATGGTGCCGCCGCCAATGGCCGTAATGAAACCGGTAAAGAAAACACTGAAAATGTCGTGATGGTGCTTTTTGTCGCTGGCTGCCAGTGCCCCCGAAATGGTAAACACAAAGGTACCGGCAATATCAATGGCATAGATCAGCGACATAGGGTAAAGATAATAAACTTGCTGTCAAAAATCAGCAATCAGGAGTTGAGTTTCCAGATATAGAAATTTAAAAGAGACGCAAAGCTCACCCAGCAGAGATAGGGTACTAACAGATAGGCGGCAATTGCAGAAATGGGGTAAAAGGATACGATGCAGAGCAAGATGAACACCCACAGCAAGGCGATTTCAACCATTGCCCAGCCTGTCTGATGAAAACTGAAAAACAGGATGGACCAGAAAAAATTAAGGGTCAGTTGTAGCGCAAAGAAGAGCATGGCTTTTTGTTTCAGATCGCTTGCATCGCTTTTCCATACCAGCCAGAAGGCAATTCCCATCATAATGTAAAGCAAGGTCCATACCGGCCCGAACAACCAGTTGGGCGGATTGAAAGAAGGTTTCTGCAAGGTGGCATACCAGCCCGGAATCTCTGAAGCAGTTGCATAACCTGAGATACCGCCAACGGCGAGACAAGCCAGAATACTGATGATTAATTTGACAGACGCATTCATAAAGGTTTAAACAAAAAAAACAAGCATTTGTTTTACTCAAAAATCAGCAGCACTTGCTTGCCTTTCAGCAGCACGAGTTTTTCCTTCTGAATCATAAATGTATTTGCCTTTTGCAGCAGGGAAAGGTACATCTCTTCGTATTGCATGTGCTCACAGTACATTCGGGTATTGCCCACTGCCATTATCTGAATGTTTGAAATGTAATCGGAATTGTAGCCGCCGAAAAACGTATTGCAGGGCGCCTTGCCGTTGATTTTATTGTTTTCGCTGTTAAATTGTAACAAGAAAGCATCTTCGTCCAGTTCATAGTTCACAGAATCGTTTGGCTGCATTCTTCTCAGTGTCCATAATTTATCCAATATCGTTTTGTCTGGTATGATACCCGTTTGGGAAGAATCGGAAGGTGATGCTTTTGCCAATGAAAGCGAGCAGACAAACCACAAGATCAGAAGGGCATTTTTTTTCATAAAAACAATCATTAAAAAGATACCTTAAAAATCATACCAAAAATTAGACAGCCCTGAAAATTAAGCCTCTTCCTTCAGGCCATCCCAGCCCAACGAAATGATATCGTGGTAGTTGCCGCCTTTGGTGTATAGTTTTACGCCTAAATTTTCATCCAGTATTTCTCCGATGATGCTGATATCCGGATGTGCATTTACCTTGTTTTTATCGCTTGGTAAAATCGTAAACAACAATTCATAATCCTCGCCACCGCTCAGGGCACAATTGATCGGGTCGATACCGAAATCCAGCGCCTTGTTATAGGTATCATTCGCAATCGGAACGCCGTCTTCATTCAGCTGGCAGCCCACATTGCTCTGTTTGCAGAGATGCAGGATTTCCGAACTCAGACCATCCGAAATATCAATCATGGAAGTTGGAACGATGTGTTCACTCGCAAAGAATTCGATGATGTCTTTTCTGGCTTCCGGTTTTAGTTGTCGGCCCACGATGTAGTCATTGCCGGCCAGTTCGATGTTGGCATCCGGAGCGTTCAGGAACACCTGTTTTTCGCGTTGCAGGATGGTTAAGCCCATATAGGCGCCGCCCAGATCACCGGACACACAGAGCAGATCACCTTCTTTCGCGGTATTTCGGGTGACTATTTTAGATTTCTCCTGTTCACCAATGGCCACCACATTTATTACTAATCCTTTAGGTGAAGCGGTCGTATCGCCACCGATTAAATCCACATTATATTTGGTACAAGCCAGTTGTATGCCTTCATAAATTTCTTCTATAGCTTCCACCGAGAAACGGTTGGAAATGGCTATGGATACCAGAATCTGTTTGGGAATGGCATTCATCGCATATACATCTGAGAGATTCACGATGACGCTTTTGTAGCCCAGATGCTTCAGCGGCGTATACACCAGATCAAAATGGATGCCTTCCACCAGAATATCCGTTGTAATTACCTGTGTGGTAGCGGGTTGGATAATTGCGGCATCATCCCCTACACCCTTTACAGAAGATGTGTTTTTTAATTGAATATTTTGCGTCAGTTTATCTATTAATCCGAATTCTCCCAAAGAGGAGATTTCCGTTCTTTTTGCCTTTTCCATAGTGCAAAGATACGAACTACTACTCTTATTACAATTTATGATTGTATTTAATACAAAAAACAAGAAATATGTAAGTACCTCATTTCCGAAACAGCAAAAAAAATGTAAAAAAACACCTTTGACATACAAAAGGCACGTAATTTGCGTTGAGAAGGAATGTAAGGTTCCGGATTTGGAAGACCAATAAGATAAAAATGAAAAAAACAACCATCATTCTGCTGCTAGCTGCAACTACTTTTTTCCGTTGTTTCGCCACCGACTATTCCAATCCGGACAGCTGGGCGGCACTGCCCACAATGTCCGACAATGCCGATTGGACTCCCGAGGGCCTGAAAGATAATCAGGAAACGGCGGAGGCAGATGTCTTTTATATCCATCCTACTACAGATGTTACAGGATTTAAAGGCAATGCGAGTATCGACAACAAATCCATTAATCGACAGACAGATAATTTTCCGATAAAATATCAGGCAAGTGTGTTTAATGGCAGTTGCAAAGTATATGCACCTCGTTATCGCCAGGCAGCCCTCAATAATTTTTTTACCAAAAACAGCGAACGCTCACAGGAAGCCTTTGATACCGCTTATGCAGATGTAAAAGCCGCATTCGAGTATTATTTAAAACATTACAATAACGGACGACCGATTATTATCGCGGGACATTCGCAGGGCGGTAAGCATGCACAGCGTTTGTTGCGCGAATTTTTTGACGGAACACCCTTGCAAAAACAGTTGGTGGAGGCCTATATCATTGGTTTTCCTACACACGAAAACCAATTCCAGTTTTTAAAAGTATCCCAAAGTCCGGAGGAGACAGGAGGCTACATATCCTATTCTACCTTTGGGCAGGACTCCAAGATTGCAGAGATTGTAGCTGAATACAATGGAGCTGTTTCTGTCAACCCACTAAACTGGACCACCGAAAAAATATTCGTTCCCGGGAATAGTCAGCAAGGCAGTTTGTCTAAGAAATCAGGTGAAATCATTCACACCGTATTTGGTGCAAAAAACGGCAACGGCATTTTAGAAATCCAGAAACCACAGGAAGGAGGCTTTGTTCCGATGGTGATGAAGAACTACCATTTATATGACTACTCCCTGTTTTATATGAATATCCGGGAAAATGTGGCACTCAGAATTAAAAAATATTTGGAGAATACAAAGAATTAAAAGCATTGCGCCTTTTGCGCGAAAAATAAATCGAAAACTATGTTCCATCAGCTCAGACAAACAGGATTATTGCTCCTGATTTTATTCATGATCAACCAACACATCATGGCACAGACCAACTATGAAACACTTTGGAAATCCGTGGCCAAATTAGAAAAGGACGGTAAAACAAAAGACGCGCAAAAAGCGGTAGAGAGCATTGTGGAGAAATCAAGAGAAGATAAAAATACGACACAAACGGTAAAGGCATTATTGTACAAATACAAATATACGATGACGCTGGAAGAAGAATCTGAATTGAAAATTGTAAATGATTTAAAAGCAGAGATTCAGAAATCAGCAGGAGCGGATAAGGCTGTTTTGCAAAGCATCTTAGGCGAATTGTATTTTCAGTATTTCAATGAAAACACCTGGAAGTTTTCCAACAGGACGGAAACGGATGTCAAACAAAGCGATGATTTTCGCACCTGGGATCTGAAAACACTGTTTAAGGAAATCAACGCGTTGTATATTGCCTCTATGGAAAATAAGGAATTGCTGCAGCAGACCAAACTGGATGCTTTCACGCCAATTCTGGAGCAACAGAAAGGCTCGGCGCTGTTCCGTCCTACCCTGTATGATTTGCTCGCCCACCGTGCGATAGATTATTTCAATAACGACAAAAGCAATCTGTCAGAACCCTCCAATGCATTTTCTATTGATGATAAAAAATATTTCGGAACCGCCGGTGATTTTGTAAGCATAAGGCTGAATGATGCGGATAAAAACTCACAGGATTACAATGCCTTAAAGATTTACCAGGATTTATTGGCGTTCCGCCTGAATGATAAATCCAATTTAGATGCCCTGGCGGATGCGGATTTAAAACGGATTCAATTTGTAAAAGAGCATTATTTCAATAAAGATGACAATGAAGCTTTGTATTATGAAGCCTTGAAACGACTAAAGACGGAGTATGCAAAATGCAATGTAGGTGCAAGCATTAGCTATGAAATCGCAAATTACATCCATCAGAAAGCACAGGAAGAAAATGCAACCAATGCGTTTACGGTAAAAGAGGCACTGGCTGTTTGCGATGAAACGATAAAGGATTATCCGGAATCAGAAGGTGCAAAGAATTGTGCGGCGTTGAGAGAGACGATCTTCTATAAAAGTCTTTCCGTTACCACCGAAGAAACCGTAATTCTAAATGAAGCATTTAAGGCCTTGCTCGGTTATAAAAACATCACTAAACTATACCTGAAAATCGTTCCACTAAACTATAAGGATAAAGACAAGATTTTCTCGATTAACAGCAAAGAAACGCAGGAGGATATTATCAAACGGCTGAATGCCATCAAGCCTGTAAGAACATGGAACCAGTCTTTGCCGATTACGGATGATTATCTCGACCATTCCACAGAAATAAAGATAGACGGCATCAAAAAAGGATTTTATGCTGTTTTGGTCTCCACCAACCCCAATTTTACGGTGTTAACAGGAAACGAAGCGGTAGCCGTTTCAACTTTGTTTGCCTCACAAATCAGTTATGTCACTAAAAACAATAATAACAATGAAAACTTTGAGTTGTATGTCCTGGATAGAAACAGTGGACAGCCATTGCAGAATGCTACCGTTAAATTTTACAGAAACACCTATGATTATAAACAACGGAAATATGTACGCACAGAGCTGGGAGCCGCAATCTCGGATGCAACAGGATATGTTTCTAAAAAAGTAAACAAACAGAATACCAGCTATTATTCGAATGATAACTTCCAGCTGGAAATTTTCTATAAAGATGATTTTTTGCCGGGCGAACAATCGTATTATAAATACTACTATCCGCAAAATGAAATAGCACCATCACAAAAACAAGTTCATCTGTTTACCGACAGAAGCATTTACCGCCCCGGTCAAACCATTTATGTTAAAGGTATTGCCACTCAACGAACAGGCGATGATTATAAAATCCTGACGAATGAAAAAGTAAATGTCATTTTTAAAGATGTCAATTATCAGGATATTAAAACGCAGGAATTTACGACGAATGAATTCGGTTCTTTCACCGGAACGTTTACAGCGCCAACAACAGGCTTGATGGGCAGTATGACGCTGGAGACAAACTTTGGTTCGGTAAGTGTACAAGTGGAAGAATACAAACGTCCTAAGTTTGAAGTGAGTTTTGAGCCGGTGAAAAAATCATACAACTTAAACGATAAGGTAAGTGTGACAGGAAAAGCCGTTTCGTATGCCGGTGCAAACATCGACAATGCGGAAGTAAAATACACGGTGCGTCGTGTGGCGGAATTTCCTGTGTGGTGCTGGTGGGGATGGCGAAGACCTTGGTTTCCGGCAAGCAACGAAAAAATCATTACGAATGGTGTGACGAAAACAGATGACAACGGAAACTTTACGGTTGATTTTTCTGCCATTCCTGATTTGACGATTTCAAAAGCATTCAAACCTTACTTTAATTACGAAGTGACGGCAGATGTGGTAGACATTAACGGGGAAACGCATTCCACCACCACCACCGTGCGTGTGGGTTATCTGGCGATTGAAGCGAATCTGAATATGGATGAAAATATCGACAACAGCAAAGAAAATAAGATTACCGTTTCTGCCAATAATCTGAACGGACAAGCGGAGCCTACGGATGTTACCGTGAAAATTTATGATTTAACGGAACCGCAAAACCCCAAGAAAGCAAGACTTTGGAGCGAGCCGGATAAATTCAGCTTAACCAAAGCAGAACACGATAAACTATTCCCGTACGAAATCTATGACAAAGAAGATTTGATGAACAACTGGCAGAAAGGAGCATTGATAAATTCTTATACATTCAATACCGGGAAACAAACGGAAATAATACTGACACCTAATTCATTGCCGAGCGGTGCTTACATAGTTGAGTTTTTCTGCAAAGATAAAAACGGCAACCCGATTGAATTCAAGAAAACGTTCTTGTCTTCTTCCATTAATGATAAAACACCCAATCCAAAATCTTTTGCGTATTTCAAATTAGACAAAACTACCGCAAAACCGGGTGAAACGGTGAATTGTCAAATCGGTTCTTCCATGCAAAATGGATATGCCATCATTGAAACAGCCTTTAAAGGAAAAATCATCGAAAAGAAAACGGTACAGCTGAACAATGAAATCAAAACGTTTTCTATTCCTGTAAATGAAAGATATAAAGGTGGTATCGAAATTAATTATGTGATTGTAAATAAAAACAGAAGTTATGCCGGAAGTCAGTATATAACAGTGCCATATGAAGATAAGAGTCTGAAAATTGAGTGGATAACGTTCCGGGATAAATTGTTGCCGGGACAAAAAGAACAATGGAAATTAAAGATTTCCGGAGCGAATAAAGAAAAAGTGGCGAGCGAATTATTAGCCACCATGTATGATGCGTCTTTGGATGCCTTTTTGCCGCACAGTTTTAATTTCTATTTAGGACAATCCTATTACAATGGCTACCTCGGCACTTATGGCAGCGATGCATTCGGCAGCAAAACCAGTAACTTATATACCTCTAAAAACTGGAATGCTTATAAGGAGTATGCCTCACACGGATACGATGATCTGAATTTGTTCGGATTGAGCATTGGTGGGTACAATCGTCTGTATTATACCCGTAGCGGGTATGGCGCAGGTGCGCTCAAAATGGAAGCAAGGTATGATATGGCAGTAGCAAAATCAGCTCCGGCTCCAAGTGGTTTGGCTGCCGCTGAAGAAAGCGCTGTAGCAGATTTTGGAAACAGAGGAAAAGATATGCCTGTAGCCGATTCAGCTGCCGCGGCAGTGCCACCTGCAAAGAAACCGGAAATATCACCGCGTGTTAATTTAAATGAAACGGCATTCTTTTTACCACAATTGCAAACCGATGCGGACGGAAATGTCATTTTAAATTTCCAGATGCCGGAAGCCCTGACCAAATGGAATTTCCTAGGCCTGGCACATACCAAAGATTTGAAGTATCAGTATTTCACCAAATCCATCGTTACTCAGAAAGAACTGATGGTGACACCCAATGCGCCGCGCTTTTTACGCGAAGGGGATAAACTGGAATTCACCACAAAAATTTCCAATGTATCCGATAAGGATTTAAGCGGTAAGGCAGAGTTGGTATTATACGATGCCGCCACCATGAAAGAAATTACCTATCAGCTCATGGAAGCGGCACACGGAAAATTAAACACTATTGGTGAACGCGATTTCTCTGTTGAAAAAGGCAAAAATACGGCTGTAAGCTGGTCGCTCAAAATACCGGCAGGCATTGATGCTATTACCTATAAAGTAACCGCACAGGCTGGCGATTTCAGTGATGGCGAGCAGGCTTCTTTAATCGTATTGCCCAACAGAATGATGGTGACGGAAACGCTCCCATTGTGGGTGCGTGGCGAAAGTAAAAAATCGTTTACGTTTGACAAACTGTTGAAGAATAAATCCACCAC
The DNA here is from genome assembly GCA_046329775.1 of Chitinophagales bacterium. Lineage (GTDB taxonomy): Bacteria > Bacteroidota > Bacteroidia > Chitinophagales > JADIYW01 > JADJSS01. The sequence continues at coordinate 45,808 of JAXLTX010000005.1, forward strand.
ACTAAAAAGCTATAACCTGACGCTGGAGATGTCTTCCCAGCCGGTTTGGTATGCAGTGCAGGCGTTGCCTTATATGATGGAATATCCGTATGAATGTGCGGAGCAATTGTTCTCGCGTTATTATGCAAATACTTTAGCATCTTACATCGCCAACCAGAATCCGAAAATCAAAACGATTTTTGAAAAATGGAAAAATACGGAGGCGCTGCTTTCCAACTTAGAAAAGAATCAGGAGTTGAAATCCGTGTTGTTGGAAGAAACACCCTGGGTACGTGATGCACAAAACGAAACGGAACAGAAAAAACGTATTGCTTTGCTGTTTGATTTAACGAAAATGGCCGACGAACAACAACGTGCATTTGATAAGTTGCTGCAAATGCAGACACCCAACGGCGGCTTCACCTGGTTTCCCGGAATGCCCGATAATCGCTATATCACCCAGCATATTGTTGCCGGAATGGGACATCTTGCAAAACTGAATGTGATTGACATAAACAACAAGACGATAATAGATGAAATGCTGCGCAAAGCGGTGGCATATCTGGATGACAGATTATCGGAAGACTTGGTGAGTATCAAAAAATATGATAAAGATTACCTGAAAAATAACCATCTGTACTACGATAATATTCATGCTTTGTATGCGCGTTCATTCTTCGATTATAAGGTCTCAATAAAAAATCAGGAAGCCTATGATTATTTCCTGAAACAGGAAAATGAAAACTGGCTGAATCAGGATTTGTATTCCAAAGGCATGATTGCATTGACCTTGCAGCGCAACAAGGAAAAATCAACGGCGGATAAAATCATCGTATCGTTGAAACAAAATTCCATCAGTAATGAAGAACTCGGCATGTACTGGAAAGCCAATGAAACAGGCGGTTGGTACTGGTATCAGGCACCGGTGGAAACACAAGCCTTATTAATTGAGGCTTTCCATGAAGTGGCGAACGATAACAAATCGGTAGATGAAATGAAAGTATGGTTGCTGAAACAAAAACAGACCACTTCCTGGAAATCCACCAAAGCAACCGCAGAAGCCTGCTATGCCTTGTTGTTACAAGGCAAAGACTGGACAAAGTCCGACAAACTGGTGGAAGTGAAAATGAACAATCAGGTGATAGATCCGGTGAAACTGAATGCAACCGTAGAACCGGGCACCGGATACTATAAAGTGAAATGGACCGGTGACAACATTAAACCGGAAATGGCAAAGATTGAATTGAAAAAAACGGATAAAGGTCCGGCTTACGGTGCCGTATACTGGCAATACTTTGAAGATCTGGATAAGATTAGCGGCGCAACAACAGCGTTGCAGTTGAGCAAAAAATTATTCAAGGTGGAGAACACCAATGAAGGCAAAAAACTGACGGAGATTACAGAACAAACACCTTTACAGGTAGGCGACGAAGTGAAGGTAAGGGTGGAGTTGCGCGCCGACCGCAATCTGGAATATGTGCATATGAAAGACATGCGTGCTGCAGGTTTCGAACCGGTCAATGTGTTGTCGCAATACAAATATCAGGATGGTTTGGGCTATTATGAAAGTACAAAAGATGTCGCCACCCACTTTTTTATGGATTGGATGAACAAAGGCGTTTATGTGTTTGAATATTCCGTAAGAGCAACGATAGAAGGCAATTTTTCTAATGGGATAACCTTGATAGAAAGCATGTATGCACCGGAATTTAAATCCCATTCCAAAGGAGAAAGGGTAACAATAATAAAGAAGTAGCCAGATACTCACTACGAACTACCGAATACTAAGTATTTTTAATAAATAGTTTCAGCATTTCTATATTTGGTACTACATTTGAGGCATTAGGATAAAAATTAAAGACAGATAATATGAAAAAGACATTATTGATTTTAACCATTACAAGCATCTCGCTGGCAAACACATTTGCAAGAGATATTTCAGAAAAGAAAAATCTGGTAGGTTTTACAGCAGGTTTTTCTTTGAACACGATGGGTTTGCAAAAAAACTCAACGTACGACAACAGTAAAAATACCATTAAGCCGGGTGGTGTTTTTGGTATCAATTACGAATACAGAGCTCCAAAAGTATTCGGTTTTGAAATTGGAGTAAACTATGCCAACAGAGGAACACAGCAAAAACTGGAAGATCCAAATTTAAACAGGTCTTTTTTTAGATATAATTTTCATTCCGTAGAAGTGCCGGTAATTGCTAAATTCTATATAGGAAAGAAAAAAATATTCAATTTTAACGTAGGTGGATTTGCCTCTTATGCATTCAACGTTCAATCAAGATTAAAAGTCGATTTCAAAACTAACAATGCAATACTAGTTGATAAGGATGAAAGAGTGAACAATGTATTAAAAGATAATAATGATAAAGATGCAAACGGTAATCGTCCTTTTCGTCCATTTGATGCGGGTGTAAACGTTGGATTCGAATTCGTTTCTAAAAGTGGTTTTGGTGTAGGTGCTCGTGTACAGCAAGGTCTTGTTGATTTTACCAATCCTAAGTTTATCATAGACGATAACAAAAAGGTATTCCACACAAACGCCATCGTTTATGCGTTGTTTAAAATCTAAATAATACAATTCTTATAACCATGAGAAGGAAGCTGTTCGCCAATTGGCGGACAGCTTTTTTGTTTTAACACTAAAAAAACACCAAACATTTATAACTAATAACGAATAACCTATAACTTTATAACATGAAGGTTGAAATAGAAAGAGTTAATAATAAGGTACACCTCGAAGCGAAGAATGAACAAGGGGTTATCGTGCATATGGACGGCTCGCCGGAAATTGGCGGCGAAGATCTGGGCGCACGACCTATGCAATTGGTATTAATGGCCTTAGGTGGCTGCACCAGTATGGACATGCTGTCGATGCTGTCAAAAATGCGGGAGGATGTGAAGGGCTATAAAGTAAGCGTAGAGGCGGAGCGTGCTACCGAACATCCGATGGTATTTACCAAAATTCATATCCACTATATTTTGGAAGGAAACCTCAAAAAGGAAAACGTGGAAAAAGCCATCAATTTATCGATGGATAAATACTGCAGCGTAACGCATATGCTGAATAAGACGGCAGCCATTACGCACAGTTATGAAATAATACATTAGACCATTAGATGTGAGAAATGAGACACGAGACAAAATCTCAAATCTCAAATCTCAAATCTCAAATCTTGTTACATGAAAAAATACAACCATTTCGCCACCAATGCCATTCGTACACAACACGAGCAGGCGTTTCGGGAACACAGCGTTCCCTTATACCTTACATCTTCCTTCACATTCGAAGATGCGGAACAGGCGCGTGCTTTGTTTGCCGATGAGTATGTAGACAATATCTATTCCCGCTTTTCCAATCCGAATGTCAATGAGTTTGTAGATAAAATGTGTGTGCTGGAAGGCACGGAAGATGGCTTTGGCACGGCCACCGGCATGGCGGCAGTATTCGCATCCATAATGACCTTCTTAAAACAGGGAGATCATATTTTGGCATCTTCTGCTTTGTTTGCCTCCTCCACCAGAATCATTAAAGAATATCTGCCGAAATGGGGCATCGAATATTCTTTTTACGATATCAATAAACCGGAAACCTGGGAAAGCATGATTCAGCCAAATACGAAAATGTTGTTTGCGGAAACGCCTTCCAACCCGGGCTTGGTTTTGATTGATTTGGAATTTTTATGTCAACTCGGGAAGAAACATAATTTACTGGTCAACGTAGATAATTGCTTCGCAACACCCTATCTGCAAACGCCTGCGAAATATGGAGCAGATATTATTACACACTCTGCTACCAAATTTATTGACGGACAGGGAAGAGTGTGTGGCGGAATTGTTTTAGGTAACAAAGAGATTATAAAAGAAGTGCGTGCGTTTTGCAGACAAACGGGACCGGCCATGTCGCCGTTCAATGCATGGGTATTGTCCAAAAGTCTGGAAACACTGCATGTGCGTATGGACAGGCATTGTGAGAATGCATTGGCACTGGCGCACTGGCTGGAAAAAAATGATGAAATCGAAGACGTGAAGTATCCGTTCTTGCCTTCGCATCCGCAATACGAACTGGCGAAAAAGCAAATGTCGCAAGGCGGCGGAGTGGTTACCTTTATCGTAAAAGGCGGTATTGAGCGCGGACGTAAGTTTTTAGACAGTCTCGAAATGTTTTCACATACTGCCAATCTGGGCGATTGCAGAACCATCGCTACACATCCGGCTTCCACCACCCATTCTAAAATAGAAGAGAGCGTACGAGAAGCTGCCGGTATTTTCGGCGGAACGGTTCGTGTTTCCGTTGGATTAGAACACATTGACGACATTAAAGCAGATATTCAGCAAGCCTTGGAAAAGAGTAAATGAGCATGCAATCATTAGATACCAATCGATGGCTCAGATATGCTATACTATTGGCAATCCTTGCTGTCCCGTTTGTGTATTATGATTATTTTAGCCTGCTTTGTGCACCACCAGTCGGCACACATATCTGGCGACAGACCGACAGCGCTGCATTTGCCTGGTGTTACTGGAAAAACGGACTTGATTTCTTTCATCCGCAGATTTTGAACCGAACGTTTGGAGATGGCTATGCCGTCAGTGAGTTTCCTATTTTACAATACATAATTGCCATAGCCTATTCGCTCTTTGGTTTCCATTGGTGGATATCCAAAACGGTATATGCATTCGTCTATCTTTTGGGTTTGATAGCCATCTTTCGGATCACCCGTTATTATGTGCAGGATTGGTTTTGGGCCTATTTTATGGCCGTTTTGTTTTTCACCGCGCCGGCATTGGTTTTCTATGGAAATTCCTGCATCCCGGATGTGCCGGCTCTGTCATTTTCGTTGATAGGATATGCCTGTTTTATTGATTTTACAGAAAAAGATAAGAGTGAATATTTATGGGGCAGTATGTTTTTCTTCTGTCTCGCAGGATTGATGAAACTAACCTATTTATTGCTATTTCTGGCAATGCTGTGTGTATTAATTGCAGAAGGAATCAAAAAGAAAGAAGCAAGTGGTATAAAGAAATTGGCATGGCCATTTATTTGTGTATTTGCCGTAAATGCTGCCTGGTTGGTCTGGTCGGATCATTACAATGCACAGAATCAATACATGTACTTCCTGAATAAGATCAATCCTGTGTGGAACGAGAGTGCCGAGAAAGCGTATATCTTTAAAAGGACAATGACAGAGTGGGCCTTGCGTTTTTTTGCAGCACCCACTCATTATAGTTGGCTTATATCTCTTGTGATATTGCCATTGGCTTGGCAGAAAGGTAATAAATCATTGAGTTTGCTGGTATTATTCTTGCTGTTGGGCAGTATTGCCTATTACCTGCTGTGGTATTTGCAGTTTTTGGTACACGATTACTACACGATCTTATTCTATGCAGTTTATCTGTTTGCATTATTAGGTTTATTGGCATTGTTGCAACAAATTTCTCCTGTATTATTGGAGAGTAAGGTGTTTAAAATTCTTGCCTTAGCGCTATTGGTGCTGAACGGCCTGCATGTTAAGAAAGACCTTGCGGTGCGCTACCGGGAAGCAGATTTATATCCGGCAGACCAGTATCTACTGGATAAAGGCTTGGTACCGTTTATGCGTTCAATCGGTATTAAAGAAAGCGATTATGTAGCCGTTACCACCGATGGCAGCCCTCAGATTATGCTGTGTGCGCTGCAAAATCCCGGATTTACAGAGTTTATGATTGGTAAATTTGATGCAGAAAAGCTCCGTGCTGTAAAAGAAAAAGGCGCTAAATACCTACTGATCATTGATGCAGAGACGTATAAAGTATGGATGAAAGACATAGGTAAACCTATTGGAAGCTACAAGCAGGCCACTGTTTATGAGATATGACCCGGCGAGGCAGTAAGTAAAAACAGCCTCAGCATTCTGGATATCAGGCAAATAATATTTTTCGCATTATTTTTTTGTTTTTCAACATGAATGATTATCTTTGCCAACTCAAATTTTCGGTGCGGTAGCTCAGTCGGTAGAGCAAAGGACTGAAAATCCTTGTGTCGGCGGTTCGATCCCGCCCCACACCACGAAAGCCTCGGTAGTAATATTGAGGCTTTTTTATTTTTTTCTCCACCACTCCACCTGCACATCATCAATCAGGATGGGCACTCCGCCGGGGTTCCAGACCATCACGTTCAACTCGTCGTTGTTGCCTTTAAAGCGATGCGGCGCCCGCACAAAAAACCAGACTTGCTGCCATTGATTGGCCTTGCCAATATCCAAAATCTTGTGTGATGTATTGCCGATTTTCGTTTGCAGGCGTACACTTCGCCAGCGAATCTGGTTGCCCCCATGTTTGAATTCTGCCGTCAGCACGGCCTGTTTGTAATGGTCGTACTGTAATTCCGGACAATATGCCCAACAGGAGATTCTGAAATAGTCCTGCGGTGCAGCACCCGTTTCTTCTGCTGTAAGATGTATAGATGGAGAGATAGCGTTTTGCAGCAGGATGGCCGGACTCTCCCCTCTCCGGATCGTGCAGGGCAGTCCAGCAATGGTATCGTCAAAAGTGAGTGTTTTTAGTATCCGCATCCTTTGTAGTGCATTGGTATCCGGTTGTGTTTCCCCGCAGTCATAGGCCACATGTGCCTCATACGTGGAGGACGTTTTCAGGAAGATGGTCTTGTAATACGCCCGATTGCTGTCTTCCGTCCAGATCCAGCCTTCTTCAAACTGCCAGGTCTGAAAGCAATTCAGAAAGATTAAAAAGGCAATTATGGCAAAAGAAAACATCCGGAGAATTGTTTTATGAGACAGGTATACAAAGAAACAGGCCAGCGGAAATGCCCAGATGGGATAGGTTTCTATCATGGGTCTTGACCCGAATCCATTGATATACTGCCAACACCACCAGCTGTAAATGACGTAAATGAATACCGGCAGAAATAGATACGAAGCCAATGCGGTTTGTTTAAAATATCTTGGAAGAAGGAATAAACCGAACACGGCAAAAGACATGACGGGTGTATAGGAAAGCCATCCGTTGGCGAAGCCGAACAGACCGTTCTTTAAATGCGGATGCGTAAAATCAAAACCTTCCTGCGTATAGCTGTAAAAGACCCAATGCCCTGTTAATATTTTCCAATAAGCTATCTGTGGAACCATGCAGGCCGCAAAGATGAGCGCTGCAATGAAATATTTTTTCCGATGCTCCCTGATAAAAGTCCATCGTGCTTTTGCTGTGGAAACAGAAAATACATTCCACAACAGCGGAAACAAGACTATGATGGTTTCATTTGGACGAATGAGCGTAATCATGCCGCCGCAAAATCCTATCAAAAATGCATCTATCCACTTTTGTGTACGATAGAAACGGTCGCTTGCAAACAGACATAAGGCATACAAGGCAAACAAATACGGATGCGACATGCCCAGATGTGACACGGAGAAAAAATACAGATTGGTGCCTAGGCCTGTCACCAACACAACGAGGCTAACGATGGTGTCAGAGAAATAAGCTTGCAGCATTTTTCTGATAAGCCACAACCCCACTATACTATACAGGAGAGTCGCCACACCTGTCATTAAATTATAAGGCAGCGTATACCCATCGGCAGCATAAGCACCCGTCAGGTGGCAGTAGGTGTGGGCCAGTAAAAAAAATGGCGAGTTCAGGAGTGCAACCCCATAGGTGTATTTGATGATGGTATGTTGCCCGTAAGCATGGGCCTCTTCAATCTGTAAATAACCATTCTCCAGTTTTCGAACACTGGGGCCGTTATATTCCGCACGTTTCGCGATGGTTTGTTGTAAATCATCTACGTCATGGTAGATGAAAATTGCCGGCAAATAAGCGTAATAACCCCAGGAGTCGCCGCCGCCTTGCAGAAATGAACGGTAATTTTTATAGTGGCTGAATGAAATCAGGTAGACGATGACAATGAGTAATAAGGCCGCTCTCGACTTCATGAAACAAAGAAAATGAATTTTATCCTTTAAAGAAATATAGTTTGTACTTTTGATGTGTGAAGAAAGGATTTTATTCAGCTGCCTTTGTGCTAACGATTCTTGTATCCGGCTATGCTTTCTGGTCAAATCATGACAGAGCTTCAGGTACGGAAGGCATATACCCGAGATATGTAATCGGCGATTTGGAAGAATTTGGAAAAAACAATGGCAAAGGAAATGTTATAGCACTTTCTCCCTATTTGCATACATATGATTTTTCTTCTCAGGAGGCATTCTATAATATGCTGCAGTATTATTTCAGTTTTGCCCGGCGCAGAAAATTACTGGATGATTCCACTGTAGTCGTATTGCCCGAATACATCGGTACCTGGCTGGTGGTAGCCAATGAAAAACGCAGTGTTTATGCAGACACCTCGCTCGAAGAGGGCATGAAAACACTGGTGTTTTCTAATATCGTAAAGTTTGGGAGTGCATATTGTAAAGCAACGGCCAAAGACAAAGCGAAAGAGGCTGTTTTTAGAATGAAAGCAGATAAGATGGCTGACATTTATCAAAAGATATTTTCAAGACTGGCAAAAGAATTCCACGTCACCATCGTTGCCGGCTCTATTGTTTTACCTAATCCATCCGCAGAAAATGGAAAATTAAAGATAGATCAATCAGGGAAACTGTATAATGTTACCGCTGTCTTTGATGTAAACGGAAATATACTATCGCCATTAACAAAAAAGCACTTTCCGATAGAAGAGGAGAAATCGTTTACCTGTAAGGCCGAAAAAGAACAACAACCTGTATATAAAACAAGGTCCGGAAATCTCGCCGTCCTGATATGCGCAGATGCATGGTATCCCCAAAATTATCAGACACTGTCAGATAAGACTATCGATATTCTGGCGGTTCCTTCGTATGTATCAGGAAATAACGCCTGGTCGAAAAAGTGGAAAGGCTACAATGGTGCATCCACACCCACTGATGTAAACAAAACCGACATTGGGAAAATCTCGGAATACGAGGCCTGGATAAAATATGCGATGGTGGCGAGAGCAAGGAAAGCAAACATTAAAACGGGGGTCAATACTTTTCTGCGGGGAGATTTGTGGAACCTCGGTTCTGACGGACACACCCTGATAACGACATCAAAATATATGAAGCCCTTGAACACCCCTTTTGTATATGAAGGAAAAGATAAAGAAGCAGGAATGGGCTCACTTATTAACGTATGGTTGGAATAAAAATTTGTCGCAGCCAATTAGATTGCGGAATTTAGCACTCACAAAGCCTATCTTTTGAGCACTGTAAAAAAACTGGCCACCGATACTGCTGCTTACGGAGTGAGCAGCATTTTAGCACGACTGATCAATTTCCTGTTCGGGTTTCTCATCATCAAGTACATTTCGCAGGCAGAATTTGGAACTTTTACCAACTTTTATGCCTATGCAGGATTTATTCTGGTGGCACTCACACATGGCATGGAAACAGCGTATTTCCGATTTGTAAATAAGGAAGAGAGCAAAGAGAAGGCATTCTCCACCGCTTTCTATTCCATACTTTTTGTCGTGTTGTTCTTTATTTTAGTGGGATATCTTTTCCAGCAACCTATCGCAGATTATGTAAAAGAACCCACGCTCTACGTTAAGTTCTTTATCTGGATGATGGCGTTTGACACGCTGGCCGCCATTCCGTTTGCTTCTTTGCGTAAGCAGGGAAGGCCGGTCGCTTTTGCTTCCCTTAAAGTGTTTAACATTCTCTTGTTTATTGGGTTTAATGTTTTCTTTTTCATCTTTTGGCCAATTATTAAGATTCAAATAGGATGGCCTAGTTGGAATTCGGTAATTTATCCTAAAGTCTCCTACATTTTCATTTCCAATATTTTTGCGAGTGTCATCACGTTTTTGCTGCTGCTGAAGCAACTGAAACAACTACATCTGTCATTGGATACGCAGTTGTACAAAAAGATGTTACAGTATTCCATGCCGATAATGCTGGTGGGTTTTGCCGGCATGATCAATGAAGTGCTGGACAGAATAATTATGACGCGATTATTGCCTTATGATGCTATCACCAATAAAGAGCAACTCGGTATTTATGGATTTAATTACAAATTTGCCATGCTGGTCACCATGTTTCTGCAGGCCTATCGTTTCGCTGCAGAACCCTTGTTTTTTAAGCATGCGGAAAAATCCGACAGCAAGTCTATGCTTGCAAAGACGATGAAATATTACACCATCTGCGTGTGTATCCTTTTCCTGTCTATTGTCTTGTTTCTTCCGCTGATTCAGTATGTATTTATTTTGTATTCACCAAAATCTGCAGCCTATTTTGTGGGAGCGGACATCATTCCCATTCTGCTTATCGCCAATATCTGCCTCGGTATTTATTTTAATATTTCCACCTGGTACAAGGTTACAGATAAAACCTATGTGGGAGCCATCATTTCAATAGCGGGAGCCATTGTTACCATCGTGCTGAATGTGATTCTCGTACCAGAAATCGGATATTTCGGAGCTGCATGGGCCACGTTGGGCTGTTATGCTTTTATGGTGGTGGTCGGTTATATCACCGAGCAAAAATATTACCCCATCCCTTACGAATACAAGCGCATCTTGTTTTATCTGTTCTTCGCAATATCCCTTTTCCTGTTCTTGAAATATGTTGTATGGGAGGCGCAGTTTTCGCTGGTTGCGAATACCTTTATCGCTTTGATATTGTTATCTTTCTACATGCTCACCGCCTATTTTTTAGAGCGAAAAAAAAGATAGGGTAATCAAAAATCTCACTATATTTGTAAGGTGGTTTTAATGCGATTTTATTTTACGCATTACGAAATACGCATTACGAAATACGCATAAAATGAAATTAAAAATTGTAAATACTTCGGATAATCCTTTACCGGAATACGAAACCTCAGGCTCAGCAGGTGTTGACTTACGTGCACAATTACAGGAACCGGTGATGTTGAAACCTTTGCAACGCGCGCTGATTCCTACCGGACTATATATCGAATTACCGGATGGATATGAGGCTCAGGTGCGACCAAGAAGCGGGCTGGCGCTGAAAAAAGGGGTTACCGTACTGAATTCTCCCGGCACCATAGACTCCGATTACCGCGGAGAAATAAAAGTCATCATGATTAACCTGTCCAACGAAACGACCGTTATCAATACCGGCGAACGGATTGCACAGCTGATTGTTGCCAAATTTGAAAAGGTTACGTTTAAAGAAGTGGATGAATTGAATGAAACGGAGCGAGGGGAAGGCGGTTTCGGACATACCGGCGTCAAATAACCTCCTGCTGCATGCTAAAAAAGGTTAATTCCGCCTTCATTTGATATATCCACAAGGCTAAAATCGTTAATTTAGGCAAGACAGGAACAATACTTGCCATCATTCAACAAACATTTCAATCTTGAGAAATAGAATCCAAACATATAAGCTGCTCTTGTTTGTTGCGCTTTTTTCTGCAAATGTTTCTATGCTGTTTGCCAAAAAGGATAAAAAATCTAAACAGAACAAAGACAATCCGGCAGCTTCAACACAGCTTACAAAAAAAGATATAGAAGAACAGGCACTTTTCATAGAAGGGATGCAGGCGTATTTGCTGGGGAATTCCCAGGATGCCATCACAAAATTCAATGAGGTGTTGCGTCGTGATCCGAAAAACGATGCGGCTTTTTATGAACTGGCAAAAATAGCCTTTGAGTCCGGCAATATGGACAAAGCCATTGAATTCGCCCAGAATGCCATCAAGTTAAATCCGAATAACGAATACTACTATCAATACCTTGCGGAAGCAAAGGGTGAAAAAATGGATTTTGCAGGCGCCGCCAAAGTGTATGATGCCCTCATCAAACTCAAACCTAAAGAGTATGATTATTACTACGACTGGGCGTATATGCTGGCAAAGGCCGACAGATACAAGGAGGCGATTGACGTTTACAATCAGCTGGAACAGAAAACAGGAGTACAGGAAGAACTGATATTTCAGAAGCAACCGCTCTATATCAAGTTGGGGAAAGTGGAGGAATCGGTGAAAGATATCGAGAAACTTGTAAAGATGTATCCGTCAGATACCCGTTATATCGGTCTCATCGGAGAAGTATACCAGTCCAACAAGATGTATGACAAAGCGCTTCAGGCTTATCAGCGAATTCTGAGCATTGACCCAAATAACGCCGAAGCGATGCTGGCAATGGCCGAAACATATGGAAAAAAGGGGGATGACAAACTGCACGATGAATACATCAGCAAGGTGTTTTCCAACAAGATAATCGACATTGATACAAAAATAATGACGTTTATACCCTACATCGAAAGGTTGGCAAGGGATTCATCCATCCGGCAAGATGTGTTGAAAATGGCGGATATGATAGTGGCGGAACACCCGAATGATGTGAAGGCAACTACGGCTCGTGCAGATGTACTCTACAACTCCGGAAGAAAAAAAGAGGCACAGGCAGAATATGTCAAAGCGATCGGATTTGGAAACGATGTGCCTGCAACCGTATGGATACAGCTCTACATCCTCGATGCAGAGCTCGAAGATTACGACAACCTGATTCTGCATACAAAAAGCGGCATTCAGAGGAATCCGAAAGATCCGTTCGGTTATTTTTACAATGCCATAGCCAATCAGCAGCAGAAGAAGTACAAGGAGGCTTCCGATATCTTGCTTAAAGCATTTGATATGCAGAAAAAGAGCAGCGACAACATCGCTTCCTTTACTCCGCAATTAAAATTGCAGATGCTCATTGCGCTGGGAGATGTATCTTTTGAACTGAAAGACAACGCGCGTTCAGACAGCTCTTACGAGGCTGCACTTGAAATAGACCCTAATAATGCTACGGTACTGAACAATTACGCATATTACCTTTCAGAAAGGGATGATAAACTGGATAAGGCAGAACGCATGAGTAAAAAGTCAAATCTGCTGGTAGATAACAACTCCGCATTCCTGGATACATACGCCTGGATCATGTACAAGATGAAAAATTATACCGAAGCGCTGGAATGGATGGAACAGGCCATGGATTTGCCGGAATCCAAAGAGCGTCCAGAACTTTTGACACATTACGGAGACATATTGTATAAACTCGGTCAAACGGAAAAAGCCATTGAACAGTGGGAAAGAGCCTTGCAAAAAGGCGGAAACAAGGAACTGCTGGAAAACAGGATAAAAAACCGGAAAATCAATTAAGCTTGAAAAACTTACGAAACATATGTAGCCATGCAAGATTGAAAATGGGGCGTTGCTCATTGATACACGTTCATACGGTTCGCACTTTCTGTCTATTGGTATTATTGCCGGCCTTTATCTTGTCGTCCTGCCATCGAAGCAAAACAATTACAAAGACAGATATGCCGGCAGCACCCGCTCCGACGGTGGTAACGCCTACAATTCCGCCTAAAGTTCAGGCAGACACCAAAGCGGATGCCTTGCTGAAACATCTCAAAAGTAACGAACTGCCCTTTCAGGAACTGGCGCTGAAACTCAAAACCAAAGTTGCGTCTCCCAACCTCAATCAGAGCTTCACAACTAACATTCGTTGGAAAAAACATGAAAAAATATGGCTGTCTATGTCTATTATTGGCATCGAAGGAGCTCGTGTGCTTATCACCAAAGACAGTATTAAAATAATGGATAAACTGAACGAACGTTATATATTGAAACCATTGTCTTACATTAAACAAAAGACACTGGTGGACCTGTCGTTCACCGATATTGAGAATCTGTTGCTGGGACAGCTGATATTTACCGACACGGATAAAGCGAAATTCACAGAGAATGCCACAAACATTACCCTTATATCGGATGGTATGCGCTTCCTTTCAAATGTCATCTTTGACAAGACCAGTAAAAACCCGACGGCCGTTTTAGTGAAGGATAAAAAGTATGCGCAAACGATAGATGCGTCTTACACAAATTATCAGATGCAGCTCGGTAAACCATTTTCGATGGACAGAGAACTGAAAATGATGAGCGGTGCACAAACCTTTGAGATGATTGCCAAGATTCAGAATATTGAGGCAAAACAAAAGCTGGAATATCCATTTTATATAAACCCGGGCTATAAGATTGAGGAATAGAACCGACATACAGCAATTCCTGCCATTGCAGATACAGCCAAACAGGCTGCTTAAGGTTGTTTTTATCTGTTTGATGCTGTTGGTTGCTCAGCAGTCGCTTCAGGCACAGGATAAGAAAGCTACACTCGAGGCAAAGAAACAGAAATTGCTGGATGAGATCGAATTCACCCAGAAGGTGCTGACGAAAACAAAAGCTTCGAAAGATGCCACCATGGCTGATCTGCAGGCACTGACCAAACAGATAGAACTTCGCCAGAAACTTATCCGAGAGGTGGAAGGGGAGATTGATAGCTACACGACAAAGATTAATCAGAATGTCGATTCTCTGAAAGAAAAAGAGGCGCAGTTGTCAAAATTGAAGAAAGAATACTCCGATGCGATCGTTCGGATTTACAAATCACAGCGTTTTGCCGATAAACTGCTTTTTGTGGTGAATGCAAATTCTTTCTCCGAAGCTCTGCGAAGGGTGAATTACCTCAGAAAATATGCAACATTCCGCCAGCAGCAGGCTTCACAGATTATCGAAAAGAAAACCGATATCAGCGGACAGATTGCGACGATAGATGCCAAGAAAAAAACAAAAGAACAGCTGTTGCAGGGACAGGTGAAGGAAAAAGTACAACTCAGTAAAACCGTCACACAGAAAAATTCCGTCGTCAAGACATTAAAGCAGAAAGAGAAGGAATTGCAGACCAATATTACCAAAAAACAGGCGGAAGCCGCCAAACTCGACGCCCAGATTGAAGCCATCATCAAGAAGGAGATAGAACTCGCCAGACTTGCGGAAGAGAAGAAACAAAAAGAGGCTGCGGCTAAACTCGCTGCCACCGAAGCCGCCAAGAAAAAAGCCGCCGAAGAAGCTATCAAAAAAGCGAAAGAGGCCGGCAAGGAACCTGCAAAAGAGGATGTGGAAACCGTGAATAAAAAGGTGGTCACCACTCCGGTAAAGATTGGTAACACTCCTGAATATGACCAACTGTCATCCAATTTTTACGGAAACAAAGGCAAGCTGCCCTGGCCGGTGGAGAAAGGTTTTATCAGCAAGAGCTTTGGTCCTTACGTAGTGCCGGGCACCACCATCAAGATGGATAACAACGGGATAGATATCCGAAGCGATGCCAACAGCAGCGTCCGTTGTCTGTTTGAAGGAAAGGTTGTGGGAATACTCAATAATCCTACCTTCAAGAATGCCGTAATCATCAGCCATGGCGAATATTTCACCGTATATTCCAAGCTTGCTTCCGTTAACGTGTCCAAAGGACAGAAGATTTCTACCAAACAAGTCATTGGCTCCGCCTACACTGACGAAGAAGATATCACAGAAGTACATCTCGAAGTGTGGAAAGGTGCGGCCAAACTCAATCCTTCCGACTGGATCTACAAGAAATAGCTGTCAGTCAATGATGTATCTTAACGAATGAAAGTTGCCCCATCTATATCAGGAAATAATAAATCGTTCATTCCTTGTCGTTTGTGCTGCTTCATTTTAGGGTGGTGTGCGCTCTTTTTGCTGTCTTCCTGTCAGGAAAATGATATGGCCAAGGTAAAATCCATGTTCAATGAGACGGATGCAGATATGGAGGTGGCAGACAGTGTGCGGTTTACCTATAAGGAAGGTGCCTATATCCGTGCCGTGGTGACCGGAAAGACCGTAAGACGCTATACCAAAACCCAGAATAAGCTGGAGTTTCCGGACGGACTTCTGGTGAAATTCTATGACCAGCTCAAGCTGATTTCTGTAATGAAAGCCGATTATGCAGAACACAACGAAGAGGAACAACTCATTAAGGTGACGGGCAATGTGTACATGGAAAACGCACGCTACGAGACCATGGAAACGCAGGAACTCATCTGGAGCATCCGGAACAAAAGGGTTTATACGGATAAACCGATTAAGATAAAAACAACCGATAATACCATTTATGGATTCGGATTTGATTCAGATGAAGATTTTTCCAATTATACCATCCGAAAAGTAACAGGTATTGTAGCCGTAGATGATGCTCAGGGGTTTAAATAAAGACGTGGTACGCTGGCTGCTCATGGCCGCACTTGCATTGATGACACTCATTGCCAGAACAATGAAGTATGGCTTCTTCCATGGCAAGGACTGGATCTTATATCTTCTGCTTGCAATCAGTATCTGGTTTGCACTATATTATCGGGGCAAAAATCGTATATCCTAATTTATACACCGTTCATCGTATTTTTCTATCTTTACAGTTATAATGGCCACTACCATATTTTTGATTTTCCTTACGCTGCTCTTTTCCGCCATGTTTTCCGGCATTGAGATTGCGTTCCTGTCTGCCAATAAGCTGAAGATAGAACTGAGCTATCAGAGAGGAACCTTGTCCGGGAAGATTTTAAACGATTACATCAAGAATCCGTCGAAGTTTATTGTAACGACACTGCTGGGAAACAATATTGCGCTGATTTCCTTCGGTATCTTGTTTGCCTCTATCATCGAACCCTTCCTGGAGCAGTATCTCTCATCAGGATTTTTAATCCTGACCATTCAAACGGTCATTTCAACGTCTCTCGTGTTGTTCCTCGGGGAATTTATACCCAAGGTATTATTTAAAGTCTTTGCCGATTCCGTTTTGCCGGTAATGGCAGTACCCTTCCGCATCATTCATGTGTTACTGACGCCGGGCGTCCTCTTTATCACAGGAATATCATCACTGTTGTTTAAAATGGTGGGCGTAAAGGTTTCTGAACACGATATCGAATTTTCTTCCGTCGATCTCGAAAAATTCATCAAGGACCACAATCAGTCAGATGGTGAAGAAGAGGAGGAAGTGGACACAGAATTGTTTGAGAACGCCCTATTCCTCAAGAAGTTACGGGTGCGAGACTGCATGGTGCCCCGTCGAGAGATCACAGCCATCGATATCCACGATTCCGTGGAGGAGCTCAAGAAACTAATCATCGAAACCTATCATTCCCGCATCCTCATCTACGATGATTCCATAGACAAGATTGTTGGATATATCCACCATTTCGATCTGCATAAAAAACCTGCCGATATCCGTTCCATCCTCATAGAAATCAAAGTGGTGCCGGAAACCATGCATATCCAGAAATTGCTCAATGAGTTTATCAAGGAAAATAAAAACATCGCCTGGGTGGTGAACGAGTATGGTGGTACCGCAGGAGTCATCACCCTCGAAGATATTCTGGAAGAGATTTTTGGTGAAATAGATGACGAGTATGATAAGGATGAGCTGGTAGGCAACCAGTTGTCAAAAAACGAATTTATCTTATCAGGAAGACTGGAGATAGACCGTATCAATGAAGAATATGACCTGAATCTTCCGGAAGGCGACTATGATACGCTATCCGGCTTCATTATTGCCCACCATGAAACCATCCCCGAGCAAAATGAGGTGATTGAAATCGGTAAATATAGTTTTAAAATCATGGATGTTTCTGAGACCAAGATTGAAACGGTGAAACTGGAGATCAATGAACAGGCTGATAGTCAGTAGTTTGTATGATTAAAAACCGACATCATTATTACGTCGCGGATATTTGCATTTCTTTCATTTTCAAATTTTTACATTTTCAAATTTCCAAATTATCTCCTATCTTTGCACTCTTTAAAAATCAAGAAATATTATGGCATTAATTGGAAAAATCAGACAACGCTCATGGATACTGGTAGGGTTTATAGCGGTAGCGTTACTTATTTTCATCGTGGAAGCTGCATTGGAACGAAATTCTTTGTTCAGCGGCGGAGGTGGTAAAAACAATGTGGGCAAGATAAACGGAACAACGATTTCAGCGAAAGAATACAGCGAAAACATTGCAAACTACGAAGATGGGTTAAAATTAATCAATCCCAACCTTCAACTGAACGACCAGCTGCAGGCACAGGTACAGGAAGAAGTCTGGAATACACTGGCAGCAAAGGAATTGCTGGGTAATGCCTACGAATCCTTAGGCTTGGGTGTTTCCGAAGGTGAAATGGGTGAATTGATGTGGGGACAGATGCCACACCCGCTGGCGCAGCGCTTCTTAATGAAGATCAGAGAAGTAAGCCCGGAAATCATCAATCAGGAAACCGGCCAGCTGAATCAGGGAAAGATCCGTGAATTCATTACCAATATCGATAAGATTGATAAGGACAACAAGACCAATTTCCGCGAGATGTTAGGTCATATCGAGCAATTGATCCAGGATGATCAGGTGAAACAAAAATATGCCGCGCTGGTAGCACAGTCATTCTATATGCCAACCTTTATGGCAAAAGAAGTGGTGAACTCCGGCAGAAGTGCGAAAGTGGCGTTTGTCAGTGTTCCTTACACCTCTTTGCCGGATGATAAATACAAGGTAAGCGATGCAGAAATCACAGATTACCTGAAAGCAAACAAGGCAAAATACGAACAGGAAGCCACACGGGTGGTAGACGTGGTATATTTCGATATCAACCCATCTGCAGATGATACGGCTGCTGCGGTGGCAAAAATCTCCAAGATGCGCGAGGAATATCTCGCATCTTTGCCAAAAGATTCAGCCTACATTGCACGCAACTCCCAGCAAGGTGCAGACCTGAATTACTATTCCAAAGAAGAGGTATTGCAGACAAAACGCAATCCGGACACCTTGTTCTCCTTGCCGGTTGGAACCTTGACAAATGTATACAAAGAAGGTTCCTTCTACCTGTTCACAAAAATCATAGACAGAAAATTGGCACCGGATACCGTTCGTGCAGCCCATATCTTGTTGAGCCTTGGACAGGGAACCGATGACGATAAGAAATCCGCAAATGCGCTGGCAGACAGCCTTATCAGAGTGATTCAGTCCGGTGCGAAAAATTTCGGACAGGTGGCAGTAGAAAATTCACTGGATAAAGGTTCTAAAGACAAGGGGGGTGATTTAGGTTATTTCACCCGCGGACAAATGGTGAAAGAATTCAATGATAAGGTGTTCTTCGGCGGTATGGCTCCGGGACAAATCGCTAAGGTGGAAACGGCCTATGGCTTACACATCATCTTACTGGTAGATGCCAAGGCTCCAAAATTATTGACCAAATTTGCTGACTTTGCAGTGGAACTGGCTCCTAGCAACGAGACGGAGAAAATCGCTTACGACAAAGCGGTGGCATTCCAGCAAAAAAATCAGACGGCAGAGCAATTTGATAAAGCCGCGCAGTCGGAAAGATTAGCAAAAAATGTGGTGCTCACCCAAAATATGGTGGAAGTGCCGCAAATCGGCTCCGCGCGTAAAATGGTACAATGGGCATTCCAGCAGGAAAAGGCAGGTGTGATCAGCGATTTTGATAGTGATAACAAATACATGGTAGCAAAACTCAGCAAGGTGATTCCGAAAGGATTGCCGGCGGCGGAAGATGTTCGAGAAGAAATATCCATGCTGGTACGCAACGAGAAAAAAGGTAAAGAACTGGTGGAACAACTGAATAAGGCGGCAGCCGGAACAACAGACCTGTCTGCTATTGCAGCAAAAGTGAAAGATGCCAGCGTATCCGATACGGCATTGATTCGTTTATCTTCAGCCTATGTACAAGGTCTGGGTAATGAACCGAAACTGGTGGGTACCACATTCGGAGTACCGGTTGGTAAAACATCAAAAGCGGTGGCTGGCGAAAGAGCGGCATTCATCGTGCAGCCAAAAACCATAGACGAAAACGCACCGGAAATGGGCGGTGATATCAATATGTACAAACAGCAGATGCAGCGTATGTTCATCAGCCGTCTGAACTTCCAAAGCATCTTTGATGCTATCCTGAAAAAGGCAAACGTAGAAGATACACGTTATAAGTTCTATTAAGAGGTGTCATTCCCATGGAAGCGGGAATCTCATGCTGAAGTAGGTCATTGCGAAGAACGAAGCAATCGTCCAACTATCCATAAAAAAAGCGGAAAACTAGTTTTCCGCTTTTTTGTTTTATTTGCATAACTTACACCTATGGAACTCGTCAACAAAGTAGCACAAAGCGGTTTAATCACGCTGGATCTGGAAGATTTCTTCCCGAAGAAAGAAATTATTGGTTTTGATATTAAAGACTTCCTGTTCCGCGGATTGATTCTGAAAGAACTGGATTTCAGGGCGGCATTGAAAGCCCATGACTGGAGCGTTTACAAAGATAAGACCGTCGCTGTCTTCTGTTCCGCGGATGCCATTATCCCGCAATGGGCGTATATGCTTATAATGACCCATCTTTCCGCACAAACAACTACCGTTTATTTTGGAACAATAGAAGAAGTGGAACAGAAATTGTTCCTGTCAAACATAAAAAAACTGGACGCCGCAAAATATACCGGCGAAAAAATCATTATAAAAGGGTGCGGTACCAAAACAGTAACAGGCGAAGCCTATCTTGAAGTCACAAAGAAGCTGCAACCTGTGGTGAAATCACTGATGTTCGGAGAGCCTTGCTCCACCGTTCCCGTCTATAAGAAAAAATAAGCGTATGAAAAACAAACTCACTTTCTTCTCGCTCGGTGTCTTTGCGTTTGCGGCAACAGCACTGTTCATCAATGCTACCGTAGATTCCACAGACAGCTATTTCCCCTTTGTGAAAACCAAAGCCAAACAGGAAAATCTGGCACTGCCGATTCAGAATGCTTTTGCCGTTAAAATTCCGGAAAGTGCAACTTTTGCCGGGGAGGCTGTACCCCTCGATGATCCGGAAGTGCGCGAGCGCCTCGACCGCGAACTGACGGTAAATGCCTACTGGCAATCTTCCACCATCCTGATGCTGAAGCGTGCCAACAGATGGTTTCCACCTATTGAAAAAATACTGAAAGAAGAGAACGTCCCCGACGATTTCAAATACCTGTGTCTGGCGGAGAGTGGACTGGATAACGTGGTGTCCGGTTCCGGAGCGTCCGGTTTCTGGCAGTTTATGAAGACAACCGCAACGCAGCATGGTTTGCTGGTAAACGGTGAAGTGGATGAACGTTATAACCTCGAAAAGGCAACCCGGGCGGCATGTCAGTACTTGCGCGATGCAAAGGAAAAGAGCGGCTCCTGGACGGCGGCGGCCGCTTCTTATAATATGGGAACAGCCGGCATCGGCAAGCAGCAGCTTTTACAGGGTGAAACGGAATACTATCATCTGTTCCTCAACAGTGAAACCAGCCGATATGTACAGCGGATCATCGCGCTAAAGATCATTCATCAGCACCAGAAAGATTACGGTTTTTACCTGAATGCGGAAGATGTATATCCCGAACTCAAATACACCATTCAGCAGGTTTCCGGTGCGGTTAACTGGGTAAGTTTTGCGAAGCAAAACAATATCAGTTACAAATTACTGCGTGTGTATAATCCCTGGATCCGTGATTATACCCTGACGAATAAAGAAAAGAAAACCTACGAGGTGAAGATTCCGGCGTAGTGTCACCCAAAAAACCGCCGCAACTTCATAAACGGCTTTTCTATCAGTTCGTAACAGAGAAAAGAAAGCAACAGCAATACGCTTATCGTAATGATAAATACCTTGAAAGGATTTTTTATGTGTGCCGCAAAACAGATCTTGATGGCAAAATCAATCACAATCTGATTGAGGATATACAAGCTATAGGTGGTTTTACCCAGATAGTTCAGGTATTTATGATCTAATTTCAATATAGAATGTTCATCGTAAGCAAGGTTATAGATAATAACGGCACAGCAGGGTATTACAATGATGTGTTTCAGAAATAACACGTGCTCATTAGGGATGATGTTGATGATGAATGGCAACAAAAGACATACCCACTGGATGCGTTTTCTTATTAAAAAAAGATGTGCTTTTTGATAGACGCCTTCTCCTGAATGCAATAGATAAAATGCTATCACTCCACCAAAAGCAAAGGCGCCAAAGCGGGTGTAATCCATCAGCTTGGCGATATTGGTGAAGGTAATGTTCTGATTGTGGAAATACAGATTGCCAATCAGTACCATGCCAATCAGCAAGATGCAGTAAAACAAATAGATTCCGTAAAAGGTACGCAAGTGATTGGCGGAGAGATACAGGATAATTGGCCATAAGATATAAAACTGCTCTTCCGCTCCTATCGACCAGTAATTGGAAATGTGCGGCATGGTTTTGTCGATAGCATGTGCCCAGTTGGGAACCATCAAAAAATAATAGCGACTCCGTTCGGCAAGCTCGGTACACATGGGGCTTAGGCTGATATCCGGACCAAGGCAAGCCTTGCGATAAAGGAAATACATGCCCGTTACCCCTAAATAATACATGGGAAGAATCCGGAATGCTCTGCGCAGGTAGAATTTCTTGAAATTAATGGAATCCGTCTTACGTTTTTCTATCAGTAGGATATAGGTAATCAAAAAGCCGCTCAGCACAAAGAAGACAGTCATGAACACCTGCCCTAGCTGAACCATCGATAAATATCGTAAATCTGTAAAAATCAGTTCATTTTTTTTGTTGAGCGTATACAGGATATAAAAATGCACAACGGTAACGTACATTGCCATGATGCCACGTAAAGCATCCAGATGTTTGAACTCATTCTTTATCATGAACGGTATTGCGAACCAGATAATAATACGGACAATCTTTTATAAATTCATATCTGTAACCATAAGCATAAGGGTTTTTGATGAAATCCTGCCACGCGGCATCGTTGATGAGGCTCGGACTGTAATTGATACAATTGTTTACCAATATGAAATCAGGTTTATGGTATTCCAGAATGGCCGTAAACGGCACATCTTTTGTCTTGTCAAAGATGGTGTTTATTTCTTTGATGTTGTTTGGCAGAAATCCGACAAAACAATGGATATCGGCAAAGAAAGTATATTGAACATGCTCATTCAGATGCTTGTTCTTGATATGCTCCAGCGCCTTTCGTGAGCACATGTTGTTTTTCTTCTGGTCGGTAAGAAAGAACTGGTAGTTCTTGGCGGATGATAACAATGGAATGAGGATCATCGCCAACCCTGCCATATATTTCAAGGATCTTAACGCTTTCAGTCGGTTTGTAATCAGAGTCAGCAATAAACACAAGGGGATGATGAACAGGAAATAGTTCAGCATGATATAATGTTCCCTCGGAAAAATGACAATGGAGGAGATGATGGTAGGTATGCCCCAGATGGCCAGCATCACCAGAAAGAATGCATGATTCTGCAGAATCACCTTGAATTCCCGGCGAATATGTTTATTAAACAGCAAAGAAACGGAACCGGCAAAGACCAGCAGCGACCCGCTCAGGAACAACTTGTTTTTACCCAGCAGAAACGGAAATATGACACAGATGTTCTTGCCGAAAATCTCCAGGATATAATTTTTCAGATTTAGTCCAACGTGTGTAAAAAACTCATGCGGATAATGCAAGATGATGTCAAAGATGCTGTTGCTGTTGGTAAAGATGGCCTTGTGTGCGTCTTTCCAGTAAATCCAGTCGTATTCGGTGGCCTTGTTCAGATAAAACATGTTCACCATGTAATGCTGGTAGAAAGCCGCAAGATTGCGCGGATACCCGTTGTAGAAATTGGACGGAAACCGAAAGATGATATGCAGCAACACACTCGTCAGAACAAACAGTATCAGATGATACAGGCTGTATTTCTTCTGGTAGATCCTTTCAGCAAAGTAATAGGTGATGAAAATAAGGACAGATAAAATAAAGGAGAGATAAAGTTCGGGACGGGCATAGCTGGCCAGCAGCAACGTAAGGCAGAATATCAGCAGCCGAAGGTATAATTCCCTTATCCGGCTCACCACGATGATGCCAGCCATCAGAATGGAAATTGCAAACAGGCTTATCCTCGGCCACATGGGCACCACAGCCTTGGAGCTGATAAAGCACAGTGCAAAATAGAAAGCCACCAGCGGATGAATGTCCATGGCAAGAAAGGCGGCATAAATCAGCAAGGAGGCCAGAATCGCTACAAAAACAAAGTTGAAATAATACAGGGTGATGGTATCGTGAAAGAAAAATGAGATGAACTTATACCAGATGCAATACAATGGACCCCAGTCTCTGTTAAAATCCTGAGTGATGTTCAATCCGGTTTTCATGTAAATGACCTCATCCCCGTAAACAATATCCATATAATCATAGATATTATAATAAATCCTGCTGCCCGCCAGTATCAGCAGCAAGACACCCAGTAGCAGCGCCCGTTTGTTAATCGGCGTAATGTGTGTCGGGGCCTGAAAAAAATAATGAAAAATACGCTTGATGTACTTCATCTATGGTTTAAGAGTAATAAGATGTATGAATATACGCAGAACACTCTCTAAAACCAACACGTATGGAAAAATTAATTCATGTATTGAGGAAATGTTTGAGTGATTTGTTACCTCAACAGCATTACGGTTCCTGTCTGTGTATATTCCTTGTCGTCTTTTCCTTTGAACTTGATGACATAAATATAGCCGTCGGAACTGGCCGGGCCTCCGTTGTAATTGCCGTCCCAGCTGGTATTCACGTCATTGGTAGAGAACACCAGATGGTACCAGCGGTCGAAGATGTGGAATTCATATCCGTCCGCTTTGGCAAACAACAAAAATGGTTTAAAGGTCTTGTTGCGTCCGTCCGGAACAAATGCCTGTGGTACCATCGCCTTCGGTTCCGGCTTTACACACACGATATTCGAGTGGCTTTCAAGCATCTCTCTCGGTGCGGCATCGTTGTTGTTTTCAAAGTAGGCCGTCACCCTGTAACAAACCTCCTCCAGCGAGTCTATTGTGTAATCGAACAGCGTATTTTCCGCATACATGGTCTCAGTCCTGCTGAAATTACCGATGAATACGGTATCGTTGCCGATAATCTTATCCAGCCGGTAATGGTCGAAAGTGATGTTGTCAATCGAAAAACCTCCCCATAACACTTCAGCCCTGTTGTTGGTTTTAACTTTTATGCCGGTGCGCAGCGTACTTGCCGTATCCGAAAAATGAAAATTACCGCAAGGCATGTTTAGACGTATGGCATACGAAAAAGTATTGTTGCCGGGATTTATTTCAGCATTCGACACATCGGTATATACCAAAGAATATCGGTCTGAAATGTCAGCCGTATTGGATAAAGGCGTAAACACGATACCATCCGGGCTGCGATACAGGATAGGGCTTCCCAGTTGAGGGGAGGCCAACGTGTCTTTTCTGTATTCTATCACCATATTGCCGTTTTCTATGGAAATGTTACGCATATAGTCGGTTCTTGGCACCTGAACAATCCGAAGGCTGTCAAAGCAAATCACATTGGAAAAAGACGAATCTCCGTTTGTCAGATTGGCCTTTACACGGATACAATATTGTATCAGGTAGGGAATGTTCTGCACGATGTTTACAGTTGTGGTATTATCCAATACAGATTGAGTGACAAATCCCGCGTTCTGATAGTTGGTCTGGATTTCATAGTTCACGACTCCAGAAGTAGTGCTTCCAATGAGATAAGGCGTCCAGTTGATGGAGACCGAAGCATTGCAGGAGTCCGGTGCCGTCTGATTTTTCAGACGCATGGTGCTATGTCTGAAATCAGGGGGCGTTATGCTGCCTTCCAGATAATTTGGCAATGCCGACTGGCAGGAATAGAATGCACGTACAGCATAGGTAACCGGACTGCTCGACGGCAGGTGATGTGTGTCGATAAATGAGGTAGTCAGCCTGCCGAAAACCGTATCCGGATTGTTGAATCCGCTTGGGGAACCATCCAGATTATTGAAAATGAAATAGCCGATAACTTCTGGACTGGGAGAAGGCAGCCAGCTAATGGCCACCTGATTGTTCACAATGCTTACTTTCTTTATTTCTACAGCCGTAGGCTTATCTGTAAATAAGGTGTCCGATGTTTTGCCTGTTAAGGGAACGGGATTGTTGCAGGTCCCGCGGTTGACCATATAGAAATAATGATATGGAGGATTTCCCGTGCTGATGTTCAGGGTTACGCTTGTCTGTGCCGGATTTGTAATGCTAGCCTGTAAGGTATACGGACCGTTCTTGTTTCCCGCGGAAGCGTAGATCTCATATGCGCTGAAACAGGGATTGGGACTTGCCGGAAGGCTCCAGTTCAGCTCGGTCTGGCTTGCTACGGAACGCACACAGGTCAGCTTCGGAGGGGCATATTCCGTTTGAGAAAAAGAAGAGAACGATGCACAATGAATGATGCACAAGGTAAGCAGGAGCTTAACCGTTAATCGCAAATCATACATCATTAATCTTACATTCATTTTTAAATCCTCAAACGTTTAACCTTTTATCCCACCACCACTTCAAACATGCTTTCTCTCGACAGATATTTCTGTGCCAGATGCTGTAAAGATAATGCATCTGTCTGCTTAATAGTTTCAACAAAGACTTCAAATTTGTTGATAGGGATATTTTCTATGTAATAACTCTTTTGCACTTCCATCTGATTGAATGGGCCGTCGGTTCTTCCGAGAAATTTTCCCAGCAAATAATTCCTTGCCAGCGTGATTTCGCGGGCAGGTATTTTTTCATTCTGTAAACGTTCCGCTTCGAGATATATTTCGCGCAGGCAGATATCCAGATTTTCCAGATTGGTGTCTGTCTGTATGGCAAAAACGCCGCTGTGTTTCAGCGTGGACAACCCTGAATGGATGCCGTATGTCAGTCCCTTGTCTTCGCGGATATTGCTCATCAGCCGCGAACCGAAATAGCCCCCAAAAATCGTATTCAGGAGCAGGAAGGCCGCATAATCTTCGTGGTGCTTATTGAAAAATTCCTTACCGATGATGATGGAGGCCTGCACGGATTTTTCTTTCCTGAGATGGATTTTCTGCTGCTCTCCGCTGACACTTGGTTTTGGTTGAAAGGCAGTCGGCTGTTCCGTCCCCGCTTCCCATCCGCCCAGGTAATTTTCTATCAGGGACAATTCTTTCTGGCCATATTTTCCGGCAATGAACACCGTACAATTATTGGGTTGTATGTCTTGTTTGTAGAACTGCAGCAACAATGCTTGCGTGATGTTTCTGATGGCATCCTCGGTAGTTTCGTAGCCATAGGGATGATGCTCCCCAAAAACAGTCTTCTTGAAAGCCACATCTGCCAGATAATCATTTTTTTCCTGACTTACCTTCAATTTAGACAAGGCGTTTTTCTGCATGAGTTGCAGTTCTTGTTCAGGAAAGATAATTTCCGTCAGGCATGTTTTCAGCAGCTGCAGTGATGGTTCCAGAAAACGGTTCATGCAGTACACAGAGACATTAAACGTGTTGTAGCCGGCACTTGTGCGGATGGTGCTTCCATAACTGTCAATCTGCTCGTTCAGCTCAAAGGAAGTTGAACCGGCTGTACCGCTCTTAAACAATCTGGCGGTGCTTTCCGCTATCAGCTTTGCCGGCTCCGTCCAGCGACCTGAATTGAACACCAGCTCGATACGCAACACGTCATTTTTGGTGCCGTTGAAACCGAACAAGGGAATGTTGTTTTTCAGCATTGATGATTCCGGCGCGGGAAACACTATTTTTTCTATATCATGGATGCTAGGTATGGTCATTTGAATGTTGTTGATGGTGAAGGATTTGCTTCGCTTCTTTTTTTAAATAAAACAAGGTATTGCTTCTTGCTCTCGAAAATGTTTTTTGGGTAAACTCCCGTATTCTGTCTGCCGTGACGGCATCGTAATTCTTTTCTTCATCATTGATCATGTTGGCATCACCCAGCGATTCATAATGAGCAAGGCTGATGGCACGGTTCAGCAGGCTGGCTTCCGAAAAATTCATGTAGGTCAGCATCTTGTTTTTACATTTTTGCAATTCACTTTCGCTTACCGGCTCCTCTTTTATCTTTTCCAGTTCCTGCCAGATCAGGTCTGTCGCTTTTTGTATGCTCGTCTGTTCGGAAATCTTACCTTCCACCACAAACATGCCAATGTCATCGCTGGCGGTAATATAGGCTTCCACTTCCACAAATGCCTTTTCCTCTTTTACGAGGCGCTGATGCAGACGCGAGGAGGTTCCGTTGGATAAGATATCCGAGGTGACATCCGCCAGATAGTAGTCAGGATGCAGGCGCTCACACATCTTGAATGCCACATAAATGGCATTCAGCGGAACATCTTCGTGTACACTCATCTCTTTCGCCGCGGTTTGTTCCGGTTCCTCAAATATTTTCGTTTCCACCGGAATCCCCTTCAGATCACCAAAATAGGTTTTCACCAGATCGGACGCTTTCACTTTTTCAATGTTGCCGGCTACCACCAGTATTGCATTGCTGGGCTGATAATAGCGGGCGTAAAATGCCTTTACGTCTTCGAGGGTGGCGTCTTCCACGTGTTTCAGCTCTTTACCAATGGTTGGCCAGCGATACGGATGTTTTTCATAGACCATTTCCCGCAGGATATGCCACACGTTGCCGTACGGTTGATTGATGTAGTTCTCCTTGAATTCTTCACAGACCACCTTGCGCTGTACTTCCAGACTTTTCTTGTTGATGTTCAGGTGCACCATGCGGTCTGCTTCCAGACACAAGGGCGTTTCTATATTTATGGCAGGAACGGTGTCGTAGTAGTTGGTATAATCGTTGCACGTAAAGGCATTGTTTTCGCCTCCCGCTTCCTGCAGGGGTTTGTCAAAATCGGAAAAATGCTTGCTGCCGCTGAACATCAGATGTTCAAACAGATGGGCAAAACCGGTTTTGTGTTCGTCTTCATGCTTGGCACCTACCTTATAGAGTGTATTCACCACCACAAAAGGAGTGGTGTTGTCATAGTGATGGATTAGGGTAAGTCCGTTGTCAAATACTTCTCGCGTAAAATCAATCATGGTGCAAAAGTAGACTAATTTAAATAATGAAACAATGAAACAATACAGTAAAGCAATATGTTGTAACCATTTAGGGGACAATCAGCATAAATCGGTGAAATTATTACATTATTACCTTGTTTTTTTGTTGCATTTTACCTTTACCTTTGTTTCTCAATTAATATAAGATGACACTCTCCGATTTATATAAAAAAGCGCTGCGTTTCGAATTTCTGTCCATAGAAGAGGGTGTTTTCCTCTTTGAACATGCCCCGACAGCCGAGTTGATGGCTATCGGACATCAGTTGCGGATGATTCAAAAGCCGGATAATATTGTTACTTGGCAGATAGACAGAAATGTGAATACCACCAATGTTTGCGTGGCAAACTGTAAATTCTGTAACTTTTACAGAAAACCCGGCCATGAAGAATCTTATATTACGGATCTGGATACCTATAAAAAGAAGATTGAAGAGACCATCCGGTACGGAGGAGACCAATTGCTGCTGCAGGGCGGGCATCATCCGGATCTTGGATTGAAATTTTACACAGATACCTTCTCGGCGCTTAAGAAATTGTATCCTGAAGTGAAACTGCATGCACTGGGACCGCCGGAGATAGCACATATCTGCAAACTGGAAGGGCTTTCCCATACAGCGGTACTGTCGGCACTGAAAGAGGCCGGACTGGATTCTCTGCCTGGAGCTGGTGCTGAAATCCTGAACGACAGGGTGCGTCGTTTGCTGGCAAAAGGGAAGTGCAGAGGTGCCGAGTGGCTGGATGTGATGCGGGCCGCCCACCAGTTGCACATCACCACCTCTGCCACCATGATGTTCGGCCATATAGAAACCATCTATGAGCGCATGGAGCATCTGGTGTGGATCCGTCAGGTGCAGAGTGAAAAACCAGCTGACGCCAAAGGCTTCCTGGCCTTTATCCCCTGGCCTTATCAGGACGAGGGAACCTTGCTGAAGAAGATGCGTAATATCCGCAATCAGGTTACTGCAGACGAATATGTGCGAATGTTGGCGATATGCAGGATAATGCTGCCAAATATCAAGAATATTCAGGCCTCCTGGTTGACGGTGGGCAAAAATGTGGCACAGTTGTGTTTAAGGGCGGGAGCAAACGATTTCGGGTCTATCATGATAGAAGAAAATGTGGTATCAGCCGCCGGAGCACCCCATCGTTTTACCTCCAAGAGTATCCAGCAAGCCATACAGGAAGCCGGCTTTGAACCCAAACTTAGAAACCAGCAATACGAATTCAGGGAAATGCCGAAAAGTATCGAGGAACAGGTGATAGATTACTGAGAAAGCGTTTCTTACATATGTAAATTTTTAAAGAAATTACAGGTTGCCTTTCAAGGCACTCAAAATACCCTTGATAAAAGGCATTATTTTCAAGCAACCATAAGTAAGCATTTTGTCTTTAAGATAAGATTATGATTGAAAAATTCTTGAAAAATTCTTGTTTCTAAAAAAAATGTAGTAATATTGCAGATTAACATACATTAACTTCTTTAAGAATTATTAACAAAACCAGTTAGTCTTTATGAAAAAAACGTTATTATTATGGTTATTTGGGTTGTTGCTTACAACTCAGGTATTTGCGCAGAACCGCACACTAAGTGGTACTGTAAAAGATGCAACCACAGGCGAAGCGCTGATAGGTGTGAACGTTACGGGCAAGGGTACCACTATCGGTACAGTTACAGACATTGATGGTAAGTACACATTGGAACTGCCGAAAGATGTTACAACAATCGTGTTCTCGTATATCGGATACACAAATTTGGAGAAACCTATCTTATCTTTAGTTGTTGACGCTTCCATGGCTGTGGAAGGAAAGCAATTGGAAGAATTAGTAGTAACTGCCGGAGCAATCAAGAGAGAGAAAAGCTCAGTGGTTTCTCAGGTAAATACAATTAAGAGTGATGATTTCGCTAAATCATCATCAGATGTTTTTAGTGCGATCCAATCAAAAACACCCGGTGTCAGAATCACAAGTGCGTCAGGTGCGCCTGGTTCAACGAAAAGAATCGTATTAGGTGGAGAAACATCTTTCTTGGGAGGAAACAATGCATTGATAGTGGTTGATGGTGTACCTGTGAACAATCAGGTATCGAACGGTAGACAGAATTCAAGTGGAAATTTCGTCGACTTCGGTAACCGTGGTAATGATTACAATCCTGATGATATTGAATCAGTAACTATATTAAGAGGCCCAGCAGCCGTTGCACAGTACGGATCAAGAGGTACTAATGGTGTTGTGATGATTACAACTAAAAGCGGGAAGTCTTCTGGTAAAAATGATAAAAAATTTAATGTATCAATTAATACAGGTGTGACTTTTGATAGAGCATATCTTCAAATAAAAAGACAAGATAAGTTTGGTCAAGGTTATGATAATTCACCAGATCCAATTGAGAATTTCTCTTGGGGTCCTGCGTTTGATGGTGTTGTACGCCCTTGGACGCCACCTGTAACAACTTCAAATGGTACTATAACACAACTTATCAGACCATATTCAGCAGTAAAAGACCAATTACAAGATGCATTTAATTTAGGTCTTACTTTTAAAAACGGTTTGGCTATTGAAGGATCGAGTGATAAGTATTCTTATTATTTTTCATATGGTAACATCAGTAATACTGGTATTTTTCCGAATACATTCTATAAGAGACATTCATTTACAGCAAACGCAACGGCTAATTTCAATGAGAAATTATCAAGTTCGGTTAGAGTACAATATTCTAAGATTAACCAAAGAGCCATTTTAGGTGCAGGTTCGACAAACTTTGGCGGGCATTACCAGTCATTGTTGCAACAAGCTGTGAATATTCCTTTAAATGAATTAAGAGATTATAATAGCATATATCATGATTTCATCGGATACTATGGTGGCTATACTGCTAATCCATACTATTTAATGAATAACATCAATAACAATAACAATGTAGATAACCTTTTAGCATCTGCCGAATTAGTATTTAAACCGATTGAATATGTGACATTAACAGGAAGAGTTGGTAATAACTTTTCCTTAAGTGAGGTTGAACAACAAAACCCAAAATATTCTTATGTTCCTAAGAGCGGTCAATCAGCAACAGATATAGGCGGATATAGTTTTGAGCCAGAAAAGAGAAATCAGATGAATGCTGAATTTATCGGTTCATATAATCGCGAAGTAGTAAAAAACTTTAAGTTGGGTGTCACCGGTGGTTTCAGATATACAGGAAACTCATCAAAGAGAATATTAAGTTATACACAAGGTGGTTTAGTTGTTCCTGGTTTCTATAATTTGAGTAATTCAGTAGGTACACCAGTAACAGAGAATGAAGTAAACGAGCAAAGACTGCTTGGTGTGTATGGAACTGTTACATTTGGTTATAAAAACATGTTATTTGCTGAGTATACTGCAACAAATGAATGGTCTTCTACATTGCCTGAAGGTAAGAGAGGATTTTTCTATCAGGCAGGTGGTCTATCATTCATACTAACAGAGGCGTTAAAGAAAAAGACGGAATGGTTTAGTTACATGAAATTAAGATTTAATGTTGGTACTCAAGGTAAAGACGCTCTTGCATATAGATTAAATACAGTTTATAATGCAAATCCTGTCTATGACGATTACTCGGATGGTAACTTACAGGTAATATTTCCTGTAATTGGTTTAAATGGCTCAAACGTAAGTGGATTCACTCTTGGTAACAGAATTGGTAATCCTGATTTGAAGCCGGAAATAACATTAGAATATGAAGCAGGTGCTGATGTAAGTATCCTGAAAGAATATTTAAATTTAGAATATACATTCCGTCACAGAACATCCAAGAATTTAGTTGTGGATATTTCAACTCCAGCTTCTTCAGGGTACAGAGTTCAATCAAAGAATGTCGGAAAAATCAGAAATATTTCTCATGAATTCTTAGCAAGAATTAGTGTATTAAAGAACATCAAAAACGTTAATTGGGATTTAACTTACCAATTTTCAAAATACCAAAATAAGGTTCTTAAAGTTTCAGACGAGTCAGATGAGTTGGCATTAAACACAGGAGGTGTTCAGATTGTAGCTAAAGAGGGTTTACCTTTTGGTACGTTCAAGGCAACGGATTTTGTTAGAACACCAGAAGGCAAGATTGTGGTAAATGCACAGGGTGTTCCGGTAGAATCAAGCGATTATTCTTATTTTGGTTCATACATACCTAAGTTTACTATGGGATTAGGTTCTGTTTTTTCTTGGAAAGGTTTATCATTTGGTGTTCAGTTTGACATCAAACAAGGTGGCACCTTCTATTCTGGCACAAAATCTGCAACAGACTTTAATGGTACTTCTTTATCTTCTTTAGTTAATAACAGAGAACCTTATATCTTCCCTAACAGTGTTCAAGACCTTAATGGTGGTATAGGAACTCCTCTTTATGTTGAAAATACTACGGCCACTACTAATTTATATAGTATTGTTGGTAGCTTGCCGGAGTCACAAAATCTGATAAATGCAAGTTATATTAAATTAAGAGAAGCAAGTGTATCGTATACTTTTGACAAGAAATTCTTTAAGAAAGTGCCTCTGAGTGCTATAACAATCTCCGTAATCGGAACAAATCTTAAATTTTGGTTGCCAAAAGAAAATGTATTTGCAGACCCAGAGTCTAACTCTTTTGGAAATAATGGAGATGTTCAAGGCTTAGAGTTTGGTTCTACTCCTCAAACAAGAAGTGTAGGATTCGATGTTAAACTTAAATTTTAATAAATAAAAATACCTTAAGATGAAAAGAATATATTTTTTTAATATCAAACTTGTTGCAGTTATCTTTGCAATGGTTGCACTAACGTCTTCATGTAAGAAGGTATTAGATGTCAACACAGACCCAAATAATCCTGCTACAGCTACTTCTGATTTAATCCTCCCTGCGGCACAAACAGAGTTAGGACTTACGGTAGGTAATACCTGGAATTTTGTAGGTAGCATGTGGGCGCAATATTGGACAGGTGGATACGGGGTTTCGACTTCAAACTTAGAATACTATAATATGTCTACAGCAGATGTTGACGGAGCGTGGACAAGAGCCTATGCACGAACGTTAGCTGATTTAGATGCAATCACTAAAAAGGATGAAGTAATTTATTCAGGTATTGCAAAAATCATGTCGGCTTATTTATATCAAATGCTTGTTGACTTACATGGTGATATTCCATTCTCAGAAGCATTAAAAGGATCAATAGAAGATGGTAACATTCTTACTCCTAAATTTGATAGCGAGACATTTGTTTATAGTAAATTAATACCTTTAATTGATTCTGGTTTAACTTTAATTGCCAAAAAAGGTCAAATTAATCCTTCTACAGGCTTTGCTTATTTAGTACCGTCTTCAAATGATTTATTTTACGCAGGCGATTTAAATAAATGGGCAATATTTGCTAACACTTTAAAATTGAAGATTTTGGTTCGTCAAAATAAATTTGCAGAAGCTAAAGCTTTAATTGAAACACCAGGCGTATCCTTCATTAATAGTAGTGCTAATGAATGTAAAATTACATACAGCCAGACAACTAGAAATACTAACCCATTATATGCTAGATTTATTTCAAGAACTAATGTCGGTATGTATTATGTTGCTACTTCTGCAAGTGTTACAACTCTTCAAAATTTAAGCGATCCTCGTTTAAATAAGTTATATTTGTCAGGTACAGGTGGTATAGGTGTTGATGCTGGAGATATTAATGATAATACAACCTCCTACCCTTCAGGTGGCGTCAATACACGCTTTTTTAGACCATCAACATCTCAGGTATTTACAGCAACAACTCCCGTTTACTTCATCAGTTCTTGGGAATCAGAGTTTTTGCAGTCAGAGGTTTACGCTCGATTATCTTTAGATGCAGAAGCTACTTCTCACTTTGAGTCAGCAGTTACCCTATCATGTCTGAATTTAGGAGTATCGTCAATAGATGCATCTAATTACATAGCGACACTCGGATTCTCTGGTGCTGATGCAGAAACACAAGTTGATAAGATTGCCATTCAAAAATGGATATCAATGAATGGATTCCAAATGGCTGAAGGTTGGTTGGAAACATTAAGGTTTGATAGAACAAATCATAGAATGTTCACCGGTGCAGGTGCTGTTGGCTTATATACCAGCCCTATCAACTCTGTTTTAGGTGCGGATAAGTATCCTACATCTTTTGTATATCCAACACAAGAAACAAGTTTGAATCCAAATACTCCGGCAAATCGTCGAGTTACTGACAAAAGATTTTGGGATGTTGATTAATTCTGTAATTTAAAAATATATTTTATGAATAAAATAAATAAATTCTCGATTTTTCTTTTTATAGTTGCAACTACTATGTTGTTTTCATCTTGTAAAAAGGATTATATCAAGTCCAAAGCTACATTTTGGCCTGATATTAAGATTAACGGTTCTTCAACTGTTGTTATTACCGAAGGTGATGAGTCATTTACTGATCCTGGTGCAGTTGTAACAGTAAATGGTAACCCGATTTCATTTGATACAGATAATAATGTTGATTATACAACACCTGGAGTGTATTCTATTACTTATTCAGCTGCAAATGAAGACGGAATTACAGCTTCACAAACAAGAGTGGTTATAGTGGTTCCTGTGTCAGCTGTTAGTATTCCTGATTTTACAGGAGATTTTACTTTGACGACACCATCCAGACCATCACCTGTTCCTACCATGGAGGTTTCTTCATTAGGCTCAAATGTATATTACTCTTCCAATATATACGGTTCTAATGGTTCAAATACTGTTTTGACTTTTCCAGCGTATTTTTATACGACAAATGGTACTAATGTAACATTCTTGTCTGGCCCATATGTAGAGAATAATAATTTTTGTGATGGAGGTACTGCAACGTGGAATCCTGTCACCAAACGTCTGGCTTGTACTTTCACCATGGGACATGCAGCTCCTGGTACTATATTCAGCAGAACGTGGACGCATAATTAATAATTTAACATAAAACATAAATATTTATTGTATGAAAAAAATCGTTAATATACTTTTCCTTTTTGTTCTTGTTGTTTCAATATCATCATGCAATAAGGAAGAATACAAAGCTCCGGTGTCAAACACAGTTAACATGGCCGGCAGATGGTACATTGAATTATATGGTGATGACAATGCAAATGGTTCTATAGATCCAGATGAAGATTTCTTGGTTTATTCTTATCATGATTTAGGAGAGTGGTATATCTCAACTTCTAATACGGCAGATAATGGTACAGATTCTTTAATCTTATCTGAGAGATATTTCTCTAATGCAAGTTTATCTCTATTCCCTTGGTTTGTAAGAGCTAAATTACCTATCGATTATTCAAATCTAAAATTCAAACCAGCTACAGTTAACAACTTATTGGCATTTAATGATGTTGATAGTGTTTTTGAAACAATAACATTGCATCAAGGTCTGATATTAAAGAATGCTGCAACATTGCCTTCAGGAGCAAAAGGTGATAGTATTTTCCTTGATTTAGAATTCTCCCAAGATGCAGGTTATCATTATCTGCTTGCAGGACACAGAGATAGCGGTTTCCCTGAAGATCAACACTAAGATTTATATATCTGATATTATACTAAAGCCATCTGATTCCAGATGGCTTTTTTATTTCTACTTAACACACATTTAATTTGATTCAAATTCTGAAATTCCTTTACAAATTCGTACATTTGCAGCGCAATTTTAAAGCAAAGTGGTGAAAAAATCTAATATACTTGTTTTCCTGTGGGCATTGCTGTTGCCATTCGCACTGAAAGCCAACACGGAGGCTGCCGTAAGCGGAGAGTCTGCAGAAAATAAAGATGCTTCTGCAGAAGTGGTGGAGCATATTATGAACCACGTAGCGGATGCCAATGAATTCCATATTGCAACCGTTGGTCACAGCCATTATTCGCTGCATTTGCCTTGTATTTTATTCAGAGATGGCAAATTATCTGTCTTCTCTTCTGCTGAGTTCGAAGGTGGAGAAAAAGAAGTGGATGGCTATAAGCTGGATGAACACTCCGGCAGAGTGGTAGACGCTGCAACCGGAACCAGAAGTACAAATGTAATGTCTTATTTCACGGCGACGGATTCTTCCAAATTTTTAGACTTCTCCATCACAAAAAATGTATTCACTACCTTATTGGGTTTCTTAATATTGACTTTCTTGCTGATTTCCGCTAAAAACGCTTATGTTAAGAACGGCAATAAGGCGCCTAAAGGTATTCAATCTGCTCTGGAACCAATCATTCAATACATCGTTGACGATGTCATCAAACAAAATAT
Organism: Chitinophagales bacterium; assembly: GCA_046329775.1. Classification (GTDB taxonomy): domain Bacteria; phylum Bacteroidota; class Bacteroidia; order Chitinophagales; family JADIYW01; genus JADJSS01. Next base: position 82,795 of record JAXLTX010000005.1, read on the forward strand.
CGGACCGAAGTATGAAAAATTCGTGCCGTTCCTGTTGTCTGTTTTCTTCTTTATTCTGATCAACAACCTGATTGGTTTGATTCCGTTCTTCCCCGGTGGAGCGAATGTATCCGGTAATATCGCTTTCACTTTCGCATTGGCGCTGATTGCATTTGTTATCATAAATATCAATGGTAATAAAAGCTATTGGGGGCACGTTTTTGCCATGCCAGGTGTACCGAAATGGGTATTGGTGATTCTTACACCTGTTGAGGTGGTGGGTTTATTCATCAAACCTATTGCATTGATGCTTCGTTTGTTCGGGAACATAACAGGCGGACACATTGCCATATTAAGCATAGTGAGTTTGATTTTTATATTTGGTAAGATGGGACAAAGTATTGGCGGTGCATCCTTAGGAGGTGGTATGGCTATTCCAATCGTGTTATTTGTAAACACCATGGAATTGTTTGTCGCATTTTTACAGGCTTATGTTTTCACCCTGCTGACTTCCATCTTTATCGGTGCGGCAGTAGAAGAACACGAGCATCATGGCACAGAACATCATTAATTTTAATTATTCATAAACATTAAAAAAATTTAGTTATGACAATTACAGGAATCGCAGCGCTAGGTGCAGGTTTAGCAGCTTTAGGTGCAGGAATCGGAATCGGTTTAATCGGTAGCAACGCAACACAAGCTATTGCACGTCAGCCGGAAGCATCTGGTGATATCAGAGGTGCTATGATCTTATCAGCAGCATTAGTGGAAGGTGCAGCGTTGATCGCTATCATCTTCTCATTCTTGATGAAATAATATTTCGCCCTGACAGGCGAGTAACTTACCGTACCGGTATTTAAAATTGAATCGTATGCATATTTTAGCATTTGATCCGATGAGTTTAATCTTACCCGATTTGGGTTTGCTGTTTTGGATGACTCTGATCTTCTTATTGTTTTGGTTTTTGATGGGCAAATTCGCTTTCAAACCGATAGTAAAAGCTATCAAAGACAGAGAACGTTCTATCGATGATGCTCTTTCCGCAGCCGATAAGGCTAAATCTGAAATGCAACAGTTGCAGTCAGATAATGCTGCCTTATTGAAAGAGGCAAGAGAGGAAAGCGCCAGAATCCTGAAAGAAGCGAAAGATGTTAAAGAATCAGTAATCGCTGAAGCACACAACAAGGCTAAAGAAGAAGCAGCTAAAATTGTAGCATCCGCAAAAGTTGAAATCGACGCACAAAAGAAAGCAGCTTTGGCCGAAGTTAAGAATGAAGTAAGCAAACTCTCTTTAGAAATTGCACAGAAAGTCTTAGGCCGCGAATTGGATAGCGCTAAAGATCAGCAATCGTATATTAACTCATTGGTAGATAAACTGAACTAATGTCAGCAGAAAAAGTTGGAAAACGATATGCAAAAGCATTATTTGACGAGGCTGCAAAAGCAGGCTCGTTAGATGCTATTTATGCAGATTTTGGACTGATTGACGCTACTTTGAAATCAAGCAAAGATTTGAAGGCTGTCTTCAAAAGCCCGGTTATACCTAGTCATAAGAAACTGTCGATAAGCACACAGGTTTTCAGTGGCAAGATAAATGTGCTCACAGAAAAATTCCTGCAACTTTTGGTAGAACAGAGCCGTGAAGGATATATTCAGGATGTGATTGCCGCTTTTGTAAAACAATACAATGAAAGCAAAGGCATCTCTGAAGTGACCGTTACGACAGCGACAGATCTGGATGCAGCAAACGAAGAAAAGCTCGTCAGTTTCATCAAGGCACAATCCGGATATCCTAACGTCAAAATCAACAAAAAAACGGATGCTGCCATCATGGGCGGTTTTATCGTAGACTTTGGTGGTAAGTTGTATGACAATTCAGTCCGTTACAAACTGAGCAAAATAAAAAAAGAAATTTCTTTAAACTAAGATAAATAATAAAAAAATGGTAGAAGTAAGACCGGATGAAATATCAGCAATACTGCGTCAACAATTAGGAAACGTTTCTACAGAAGCCCAATTGGAAGAAGTAGGAACCGTACTGCAGGTGGGTGACGGTATTGCGCGCGTTTACGGATTGTCGCAGGTAAAAGCCGGAGAATTGGTGGAATTTTCCAATGGTATGAAAGCTATTGCCTTAAACCTTGAAGAAGACAACGTAGGTGTCGTATTGATGGGTTCTTCCGATGAAATCAAGGAAGGTGACAGTGTAAAACGTACAGGCTTGATTGCATCTCTGAACGTTGGTGAAGGTATGTTGGGGCGTGTGGTAAACACACTCGGTCAGCCAATTGACGGAAAGGGGCCAATCAGCGGCGATTTATATGAAATGCCACTGGAAAGAAAAGCTCCGGGTGTTATCTATCGTCAGCCGGTAACCGAACCGCTTCAGACAGGTATCAAATCCATCGATGCTATGATTCCAATCGGACGTGGTCAGCGTGAGTTGATTATCGGCGACCGTCAGACAGGTAAAACTGCGATTGCCATCGATACCATTATCAATCAGAAAGAATTTTACGAAAGAGGTGAGCCTGTATTCTGTATCTATGTAGCCTGCGGTCAGAAAGCATCTACCGTGGCCAATATCGCTCAGACGCTGGAAGAAAACGGAGCAATGGCTTACACGGTCATCGTTGCAGCAAATGCATCTGATCCGGCACCGATTCAGTTCTACGCACCATTTGCGGGTGCTGCTATCGGTGAGTTCTTCCGTGATACAGGCCGTCCGGCTTTGATCGTATATGATGACTTGTCTAAACAGGCGGTTGCCTATCGTGAGGTGTCGCTCTTGTTAAAAAGACCTCCTGGACGTGAGGCATATCCGGGAGACGTTTTCTACCTGCACTCCCGTTTATTGGAGCGTGCTGCGAAAGTGATCAACAACGACGCCATTGCAGCCAATATGAACGACTTACCTGCTTCATTGAAAGGTAAAGTGAAAGGCGGTGGTTCCTTAACGGCATTGCCGATTATCGAAACTCAGGCAGGTGACGTTTCAGCCTATATCCCTACCAATGTAATCTCCATCACAGATGGTCAGATATTCCTGGAAGCTAACTTATTCAATGCGGGTGTGCGTCCTGCCATCAACGTGGGTATCTCTGTATCACGTGTAGGTGGTAATGCGCAGATCAAGTCCATGAAAAAAGTGGCAGGTACCTTGAAATTAGATCAGGCTCAATATCGTGAGTTGGAAGCGTTTGCAAAATTCGGTTCGGATCTGGATGCTGCCACCAAAGCGGTAATTGATAAAGGTAAACGTAACGTGGAAATTCTGAAACAACCGCAATATTCTCCATTAACGGTAGAAAAGCAAGTGGCTATCATCTATCTGGGTTCTAAAGGTTTATTGAGAAATATCGCGGTAGAGAAAGTACGTACATTCGAAAGCGATTTCTTAAGTGCATTGGAGGCGAAACACCCGGAAGTGCTGGCAGAATTCAAGAAAGGCGGATTGAGCGATGATGCAACCGGCAAGGTAGAGGCATTGGCAAAATCTATGGAAGGAGCATATGCATAAAGATGAATAGATAAGAGCATGAGACGTGAGAGATAACTTTCTCAAGCCTCAAGCCTCAAATCTCAAACTCTAAAATAAAATGGGAGCAAATTTAAAAGAAGTACGATTAAGAATAGCCTCTGTGAAATCTACCACACAGATCACCAAGGCTATGAAGATGGTTTCGGCGGCTAAGTTGAGAAGAGCCACGGAAAGAATTGTGCAGATTCGTCCTTACGCAGATCAATTGAATACTGTTTTACAGAATATTGCTTCTAATCTGGGTGATGAGATGAACACCTCATTTGCACAACAACGTGCGGTCAACAGAGTCCTGATTGTCATCATTACTTCTGATAAGGGATTGTGCGGAGGTTTCAATGCCAATTCCATCAAATCAGCAAAAGCATTGCTGAATGACAAATACCCGGAACTGGCTGCCAAGGGAAAAGTGGATATTCTTACGGTGGGTAAAAAGGGATACGACGCTTTCAAATCTTCTAAATTAAAAGTGAATAATGATTTTGGTCATCTGTTTGGCAATTTATCTTTCGAAAACGCTTCAAAAGCGGCAGAATACATTATGACCACGTTCGAGCAGAAAGAATACGATGTGGTGGAAGTGGTATACGGACAATTCAAAAATGCCGCAACGCAAGTACCCACAACGGAACAGTTTTTGCCTATCAGGACAACGGTATCATCAAAAGGCACCGGCAAGGCGAAAGCGGATTATATGTTTGAGCCCTCTCAGGACAAGATTTTGAAAGACCTGGTGCCGAAAATCCTGAAAACTCAGTTCTTCCGCTACCTGCTGGATTCCAATGCTTCCGAACATGGTGCGCGTATGACCGCTATGGATAAGGCGACAGACAATGCAAACGAATTATTGAAATCGCTGAACATCATGTACAACCGCGCACGTCAGGCAGCGATTACCACAGAGTTGACAGAAATCGTTTCCGGTGCGGCAGCATTGAGCAACGGATAAGTAACGATAAGCATATTATAAAAAAATCCGGATACATCGTATCCGGATTTTTTTATAATATGATCTGAGATAAGAAATTAACCCTATTTCTTCTTATTCAGTTGATTCAGGATTTCCAGAAAATTGGCCAGTTTCACCAACCCTTTTCCCGGGGCATTAAAGTTGCTCGGAATGATGGTGACCTCCGTCACCGCTTTGCTGTACGGTTCAAACGTACCATCCAGGCAGGTTGTGGTGGTCTTGTCTAGTTGTCGGTTTATCTTGGAGCCGCAGTTATTCATGGTATAGCAATTGGCGGCATCCTTAATCGACAGCTGTCCTACGCTGTATTGATAAAAGGTGGTGTTCTGGATACATTTCGGTTGTAGATAAGTGACCGCCGAAGCTGGCAGCGTATTTCTTACGGCATTGTCAAAATAGGAGGCAATCATCTTGTTGGCCTCATGCATCTGCGTACCCTGATACTGATACATCAGCAAATTAAGCAGGTTTGCCTTTGCGTAGGCATCCACCTTTTCGGCAGATAGTTTCTCGTCGAAATTCTTTCGTATACCGGGCAGACTGTTCCAGTTGTCCTTAAACGAAGGGGTCTGGAAGACATGTGTTCCGTAGGCATTTACATAAACGGCATTCCGTATGTTATTGCCGTCAAACTGACTCTTTAGGGCCAGTGCCCCCCAGTTTTCCGGTCCTAATATGGTCGTCTTGTTAGGATTTACCACCCAGTCCAGGGCACCGCATAATAGAATGGCCGGTGTTTTATCCTGCTGGTCAATGATGTTGCCTAATCCCTGATCCGGCCCCGGCAATCCGCCGCCTTCCACCCCGGCACATACAATGCCCTTATTGTTGAGTGGCTGATTGTATCCGAGCCTGTCCTTTACACAGTTGAATAAGGGATGGGTAAGATTATTCGCATTGGCATAAGTGAAGAATAAGGAGGCATTGCCCCCGAGACTGCCGCCCACCATAAAGAATCGGGTGGTATCCACCGTATAGGCTTTGTAATTGTCTACCATGTATTTTCTGGCCGCATTAGACAGGAAATAATTGATGAACATGGAGGTGAAAAACTTGTCTTTTCCGCTGGTGTAGCCGATGCCGTTGCATTGGTTGATGACCTTGTTGATGAAGTAGTTGACGTTGTTTCCTTTCTTATCAAAACGGGTGGCCACGCTGCCTACATTTTCGTAGTAGGCCACCACATAACCCCGCAAGGCATAGTCCACAGCGGCCAGATTGGACATGGACCAGCTGAAATTCTCGCCGTTTCCGTTGGTCAGCAGGATACATCTCTTTTGGGCATTTTCATACACCGGCTGCAGAATCATCATCCGCACATTGTCTTTGGTATAATACACCTTTGTTGCCTTGATGGATTCATTCAGGTAATACTCCTTGTTGACTTCGCCCAGATTGAAGACATCCGATAGACGGTGCGATAAATCCAGTACCGATAGATTATAGGCATTCAGGAAATTTCCGCCGGTATACGACATGGGAACGGACAAGGCAGCGGCATTTACATCCACATAATTGAAGGTGGATGCTGTTTGTGCATGCGTATATTGAAAGGCAAATACAAGAAGAATGGCATATAGTCTGTTCATGACAATTGGTTTATAAATGATTTTAATGCAAAAACTGCAATTTCTGTACCACAAAATTAATGCTAATAAATGCAAAAGGGATTAATTTTGTGACATTGAAAATTTATTTGATAATTAAACGAATGTGAATCATACTTATTTAAAATAAGTGCAATTTTTTTAAATTTAAAAAAATATTATTATATTTGAATAGTGAGGTTGGTTGAATTGATTTTGGATTAATTAAATAGAATTGTATGAAAAATTTTAAACTAGTATTTTATATTTTAATGTCAAATATCCTCTGTATTGGTTGCAGGTCAAAACCAGATAAGACAACATGCAAGGAATTCACCATAACAACAATTTTTATAGATTCAGTATCTGGCCACGACTTAACGGGAGACAGTGTTGCTTTGCCATTTGCAAGATACAATAAAGATTCAATCAGATATATGATTTTGTCTGTGTTTGATACAACAGATATGTTACATCCAATTATCACAAAAGTAGGCCTTGCCAACAATTATACGATTAATTATCATTTTGCAGATAATTATCAAACAAATTTTGGTGAGTACAAAATTATCTATTATCTAAACACAATAGATAGAGATTCTATAACAGTAAAGGTTTTAAATAATAACCAAGATAATATAAATGTATATAAAGTAAATAATCTTTTAGGTACTCTTGGAGATGAGTGCCAATACAATGTAACAATTAAAAAATAGATTTATGAAAAATATTTTAATAATAATTATTGCTGTAATGGCAACATTTAATACTTATGCTCAGAATGAATGCAGTACAGAAGATGTTGATTCAGCTACAATGACAAAACTGCCATGGTTTGGCAACAATGATTGGCTAAATAATTTTGTAGATAGCATAGAAGCACCATTTAATTGTACAAATTGCAGATTGGGTGATGGACCAACTAAGACATTGTATCAAATACCACTTAACGTAGTTTATATGATGACAATGGCGCACCAAATATATCAAATGCACAAGTAGAACAATATATAAACTATGTAAATAAATTTTATCTAAATCAACCAAATGGAGTTTTAATTCATTTTTACTTAAAATGCGCTATAAAGAGAATTGGTACAAGTATTCATGCAATAATTGGAAGTGATGCCGAAGCTGGTATTGTATTAGCTTCTGATAACGAAACTGACTGCATAAATGTACATCTTGTAAATGATGCTATTTTCAATGGCTTATCAAGATTTCCTTGGATGAGTTTAAAATATTCTTGTATAGTTAGAACACTAAATACAATGAATTTTAGAAATACATTAGCACATGAATTAGGCCACAGTTTAGGATTGCCACATACGTTTAACACTCAATTTACACCTGTTACAGGAAATTGCAGAACTAATTGTTTTCAGGAGTGTGTAAGTAGAACACGAATACAAGAAGGTTATTGTTTTTTTACAGCAGGAAAAAAGAAATGTGAAGTAAATGGGGATTGTTTTTGTGATACACATGCTGATATTAGGGATAATAATAATTATAGTGGTGAATTTGCTAATTGCGATAGCTTAACTTATAATGTGTCAGCAATAAATACACTTGCAAATTGTTTGAAGTTTGACAACTACGGTGAGCAGTGGTATCCATCAGGTACTTGGTATGGAGTTCCATTTGCGGATGCGATGAGCAACATCATGTCTTATTGGCGACCATGTAGAACAAAGATAACTAAAATGCAACGAGGAGCTATGTATATATATAGCACTAAGAAAGGCGTTGTGCCATTAAATAATAACAGTAGTTCATTTTATACAAATATAGATGTAGATAATTATGAAAATGATAACCTTTTTCATCCTGTACTTGATGCAAATGACAATCAAATGACCCCAAACACACGTCAATATCATACTTTTCATTTAAATAATGGTGGCACAACTGCCTGCGACATAGATTGGGTTTATTATCAAAATAACTCAAGTACAGCAAAACCGTTTGTAATTCAAACACAAGAAGTAGCAGGAAAACCAAAACCAGATACAAAACTTGCATTATATATAATTAATGCAGACGGAACATTAGGTACTCAACTTGCTTCCAATGACGATATCTCCGGCACAAATCTATTTTCAAAGATAACAACAGCCAACTTGGCTGCTTATGGTAGTTTTGCCCTAAAGATCGAAAATAAGGTTACTAATGTTTCAGACACACGCAGTAAAGGTCATTACTATTTACGTGTTGATGCTTGTTATGATAAAGCAAACATAGCAATTAGCGGTGACCCAATTATTTGTACCAATAAAACATACTCTATAACCGGTGGCTTGCCAACCGGCGCTACCGTAGCATGGACAGCAGCGCCTTCGGGCTATGTAAGTATTTCTACAACAAATAATGTAGCCACTGTCAATAAAATTGCAAATGGCACAATAACATTAACTGCAACGATAAGCTACTGTGGTGAAACATACACTGTAACCAAAGAAAATATTGTTGTAGGCATTCCGTATGTCCAGTATTCTTATGATGGTTGTGTTTATCCGGTTGCTGCTCTTGAACCTGGTGTGGAAGAAGGACCCTGCAACAGTCAATGTTATTCGCCAAGTCAATCAAAAACATGGTGTGCTGCAAATGTATATAATGCAACCAATGTAACCTGGCAAAAGATTACCTCTATTCCTACAACATATAATTTTTGGAGCGGCAGTTGGAGTGGCAATAATAATTTTGTCAATATATTATTCAAATCGCCCAATCAATATGTAGAACTTAAAACCACGATGTCAAATACATGTGGTAGCATAGAACAATACTATTGTTTTAACAGCACCACCACATTATGCCCATCACAAATGATGATGATGGCAGGAGGCAATCAAACATTAAAGGTATATCCCAATCCAACATCGGCAGGAAATATCGTTTCTTTAGAATTGTATCTGGAAGAAGAACCAATAGATTTTGAGAATTCTACCATTCAACTCTTGGACAGCAAGAATAAAATAATCTTAGAAAAGACAGGTAAGAAAGTTACCAAAGAACAATTAGAAATTCCAACTATAAGTAGCGGTACATACTACATCAGCATTACCAATGTTAATGGAACAGTAAGTGAAGAACTTATTATTAACGGTAGCCGTTAAAATCATAACAAATATATAAATCCGGTCACTTTTGGTGTCCGGATTTTTTATTGTTAAACACCTTCCCCAGCGGCAATTTCCCCAATTTTTAGAACAATTTTTGTATCTTTATAGCGTGGAAGAAGTACAAAAAAATATAGAAGCCATCATTTTTGCGGCAGAAAGTCCGATAAAAGTGGATGAATTGCTGACCTATCTGAACAAGACGGCAGAAACACCTTTTACACAAGAGGAAATAGAAGGCGTTATTTTTGTCATTAAAGAAAAATATACTGCCGATTTGTTTCCATTTGAATTGGGTGAAGTCGGCGGCGGCTATCAGTTTTTAACCAAAGCAGACTATCATGTTCCGGTTTCTGCGTTTTTAAACAGAAATACGGTCAAACGTTTAACGACAGCAGCTTTAGAATCGCTGGCAATTATTGCGTATAAACAACCGGTTACCAAAAATATTATTGAAACCATTCGTGGTGTCAATGCAGATTATACCATTCAGAAATTAATGGAAAAAGAACTGGTGGAAATTGCCGGCAGAAGTACAGAGCCGGGAAAACCCTTATTATATAAAACAACACAGCAATTTTTAGATTACTTCGGCATCAACTCCCTGGACGAGCTGCCGAAACTAAAAGAATTTGAAGAACTTCAAAATCAGATAGGTGAGAAAGAGAATATCGAGAGCGCCCATACAGCCGCTGACATCGCCCAACAAAACTAACTTCCACAAAAACAAGAAGTCTTTTGTTCCGAAAAATGACCCATTTGCCTATAAAATAGAGCAGACGGTAAAAAACTTTACGCCTCCGAAAGAAGAAGCCGTACAGGATGAAACACGCCTCAATAAATTTATCTCCAATGCAGGTGTTTGCTCGCGCAGACAGGCGGATGAATACATCAAAGCCGGTTATGTTACGGTGAACGATGAAGTGGTACTCGAAATGGGCTACAAGGTAAAACCTAAAGACGTTGTAAAATTCAAGAACAAGAAGGTACAAAACGAGAAGAAAGTATATATTCTGCTGAACAAACCTAAAGGCTATTTAACCACCGTTTCTGATGACAGAGAACGCCAGACGGTGATGGATCTGGTGAGTACGGTAAAAGATGCGCGCTTATATCCGGTGGGACGATTGGACAGAAATTCTACAGGGGTGCTATTGCTGACAAATGATGGCGAACTGGCGCAAAAACTTTCCCATCCAAGTGGTGAAGTAACCAAAGTATATCAAGTGGAATTAGACAAACCTTTAGATCAGAAAGATTTGCTGAAAATAAGAGCCGGTGTGGAATTGGAAGATGGTAAAGCCAACGTAGATCAGGTGGAATATACCTTGCCTCGCGGTGACGACAGACATGTGGGCATAGAATTGCACAGTGGTAAAAACAGAATTGTTCGTCGTATTTTTGAGAGTTTAGGCTATGAGGTACAAAAGCTGGACCGAGTATTGTATGCCGGCCTGACCAAGAAAAACCTGCCGCGCGCCAAATGGCGATTCCTAACCGAAAAAGAAATCATCTTCCTCAAATATTTCATCGCCAATAAGAAAGAGAAGAAACCGAAAGAATAGTTGTCTGAACTTGGATTCACAGGATGAAAGGATATCCGGATTCTGAAAATCCTGTTCATCCAATAATCTGATAAATCCTACATACTGACAAGATTCGTTACCAGAACTTGATTTTCCCGGCAGCAAACCAGCACATTCTCAACAGCATGAAACCATTTGTAAAACGGGAAATATTGGTGGTGCCATAGGTGCGTTCTTTGTAGCGTATCGGTAAATCAATAATTTTTAAATTGAGTTTGTAAGCACCAAACAGCAAATCGAAATCGCCGAACGGATCGAAGTCGCCGAAGAATTTACGGTTTTCAATCAGTTTCAGATAATCTTCGCGGAACATTACTTTGGTGCCGCACAGGCTGTCTTTTATCGGCTGTTCGAGCAACCAGGAAAACACCCAGCTGAAGAATTTATTTCCTAATGTATTTAAGAAACGCATCGCATCTTTATCCATCGGATACACTAGGCGCGAACCATTGATGAATTCACCTTTTCCGGTAGCGATGGCATTATAAAATTTCGGTAATTCTTCCGGCGGCATCGTCAGGTCTGCATCCAGAATCATCAGAATATCCTGCGTGGCGATAGAATAACCTTTGCGTACCGCATCACCCTTTCCTTTACCGGGCTGCTGCGCAATCTTTATATCATGAGAATCTCTGTATTTCTCCTGTATTTCCTGAATTTTCTGCCAGGTATCATCCGAAGAATTTCCTTCCACAAAAATGATTTCCTGATGCTTGCCGAATTTTGGTAAACGCAGAATCGCATTCTCAATGTTGCCGCTTTCATTGCGTGCCGGAATGCAAATACTCACCGAATATTTTTCGGCCACCGCTTCTTCATTTACATTGGAAAATGGTCGCGCAAAAATAAATTCATTCAAGCAAAGGGATTTAAATATAGGCAGTTTGGCGATATATTTATTCAACAGCCACGATAATATCGGAATGTATATGGGAAACAATAAGCGACGGTTGGTGCGGTAGGTTTCAAAGCCGGATAAATACAAAAGGTTGGAAATATCGTTTTCATTTAACCAGTTTTGTTGAGGCGACTTTTTCTTGTAGCCGATAGTTTCTCCAAAATTTAAAATCGGTTCCCACCAATGATTGTAATAAGAAATAATAACGCGGGTGTGTTCGTGACAATTCTTTTTAATGGCGTATAAAACATCCTGAATATTGTCTAAATATCCGATGATATTATTGAAAATAATGACGTCAAACTTTTTATCAAGCGTAATATTTTCTGCATCCATTACCAGAAATTCCACATTGGTGTAAGAAGCTTTTGCCACTTCTATCATCTTTGGAGAAAAATCGATGCCGGTTCTTTGTTTTCCTTTTAATCCATGAATGGTTTCCCCGCAGCCACATCCTATTTCCAAAATAGAATCCGTATCGCTGATGAAAAAATTAAAGTAATTTTCGATGTCTTTGCCATAATACGAAAAACGTTTTCGGTATTGCATATAGCCGGCGGCAATGGTTTCGAAATGATTGTAGATATCTTGTTTACGCGCGGATAAAAGCATCATTTGGATTATTTTTTTCGTACGATAATGGTTTGAAAAAGGGCAATCTTTGAATTGAAAGGAGAGAGGATCTTTTCAAAGATGGTGACCAGCCCGAATAAGAAAAACGGAATCAGATTAGGTTTTGATAATCCGCCGGAAAGCAGATACTTGAAGGGGGTGTGGTAGGTAAAGGATTCCAATGCTAGATTCGGGAACAGTTGACGGAATCTGCCGTAATCCCGCTGGAAGATAATCCAGGGGATGGCGCCGTTCGCATCACTTAAAGGGCCTTTGCTTGCAAATTTCCAGTCTTTGGCTTTTTCGTCAAAGGGTTCATGGTGGAAGTTCTTGTAAATGATTTTGGAAAACCAGGTCGTAGCCGGTTCAATCATATAGACGAAACCTCCTTTCTGCAAGGTGCGTTGCGCCTCAGCGAAAAATCGTTCGTTATCCGGAATGTGATGCAACACATTAAGCATGAAAATGGCTTTTAGGCTATTGTTTTCAAAAGGCATCTCTTCTGCCGAGAATTGCATGTCGCAGACGGATAGCGGCATGATGTCAGAGGTGATCACCTGCGGATAGACATCTTTCAGAAAGCCGCCGCCGGAACCAATCTCCACCACTTTGCCTTCTACGGTTTGCTGCTCACTGAAGTGTTTAAACTCGCTATACCAGTCAACATAGATTTTCCTCAAAAACGGTTTCGACAGAATGATGTTTCTGTGCGTCATGGTTGTTTCCGGCAAATCCAGATGTGATAGATGTTCGTTCATTTTGTTGATGAAGCAAAAATACGAATTTTTAAGGCAGTTTTACTTCCCCGCAGCCTTTAAGGAATCTATATAGTTATAGTTGATTTTGTACAAGACTGACTCTTCCACATCACCTTCCTGATGTACAAATTGAAATGCCTGCGGATATTTCTGCTGTATGTAATAGGCGTAGCGATGCATGGTGCCGATGATCTGCCCTTCCACATACATATCCGGGTTTGCGCGCAACTCACAGGTCATCAGGTAGTTTACATGAGATGCCCTGAATGGTATCAGCAGGGAATCTGCATTTTGTGTGGGTGTGCCATATACCGGATAGAATTCCTTTCCGTTAGAAAAGATAAAGGACATGGGTGCCTTACGCACGGCAATGGATTTGGTGTCGTTTGGAAAATTCTGTGCACACCATTTCGTCATTTTGATATAATTCTGCCAGTCAGGTGTATACCCGAAGGTAGGATCACCGTTGATATTCTCCACAAAGACGGGAAAGCGTAGGGCCGCCTGTTTGACGGTGGCGGAGATGCTGGTGAAAAACAAGATGAAAAAGATGAACAGATAAAGTGGTTGCAGGAATGAAAACAATGTGCCGTAGTAATAGAAAATATAAAAGATGCTGAACAGTATGAACGGCATAAATATCATGATTAATCTGGTTTGACCCCAGGATACGTTTAGTGTAATGAAAGTGACAGCCAGTAAAGCGCTGTAAAACAAGGTGGAGAAAAGCAGCGTGTATTGTTTCTTCAGGTGCATCAGAAATAAGGACCACAGGACAAGTGCTATGCTGAAGAGGGTAAGCGGGATGCTATTTTCCGACATCTCTTCCCGAAAGCCCAGTACATAATAGAACCTGGATGAAATGTAAATCTGGCAATTACCCCAGAACCTTACGACAAACCCCCATAAATCTTCATTGCCCAGCTGAGGGTTATACACGTCTTTCTGAAACATCAGCCTGGTTTGCACGGCAAACTGAGAGGCGTCAGGTTTCCAGATTATGGATACCATGGATTTGTAAAGAATGAAAAATACGGCAAATGCAACGACGGATGCAATGGCCTCTGCGAATTTCTTTCTGTAGGCGAAGTACAGAAATACAACCCCTACGGCTCCCAGCGCTACACTTCGTGTAACCATCATCAGCAAAAGCAGGAACCCTGTGAAAACATACTGCGGAATATGATCTCTGAACGCGTAGCTTTCCTTTTCTGTATTCTCCAGAATCCTGAATAAGAAGAAGAAAGTGATTCCAAAGATCATCAGTGAAAATGTTTCCGTATAGGTAAGGCTGGCATACATCAGAAACTGAAAATTGATGGCGGTAAGCAGCAATGCCGGAATTAAGATGATATACGGTATCCTTTTCTCATAGGTTTTGAACAGAAAATAAATGGCTGCAACAAAAAACAGCAGAGAGCATATTTTCAGCAACATCAGCCTGACGCCGATTATCTTTATCAGGAGTCCCAGAATGATAGGATATAGTGGAGCATTGGCTGTATACCAGCTGTCTTTTGCGAAGAAGGCCCGTGCGTACTTTGCACCCGATTCGATATACAGCGCATCGTCATTCGCAGTCGAGATTTTATTATCAAAGCATAAGAATGAGAACACGGCACTTAGCGCCACGAGCAGGAAAAGATACAGGTTCCGTTTAGAGCTGAAGTGATTTTCCAGATATTCAAAAATGCTTTTTATGGAAGAAGTAGCCTTGCTGCTTGTCGCTTTTGGTTTTGCGACGGGTTTTTGCAGTGGCTGCTGTTTCTTTAGCGGTTGTTGTTTGGCCATCTTATTGCTTCTTTTCAATAAATAAATCTACAAAAGTATATTCATCTTTTACTGCGGTGTATTTTGCAATGTCTGATGCGGTAAATTCGCTGGTGAAGTCATTTTCAGTTTTGCTGATGATAAAACCATGCTGCCACAGAAAGTTTGAAAGTTCCGTTGCGTCTATATTGGCATTTTGCAATCCCAGCGGATAAAATTCAGTGATGATCTTCAACGATTTGTTCTTGTTGAAAATCTGCTGCATGCCCTTGAAGGCAAAATATTCGAACCCCTGGATATCGATTTTGATGAAGTCCACCTTTTGCTCCGGTATGATATCGTCCATCGCCACACAAGGAATCTCACTCTTGGATGTATAGTTTTCCGTTGCGTAAGTCTTATGGTCCACATTCAGCATGTCAGAATGGTATAGTGTTATCGTCCCGGTTTTATCGCTGACCGCCTTGTTGTGAAATTCCACATTCTTCAGATGTCCGGCATTCCTCATCAGATGTCCGAAATTGGTGTTATCCGGCTCAAAAGCATATACTTTTCCTTCGTCACCCACCAGTTGTGATAATATTTTTGTATAAAAGCCGATGTTGGCCCCGATATCCAGCACGATATCGCCTTGTTTTATATGCTGTTGCATTAATGCAATATCATGCTTATCCTGTCTTCTCTTGAAAAAAGGATAGATGATGTTATAAACCGGAAATGCATTCTTGTATAAGAAATCACCGAGTTTTATGGAAAAGGATGAAGGCATGGTGTATTAATTAGCTAATCAGCGAATTGGCCAATTAAGATTATTTTTTTAATCCGATTTCTCTTAATCGTTCGTCTAAGTATTCACCGGCTGTAATCGGTTCGTATGCCAGCGGATGTTCGGCGTCCACACAGTTTTCCAGGCAATCCAATCTCACTTCACTTCTCGGGTGTAAGAAGAATGGTATGGAATAACGGTGCGTATGCCATAATTCTCTTGGTGGATTTATGACACGGTGGGTGGTGGATTTAAGCTTATTGTTGCACAGGCGTTGCAGCATATCTCCCACGTTCACCATGATCTGATGGGGTTCTGCTTTTGCATCGTGCCAGTTTCCGTCTACATCCTGCACCTGCAATCCGCTTGCACTTGCTCCCACCAGTAAGGTAATCAGGTTGATATCCTCATGCGCTTCCGCCCGAATGGCCGTCTTCGGCTCCTGTGTGATGGGCGGATAATGGATGGCGCGCAAAATGCTGTTGCCGTTGTGAATGCGCGGGTCAAAATAATGCACGTTCAACCCTAAATATTCTGCAATGGCACGCAGCAGATGTCTGCCGGAGTTTTCAAAACTTTTGTAGAGTTGTCTGCCGGTTTCATTGAATTCCGGCAATTCCGCCACCTCTATATTGTCCGGGTAGTCTGCAGCTGGCATCACTTCGCCGTCTTCAATGTACTGCCCTACCTGCCAGAATTCTTTCAAATCCGCCACTTCACTTTGTTTGGCTTTCTCGCGTCCAAAAGAAGTATATCCGCGCTGTCCGGCATATTCCACTTTTTCGTAGCTAAGTTTGGTTTCCAGCGGCAAGGCATAGAACTGTTCTACCAGTCCGTAGTATTTATCGATTACAGATTGCGGTATACCATGGTTTTCAATGGCGGCGAATCCAATTTCTGAATAGGCTTTCCCAAAGCCCTGAATAAATTTTTGTCTTCTTGTCTCATCATCAGACAGGTAATCTGCCAAATCAAGTACCGGAATATAACTCATGTTTGAAAATTTTGACGTAAAGATAAGGATTTGTTGCAATTAAAAAGGCCGTTTTGAAGGTTTCGCAATACGAATGGGCAGCTCTTACATCTTGCCGGAACAACCACAATAATGTCCGTATCTGGCAGCTTGATTAGATGAACAGAGCATTAAATCATAAAAATCTTTGAAAACGGTGTTTAATACACAAGATAAAAAACCTTATTTTTGAGGTTCAAATTTATCCGATGAGTAAAGTGTATATCAAACAGATCTTGGAAGAAGGAACATTGGACACTGCGGTTGTGGTACGTGGCTGGGTGCGCACCAAGCGTCAAAGCAAGAACGTAACATTTATCAATATCAACGATGGAACCACCATTCACAATATACAGGCTGTCGTGGAGGCTGAAACCATCAGTGACGAATTGTTGGCTAAGATAAATACAGGTGCCTGTCTGGAGGTGCACGGAAAACTGATTGCGTCTATGGGCAACCAGAAAGTAGAGGTTCAGGTAGAAAAGATCATCATTTTAGGAGAATCCGATGCTGAAAAATATCCGATTCAGCCGAAGAAACATTCGTTCGAATTTTTGCGCGAAAAAGCACATTTGCGTCCCCGTACCAATACATTTGGCGCCATCCTGAGAATCCGGCATGCACTGGCATTTGCCATTCATAATTATTTTAATGAAAAGGGATTCTATTACCTGCACACGCCCATCATCACCGGTTCGGATGCGGAAGGGGCGGGCGAAATGTTCCGGGTAACGACTTTGGATGCCGCCAACCCGCCGAAAACAACAGAAGGCAAGGTGGATTATTCGCAGGACTTTTTCGGTAAGGAAACCAACCTCACCGTTTCCGGACAATTGGAAGGTGAGTTGGGTGCTATGGCATTGTCTAAAATTTATACTTTTGGACCTACTTTCAGAGCGGAAAACTCCAATACATCCCGTCACTTAGCGGAATTCTGGATGATAGAGCCGGAAGTTGCCTTTAATGATTTGGTCGACAATATGGATTTGGCAGAAGACTTCCTGCAATATCTGGTGCAATATGCATTGGAAAAATGCGGAGATGATTTACTGTTTTTAGATGCCCGTTTTGCAGAAGAAGAAAAACAAAAACCTACTCAGGAACGTAGTGAATTGGGGTTGATCGACAAACTGAAATTTGTGGTGGAAAATAAATTCCATCGACTGACCTATACGGAAGCAATAGAAGTTTTAAAAAATGCAAAAAAGAAATTCCAGTTTCCGGTAGACTGGGGAACTGATTTGCAATCGGAACACGAGCGCTATCTTGTAGAGAAACATTTCAAAAAACCGGTGATTCTGACGGATTATCCGGAGCATATCAAGGCGTTTTACATGAAGCTGAGTGAAGACGGCAAAACCGTTCGCGCGATGGATGTGCTATTCCCGGGCATCGGTGAAATTATCGGTGGCTCACAACGAGAGGAAGATTATGAAAAACTGAAAAAACGTGCACATCAGTTCGGTATCGAAGAAGAAAGCATCTGGTGGTACCTGGAAACAAGACAATTTGGTACATGTCCGCATGCTGGTTTCGGCCTGGGCTTCGAGCGTTTGGTGCTGTTCGTAACCGGTATGGGCAATATCCGCGACGTAATTCCTTTTCCACGTTATCCTAAAAGTGCCGAGTTTTAATAGCTTTGTAGTATTTTAATCATAAATCGTACATCTCAATTCTGAAATCCATTCATGCTCAATCAACGCCTGTCACAAAAAATGCTTCAGAAGCTGTCGCCACAACAGATACAGCTGATGAAGTTATTGCAAGTACCTACCGCCAATCTGGAACAACGCATCAAGGAAGAGCTGGAAATCAACCCGGCATTGGAAGAAAGCATTTCGGATTTTGATGGTGATAAGGAAGATTTATCCGAGCCGGAACAAATCCGGGATGAGGACGATGAGCCATACGAAAGCAACAGCGACGACGATGATTTTGCGGACAGCCTGGATGTGCAGGAATACACGAAAGATGAGTATGACTACAACAACGACGGCGGTGACGATTACAAGGGAAAAGAAGATAAAAAAACTACACCACTGGCAGTAGGAAAATCTTTCCATGATTTTTTAGATGAACAGTTGCATCTGCTGGATCTGGATGAACATGAATGGCAGATTGCCGATCAGCTCATCGGCAGCATTGATGATGACGGCTACCTGCGCCGCGAACTGGACGCGATTGTGGATGATCTCGCCTTTCAGAAAAATGTCACCACATCGGTGGAGGAGATCGAAGAGGTGCTGCGTACCATTCATCGCTTCGACCCGCCTGGAGTGGGCGCTCGCAACCTGCAGGAATGCCTGCAGATACAGCTGGAACGCAAAGAACAGAATGCCAATGTGAAAATGGCGTTGAGAATCATCAACACACAGTTTGAAGCATTTACCAAGAAGCACTACGATAAACTGATGAAATCGCTGGATATTGATGAGGCGACCTTGAAAGCGGCGATTGATATCATCCTGCACCTGAATCCGAAGCCGGGTGGTGCGTCTGAAACAAGTTCTGTCAATCATCAGACCATCATTCCCGATTTTACGGTAGAAAACAACAATGGAGAACTGGAAGTGCTGCTGAACGGCAAGAATGCACCGGATTTGCGCATCAGCGATTCGTTTAAAGAAATGCTTTCTTCTTACGGAAAAGGCAGCATGAAAGACAAGAAGCAGAAAGAAGCGGTTGTATTTATCAAACAAAAGATAGATGCTGCCAAGTGGTTTATCGATGCCATCAAACAACGCCAACATACCCTGTTTGTTACCATGGAAGCCATTGTTCTTTTTCAGAAAGAATATTTTTTAACGGGCGACGAGATGAAGCTGCGTCCCATGATTCTAAAAGATATTGCAGAAATTACAGGTTTGGACATTTCAACGGTATCCCGTGTGGCGAATAGCAAGTATTGCCAGACGGAATTTGGCGTTTTCTCCTTGAAACATTTCTTTTCGGAAGGTTTGCAGATGGAAGGAGGCGAGGAAGTATCTACGCGCGAAGTGAAAAAAATCCTGGAGGATCTGATTTCAGCAGAAGATAAATCCAAGCCGCTGAGCGATGAGTTTCTGACGGAACAGTTGAAAGAAAAAGGCTACAATATTGCCCGAAGAACCGTGGCAAAATACCGCGAACAATTAAACATACCGGTAGCGCGTTTAAGAAAAGAATTATAAAATGAAATCCAGTACCTTATTTTTCCTTGTAGGCTGTTTCCTGTTTTCAGGAATGAAAGCGCAGGCTGTACAGTCTGTGGAGTCAACCGCGGTACCTGCTGATTCTATGCTTAATCTTGTATTAGACAGAGCAGAAGTGATGCCTGAATTTCCCGGAGGTACCAATGAACTCATGCGGTTTATCAGCAACCATCTTGTCTACCCTACAAATGCAAGAGATGCAGGCTTTGAGGGAAAAGTGATTGTGAAATTTTATGTTGATAAAGATGGCTCTGTGAAAGAACCAATAGTGTTAAGAAATGACGGATGTTCGGAATGTTCTGATGAAGTACTGAGGGTTGTAGGTACATTTCCCAAATGGAGCCCCGGTTTGAGCAAAGGTAATCCGGTAAAAGTGTATTTCCAATTGCCGATAACGCTTTCTTTGGGGGACTCCGGTACAGATGTAAATAACAAAATGCCGATTTACAAGGGAGATATGACGGAGTTTGAAAATGAACTTTTGGAAGGTATACGAGTTTTATACAAAAAAAATAAAGAAAAACATTCTATGAACATTGTATTCACAGTTTCAGAAACAGGAGACGTAAACAATGTAAGCATAGAAAATTCCGAAAAGATAGAGCAGCAACAACTGGATAAGATCAAGAAACAGGTAGAAGTGTCTAAATGGTATCCGGCGGTAAAAAACGGAAAGGTTGTTGCAACAAGCCATTCAATTAATCTAAACTACTAATTAAGTGATGAAAATCATCTCCAAACTACTCTCCTACCTTTTTCATCCCTTGCTGATAGCTACGTGGTTTGTGCTCCTGTTGCTGTTTACCAATCCGTTCTCCTTTGCGGGTTTGTCACCGATGGTGGTGATAGCGGTGGTGTTTATCAATACCTTCATGTTTCCCGCCATTGCGATTCTGCTGATGCGCAAACTGGACTTCATCGACAATCTTGAAATGCCGGACCATAAGCAGCGCATCATTCCCATGGTGGCTACTATTGTATTTTATGTATGGGCCTACCTCGCCATCAGGAAGATCAACTTTCCATATATGATGGGTGTTTTTATGATGGGCTCATTGGTCGCCTTGTTTGTTGCTTTTCTCATCAATGTTTTCTATAAGGTCAGTTTACATATGGTTGGCATCAGCGGTGCGCTTACGGCTATCATGTTGCTGGTCTTCGTCTCTCCGTCTGATATGAGCTATTATTTTCTGGCTGCCATACTGCTCACCGGTGCGATAGCCTCAGCGAGGCTCTACCTTCAGGCCCATACGGTCAAAGAAGTGTACGTTGGATTTCTGGTCGGTATGCTTGGGCAGGTTTTCGGACTTTTTCTCCATCATCCGTAGGCATTTACCGCTTGTCTTTGCAATTCTTCACAATTCTGCCATTTCATCCTCGTGCAATAGCTCATTTAATTCTGTTACCTTTGCACTAATTCGCTGCTATTGAAAAGGATTATTCTTTTATGTTTTTGCTGGAGTGTTTACTGCGTCTATTCGCAGGAGAATAATGCCTATCTGAAAGTCAGGAACATTGTCATTGCTGGAAACAAGAAAACCAAGCCTTTTGTCATCCATCGCGAAATGACCATTCATGAGAACGATTCCTTTCCAGCCAAAGAGATGGATGCCATTTTGTTGCAGCAACGTCTCAATATATTCAATATCGGTCTGTTCAACGATGTGAATGTGAACATCAAGAACTGGGAAGACGACAGCCTGGATTTATTCATACAGGTGCGTGAACGCTGGGTCATTATTCCCGTGCCGATCATAAAGTTTGCAGACCGAAACGTCGTGGAATGGTGGAAGCAGTACAACCATGATTTTAAGCGCTTGCAGTACGGAGCGCAGATAAACTACGGCAACCTTACAGGCAGGAATGATGTGCTGCAGTTTGGCGTCAGCTTCGGCTTTGCACAACGTCTGGATATCGGATATGCCATACCGCAGTTTAACAGGAAAAAAGAACAGGTCGGATTGTCCATCTTTTATACCATGTTGCGCACCAAACGGATTGCCTTCAATACGGTCGACGATAAGCTCGCCTTTATGGATTTGGGGCAGTCCTGGCAATTGCAGAAAATAGAAGTGAATCCGCAGATTTCTTACCGTCGTAAGATACACACCACCCATTACTTCAGCCTTGGGTATGGCTTGTCTGCCATCAGCGATTCCGCCTTTCATGCCAATCCCAACTATTTTCTGGGCGACCGCCGACAGCAATATTTCAAGATCGGATACAGCTATATCGCCGATTACAGAAATGTAAGGGCCTATCCGACGAAAGGCTGGTATATGGCACTGAACTTTAACAACTACGGATTGGGTTTCATGAAAACAAGGATGACGGTTGCCGGATTTCAGCTGAGCAAATATTTTCAATGGAAAAAACAGCCGCGTTTCTCTGCCGCCGCCATGATAAAGTGGCAGTTCTCCTGGCCATTGAAGCAGCCGTATAACCTGCAAAACACCAAATCATTGGGATATGATGAAAATGCGATAAGAGGATACGAGCTCAATGTAATGGATGGGCAGCATTACGTCCTGTTTAAGAATGAATACCGATTCCAGGTCTTCAGTTTTCAGCTCAGCAAGATCCAGAAATTCAAAGGCAAGAATGCCGGTGTGCTGAATTCATCGTTGGCATACCTTCCGCTAAACCTGTACCTGACCGCCTATTTTGATGCAGGGTATGTGTGGGACCGCTATTTTACGGAAAATAATCAGTATAAAAACAAATGGCAGTTCGGTTATGGGATGGGACTCAACTTCGTCACTTTCAATTCCAAATTGTTCCGCATAGAATATAGCGTAAACAGATATTTGAAGAAAGGAGTATATTTACATTTTGAACAACCGATATGACGATAGGAATTTACAGCCGTGTTTTTAAGGAAGAACATACACCGTATGTGCTGGAATTGATTGCACAGCTTGCTAAAAATGAAATTCCGTTTCTCATTTTTGATGAATACTACAAAGCCATCAGAAAACATCTGCCGAAACAAAAAATCGGAACCTTTAAGAATCATCAGGATGTAAAGAAGAATATTGACCTGCTCATCACGTTAGGCGGCGACGGAACCTTATTAGATACTTTACAGCTGGTGCGCGACAGTGAAATTCCGGTGGCCGGCATCAATATGGGAAGGCTGGGTTTTCTGGCAGATATCCATAAGGAAGAAATCAAAAACCTGATAGAATCCATTGAGCAAAATACCTATTCCATTGAAGACAGAACACTGATCAGTGTGGAAACCAATAAGCCTGTTTTCGGAGAGGTAAATTTTGGCCTGAATGAGTTTACCATTCACAAAACCGATTCATCTTCCATGATTGTGGTGCATGTGTACCTGAACGGTGAGTTTCTGAATTCCTTCTGGGCGGACGGACTGATCATTGCCACACCGACCGGCTCCACGGCCTACTCGCTGAGTTGCGGCGGACCGATTGTGTTTCCTACGTCCGGTACTTTTGTGCTGACACCGGTGGCACCACACAACTTAAACGCACGCCCGATTATTATTGCCGATAATACCGTACTTTCCTTTGAAGTGGAATGCCGCAGCAATAATTTTTTATGTTCGATTGATTCGCGTTCCATCAATGTAGACAATACCTATCAGTTGGCCGTACGCAAAGCCAATTTTACCTTCAAGCTCTTGCGCATGCCCGAAAGTTCTTACTTAAATACCCTCCGCGAAAAACTCAACTGGGGCGAGGACTCGAGGAATAGTTAAAGAATGAGCAATATTCTAGAAGATATATTGAAACCAGAGGTAAAAAAACGCAAAATACGAATACGGTATTTTGTATACGCAGGAATAGCAATCGTTGTAGCAGGTTTTCTATATGATTTTCTATATGTTGGAATTCCATATCAGGACCCTCCACCAGAATTATTAAAAAAAATCAATCAGCATGAAAAGATTGCTGGAAATTTAATTGACACTGGTTTTTTGGTTTTATTGATTGCTATAATTGGGGCAATTGTGAGAAAAATTAAAACAATGCTTTTTTAAGATTTATCTTAACTCCACTGCCATCATTAGTGTCTCATGAACCACAACTTCAGTCTCCTTTTAACATCAAAAATTTTATTAAAAATCAGGAACTTTTTTCAGAACGGAGCTGTTTTTATAGAAAACATTTTTTATGAAAATACCCAGTATATATCGACTGTATTGGATGCTGTTATTGCTTATTCCTGTATTAACAGTGTCAGCAAAGAACAACAAAGAAAACGCCTTACAGCAAGGCAAACTCACACTTGCCAATGGCACCGTATTAAACGGTTGGCTTTCCATCAGAATTTCGCATGGTGAAGATGAAGTGCTGTATAAAAAAGAAAGAACCGGCACAAAAATCTACAGTTATCCTGTCTCGGAATTGTCTGATTTCTCGATAGGACACAGCCATTACAAAGTGCAGTATATTCCGCTGCAGGGCGACAAATCTCAACTGGCCATACTGGAATCCATCACAAAAGGCGAAGACAAACTTTACAAAGCCAGTTATTATCAGGAATTTGCCTTAGGCAAAAATAATTCCGTCATTAAAAGAGTAGAATCTTATTATTTGAAGCATCTGGGCAGATACCTAGTCCTCAGCGGCAACGATTTCAAAGAAAGACTGAAAGATATTTGGGCAGATGAACAAGCTTATCTGGAAAAATTGAATTCATATGAAAAGGTGGGCGTAGAAGAATTGCATGAATTGCTTGTAGATTAACCTCATTACTTTTTTTTAACATGCGGGTATTTTTCCTGCTTGATTTTTGCAATATGACCCGTGTTTGCTAAATATACAGTCTCCGAGAGGATTTTCATAGCTAGATATTTATTTATAGGTCGGTGTCTTTACAAGCGATACCGCGAAACCCGCAAACATGGTTGGTGTCCCAACCCCCATTAAGTTCAGGCTTTTAATTTCTCGATTGAAAATCGTACATTGTACATCGAAAATCGTACATCATAATGTGTGGAATCGCAGGGGCATATGCATTTAAAGATAAACCAGTAGAGCAACAATGGCTGCAGCATGCGGCTGCTTCCTTAAACAAACGCGGACCGGACAATCAGAATTTTGTCACCATCGGAAGTGCCTCGCTGGTGCATGCACGCTTGTCCATCATTGATACCTCCGTTGGAGCCAATCAGCCTATTTACGATGAATCAGGCAGATACGCGATTATCTTCAACGGCGAGATTTTCAATTTCCAGACCATCCGCGAAGAGCTGCTGCAAAAGGGCGTGCCATTCAAAACACACTCCGATACCGAGGTGTTACTATATGCCTACATCCATTTCGGGGAAAGTTTTCTGCACAAACTCAACGGCTTTTTCGCCTTTGCCATCCACGACAAAGTGCAAGACAGCCTTTTTATCGCCTGCGATCGTTTCGGCATTAAACCTTTGTATTATTGCAAAGACGAAGATTATTTGTTTTTTGGTTCGGAATTAAAAACCATCCTGCAATTTCCCGTCAAGAAAGAAGTCAACTGGAGTTCGGTGAGTCTATATTTTCAGCTCAATTATATTCCGGGTAAAAATTCCATTTTCAAGAACATACAACGCCTAGAACCCGGTCATCAAATCTTAATTCATAAATCTGAAATCATACTTAAGAAGTGGTACACTATTCCGTACAACGCTTTGGGAGCTGAACAGAATCAATTGACGTACGAAGAACAGAAGAAAAAATTGGTAGAATTGATGGACGATTCCGTTCGGTTGCGGATGATTGCGGATGTGCCGCTGGGTGCATTTCTAAGTGGAGGCATTGATTCATCTGTGGTGACCGCCATGGCATCGCGTCATACCAATAATCTCAATACGTTTTCCATCGGTTTTGATGGCAACGATTTCTTTGATGAAACGCCGTATGCCAATCTGGTGGCGAAACATTTCAAGACCAACCACACCGTTTTCAAATTAAAGAACGATGATTTATTTGAAAGTTTACACGAACTGTTAGCGTATACCGATGAACCTTTCGCGGATTCATCGGCATTACTGGTCAATATACTTTCCAAGTTTACCCGCAAACATGTAACGGTAGCCTTGAGTGGCGATGCGGGGGATGAACTATTTGCAGGCTACAACAAACACTACGGCGAATGGCAAACGCGCAGCAACAGCTGGCAGGCCAATATCATCCACTTGCTGCAACCTGTCTGGGAAAAACTGCCCAAATCGCGCAGCGGAAAAATCAGCAATAAGGTGCGTCAGCTGGAACGCTTCGCCATTGGTATGGATTTATCGCCGGCAGAACGCTGGTGGCGCTGGTGCTGCATTAATGATTTATCGTTTGCACAAAAATTATTGGGAGATAAAGTAGATGCGGGAATGACGGAACTGATTGAAACCCGACAGCAGTTTTCATCGCTCGTTAGTTTTGACGGTACATTGAACGATGATTTACTGGCGGATGTGGGCATGGTATTGCCCTACGATATGCTGGTGAAAGTGGACCGGATGAGTATGCGTAACTCTTTGGAAGTGCGGGTGCCGTTTCTGGATTATAGAATCGTGGAGTTTGCCTTCACCCTGCCGGTTTCGAGCAAGATAAACGGCAACATCAAAAAGAAAATCGTGCAGGATGCTTTCAGAGACGTGCTGCCGCAGGAATTGTACAATCGTCCGAAAAAAGGATTTGAAGTGCCTTTGCTGCAATGGTTCCGTACGGATTTGAAAGATAAGATACTGAACGACTGGCTGAGCGATGAGTACATAAAAGCGCAGGGGGTTTTTAATGTAGAAATGATACAACAACTGAAACTGCAATTGTTTTCAAGCAATCCGGGTGATGTGCATGCGCAAATCTGGGCATTGATTGTATTCCAGAATTTCTGGAGAAAATACATGGATGAATAAATTGAAAACACTACTTTGCGCGTCTATGGCTTTGCGTGCAACTAAAAATTATCTTTGAGAAAGAAAGATGGACAAAAAACTCCACATAGGCATCGTTGCCAATACCGCGTTCAATATTTACAATTTCCGTTTAGGATTGATTAAGGCATTGCAGCAGGAAGGGCATCATGTGGTGGCCATCGCACCCACAGATACTTATGCGGAGCTGCTGAAAGAAAATCAGATTGAATTCATTGAAGTCAAACACCTTGCCCGTAAGGGCACCAATCCGTTGAACGATTTCAGGCTGATGAATGAATTCAGGAGGATTTATAGGCAGCAAAAGCTGGATGTGGTGCTGCAATACACCATCAAACCCAATATTTACGGCACTTTGGCGGCACGATTGACCAATACGAAATCTATTTGTACGGTAACGGGACTCGGTTACACGTTTCTGAATGACAGCATGGCCAGCAGGGTGGCGCATCGCCTATATCGGCTGGCTTTTTCCTTTGCAGATAAAGTATTGTTTCAGAATACGGATGATCTGGAAATTTTTGTAAACAATAAACTGGTAAATAGACAGAAAACACAAATAGTGCCGGGCTCCGGAATTGATATCGTGAGATTCAGTTCAGAATTTTGTACACCAAAAGAAGGAGACGGAATTATCCGATTCCTGATGATTGGCCGCTTGTTGAAAGATAAAGGCGTGTATGAATATGCGGAAGCAGCCCGGCAAATTGTAAAAGAAAACCCGAACGCAGAATTTCATCTGCTCGGCGATATAGACAACGACAATCCTTCTGCCATAAAAAAAGAAGAGCTGGATGCCTGGATAAGAGCTGGTATTATTCAATATCACGGATACGCGAAAGATACACGGCCATATATCTGCCAGGCGGATTGTGTGGTGCTGCCTTCCTACCGGGAAGGGATGCCGCGGGTGATTCTGGAAGGCATGGCGATGGGAAGGCCTTGCATTACCTCGGACGCTCCGGGTTGCAAAGATGCCATAGTGGACAAAGAAAGCGGGTTCCTGAGTAAAACGGCAGATGCAGATTCATTGGCACAAAGTGTACGTGCCTTTCTTGCGCTTGAAAAAACATATAAAATTCAGATAGGTATAAATGCAAGAAAACGTGTGGAAAGTGTATTTTCACAACATGCGGTGAATATGATTTACGTCAATTTGCTCGCAAAACTTTAATGGTTTTTAACGTTTTTTAAATAATTGTTATTAACTTTGGTTCTCTTAAGTATGCATAGCGATTACATAAAACTGGCTTCTGCGCTGTTGACCTCTTTCGTCCTTACGTATATGTTTATACCTTCCATTATTAAGGTAGCAAACATTAAACATTTATTTGATACGCCGGCAGCAAGAAAATCACATATCAGTGTCACTCCAACGTTAGGCGGTGTTGGCATCTTTGGCGGTTTTATGATCAGTCTTTGTCTCTTCGCGAGGTTTTATCCGTCGAACGGTATGCGTTACATTCTGGCTGCGTTGTGTTTTACGTTCATGCTGGGCGCCAAGGATGACATTGTCGAATTGGTAGCGTCTAAAAAATTCATAGGACAGATTTTTGCCGCCTGTATTGTGGTCATTCTCGGCGACATTCGCATCACCAGCCTGTATGGTTTGTTTGGTGTCTCATATATCGGCGAGGTTTTCAGTATAGTATTGTCAGTGGTTACCATCATTTTTATCATCAATGCGTTCAACATCATTGACGGAATCAATATGCTGGCGGGCAGTATCTGCATTCTGATGTCGCTCACATTCGGAGCCTGGTTTTTTTATTATGGTTTTTTCGATTATGCCATTCTGGCAGCTGCCATGAGCGGTGCCGTTTTTGCGTTCCTGAAATACAATTATACGCCGGCCAAAATATTCATGGGAGACTCGGGCAGTCTTTCCATCGGCTTGCTCGCTGCCGTGATGGCCATTCAGTTTATCGAACAGAATGAGGTGGTATTACGTTCCGGTAACAGTGAAGGCGTGAAAATCGTGGCTGCACCGGCCATGGCTATTTCCATCCTGATCATTCCCCTGTACGATACTCTGCGTGCCTTCACCATGAGAATCATCAATAAGAAATCACCATTTCTCGCAGACAGAAATCATATCCATCATCGTTTGATAGATTTGGGACTTACACACATACAGGCAACCGGCTTGTTGATTGTCACCAATCTGGTGTTCATCGTATTAGTTTATTTGCTGCAAAGTTGGGGAAATCTGTATCTCATGTTGTTTGAACTGGGACTGGCGATGTTGCTTACGTTCATCTTATTTTCTTTTAAGATTAAAGAGAAAACGCATACCCCGAAGACCGGAAATAACAAAATGCACCTCACCCTGGAAATGGACAGAGCCAGTTAAGAGGTTTTATCTCAACGCAATCTGATGTTTTCTGATAATGTCGCATAGTTCGCTTACCATCATGGCCGTGGCGCCCCATAAAACCTTTCCATCCAGATCATAATAAGGCGCCATCAGGTTAAAGCCCAACGCATTCCGCATAGGTTTCTCTTTGATGACAGTCGGTTCAAAAAAGCGATACAGCGGGATAGCCAGCGTGTCGGCCACTTCTTTCTGATCCAGCGTTAATGCCGGCAATTCGTCAAGCAAGCCGACAAATGGATACACTATAAAATTACTGGCCAGCACATATACTTCCGTGAGCGGTCCTGCAACCCGGATCTGCGATATTTCGACGCCGATTTCTTCCCAGGTTTCCCGAAGGGCGGCATCCAGCACAGAGGCGTCTTCTTTTTCTATCTTCCCTCCGGGAAATGCGATTTGTCCGCTGTGTACACCGTCATAAACCGGCCGTTCAATGAATAAGATATGAGGGATGGAATCAATCGGATAAATCAGAGATATCACAGCTCCTGACTTTGCATTTGGAAGTCGTGGTGCATCCAGATTCTTGTTGATTTTCAGGTAAGGTTTCAACAACTCATGGGCTTCCTTTCCGGGCAAAGGCTGTGTAAATGCCTGCAACAGTTCTGCTTTAAATTTTTCAAACATCACTCAAAAATAGGATAATAATACCCGATTAACAACAACACCGGAAAAGGTGGACCTATTGTGAGAAAAATATGTTAAATAAGTGTTTCCTGTAAATTATAATTCACAAAAAAACCATAAATTTGATATATTCACCATTCAATTCAACCTCTTTCAGATGAAAAAATTTATTACACTCTTTGCTGCGGCATTATTTCTGTTTGGCTGTACCAAAAATGAAAGCACCAACAACAATACCGTAGAACCACTTTCAAGAATTGCTTTTGGATCTTGCTGTTCACAATATTTGTCAGACAAAAAGATATTTTCCAGAATGCTCGAACTGAATCCGCAACTGTACATCGCCGGAGGGGATAATATTTACGGAGATTTCTTTGCTTTGGCCCCCGGAACAAGAGATTATATGGAAGGCGCTTACCGACAACTGGCAGGAGATCAGGATTGGAAAAAATTGAGAGCAAAAGTGCCGATGATTGCCACCTGGGATGACCACGATACCGGTGAAAATGACGGTACTTCCAACAATCCGGTGAAAGCAGATGCCAAGGACTTATTTTTTAAATTCTGGAATATTCAGGAAACGGATCCTCGTCACAACAGACCGGACGGTGGTATTTATGGTTCTTATTACTTTAACGACGACGCACACAAGGTGCAGATAATCATGCTGGATTTGAGATGGAATCATACACCCTACAAAGCGCAGGGCGCAGGTGCTGCATTAAGCGGTTATGATACCATGATGTCTCCGGATGCAACGATTTTAGGTGCCACACAATGGTCTTGGCTGGAGGAAGAGTTGAAAAAACCGGCTAAAGTGAGAATCATCATGTCCTCCCTGCAGTTCAACTCCAACTATGACGGCGGCGAAAACTGGTCTGTATTGCCTTTGGAGAGACAAAAAATGTATGACCTGATCAAAAGCACAGGTGCAAATGGTGTATTCTTCTTAAGTGGAGACGTACACTTTGCAGAGTTTACCAAAACACAACCTGCAGGCATGTATCCAATCTATGACTTTACTTCCAGCGGTATCACCCACCACGAAGATAAAGTAGCTTCCAGAAATGACAATATCAGGGTTGGAAACGGCTGGCAATATGTCAACTTCGGTTTCCTTACCATAGACTGGAATGCTTCTCCTGTTACGGTAAAGGCGCAGGTATTCGGAAATACAAAAGGCTCCGGTGCAAATGGCTACCTGACTCCAGATGATGCTAAAATTTCACATACGGTTACCCTGGATGAGTTGAAGTTCTAATTAATTAATCATTACAATCATACAAAGAGGCGCAGGTTGTGCCTCTTTTTTTTATTTTTGACCTATGGATATCTTTGAACACACCGAATTGCTCTTGACCGAAGTGAATGAAACCGCCGTTTCTTCTGCCGAAGAATTGGAAAAGTTCCGTATCCGTTTCTTAGGGACCAAGAATGTGCTCAAAGATGTCTTTGCTGAAATAAAATCTGTGCCGAACGAACGCAAGAAAGAATTCGGTCAGTTGGTGAACAGCGTGAAGCAGGCTGCAGAAGAGAAATTCGCCGCCTTACAGGACAAATTCCAGAACAACACTTCCGGAAATGACGCATCTGTCGATTTGACCCTGCCGGGCGATGTGGTGACCATCGGTTCTCGACATCCGATACAGTTGGTGAAGAATAAGATCGTTGATATTTTCAAACGCATCGGATTCACTGTAGAGGAAGACCGCGAAATTGAAGACGATTGGCATAATTTTACCGCGTTGAATATGCCGGAAGACCATCCGGCGCGCGACATGCAGGATACGTTTTTCGTTAACATCAATCCGGATATCGTGCTGCGTACGCATACGTCCTCTGTACAGGTGCGCGTAATGGAAAGGCAAAAGCCGCCAATCCGTATTTTATCGCCGGGAAGGGTATTCAGAAACGAAACGATTTCTGCCCGCTCCCATTGTTTCTTTCATCAGGTGGAAGGTTTATATATTGATGAAGATGTTTCCTTTGCGGATTTATTGCAAACGCTGGATTTCTTTGTGAAAGAATTGTTCGGCCCTGATATAAAAATAAAAGTGCGTCCGTCTTATTTTCCGTTTACGGAACCGAGTGCGGAAGTGGATGTAACCTGTTTTATCTGTGGAGGAGAAGGCTGCAACGTGTGTAAATACAGCGGTTGGGTAGAAATTTTAGGCTGCGGCATGGTAGACCCGAAAGTATTGGAAAATTGTAACATCGATTCCAAAAAATATTCAGGCTTTGCATTCGGCATGGGCGTGGAACGCATCACGATGTTGAAATACCAGATAAAAGATATTCGTTTGTTATCAGAAAATGATACAAGATTTTTAGAGCAGTTTAAGTCTGCGATTTAGATTTATTTATGAAAACTCTTAAAACAATATTATTTGTTTTATTTCTTTTTGGAAATTCAATTCTTCAACCTTTATCTGCTAACGATTCAATTCAATATGTTTTTCCTACAGAAGAAGAAATATATAATTTTATTGAGTTGGTAATAAAGGAACAAAAACTAAATAAGAGTTTTGGATTACAATTAAAAGTAGACAATTATATTAACACTAAAAAAAACGATTCCATTTTATTGAATGGACCATTAAGCACTAAAACTATTAGAACAGATAGTATCACTTTGCGACCAGAGAAATATGACACTCTTATTTGGTCTACAAATGATACATTCATACTACATAGAGCACCTCACAAGTTTATAATGAATGACAACAGGTGTCTTAATGAAAATGATATAGACTATATGTTGAGGCAACAGAATTGTTATTCCAACTTCTTTTGGAATAATACCTTATTAGGTTTTAATAATAATAAGCAACAGTGGTATAATTTATCGGTGCCTTTATTTTCTATCGACAGGAATAAAGTAATTATTAAAGTAGTTGAATTATGTCCAGGACTTTGTGGACACGGTAATACGATTTTATATAGAAAGGTAAAAAATGAATGGCAATCAACTTACATAGAAACTTGGTTTCATTAAGCTTTACAAACTAAAACTTTCACCGCAAGAACAAGTACGCGATGCATTTGGATTGTTGAAATAAAATCCTTTTCCATCCAAACCTTCAGAAAAGTCCAATTCTGTTCCCAGTAAGTATAAGATACTCTTCGGATCTACTACTAATTTAATCCCCTTATCTTCAAACACTTCATCGGTAGCTTGTTGCTGGTCGTCAAATTTCATATTGTAGGTTAGGCCACTGCAACCACCGCTGGTAACACTCACTCGCACAAAATGACTGTCGGAAAGCTGGTCTTCTTTCCAGATATTTAAAACACGCTCTTTCGCTTTTTCTGAGATGGTAATCATATGAGATACAACACAAATGTTAATCGATAAGTTCAAACTTAGTGTAAGGTACCAGCGCTTTCGGAATGCGGATACCGTTTTCCGTCTGATGGTTTTCCAATAAGCTCGCCAGAATACGTGGCAGCGCCAAGGCACTTCCGTTTAAGGTGTGTGCTAAAGCTTTCTTGTTTTCCGCATCTTTGGTGCGCAATTTCAAACGGTTTGCCTGAAAGGTTTCAAAATTGGAAACAGAACTCACTTCCAGCCAACGTTCCTGCGCAGCAGAAAACACTTCAAAATCATACGTCAAAGAAGAAGAAAATGTCATATCTCCGCCGCACAAACGCAGAATTCTATACGGCAATTCCAACGCTTGTAACAAACTTTCTACATGTTTCAGCATTTCATCCAAAGCAGCATATGAATTTTCCGGCTTTTCGATGCGCACAATCTCCACCTTGTCAAACTGATGCAGACGGTTCAGTCCGCGTACATCCTTGCCGTAGCTTCCTGCCTCGCGGCGGAAACAGGGTGTATATCCTACGTTCTTTATCGGCAGGTTTTTCTCGTCGATGATTTCATCGCGGTACAGATTGGTAATCGGTACTTCTGCCGTTGGTATCAGGTAAAAATCATCTGCCGTGGCATGATACATCTGTCCTTCTTTGTCGGGTAATTGTCCGGTGGCAAACGCAGAATCCTTATTCACCATGTGCGGAACCTGCACTTCCGCATAACCCGCTTCCATGGCTTTGTCTAAAAAGAAAGTAATCAGCGCACGTTGCAGCGCCGCACCTTTGCCTTTGTAGACGGGAAATCCGGCGCCGGTGATCTTATTGCCCAATTCAAAATCTATGAGGTTGTATTTTCTTGCCAGGTCCCAGTGCGGTAATGCATTTTCCGGCAATTTCGGAAATTCCGTAACGGAAAATGTCACTTCATTTTCTTCCGGTGTTTTTCCTTTCGGCACGATGGCATTCGGAAAATTCGGCATGGTTACCAGTTTGTCGAAGATGGATGTTTCCATTTCCGCCAGCTCCAGCTCCAGTTTATCCGCATTTTCCTTGATGTCTGCAATCTTAAGCTTCAACTGCTCCGCTTCCTCCTTTTTCCCATCTTTCATCAGCCCGCCAATTTCTTTGGATAAGGAATTGCGCTGAGACAGGAAATCATCCAGGTAAGATTTAACCAGTTTACGCTTGTCGTCCAATGCGATGATTTCATCGACAAACTGGATATCTTTGAAATTCTTATGCGCCAAACGTTCTTTCGCAAATTCGGTATCCTTTCGTAATTGTTCTACTGTGAGCATTTTATTTAAATTGTTTTGCAAAGATAAGTTTTTAAGAAACAGTGAACGGGAATCCCTTGTGCAAATAGGTGTTTTTTCAAAAAAAAGTAACATAAAAGGAGCTTTTTTCATAAAAATTAGCTTAATTTGCATCATCAATCAATACAGCCTCGCGTTTTATTGACCAATCACTAACGAATTTCAGAATCCAGAATTTTCATGTTTTTCCATTTCCAACTTAACTAGTTTGACCTATGTACGATATTTCCATTTTAACTGAAATGTTATTGCCCGAACTGAAAGAGATAGCTGAAAAACTGATGGTGCCGAAAGCAAAAATCGCTAAATCCAAGAAACCCGAATTAATAGAACTGATCCTCAAAAAACAAGATATGCAAGAAGAAGAGCCAAAAGAAGAAGTGGCAGTAAATGCAGATGCTGCATCTGAAAAACCGGTAAAAGAGAAGAAAGAACGTACCCGTATTCAACGTAAGGTGGCGGAAAAAGTGACACCCGCAAAAAAAGCAAAAGAAAATCCGTTTTCTGAAAGAAATGCCATGAATGCGGAATTTGCAAAAGAAGAGATGGTGGCAGCTCCGGAAGTAAAAGCCTTCCAGCCTGATAATAAAGAGGAAGAAACTGCATCCGAAGTGGAGGCAGCAATAAAACCAGAATTGCCTAAAGAAGAAAGAAAACACGAGAAAAGAGAAGACAGACGAGAAGATAAAAGAATGGAAAGGCGAGAGGAACGAAAACCCTTTAAGCCTGAGGTAATGGAAAATAATGCAAATGTGGCAGATGAAACGGATGATGCACCGGTACAGGAAGATAGAAAAGTAGATTTTAACATTGATCTGGATGGTGTGATATTGGGTGAAGGAGTCTTGGAAATCATTCCAGAAGGCTATGGTTTCCTGCGTTCTTCCGATTACAACTACCTTTCTTCTCCGGATGATGTGTATGTGTCTCCGTCTCAGATTAAACTGATAGGCTTAAAGACCGGCGACACCATTGTCGGTAATATCCGTCCGCCGAAAGAAGGCGAAAAATATTTTGCCCTCTTGCGTGTGGAATCCATCAATGGCAAAACACCTCAGGAGATCAGAGACCGTATTCCCTTTGACTACCTGACGCCTCTGTTTCCAACAGAAAAACTGGACTTGTTCCAGGAGGCCAACAACTACTCTACCCGTATCGTTGACTTGTTTACGCCAATAGGTAAGGGACAGCGCGGTATGATTGTGGCGCAGCCGAAAACAGGTAAAACCATGTTGCTGAAATCTATTGCAAATGCCATCGCGAAGAACCATCCCGAAGTTTATCTGATTATCTTACTGATAGATGAACGCCCGGAAGAGGTGACCGATATGCAGCGCAGCGTAAACGCGGAAGTGGTGGCATCCACCTTTGATGAACCGGCTGACCGTCACGTAAAAGTGGCCAGCATCGTACTGCAAAAAGCTAAACGTTTGGTGGAATGTGGACACGATGTGGTGATTTTACTCGATTCCATTACTCGTTTGGCGCGTGCCTACAATACGGTAGCTCCTTCCTCCGGAAAAGTATTGTCTGGTGGTGTGGAGGCCAATGCATTGCATAAACCAAAACAATTCTTTGGTGCTGCCAGAAATATCGAAAATGGCGGATCTTTGACCATCATCGCTACGGCATTGACGGAAACAGGTTCTAAAATGGACGAGGTAATCTTCGAGGAATTCAAAGGAACCGGTAATATGGAGCTGCAATTGGAAAGAAAATTGTCTAATCGCCGTATTTTTCCTGCCATCGATGTGGTTTCGTCCTCTACAAGAAGAGATGATTTGTTGCTGGATAAAGACGCCTTACAAAAAATGTGGGTATTGCGCAATCATTTGGCGGATATGAACTCGGAAGAATCCATGAAATTCCTCTTGCAGCAGATGAAAGGAACCCGCAGCAACGAAGAATTCCTGATGACTATGAACCGATAACAATTAGATAATTAACCGATTAGGTAATTAGCTGATAAAAAATAGAGATTTTAAATAGAAATTTATATCTTTGCATCCCGAAATAATCGGGACGAATTTTAGAATTCATTCTATAATTCAACAATTCTAACAATTCAATAACTGAAATAAGATGAAAAGAACGTTTCAACCATCGGTAAGAAAGAGAAAGAATAAGCATGGTTTCCGTGAGCGTATGGCAACAAAGGGTGGCCGTGCCGTTTTGAACGCACGTCGTGCTAAAGGAAGAAAAAAATTGTCTATCTCTGACGAAAGAAAAGGAAAATAATAGCTGGAACAGATAAACATATACGGTTTACCTTCACAACAGATGAACGCCTGAAAAGCAAAAAACGCATCGACGGGCTTTTCAGCAACAAGACTTTTGTCCAAAATTCAATTTTAAGAGTATACTACCAACCAACGGTATTAAATTGCGCCTTTCCGGCGCAATTTGCATTTGCAGCCTCCAAGAGACTATTTCCCAATGCCACCGACCGCAACCGTTTGAAACGGTTAATGCGCGAAAGTGTGCGGTTGCAGAAACCCGAATTTTACAAATCCTTGCAGGAAAAAAATAAAGAAGTAGTTTTGCTGCTCAGCTACCATGCGAAATCCATAGCTGATTTTAAAACAGTGGATGCTGCGGTGACGCAGCTGCTGAAGAAACTGCTTAACGAATTACACTGATTTTCTTCGTAATAATTTCATTTTCCATTTGTAATATACAAATATATTCACCATTGCTAAGGCCACTAACGTCAATCTGTTGAGTATCATTGCCGGAGGTTTCATTTACCAAAACACCTAACATGGAATAGACCCGAATGTTTTGTATCCATTCCGTTGATTCAAGGCGGATAATATTATTGCTAGGGTTTGGATAAAGCATCACGCTGTCTTTTGCAACATAACTTCCGTGCGTATGCGTAATCACGATGGCATTGCCTTCACAATCCGTCTCTCTGATAACATAATGTCCACTCGGATCTGCATAAGTAAAGGTATCTTGCGGTTGTATAAAATACATGCTATTGGAAAAAATGGAAGACGTGTGAGTGACCGCCGCTTGTAAAAAATCGGCAATGATAAAATCCACATCATCAACCTGTGTTGCCATGTAAGCGAAATAATGGAGCAGCGTGTCGTTCAGATTATTCGTAAAATAGGGGCTTGTGGCTGTAATGCTGTCAGGTGGTTTGTTTAAATATGGCCACTGGTACTGCTGAATGCAGTTCGGTTGACCATCACTGCAGACGCTTGTAAGGAAAGGATGTCCGCCGCGGCAATTCAAAAACAGTTTTGCAGAGATAGCTAAGTTTCTGGCTTGTATTTGATTGAGTAAAATGCCCGGCCCTTCCGTGTAAAAATTCCCACTGGTATCGCCGGAGCCAAACATCGTAAGATCCAATAAAACAAGATTATCTTTCCTGCCATGTAAAAACAATATAGATAAACCATTGTCCTTTTCATCTAAAAAAAGGCCCATCTTGCTATTGTTGATTTCAAGGGTGTCATCTTTCGGAAGACCGCCGCCAATGGCAAATGTACATTTGATGTTTTTTGCATAAGCCTGGCTGTAAAGAGCTTTTGCCGAAAAATTGCCCTGTTCGTTAAACAGCGTATCGGTAAAATTTTTTCCGATATCGGCACTTGCCAGCGATAAGGAACAAAACGCCCCGAAGCTCAGCCCTCCTGAAAATAGTTTTGAGGTGTCAATCCTTAAGAGAGCAGCATTTTGCATGATATGGATATCTGCCGCCACTGCCGACTGGAAGCCGTTGTAAAAGGCTTTCCGGGTGCTGTTAAACACGTTCCTGTTTTTCGATTCAAAACTGCTCGGATTTTCATAGTAGGCTACACAATAACCGCGCATGGCCAGGTCGATGGCATGAAAATTTAATTGTTCGTTCCAGCTGCTACGGTATTTGGCGTTGTTTCCGTGTGTTAGCAAAATACAGGGACGAAGCACAGTATCGTTAGGTCTGATATAAAACAGTATCAACGAGTCATTGGCGTATATGGTTTTCCTGCCGCATAATCCGTTCCAGCAGAATGATGTGTCTGTAGGATGACTGATGATGTGCTGCATATCAAAGCTGTGCCTGAGGATGCTGAAAATATGCTTTTGTGCATCATTCAATCCCGGCACCGGAACCAAAGTGCCGACGTTGATGTTTCTGTAATCAAACGTATTTGTATAGTTGGTGGATTGACAAAATGATCCGGTATGCTGAAAAATCAGGAGAACAAGGGATAATTTTAAAAAGGATAGTATCTTAGATGTCAGCACGTGATGGGATTTATTGCTTATAACATATAATTAAAGGTAACACATGGCACTGAATGTTGCAGGTACAAATAAACCTGTTTGTCATAATAAAATGACAAGTTATTGCTGTAGTAGCTTAATGATCTTACATTTGTACATATTATCTGTCATGTGTTTAAGTGAAATTTAGAAGATGCCTGTTCTGAAAAAAATATTGATTTTCCCCTTTGTGCTGCTGATACAGCTGTACAAGTATTCGGTATCTCCAATGCTGGGAGAAAACAAATGCCGGTACCAGCCCTCCTGTTCTACTTATGCCATACAGGCATTACAAAAACATGGTCTTTTCAAAGGTGGATACTTAGCCGCAAAACGGATTTTATCCTGTCATCCCTGGGGTGGCAGCGGCTATGACCCGGTTCCCTGAGTTTATTTATATTTTTTAACCATTCATCCATACAATTTTTAGTAGTTTTAGACTTCAATAGAGAGCGCTGTAAAAACTCACCTTAAACTTAATGATCATGAAGAAATTGTTTGCCATCCTGTGTCTTTGCCTGATATTAAACGCCAGAGCTGCCGATCAGGACCGCTATTTTGAGATTGCAAAAAACATGGAGTTGTTTACGCAACTATACAAAGAACTGAATACGTATTATGTCGATGATATCGATCCTAATAAATTAATGACAGATGGCATCAATAAGATGCTGGACGGTTTGGATCCGTTCACCAATTATATCACCGGTGCCGATCTGGATGAATATCAGTTACAAACGACCGGAAAATATGGAGGCATTGGTGCACGTATTGCCAAAATGGGCGATTTTGTTGTCATTACCGATCCGTATGAAGGCTACCCGGCTCAAAAAGCAGGGTTGCAGGCGGGTG
This sequence comes from Chitinophagales bacterium, assembly GCA_046329775.1. Classification (GTDB taxonomy): domain Bacteria; phylum Bacteroidota; class Bacteroidia; order Chitinophagales; family JADIYW01; genus JADJSS01. The sequence goes on from JAXLTX010000005.1 coordinate 122,210, forward strand.
ATCAGATTATGGAAATAGACGGGAAGGTGGCAACCAAATATAATTCGGATGAAGTAAGCCAGTTGCTGAAAGGAGAACCCGGGACCAAAATTACCATTAAGGTAAAAAAAGCAATTTCTAACGAAGAAAAAACCATCACATTTAATCGCGAAGAGATTAAGATTGAAAATGTACCTTATTATGGTATGATTAACGATAACATCGGTTACATCAAGCTGACTTCATTTACAGATAATGCGGCACAGGAAGTGCAGGATGCCCTGAAGACACTGAAAAAGAATCCAGGCATCAAAGGCGTTATACTCGATTTAAGGGGGAACGGCGGCGGTTTGCTGAATGAAGCCATAAACATCTGCAATACCTTTGTTGATAAAGGAACCAATATCGTAAATACCAAAGGCAAGATACAGGAAGCGAATTTCCAGTACTCTACTACCGGCAAACCGGTGGATACAGAAATTCCCTTGGCGGTTTTGACAGACGGAGGATCTGCTTCCGCCTCAGAAATCGTTTCCGGCTCCATGCAGGATCTGGACAGAGGAATCATTATCGGACAGAACACATACGGAAAGGGATTGGTGCAAGTAACCAAGCCGGTGGCCTACAAGTCAAAACTGAAAGTTACCATTTCCAAATATTATATTCCCAGCGGCAGATGTATTCAGCGCATAGACTATTCTCACAGAAGTTCAGAGGGTGTTGCCAGCGCTTTACCCGACTCATTACGCAAGGAATACAAGACCAAATCGGGCAGAATCGTAAAGGATGGTGCAGGCATTGAACCGGATATAAAAACGGAAGAGGCAAGGATTGCCCCGATTTCCATTGCCCTGATCTACGCCAATCATATGTTTCATTTCGCCAATAAGTACAGACATGATCATCCAACATTGAGAGATGGTAATGATTTTTCGATGACCGACGAAGAGTATAATCAGTTTGTGGATTTCCTCAAAGGTAAAGAATATGAGTACACCACTTCCAGCGAAGTGAAACTGGCAGAACTGAAGAAAATCATTAAAGACGACAGTTACTCGGAAGAGGTGCAGAAGGTCATTACAGATCTGGAGACTCAGATTAAACACGATAAGTCAAAAGACTTACAGAAAAATAAGACAGAAATAAAACGTCTGCTGGAACAGGAAATTGTAGGACGCTATACGTACGAGAAAGGAAAAATAGCCAACAGCCTCAGAGAAGATACAGAAGTAAAAAAGGCAATTGAGGTGTTGAGCGACAGTGCGAAATACAAATCCATGCTCACTGCCAAAAAATAAACATACGTGTCTCCGATTTCTTGTTACATCTTATGCCTGGAAACTGCCAATGCGGTTACCTCTGTAGCCATTTCAAAAGACGGACAATGCATAGCCCTCGGTGAAGTACTGGAGCCAAACCGCGCGGCAGACAAACTGCATGTCCTGACAGAAGCATTGCTAACGGAAGCAGGTTTGTCTTTTGCAGACCTGAACGCTGTGGCTATCAGCGCCGGACCTGGTTCCTATACCGGATTGAGGATTGCGGCGGCAGCGGCAAAAGGCTACTGCTTTTCGCTGGATATACCATTGATAGCCATTCCAACCCTTCAGGCCATGGTGGAGGGGGTGCAAACCAGATACGCGCAAATGGAGGCGGATGTGTACGTGCCGATGATAGATGCACGGAGAATGGAAGTTTTTACCTCCTTTTATACGAACAATAAAGAGATTGTCCGTTCTTTCCCCAGTCTGGTTTTAGACCCAACATTTGAAGAAATGTTGCAGCCCGAACTGAAATACCTGCTATTCGGAAATGGTGCGATAAAAGCGGTGAACCTTTTAACAGGCAAAGATGTTTCCATAATCAATGATTTTGTGCCAAGCGCACAGGACTTATGCGCTGAAGCCTGGACAAAATTTAAAGATGGAAGTTTTGAAGATTTGGCATATTATGAGCCTCACTACTCCAAAGCATTCCATTCTACAATGACGGATAATCATAAATAACGACGCCATATAAAAAAAATAATTAATTTTCAGTATTGGCATAATATTGGATAGGAGTAGAGTGCAATAAAAAATACACACAAAAATGTCAGTTAACAACAGCAGAACAACACATCCGGAATTGAAGATAGATTTTCAGATTCTGCGTAAATCAGTATTGGTACTAAGGGCCGTAAACCATAAATTACGCCAGGAAATCATACGCCTTATCAATCAGGAGGGAAAAATGACCGTCACGGAACTGTATGTGAAATTGAGACTGGAGCAGTCTGTTGCATCACAGCATCTTGCTTTGCTCCGCAGGGCGGGCGTAGTGCTTACCTCCCGCGATGGCAAGTATATATACTATTCAGTAGACCACGAACGATTGGAAGAAATAGCCCGCTTGCTGGAAGAATTGGTTGGTGGAAGATAAATTTTCACCTGTTTTAACAACATTAAATGGTTTTCATATGTTTTTCACTATAAATTTTGATGTTTGTCAATATATATAGTAACAAACTGACAAATTTTTCTATATATTTGTAGTGAACTAATTTATAAAAAAGTCTTTATGGAAAATTTTGAATTCAACACAGAAAAAATCGAGAAAGCGGCAGAGCTTTTGAGAGCAGTGGCACATCACCTCAGATTAAAAATCATCAAGCTGATCCACGAAAAAAAAGAAGTGAATGTAAATGTGATCTACAACACGCTTAAAATCGAGCAATCTATCACCTCCCAGCATTTAAAAATCCTAAGAGGCGTTGATGTGGTTCGTACAAGAAGAGATGGTAAAAAGATTTACTATTCTTTAAATTATGAGCGTTTAGATGCCATGAACCGCGGAATCGAATTATTCGAAGAGTGGACACAGGCACGTAAAGCCACAAAAAAGAAAAAATAACACAGTACTTTTTTAAAATCAAATCAGAAAACTATTATTTGTCGTACTTTAGACAAGTAATAGTTTTCTTTTTTTTATGGCAGACTTAGTAAATGAATTCAATGACTATCGTTCTAAGATGAATGAAGTCATCCTCGGGCAAAAAAATCTGACGCTCAACCGCTTCTTCAATCTCGATATGCATGCCTATGCAGACGGAGCCATTGATGCAAAAACAAAAGAAATGCTGGGCCTGGTGGCATCCATGGTGCTGCGTTGCGATGACTGTATCAAATATCATCTGGGAAAATCATATGAAGCAGGCGTAAGCACCGAGCAGGTGTATGAAGTATTCGCAATTGCCAACCTCGTAGGTGGCAGTATCTGTATCCCTCACACGCGCAGAGCAGCAGAATACTGGCAGGCATTGAACGGCTCGGAAATTTAAAGAGAAACCCGTTCCAAAATTATTTTCATCAGAATGCATAATTTTTATCGTTATTCTGTATTAATTTGACACAGGAGAATTGAATGTTCATAGGTTCATTCAAAATTTTCGGATTTTCAAACCGTTACAATGAAAAAACTATATCTGTTCGATTCGTTTGCACTTATTTTCAGAGCATATTTTGCCTTTCAGAAAGCACCGCTCATCAATTCAAAAGGCTTCAATGTCTCTGCCATACAAGGCTTCTTGAATACGATTTGGGAAATAAAGACAAAATACAATCCCACGCATTATGCCATCGTTTTTGATGCCGCCGCACAAACCGACCGTCAGGCGGAGCACGATTTCTATAAGGCGAACAGACAGGAAACACCCGATGATATCGTGGCGTCCATTCCGTACATCAAAGAAATCATCAAAGCCATGAATATGCCCGTGGTCGAAATTCCGGGCTACGAAGCGGATGACCTCATTGGTACGCTGGCCGTGAAGGCTGCTGCAGATGGATTTGAATGCTACATCGTCTCTCCCGATAAAGACTTGGGACAGGTGGCCTCCGATAAGATATTTATCCATAAACCACCCTTTATGGGCAAACCTGCAGAAATACTGGGTGTGGAAGACCTGAACAAAAAATGGGAGATTAAACATCCAAGAGAAATCATTGATATCCTAGGGTTGTGGGGCGACGCCGTGGATAATATTCCCGGGGTTAAAGGTATTGGCGAGAAAGGTGCGAAAATGCTGATTCGCCAATTCGGTTCTATCGAGAATATTTATGAAAATATTGATCAGGTAAAAGGGGCGATGAAAGACAAACTCATCGAACATAAGGAGATGGCGCTGATTTCAAAAAAACTGGCCACCATCATCACCGATGCGCCGATAGAATGGAATGAAGAGGATTATGTCCTGAAAGAATTTAATAGAGAGAAGCTGGCCGAAATTTTTGCAGATCTGGAATTCCGCACACTCGGAAAGAAGATCATCGGAGACGATTATTCCGTGAATGAGGTGGCTGCCAAAAAGCAAGTGGCACCAAAGAACACAGCACAAACCTCGCTTTTCGGAGAGGAGGCCCCGGCGAAGGAAAACGCGGCGGATGCAAAAGATATTGCTTTTGGAAAGAATATAAATAACACGGAACATCATTATATCCTTGCAGAAACGCAGCAGGAACTGGATGCCTTGATACATAAGCTGGAGAAAGCAGACCGCATCTGCTTTGATACGGAAACGACCTCTGTGGACGCCAACAACTGTGAACTGGTGGGCATGTCTTTCTGCATAAAAGCCCATGAAGCGTATTATGTTCCCGTACCGGCAGATCAGGCTGAGGCAAAAAAGCGGGTGCATCTGTTTAAACCTCTTCTGGAAAATAAACACCTCCTGAAAATAGGACAGAATATAAAATTTGACCAGCTCGTGCTGAAGTGGTATGGGGTGGAGGTGCAAGGGGTATTGTTTGATACCATGCTCGCACATTATCTGATGGATGCCGACTCCAAACACAATATGAACGTGCTGTCAGAAAACTATCTCGGGTACTCGCCGGTTTCCATCACCGAATTGATCGGAAAAAAAGGAACGAATCAGGGAACGATGCGTGATGTTCCGGTGGAGCAGATAAAAGAATACGCTGCAGAAGATGCAGATGTCACCCTGCAATTATATGATGTCTTCAAGAAGGAGATTGACAGTACCCATCTGCATAAATTGTTTTATGAGGTGGAAACACCGCTGATTCCGGTGCTGACGGATATGGAATATGAAGGGGTGAAGGTTGATACGGATTTTCTCAGAAATTACTCCAAAGAGATTTCCCATGATATCATCGCATTGAAAGATGAAATAGAAAATATCTGCGGGGCGCAGTTCAATATCGATTCTCCCAAACAGCTCGGAGATATCCTGTTTGAAAAGATGGGGATAAAGTATCCCGGAAAAAAAACAAAATCAGGACAGTATTCCACCGATGAAGAAACGTTGCAAAAACTGGTGGGAGAACATCCGGTTGCAGAACATTTGCTGGACTACAGGGAGTTGACCAAGCTGAAAAGCACGTATGTAGATGCCTTACCGAATCTGATCAATCCTAAAACGCAGCGCCTGCATACCACATTCAATCAGGCGATTGCCGCTACCGGCAGATTGAGTTCCACCAACCCGAACCTGCAAAATATTCCGGTAAAGACGGAGCGCGGCAAGCAAATCCGCAAGGCATTCATTCATAAGGATGAGCAACATCTGCTGCTTTCTGCAGATTATTCCCAGGTGGAATTGCGGATTGTGGCATCCATCAGCGGAGATGAAAACATGATGGATGCGTTCAGGAAAAATCTGGATATTCATGCGGCAACCGCAGCAAACGTGTTTGGTGTTGCTCTGGAAGATGTTAGCCCGGAAATGCGCCGCCAGGCCAAAATGGTGAATTTCGGTATCATTTACGGTATTTCAGCCTTCGGATTGGCACAGCGACTGGGTATTCCGAGAGGAGATGCGGCAAATCTCATAGAACAATACTTTTTAAAATACAGCGGCATTAAAAGGTATATGGATGAAACCATCGCATCTGCAAGGGAGAAAGGATATGTGGAGACTTTACTGGGCCGCAGACGCTATCTGAGGGATATCAATGCAGGTAACTGGACCATCCGTGGGTTTGCAGAACGAAATGCCATCAATGCCCCCATACAGGGTACCGCTGCCGATATGATTAAGTTAGCAATGATTAACATACACCGGCAAATGCTACGGCATAAAATGCAATCTAAAATGATATTGCAGGTGCACGATGAGTTGTTGTTTGATGTATATCTTCCGGAGAAAGAAGAAATGCAGAGAATCGTTATACATGAAATGCAAAATGCCTTACCTTTACAGGTGCCGTTGGAGGTGTCAGTCGGATTTGGGAACAATTGGCTGGAGGCACATTAACACGATGCTTATGAAGAGATTATTTTTTATTTTATGTCTGATAACGACAAGCATGTCGTTTGCGAAGAAATGGGATGCCGTCTATATCAGCAAATTGATAGCCGGCGGAGAGATAGATAAAGTCATTGATTACTACAAAGGAAGATACTACGGCGATAACCGCGATCCTCAGGATGCATTTAAAATAGCGGAGTTGTATGTAAAAAAGAAAGATTATGCCACCGCAATGGAATGGTATGATAAGGAAAGTCAACTGATCAACAGTTCTAAAGTCAATCTCTTCAATTATGCAAACACCAATCGCCTGATGGGCGAGTATCAGAAGGCGTTGGACGGATACCTGATGTATGCCGCACTTACCGGCGATGTCAATAAAGTGATGGACCTGGCCAATCAGTGTGAGAAGATACTTAAGTCATCGGCATTGGCGTATAATTTCAAGCTTGAAAATTATACATTCAATACTGCTGCCGACGAAACCAATATTGCTATCCTGAGAACGAATCCTGTGTATTTAACGGCCGAAGATACAGATAAAGGCGAAAAACAGGTCAACAGGATTTATCAGGTGGTACGTGAATTTGAGTATTTCCGGGAGCCTGTACGTGCTTACAGCAATAACATCCCCAAATTGCAGATAACAGCCTTGTCCTTCTCTCGTGACGGGAACAGTGTTGTGTTTTCCGCAAAAGAGGAAAGATCCACTTCCAAAAAAGATAAGAACAGGACAGAAAAAATATATATGGCAGACTATCTCGGAGGTAATTTCTTGAATGTGAAGCCGTTTCCGTTTAACATAGAGGGATATTCCTTAAAGACTCCCGCTTTTAACACGGATGGTACGGCAATCTGCTTTTCATCCAATCAACCCGGAGGCTTGGGCGGGTATGATCTTTGGGAAAGTTATCTTATAAAGGATAAATGGACAGCACCCGTAAATGCAGGAAAACTGCTGAACACCGTCGCAAATGAGGTCAATCCATTCTGGCAGCAGGATGGAAAGGATAAAACACTTTATTTCTCCTCGGACAGAGAGGGCGGATTTGGTGGCTTTGATATCTATGCTGCACAGAAAGCGGATAAGGTCTGGCAAGATGTGACCTTGCAATCCGCACCTGTCAACTCCGCCGGAGATGACATCAGCATTGTCTATGATGATGCCATAAAGACAGGTTACTTCTCTTCCAACAGAAGCGGAGGAAAGGGTGGTTTTGATTTATATCGGTTCACGCCGTTCAATCTCAGACTTCTTGTAAACACAACAGATACCTTTTCTGAGAAACCTGTAGGGTATGCTTATGTACAGGTATTTGACGGAACGGAGAAACTTTTTGAAGGGGTTACGGATGAAGTCGGAAAAGCAAGCTTTCAGATAAACAAGGATAGGACATACACACTCAAGGTATCAAAAGATAATATGCGCCCCCTGACACAAAAGATAAGTTCATATGGCAAGTCAAGCGGAGATTCCGTTGTGGCGGATGTCATGTTGAAACCGGATGCGCAATTCAGCATAGCCAAAGGTGCTACCAACAGCCTTTCCCTCGATAATTATATCGTATTCACAGGCAAGGTAACGGATGCGGCCACCAATAAACCATCTTATACTGCAAAAATGAGAATGGTGAATTACACTACACAGAAACTGCGTGAAGTGGATATTGATGCCTCAGGAAGATTTGAAATTAAATTACTGCTTAATAATAATTATAAGATTATTTTTGAAAATCAGGATAATAAGGTGACAGATGAGTTGACTACATTCGGGTTGGAGAAAAATAGTGTGAAGGTGAGAGATTATATGCTCAGCGGAAACAAATTCAAGTTAACGGAGAACAAGGTATACAAGGCTGGCAATGTGCCGAAAAGCGTGACATCACAGATGGAAAACAAACAGATCTCTGTTGCTTCCGAAATACATGAACCGATCACGCAGACCAAAATTGATTCCTTATTAAAAGTTATAACAGCAGATGATTCTTCATTGCCTGCAAGTGTGAAGCCTGTAAGAGCACCCATTGACGTAAATGATAAAACAAAGGAGACAGCTGTGCTTGTCCCTTCCACTCCATCTGTTCCTGTCGTCCAAAAGCAGGAAATCCTGAAAGAGGTTATTTCAAAACCCTCTGCTGATTCGGTATTGACGGAGCCTGTCGTGGTATCAAATCCTCATGAATTCCAGCTGGCGGCAGATATGACACCATCCAGCAAAAGCAAAAAAGTTAAGATTATAAAGACAGAAAGTGAGAACAGGCTGAAGGAAGAGAAGATTGAAACAGAGAACGTTGTCATGAAGCCGGCGGAAAAGCCTCTGCTTCCGGTCATACCGGAGGTGTACAAAGAAAAGCAAATGCCGGAACCTGAACCGACCGTCATAAACGAACCTTCCGCAACAAATGGAAATACGGTAACCCAGCCCGCAGTTGAAAAAGTGCAGGAGGCAGTAGATAAGGCAACGCAGCAGGAGCTTGTTACAGCCGTGAAAAAACCTGCCGAACAGCCATTGCCCGATGTGTACTATAAGATACAATTGGCAAGTTATGACGAGGGAAATATAAAATTCCCGGAATTCGAAGCATATGGAAAGGTGGAAGAGGTAAAAGCATATGAACGCTACATATATCGCCTTGGTGATTTCGATAAGCTCGAACGGGCAAAGGAAATTCTCGAAACTGTACGTGCACAAGGATATTTTGTGGCATTTATTTTGCAGTATAACAAAGACAAAGTAACAGGAATCGTTAAATAACAAAATCGACTAAAATGAAAAACATCATTAAATCAGCCATCCTTGTGGTGGCACTATCGTTTGCAGGTACTGCCGTAAACGCACAATCTCAGTTTACAACCAACGAAGTACGCCAGTTCATGAGCAAAGGAGAACAGAATGGTATTGAAATAATCCTGAACGGAACCAAACTCGAAGACGCAAAGGATGCCGTGGAAAAATGGGGTAAGAAAATGAAAGGAAAGGTGACGAGAGATAAGAAGAATCCCGAAATTTTCATCGACAATGCCATGATTCCGACCGTCAGTGCAAATGCCATTGATATGTATGTCATCTTGACACCCATTGACAATGGCTCCAAAATGACCGTTTTTTCTGATCTGGGAGGTGCTTTCGTATCTTCCGCTGCATACGGCTCTCAGTATGCCGGACTGGAAGCGAACATCAAGAAATTTGCAAAAGACCAGGCGGTTATTGTAGTGGAGGACCAGCAAAAAAGTGAAGAGAAAGTGCTTAAAACCCTCAATGGTGATTTGAAAGATCTCGTAAAGGATAAAGAAGGATATCTGAAAGACATCGAGAAAGCGAAGGCTTTGATTAAACAACGTGAAGCAGATATCGCCAAAAACGATGCAGACCAGACCGCCAAGCAGCAACAGATTTCCATCCAGCAGCAAATCATTGAGACCGTAAAAATAAAACGTGCCACTCTAAACTAAGACACAACATCCTGTAATGGCAGTTTGCATGTGCAGACTGCCATTCTTATACAATATTATACAACATTAACAAAATATCGATATATGATAAGTCAACTTTTAAAGATATGCACCTTATTATCGGTCATGCTATCCTCCATTTCTTTTGCGACAGCCCAGACCTCTTTCACCACCAATGAGGTTCGTCAGTATATGAGCAAAGGTGAACAGAATGGAATCGAGGTGATCTTGAACGGAACTACCGCAAAAGAGGCAAAGGAAGGACTCAAGAAATTAAGCAAAAAACTGGACGCAAAATTAATCAGCGAGAAGAAGTCACCGGAAATGCTGTTGGATAATGCGAGAATACCTACTGTCAGCGCCAATACCGTTGACATCTATGCAATCGTCACTCCGCTAGACAAAGGTTCCAAGGTAACTTTTTTTACAGATTTGGGTGGTGCCTTCATTTCGTCCTATGCGTACGGCACGCAACATGCCGGTATGGAGGCGGTAATCAGAGAGTTCGCACAGAATCAGGCAGTTGCAGCCGTCAGTAATCAGCAGAAAGCGGAAGAAAAGTCTCTGAAATCATTAAAAAAAGAACTCAAATCCCTGCAGAAAAGCAAAGAAAAGACATTGAAGGAAATAGAAAAGTCCAAATCTAAGATTGCAAAAATGGAACAGGACGTACTGAAAAATGATGCAGATCAGGCGGCCAAACAGCAACAAATATCATTGCAGCAGCAAATCATCGAAACGATAAAAACAAAACGAGCAACACTGAAAAATTAAACAATATTTTCTAATTTTGTACAACAGTTTGCATGTATTTGCAAACTGTTTTTTTATTAAACAGATTATTCAGTACAAAATTGATTATCGTAAATATCAGGCCGGTTTTTTCAGGAAATACTTACGACTTATTACTTACCAGTTACGACTTTTAACATGAACACAAGACTAGTTTTATGGGGCGAAATAGGCACCGACAGAAAAGCATTGATCGCTATCCATTTAGATGAAGAAACGGCAAAAATCCATATTTATGCTTTCCCAAAAGAAGAGGTTACCAAGGAAATTCAGGATGCTCTGTTTGTAGAGTGGAAAAACGGCGGAGAATATGCTTTTCCGGAGCATACGCTTCATTGGGAAATAGATGCCAACAGTGACTCGATATTGCCGGAAGAAGTGAAGGTGGACAGATTGGATGTCGTTTTGCAGTCGCAGCATAAGTGGGGTAAAAAACTGATGAGCTCTAAAATCAACCAGTTGCTGACAGATGAAGTGAAACTGTTGGAAGAAAAAGCGTCCGTTGTGGCGGAGTACGACCAGTCGCTATGGGATAAAGCCAAAGCGCAATGGGAAAAGATTGCATCCTATCAGAAGAAAAATGAAATATCCTGGGAACAGACTACGGTATTGAAAGATAAGATCAACTCGGTTTTTGAAGCATTGAAGGCGGTGAAGCGCATCAGCAATGAAAATGAAGATCAGGCCAATGCGGTGTTGATAAAAAATTACCATAAAAGAATTGAAGACCTTCAGGCAAAACTGATATACAATGATCAGTGGAAATTCATTTTCGATGAACTGAAAAAGATTCAGACAGAACTGAAAGATGCGTCGATACGATGGAATCAGAAGCGTGCCATCTATAATCAGGTGAATGCCATCTTCGATGATTTGCGTAAATACCGCATGACGGAAGTGGTGAGCAAGACGCAGGGCAGAATCACACAGCTTACCAAGATTCTGGAAGGCCTGAAAGATTCCATAGCACGCGATAACGAAAGCTATCAACAGCAAGTAGAGAAGATGCAGCACTATACACGTGGCAAACTTTCCGTTGAGGAACTGAAAAGCCGTTTCGGTGATATTTTGAACAGAACGAAAGAAAAAGAAGCCAAAGCGGAAGGCATCAGACAAACCATTGCACAGCTGAAAGCGGATATTGAAAAAGAAAAGAAACAACAGGCAGAACGTGAACAGCAGCGCATAAAACGCGAGCAGGAAGAGGCCGCCAAGCAAGAAGAGATGGAAGCAAAAAGGCAGGCAAAGAAAGAAACTAAAGTAATAAGTGAAAGTGAGCACGAAAGTGCAGAAACTGAAATAAAATCAGAAGAAATTACTGAAGCAAAAGATGAGCTTGTTGTTGAAGACGTAGTAATTGAAACTAAAGCAATCGAGGTTGAGGCTGAAAACACACCTGAAGTTGAAACGGCTGTGAATACAGAAACAACAACAGAAGAAGAAGTAACAACAGAAGAAAAAACAGAAGAATAAGATAATTCTTATTCTGGGCGATAATATATTTTACAATGCAGGTATGCAATTAAATTGTTTAGGGTAAGTGTGCCATATGTCATTTCTGTAATTCTATTGTTGTGTAAAGAGTCAAATATATATACCGGTTTTACCACAGTATCTATTTCGGCATATGCATTCGTAACGCCTGCAGTATTTATATGCAAATGAATCTCTTCTATTAATTTATCGCTGTTGGTATTATAAGAAATTCCATTTAATATTTCACCAGTTAAAGGTGTGGTAAGAACCGTAGTGCCTATAGGAAATCTGAAAATGGGTAATTTCATGGGTAAATTTAGTGCAGCTTCCAGAATGAAGTCATTTATATCAATGCCAATCATATCTTTCTGATTTGAAAAATTTGAAGAATAATTAAAGGTTGCACTATATATAGCAGTACCATGCTGTACATCATAATAGTCGGATTTATAAAAAGCGCTTTGAAGTGTATTCCCATTATAATTAAATCGGATGCTGTCTTCATTGTAATAAAAAAAAGAGTTCCCCCCGGAATTATAACCGGGTCCTTGGCTTAAACCATGCAGTATGTTTACATAAGCTAATCGATCCGCATCGTATTGGTAGATAACATTATCATACGTTACACCATCTTGTCCAATTCCACCAAGAAGATTAGAATTATACGAAGTACTTAGCAGTCGGTGATTTTTCATTTTTACCAGTAAATAATCGAACCAGGGATATGTACTGTCATAGTCACGATAGGCAATCTGTCTGTATTGAACGGTATCTCCGGAAACGCTTCTTTGGGGGTAGTAAGATGAACCTGCAATGGGTTGCCATGAACTTGGAAAAGAAACTTGCCAGTCATCACCATTGTTTATTATCGTTCCCCTTCTGAGTGTCAGGCTTGGCTGTGGTTGTATTAATTCAATTTGTATCGAATCAATTGTATATTCGGTTTTAACAACAGGCTCTTCTTTATTGCAGCTTTCATGAAATATGCAAATAAAAAAAACAGAAAAGAGTAAAATTGATTTTCTCATTTTTCATATAAATATAGTTAATTCATTTAATTAAGTCAATACTTAATTATGCTTACATGAAAATAGTAAAAGCAGAATTAGCTAATCTAAATAATACAGTCTCTTCACTCTCGATGAAATTCGCGTCAACAACTCATAAGAAATGGTTCCGATTTTCCTTGCCTGCTCTATGATGGGAATCTCTTTCCCGTAAATTTCACATTCATCCCCCTCGTGTACATCGTCAATATGCGAGATATCCGCCATGCACATATCCATGCAGATGTTGCCGATGATTTTAGCGCGCTGTCCGGCGATAAACACTTCACCTGTGCCATTGCCGAAACGTCTGTCGTAACCATCCGCATAACCAATCGCCAGTATGCCGATTTTTAAATCTTTTTCAGCCACCCCTTTTCGGGAATAACCAATCGTTTCTCCTTTGGGAACCTGTTTGACTTGCGCCACTCTTGTCTTTAATTTTCCGATCGGCAGCAACTTTTCCTGAATGGTGGCTGAACTGTCTACACCATATAATCCGATGCCTAAGCGAACATAATCGTAATGCGCTTCCGGAAAACGCAGGATGCCACTGGAGTTGAGCAGGTGTTTTTTTATCGGATAATTAAATGAAGTGATAATACTTTCAGACAGTCTTTTGAAGATACTGATCTGCTCTTTTGTAAAACTATCCAACTGTTCATCTTCACTGGCCGCCAGATGCGAGAAGACTGTTTTTACGTGTATGTTTTTGTGTTGATGTAAAACGGCAATCAATTCCTCCAATTCACTTTCCACAAAACCTAAACGATTCATACCCGTTTCCAGTTTGATATGCACGTTCATCTCCTGCTGCCCAATTTTTTCTATCAGCTGTTGTAAAATCTGTAAGGAATAAATTTCCGGTTCCAGCCTGTATTCCAGCATTCTGTCAAAATCCACCGCATCCGGATTCATCACCATGATTTTTGTCTGAATGCCATCCTTGCGCAAGGCAACACCTTCATCCGCATAAGCTACCGCCAGATAATCGATCTGCTGTTTCTCCAGCAGACTCGCCACTTCGGTGCTTCCACTGCCGTACGAAAAAGCCTTCACCATCGCAATCACGCCGGTTTCTTTAGGCAAATAACTTTTGTACACATTCAGATTATTGATCAGGGCATTCAGGTTGACTTCCAGTATGGTGGCATGTGTTTGTCCGATAAGCTGTGCCGAAATCTTTTCAAAACTGAATTTACGGGCACCTTTTAATAAGATCAGTTCGTTTTCAAATTTCAGCACATTAAACTGTGCAATCAGTTGTTCGGTGCTTTCAAAAACATACCATTCTTTAATCGTATACGCCAACGACTCGATGTGCTGCATGAAAGATTTCCCTACACCAATCAGTTTGTCAAAGGAATTTTGCTGCAACACCGTTTTTAACTTCTGTATGAAATCCTTTCCACTCAATCCGGATTCTTCAAACTCCGAAATGATAAGTGTCTTTTTCTTTTTGGATTCCTGTTGTTTCAGAAAATCTAAAGCTATTTGCAGCGAGTGAAAGTCGGCACTGTAGGAATCATCTATGATGGTGCAGTTGTTGATGCCGTATTTCAGTTCCAGACGCATCGGCAGATTGCGCAGCGACAGGATTTTAGTTTGTATTTTCTCTAAGGAATATCCGAGATGCAACATGGTGACCACACAATGCAGGCAGTTTTCTATCGATGCCTCATCGGTGAATGGAATTGAGATTTGAGATTGTAGGTTTGAGAATCGAGCGGACTCGATTTCAAATACAGTACAGGTATTGTTTTTTTCTTTCTTTCTTATCTTGACCAATGCGTGTTCATGTTCACCAAAGGAAATTTTCTGGAAGCTGAAATCTGAAATCTGAGATGCTGCAAGGTATTTGTCGTTGTAAATTACAGCCTCGCAGTCTCCAAACAATTTCAGTTTTTCTTTTATCTTTTCTTCTCTGGATGAAAAACCCGCATCGTGCGCAGAGCCAATATTGGTAAGTATTCCAATGGTGGGTTGAATGATTTTCTGCAGGTTTTCCATTTCACCCACCGTGGATATGCCGGCTTCAAAAATAGCCAGTTCATTTTCTTTTTCCATGTTTAAAAGCGATAAAGGTACACCCACCTGTGAGTTATAGCTTTTGGGGCTCTTAACTATGTTTTTTTCGGATGTCAATAGCTGAAACAGCCATTCTTTTACGATGGTTTTGCCGTTGCTGCCGGTAATGCCAATTACCGGAATGTTGAATTGTTCGCGATGGTATTTTGCCAGTTGTTGTAAGGCGGAGGTGGTATTTTCCACTAAAATAAAGGAAGCATCTGTAAATGTATTTGTCTCCACTTCTTTGGAAACAATGAAATTGCGGATGCCTCTTCTGTAGGCCGTTTCAATATGCAGATGACCATCGTTTCTGGCCACTAAACAGAAAAATAAACTGCCGGCCGCATTGGTGATTTGTCGGGTGTCAATGCAAATATTCGTAATGACAGTATCTTCCTTTATCTGAAGAAGTTGTCCGTTTACAATGGTCTTTATTTCCTGAAGTGTATATCTCATTTTACAAAACTATTGAGCATTGACTTATTTACATCCAATATACAGTTTATCCTCTTCAATTTTAAACCGATAATGTGCAATCTTATAATCATTCCCGTCGGCGCTTCTGCCTGTTTTTATATCAAATTTATATCCATGCAGCGGACAGCCCACAATTCCTCTTTTGTTGCAATGTCCGTGATGAAACTGTGCTCCGGCATGCGGACAGGTGTTGTATATGCCAAAAAAGCCCTCTTCCAACTTCGTTACACAAATCACTTTTCCGTCAAAAGTCAGTTTGGCTAATTGCTGTAGTTTCAATTGTTCGAGGTGTTGTCTGGTCTCGTCAGAAAGTTCGTGCCATTGCATAAAAGAAGTTGTTATAACAAGCGTCAAAAATAGATATTTGCTGCAAGAAATAGGGAGGAAATAACAATTATTATGCAAAGCATGACAAGAGTCCCGCTTTTTAAGTAATTTTGATGTTAAAATATAATGACTATGAAAAAACTTATCATGATTCTTGCAGTTGCTTTTTTGTTTACAGCCTGTAAAAACAACACCGAAACTACGGAGCAAGCGGAAAACACTTCTGTTATTGCTGACATAAAGGAAGCAGTGGCCGGTGACGGTCTGAAGTCCGCCATATATGAGTCCGAAACGCTGATGCCCGGCGGCATGGGCTCCTCTGTCAACAAGGTGGCCTTTGATGATTATGGGAAGAAATCCAGAACGGAAATCAACAGCACCATCACCTTTGGTGGTAAAAGCATGAATACCTCTTCCAACAGTTTAATGTTAGATGGGTATATCTATTCCTGGCAGACTGGCGCCACAAAGGGGAATAAGTTCAAGCTGGATGAATCCAGATTTGACCCGAGCAATACTGATTTTTCCAAACTGTCGGAAGAGATGAAGAAGAAATTGAATTATAAGGATGAAGGTACAGAAACCGTCAACGGAAAAGAATGCAAGGTGGCGAGTTTCAGTGCAGAGCAAATGAAGGGAAAGGTATGGGTATGGAAGCAGATTCCGGTGAAGGTGGAAATGTCTGTAGTGGGTAAAACGATTACCAGCAATCTCAAATCGCTGGAAGAAAATCCGAGCATTCCGGCGGGAACATTTGAGGTGCCTTCAGGTATTGAGTTCAGGGAAATGAGCATGCCTGCCGAACCGAAGCTGCCGGAAACCGCATCGAAATAGTTCAACTCAACGTTCGTCATCCTGAACTCGTTCAGGAGCTAGATAACAGACGCTTCAATCGAAGCGTCTATGTTTTTTAAGCCCTGCCGTAGTTCTTCATTGGAAGGGTAGCCAAAACCTAACCGAAAAGATCTGTCTGATTGTTCAAACCAATGACCGGCACCAACCAGTGTTTTGTGCTTTTCATACAGAACTTTGTAAAAATTAGGTAGGTCAACATTATATTCATCTTTAATTCTGGGGAAGCAGACAACACCTGCGTTCGGTTCTGTCCATTCTAAAAAATGCTGTTCGTTTTCCATCCAGTTTTTCAGGATAGAAAAGTTTTGCCGGATATGCTGATGCGTTTTTTGCAAATAATCCTTTTGGGATAAAATATGAAACGCGATTTCCTCATCCACTACCGAATTGCAAATGATGATTTGTTCTTTTGCTGCCAAAAAATCATGCATCAGCTGTTCATCTTTATTGATGAGCCATCCCGTGCGGATGCCCGGTACACCATGCGCTTTGGATAAGGAACAAACGGAAATTACGTTCTTGCTTTTTGCTGCATAATAGGGAATCAACTCCGATTGGAAATTTAAGTAGCGATAGGTTTCATCTATCAGCACATAAATTCCTTTTTCAGCTGCAAAGGCAATGATTTCTTCTAAAATATGATGGTCAAACACTACGCCGGTCGGGTTGTGCGGAGACGTGAGGCTGATTAATCTGGTGTTTGGTTTTACCGCGTTTTTTATTTCTTCGATGTTGAATTGAAAGCCATTCTCAAAGGTCAAATCGATAAACGAGATTTCACAGTTGATGGCACGTGGCGTTTCTATGTTGGTGGCATAGTTCGGGCGCAATACGATTAAATGGTCGTTGTTGTTTAGTAAGGTAGTAGAGATAATAAATAAAGCCGTTGCCGCACTCGGACAAACTAACACGTTTTCAGCATCTAAGCCAATCTCGTCTCTCACAATCTCACTTCTCAACTCTGCCTTTCCGCGATGTTCGCCGTAGCACATAAATAAATCATCCAGATTCAGTTTCAAGTCTCTGAAATAAATATCGCGTACCGAGCTTTCCGCTAGGTTGTATTGTATGGTAGCATAGCCCATTTCTTCCGGGCTTTCTACTTCTATGGGCATTCGTTTGTAGTGCATAAAACAGGGGTAAGGAGTGAGTGATATGTAGTAAGTAAGTAATTAATTTTGATTTCCCGTTATATTCGTCAAACTGCAATCAAACGCAGCTAAGTTATTATCATAAGTGTGTAACACATTTTCAATTACCGGTGATTTATAGGCGTTTAGATTAAAGAATTTAATGTCGCCGTTGTTTCTGAAACAGGATTTGTATTGCGCTTGCAAACTGCCGTCAGTATTGCTCATCTCTTTGGAATAATTGCCATCGTAAATAATATCAGCCGGTCCTTTTGACATTGCCAGAATCAGTTTTCCCAAATCGGAACTCAAATCCGGAACTAACAAGGCTTTGCGTTTAAAAATATTATCATGAATAAAAATAGACGTGCAATACGGCGTGTATAAGGAATCGGTGAATTTACGACCCACCGCCTGATAGCTCACCGCGCAGCAACCTAAAGTCTTGTTATTTTCAAAGGTGTTTTTAAATACTTCCACGCTGTCGTAGCCCATGATGATAATACCGCTGCCGGGCGGAATATCGGAAACATAAGATCCGGGTTTGGCAAAATTCTTAAAATTATTTTCTCTCGCGATGTTATTATACACCTTGCAATTCTTACCGCTTTTCATCGGCAGGCCCGGCAAATCATAAATCACAAAACCGCCGGTATTATTGTAGGCAAGATTGTTGTGCACATCCACATCAATGCAGTTTTCTATTTCAATGCCGCAGACATTATGATGTGCTACACAATTGCGCACGGTTACGTTATACGATTGACCAACATACACACCCGCATCCGCGCAATACGACACTTCACATCTTTCGAGCAATACGTTTTTACATTCCACCGGATAATAGCCGTAATTGCCGTTCATGGAATCTACGCCGGTCGTCCAGGTGGAATTCAGATTGCGCAATATTACATTTTCGCAGGCTTTCAGTTTGATATTGTCGCCTTTGGCATCCTGAATGGAAAAATCTTCCAATGTAATATTTTTGCAGTTGGTGGCATTAATGCCTTCCGCGCCTTCCGTTTGTCCCAGAAAAGACAAAATGGTTTTGTTGCTTCCTTTTCCTTTGATGGTGATGTTGTTTTTGCCCTCAATGGAGAGCGATTTGCTGAGCAGAAAGGAACCTTCGGGCAGTTCTATGGTGCCGCCGTCTTCTACCAGAATGAATTGTTCCTGCAGTTCTTTCTGAATTTTTTCGTCTTTAATAAGTTCAATTTTCTTTTGCTGACGACAGGAGTTCAATAAAAGAACGGAGAAGATAAGAAGGCAAATATATCGCATCGTTATGGTTTTAGCGAAAAGATTATTTCATGGCAGTAATCCATTGACGGATAAGTTCAACGGCTTCTTTGTGCTGTACGCTTCTGCCCAGTTCCGGCATGCGTATTTCAGGATCGTTTTCGCTCATGCGATAGACCAGAATGGATTCATCCGGTTTGCCGGGAACGACATCGTAGAGATTATCTCCACTGGCTCTGCCCGCCGCCACGGGGCTTTTCATCACACCCCAGCTTTCAGGATTCTTGTCGCTGAGCATTAAGTATAGGCCGGTTGTGTTAGCGCTGCCTTCGCGGCGATGGCAATGGGCGCAGTTTACCTCTAAATAAGATTTTGCTCTTTCTTCCAGCGTGCCGCTTTTTTCATCAAATGCATCCGCGATTTTATTAGTCAGATTTTCTTCTTTTTTATAACCGCTCAAATAACCTACTTCCGTCCATTTTTCCAGCTGGTTTTTGATGCCATCCGCGTATTTTAGGTCTTTATTCAGATAACGCACTTTCGGACCAATGGGTACCTGAACATTGTTCAGGTTGTGACAGTTCTTGCATTGGTTTTTATTTGGGTAGGAATAATCCAGATGTAGCGTTTCTCCTTGCAGATTGGTGAAGCTTACCTTTTTTGTGTCGCCAACGATATTTAATTCAGCATCTGTCTGTTCATCATTCCACACATACGTTAGCGCGTCCCATTTATCCGCATGTTTGATGAGTAAACGTGTTTCCATTATTTTTCTACCCTTGCTTTCATCGCGAAAATCATGAGGATAATAAAAATTTTTTATTAAAACGGCACCTGTTGGAAAATCTACCACTTCATCTTTGGTATATTTTGCGGAGCTTCCCTCCGGCATCCAAACAAAACGGGATTTGTGCGCATAATCGGTAAACAGGGCTGTAATCAGTTCATACGGCAATACTTTATCATTGGGAATTAAATCTTTGATGTCTCCTTTAAAGAAATGATATTCGGAAAGTCTTTCAAATGGTTTTGCATTCAGGTCTACGGTGACCTTTCCATCGGAAACATTGCATTGATTGAAAACAAGCAGGCAACTAAGGCAGATGAAAACGAGTACGGCAGAAATTTTTTTCATGATTTCATTAATAAATAGATTATGGAGATTACTTTACCTCTTCCGGCTTTTGATTATTACCGTTAATTCCCGTGTAAGAACAATCAAATTTAGTGATGTCGTTGTCTTTGAAATTCATGATGTCTTCACGTCCGTGCGTTTTCCATGCATTCAGGTTGCCGAATTTCACGTCGCCGTTGTTTCGGATACAAATCTTTTTACCTTCCGGCAATTGACCGTCCTTATCTCTGATTTTAGGGTCGGCCGAACCATCCACAAAAATATCCAGCGGACCTTTAAAGGTAGCGGTCAACAGCTTTCCTAAGTCTGTTGACAAATCCGGTACAGATAATTTTCGTTCGAATTTATTATCGTGAATGTAGATGGAGGTGCAATACGGACCATAAGTGGAGTCGTTCAGCTGCTTGCCCGTCATGTAATAGCTCACGGTAGCAATGCCGACTGTTTTATTGTTGATGATTTTGTTATTGAACACATCCACGCTGTCCGTTGCCATGATGATCATGCCGGAACCCGGAGGAATAGAGGCGACTATGCTGCCGGGTTTTCCAAAGTTTTTAAAGTTATTTTCTATGCACTCATTATCCCAAACCTTGGCGTTTCGGCCATTGCCCTGAAATAATTTAGGTAAGTCGAAGACCAAAATTCCGCCTGCATTATTTTCAGATTTATTTTTGTAAATATCCGAATTGATACAGTTTTCAATTTCGATGCCGGCAACGTTGTGATGTGCATAGCAGTGGTGAATAGTGACATTGGTGGATTGTCCGATGTAGACACCGGCATCCGCGCAATACGAAACTTCGCAGTATTCCATCAGCACATTTCTGCATTCCACCGGATAGTAGCCATAATTTCCGTTGGAAGTATCGGCACCGGTTGTCCAGGTAGAATTCATGTGATGAATGTGCACGCCGTCACAGCCTTTCAGTTTCAGGTTGTCGCCTTTAGCATCCTGAATGGTGAAATTTTCAATATTGATGTTCTGGCAATTGGTGACCAGAATGCCTTCCGCGCCTTCCGTTTGGCCTAAAAAGGACAAGATGGTTTTTCCTGCACCTGCACCTTTGATGGTTACATTCTTCTTGCCTTCAATGGATAAGGCTTTTTTAAGGAGGAATTTGCCTTCCGGAAATTCCACGGTGCCGCCATCTTCCACCAAAATCAGTTTTTCCTGAAATTCTTTCTGGAATTTCTCATCGGTTTCAAATCCGGAGGTTTCGCCGGCTTTTTTACCATTATTGTTGCAACTCTGGAAAGAGATGACTGCGGATAAAATCAAGAGGAAAAAGATAAACTTGCGCATTTCAGTGTAATTTATGTGAATATAGCAAATTGTTCTTTATCAGTAATATACAGAAGATTATTTCCTGTAAATATTTTCCAGAGCTAAGTTTAATGTAGGATATTGGAAATCAAATCCGGTATCTATTATCTTTTTGGAAGAACAATTATTGCTCATTAATAGCATCGTAGCCATTTCACCCATGACGGTCTTAATGACAAAGGCTGGAGCCGGGAACGGAATGAACGGCCGGCGCAATACCTGAGCAATCGTTGCACTCATTTCGCGGTTTGTCTTGATATCGGGTGCGCAAGCGTTGTAGATGCCGTTTGCTTCAGGATGATGAATAAGATGGATGAACATATTGCATAAGTCGTCTATATGAATCCATGGGACATATTGTTTGCCGTTGCCGATATATGCGCCAATACCGAACTTAACCGGGAAATCGAGTTTGGGTAAAGCGCCGCCATCCTTGCTGAGTACAATACCGATCCTGATTTTACTTACAGGAATATTTAAAGTGCCAATTGTGTCAGCTTCCTGTTCCCACAAGCGACAAACCTCTGCCAAAAATCCTGTTCCAGCTGAATCATCCTCCGTCAGTAACTCGTTTTTCCTGTCTCCATAATAACCTACTGCAGAAGCCGAAATAAATGACTTGATGGTATGTGTTTTTTTTGATAAGTATTTGAATAACAGTCTGGTGGATGCTACCCTGCTGTCAATGATTTCTTTTTTTCGGGAGTCTGTCCAACGCTGATCAGCCACGCCTGCCCCAGCTAAATGAACAATGATTTCAGTCCCTTCGAAAGCACTTTCATCCATATATCCTTCTTCTACATTCCATTTATATTCATCCGTTTTCTTCGGGTTTCTGCATAAGATATTCACTTTGTACCCATGCTGCTTCAGAAGTTCGCTGAGTCTTTTACCAACCAAGCCGGTTCCTCCCGTGATGATTACTTTTCTCATATGTAGCAATTTAACGTTTAAATCTGTTATTTTTGTAACCTAAATAAGAGTCATATGTTTAAAAAAGTCAGTTTTATTTTAGCTGTAACAGCATTCTCGTTTGCGCTGACCGGTTGCAAGGGCAACAAAGGCGGTTCCAACAAAGTGTATAAAGATCAGGTCGTGATACACGGTTTGTCTGATGCAAAAGGATTGAATCCGATAACAACTTCAGATGCGTATGCAAATGAATATGTAATACCGAATATCTTCCAAACCTTGCTGGCATATGATCACCAGACCATGGAAATCATTCCGGTATTGGCGAAATCAAGACCAACTGTGAGGGTGAATGGCGATATTGCTGAAATGGACTTTGAATTGCGCCCGGAGGCCGCCTGGGACAATGGCGCTCCGATAACAGTGGATGATGTGCTTTTTTCCTTCAAGACGGCGTTTTGTCCTAAAGTAAACAATGATAATATCAAACCTGGCGTAGATTACGTAAGGGACTTCAAGACATATCCGGACAACAACAGAAAATTCACGGTGGTTTGCAATAAATACATCGGTATGGAAGATGGCGTGGGCTATGATATCAAGATTATGCCGGAATCCATGTATGACCCCAAACAGACTTTGCGTAAATATACCTTGTCCAGTTTGATTTCCGGAAATGCACAGGCGGCAAACGATGCAGCCATTAAAGAATTTGCAGACAATTTCAACTCCGAGAAGGTTGCACGTGATTCCAGTCTGGTAAAAGGCTCCGGTGCTTACCGTCTGGTGTCTTTCGAAACAGGCCAGCGGTTGATTCTGGAGCGCAAGCCAAACTGGTGGGGAGATAAAGTGAATAAGGAAAACGAATATTTTGAAGCCTATCCGAAACGTCTGGTGTTTGAAACCATCAATGATTTCAATACGGCATTAACGGCATTGGTAGATGAAAAACTGGACTTCATTTATGTTACGCCGGTTAAAGAATATGTGGAGCTGGACAATTCAGAGAAATTCAAGCAAAATTTTGTCAAGTCAGAACCACAGATGCTGGCATATCAGGCCATCGGTATCAACGTGAAGGATAAGATTCTGGGAGATGTAAAGGTACGTCAGGCCTTATGCTATCTCACCAACGTAGATCAGGTAATTGACAAGGTATTGTACGGAAAAGGTGTTCGCACGGTTGGTTCTGTATTGCCGATGAAAAAAGATGCCTATAACAACGACATCAAACCGTATCCATTTGATATAGAAAAGGCAAAAGCACTGCTGACGGAAGCTGGCTGGGCGGACAGCGATGGTGATGGCATTCTGGACAAGGTAATTGATGGACAAAAGACCAAATTTGAGATTACCTATAACTACAATGCGGGAAATCCACTGAGAGAAACAGTTGGTTTATTGGTACAACAAACTTATAAGCAGGTTGGTATCATATTAAATATCAAGCCGTTAGATTGGAGCTTGTATCTGGATGAGTTGAAAAAGCACAACTGTCAGATGTTTTATCAGGGTTGGGTGAAACAGCCACGCCCGGATGATGAAAAACAGATTTTCCATACTTCTTCTGCAAATGGTGGTTCCAATTACATGAACTTCGGCAATGCTAAAACAGATGCCCTGATAGAGCAAATCAGAACGGAACTGGATGTTACCAAAAGAAATGCGTTATACAAACAATGGCAGCAAATTACGCATGACGAGGTTCCGTATATTTTCATGTATGTGCAGAATTTCAGAAACTGCGTGCATCAGCGCTTTGAAAATACCAAGGCCGGTCCTGTATATCCGGGCGTCTGGTTTGCCGCTTTCAAGGTGAAAAAAGGATATAAGGTGGAAGGACAGGATAAATAAAATTATCCTTTTCCAACCCACATCTTCAACAATACTGAATCCCGCATCTTAATGCGGGATTTTTACGTTTATTAGAATAAAAAATACCAACTAATATTGTATTTTTGGACAGCATGTTAAAGTATATAGTAAAGCGAATCGCTATTTTCATCCCGACGTTATTTGTTATATCGTTAGTCACTTTTTACTTAAGTGTGAATGTACCCGGAGATCCGGTAGAACAGATGCTGAATTCCAACAGCGAGATGGGCTCATCCGCCAATGCACAGGCCTCCGAAAAGGCCTATATCGACAAACGCAAACAACTGGGGCTTGATTTGCCCATTTTCTATTTCAGTCTCACCAATGAGGCCATGCCTCAAAACCTGCATGAGATTCCTAAAAAATTCCATCGGCAGAACCTGGAGCGCCTGATTGACAAATACGGCAACTGGAAGGAGATTCAGGCCTACTACAACTCTCTAAAGGAATTTGAGTATAAACTGGCCAATACACAGAAAGATTCCACTAATGCAGATGCCCTGATCAATATCAAGGAGAAATTACAGAAACTCTACATCAACTACGACGATAATGCCATCAAGGCGTCTTTTGGATCTATACATACCAATCTTAATGCCGCATCTTCTCTGTCTGAGGCCAGAACTGCCTTCCAAACGGTGGAAAACAATTACGAGCAGGGAGTGAAAGCGAAGGCTACGGTTTATAAAAAATACATTCCGGCACTACATTGGTACGGTACTCAGAATCAATATCACCAATGGATAACAAAATTCATGGTAGGTGATTTTGGTATTTCCTATCAGGATCAGCGTCCGGTGAAAAAGGTTATCTGGGAAGCGGTGAGATGGACCGTGATGCTGAGTATCATTTCCATCATCCTGACCTATCTGATTGCAATACCTTTAGGAATAAAATCGGCCGCCGTAAAAGACAGCACCAGCGATAAGGCCGTCTCAACCACCTTATTTATGCTGTACTCGTTGCCCGTATTCTGGGTTGCCACCTTGTTGATTATGTTTCTCGGCGGTGGAGACTTTTTAGGATGGTTTCCTGCCTATGGCGTTGGAGAGGTTGCTGATTCTGATGGCTTTTTTACGATAGTCTGGACGAGATTCTATCATCTGATTCTGCCGATGGTGTGTTTCACCTACGGAGGTCTGGCATTTTTATATCGTCAGATGCGCGGAGCCATGATCAATACGCTTTCACAGGATTATATTCGAACGGCACGTGCCAAAGGGTTGGATGAAAAGGATGTATTGTGGAAACATGCGTTCAAGAATTCCCTGTTACCGATCATCACCTTGTTCGCCAATGTATTCCCGTTGGTCATCAGTGGCGCCATCATCATAGAAAACAAGTTTTCCATTCCGGGGATGGGTAAAACGGCTATTGAAGCCATTTCAGCCAGAAATTATCCGATGATTTATACCATCGTCATGTTTTCCGCCATCCTGACCATGGTAGGATATCTGGTGGCAGATATCTTATATGCAGTGGTGGACCCGAGAATATCATACAATAAAAAATAGCAGAGAAACAGAGATATATGGCAGAAGAAATAAAACAGGATTACTGGTCGTACGTAAAAAGACAATTCAGCAGCAACAAGAGAGCATTGTATTCCATGTATATCGTAATGTTCATGGCTATGATTGCCCTGTTTGCGGATTTTCTGGCGAATGAAAAACCTATTTACTGCGAGTACAAAGGCAACACCTACTTCCCTATTTTCAGAGATTACGGAGTAAGCCTGGGACTGGCAAAATGGCCGAAGGACTTATTGAACATCAACTGGATAGAAACTAAATTTGACAAATGCCTGCGTGCGCCGATTCCATATTCCACTACGAATCAGGATTTCTTTAATTCCGGTTTTGTGTCTCCGTTCGGAAAACAGAATGTGGAGTCTACCCGATGGAGACACTGGTTCGGCACGGATGATATCGGGAGGGATATTACCGCCGGTCTGATTCACGGCACACGTATTGCATTCATCGTGGGAATCATTTCCATGTCTATAGCTTCTTTTATCGGAATACTGCTGGGAGCCATCGCTGGATTTTTCGGAGATAATAAGATTCAGATTTCCAGAGCCAGTACCATCATGGGTATTCTCTTCTTTTTCGTAGGATGGTTTTATGCCTTCATGACGCGCAGTTACACCTTAAGTGATGCCATCGGTGAATCCATCATCAAGTTCCTAGGGCAATTATCCCTGAGTCTGCTGATATTCTTTGGTGCTCTGTTTGTCGGTTATCTGCTTGGATTTATCTTAAAACTGATACCATTCTTTAAAAAGAAGGTTAATATTCCTGTCGATATCATCGTACAGCGCATGATTGAAATATTGGTGTCGATTCCGCGTTTATTCTTAATCATAGCGGTGATTGCCATTTCCAAACCGGGCATCGTATTGATTATGGTGATTATCGGGCTGACGTCCTGGACGGAAATTGCACGTTTTATCCGTGCAGAACTGCTGAAGGTGAGAAGTTTGGAATATATAGAAGCATCAGAGGCCCTAGGTTATTCCAGATGGCGGATTTTATTTAAACACGCCATCCCGAATGCCATTGCACCCGTTTTAATTACGGTGGCATTTGGAATTGCCGCAGCGATCTTAATAGAATCGAGCTTGTCGTTTTTGGGCATTGGTGTGCCGGCAGAAGTGGTGACGTGGGGCAAGATACTGGCAAAAGCTCAGGGCAGCAAATCACAGATGTGGGTGGCTATTTTTCCGGGTATCGCCATCTTCCTTACGGTAACATTGTTTAATCTGATAGGTGAAGGGCTGACAGATGCATTAGACCCGAGACAGAAAAAATAGATGATTAGAATGAAGCGATTCAGCAATGAAATAATGAAGATCAAAGCAATCCGGCAACTGCCCGGAGCAGGGCTCTGTTTTTTCGTTATTGCATTCATCGTATGCTCGGCCAGCTCGTCTTTTGCACAAACCATCATCAAGTCGTTTCCGGATAAAGTTGCCAGCCGATTTTCAGACTACGAGATTATCGGTAAGAATGATGCCGGACTGATCGTGCATTTTTTCGGAACCAATGAAAGTGAACTGGTTACCTACGATGATAATCTCAAAATCTCCAACCGCAAGGAGTTGCCTTTCAAAGGCAAGGCGGCTACTCTGGAGAGCATCATACTGCAACAAAACAGGATACTTGCATTTTATACGACCAACGGAGTTGATTACCAGTACCTCAAGTTGAAAATCCTGGATAGTAAACTGACGATTCCGAATGAAACCATCCTCTTGGATTCCATACCGCTGGCAAGCATCGGCAAGGGTAAGGCTTTCTACATAAAGACCTCTCCCGATAAATCCAAGATCATGGCATTTAACATGCTGAAAACAAAATCGGCATATTTTGTCAGATTTATCCTTTTAAGCGATTCCATCAGGGTGCTGAATCGGAATATTCTTAACGTACAGAGCACAGCAGGAATGTCGCTGAAGTCTGTAAAGATTAATAATGAAGGAAATGTGATGGCGGTGGTAGGCCAGGAAAATGGCAGCGATGATTATAATTATGACAAGTATACCACTTTAACATTCAACAGGACGACCAATACCATTGCCGAACAGGTGTTGCAAGGTCAGGATTATGTCTATAAAAATCTGATTACAGAAGTCAGTACCAAGAGAGACATAGGGTACCTCTCTGCCTGTTACAAAAACACTAAAAACAAGAATGACGTCGGGATACTGTATCAGATCATCGATTTTAGAACCAATACGATCCTGTTGAATTCAAAGATGCCTTTCAATGACGAAATCTTGAGAAAATCACAGACAAATGATTTCAAAACCTGGCAGGATAAGGCGACACTGATAAAACCGAAACGCATCATCCCCAGAAGCGACGGAGGTTTTGTGCTGGTAACGGAAGGAGAATACCGGTTTACAAGGGCGGAACGGATGTCTAACAATAACTTCGGGTATTACAATTCAACGCCTTATACGCCGGCAGTGCGGTATATTGACCAGAATCAGTTTTATGATATCAGTGTCTTTTCTATCAATACGGACGGGTCTTTGGATTGGCAGTCAACGATGCCAAAGTCACAGGTGTCTGAGAATGATGACGGCTATTATTCTTCTTTCGCCTTCTTTGAGGCAAACAACGTGCTGAAATTCCTGTACAATGAAGACTTCTACAGCAATGGAAATTTCGTAGAGTATAATCTCAATCCCAACGGACTGTCCAAGCGGCAGAGCATGCTCAACAGCGAAAAACAAAATCTGGTGATGGTGCCTTTGAAAGCAAAACAGCTCGATGGTCATACGATAGTTGTTCCGAGTGAACAGAAACGAACACTTCAATTTGTACTCTTTCAATATTAAACGCAGGTGTCTCACATATGCTGTCTTATTTCAAATCACAACAACCACCTACCGTATTAGCCTTTATTCTTACCTTTATTTTGGTTAAGATTCCATTTCTGCTTGCCTATAAAATCACAGCGGTTCAGGGTGTACAGCACTTATGGGGTACACATGGTCTACTGTTGTCAGGTAGTTTCTTGCTTAATTTTTTGCTGGCACAAATATGCTTGCTTGCACAGGCCGTCTGGTTCAACTATTTATTTCACAAGGCAGACTACCATGACGGCAGTAGCATGATTCCGGCATTATACTTCAGCCTTGTCACCTCCCTGATTCCACAATTCAACGAGTTCAGCATCTATCTGGTTATTGGATTCCTCCTGTTGATGATGTTTCAGACTTTCTTGTCCATAACGATCAAAGAAAGCACGCGGCTTGAATGTTTCAATGCGGGTGTGTTGGGCGGCATACTATGTATTTTACAGGTGAATTTCCTACTCTTCCTGCCGTTCCTGTTTTTGATCCTTTATGCCATAAAGCCCTTTAGATTTAATGAATATCTGATGTTGTTCTTCGGAATCCTGTTCCCCGTTTATCTGGCCTTTTCATTGAGCTATGTTCTGGATTTTTTCATAAACATCAATATCTTTCATTTTTCGCTTTTTCACTTTCATAAAATATTCAGTCAAATTCCAGACAGCATTAATCTATTGCTGACGGCTGCCTATCTCCTGTTTTCGTTCATTAGCCTCAGAGGTATCATGTACTCTACAGGATTCAAAAGAAGAAAGAACCTGAATATGCTGATTTTCTTCTTTGTGGGAATCGTACTCCTTATTCTGCTCAGCGGAAATCTGGATGTGACGGTGTTTTCCTTGTCGTTTATTCCAGTCAGTATTTTCCTGACATTGTTTATGTTAAGAATTCGTAAAAAGCGTTTGGGCGAAATACTGAATGCTATCTTTGTAATTGTGATTTTTGTTACAAATATTGTAAGGCTATTTAAATAATTTCGTAAACCAGATTTGAGAAATGAGCCAGAAACCTCAGTTCCCGGATCGTAAATCTTAAATTATATGAAGTTTGGTGTTGTTATTTTTCCGGGTTCCAATTGCGATCAGGATATTATCCACGTTTGTCGTGAGGTGATGCAATGTGAGACGCGTATCTTGTGGCATAAAGATACCACGTTGCAGGACTTGACAACCGAAGATTGTATCATGATTCCGGGAGGATTTTCTTACGGCGATTACCTGCGCTGCGGTGCCATCGCACGTTTTTCCCCCATTATGGAGCAGGTGATAGAACACGCCAACAACGGAGGATACGTCTGGGGCATATGCAATGGATTTCAGGTGTTGTGTGAAAGCCATTTGTTGCCGGGTGCACTTTTGATGAATGATCATCAGCGTTTCCTTTGCCAGAACCAATATCTGATTCCTCAAACGAAAGATAGTGCCATTACCAGAAACCTGGATTTATCCGAACCGCTGAATATTCCGATTGCACACGGGGAAGGAAGATATTATGCAGACGAAAAAACAATGCAGTCTTTGAAACAAAATGACCAGATTTTGTTTAAATACTGTGATGCGGAAGGAAATATAAACGACGCATCCAACCCGAACGGTTCCATTGAAAATATTGCAGGTATCTGTAATGCCGGCAGAAATGTATTTGGTATGATGCCGCATCCGGAACGTTCTGCAGAAGAAGTATTGGGCAACACCGACGGCAGAAAATTATTTGAATCTATATTGAATCTTGTAAACGCATAACAGTCAATGCACAATAACCAATGGACAACAGCGTATAGGTTTGGGAAAATCTTCCCGGCTAAATTATTGCTGACCCTCGGTCTGTTGCTAGCTGTTTTTTCTTCCAAAGCCCAGTTCGCCCAGCATCTTACCTGGAAGAGCGAAGTGGAAAAGATTTCGGAAACGGAGTTTAAGGTGAAATTCATCTGTTCGCTGGATGAAAATTGGCACACCTATTCTCAGTACACAAAAGAAGGAGGACCGCTTCCTACGCAATTCCGTTTTGAAAAAAATAAAGACATTGAACTGCTTGGCAAAGTGGAGGAGCTTGGGAAAAAGCATACCAAATTTGATGAATTATTTGGTGTGGATGTCACTTCGTTTGACGGAGATGCTACCTTCGTTCAGAAAGTTAGACTTAAAAATCCCAAAGCGATTCTAAAAGGAGAATTTGATGGACAAGTCTGTAAAGATGAAGAAGGTTGTATGCCTTTCGGTCCGGAGAAATTTGCCATATCCTTTGATGGGAAAACATCCGGTGCAGCATCTGTCACATCCGCTGATTCTGTAAAGCCGACAAATACAACCGCTGTCTCTGCATCTTCAGTCAAACAATCAGCTGATAATTCAACCATACAATTCGACTGGTCCACCGCAAAAAATGCCTGCAGTGTCAGTGCGGAAACCAAAGACAAAAGTTATTGGCTCGTTTTTCTGTTTGGATTTTTAGGCGGTCTGGTTGCCTTGCTTACACCTTGTGTGTTTCCCATGGTTCCGCTCACGGTCAGTTTTTTTACAAAAGGAGGGAAAGACAGAAATGAAGGTATCCGGAAAGCATTGCTATACGGTGTTTCCATTATTCTGATATACGTCCTGCTGGGATTGCTTATTACTGGCATCTTCGGGTCAGACGCCCTGAATGCCATGAGTACCAATATCTGGTTCAATCTGCTGTTTTTTGTGGTCTTTGTGGTGTTTGCCATCTCTTTCTTTGGCTTTTATGAAATCACCTTACCGACCTCTTGGGCCAACAGGACTGACAGTCTCTCCGGCAGAGGTGGCTATATCGGCATTTTCTTCATGGCTTTTACGCTGGCTTTGGTTTCCTTTTCGTGCACAGGGCCCATCATCGGAACCTTACTGGTGGAAGCGGCAACTGGCGGAGGACCCACGCTGTTTAATCATATTCCCATCAAGCCGGCATTAGGTATGTTTGGATTCGGTCTGGCCCTGGCGTTGCCCTTTACCCTGTTTGCCTTATTTCCACAATGGTTAAAATCATTGCCAAAATCGGGCGGATGGATGAATACCGTAAAGATGATTTTAGGTTTTGTAGAACTGGCATTAGCATTTAAGTTTTTATCTACCGTTGATATGACAATGAACTGGGGCGTATTGCGTTTCGAGCCGTTTATGATTATCTGGATATTGATTTTTGGTGCGATGGCTTTATATTGCCTGGGGATTTTCTTCAAAAATAAACCAGGTGATTTTGTCAGGGGGCTTGGTTTTGCAACCCTGTTGTTTGCTTTTTATTTAGTCTATGCATTGATCAACTACAAACCGGTGAAATTATTCAGCGGACTAATACCACCCACTTCTTATAATTTTAAAGAGAAGAATGAGGAACATTTCAGTCATTTTAAAGATTATGCAGCAGGATTGGCCTATGCGAAAGAACACCAAATGCCTGTCTTGATTGATTTTACAGGATTTGGTTGCGTGAACTGCAGAAAGATAGAGGATAACGTGTGGTCGGATGAGAAGGTGCAGGAAAAATTAAAAGATTATGTGGTCATTTCCCTGTATGTGGATGACAGAAAACAATTGCCAGAAAATGAGTGGTACACATCCGATGCCACCGGACAGCTAAGGGAAGTCAGGACCGTCGGCCAAAAATGGAGTGATTTCCAGGCAAGATATTTCAAGACCAACTCACAGCCTCAGTATATCCTCATAAATGCGAAAGAACAGCTGCTCAATCAACCGGTGGCGTATGATTTTTCCAAGAGCAAAGAAAACTATATTTCATTTTTAGAATGCGGACTCAATATGCATGAGCAGTTGAAATAAGTTCGCTAATTCCCCCGCTTTAAAACCTATTCACGCTATTTCTGTTATCTTTGTGATTCAACTGAAAAGCAAAGCTATGAATATTGGAATTGTTTGTTACCCCACCTTCGGCGGCAGCGGCGTTGTGGCAACAGAACTTGGGAAAGGACTGGCGCAAAAAGGACATGATGTTCATTTTATCACTTATAAAGAACCTG
This sequence comes from Chitinophagales bacterium, assembly GCA_046329775.1. Classification (GTDB taxonomy): domain Bacteria; phylum Bacteroidota; class Bacteroidia; order Chitinophagales; family JADIYW01; genus JADJSS01. The sequence goes on from JAXLTX010000005.1 coordinate 154,907, forward strand.
CTCGTTTATTAGATACCTTCAATGAGAATATTTTCTTCCACGAAGTGCGCTTAAACGATTATCCCTTGTTTGATTACGCACCTTACGAAACCGCATTGGCCAGCAAACTGGTGGATGTAGCCATCAATGCGAAACTCGATATCTTTCATGTGCATTATGCCATTCCGCATGCATCGGCCGCCTATATGGCGCGTCAGATTCTGTTGCAGAAAGGAATAGATATTCCTGTAATCACCACCTTGCACGGTACGGATATTACGCTGGTCGGCAAAGACCCGACGTATGAACCCGTGGTGACCTATTCCATCAATCAGTCCTGCGGGGTGACAGCGGTTTCAGAAAGTTTAAAACAAGATACATTTGCTCATTTTGATATTAAAAATGAAATAGAAGTCATTCCGAATTTTATAGATTTTTCCAGATTTAAAAAAACGAATAAAGACCATTTCAAAAAAGCCATTGCACCCAACGGAGAAAAGATATTGGTGCATACCTCCAATTTCCGAAAGGTGAAAAGGATTGAGGATGTCATTCATATTTTTTGCAGGGTTTCTTCCCAGATTCCTTCCAAATTGCTGATGATAGGCGATGGCCCCGAACGTCAGAATGCAGAAGTACTTGCGCGCAGCTTGTGTACACAAATGGATGTGCGTTTCCTCGGGAAACAGGAAGCGGTGGAGGAACTGCTGGCCATTGCAGATGTGTTTCTGATGCCTTCCGAATCGGAAAGTTTTGGCCTTGCTGCACTTGAGGCCATGGCCTGCGAGGTGCCGGTAGTGTCCAGTAATGCCGGCGGTATTCCTGAGGTTAATATCGAAGGCGTTACGGGTTATCTGTTAAATGTGGGAGATGTGGAAGGGATGGCTGCCAGAACATTGGAGCTCTTACAGGATGATGAGAAACTGGCGCAATTCAAGAAAAATGCATTTGCACAGGCACAGCATTTTAATATCAGCAATATTCTTCCCCAATACGAGGCGTTTTATAAAAAGATAAAAGAGAAAGGTGATTGTAAGTAATTACACTTTTTCGCTCCTGTAAAACCAATACAATAGGAACGCGCTCATGCCGGTGAAAAAATGCCAGAGCGAATGGCCCTGACACAGGGATGTCGGATCGCAGGCGATTTTCTGAACATCTACCGAACGCAGCACCGCTGCGGCAATCATCAGCAACAGGCTTAGTATGGCCGGTTGTATGTTGAAATTATTCTTGTTTTGCCGGTAGTTCATGACCGTTCCGGCAATTATCAGCAATATTAAAAAAGGCAGCAGAAACAAACTGCTGATTAATAGATGGAGTTGGATGAAGAGCAGCACCGTGCAAAACAATGCACCGACAAAGAGTCGCTTGAATCCTGGCGATGGGTTTTCTCTTATCCATAAACGATAATATGTGATACCTGTCAGTGTGATGCAGATGCTGTAGGTTCCGTTCATGTCTACGCGCTGGCCCGCCCAGGTGAGCGATGCATGAAAAAAGGAACTTCCGAAACATAGGTATATCAGGCAGCACCCGAAAAAGAAAGACAGCAACGGAAACTGTTGCAGCGCGTTCTTTTCAACAGACATTTGCGCTTTTCTGTCGTAAAAGGAAATCAGCACTACGATGCATCCCAGAAAAAAGTATCCCAGATTGGAGTAGGTGTTCATCGACTGGCGAAAGAAATGAGCGGTATTGTCCTGTTCGCAATATTCACCCGTCAGGGCGGATTTACTTTGCTGCATGGTCTGCCAGATACTGCCGTCATAATGATGATTGAGGAAAAGGTAAACCAACAGTAAAAACAATGTTGCCAGCAGTGCAGCAGTATATATCTTCAGAGAATTCAGATTCGTCATGACTAAAAATAATCAAAACAAATGAAAAGTAAAAAGCGATGCCTGAGACACCGCTTCTTTAACATAAATTCTATGGTTTTACTTTATGGCAAAGTATTCAATGCTTCCAAAAATGGTTGCAGTTCTTCTACGGTGTATGGTTTCTCCGTTAATCGATTATCAATAAATCGATATTTTTTTCCGCCAATGGTCTTGAAAAATTCAAGGTGTGCCCATTTCCCTTCTTCTTCATCTTCTATGCAGGTAAAGATAAATCCGTTTGCATTTGAGGAAACGATCTTTCCGGTACCATTATACATGTCGTTTGTTTTTACATCCGTTTTCATCTCCGCCAGTGTCAATGTCGTTATCTCTGCCTGTATCTCTACGATATCGTTTCCAATGATTCTGAATTCACCCACTTTTCTTACAGTAGTGCCTTTAGGCACTGTCATGATTGCATTGATACCGATGGCCGATAAGCTGACCACTTGTGTGGGCATGGTAGAAAGCACACTTGGCTTTACAGCACTAGATGAAGCACTACTGGCAGGCGTAGTTTTTGCGCTGGTAGTGGCTGTTGTCGCTGGCTTTGTCGTTGTTGGGGTTTTTGCCGTGGTGGTATTTCCCGATGTGCTTGATTTAACGGTAGCTGCCGGCTTAGATTTTGCTGCCTGTACCTGTATCAGTGAATCCAATACAATGCAAGACATTTCTTTTTTATAATCTAACATCATAGGAATGCTGCCTACCAGTGTTTCTGAGTACTGACCACCACCCATGTAGCTTTTTTTGAAATAAAATTCTTTACGATAACATTTGCCCTCCTTCTTGATGCCAATGCATACCATGATTTGTTTGCTTTCAATAGATCCATACTTGTCTCTGTTTACTGTCCAATCAAAAGAGGTGATGTGTAATAATGCCAATTGGCCCATGTTGTCCAGGTCAAAAAAGTCAGGTGTTCTGGCAATTGCTTTTACACATTCCTGTTCCAGAGCCGCATCTTCCATACCTTTTGCAAAGAACTTTGTTCCCCTCAGTTCAGCTTCTTTCTCTTCCGGTGTCAATTCCTTCTTAGGCGTTTCTGCTTTTGGAGCGGGTGTAGTCTGTTTTTGTTCCGGCTCCTTGTTTTTTTCTATTTTATTCTTGTTGGCTTTTCATATGCCAAATTGCGCCTGAACTTGTTGTGAGCAGAACAAGCAAATCAAGGCAAGAACGAGAGTATGGTTATTTTTCATGATAAGAATTTATACCACGAATATAGACGCCCACATCATTTGCAAAAAAAACATAGTTTCATTCATTTATCGGGAGAAAAATTTAAAATCGAATAAGTTTTTCTTGTAATTATTTGGAATACAGTGAGTTCTAATTTTATGAAATAGGATTCCGAAAAGGAAAAGATAGAGTGCATTTTATTTGTTTTCCGCCCAATGCAACAGGCCGGAGTCTTTGTAAAAAGATATTTCATTGTAGTCTTTCAATGCTTTCAGCTTTCCCAGATAGTTGGTAAAATGCTGTTGCTTATCTTTTACGGAATGCTGTGTAATGATTTTCTGCAATAATGAGCATGTTAATTCAAAGACCTTGTTTTGTATGTTGTTGGATTTCAGGAAACGCTCCATGGATTTTAACAGATAGGGAATCAGGTCGTGATTTCCCAATTCGTATTGCACCAGAATGTTCATCATCTTGGTACACACATAACATACCAGTCTGGTTTCAGGGTTAAAGTCATCCAGCACAATTCTTATCTGCTTGATGGCATTCTTATAGTCTTTCAGATGAAAATAAAAATAAGCGGCAAAATAATGTTGTGTCATCTGGAAGAACGGGTTCAATTTGAAATGCTGTTGCTGTATGCGTCTCTTGTTTTGGATAAAACATTGAATCCCTTTTTCAAATTGATTGGTCGCAACGCAATAGTCCAGTATCTTTTCAGAGCTATGTGCAAATGCTTCATTTTTGATGTCTTGCGCAATGAAAGGACTCTTGTTATTCGCAATGAAATCTATTCGTTCAATGATATTCGGCAACTCATCCAGTTTCTGTAAGGCATACGCACGAATGTAATGGTTGGCATACACAGACATATACGTTAAAGGAGATGATTTCAGAACAAATGTGTTTTGCTCCAGCAGTTCTATTTTAAGAGAAGAATATTTGTAAGCGTTTTGATAATTACTCTCACTGTAGTGGAAATACCAGATTTTTATATCGCAAAACATCATCTTGGCTAAAAAAGAATGCGCCATCTGGATGTCTTTCATAGCAACATTGGAGAATATGAGCATCAGTTGTTTCTTGTCTTCTTCATTCATCACACCCTTCTTTCTGGTGCATAGCATATGTGCTTTCTGATGCAGTGTCTTATAGATGTTCAGATTTTGCAGCTTCTGCAAGCATTCAATTTCCGTGGTTTCTTCCTGACTAATATTTTCTGCATATTTGTCAATATCTCCCATGCGCAGAATACACCTTCGTCTTCCCTTCAGGAGCAATAACTGATAGTCATACAATTCACATTCTTTGCATAGGTCGAAGTAAAATTCAGTGTAGACCAGACAAAAGGCATATAATTTCTTATCGAGCAGAATTTCTATGTCCGTCAGGACCTGAAGCAATAAAGTGTCAATGGAAGAAGATTCATGAAAATTACGCAAGCTTTTTAATAGCATCTTGGCCAGGTAACTCTTCTCGTACGACAGATTGATCTTTGTGCCTGAAAATCTATCCTGGATTTCTTTAATGCTGAGTTGCCTGTTGATGGCATCAAACAGCTTCATATAATGCTGATTCTTTGCATCTTCTTTCTGCATCAATGCAAACTTTTCTCATTAACCGATAATGATTTTACGAGCTCGTTTACATGTTCCCATTTCCAGGATTTCATAATTTCCGATAATTGTCCATAAATATAGAATATATACAGACACAAAAAAAGAATGCATCGCCAAGTGCGATGCATTCTTTTTTATCTCCTGAATAGTTAATCTACCGTCACGGAAACCGGAATAGGTTCCTCGTCAAATGTTCTTCTGCCGATCAGCTCTTCCAAATCTGCCTTAAACAGTATTTCCTTTGCCAGCAAAGCCTGCGCAATCTTATTCAACTGTTCGCGTTTTTCTGTCAGCAAAGCGATCGTGCGCTGGTAAGCGGATTCGATTAGTTTTCTTACCTCCTCATCTATCACTTTCGCCGTATCGTCGGAATATGGTTTGGTAAAGGTGTTGTCCTGTTGCGGATCGTAGAAAGATACGTTTCCTACCTTGTCGTTCATACCATATACCGTCACCATGGCATAAGCTAACTGCGTAATGCGCTGCAAGTCATTTTGTGCGCCGGTAGATATCTTACCGAATACGATCTCTTCAGCCGCACGTCCGCCGAGAGTCATGCAGATTTCATCCATCAATTGCTCCGTTCTGTATAGATATTGTTCTTTCGGTAAATATTGAGCATATCCCAAGGCTGCAATGCCGCGCGGAATGATGGTTACTTTCAGCAATGGATGTGCATGTTCCAGATACCAGCCACAAATAGCGTGTCCGGCTTCGTGGTAGGCAATGATTTCTTTTTCATGCGGAGAAATGATTTTATTTTTCTTTTCCAAGCCACCGATACTTCTGTCTACCGCTTCATTGAAGTCTTCCACTTCCACCTGTGTCTTTTCTTTACGAGCTGCCACCAATGCAGCTTCATTACAAACATTGGCAATTTCTGCACCGGCAAAACCGGGTGTTAAGGAAGCTAATTTTTCAGGGGTAACATTTGGACCTAATTTGGTCAGTTTCTTCAAATGCACTTTAAATATTTGCTCTCTGCCTTTCTGGTCAGGTTTGTCAATGGAAATCTGTCTGTCAAAACGTCCGGGGCGCAATAAGGCCGAATCCAATACATCTGGCCTGTTGGTAGCCGCCAGCATGATGATACCTTTATCGCCGCTGAAACCATCCATTTCCACCAATAACTGATTCAGGGTGCTTTCGCGCTCGTCATTGCTTTGCATCATGTTTTTTCCACGCGCACGACCCACCGCATCAATTTCATCGATAAAAATGATACAAGGTGCTTTTTCTCTGGCTTGTTTAAATAAGTCCCGAACGCGAGATGCACCGACACCCACAAACATTTCCACGAAATCAGAACCGGAGATGGAGAAAAACGGCACCTGCGCTTCACCCGCCATGGCTTTTGCCAATAAGGTTTTACCGGTTCCCGGAGGACCCACCAGCAATACGCCTTTCGGAATTTTAGCACCCAGTGCGGTGTATTTTTTCGGATTCTTTAAGAAATCCACCACTTCCTTTACCTCTTCCTTGGCTTCATCCAGTCCTGCCACATCGTCAAAGGTGACATTCACCTTCATGTCCTTGTCATACAGATTGGCCTTTGATTTTCCGATATTGAAAATCTGCCCGCCGGCACCGCCCATGCCGCCCGTTGCTCTGCGCATCAGAAACATCCACACCCCGATCAACAGGATGATAGGTAACAACCAGCCGATGATGTCGAAAATGCCTTTGCGGTATTCGTTATTCACTTTTATGAGTTTCTCATAGGGAGTTGCGTTCTGCACGGCATCCAGTTTTTGCTTGAATGCTTCAATGGAAGTAATCTCAAAGGAGAAATGCGGACCTTTGTTCACCGATTTTATCTTATTCAGCTTAATGTCTGCATATTGTTTTTTGCTTTTCAGCGAATCTTCCTTGATGAACACTTCCACCAGCTCTTTGTTGACGATGGTGATTTTAGAAACATCGCCGGATGGCACCAATTTTCTGAAGAATTCATCTTCAGAGGTTTGTTTTATCTGCGAATTCAGGGACAAAAGCTGTGCTGCAAACAATCCTACGATGAGTATGGCAAACAACCAATAGCTGTTAAATCCTCCTTTCTTTTTTTTCGGCTCTTCGTTTTCCGGTAAAAAATCCATTTTTAAGTATTAAGTGTTGTTCCGAATATTCGGAATGAGTTGCGTAAATTGATTGCTTAAGTTACTGCAACTATTGTTTTTTAATTGTTAATTATTGTTTTTATGCATAATGTTCCACAACCGCATCACTCCACAAATCTTCCAACTGATAGAACTCTCTCTTTTCCGTCTGGAATACATGTACGATTACATCTCCAAAGTCGATTAGACACCACTCCCCGTTAGAACGCCCCTCTACATGATAGGGTTTTAGAGAGGTCTGTTTTTTGACCTCTTCTTCCAGGTGGTCCAAAATCGCACGCACTTGTACGGTGGAGGAGCCATCACAGATGATGAAGTAATCGGTAATCGCTTCCGGAATTTTTCTTAAATCAAGACTTACAATGTTATTGCCTTTTTTGTCCTGTATCAACGAGACCACCAGGTCACATAATGTGTCAGCTGACGTTATATTTGTCTTTTTCTTTGCTTTAATTTTTTCCAAATGGTTTATTATTTATAAATTCACTCAAAGCTACTAAATTTTGGATATTAAAGTAAATAACACTTTTTTCACCGGAAAGTTCCTTGTACACTTGCCTTCAGTAGATTCTACGAACAATTACGCAAAAGAGTACATTGCAAAAAGCAGTCCAATTAACGGGACTGTCATTTTAGCAGACGAACAGTTTGCCGGCCGCGGACAAATAGGCAACACCTGGCTGTCGGAAGCTGATAAAAACCTCACCTTCAGTGTAATTTACCAAACTTCCTTTTTACTGGCCACAGAACAATTTTACCTTAATATCGCCGTTTCGTTGGGGATTTCCTCGGCACTTTCCACAATTTTTCTTCCGGATAGTGATCTAGACGTAAAAATTAAGTGGCCAAATGACATATATGTGGGTGACAGGAAAATTGCCGGTATTCTGATTGAGAATACGATTTCCGGTATTTATTTGAAGCATTCCGTTATCGGAATCGGACTGAATGTCAATCAGGAACGATTTCAGGAAGGAATCAATGCGACCAGTTTACAAAATTTGACAAAAGTGAATCAAGACAGGGATGTTGTTTTAAATTCAATTCTGGCATCAGTAGAAAAGTATTTTTTACTGCTGAAGGAGCGGAAGTTCGAACGCCTAAAAGGGGAGTATGTGGAATATCTTTACAGATATAATATCCTTTCAACCTATAAAAAGGATGCAATTGTCTTTTCAGGGAAAATTATTGGTGTAGATGCCACCGGAAATTTGCAGATGGAAACAGATAACGGATTGCTTCAGTTTGGTTTTAAAGAAATCAGTTTTGTTATATGACATTAAAAAACCGCCTCGAAATGAAGCGGTTTAAGATATAGAAAGTGAGAATCCGGATTATTCAATGATGCTGATTTGCCCCTCCGTGATTCTGACAGAATCGGTTTGTCCGATATTGTATATTACACCGGAGAATGTGCCTTCCACATATCTTAGATAATCGGAGGAATTGCCGGCAACTCTTGTGATATTGAAGGTAAGATGTGATTTGCCGGTGCCTAAAGAGCTGAACAATTCACTTCCGTCTTCCCATTGTACAAAATTAAAAACTGTGCCGGCTCCGGTCATGTTGTAAGTGCCGGTAGAGGGAACATTTTCATTGTTGATGGAAAAGTCTTTAGTGCTGGTGGTCGCATCCAGTTGAAACTTATTTCCATCCCGTATGTGCGCGTCTGATTCTTCCACATCAGTGCCGCCCGTAGTTACAGTAAATAATACCCCATCAGCCCGTAGACTGATTTGCTGTTTTACGGATGTGTTTGAGGAGTCTTTTTTGCAGCTGACGGCAAGTATTACTATTGCCATGAGTGAGATTAGTTTTGTTGTTTTCATGATGGTCTGCGTTTGTATTATTGATTTATAAGATTTGATTTAAGGCTAAAGCTCTGTTGCGAGAACTACTTCTTTGTTATGATTAATTTATTCTTTTCAATTTAAACGTAGCTGTTACAATATGCGGTATGTAACTGTTGCAACCACTTGGTTTTTCATAAACTGTTGCATATAAGGTTCCTTCTAGTATACCACCCACTTCGCTGCTGTAACGGGTAAGATCTAACTCCTGAACACCGACAATAGCTTCTGTGGAAACACAGAAACCTCCGGAATTGGTGGATTTTTGTAAATTCTTAGTGTTGTCATATGTTTCCGTCGCAGAGCTGGCGGAGCCAGTTGTAAATCGTTGTATAAGCGCTGTTGAATTTGGAAAATTTTCTTCTCTAAAAGAATAAATGCCAGTACGTGTTACATTGGCAACACTCATGTTGAAATTGAATCCGCTTGATTTGGAAGTATTATAAACATCAGCACTGCCACATCCAATCGATAAATTATCTCCGGAAAAAAAACAGTACCAAGTAAGGTGCCTTCAGCAGATGCGGCACCACCAAACTGCGGACATTTTCTTAAAACGCCATCAAAGGTAATGTCTACAGAAAATCCATCAAGAGTAGTGTTTCCGCTGTCTTTCTTGCAGCCTGCAGTGAAGATCACGAATGTAATAATTGCGATTAAGTTTAATTTTTTCATGTTAAGTTTAATTTTTGGGGAGAATAATTATTTTTAAATTTTTATAAACTCCACTCGTCTGTTATTGGCTTTTCCTTCGGCAGATGTGTTCGGTTCTGCTGGTTGCGTTTCGCCCTTACCCTCTGTTTCCATTCGGCTGTTATCGATGCCGAATTCTTTGTTCAGCGCGGCTTTTACGGCATCAGCGCGCTTTTTAGATAAGGTCAAGTTGCTGGCATCATCGCCGTCACTATCGGTATGGCCCACAATTTTTACTTTTACTTCCGGATTTTCTGTCATTACTGTTGCAAAATCTTTCAGTGTGCCATACGATTCGCCTTTGATTTTGTCACTGTTCACATCAAATTTGATACCTGTGGTAGAATATTTTCCCAGTTCCAGAAATTTATGGCGTGTGTCCGGTGCTCCTATGGCTACACGTAGATTGCTTAAGTAATAGGCATTATCTGGATTATGATACCCGTCTGTCCTGAACCCCATGAAATTATATTTGGCAGTTGCACTGAATGCTTTTGGAATATCCCATATTTTAGTTTCATTTACATATACACGCAAACGTTGTTTTTGTCTCCATACAGATACTTTCACAACATTCTTGTTTTCGTGATTAAAATCCGGGAAATCAGATTGATTGCGTATGATTTCAGCACCTGTTTCATCATAAGTGTCCAGCAACTTCTGTCCCATCGCCCCGCCGCCTGCCGCTTCCGGATGTATGGCCACCAATACCCCGTTTTTCTTGTCACCGCCAAAACGTTTCCATTGAATATAGTTCTTGGCCGGATTGGATAACGGTGCGAAAAAGAAATGAAATGCGGTGGAGTAAAAGCTGAATGGCTGAGAACTTGCCAGCATGAATTCCACCGTAAAATTTTCAGGCAGATTGCCGATAAATTCAGGATAGATAATGCTTTCCGGGCCGAATTTCAACCATTTTCCCTGTTGTCCGTCAATCGTCACCAGTTCTGCGGTTCCGTTAGTATTCCATTTCGCCGGAAAATCACCGATGGCATCTTGTGAAAAGTCTTCCAGGGCTATTACCTTTTCACCCGGTACGAAATCAAATTTTCCGTAAGCCTTTAAACTCCCGTTTCCGGTATTGGAGTTTTTACCAGTATCCGTATTGGAATTGCTGCCATTGTCATTGCTATCTACATTATTTCCCGATGTCTTGGTGGATTTATTGCCTTTACTGCCACTGTTCTTCACACTTTCTTTTACACCATTCTTACTTTTCTCGTAAGCCTTGTCAGCGGCATTGTCCACTTCGTTTTCAATTTTCTGTTGCGCTTTGTTGCTGAGGCCATCCACGATTCTGTCTCCAAGACTACCCCATTGTGCACTCGCTGTCTGGGTACCTAGCAGCCATGTTGCTGCTGCGATAAGTACTGTTCTTATAATCTGTTTCATGTTTAAGAAATTAAATTGGTTCTCATGGAATTTTATAAAACAAAGTTAGTTTTCATTTCACATTTTGACAATGCGACATCTAAATTTCTGTGATGAAAATTCAAATAAAAACAAGCTTAAATTTACCATAATCAATTTTTTGTAAATGTAGGTTGCTAGTGTTTTCTGGTGTTGGATAATTAGTATTCGGATGATATCAAATAGTATACGGACAATTTCAGCATGAATTATTGGTTGTTGGTTGCTGCAAAATGGATAAAGTGACGATTCTAGTGGTTGAATTTTGCATCTTGTTGTTGTTTTATGAACTTCACGGATTTATACGGAACATCATCTATGAGTATTTTTATCAGATACACAGCACCAGACAAATCACTAATATCCAGATGAACGATATCATCTTTTTCTTTAAGATTCATGATTTGCTGACCAATTACATCATACAGCAGAATGCTTTTTTCTCCGTTTATTCCATTAAAGTCTATCGTTAAGAAATCACTTGCCGGATTGGGATAGATTCTGACAGAAGATTTTGTTGTTTCGCACTTCTTAATCCGGATTTTTGAATAGGTGGTTTTTCCGTTTTTGTCCACTTGTTTTAGCCGGTAGTAGGAAAAATTTAAATCAGCATTTAAAGTGGTGGAATAGTTTTGTACATAATTTGCGTCGCCGTTCTTTGGATAAATTCTATCAATGACAAGAAAATGGACCGCGTTTTCAGATGCTTCGATTTCAAAATACTTATTGTCTGATTCAGAGGCGGTCTGCCACGAAAAGATGGTCTGATTGTTTTCGCATTCCACATTAAAATTGACCAATTCAACCGGCAGAATGCAACCTGATATGCTTAAATTATAGGATTGCGTCAGGGTGTCCCTGCAGCCGGCAATTTCAATAAACCGTTCGATGGTATAGTTGCCCTGATCTGCAAGTGTGACGGGGTTGATGGCAATAGAATTTCCGGTAAAAATTGCACTGCCAGGCGTTGTCCATTTATAATGTACAAAAGGAGAACTCAATAAAGACAGCCTAACGGAGTCTCCGACGCAATTTTGCCCGCTCAGAAAAACAGGCTGAAAGGAAATCGTGTCCACAAAAACATTGTAGATAAACTGTGCACCGCAGGAGTCAATGATAATGGCTCTGTAATTGCCTGTATCCGAAACAATAAATGCATTTGAATTTTGAATGGCTGAATAAACACCATTTTTATCTTGCAGTTGATATCTAAAGTTTGGCACACCAACACTTGTGTCTGCCAGCAATTCGATTACGATATTACTGTTGCATTTTACCACATTGTGCGCCGTAATGCGTGGCGAAGTTTGTGCCGGAATTACAATCGTATCATAGATTCTTTTACACGTCTTATTGTCATTTAATGCATATCCACTATAATTTCCACTGTATTCAAACTCCACTACATAAGTGCCAGATGGTTGATTGTTTAAGTTAATTTGGTTGGGTGCGTTAAATGCACTGAATGAATTGAAATAGACTGTGCCAAAGCCAAGTCTGCTGATTCGCAAATCGGAATAAAGCCATGATCTGCGGCAAAGTGTATGGTGTTATTATTGCCGCAACCCTTGGTGTACGTAAACCTATGACTTAAGTTTATGATTTCTGAAGGAAGAATGGTAATGAAAGTATCTAACGCGGTTCCACAATCGTCTTTAAAATGTAGCTTATATGTTCCGGCCGTTAAACCACCCAGTCCTGTGTTGTATAAATTACTTCCTACATCATAAATAAACATGCTTTGCGGATACGTGTACGTATCATTATAAGCATAAAGTGGTTGTGTGCTGCTTATGGTGGAAGGTCCGGATGTTACTTCGAATAGTGGTAATGATTTAAAATTATATGCAAAAATAACCTTGAATAAGGCCATGGAATCACCACAGATATAACCTACATCTCCTACATTAATGTATGGTATGGCTTGCTTTACATAGAATCGAAAAGTATCCGTATATGTTTTCCCGCAACCATCTTTGACCTTAAAGATATAGGTTTTGTTGTTTTCAATAGGTTGCAGATTGATGTAATAAATGGATTCATAGCCAAACTGTTCTAATAGTATTTGTGCAGGCGTTCGCGTTCTGACAGAATCTAATAAAACGGCACCGGTGATTGAATCAATGACCTGAAACTGAACAGGTGCCTGTAAGCCGGTTTGATAACGGTCAGGAGATGGATCATACAATGTGAAACTGACACCTAAACTGTCGTTACATAAAAGAGAGGGTGTTGCAATAAATTTATTGAAATTTAAAATTCTGCCAGTCGTTTTTATAGAATCATTGCAAGCATTAAAAACAGCCACATCAATTTGATCTCCATAAGTAACACCACCAATTTTCTGACTAAAGTAAAGATAGTTTATATCACTATAGATTAGTGTGATGTTGTTATTGCTTACAAACTGAGTGCCGCTCCCCGTGGTGATACGCATGGTATATGGGGGCTTGAATTGTTTATTCAAATGATTGATGATAACCCGATACATTACGGTATCGCAGTCAACCATTTCAACCGTAGGGAAGCCATTGCCATATAATCCCTGACTGAACTCGCTTCCATTGGGTGAGAACTCAATAGCATAGTTTACCGTGTTGGCGCAATCCTGCAAGATTACTCTGTAATTGCCTACTGGCACATTGGTAAAACTGGCACTCGGCTGGAAAGGGCGAACGGTAGCTCCGGTAATGGTATCCAAACGCCACTGAGACGGACCTAATCCCGTACCTGTTTGTAAAACTCCTGTCAGCATGCCCGTTGCATCTTTATCACAATAGGGCGCGATGGTGTCAACCCGCTGGATAACAGGTGCTGCATAGCTTGTTGTAATAATGATATTGCTTTGTATTGCACTGTCATTCGATAAATTAAAGACTTTGAGGTAATACGTACCGGCTTCCAGGCTATTGAAAACACCATTGGTATTTGTTTGTGTCGAGCTTCCCGTAAGCGAATAAAAAAGACTTGTCGCCGGCGTAGCTTCTGTGGCGTTTACCGTTATACTTGCATTATTGGAACAGGTTGCATTTACCGTAGTTATGCTATTTATGGTTATAGTGCCCGCCTGAAGAAAAAATGTAAAAAGAGTAAAAAGGGTGGTATAAAATAGTTTCAGGAAGTTAGCTTGATTAGTAAAATTTTTCTTCATACATAGGATATTGTTTTTCCAGATCAAATAATTAAAAAAAATAGTATTTAATTTTACAAAAATAATACAAAGCAGCACTTAATAACAAGGCAATAACTGAATCCCTGTGATGATATTTAGGGTTAAATATCTTTCAAAATACTTACAACCAGTGTTTTATGTTCAATTGGTTTTATCTTCGTGTTTGATATACAGGATGTAAATAAACGGCAAAACAAAGTATTCGGGATTAACAGCAGAAAGATTGGAAATATTAAATTGCTTTTCTATTTTCGTAAAAATTATACTACATGACAGCATTTCCGGTAGGCACCCGATTAGAACATCCCAAATTTGGCAAAGGCGTTGTAATTGATGACAGCGACGAGTATATCTACACTATTTATTTTGGCGAAGAACAAGGAGAGAAAGAGATTTCCAAAAGTTTTGACGGATTGGTTGTTATTAAACTGATTGAAAAAGACAAAGACTCCGTTTCTCTAGAGCAAATTACTTCGGTTTTGGAAAACCTGATTGCTCCCTTAACCGAACCCATCGAAGATTGTAAAATTGCGGAAAAATGGGAGGGCGGAAACCTTGTCATGCAGCCCAAAGACAAAAGTCTTCAAGCTAAGGAAATACCGATTGAAGGATTTTTTCACAAGATTGTGATGACTCGTGACCGCTTAAGGGTCATGGAGCAGAAAATCAATGCTTCTAAGTTGACAGATGCAGAAAAGGTTGAATTACAGCAATATATCACCAGAATCTACGGCAGTTTGACTACTTTCAATGTGCTTTTTCGTTTTAAAGACGACTATTTTAAAGGCACCGGCGGGGGTGACTAAAGGATTTTTATCCGTATTCAGGTTCTGGCGGAATAATTTGTTGCGGGATAAAATAAATCTGTTTAACTTTCGTTCATAGTATAAAGATAATTTTATGCAACAAATTTCTACATCCGAACTTCTTATCAAACATCTCTACAACGAAACAAACGAAGCAGAAGCTGCTTCCGTTCGTTCTATTTTGGCTAACGATACCGCCATGCAGCAGGAGTTTAGCCGTTTGCAGGAAGCTAAAAACGAATTGGACGAAGCAGGCGGAGATATACCAGGAGTTTCCGTGATAGAGAAAATCAAGGCATTTTCAAAAAAACAGTCATTGGCGGAAGCACACTGATCCATTTCCGTTTTTCCGATTTATAGAATCCGAAAGATTCGTATTTTTGTCCAAAAGTACCAAGTGGCTTCCAAATCCAAATTGCAGAAATTCGCAGAACTGGCGAATAACCCCATCGTGTTTGAAAAAAGTCCTGTGCTGAAGGGCAAATGGAACAGTGAATTTTTTAAGAATGCGCACCCCATCATAATGGAGCTGGCCTGCGGCAAAGGGGAATATACGCTGGGTATGGCCAGGTTGTTTCCGGATCGGAACTTTATCGGCATGGACATCAAAGGCAACCGCATCTGGAGTGCGGCGCGTATCGCCGGTATTGAACAGATGAAGAACGTCGCTTTCATCCGCGATCAGATAGACCATATTACCGAATATTTTGAATCCGGAGAAGTGTCAGAAATCTGGATAACTTTTTCTGACCCATTCCCGCGCGACGGAGATACGAAACGAAGACTGACGGCAAAGAAGTTCCTTGAACTCTATAAAACCATTTTGCCTGAAAACGGCCTGGTACATCTGAAAACGGACAGCGACCTGTTGTATGAATTTACCAAAGAAATGTTGCAGGAGACACCTTCCGAAATCTTAAAAGATTACAAGGACGTATATGCCATGAACAAGAATGAGGAGTTATATGGCATCCAGACCTACTACGAAAAAATGCACTTGCTGGACAAACGCACGATAAAGTATTTGTGCTTTAAGCTATCATAACCTTGTTCGGATGATAGCATATGTTAAATTTAATTCTTTTTATTAAATATTATACTTTGTAAGAAATTATAATTAATATTGTGCGTTATTAAAACATATGTATAAAATATTATAACTATGAAAACGAAGATTCTTATTTTATCTTGTTTCATTTCTTTTGGAATGAACTTAATGGCTCAAATTCCGGCAAATCCGTATTATTATTTCCAGACTCCACAAACCTGTACCGGTACGCCTCCAACTATTTATGAGATTTCAGCATCCGTAACTAATGAATGTGGTACTCAACTTATCGGTTATCCATTCTTAGTTCATTACTATAATGGAGCCAGTATCTTAAAGAATTATAATGCTAATACAGGAACTAAAACCTTATGTAGCACGAGTTCTGTATGGGGATACTCATTAGTTGATATAGGAGCAGGCAGTTATGTTGTAAAACCGGGATATACTAGTGAAACGTGGAGAGGTACTTATGTCGGATTATGTTGTCCGGTAGATAGTATGCCGAGTAATTCTCCAGACCCATCAGTTGCTTTGGGTTTTGGTAGTTCCACTCCTGCTTCTTACACATATACTGGTAATTTTACAGCACCTAACTATGCCAAAGCTACTTTTACGGTTACCAACCCTTATGCTCCCAGTTATACAATACAAGGTAAAAAAATAGATATGAACCATACCGAGTTAATAAGCAAATGTGGCACTAGTACCACGCAAATACCCATTGTAAACAACACCAATACCTTTGGTACAACACCAAGTTATAAGGTTACTATTTACAATTCGGATGCTAATAAAACAGTTGGCACTATTGTTTATAATGGTATTTGGCAATCTAGTTTGTACCCATATCTGGAACAATACTATAATTCGTATGTTAATGGAAATTATTATATAGTAGAGCTTTCTGTACGCAGCAGTTGCAGCACCGGAAGTGGCTCTTATGTGCGCGGGCATTTTAAATATGTAATTCCTTCTAACCCAACGGCTGGATTTACCATTAACAATACGGCTGTTCCGGCAACCTGCACATCCCCACTACAAATATATAATTGTCCGTCTTACACAACCACCCTTTCCAATACCAGCAATGCGGATGCCACCCAATTTAACATAGAATTACAACAAAGCTCGTCTAGTTGTGGAACTTATACATCTGTATACAATTCAGGCTATCTATCCACATTTCCTACTGACTTAAAGAATTTACCCGGCACTAATGGTACTTATCTGCAAACCAATCCAGGTTTCTACAAAATTATACTTACCACCAAAAATGCCTGTGGAACAGTTTGTACTACTCCGCAAACCGGCTATTTTAACATCGCCAATCCTCCAAGTTCTCAAAATGTTACTGTTGTAACCAAAGCCACCACCAAATCAGGGCAAACAATTACTATAGGCGGATGTATTGTGCCACAGCTTACGCAATATAACTATTTAGATGGAACTCCAACCTGCGGAGGAGCCAATGGCTATAATTTCGCCATGGAACACGCTAATGTTTCTAATGCGAATGATATAGGCAACCAAACTACAACAAATGTAAGCGTAGGCACAGGCAGTAGTAGTTATAATGTAGAATTCCTTTTAGATAAATGGACAGGCACCGCGTGGCAATCTATGAATTATGTACCGGGTACAGGAGATATTGTAGCAGGCGCAACCGGCACAACTACACAACAATTAGCTTACTTACCGGAAGATAACGCAGCTAATCCTAACTACGATGCTATACTGAATGCAACTGCCGGAACTATTTTCAGAATAACGACTAAGGTGAGCAATGCTTGTGGCGTATATACCAATACACAGATTATTAAGAAAAATACTGCCAGCCTGAAACGAACAGCAAACACTGTAGTACATCAAGAAGATAAAGAATCAAACAGAAACGCTTTTACTGTTTATCCAAATCCATTTAAAGACAAATTGAGTATTGCGCTAATGCCATTAAAGGATGATACCTACAAAACAATAGAAATCTTAGATGTTAATGGTAAGGTAATTTACACACGCTTTATTAATGCTGATGAGAGTTTTGTAGAAATTGATACGCATGCCCTTCCAAGTGGTCTGTTTGTTTACAGAGTTATTTCCGAAAATACTATGCAAACAGGGAAAATAATAAAAGAGTAGTTTTTCATATATTATTATGAAAAATTTTATTTTAAAGATTAGTATAGCTACACTAGTATGGTGTAGCTATACTTCATTATTGTACGCGCAAAGAAGTGATAGTGTGATTTATCTTATTCACAGAGAAGACTTTCCACTACAAGATGATACAACGGTATGTTGTTCTGAATGTTATTGTGAAAATGATACAGGACATTTCTGGCTGGAAATAAATGGAGTAAAACGAACCGATACAACCTATAGGTGGCATGTGTTGGGTGTTATATACGCTGGCGACACCGTAAGTTATTTTGTAGATAATCAAAGTGAGTTATATATAGATGTCGGTGAGCATGGTTTTAATGATTGTATTTTTGGTGGTTTGTATTCTATAGTCAATATTGAAGATTTGCCTTTAAACCCCGGAAACACAGGTGCAGGCAGATCTTTTATTGTCATACAATGCAAACCCATAGCACAGATACAAGCCCACCCCTTAGTATATTGTAGCCATACCACTGTAACTATTAAAGAAGCCAGCAGAAGAAAACCCACCCAATGGCGCTGGTACCTCAATAAGGATAATGCCGGGTATCAGTTGTATAGTACCGATACTACCTTTAAAGGATTTTTTTCGGATACGGGATTTTACCAAGTAAAATTAGAAGTAGAAAATGTGAAAGGAAGAGACAGCGCCTTTACCTCCTTTCGTATCATAAAAGGGGTGGAATTTATACATGATACCCTTCAAACGCTCTTTTTAAACAACACCAACCAAACCGAACTGCAAGCCTGCGCTATTGCAGAACAGTACGAATGGTTTCCGAAAGAAAACCTAAGTTGTAGCAATTGTTCAGTAACAAACGCTACCATACAGGCAGATGCTGCTTATTATTGTGTAGCCTCTAACAACAACGGCTGTAAAGACACCTGTTTTTACAGAATAGAACTGCCGTTTGATCTTTTTGTACCCAATGCCTTTAGCCCCAACGGCGATGGCGTGAATGATATATTCAGAGTGCGCGGTTTAAATATAGAGGTGCAAAACTGCAAAATCTATAACCGCTACGGAAATGAAATATACAATGGTACATTAGAAAACGGCTGGGATGGGAAATATAACAACGAATTGGTGGAGAGCGGAGTGTATACCTACACACTAGAGTATCTGAACAAGAAAACTGATAAAGTGATCCGCAAGCATGGAATACTATCCATTATTAGGTAGCAAGGTACATTAAATTATCAGGAGAACCCAATAATTTCCAGCAGTTCCGCGTATTCATCCACCGCACTGATGCCTGCCCTTTCTTCTTGCTTACAGGTAAGTTGAATACCATAGGGTTGTAACGTTTCCAGGATGGAAACTATATTCTCTTTGGTAAAATCCGTTTCGATAAAGACCTTTTTGTTGCAAATGAATTGCTGGAGGGAGCGCAACGAATCACTCAAACCTGTACCGTCCTGCTGAACTTGTTTCAGTAGCTCATCTATTTCATCCTTGCCAATGCGTAGCACAAAAAAATCTGATGACTGTTGATTGTCGATGTGGAACCAATCATCCGTTAGCAAAAACTTCTCAAAAATAAATTCGTTCTTTTGTGGATGCTCATACGGAAGCTGAATCTCATTCAAACCCATCTGCTGCGCGATAAATTCAATCTCTTCTTTGCTTTGGTGCGTGCCGAACTCACCCACTACTACCGGTTCGTGCAGCCAGCCGATGATTTCTTTGGCTTTTTCTATGGAGATGTTATTGGGGTTCAGTACATCAAAACAAAATCCCAGATAATGCGCACCGATCGCACTGAAAAAACGGGCATCCGTAAGATTCGTGATGGAAGATATCTTGAGTTGCATTAGTTGGACCTGTACTTGATAAAATAATGCCCTTCAATGGAGAAAATCAAGAGTATGAAAGCGCCCAGCTGATGTAAGACACCAAGCGTAACAGGTACTTTCCCCTGACTATAGATGAGTGTAAGAATCCCTAACAACACCTGCAGCAATACCATGCCGAGCAGCAGCCAGCGTGTGCGATGGAATTGGTATTGGGCCGATACATTTTTGGTTTTGAAGAAGATAAACAGTATGTAAAACAAAATCACATAAGCAATATTCCGATGGATGAATTGCAGCAACAGTTTTACAGAAAACTCGTAGTTATCTTTTATAGAAAATTCAATGGATGAAGGGTAGTAAGCACCGTTCATCGAAGGCCAGGTGGTACAGATCAGGGCAGCCTTAGAACCTGCCACTAAAGAACCTACAGCAATCTGTGCAAACAATAAGAGGAAAAGAACGGTAAACAAGACTCTGTTTTTCTGATCATACGGCTTCTCTTCTTTTGGATACAGATACTCCAATCCCACACGGAGCACATATGCTACAATAATCGTTGCCACCAAAATATGAGACATCAGATTTACGGGATTCACCAATACGGTATTCTGTTTCAATCCGCTTTGTACCATGATCCAGCCTACGGTGCCTGCGACTGCACCCAATGCAATGGCAATCAGTATTTTGAAAATGTCTTCTTTGAAAACCATTTTCTTGTAGATGAAATAAATTAAAGGAATGATGGCGGCTACCGCAATTAAACGTGCCCATAATCTATGAAACCATTCCCAGAAAAAGATCCATTTAAATTCTGCCAAGGTCATGGAGGTATTCACCAGTTTGTACTGCCCGAATTGCTGATACTTTACAAAGGCCAGATTCCATTCCTGCTCATTCATGGGTGGCAAGGCGCCCAGTATCGCTTTCCATTCCGTGATGGATAAACCGCTGCCGGTTAATCGTGTGATGCCGCCTAAGATAATCTGTCCCAGCAGCATGCCCACTCCGATGATGAACCAGATGCCGAGTATTTTTTTTCGTTTTGCTTCGTCCATGTTATTTAACTTGTTGTGCGATTTCCGAAATCGTTTCCTCCAAAGGAGTAAAATGAAAATGTAATTGTTGCTTTATCTTTTCATTCGAGTAAGCGAAATTCTCCAAAGAGACCTTTACGATTTCTTTGGTAAGTCCGCGTCGGTGCCGGCTGATTTTGGATAAGAACCAATCACCCAAAATGAACAGATTTCCCAAGACTTTGTTTAAGGCTCTTTGTGGTGGTATGACGTTCAGCTGTTTTGCAATCAGCTCAAAGTATGTCTTGAATGAAATATTCTCGCTGATGAGAATATAGCGTTCCGAATGTATGTCAGCATTCATCAGGCGGATGCAGACGCCGGCCACATCTTTTACATCAACAAATCCATTGGTGCCGTTGGTATAAAATGGCATTTTGCCATCTGCAATTCTTTTGAATACGCGTAGAGTGGCTTTGTGTTCATGGCTGCTTGCGCCAAGGATAATGCCCGGGTTAACAATCACTGCCTGCAACCCTTCCTGTATGCCGCGCCACACTTCCCGTTCCGCCAGCATTTTGGTGATGCCGTAATGGGTGGTCCACTCATTCTTTTCCCACTTGGTGTTCTCTGTAATCATTTCACCCGGTTTGCCCCCTATGGCAGCGATAGAACTGACATGCAGCAGTTTCTTTACGCCTTTTGATAATGCCACGTTGACCACATTGGCAGTGCCTTCAATATTGCATTTGTACATGCTGTCGTAAAAGGAATCATCGTAGCCGATAACGGCTGCGGAATGATATATTTTTTCTATGCCCTCAAACGCAATTTCCAAAGAAGTAACATCGAGTATGTCGCCTTCCATGATTTCAATTTTATCTTTAATGGGTGCTAGATGCGAAATGTCAGATGAAGGACGAACAATAATTCTTACAGGTTCAGCATTAGCAACGAGTTGTTTTACCAATTCAGCACCTAAAAATCCGGATGCACCTGTAACAAGAACCATGAAGCAAAAGTAATAAGTAATAAGGTAAAAGTTATAAGGTTTTGTGTTGTAATGATGTTATTTATTAGGGCAGGTACACTGCGCCGCCAATCACATTTTTTTGTGCGCCCGTTACGGAAGCCAGGCAATTTGGGATTTCTAAAATGCGCAGTAAGCCGATGAACGCCATTGCCAGCGCTTCTTTGTATTGTACACTTAAAGCATCCGGCACTACCGCTGTTATGTTGCTGTGATGTTGTATGCGCTCGACAAGGAAAGCGTTGAATGCACCACCGCCGGTGATTAGGATTTGTGGTTTAGGATTTAGGATTTGAGATTTGACAGGTTGCGCAACCTGCTCGGCGATATGCTCCACTGCTGTGGCCAGTTTATCTTCTATGCTATCGTCGTATTTGTCAAACAAGGGAATCCAGTCAGCATAGATGTGTTCGCTTCCTAAGGATTTTGGAGGAGCTTGTTCACAAAAATCAATCCTGTTCAATTCATCTAACAAAGAATAAACAATAGCACCGCTTTTCGCCATCTCTCCGTTTTTATCGTATGCAACACCCTTTTGTTGCGCCAGATAATTTAAGAGGGTATTGGCCGCGCACACATCATAGGCAAACACTCGATCATCGTGGTGAAACGATATGTTTGCGATACCCCCAATATTCAGGAATATCTTATATTCGGGGAACAGATATTTCTCCGCCATCGGTACAATCGGTGCTCCTTGTCCGCCATATGCAACATCCGTTGTTCTCAAATCACAAACTACTTTACAATTGGTTTTTGCGGCAATCTGCGCACCGCAACCTATCTGGCTGGTAAACCCGGAACTTGGCTGGTGAAAAATGGTTTGCCCGTGTGAGGCAATGAAATCAACCATCTCCGGCTTATGAAGTTGAATAAAATTAGCTGTTGACCTCCCAAAATAATTCCCCAGTTCGGTGTGGAGTTTTGCAAATTCAGCCGCAGATAAATCGGGGGCATTGCGTAGTCGTTCCCTGAATGCATCCGTATATTCAATGCAATCAGCTTGTATGATCTCATATGTAAATCTTTCATCGTGATATTGAAATCTGACATAGCAAATATCTAATCCGTCTAACGAACTGCCGCTCATCAGGCCAATTGCATGAAATATCCTGTTATGTAACATAAATTACAGAAAAGTTAGACTACAAAGCGTAAATTTACACAATTCGTTTAAGAAGTCTGCAACAACAATTCAATTGGAGGTAATCGGTTATATATCAGCCTTGTTCATAGGTCTTTCCTTGGGCCTGATTGGCAGTGGAGGCACCATTCTGGCATTGCCCATCTTTGTCTATCTCTTTCAGATTAAAGATATGCAGGAAGCCACGCATTATACCATGTTTGTGGTAGGGGTGACGGCATTAATCGGAGCTTTCCGAAAATATCAGGAAAAGCTGGTGGATGTAAAAACCGCCGTCTATTTTCTGATTCCATCACTGATCAGTCTGTTTTTTACCAGAAAGGTCATTTTACCTGTATTGCCGCAGGAGTTTCTCCATATCGGCAATTTTATTCTGACAAAAGATATCTTTTTGTTACTCCTGTTTGCCGTAGTGATGTTTTTTGCATCCATCTCCATGATAAAAAATGCGCAACAGAAAGATGTGGATTGTTTTGCAAAAACACCGAATGCGAATGCCAATCATATGAAGACAACACTTGTGGCTTTTCTGGTAGGTAGTTTAACCGCTTTGGTTGGAGCAGGTGGCGGATTTCTGATAATTCCGACATTAGTCTTGCTGAAAGAGCATTGCATGAAAAGGGCTATTGGCACATCACTGGTAATTATAACGGTAAACTCGCTGATAGGATTTACAGGAGACCTGCATACAGAAGTTAACTGGCAGGTCGTGCTTATTTTTTCACTGATTGCCGTGCTTGGCATGTTGCTGGGTATTAAATTATCTGAAAAGATTGAAGGCGCCAAGCTGAAGCGCCTCTTTGGTGTAATGGTACTGGTGATGGGAATTTATATCATCATTAAAGAATTGTTTTTATGAGTGAAGTGAAATCCAAACAGGACGAGACTCCCGGAAATATAGACGCCACTTTTTGGGAAGAGCGATGGAGAAACAAGCAGACCGGATGGGATTTGCAGACCCTTTCCCCGCCATTAAAGGCATATTTTGATAAGATGGCAAAGAAAGATGCAGCGATACTGATTCCCGGTTGTGGCAGCGCCTATGAAGCGGAGTATCTTCTGCAGCAGGGTTTTAAGAATATCACACTCATAGATATTGCACCTACTTTGGTGCAGCAGTTGCTGGAGCGTTTTGCTCACTATGCAGGCAAAGAGCTGACAATCATTTGCGGCGATTTTTTCAAACATACGGGAAAGTATGATTTTATCATAGAACAAACATTCTTCTGTGCTTTGGAAAGGAGTTTCAGAAAAGCCTATGTCAGTAAGATGCAGACCCTGCTGAAGGAGCATGGCAGATTGGCCGGCTTGTTGTTTGACAGGGAATTCCCCGGAGGCCCTCCGTTTGGAGGATGCAGGGAAGAGTACCTCAGCTTGTTTTCAGAGAGATTTGATGTGTTGAGCATAGAACCTTGCACTATTTCGGCAAAGCCGAGACTGGGTTCGGAGGTGTTTTTTGAAGTAAAAAATAAAAATCAGTAGAATATGCCTGTAAAAAGTAGAAAGAGTGTTTTATTTCTGAGATGTCCGACATGTGGCAAAGGAAGTTTATTTAAAAACCCGAATCCATACGCATTGAATAATGTGCTGGATATGAATGAGCATTGTGAGTATTGCAATGAAGACTTTGAAGTGGAGCCGGGTTTTTACCACGGCGGCATGTATATGAGCTACATCATCACCAGCGCGATGTGTCTCTGCTTATTGCCGATCTATACCGCACTGAATTTCAGCCGTGAAAAATTTCTCGATAACGCGATGTATTACATTTCCGCTTGTGCCGTTATGCTGGTGGTGACTGCTCCATATATAGTGCGGCTATCCAGAGCTGTATGGTTAAAAATCCATGTCAAATATTTCAAGAATAAAGATCAGGAAAGTTAGTTGACTGCTTGAAGATAAATTCCTTTAGATGGAGGGAAGTCATACATCATACAAACGGCACAGTCATTTGCGGCATCGTCCTTGCCGATCTGTTTGAAATAGAATTCATCCCCTTCTTTCAGAGTAGTAGGAAATTCACACTTGTTGGATACTACCGCCACATGTTCATACGTTTCGGCAGTGCCTTGTTTTGTCCAGGTTTCACCCAGATTGTAGTGTGCGCTGTCTAAGACCTGAATGACGGTGGAAGCACACGTAATGCGAATTACTTTTGCTTTGATACGTTGTGCGTTGTTACTATTTCCGGCATTCGGTAACTGTATACATGAAGCTGATAACAGCATGGCAAGAAGGATGAATAGATTTTTCATATCCTGAAATTAGCAAATTCCGTTCCAATCCGCAATTCATCAGGCATAGGATTTATCCTTAAAGAATTTTTCAATCAGATGCCTGTCGTCAATATCATCCGGATGAAAATCGCGTTTTAAATAGCTCAGTAAATGTTTGGATAAGTTTTTACCTATTTCGCCGAAGATGACCGTCTTGAATAACAGGAAGGTTTCAAACGGCATCTTTACAATGCTTTTATCTTTATCCTGAGAGATGAAGTAGATTTGTCCGATACCCAGATAACCCCACAGCAAAACAGTCGCCAGTCCCATGCCGGAAACGCGTAAGATATAACTGTCGTCCACTTCCTTCAATACATCAAAACAAACTGCCTTGTGTTCTATCTCTTCCGACGCATGCCAATGCAATAATTCCAACATTTGCGGCGCAATATTCTTATTGGTGGCCATGGGTTCATAAAACAATGCATTGGCCATAATGGCAGTGTAATGCTCCAAAGCGGTCGTAACGGATAAGGCAAACTTATCGCCTAAGTTGGGTTGTATCTTATTCAATAAGTTCCTGCTGACATTTTCATAACTGTATTTTCCGGAGAATGCAGTTACCTTCAGAAAATTCGCAAACCAATCTGGTTTTAATCCCTGCTCTTCCATCACTTCCCAGAAACGCTGATGCTCACGGGCATGTACGCCTTCCTGTCCGCAAAAACTATTGATTTCTTTCTTGAGATGCTCATCCTTGATGTCTTTTGCAAAGCGGCGTACACTGCGCACAAAAAACTTTTCACCTTCCGGAAATACCACATGCATGCTGTTGACAAAATTGGTGGCAATGGAACTGCCGAGAATCCAATGCTTAGGCACTTTGTCAAAATTGAAATGCACATTACGCACTTTTAATTTAGGAGCTGCTGCAACCATAACTGTATTTTTACTTGCTTAAATATAGCTGCGAGAAAATGAAGAAGCCTTAGCTTAAGATAATTAGACGGATAAGCGAAAGAACTTATCTTAGGTATATTAAAGTACAAACTCAAAATCTGATTATGGAAATTGCGTGTAAAGAGACGTACAGGGTATAAAACATACTAACTTTTTTATTATTTTTAATCATGGTGTTCAATAAGTTAAGATTACAGATTGCTTTAATGTTTGCGGCTGCAACCATGTCCGCACAAAACATCACGTATGGTCCGATGATTGGCGGTGTAATGCCCAACGAAGCGCGCATTTATATCCGCACGAATCAGGCAACGGATTTTATTTTAGAGTACAGTACCGATTCTTTGTTTGCTTCCTATCAGTCCGTCAACTCAGCAACAGATACAGCGTTAGACAACAGTAAAATTGTAAATCTGCCATCACTCATACCATCTACAGATTATTATTTCAGGTATCGTATCAACGGAACCATACAAGATACAAAAGGGCATTTCAAAACGTTTCCGCCGGTGGGTGCAGCTGAACATTTAGTCTTTGTTACAGGCTCCTGTCAGGAAACGGAAAACATGAAAGTGTTTGATGTGATGCCGACGTACAAACCGGATTTGTTTATTCATACCGGCGATTTTACCTATCCTTCGTATCAGATACCAGGTATACTTGGTTATCCGCAGGAATGGAGTGCGATTGAACTGGCCTGGCGCAGAAGAAACGATGAACCGGTTTGCAAAGACATGCTGAAGAAAATTCCGATTGCCTATATGCCGGATGATGACGACACCTGGGGTAATTCCAGATATTTTAAAGGCGGCGGCGCACAGGTGAGATACGAGAACGGCAAGCTGATTAATTATTTCGACTTGTATCCGCGCACGCAGCAGATGCGAACCAACTGTTTAATCGGATATAAGAAGTTTTTTCCGGGCTATCCTATGGTCAATGATACCGATGGCTATTATCATTCGTTCAAAGTCGGCAACTGCGAGTTTTTCATGATAGATGTCCGCAGCTGCAATACCGGCGGCTGGAACAATCTCAAATATAACGCAGCATTGAATTTGTGGACCTTTAACGGAAACAGTCCGTCGCAGTCTATGTTGAACCAGCCGCAGTTAGACTGGTTTTTGACGGCCTTGAAAAACTCAACGGCCACCTGGAAATTTATTATATCCGGTGTGCCGTTTAATCGGAACATACAGCCTTTGGTGGAGCTGCCTTTGCTGATACAAGGTATGCAGTTTAATATAGCAGGCTATCCGGGAACGGGTTTCCGTTTGTCGTATAGTTTTTCGGATTACTTTGGTGCGTATGCCTACGAACGCGAAAAAATCCTGAATTATATCAAGAGCAACAACATTAAAAACGTGATGGTGATTAGTGGCGATACACACGGCTGTGCCATTGATGACGGCACGAATGCTGGCTTGCCGGAAATGAATGCCAGCGGACTGAGCGTGAGTTCTACGGAGTTGTATTTTCAGTTCAATGATGTGCTGAGACAAATCGGTTTTGATCTGAACAAATGGTTGTGGAACAAAGGCGGTCTGGGCATCGGCAACAACAACATCAAAAATGCCTTCGGTAAGATGGAAGTGTTTGGCAATGATTCCGTGCAGTTGTGCATCATAGATGAAGACAATACCACGATAGCCTGCCATACCGTGAAGAATAACAGTATTATTTCCGGCATCAATAATGTGCGGGTGCTGAATGATTTGGTGACGATCTATCCGAATCCCGCACAGGATAAAATACGACTGGAATGGAACCAGAAATACGGCCTGGAGAAAATTCAGCAGATAAAAATTGTAGATATCAGCGGTAAGCAAATGTACTTGGATAAAACACAACTGAACTCACAGCTCATAGAAATTCCCATTCAGCAATTGCCCGCCGGTGTCTATTTATTGTCAGTTGAAACGGAACAATCTTTTTCCGTGCAGAAGTTTGTGAAGGAGTAGGGTTATAAATTTATCTTGTCAGGATTTTGTCTTGCATCCCAAAACAACAATACAATTAATGTATTATTTTCAATCCTGAATAACATAACTACTTGTTTAGAAATCAAAGCACGTTTTGCATTTACATACGCAGAAGGAGGAAAGCTGTTTGGGAAATGTAGAATCCTACTGATGGTTGTATTAATATTATCAATAAAATTATTTACAACAGTTTGATTCCAGTTTTTTTGAAGATAATCAATAATTTCATCAAGAGATTGTTCTGCCTCTTCAGTAATAACAACTTGCATATTAGTATTTATTCAAAACAGTTTGCAAGTCTTTTATTTTTCCGCTTTTAATTTGAGTAATGCTTTTTTGCAGACGTGCTTTTATAGAATCAGGGATTTGGGAATACCAATCACCTTTAGTGTTCAATTCATCTTCCAGAAATGCTTCATATTTTTCTAAAGTGGTTTCACTCTCTATTTTTTCAATGAGAAGATGCAGTTTTTCTTTTAGAATTTCGGTATTTGACATATCTAAAGTTAATAATTTAGTTTCAGATTTACAAGAAATAAATCTTTCACCGTGCAGAAGTTTGTGAAGGAGTAAATTAATTTAATAAAAAATACATACTAATATTACCTAAATACATAAAATGAATCTTGAATTAAATAAATTTTATCTCTTCCCGTTCTTTCATTTCTTACAGTTGCTTTCCCAAACCAATAATACCATCCAGAGTCAGTAGGTGTAAATTGAAAAGTGTTTTTAGTTATGTTATGTTTGTATACACCACTATTTACTGATTTTTTTGTCGGAGTAGTATAATCATAATTAACATTCATGTAGTCACGACTATTGTCTATGTATGAAAATCTTAATTTTGATATATAGGGGTTTTTGTACAATTGTATTCTTGTACTGTAAGATGTGTTTATTAATTCATATTTATCATATTCCCAAGCAGTACATATAATTTCATTCTGATTTTTATGCATTTGAGTTAAATGAAAGTTCATAGCATCAGAATACTCTATATTTTTTTGTTTTAAGCTGTCATTTTCAATTAATAATTGCTTTATGGTTTCCTTATCTTTCTTATTTCTACAAGAGATAGAAAATATTAAACTGAAAAATAAAATTTGAATTAATCTAAAGAATATTATACATGAATCATCTATTAACTAATATAGATTTTTAAGTATATCACAGATTGATTCACTTTGTTCGCAATAACGTAGAGTTCAACTATTTTATTAGCTAATTATTTCAACTCCTCCTTCAAAAACTGTCCGGTAATGCTTTTTTTATTTTTGGCTACTTCTTCAGGTGTGCCGGTCGCAACAATTTCGCCGCCGCCGCGTCCGCCTTCCGGTCCTAAGTCCACAATGTAATCGGCTACTTTCACTACATCCAGATTATGCTCAATCACCACAACCGTATTGCCTTTATCGACGAGTTTTTGCAGTACATCCAGCAACACACGAATGTCTTCGAAATGTAAACCCGTCGTCGGTTCGTCTAAAATGTAAATCGTTTTTCCGGTATCGCGTTTGCTCAATTCTTCCGAAAGTTTTACACGTTGCGCTTCGCCGCCACTGAGTGTTGTGGCTGCTTGTCCCAGACGCACGTAACCCAAACCCACATCGTTCAGCGTTTTCACTTTATTGTAAATGGACGGAATATGCTCAAAGAAATGCGCAGCATCTTCAATCGACATATCCAGTACATCGTAAATAGATTTGCCTTTGTATTTGATGTCCAGCGTTTCGCGGTTATAGCGTCTGCCCAAACATTTCGGGCATTCCACATAGACATCCGGCAAGAAATTCATTTCTATCAGTTTCATGCCGCCGCCTTGGCATTCTTCACACCTGCCACCAATTACATTAAACGAGAAGCGCCCGTTTTTGTAACCACGTATCTTTGCTTCGGGGATATTCGCGTAGAGTTCGCGGATCTTATCGAACATCTTTACATAGGTTGCAGGGTTGCTGCGCGGTGTCCGTCCGATTGGCGATTGGTCAATCTCGATCACCTTATCAATAAATTCTAAGCCTTCCACCGATTTATACGGCATCGGGTTGAACGGCGAACGGTAGATGTGCTGATTTAAGATCGGATACAAGGTATCATTGATCAGGGTGGATTTTCCGGAACCGGAAACCCCACTGATACAAGTAAAGGTGCCTAAAGGAATATCGAGATTTACATTTTTTAAATTATGTCCTGTGGCGCCTTTTAATTTTAACCAATTGCCATTTCCTTTTCTGCGCTTTTTGGGTATCTCAATAGAAATTTTATTAGCTAAATATTTTGAAGTGGTAGTATTTAATTTCAAAAATGCTGAAGGTGTTCCCTGTGCCACAATTTCGCCACCATGCGCACCGGCACGCGGCCCCATGTCGATGATGTAATCCGAAGCCAGCATGATGTCTTTATCGTGTTCGACGACCAAGACCGTATTGCCGATATCCGCTAAATTGCGCAATGCCTGTATCAAACGATGATTATCGCGCTGATGTAAGCCGATGCTCGGTTCATCTAAAATATACGTGATGCCTTGCAGTTCGGAGCCAATTTGTGTGGCGAGACGAATGCGTTGCGATTCCCCGCCGGACAAGGAACCTGTCGGACGATTCAAGGATAAATAATTCAACCCGACATTCAATAAAAATCCAATTCTGTCATCCAATTCTTTCAGAATATCTTTGGCGATGATATGCTGGTTTTTGCTTAACTTCTTATCCAAAGATTTTACCCAGGCATCCAGTTCATTCAAATCATAGCGCGCAATTTCACTGATGTTTTTGCTGTCGAGTTTAAACCAGAGCGATTCCTTTTTCAATCGTGCGCCATGACATTCCGGACAATCCACTTCACTCACATAATTCTCTGCCCAGTTTTGCAGCGCATCGGAAGAGCTATCTTCCAGCGATTTTTTGATTTGATTTACAATGCCGTCAAATTGGATGGCATAGGATTTATTTTTCTTGTCGAAATCCAGATTCACATCCACTTTTTCCTCGCTACCAAACAAGATAAAATCCATCGCCTCTTTGGAAATTTTTTCAATCGGATGGTTGATGTTTTGTTTGTATGCGCTTAAAATTTGTTTGATGAGTTTGAAGGTGTAATTGTCTTTGTATTCACCCAGCGGCACAATACCGCCATCTATAATGTTTTTGGATCTATCCGGGATGATTTTCAATAAATCCGGTTCTTTCACCAGGCCCAGGCCTTTGCAATACGGACAGGCGCCATACGGCGAGTTGAACGAAAAGGTGTTGGGCGAAGGTTCTTCATAAGAAATACCGGTGGTCGTACACATCAGCGTTTTGCTATAAGTGGAAACTTTTCCGTTTTCCAGATTTTCAATAAACAATAAGCCTTTACCTTCTTTCAGCGCTTTTGCAATCGATTCACGCAAGCGCTGTACATCTTTTTTATCTACTTTAATGCGGTCAATCACCACTTCGATGTCGTGGATTTTGTAGCGGTCGACCTGCATTTTTGGTTGTATCTCCATCGTGTCCCCATCCACACGAACGCGCAGATAGCCCTGTTTGCGGATGTCTTCAAAGAGTTCACGGTAATGCCCTTTTCGTCCGCGCACCAAAGGAGCGAGGATGGAAATTTTCTTCTCCTGGAATTTTTTTAAGATATCTTCAATGATTTGTTCTTCGGAAAATCGCACCATCTTTTCTCCGGTGTTGTAAGAATACGCTTCTCCGATGCGAGCATACAATAAACGCAGGAAGTCATATATCTCGGTGGTGGTTCCAACCGTAGAACGCGGATTTCGATTGGTCGTTTTTTGTTCGATGGAAATGACGGGAGAAAGTCCGGATATTTTTTCTACGTCCGGCCGTTCCATGCTGCCGAGAAACTGGCGTGCATAGGAACCGAAACTTTCCATGTAACGGCGCTGCCCTTCCGCATAAATGGTGTCAAATGCTAAAGAGGATTTTCCGCTGCCGCTCAAACCGGTAATTACTACAAACTGGTTGCGCGGAATATGTACGTCGATATTCTTTAAATTATGCTCTTTCGCGCCATATACATTGATATGGGTTATTTCTTCTTCGGCAATTTTTGGCAGCGCTTTGGTTGTCATGGTGTAAATAACAGCCTAAACATAGGAAAGTTTTTCCATTTTTAGAAATTTTAGAAAAGCAACCAGATGTATATTTCGGTGGTTGTAATCGAAAAATAGTATAATAAATTTCGGTTACGTACGAAATATTTATATCAGGTGTTGCTGGTAGTTTTGTGGTGTCATAAGGATTTCTTCAGCTGTATAGTTGTCTGTAAATGTTTTTGGAAAGCTGATTCTAGGTTTTGTGTTCCATTTGCATTCTATCGCAATCAGTTTCCCCTTACGTTCTTCAATAAGATCTATTTCCTGCTGCTGTAAACTTCTCCAGAAATAATAATTGGTAAATGCATTGTTATAGGCGTGAAACTTAATGCGCTCTGTCACGATAAAGTTTTCCCATAGGGCGCCCGCATCTGTCCTTAGGCTGAGTGGTTGAAAATTATTCAGGATAGCATTACGTACTCCCACGTCATAAAAATAGACTTTCTTACTCTTCTTTAGTTCATTTCGTAGGTTTCTGCTGAATGAATGCAGTTGAAATACGACAAATGTTTTTTCCAATAAGTTTATGTATCGTTCCACCGTTTCTTTATCGGAACCAACGGTCTGAGCCAGTTCGTTATACGAAACCTGACTACCCATCTGCAATGCCAGTGCCTTTAACAATTTATCCAGCACGGCGGGTTTTCTTACATCCTGCAAGGCATATAAGTCTTTGAACAGGTAATCATTCACCAGGTTCTTCAATTGCCATTCCTTCTCATCGGTGGCGGTTACTATCGCCGGATACATTCCATAGAGCAAGCGGTTTTCCAGCATCCTCTTTTCTTCCAGTTTTGAGGTGTGTACTACCAGCTCACCGGTAGATATGGGATATAAATGCAATTCAATTTTTCTGCCGGTCAATGATTCATTGATGCCACCTGATAATTCCAATGCGGAGGAGCCCGTTGCCAGCACTTTTACCGTTTTGATATTGTCAGCTATCAGTTTTAGTGTCAATCCGATGTTGGGAATGCGTTGTGCCTCATCGATGATCAGGACTTTGTTTTTTCCGATCAGGGATTTCAGTTGGGAAGAGGAAGTTTGCGATAATGCTTCGCGAACATCTTGCTCATCTCCGTTCAGATGCAGGATGCCGGGTTTTTGCTTTTGTTTCCAGTGTTCTGTTAAGGTCGATTTTCCCACCTGTCTGGCGCCTAGCAATACAACGATAGGTTTGAGTTTAAATGCCTTATCTATCTGCTGTACAATACTTCTCTGAATCATAATTTAGGGATTGTAACCGCTAAATTATATATTTTTTTTCGGTTTTGACCGAAGAAATATTGTTTTGTCTTTCCCAAACAGGTTTTATTAAAGATAAGGTTATTGCATTACCTCATCTGCTGCACGCATGCCGCTTTCCATGGCGCCGTCCATATAGCCATTCCAGCGCATCGCGGTTTCGGTTCCCGCAAAATGCAGATGCATAAATGGTTCGCGCAGCGTTTTCCCGAATTGTGTCAGCACACCGGTCGGCATATTGCCGGCATAACAGCCTCGGCTGAATTCCTCTTCCGTCCAGCATTTGTCTTTGTATTCCAGGATGTTTTTCGCTTCTTCCCCGAAATAAGCCACCAGCTGATTCAATACTTTTTCTTTGCGCATGGCTTCCGGTTGCTCAATGAAATCACGGGCATTGTGTCCTTCCACAAAAACCAGCAACACGCCGAAATCATCATCTTTGTTCGTGCAGTCAAACGTGACTCTCACTGGTAAGGTGTCACTTACGATTTGTCCGGAAAAACCCTGTTTGCGCCAGAATGGTGTTTTATAGATGCAAAAGCATTTCATCGCCGCGCCCATCGGCACGCGTTGCAGCAATTGCGCTTTGCGTTGTGGTAAAATCGGATTGAATCTGATAGTGCTTAATAATGTTGGGGGAATAGTAGAAATGCATTTCTTTGCCTGAACGATTAAATTTTCAGATTCAACAGTGATACAATTTTCATCCTGACGGATGTTGTAAACCGGATGATTCAAATAAATTTTATCCTGAAAGGGAGCCGCAATTTTTTGCAGCAAGCCTTGTGTACCGCCTTTCAATAAGGTTTGCTGTGCACCATTCGCAATAGAAATTAAAACTTCCATGTTATCGCCGCTGTGGCAGTAAAACAAGGCATGCAGGAAAGAAATTTCGTGTGCACCGGCGGCAAACACCGTTTCCACGCCGATGTTAAAAAGGTGTTTAGCCTTTTTGGTGTACATGTTTTTCTCTATCCAGGTGTGCAGTGTCATGGAGTCGTATTCCAGTGCTTTCGGATGCGTCCAAGGCGCATCCAGCGGTATTTCTTTGCATAATTTATTGATGCGTTCAATCGCGATGCCTAAATCAATCAGTGATATCGGGTCGATTTTCGGAATGGTGCCTTTGTAGGTGGAAATCTTATTCTTCCACGACAGGATATTTTTTCCGGTATCATAACAGTCAAAAGTTTCTGTATTCGTTACTTTCACCCATTCCCAGATAAGATGCTGTGTCGGGCCAATCCATTGTGCCCCCAAATCTACGGTAGCGCCGCAGGCCAGTGTTTCCGTGTTGGTGCGTCCGCCAATCCGGTCGCGCGCTTCTATCATCACAAAGGATTTTCCGGCTTCGTGCAGTCTTTTAGCGGCAGCAATGCCCGCATAACCTGCGCCGATGATGACCACATCCGTTTGAATAGTTTCCATGTTATAGATTTACTTTTTTGTTTTGTCGTTTCCAGAATTGCTTGTATGCAAATCCAGACTCATTTTGATAGGTTTTGGATAACAGATAATCTCTGACTTCCATGCTGTCTTTTAATGCCTTCAAGGAAACTTGTTTTGCATTGATCAGGTTCCAGTTTTCTTCGGTCAGGATTTTATCTTGTTTTATCCATAGCTTTTCCAGTTCCTGTTGTTTGTATTGTATGAAAGAAATCGATTCTGCATAATTCTTCAAAATATTGCGATGCAATTTCTCCCATTCCCACCAATAAGATTTGCCATATGTTGCTGTTGGGGAAGCAAAATTGCTTTCCTCTAAAATATCATTGCCGAAATAAAAAGGTTTATACAGGCTTAAACAAGGCGCAGATGTTCCGGTCATCCAAACCGTAGTTGATTTATCTTTTCTCAATTCTACGACCATAGAACCTACGCTTTGATGTGGCGTAAATAAACCGGACGCATGCATACAGATGCTTTTTGTATTGCCATGTTCAGGAGAGAAGTTTTCCTGATGTTCACCATGCGATCGCAATATCTGAAAAGCATTTTCGATAGCGAAGTTTGGAAATGATTTTCCTTTCTGTTCGCTGTTGCTTCTTCTGAATTCGCAGGCAGCCAGTTTGGGCATCAGCCACTGACTGTAGGATTTTCTGAAACTGAAAGATTCATTTTTCTTTGTCCAGCCTTTTTTTCGGGCAAATGCAATCGCATCCTTGCTGATGCCGTCAAAATTTTCCTCTATGCTTAATCCGTTGGAGATGGCACGATAGCCGTTCACTTTTTCATATACCCAATGCCTGCCTGCCGTTTCCAGCACGTACCCTTCGTTTTTATCCGCAAGGATGAAACTGTTGTGGTAATAGAAATTTTCATCCCTATAACCGCCACAGGCATCCTGTCCGTATTTTTCCAGATAATGAATGATGTTGTCCAATCCTTCTTTTGCCGTTTTCGATATTTCAAGGCTTAAACGAAGCAGATCCATACCGGTCAGTCCCGGATTTTTCCTGTCAAAAGGCATTCTGGTAAAAACCGCTTCGTTCCCGATACAGACCCCAAATTCATTGCAGCCCATTTCCGCGCCCCACATCTGGAAAGGTTTGCTCAGGATGACTTCACAGATTTCTTTCGGATGCTCCACTTCGATGAAAGTGGCTTTTACTGTTGTTTCAGTCCGGACTTTCGCGGGAAAACACACAATTTGTTGAGCCTCATTGGGTTCTCTGTCGCTGTTTTTGCCAAAAATTACCGAAGCGGTTTTCAGGGGAGGAACGTAAATAAAGGTATCGCACATTACTATAAAGTTAAAACTCTGAATTTAAAAGTCAAAAAATTATTGTGAATAGGTGTATGATTAGCAAAAGCGTCATTTAAAGCGTACCTTTGCACCTCGAAATTTAACCAATTCACTTTTATGCAAAAAATCAGAAATATTGCGATTATCGCACACGTTGACCACGGTAAAACCACTTTAGTAGACAAAATTCTCTGGGAATGTAAGACATTTTCCGAGCACGAGAACACCGGAGTGCTGATTTTGGATAATAATGAACTGGAACGTGAGCGTGGTATCACCATCACTGCAAAGAATGCAGCCGTAAAATACAAAGACTACAAAATCAATATCATCGACACACCGGGTCACGCCGACTTCGGCGGTGAGGTGGAGCGTGTCCTGAAAATGTCTGACGGCGTTTTGTTGCTGGTGGATGCATTCGAAGGGCCGATGCCGCAAACGCGTTTCGTATTGCAAAAAGCACTGCAACTGGGCTTAAAACCTATCGTTGTCATCAATAAAGTAGACAAGGAAAACTGTACACCGGATGAAGTACACGAGAAAGTATTTGATTTGATGTTCCAGCTGGATGCTACGGAAGAACAACTGGACTTCCCTACCATTTACGGTTCAGCCAAAAACGGCTGGATGAGCACAGACTATAAAAAACCAACGACCAATGTGGTGGACCTGTTGGATTGTATCATCGAACACATTCCGGCTCCGAAGACGGCGGAAGGTCCTGCGCAGATGCAGGTGACGTCATTGGATTATTCCTCTTTCGTGGGACGTATTGCCGTAGGCCGTGTATTCCGTGGAACGCTGAAAACCAATATGCCGGTTGCCTTGATTAAACGCGATGGTACGATAACAAAATCCCGCATCAAGGATCTGATGCTGTTCGAAGGAATGGCAAAAATAAAAGTGGACGAAGTGCCCGCGGGTGAGATTTGTGCCATTGTGGGTATTGACGGCTTTGAAATCGGTGATACGATTGCAGATGCGGAAAATCCTGAAGCGATGGCGGCCATCTCTATCGACGAGCCGACCATGAGCATGTTGTTCACCATCAACGATTCTCCTTTCTTCGGTAAAGAAGGAAAGTTTGTTACGTCCAGACATATCAAGGACCGTTTATACAAAGAGCTGGAAAAAAATCTGGCCTTGCGCGTACAACAAGGTGAGACAGCGGATTCATTCTTAGTGTTTGGCCGTGGTGTATTGCACTTGTCGGTATTGATTGAAACCATGCGTCGTGAAGGATATGAGTTGCAGGTAGGACAGCCGCAGGTTATCTTCAAGGAAATCGACGGCGTGAAATGCGAGCCGATGGAAGAATTGACGATAGACTTACCGGAAGAAAAAGCGGGTACTGCTATAGAGATGATTACCAAAAGAAAAGGAGATATGAAAAATATGATCCTGAAAGGTAACCGTTCCATCATGGAGTTTGAGATTCCTTCAAGAGGATTAATCGGTCTGAGAACGGAGATGATTACGGCTACTTCCGGACAGGCAGTAATGGCACACCGTTTCACACATTATGCACCGCACAGAGGCGAGATTCCGGGCCGTATCAATGGTTCCATGATTTCGAAAGAAACCGGTGAAGCGATTGCTTACTCGCTGGATAAATTGCAGGACAGAGGCCGTTTCTTCGTGGAATCCGGCGATCAGGTCTACAGCGGAATGGTGATTGGGGAGAATTCCCGCCAGGATGACCTGGTGGTGAATGTAACCATCAAGAAACAATTAACCAACGTACGTGCTTCCGGTACAGATGATAAGGCCAGATTGATTCCGGTAACCAAATTCTCTTTGGAAGAAGCGCTGGAATATATCCAGGGTGATGAGTATGTGGAATTGACTCCGAAATCCATTCGTCTGCGTAAGATCTACTTAGACGAAAACGAGCGTAAACGCAAAGGAAAATAGAACACTGATTTAGTTGATTATTTTGATTAGCATGATTATACAAGCCTGTTAAGTAACTATCTTAACAGGCTTTTTTATTTTCTAGATAAGTAAGATTTAGTAGTATATATTGAAGGATATCCTAAGTTGTATGCAGGAGCACTAAGGGTAAGTTTGTTTAGTGAACATTTATAACCAACTCTGTTGGTAATGTAGCCTGGGTCACTTACTAGAGAAATAAAGATAGAATCTTTTGTTGCGGTATATAAAAAAGTTGAAACGCCACCTCCATCACGGTACATTAATGTCGCAGTATCGTTAAAGACAAGTGTTGATTTGCCATCCGTAATGGTACCATTTTGTGCTTGCTCAATCCTGTCGATAATCCATGTTCCTTTCATTAAACAATCCTGCCCTTTTTTACAGGAAATAAATATAAAGCTGGAAATGAAAATAATAGAATAATACTTCATTAGTTGTAAAATTATTTTGTGAAAAAATATGAAAATATATGAATAACAATATCATACCAACCCAACAATTTCGCCATTCACCACATCAATGTGCAACGCATTTGGTTCATCGGGCAAGCCCGGCATGCGCATGATCTCTCCGCAGACCGCCACAATAAATCCGGCTCCGGCGTTTACAATCAGTTCATCCACGGTGATGTCAAAATCCTTGTAGGTATGGATCTGCTCCGCTTCATCGGTGAAAGAATATTGCGTTTTTGCTATGCAGATGGGCAGGTTTTGATAGCCTGCTTTTAAGATTCTTCTCAGTTGCAGTTTTGCTTTCTTTTCAAAGAACACCTTTTTACCACCATAGATTTTAGTGGCTACCTTCTGGATCTTTGTCTCAATACTGTCCTTTAAATCATACGTATGGTTTATTTGTTTTGTTTTTGTCTTCGTTAAACTGACAATTTTCCTTGCCGTAGCTGCAGCGCCATCTCCGCCGAGCTGATATGCATTGCTAATCGAAAAGTCAGCCATCTTCTTTTTGCATAAGTCAGCTATTAAATCAATTTCTTCCTTAGTGTCAGAATCAAACTGATTCAACACGACCAATACTTTCTGCCCGAATGATTGCAGGATGCTGATATGCCTTTCCAGATTACGCATGCCCTTCTTTATGCCTGCTGATGAAGGAAGTTTTATCTTATCCTGAGGGATTTCCCCGTGTAGTTTTAAAGACTGTGAGGTAATCACCAGCACACTTAAATCAGGGATGATGCCGGTCGTTCTGCATTTGATATTGAAGAATTTTTCCGCACCTAAATCACTTCCAAATCCTGCTTCCGTGAGGACATACTCTCCGAGTTGCATCGCTGTTTTGGTGGCCAGTATGGAATTGCATCCGTGAGCAATGTTGGCAAATGGTCCGCCATGTACGATAGCCGGATTTCCCTCCAGCGTTTGCACTAAATTCGGCATCAATGCATCTTTCAGTAAAGCGGTAATGGCTCCGCCGATATGCAGATCCTTTACGGTAAGCGGTTTATTGTCTGCCGTATAGCCAAGCAAAATATTATCTATTCTGTTGCGTAAATCTTCGATGTTTTTGGAAAGACAAAGGATGGCCATCAGTTCCGATGCCGGAGTGATGTCAAAGCCTGTTTCTGCGGGCAGCCCATTTTTGCCGCCATGCAAACCGGTAATGATGAAACGCAGCGAACGGTCATTGACATCCATCACCCGTTTCCAATAAATCTCTTTCATCTCGGAAGGCGTTCCCTGTTTGTGGAAATTATAATTATCCAGCAAGGCGGCCAGCATATTGTTGGCGATGCTGATGGCGTGAAAATCGCCCGTGAAATGCAGGTTGATGTCATTGGACGGAATGAGTTGTGATTTTCCGGCACCCGTTGCACCGCCCTTCATGCCGAAACAGGGACCTAAGGAAGGTTCCCGAAGCGCCAGCACAGCATTCTTTCCGATGCGGTTTAGTCCATCGGCAAGACCAATGGAAGTGGTGGTTTTGCCATTGCCGGCTTTTGTTGGCGTAATGGAAGTGACTAAGATGAGTTTTGACTTTCTTATTTTGGATGCATCCGGCTCAGCGATATTAATTTTCGCTTTATGATTTCCGTAGAGCACGAGGTGTTCTTTTTTGATGGTGAGTTTCTTTGCAATCTGAACAATGTTTTTCATAAAAATACAATTGATAAAAGTTGCTGTAAATATCACTTTATTTCTTGTGAAGAAGTCAAAATACGCGTATATTTATTTATGTCTTCAAAAGTTCTAATAACCGGAGCTACCGGATTCGTCGGAACCCATCTGGTGAATGCCAATTTAGCCAAAGGAAATATAGTTCGCGCTTTTGTGTTGCCCAATGATCCTGCAGTTGAGAATCTCCAGAATAAGAATGTAGACATCGTTTACGGCGATATCCGCCATTACGAGGATGTAAAAAAAGCGATGAAGGATGAGATTGATATTGTCTTTCATTGCGCGGCATTCGTTTCCGATTGGGGGAAACGGGAGATTTTTGAACAGGTCATGATCAACGGAACGGAAAATGTTTGCCGCGCAGCGAGTGAGGCTCAGGTAAAACGTTTGGTAAAAATCAGTACCAATGATGTGTTCGGCTTGCGCGAAGATAAAGTGATGGATGAGACTTTTCCGCTGACACCCTGGAATGAACCTTATCCGGATACCAAACTGGCTGCAGAAGAAATTGCATGGAAATATTATAAGGAAAGAGGCTTGCCCGTCACAATGGTGTATCCCTGCTGGATTTTCGGACCGGGAGATAAAACCTTTGTGCCGCATTTGGCAGATGCCGTATTAAAAGGAGAGATGGTATTCATGCGTCAAAATGCCATTGTGTGGCCAACCTATATTGAGAATCTGATTGACTTGTTAATGTTGATTGCGATAGATGAACGTGCCGTTGGAAACGGCTATTTGGTGCATGATGGTGAAAGCACAACGCTGGAAGAATTCACAAATGGTTTGGCAAAATCAATAGGAGCAAAAGAGGTTAAGGTGCATATTCCCTATTGGCTGGCGTATGTTGCAGCCATGCTGATGGAGTTTTTCGGGAAGTTATTGAAGCAGAAAGACAGACCATTATTGACTACCTACACGGTAAAAAATTTAGGCTCCCGTTTGCGTTTTTCCATTGATAAGGCCAAAAGAGAACTGGACTGGACGCCCAAGATTTCTT
This sequence comes from Chitinophagales bacterium, assembly GCA_046329775.1. Lineage (GTDB taxonomy): Bacteria > Bacteroidota > Bacteroidia > Chitinophagales > JADIYW01 > JADJSS01. The sequence goes on from JAXLTX010000005.1 coordinate 196,137, forward strand.
ATAAAGAAGGTTTTGCAAAGACGATGGTCTGGCTGAAGACATTGGATGTTTCAACGTTAAAGCAAAAATAGCAGCATGGGTTTTTATCAGCATAAAACAGCATTTGTAACGGGAGGCTCTACCGGCATTGGATTTGCGATAGCGAAAGCTCTGGCCAAAGAAGGCAGCCACGTAAGCATTTTCGCAAGAACGGTTTCCAAACTTGAAGCTGCCATACTGGAGATTAAACAATCGGCAAACATTTCTGCACAAAAGATAAATTACTACAGTGTCGATACTTCGGATAATCTGGATGTAGAAAAAGTATTTGCAAAGGCGATAGAAGAAAATGGCGTGCCCGATATTTTAATCAATTGTGTAGGTATTGCACAGCCTGATTATTTTGAAAACATCACGTTTGAAATTTTTGACAAGACGATTAAAACCAATTTGTACTCCACATGGAATTCAGTATATACGCTCGTACCTAACATGAAAGAAAAAGGTGGAATCATCGTCAATACATCTTCGATAGCAGGTTTTCTGGGTGTTTTTGGTTATGCGGATTATTGCATGACAAAATTCGGTATCATCGGATTTTCGGAAGCCTTACGCAGTGAACTGAAACAACATAATATTAAGGTGCAGGTTCTTTGTCCGCCGGATACTGACACGCCTGGCTTTGAAGCGGAAAATAAGAACAAACCTGCGGAGACCATAGCGATTGGCGGGAAAGCAAAGTTACTGAAGCCTGAATTTGTGGCCGATGTCGTTTTGAAAGAGATGCAAAAGAAATCGTTTCTGATTATCCCCGGCTTTGACGGTAAGCTTACGAGAATCATCAAACGTCTTTTTCCATGGCTGATTGACTGGATTATGAACAGCAGCATTCAAAAGGTACAGAAGAAATAAGATGCAAAAGACTACCTATATTTTACAGTTACTCTCGGCAATAGTATTAATCCTGTTCTGGGCAGCCTTTTTTACGATTGGTTTTGAGAATCCGGAATACCCAACGTATTATACCAAATTCGAACATAGTTTCCCCCTGCCCGATTTGTTTTTATGCTTTGTTTTGTTGATGGCTTACTTCAATCGAAAGACTGATAAATGGAAAAATTATACTTTTATTGCGGCAGGAGCCATGATATTCTTAGGCTTGTGTGATTTTAGTTTTAATGCAATGAATGGCATGTACACCGTAGGTATTGCCGATGGCATTATGAATGCATTCATCAATATTTGGTGTGTGGGCTTCGGCGCGTGGCAGGTGTATAAAGCTAGAAAGGTTAACGAACCCATTTATTAACTCTTCTGCAGCATTTTTCACACAGCTTCATGTCAGACTCATCTAGTAATTCTAGGTTTTCTGCGCCGTCTTGCATCACACAATTCTTACTCTTACAGTGTGGCAAACCAAAATTATGACCGAGTTCATGAATAGTAATTTTTTGCAGTCTTGCTTTGGTGATAATCGTGTCTGCATTTTTAAAATTAAAAGAAGAAACGACACAGCTTTTTCCAGGACAAAATCCTAATCCAAAAATGCTAATATCAACAAAATATGTTTCAGGGATTTTTATCTTGCCTAAGCTGTCATATTTTGTATTTGAAATATTTTCGTTGGTCAATCCTAAAATATAATCTACCGTATCAGGCTTGATAGATTTTAAATAACGTATTATTGAGTCTGCACGATATCTTTTTTCCTTTAGGGTTGTAATGCATTTTTCCGGCAATTGGATTGTATTTAACACTACACATTTACATTTGTAATAAGTCTCAATATTTGTTATTATACCCTCGATGTAATCATGCTCAAAATCATTTAAAACGACAACACCTACAATTTTATCTGTTGATTTTTGCTTACATGATAAAGAAAAAGACAGAAATAGATAAATGAAAATTCTTGTCGTCAACTTGTTTTAATTGTATAACGATAGATAGCTGTAATTAGTATATTATCCCACATTCAACAACACCAGCCATGCTTCTCTGATTTTATCTTCACTCAACAGGCGTTTTAGCTCGTTGATGCTTTGATCTTTGTAATCGGAAATTAATTCTACTAATTCACTGTCGTTTTGGATGTCTTCTTTATTTGGTATCTCTGCAATACTAGCCAATTTGCCCAATTCATTGCCATCTAAAATTTGTTCGTCTTTTATCCATTGTGGAACAGCATCTACGCCAACGCCATAAGCTTTCAACGGTTTGGGTGTTTCGAAAATATCCTCTTTTGTAAAACGCACATAATTGTTGTATCCTAAACGTGCAATCGGATCCAGTTTTTCAGCAATCACATTTCCATTAGTATCCAATAAATTTTCATCTACATGTATCGCCACAATTTCACAAATCACTAAATTTCCGGAACCGCCGGTGTCGCCTAATTCTATAATTTGATTGACCTTGCATTCAAATGCAATCGGCGCTTCCTTGATGCGCGGCGGCTTTACCAATGTTGATTTTTCTTCTATAAAACCGCCTTTTACAAACTCATTAACGCCAGCCGGATAGGCGCCGCTGGTGACGGAGAGCTGTTCCACCATCGCATAATTAGCGATATGAATCACACATTCCGGCACGGCTTTGGTATTGTAGTACGTATCTTTTTGTTTGCCGGTCAGTGCGCTTTTTGCCGGCGAGAAAACCAAAATAGGAGGGTTAGAGCTAAATACATTAAAGAACGAAAACGGACTCAGATTCGGTGTTCCGTTTTCATCTATCGTACTTACAAATGCCACCGGTCGTGGTACAATGGCGGATGTAAAAAAGTTGGATATTTCCTTTAAGCTGGTTTCTTTCGGTATGATTGTTTTCATTTTTAGATATTAGATGATTAGAACCAAGAATCAAGATGTAAAATTAATTATCAGACAAAATTATTTTCAGGCGACATAATTTTTTATTCTGCACTTTCTTTTTATTGGGTTGGGTTTTGGGTGCAAATCTTCCGTCAAAGAAGCCGTCTTTGATTTGTTTCTTGCGAATACTTGATTTTATTTGTTTGAGCGTTTGCTGTTTCATACTTCTTTTATTTGTCATGCTGAGCAAAGCGAAGAATCTTTTGAATTATAAATTCAAATCCAAAGGTGTTGCATAAATATTTTTTTCATGTGGTATTGATTTCAATGCTTGCTCTAATAATCTTTCAATTTCCGGTATCGCATCAAATAAATCTTTGTAACTGTTTATCACATAGTATCTGTCCTGAAAATGGTCTTTATAGTAATGCTTTTCCATCATGTCTTTTACATTAAACGGCAAGCGGTTGGCCTTGTCGCCGAGGCAAAAAATACTTTCGCCGCTGGAAGACAAAATTCCGGCGCCGTAGATGCGCATGCCAGCTTCTTGTTTAATCAGGCCAAACTCCACAGTAAACCAATACACACGGCCAATCAATTCTATTGCTAGTGCATCGTCAATATGTTTTAATGCAATTTTTGAAATCTCCTGCAAATAATCTACAAAGAATTTTTCTGTCAATAACGGCATATGTGCAAAGCAGTCGTGAAACATGTCCGGTTCTTCCAGGTAATCCAGATTTTCCAACTTGCGCAGCCAGGTGGAAGATGGAAATTTTTTATTGGAAAGCAACTCAAAAAAATCTTTATCCGGAATTAAACCGGGCACTACTTCAATTTGCCAGCCGGTAGTTTTTGCCAATACATTGTTCACATGATTGAAGTCTGGAATCTTGTCATCACTGAAATGCATCTCCTCCATGCCCTGAATAAACTCTTTGGACGCCATGTTTTGCAGCAGCACCCGCTGGCGTTGATATAATAACTTCCACACCAGAAAATCTTCTTCGGTGTATTGGTCGTATTCTTGTTTTAGGTTGTACATATGTTAGTAGTGAGTCGTGAGTAATAAGCAGTAAGAATTCTATTTCAATGTTTAATTATTTTATTATTACATTTCTTACTTCACCGAAACCGATTTGCATGTCACCTTTTTTACAAATAGCACTCAATATGGTTGTATCACCATCCTGCAAAAAAGTTCTCTCTTCTGTACCAACGCTGATTTTTTCTTTTCCGTTCCAGGTCAACTCCAGCAGACTGCCGAAGCTATTTTTTTCTTTTCCGGAAATGGTTCCCGTTCCCAATAAATCACCTACCTGCAAATTACATCCGTTCACCGTGTGATGCGCTATCTGTTGTTCCATTGTCCAGTATAAAAATTTGGAATTGGTCACCGCAACAGTTGCCTTATTGTCATTAGCCGTTTCAATATCAAATGAAATTTCAATATCAAAGTTCAGTCGCTTTTCTTCCTGCAGATACGGTAAGACCGCTTGTGTTTGAGTCGGCGCATCCGTTGTGAATTGCTCTAATGCTTCCATGGTTACTATCCAAGGGGAAATGGCGGTAGCAAAATTCTTTCCTAAAAACGGCCCGAGCGGCTGGTACTCCCAGCGCTGAATATCCCGCGCGGAGAAATCATTTAACAACACGGCACCAAACACGTGCTCGTGCGCCTGTTGGATATCAATTGGTTCGCCTAATTTATTTTCTTTGCCAATAATATAACCTAATTCTATTTCAATATCCAAGGTCTGACATGCGGAATAAATCACTTCTTCGCCTTTTAAAATTTGTCCGTATGGTCTTCTAATAGGTGTGTTTGTTGTTATGATGGATGAACTTCTTCCATGATACGCTATAGGCATGTGCTTCCAGTTCGGCAACAAGGGGTCCATTGTGGGACGGAACATTTTGCCCACATTGCTGGCATGCTCTTCAGAAGAATAAAAATCTGTGTAATCGCCAATCTTTACGGGTAGATGCATCACGGCTTCACTTTGCTGATATATAAAACGGGTATGGTTTTCTTTGTAGAAATCGGAATCCGTTGTGAGCAGTTCCTGTATTTTCTTTCTTACATATGACCAGCTTTCTTTTCCTGATGCGATAAAATCATTCAATGAATCCTGATTGAAAACATTCGATTTTATTTTTCCTTCAAAGAAATCCAGTTCAAGCAAAACCGACAAATCGATGATATGATTTTCATAGGCAATGCCCGCCCGCTTCTGCTTGGTGGGCGTTGAGAAAATGCCGTATGGCAGATTGTGTATGGTAAAATGGGATGCGTAGTCCGTGTTCATTATGCTGATTTTAAATTTTCTTTTATCCTTTTGGTGATTCTTTCGATGTGCTGAATGTCTTTCTCCGTTAGGTTGTTCCATCCTTTCTTCCTGAATTCCACTACCACCGGTAATAATTTCTGAATCAAGGCTTTCCCTTTTTTACTTAAGGAGACATTGAATTTTCGTCTGTCTTCCTTGCATTCTTCCCGTGAAATCAGTTCCTTCTTTACCAGCAATTCGATGATGCGAGTGATGGTCGGTGCGTCTTTTGCACAGTGCTCACACAGGTCCACCTGACTTTGTGTGTTGTGCTGATACAATTCCAGTAAAACCACCCATTGGTCAACGGTAATGTCTGCTCCTATTTCGTTGAACTTGCGTTGCAATTCGAGCTTGATTTTCTTTGCGGTTGATTCTAATATAAATCCGTAATTTAAATTCATGTTATAGTGTCCCTCTTTTTTCCTGTTCTCTTTCAATGGATTCAAATAATGCTTTGAAGTTTCCTGCACCAAAACCTTTAGCACCCATCCGCTGTATGATTTCGAAGAATAAGGTCGGTCGGTCTTCCACCGGCTTGGTGAATATTTGTAACAGATAACCGTCTTCATCAGCATCGACTAATATTGCCAGCCTTTCCAATACACTGATGTCTTCTTTCATCATGTTCATATGTTCGCCAAGACGAGCAGGTATATCTTCGTAATACGCCGGAGGCGGAGCGCTTAAGAACTCCACGCCGCGGGCACGTAATTCGGAAACCGTTTTGATGATATCATCCGTGGCCACCGCAATATGCTGCACGCCCGGACCTTCATAAAAATCTAGGTATTCTTCGATCTGCGATTTCTTCTTGCCTTCAGCAGGTTCATTGATCGGGAACTTAATTCGTCCGTTTCCGTTGCTCATCACTTTACTCATGAGTGCGGAATATTCCGTATGGATTTGCTTGTCATCAAAAGAGAGGAAGTTCACAAAACCCATCACGTCTTCATACCATTTCACCCACTGATTCATTTCGCCCCAGCCTACATTGCCCACCATATGGTCGATAAATTTCAAACCAACAGAAGTTGGATTGTAGTCCGATTTCCAGGGTTGATAGCCCGGCAAAAATGTGCCCTTGTAGTTTTTGCGTTCCACAAAAATATGTACCGTTTCTCCATAAGTATAAATACCGGAACGCACGACTTCACCGTGTTCATCTTTTTCTACGGTAGGCTGCATGAAAGGTTTGGCACCACGCTTCGTGGTTTCTTCAAACGATTTCGTGGCATCTTCGACCCACAGCGCAATCACTTTTACGCCATCGCCGTGCTTGGCCAGGTGTGTATTGATGGGAGAGTCCGATGTTAAGGGTGTGGTGAGCACCAATCGTATTTTGTCCTGCTTCAAGACATAAGAGGCTTTGTCGCGCACGCCCGTTTCCAGTCCCGCATACGCTAAAGATTGAAACCCGAACGCTGTTTTGTAATAGTGCGCCGCCTGTTTGGCATTGCCTACATAAAACTCGACATAATCGGTGCCGAGTAAGGGTAAAAAATCCTGCGCACCTTCAAAGATTTTTTCCAATCCGTATTCTACGTTTTTAATTTCCGTTGACATATTTTTTTAATTTGACGATTAGTTAATGAGATGATTTGTCTTTGTTATAATTTCCTACAAATTGATTAATCAAATTGGTTGTACCTTGATGCAATCTATATTTGAATAAAATACTATCTACTTCAATTTTAAATCTCTTAGAACTATCTTCTGAACAATAATGGTCTACATAGTATTTAAGTAGAAGTTTTCCATTAATTGTATCATTAATTTCATATTTTGCTTTATTTAAAAAAAGTCTTTTCCCAATTAATGTTCTATTGGGCAAACATGTACCACAACTAGGTAATACGTTCTCAATATACTTGTATCCAAAACTGTAGCCATCAATTCATATTAAAAAATAATTTTGGTCTGAATCCAATAAGTTAAATAAAGGCTTTGGCTTTATGAATATAGATTTTTTACCCCTGAAGCACATTGTACTGTCGCTTAAATTATATCTTATTACACTTGTCTGCTGTGTTCGTTCATTATATAATCTAATTGAATCAGGAATAATTAGTGAACTGTCAATGATTGTTTGATATTCAAAGCCAAAAAAATATTGTTTATCAAATTCATTCATTGAAGGTTCTTTCTTCATGGTATTTTGGTTGCATGATAGGCAAGAAAGAATAAACAATATTGCAATCAAATTCTTCATTATCTCATTTGCTAATCATCAAATTACCTCATTATTTATTCCACCCAGCTTTTATAGTACTTTCCATCATCAATTTTCATGGCTTCTTCAGTGACCATCAACGGACGGAAGGTATCAATCATCACCGCCAGTTCCTGCGTTTCTTTTTGGCCGATGCTGCGTTCCATAGCGCCGGGTCCCGGTCCGTGCGGTATGCCTTTCGGGTGCAGCGTAATATGTCCCTGCTTGATATTGTTGCGGCTCATGAAATCACCATCCACATAGTACAACACCTCGTCGCTGTCCACGTTGCTGTGGTTGTACGGCGCCGGAATCGCTTGCGGGTGATAATCGTACAAACGCGGCACAAAGGAACAAACCACCAGCGCGCTGGTCTCAAAGGTCTGATGCACCGGAGGCGGCTGATGTACGCGTCCCGTTATCGGCTCAAAATTGTGGATGCTGAATCCGTACGGGAAATTATAGCCATCCCAGCCTACCACATCAAAGGGATGCGTGGCATAGACGAACTCATGCAGCGTGTGTTGCTTTTTTATCTTAATGACGAAATCGCCTTTGGCATCGTGCGTTTCCAGTTGCTGCGGCAGTTTATAATCGCGCTCACAGAACGGCGAATGCTCCAACAATTGCCCGGAAGAACTTTTGTAGCGTCTTGGGGTATGAATCGGGGCAAAAGATTCCATGATGAGCAAACGGTTGTCTTCCGTATCAAACTGTATCTGATAGATCATGCCGCGCGGAACAATCAGGTAATCGCCGTATTCAAACGGAATGTTGCCCATGAAGGTGCGCAGGGTGCCGCTGCCTTTGTGGATGAAGATCATCTCATCGGCATCGGCGTTCTTATAGAAATAGCCTGTGAGCGAATGTTTCGGAGCCGCCAGCGCAATGCTGCAATCATTGTTGAAGAGCAGCGTTTTTCGGCTGTCGAGAAAATCGTCTGTCGGTTGCACCTTAAATCCTTCCAACAGCAAGGATTTGATATTTTTCTCGATGGCTACCTTAGGTGTAACATCTTTGGAGCTCAGGATTTCCTTCACCTGTGTAGGGCGGTGTATATGATACAACAGCGACGAATGCGAGTGGAAGCCTTCCGTTCCGAACAACTGCTCATAATAGTGCGCGCCGCTGTCCGACTGAAAAACGGTGTGCCGTTTTTGAGGTATTTTTCCGAGGTGGTGATAGATAGGCATGATTAAAATTTAGTAATGAAATAATTCAATAATGTACCAATGATTTTTTTTCGTTCGCTGCTTCTCATTATTTCATAGTTTAATTGCTACATTATTACATTAACTTAATTCTTCTATGGCAAGTTGCAACGCATTTCTGGTTATGTAAACAGCTTGCTTGTCTTTTTGATATACTTTAACTAATGCATCATGAATGATGGTGGAAACATCCTGAAAAATGGCGTCGTCTGTAATCTTGATGTCTTTTCCCATCAAATACGCAAACACCCGCGCCATTCCGCAATTGGCAATAAAATCCGGAATCACCGCCAAACTCTCATCCGCCTTATTCAGGATTTTTCCGTAAAAGATTTCCGGATCGTTGAACGGCACATTGGCACCGGAGGAAATCACTTCCACGCCGGCCTGCAGCATGGCCTCCAGGTTTTCAGCACTGACGAAACGGGAACCTGCGGCCGGAATAAAGATGTCCGTTTTAGTTTTCCAGAATTCCGTTTGTGCCTGTTCGAACGGCATCAGATTGGGATGCGTAAGCTTGTTGTTTTTTCTGTTCAGAAATAAGTTCTTAACCGTCTCAAAGTCCAGTCCGTTCTCATCAATCAGGGCTCCGGTGATGTCAATGATACCGGTAATCTTCACGCCTTGTTGTGCCAGAAAATAGGCCGCAGCAGCACCTACATTTCCGAATCCCTGAATCGTAGCCGTTTTGCCTTTGATATCTTGTTGTTTGTAGATTCGATAATAATGCTTCACTGATTCCGCCACGCCGTAGCCGGTGATCATATCGGCCACCACATAACCTTGTTTCTTGGAAGGCGTGTAATCTTCGTCTTCAATGAGTTTGGAAACACCCACGCGCAACTGCCCGATCTTATTGATCTTATCGCGTTCGGTGGGATGGTAATGCCCGTTCACGATGCCTTCCTGCGGATGCCAGATGCCATACTCTTCCGTAATCGGAATCACGTCATCGATTTCATCGATATTCATATCACCGCCGGTGCCATAGTAGCTTTTCAGGATGGGAGCAACGACTTTGTACCAGCGTTCCAACACCTCTTTCTTGCGTGGGTCGTTCGGGTCAAAGTTGATGCCTGATTTTGCGCCGCCGATGGCAGGACCGGAAACGGAAAATTTGATTTCCATCGTTTTCGCCAACGATACGACTTCGTGTCGGGTCAGGCCTTTGCGCATACGCGTACCTCCGCCGGCAGCTCCGCCGCGCAGGGAATTGATGACCAAAAAACCTTGCGCGCCGGTCGGGGCATCGTTCCATTCGAAAACGATTTCAGGCGCTTTAGCTTCAAATGCTTGGATAAAATCTGACATGGTTGCAATGATAATAGTTGCTATAACAACTAATTTAGGCAGATAATCTTAAAACTACAAGCATTCGGGCGAATATTTTTAAGTGCGATACTGTTTTTCTACCGTTTTATAAGTAATAAAAAAGTTGCATCTTTGCAATATTATGATAGTACGTTGGATCTTCAGATTAATTTTTAAGGCTTTAGGCTGGAAACTAAAGACAGAAGCCATTGTTGGCATCAAACAATCGATCACCATTGCCGCGCCTCACACTGCCAATATGGATCTCCCAATTGCCAAGGCTGCCTTTGATCTGATGGGTTTGCCTCTGCGTTTTACGGTGAAGCAAGAATGGGTGAGATTTCCCTTTAAGCGTATCATGCTGAATTTGGGTGCTATTGCTATCGACCGTTCACCTAAAAAACCCGGCGATCCGAGACCAAGTATGGTGGAAGCCATGGCAAATTTATTCAAGGAAAATCCGGAACTGCATGTGATGGTGACGCCCGAAGGTACCCGCAGTTTGCGCACAGAATGGAAAACGGGATTCTGGTACACGGCAAAAATGGCGAACGTGCCTATTTTACTGGGCTATCTGGATTATAAGAATAAAGTGGCGGGCATTGGAAAAATCATTTATCCGACGGATCTGGAAACAGACATGCGCACCATGATGGAGTTTTATAAGGATATCACTCCATGCCATCCGGAGAAATTCAGCCTGGATCAGCGTTACATCTGAGGGTAGTAAGATATAGGTAGTAAGTAGTAAGGAAAGAAAGGTATAATTTATCTTTTACCTTTACACAGAAAAAAATAATTATGCTGAAAATCATTTCCAGATTAATAATGCTGGTGAAAGGTTGGACATATAACGTGGACAAGCTGAAACCTATCGATAAGTGCGTATTGATTGTAGCCCCACATACTTCAGCCTGGGATATGGCCATTGGTAAGGCCATTTTTGTATTGGGTAAGATTCCGGCAAAAATTGCGGTTAAAAAAGAGGCTTTCTTCTGGCCGTTGAACTGGCTGCTCCGATACTTAGGTTGCATTCCGATAGACAGAACGCCGAAAGACGGAACTAAACAGCGCCTGAGTCTGGTGGATGCCATGGTGAATTCCATAAAGAGAGAGAAGAAAATCTGCATGGTGATTACTCCGGAAGGCTCACGTGGCAAGCGCAAACAATGGAAAACCGGATTCTATCACATCGCAGTAAAAGCAAATGTACCTATCGCTTTAGGCTATCTGGATTTTGATGTGAAAGAAGGTATCGTAGATAAAATATTTTATCCAACGGGAGATATGGATAAGGATATGCGGGAGATTATGGATTTCTACAAAGACAAGACACATCTGGGAAAATATCCGAACCGTTGCGTGACGGACGAGCGCTGGAGTTAGATAATACCGAGTTGCGTAGCTGTTTTTATCAGAATAGCGGTGTTGTTTACCTTAAATTTTTCTAAGATATGCTTGCGATGCGTATCTACGGTTGTCGGACTGATAAACAATAATTTTCCGATATCGTTGCTGGTTAATCCTTCTGCAATCAATTTCAGGATTTCTTTTTCCCTGCGGGTTAGCACCGGTTTTTTGTCATCATTTTCTTTAATGCTTTCTGCCACTTCTTTAGCTAAATATTGTTTGTGTTTTAAGACGGTCAAGATGGCATCCAGCATTTCCTCTTTGGTGGCATTTTTCAAAAGATAGCCGTTAGCACCGTTTTCCAGCATATTCTGTATGTAGCTGTTCTGATTAAAAGTGCTTAATGCAATTATTTTTATGGCAGGATATGATTTCTTTATGTCTTTACACACATCAATACCGCTTTTGTCGGGAAGGTTGATGTCTAAAAAAATGACATCCGGCTGCATGCGTTGCAGAAAGGCCATACAGCTTTGTGCATTTTGTGCGTGACCGATAATATTTATGTCAGGTTCATGCAGCATCAGGGAAGTGATGCCTTCAATGATCATATAATGGTCGTCTACAATAAATAATTTTGTTGCGCTCATGATAATGGTATTTCTATAATAACAGAGGTTCCGTTTTCTTTGCTTGAATCAAGGTCAATTTTTCCTTTCAGGTACGTTACTCTGTTTTGAATATTTGTCCATCCTGCACCTTTAAAGGTATCCATATTGCCAATGTCAAATCCTTTACCGTTATCTTCAACGGTAATGTGCAGTTTGTGTTCGTCTTTGGACAGCTGAACAATAGACGCAGTTGCACCGGCGTGTTTCATGGTGTTGTTGATGAGTTCCTGAATGACCCGATAAACGGTGACGCTGATATTGGTATTCGTCTGAAATTCTTCCATACCGAAAGAAGAATAACTGACTTGCAAAGCCTTTGTTTTTGTGATGGCATTGCAGTAGTCTTTCAGTGCGGTATCCAGCCCGAATTTCACCAGGTTTTCCGGCATCATGTTGTGCGATACTCTTCTTAGTTCCTTAATGCCGGAGTCCAGCATGTCAATGGTTCTTTCAAATGACAATGCATTTTCAGAACTTAGTAATACATTCTCTTTCATATTGCTGAGTGAGTATTTTACGCTGGATAATAAGCCACCCAAGCCGTCATGCAAATCTTTTGCAATACGGCTCCGTTCTTCTTCCTGACCGTTTAAAATGGCTTCCGTTGCTTCCAATTGTTTTTCCTTTTCCAGTCGCTTGATTTGTTGTTCCTGAATTATTTTTTCCTTTTCCAGCAGTGAATTTTGTTGCTTCAGGTATCTGTATAATAAAAATGAAAGTGCTGCAAGGATAAAAATAGAGCTGATTAAAATGATATTCCAGTTTTTTCTTTTTTTAAGCTGTTGCTGTTGCTGTAATATTTCATTTTCTTTTTTCTGTGTTTCGTATTTGGCTTCCAGGTCCATTGAATACATGGCGAGTTCATCTGAAAACGCTTTCTGATTCAGAGAATCCACTTTGTAAGAATAATATTCCCCACCGGGAATATCATTCATGCAATACTTTAGCTTATAATAGATTTCGTAAAGAAATAAATGGGCGTCAGCATTGCTGTCATCTTTTACCAGTTCTAATCCGGCGTTCAGGTTTTTTTCTGCGGATGAATATTGATGCAGGCTCATGTCTTTCATCGCATTGACACCATAAATATGACCCACGAGATTAATATCGCCCAGGGATTCATTTTTGGCAAGCATGTCATTCAGTGAAGACACATACTTTATTAATTCCTTCCGGTTGCCCCTTTTGTAATGCTGTATAGCTAAGTTAACCAGTGAAACCATTGCATCATATGGTATGTTATGCTGAAGTGCAATAGTCAGCTTTTTTTCATACAAAGGAAGTGATTTATCAATTTTGTTTATTTTGTCATAAGCAACTCCGGCATTGTTCAGGCTTTTTAACAGGCCTTTGATGTCATTATATTTTTCTCCTGCAATGATTCCTTTCTCCGCATATTCTATTGATTTATCATATTGCCGCAAGCCAAGATATATCCAGGCAATGTTTGCATAACGGGTAGAAATATTTAAGGTGTCACCTGTCTGCTGTGAATATTTCAATGTTTTTATGGCATACTCCACCGCCTGGTAGTAGCGACCGAATCTGTTGTAAGTGGTGGAGATGTTGGATAAGGATCTGGCGATTCTCTTCTGGTTCTTTATTTTTTGTGCAATCTCCAGATTTTTAAATGCGTATTCAATGCTTTTTTCGAAATTATATTTTGCATAATAATACTCCATGTAGCAGAGATTGCATTCGTAAATATGGGCTGTGTCTTTAAGTTTGCCAATCAGTGCATTACAGATTTCCGTATAATAAAAGGCAGAATCCGGATTAATGTTGATGTATTCATTTTCAATGTTCAGCAGAAGTTTTACCTTGTTAGTGTCTTCTTTGGCTGTTTTCAATCTTTGCAACAGACTGTCAAGGTCGCTTCCGAATCCATATGTGAAGCGCGTGTATAAGAGCAGAAAAATGAAAAATCGTTTCATGTATATAGTATTGCAAAATAAGAGAATACTAAAGGTAAGCATATACTTAATTTAAAGGATATTTTGTTGTTGTCAGAATATCCTTCTTTTTAAGGATGAAATCAAGTTATATTCATGTCTAAGTTTGTATTAACAAAAATCTTCACAAAAAAAATAATACAATGAAAACAACAATGAAAAGAATCAGTTTTGCGCTGCTACTGGCCGGCAGCGTGATAACGGCTTGTACGAAAACGGACAGCCCGGAACTTACTGTAACAACTGCAACACCGACGAATGTAACGGAGACAGCAGCTACATTGGGCGGTAATGTTACCAATGATGGTGGCAGTGCTGTAACAGAAAGAGGTATATGTCTTAGTGATGTGGCAAACCCAACGATAGATGATCCGAACGATGTATCTTTTGATATTGGCAGCGGTTCTGGTGCCTTCTCTGATAATTTTGACGGATTTGAACCAAATGCCACTTACCATGTGAGAGCTTATGCCAAGAATGCAAATGGTGTAGCATATGGCGCGGATATAGCATTTACTACCACCACAAGTACAGCCTGCAATGTCGTGAATGTTACCTCTAACATCACAAGTGCCACCACCTGGACTGCAGGAAATGTTTACGTGGTTTCCGGTTTTATCGCTATAACAGCTACCCTTACCATAGAACCTGGCGTTGTGGTTAAGCTGAATGGCGGCAGATTGGCAGTGAATGGTTCCGGTAAAATTCTGGCGAACGGTACGGCTTCCAATAGAATTGTTTTTACATCCATCGCAGATGACACACATTGCGGTGATACCAACGGTGACGGTGATGCCACTACACCTCAGAAAGGGGACTGGACAAGCATTTATTTAAACGGCGGTACGAATAATACATTCACTTTCTGTGATATTTTATATGCAGGAAAAAATGACGGCGGTTATAACAATGCGGTTCTGATAAGTGTTTCCGGGACTTCTTTTAATTTTGATAATTGTGTCATTGCACACACACTCAGCAGTTCCACTTCCAGTGCATATGCTTTCCACGGTGGCACATACATGCAGGATAACACGATTTCAAGATTTACCAACAATGCATTTTATGATAATGACAGACCCATCTTCTTCAATTCCTATTACACTTTAAATACCAATAATATTTTCCATAATCCGGATAATGTGAATGAGAAGAACGCAAGAAATGCCATCTTCCTGACAGACAATGCAAATCTCGGCGGTACTGTTACCTACAATGTAAGCGAAGTGCCTTATGTGTTTACCGGAAGTTTCTATTCAGGTGGTTCCGGTGGTATACGTACAGTCAATATAGGTAATAACGTTGTTTTTAAATTTGGCTCCGGTGGAATAATAGATAAAGGCACCAATAACATCATAAATATTGGCAGCGGTGTATTCTTTACCTCAGTAAAAGATGACGCACATGGTGGTGATAGTAATGGCGATGGTAATGCCAGTTCACCGGCCAACGGCGACTGGGATGGTTTTTATAATCAGGTAGGTACAGCGTATCTTACGGCTTCCAATATATTGTATGATTCACATTAATCAGAAGATTTTGAAATATAAAAAGTCCGCTTATTAAAGCGGACTTTTTTATTAAAATAAACTCAGTTGCTCTGGTTTCAGTAATTGAAATGTTTGTCGGTGATAAATGCAGCTTCCAAATTCTTTCACCGCTTTTCGGTGTTCAATGGTTGGGTAACCTTTATTCTTTTGCCAGTTATAATCCGGAAATTCTTCATGCAGCTTTTCCATGATTTCATCACGGTAGGTTTTTGCTAGAATCGAAGCTGCCGCTATTTCAATAAATTTCCCATCCCCTTTGATGATCGTTTCGTGTGTAATCTTTTTATAGGGTTTGAAACGGTTGCCGTCGATAATTAACAGTTCTGGTTTTTTCTTTAATTGATCTATCGCCTGATGCATCGCCAGATAAGTGGCCTGTAAGATATTAACCTCGTCAACCTTATGATTATCGATAATTCCCACCCCAAAAGCAATGGCGTGTCTTTCAATTATCGGACGCAATTCGTTGCGCTGCTGTTCGCTTAGTTGTTTGGAGTCATTTAGAAAACCATGGCTGAAATCTTTTGGCAGGATGACCGCTGCTGCAACGACAGGACCGGCAATACAACCGCGCCCGGCTTCATCTACACCACAAATAATTTTATCAGATGGAAAGTGTTGTAACATGATGTTGTAAGATAATTTTTTTTAACCACATTGACACATGGTTTTTTTATTACATAAGCCAAAGCAATTCGGTCTTCTTTAAAGATAAGTTTGTTAAGAAAACAGAGCTTCATCTAAAGATGAATTTAGAGCCATTCGCGAAATAAATCTTTGCTAAATTTGCACAAAATTTTCAAAATGCAGGATAGAAAGTGGATTTCAAGGACAACCGCATTGATCGGTGATGAGAAACTGGAAAAGCTGGTCAATAGCCATGTGCTGGTGGTCGGATTGGGTGGTATCGGTTCTTTTGCCGCTGAGTTTATTGCGCGCGCAGGAGTGGGCAAGATGACGATAGTAGACGGAGATGTGGTGGACCCTACAAACCGCAATCGTCAATTGCCGGCCATGTCTTCCACACACGGTGTGAGCAAGGCCGACTGGATGGCAACACGTATCAAGGACATCAATCCTGAAATAGAACTGAACGTCATCAAAGAATTCTTGTCGCCGGAGAAAGCGTATGAGATTGTGAGCCTGCACGAGTACGATTATATCATCGACGCGATTGACAGCATCACGCCTAAACTGAATTTACTGAAAGCAGCATACACCCTCAAGAAGAAAATCATCATGAGCGGTGGCGCGGGTGGCAAGCTCGATCCGACGAAACTAATGGTGGCCGACTTATCCAAAACGTATAACTGTGTATTTGTGAAAACGGTGCGCAAACGCCTGAAAAAAGATAAAATCTACAAAGGTATAAAAGTCGTATTCTCTACGGAATTGCCGGACAAGCATTCCTTGATCATGACCGACGGAACGAATTTCAAAAAGTCTGCTTACGGCACCATCTCTTATTTGCCGGCAGCCTTTGGCGGTGTGTGTGCGAGCGTGGTGATTCGTGATTTGATTAAATAAAAAAAGAAGTGCCATCTGGACACTTCCTTTTTTGAGCGATAATGTATTACTTATTCTTAAACGTTTATTGAGCAATTAGTTTTCCGGTAGTGACAACTTCTTCATTCTCTAAGACTTTAAATAAATACATTCCGTTTGCTAAATCGTCCCGGTAAATGGTAAATATATTTTTGTTGTTTGACGGGATAGATTTTATTTGTTGGCCGTTCAGGTTCATCAATATCAGCACAGCATTTCTCAATTCATCGGATTCGATAATGATCTGCGTCTTTTCCCTGAACGGATTCGGAAAGGCAGTCACTTCCTTCACATTGTATTTTGTGTGTTTTGTGGAGCTGATTAATTGCATCTGAATGAAATCTTTTCCAATCGTGTGAAAAGTGGTGTTGGTTACAATGGCCTCATTTCTGTCAAAATAGATGGAAGCATTATTGTAAATTCTCGTACCAACCGGATTATCCAGTTTTTGCTGAATGCTGAATTGAATAAATCCATGTGACATTGGTTCATTGTGTACACTGTCGACCAGGTAGATGGAATCAAAAACAAAGCGTACCACATTGCTGTCGCTTCTCTCATAGCGATACGAATGACTGCTTACCTGTGGAATCAGGGTGTTTATATCCAGTGCATTGGATATCGTATCAACAATGATAATATCGTATGCTGTATCATTGCCTGTATTTTGGAAATGGATTGTATAATCGATATCCGAATTAGCTTCAATATAGTGTTGTGTACTGTATCCGAATGGCAGGGCCTCTTTGGCATTCGGGTCAAAACTGCCGACAATCATTTTGCAATCTGTTGCACGATATGGTGCATTATAATTGGAGAATGGCAGTACATTTCCGGTAGACATCGGACTTTGTGAATCTGGTCGGCAACCTTCAATAAATGCGGTAACATGTTTCTCCCCCAATTCTCTTGGAAAATCATCTTCCTGTTCGGCAACAATGCGATACGTTTTTCCGGAATCTGCGGCAAATTTTTCACTTATGGTGCCATTGATTGGCAACTGATAGGTATTGCCTCGTCTTATTACCTGATCTTCAATTACAATATACTGTTTTGGTTGCTGCATGGCTGCGCCGTTATTTTTCAGCTGCAATTCTACGCTGTCGCCTAAGCATATAGCCGATGCAACAATGATAGAACCGTTGTAATTTGGCTGTACACAAACGCTATCCGGATAAATATGACTTTGAATGCAGACCGTTCTGCCCAAGGTGGCTTCCGGTGCCTCATGCAGTTTTACAATTAATTTTCCGCAATCAAAAATATCTGCGGAACCCACAAAAAGGCGATAACGATGATTGCCTACGTCGCTGATATTTATTGGAATTCCACCATCTGTTGCCGCATTGTCCACCATTAATAAAGGATCAACGCTTATGTCAATATAGACATCGTTTGCATTTTTAGTACCGGTGTTGCAATAATCAATGTAATAATAAATAACAGGATCCAGATGGCGGAAGCGTTGCAAATGTACACTAACATTAAGATTGCTGCAGGTTACCGTCGGGGTAAAGTTAAAGTTGACAGAGTCTATGTTTACATCGTTTGATAGGTTGACAACAGTTGTGTCACTACAAGCGCCGTGTGCCCATAGGGCGTATCGGAAGCTTGTTCTAGGAAACAGTTTTACTGCGCCGGCATAATTTGTTGCAAATTGAAAATTACCGTTATTATCCGAAGAGGTATAAAGCACATTGGTGTCAATGCTGGCCGTGATGTCAATTTGTCGCAAATCAATGTCACCGGAATCCTTCCGGCAATTATTGTTGAAGTCGCCCAAAACATGCCCCCGGATTAGGTTGCTGTAGACGTTTCCTAAAGAATCTATCTGGATTAAATATAGATTTCTGTTGTTTGGTCCTGCAATCAAGCCATACAAATAGGCATAACCATCTTTGAAACTTGTTTGCGAAACAATATTAAAATTCCTAAATGAAATGCCATCCGGATAATTGATGTGCCATATTTCCTGTTTAGTTACTTTTCGATCATTGATATCAATAATTTCCTTTACCATTCCATACTCTGCGGGTTGGTTTGGATAATAATCGCCTTCTATATTGATGAGTTTCCCTTCGCTTGGTTCTAAAAATATGGCAGCATTGCCGGGAAGGGAAGTGGAGTCAATTGAAAATAATAGTTGCAGATTACGGTTATATACATCCGTAGTGGTAAAGCCATCATTACCATTTTGCGTACCTCTAAAATTATTTTTTACCAATAGATTTCCGTTACTTAACAGTTGTGGTGAAATAAATCCATCAGGATAATATACGGCTGCAGAATCCCAGCTTAAATCATCGTGTATGGTTATCAGTTTTGCAACATACCTGTTGAGGGTGTCCAGATTGCTGAGGTTTAAAATATAATCATTCTGCACTTTTCTCATGGTGTATTGTGCATATTGGATACTTGCAGAATTGTATTGTTGCGGAATTATGACAACGGCCGATTGCGCCACCGTATCTGTGTTTGAAAATGCGATACTTATTTTATGAAAGCTTACGGTATCCGAGGCGCGATTATTTACATTGTCAAAATAAATCATTGTAAAACCAGCCTCAATGCTTGAATCTGTCTCAGAAACTACCAATTTCTGGGAGTATAAATCTGTGTTGGTGAAAGCGTACAATAAATGCTTTGGGCTGATTGTAAAAGGCTCAAAAGATTCTATGATCTGATAATACATTCCTGAGATGCCGTTTGGGATGTATTCTTCATAAATAAGGATGTATTGCTGGATGGAAGAAATGTATTTTATCGCATGAATTTTCTGCGCATTCTTGATAGGGATATGATTGATATTAAAGAGTAAGAGCTCTCCATCCTCTTTTTTGTATTGATGCAGGTAAATAGAACTGTCCCAAGGTTGTGCAAAACTGGAAGCTATTATGCAGTTTCCATTCGGCATCATTTCAATTTCCGAGTTATTGGCTCTATCACTAGAGTTTATTAGGTCTAACTTTTGTTGCCAGCCACTTGCAAATAGATTATTGTAGCTTATAAATATGATAAAAGCTAAACTGATTTTCAAAAGTGTTTTCATATAATGTAGTTTAAAGTTAGTGAATCTATTTGCTGCTGAGGGATTTTGGATAGATTTAATATCATTATACATGTATGGTATCATTTTATCCCCATTGGTTCTGTATAAGATTGTATTATTTTTCATGATGAGTTGTTTTGATAGTCGTTTACGATACAAATGTGCACGCTATTCCTGCAAATAAAAATTACAATTAATACAGTTTGTCCGATATTTTATGTTACTTTTAATTTAGAAATGATAAAATATCATGCTGGACAGTAAGTTGGTCAGAATCTATATTTCACTCAATTCAGAAGAATTAAGGCAGTTGAATAAATGGATAGTGTCACCCATTGCAAATGTGCATGAAGATGTCCGAAAATTAATAGCGTTTTTAGCTTCAAGAAGAAGCATTTCTACCACTACATTACAGAAAAGTCGTGCTTTTTTCTATTTATATCCCCAAACTAAGCAATATGACGATTTGCGATTGCGGCATGTGATGTCGCTATGTACGCAGACACTGGAGGATTTTTTGGCCTATGCTTATTTTGTCAGGAACAGAAATGAGCAACAAATCGCGTTGGCCAAAAGTTTACAGCAACATCAGTTGTTAGATCAGGCGCACCTGGCACTGCAAAAGATTAAGGAAAAACAAAAACTTCAGGCCAAACAGGATGCCTTGTATTATCAGGAGGTGATACAATTGGAGATTGAGCAGTTTAAGTTGCTGAGTCAGCATTCAAGAGACCAATCGTTTAACATACAAGCCATTTCTGACGCCATCCATCATTATGCGGCGGCTGAGATACTCAAGTATGCATGCATCTCCATCACGCATCAGAATATCAGTAATGTGCAATATTCTTTTGTCCTATTGCCTTTTATTCTCGAGCAGATAGAGAGCGATAAGTTGTCTGTCACCCCTGCGATAGAAGTCTATTATTATGCCTATAAGACATTAACCAACACGAACGATAATAGTTATTTTAAAAGATGCGTGGATGCGGTCTATAAACACGAATCTTGTTTTACGGAACACGAACTCAAGGATATTTTTCTGTTGTGCATCAATCATTGTATCAAGAGATTAAATTCCAGTGAATTGTTGTATGCAGAAACCGCCTACAGATTATACCTGCATTCTTTAGATAAGAAATACCTTTTAGATAATAACGAACTCAGTCGTTTTACCTTCACTAATGTTGTTTTTATCGGTTTAAAGCTGATGGATTTTAAGGGTGTGGAAAATTTTATTGAGGCGTACGGTGAATATTTGAATGAATCAATGAGAGAGAATACGATTTCATTCAATAAAGCACGTTTGTATTTTACCCAAAAAAATTACAGGAAGACTATGCCAATTTTATTGAGCATCGAATACAGCGATACCTTGTGGAATCTGGCGGCTAAATTCATGCTGGTGAAAATTTATTTCGAGACAAAAGAATATGAAGCTTTAGTGGGACTGTTGAATACATTTAAGGTGTACCTGTTCAGGCAAAAGAAAATTGGTTATCACAAGGAACGATATAAAAATATCATAAGGTTCAGTGAGAAACTTTATGCCCATATAGATGTGTCAAAGGCAAAGAAACTTAGGCTTAAAAACGAAATTCAGGAGGCATCGGATTTGCCGGATAAAGAATGGTTTCTGGAAATGCTGAAATAGACTAAGGTTTAAATGTTTTCGTCTTTTCCATCACTTCATTCTCTAAATTCTTTTTATAATCAATCACTTTTTGAAGTAAAGAGTTGTCATGTATGGCCAGTATTTGCGCAGCTAGTATTCCTGCATTCTTTGCACCATTGATGGCGACGGTTGCCACCGGCACGCCACCCGGCATCTGCACGATAGACAACAACGAATCTAAGCCGTTCAAACTTTTGCTTTGCACCGGCACACCAATCACAGGCAGCGGCGAAATGGCGGCCACCATACCCGGCAAGTGCGCGGCTCCTCCGGCTCCTGCAATGATCACTTCTACACCCTGCTCGTGTGCGGTACGTGCGAAGTCGTACATGCGCTCCGGCGTGCGGTGCGCAGATATGATGGTGTATTCAAAATCAATGCCGAATTCGGTCAGTACTTTGGCGGCTTCCTGCATGACCGGTGAGTCGCTGTCAGAACCCATGATGATGGCTACTTTTTTCATTGCTTAGAATTTGAGAGATAAGATTTGAGAGATGAGACGTTCCATTTCATATCTCTATTCTTATTTTATGCTATAATTTCTATTTCTGTTAAAGTTCGGACTTTTTGAGTGATTTCCAACACTTTTTCCTGCGATGGCTGAACGATGGTGATATGCCCGAGTTTGCGGTTCGGCTTACTTTCCTTTTTTCCGTACAGATGCACATACACGCCGGGCAGAGAACTTATCTCATTGAAGTATTTCAGGCGGTATTTCCCGCTTCCGGTTTCCGGACCTACCAGGTTAATCATTGCACACGGCATCTTCAGATGCGTTGAACCCAAAGGCATATCTAACAATACACGCAGCAATTGTTCGTATTGGGAGGTATAAAATCCTTCGATGGTGTGGTGCGCGGAATTATGCGGACGGGGTGCAATTTCATTCACCAGCAATTCATCGTCTTCTGATAAAAATAATTCTACCGCAAATAAACCCGCGCTGCCAAAGGCTTCCGCACACTGCAAGGCTATTTGCTCCGCTCGCTGCTCCAGATGTAAAGGAATATTTGCCGGTGAAATTAAAAAGGAAACCAGATTGCTTTGCGGATCAAATTCCATTTCTATCGCCGGATATACGGCCAGTTCGCCTTTACGATTACGCGCCACCAGCACCGCAATTTCCGTCTTACACGGCACAAATTCTTCCACCATCAATGCCGTGTCAAATGGAATGATTTCAGGATTTTCCAGGATAGAATTTCTGTCAGCAATAAATACGCCCTTGCCGTCATATCCACCGGTGCAGGCTTTTACGGCAACCTTTTTAAAAGTAGTTTGTGCCAGCTTTTCTTTCGCTTCCGTCTTATTTTGAGCAATAAAAAACGGTGCCGTCGGTATATTGTTGTCCTGATAAAATAATTTCTGTTTTCCCTTATCCTGAATGATTTTCAGAATCTCAGGATTGGGAATGATGGTTTTTCCCTCTTGCTGTAACTCCATTAATTTATCTACATCAATGTGTTCGATTTCCCAGGTAAGCACATCGGAAATGTCAGCTAGTTTTTGAATCTCGTTGCCGTCGGTAATGCTGCCGAGAATATGATGGTCGGCTAATACACTGGCAGGACAAGTTGCATCCTTGTCGAGGATGTTTATCTGCACCGACCATTGCGATGCCTTTTGGATGAACATTTTGCCTAATTGTCCACCGCCAATGATACCGATTGTAGGGAAAGTTTTCTTCGATGTTTCCATCATTTGCAAATATAGCTATTGTTTTGCGCAGTTGGTAAATCGTGGAATGTTTTTTATACTCATTTACTAGCGTTTCTTGGAAAGTATAGTATTTATTACTTATGCAAAATTGATTCAAGACCGTTTTAAATTACCTTTTTAGAATTGAATTTAAAAATAAATACATGAAAAAGAATGATGCACCGATTGCACCCATTCCAATAATAATATAAATTAGTCTTCCGATGCTACCAAAATAATTCTCAAAATCAATTCTTTTATAGGATTCAGTGAACGTTTTCCATCTACATATTGTGCCAAATATTGCCCACAATCCTAAACAGAAAACGCTTATTGAAAAGCACAACAAAACACGGATTGCTAAGTATTTTTTAAAAGGCTCTTTAATAAACAATAAAGTGATTCCTGCTAAAAAGCAGATTGTAATTAGTAATCTAAGTGTGTTGTAAAGAAATCTTTCCATTACACAATCATCCCTGCAGCTACGGTCTCATTGGTCGCTTCATCTACCAAGATAATGCTGCCGGTAATTCTGTTTTTTCTGTAACTGTCAAAAAACAACGGAACCGTAGTGCGTATCGTTACTCTGCCGATATCATTCAGGCCTAAATCCAAATCATCTTCTAATCTTTGTAGTGTATTGATGTTGAGTTTGTACTTGGTTTCTTTTACAATACATTTGCATTCTCTGGAAGTATGTCGCAAAATATATTTGCCGCGCGGCACCATTTTCTTCTCATTCATCCAGCACAGCATCACGTCAAATTCCTGTTCTATCTGTGGCAAATTGTTTTCACGCACAATCATATCACCACGCGAAATATCGATTTCATCTTCTAGTGTAATGGTAACACTTTGTGGAGCAAATGCTTCCTGCAAATCACCATCCATCGTCACAATCGATTTTATTTTAGAGGAAAATCCGCTGGGTAAAGCTTTCACTTTGTCGCCCACACGGAACACGCCGCCGGCAATTCTTCCTGCATAACCACGGAAATCATGGTATTCGTTTTTCATCGGACGAATCACATACTGTACCGGAAAACGCGCATCGATATGATTCAGATCCGAACCGATGTGAATCGTTTCCAGCAAGTACATCAAAGTCGGACCCTGATACCAGTCCATATTTTCGGATCTGTTCACCACATTGTCGCCTGCCAGCGCAGAAATCGGCAGGAAGTGAACGTCTTTGATATCCAATTTCGAGGCAAAGGCTTTGTAGTCATTTACAATTCTGTTGAAGGTCTTTTCGTCCCAATCTACTAAGTCCATTTTGTTGATACAAACGATGATATGCGGAATTTGTAACAATGATGCAATATAAGAATGGCGATAAGTTTGTTCAATGATGCCTTTACGTGCATCTACTAAAATGATAGCCA
Source organism: Chitinophagales bacterium (assembly GCA_046329775.1). Taxonomy (GTDB): domain Bacteria; phylum Bacteroidota; class Bacteroidia; order Chitinophagales; family JADIYW01; genus JADJSS01. The sequence goes on from JAXLTX010000005.1 coordinate 220,865, forward strand.
AATTGGCAGTAGATGCACCCGTTACCATGTTACGAGTGTACTGAATATGTCCCGGCGTATCGGCAATGATGAATTTCCTTTTTGGAGTCGAGAAATAACGGTACGCTACGTCAATGGTGATGCCTTGTTCGCGTTCTGCACGCAGACCATCGGTCAGCAAGGCAAGATTCACATATTCTTCGCCTCGCTTGGTGGAAGCAGCTTCAATCGCATCCATCTGGTCCTGAAATATGGATTTACTGTCGTACAATAATCTTCCGATTAAAGTAGATTTTCCGTCATCCACGCTTCCTGCCGTGGAGAAACGTAGCAATTCCATATCTAAATATGCCTTTGAATCAAAATTGTCTATTTCTTGAGTTGTTGTTGTCATTGTATTAATTTGCAAATTTGACAATTAGCTAATTAGCTAATTAATATGTTATTTCATTAAAAATATCCAGCCTTTTTTCTGTCTTCCATCGCTGCTTCACTGCGCTTATCATCGGCGCGCGTGCCGCGTTCTGTGGTGCGCGACGCTGCTACTTCCTGTATGATATCTTCCAGAGTAGAAGCTTCTGAAAACACTGCACCTGTACAGGTAATATCTCCTACCGTTCTGAAACGAACAACACGCTCTTCAATCACTTCCGTTGGTTTGTTTTGAATGAATTCAGAAGCGGCATACCATACACCATCGCGTTCAAATACTTTTCTTTTATGGGAAAAATATAAACTCGGCATTTCTATTTGCTCCTGATAAATATATTGCCATACATCCATTTCTGTCCAGTTGGAAATCGGGAACACCCGGAAATGTTCGCCCACATGTTTTCTGCCGTTAAAGATATTCCATAATTCAGGACGTTGGTTTTTTGGATCCCATTGGCCAAACTCATCCCGGTGGGAAAAGAAACGTTCTTTGGCGCGTGCCTTTTCTTCGTCACGACGAGCGCCACCCATGGCGCAATCGAATTTATTTTTCTCAATCGCTTCCAATAAAGGAATTGTTTGCAGAGCATTTCGTGAAGCAGAATAACCTTTTTCTTCGCGTACCAAACCTTTATCAATAGCTTCCTGAACAGAGGCTACCAATAATCGCAAACCATATTTCTTTACCAGATTGTCTCTGTAATCCAGGGCTTCCTGGAAATTATGTCCGGTGTCCACATGCAACAAGGTAAAAGGAACGCTTGCCGGATAGAATGCTTTTAAGGCAAGATGCAAGACCACAATGGAATCCTTTCCACCGGAAAACAACAGACACGGATTCTCAAATTGTGCAGCCACTTCACGCAGCACATATATCGACTCTGATTCGAGTTCCTTGAGATGGTTTAAGTGATAATCAATCATTATAGTTTAAGAATTGAGGTTTAAGAATTGAGATTTTTTATCTTGGAAATGAAAAATGCATAAATCGTTTCAATGCTTTCTTCAATGCTTTGCTCTGCGGTTTTAATTTCCAAAGTAGCATCAGCTGGTGTTTCAAAAGGTGCGTCTAATCCGGTAAAATTTTTGATTTCCCCTTTCAATGCTTTTTCATATAAACCTTTCACATCGCGTTTGGCGCATTCATCAAAAGAGGCATTGATATACACTTCATAGAAATCTTGTTCGCCAATAATGTTTTTTGCTAAATCGCGGATATCTTTTGTCGGACTTACAAAGGAGTTTATCGTCACAATACCCGCATCCAAGAAGAGCTTGTTAACTTCTGCAATACGACGGATGTTTTCCGTGCGGTCGGCTTCTGAAAATCCAAGGTTGTTGTTGATGCCGGTGCGCACATTATCTCCATCCAGAATTTTGGTTAAAATGCCCTTTTCGTGCAGTTTTTTTTCCAAGCCCTGGGCAATGGTAGATTTTCCTGAACCGGATAAGCCGGTCATCCAGATGCAAAGTGCTTTCTGCTGCAATAGTTGCTCTTTATCATTGCGTTGCAACAAATGATGAAAAGTTGGATGGATATTGGTGGCTTTGTCCGGCATGGACAACAAAGATACAATAAATTTCGCTGAAATTCTTGTAGTATATCGGTTTTATAGAGTATAAGAAATGGTTAATTAAGTAAAAAGACGGGCGCCATCACTGAAGTGATGGCGCCCGTAATATAGTTACTTGAGAAAAGCTACTTTTATAAATCGACTTCCACCTGGGTGGCCAGCAAATCGTCCAGGTTTTCTCTGCGGCGAATCAGTTTGGCCTTGCCGTTGTGAATGAGTACTTCAGCAGGTCTGTATCTTGAATTGTAGTTGGAAGACATGGAATAGCCATAAGCGCCGGCATTGTGCAGTACCAGGATATCGCCTTCGCGCACTTCGTTCAGTTTTCTGTCCCAGCCGAATGTGTCGGTTTCGCAGATGTATCCCACTACCGTGTAGATGCGCTGGATGCCGTCCGGATTGGACACATTGGTGATGTGGTGATAGGCATCGTACATCATCGGTCGGATGAGGTGGTTTTGTCCTGAATCCACGCCGGCAAAAACGGTGGAGGTCGTCTGTTTGATGACATTGGTTCTTACAAACAGGAATCCGCATTCGCTCACCAGGTATTTACCCGGCTCAAACATGATGGTCAGGTCGCGGCCGTATTCTTTGCAGAATTCATCAAAACGGGCACCCAGTTTCTCTCCCAGTTCTTCAATGTCGGTGGTGTTGTCATCCGGACTGTATTTCACCTTGAAGCCACTGCCGAAATCCATGAACTCCAACTCCTTGAAACTGCGGGCAGCTTCAAACAGGATTTCCGCACCGCGCAGAAACACGTCCACGTCGAGAATATCGGAACCGGTATGCATGTGCAGGCCGTTCACTTTGATGTTATTGGTGGAGATCACGCGCTCCAGATGGCGCAGCTGATAGATGGAGATGCCGAATTTGGAATCGATATGTCCGGTAGAGATTTTCTTATTGCCGCCCGCCATGATGTGTGGGTTGATGCGCACACATACAGGGTAGGTGTTTCCGTACAGATGTCCGAACTGCTCTAAAATGGAAATGTTGTCGATATTGATCTGTACGCCAAAGCCCACGGCCTTGTTGATTTCATCAATGTTGACGCAGTTGGGGGTGTACATGATATTCTGAGGTTCAAAACCTGCTTTCAGACCCAACTGCACTTCCTGAATGGAAACGGTATCCAGTTTGGCTCCCAGATTCTTGATGAATTTTAAGATACTGATATTGGTTAATGCCTTGCATGCATAGCTGATTTTCATGTTCTTATTTGGAAATGCATTCATCAGTTTGTTGTACTGACGTTCGATGATGGCTGCATCGTACACATATAAAGGGGTGCCAAATTCTTTGCAAAGTGCTAAAACCGACACTCCTCCAATTTCATACTGTCCGTTTACTAATTCCATTATTCCATTTTTAAAGTTGAAATGCTAAGATAAATATAGATTTGAGATTTAAGATTTAAGATTTGAGATTTATTGTTAGATTAATAGAATCAGTGACAATTCAGGAAAAGCCCGGTGTGTAATTCCCGAATTCATCGCAGCCCATGAGGTCTGTAAGTGTCTTATGTTTCTGGAAATAGTGATACATAGGTTCCATGGAATTCCAGAAATCAATATATTCCGGATGCTGCCGATACATTCCGGAAAGTGTTTTCGCCTCCATTACACATGGAAAAATATGTACAGGAATGCATGGATTTATAGTGTAGGATTGCACGCAAAGCCAATATAATTCAGCGATGTTATCATCGCCTATCGGGATGCAACCGACTGTTTCTACGCCGCCATGGATATAGATGTCGCCGCCGGAATGGGTTTCTTTTTTGTTACGAGCAGCATCGGCCCTGTTCGGATAATTGAGTCTTAAGGATAAATGATACCTGCTTTCCGGATTGAAATGGGTGATGTGATAGAATCCTTCGGGAATCTGTCGGTCACCTTCACGTTGTTTCGGTCCCGGATTTCCGGAGCTTGAAGTAAACGCATGGGTTTTAATCAGATGAAAAGAGTCATCGTCAGCACCCCACACTTCCAGCATTTGTTCCAGTTTGAATGCCCGCAGATAAAGTTTTTCCGTAGGGTAGCTTAGACCTGATTCATACAGTAAAGCACGAAGCGAATCTTCGTGAAGGAGCTGAGTCTCTCGAACTCTGGGAAAACTGAGTTGTTTTTTCAGAAAGTCAGATGCAGCTATCATTATGGTAAGAAAATGAGATTGTAGGAGTCGGAGTATTAGTCTCTGTATTTCATTTCCGGTTCGCCAATCTCACGTTGATGTCTGGTCCTGAATCTTCTGTTGCTTGTCTGATCTTCCTCTTCTTGTTGGTCTTCAGGACGGTTATATCCGGTAATGATTTCCCTTCCGTCCGGAGATTCAATGCTGGAGTAATCATCCTGATTCAGTTTTTGTCTGGTAAAAGGGTCTTGCTGCATGCTGTTGGCAGAATAGACACCATTGGAATCCACGCCATAATACATGGTGGAGGTACCGGTGCCGTAACTTTCCTGAATATTGCTGCTTGCCTGCTGCAGCATCTGTTCTCTTGCCAGTTGCTCAGCCAAGGCGCCCCAGTCTCTACCCAAGGTGTCATTCCCAATCAATACCACCTGAGTGGGATCGTAAGGAGCTTTCAGGGAATCTTTGATTAGAAATCCGAAGAGCAACACAATACCGATGATCGTGAATATTTTGCCTCTTATCTGCATATTGATATAAACGAAATGCTGTCTGTTTTAGTTCAATTATTTACTTTACTCCGTGCATCCATTTCTTAATGATAAAAGAAGAAGCAATAATGATAATGCCTCCTATGCATGATATTAATGCGATATTACTACAGCCGTTCATATAGATTGGCAATGATTCAACAGATGAGAATATGGAGCCATCAGGATGAGTTTCAGGAATAGCCATTTTTGAACCAATCCACCCAGCCAATGCATGTCCTAGGCCTGAGGCTAAAAACCATGTGCCCATCATAAATCCAACAATCTTGGTTGGGGATAGTTTTGAAATCATTGAAAGCCCGATAGGTGAGATAAATAGCTCTCCACATGTATAAAAGAAATATCCGAAAAAGAAGTATGATAATGGCATATAACCAGTTTCGGCACCACGTTTGCCACCAAGAACAAAAATATAATAACCTAATCCCAGCAATAGAAAGGATAAACCAAATTTCACAGGGTCGTTAGGTTTAAGTCTTTTTCTATCTAACCAATTCCACATAATTGCAAATAATGGAGTAAGGAAGATTATATAAAATGGATTAATCGAATTGTTAACCATTGCTGAAGATAGTGTAGTTACCTTTTCCACTTTTGAGTTTTGTGCCCAATCTGATTTGATATGTTCTTTCAGTCTGATTTTATTATCTGACATGAAAGAGTCAACTGTAAGGTTTAATTCTAGCTTATTGTCATCATTATAGATTTTCAGAGTATTGTTTACCTTGAATATATTTGGGTCTTTTACAACAATAAAAGTATCGTTGGATTTTATGTTTGCTAGTAAAAAAGTTTCTTTATTTGTTTCGGATACTTTAAAATTTACATTACGCTCGGCCATTAAATTTAATGAACCACCTGCTTGTTCATAAAAACCCCAAAATAAAATTGAAAAAATTATCATAGATAATGCTGCCCAAAGCATTTCTCGTTGGTTTACAGCCTCTTTAGATGCGATGTACAAAATATATGCAACGATTGCGATGCCTATTAAGATAAATATATTATGTGTAATATCATGGAATTGAATCATTATTACAGCAATGAATACAGAAATAAATCCTCCTATATAAATTATTCTTTCCCAATTTAGCCCAGCAAAAACTTTAGTATCTAATAATTCAGAATCCGGGCTTTCTCCTTTGCCCTCCAATGTCTTCTTGTTAAATAGAAATGTAATTAAACCTAGAATCATAAATACTCCTGCAATTCCGAAACCTAAATGCCAACTAACCTTTTGGCCTAAATATCCACAAAGTGCACTGCCTAGGAATGCCCCAACGTTTACTCCCATGTAGAAGATGGCATATCCTCCATCTCTTCTGGAGTCATTTTCTGTATAATATCGCCCTAAGAAGCTAGAAATATTTGGTTTAAAGAATCCACAACCTACAATCAAAAATCCCATTCCCAAGAAAAATGATTGTTCTAATGGAACAGCTAATACCAGATGGCCTATCGCCATCATAATGCCTCCAAATATTATAGATTTCCTGAATCCTAAAATTCTATCTGCAATTATACCTCCAAATAGAGGAGTCATATACACCATGGCATTATATGCTCCATACATAAGATTTGCATCTTTATCCTTATATAGAAGCACATTAGTCATGTATAAAATAAGTAGCGCTCGCATACCATAGAAGGAAAATCTCTCCCACATTTCTGTAAAAAACAGTAAAAACAGTTGCTTAGGTTGGATGTGCTTATTTGTCAAATAAGTAAAGAGAATCATTAACCCACTAAAAAATGAGCCAACAATAATGATAATTATATCTAAATCCATGTGTGTTGTTTTAATGAACTTGTAAAGATAATCAATTAAATAAAATTATTCCTCCCTAAAAAAGCTAAATCTGAGGGCGGAAATTCCTCCGATAATGGCCGGGATAATCAGGTTGATGAACCATAAGGTGATGGTGGTGGCTATGACGGCAATCGGGCTTGCGGCGAATCCGGCCAGAAAATAGGCCGCCACATTGCCACGAAACCCAAAGTCTATCAGCGCAATATTGATAGGATTGATGGTCTGCACAAAGAATATGGCCGCCACCAGCACCATGGCGGTGAAGAATGTGAACTGGAATCCAAAGAATTTGAGGAGCAACACGAATTGAAGGCAATAAATGACATATCGCACAGCCGACAGGATTTCCAGTTTCAGAAAGTCTTTGTTGCTATATAGGTCGATGATATGGATGTATTTATAGACTTTCTTGAACATGCTGAAATTGGAAAATTTGGTGCTGACCACATCCAGGTTGTAAAAACAGAAATGAATGGCCGCCACCATCAGCACATAGATGAAGATGAAGGCAAACAGAAAATAGGTATCCATTTTTTCATATAAAAAGGAATAGACCAGCAAGCCGAGTGCGCCAAAGGAGAGATTGACCACAATTTGTGCGATGCTTCCCAAAATGGTGGAAACGATGGCTTCTTTCCGGTCGGTGTTTAAGGCAAAAACGCGTCCGCCGAATTCACCGATTCTGCTGGGCGTAAACAGTGAAAAGGTTACACCGAACAAAATGCCTTCGATAGCATCCAGCCATGAAATCGGATGCAGCTTGTCGATGAGCAGTTTCCACTTTACACTTTCAATTGTCCAGTTCATTACCATTAACAGAACCACCATACTCAGAAGGAAGTAATTGCCGTTGAAATTGAGCAGGAAATGGGCATAGGCGATGTCTATCTTCTCGTTGGAGAACAATTGCCGGTACAGCACGAACAACAATCCACCGAATATCAAAATTTTGATGAACGCATTCAGGAGTTTATTTTGGAAAAGTCGTTTCATTTGCTGTGGATTTCAAAGATAGTTTCTTTTTTTACATAAATAATTACAATCCTAAGCACTATTTTTACGACGTGGCAACAACGAAGAAAGCAAATCCGAAGCATATCATCTTGGGTGTTGACCCGGGCACGCAGGTGACCGGCTATGGCATTATCTTTTCGGATGGCAATACGATGGAACTCATTGCGGTGGGCAGTATCCGTACGGAGAAATTCGATAATCACTATGACAGGTTGCAATGTATCTACGACCGGTTGCTGGAAATCATCCTTGCCTACAAACCCAATGTTTTAGCCATAGAAGAACCTTTCTTTGGAAAGAATGTGCAGTCGATGCTGAAGCTGGGACGCGCGCAGGGTATGGCGATAGCCGCCGCACTTTCCCAAAAAATTCCGATTCAGGAGTATTCTCCCAAGAAAGTAAAACAAAGCGTGACCGGCAATGGGAATGCCGCTAAGGAACAGGTGGCCGCCATGTTGGGGCATATTTTAAAAACCGATGTGCTGCCGAAACAGCTGGATGCTACCGACGGACTGGCCGTAGCGGTGTGTCATCATTTCTCCATGCGCGGGGTACCTACCGGCGGCAAGAAATATTCCGGCTGGGAAGCCTTTGCGAAAGATAATCCGAAACGGGTGAGATAATGTGCTCATGTGCTGATTGGCTAATAAGATAATGTATACTTTTACGTTTTTACAATTATGAGATTCCTTCTTCCATTTTTCTGCTTCATCTTGCTGACTTCTTGCCACAATAAGAACGATTTGAAAAGAATTGCTGAATTGGAGAAGGAGAATAAGGATATAAAGGAAAAATATAATCCTGAACATTTAAATAGTTTATATCAATCTGCTAAGAGGAATATTATTGATTCAATCGTTTTTGATAAAGACGAAAATGATGTTCAATTATGTGGATTTGGCGATGTTTTATACTTTCAAGATGTTACAGCAACAAAATCCATTCTGTTAAATTCAGGAAAATATCAATCCAATATAAGATTGATGTACACAAATAAAGAAATTGAAAAAAAACCATTTGATAGTATATATTATTCAACTCCTTCTAAAAACAGGAATTCATTGGTAAAAAATAATTCAAGCACTAATTTTACATTTTCTCCAAAAGATTCTGGTTGGTATTATTGGAACGGAAAGATTTTAATTATCAACCCACGCACGGGGCAAAAAACATTTTTCCCAATCACCGATTCTTTCTACGTTTACAAATAATACCTCACCCGATTCCGACTACGTCGGAACCACCCTCTCTCCCGAATAAGTCGGGAGAGAGGGAAGTCGAACTTTGTTCGACAGGGTGAGGTAAAAAAATCTCACTACTCACTACTTACTACTCACTACTAATTTCTACCTTTGCATTATGTCTGATTTAACCATTTATAACACACTTTCCCGACAGAAAGAGAAATTCGAGCCGATTAATCCGCCTTATGTGGGTTTGTATTGCTGCGGTCCTACCGTGTACTCAGATGTTCATTTGGGAAATACGCGTACTTTCATCTCGTTTGATTTGGTGTATCGCTATCTGAAATTTTTGGGATATAAAGTGCGTTATGTGCGCAACATTACGGATGCAGGGCATTTAACCAATGAAGCGGGCGAAGGCAAGAACCGTATGGAAGACCAGGCGAAACTGGAGAAGCTGGAGCCGATGGAAATCGTACAAAAATATACCGTGGGCTTTCACGAAGTGTGCCGCTTGTTCAACATCCTGCCTCCCACCATCGAGCCTACGGCTACCGGCCATATCGTGGAGCAGATCGAGATGGCGCAGCAGCTGATTGACAACGGCGTGGCCTACGAATCCAACGGCAGCGTATATTTTGACGTGAACGCCTATAATGCCAAGGGCTTTAACTACGGCAAATTATCCGGCAGAAATACAGACGAGTTGATTGCGGGTTACCGCGATCTGGACGGACAGGAAGAAAAACGCAACCCGATCGATTTCGCCTTGTGGAAGAAAGCTTCACCGGAACATATCATGCAGTGGAACTCTCCCTGGGGCAGCGGTTTTCCGGGTTGGCATCTGGAGTGTTCGGTGATGAGTACCAAATACCTCGGCAAGCGATTCGACATCCACGCCGGCGGCATGGATTTGAAATTTCCGCACCACGAATGCGAGATTGCGCAGAACGTAGGCGCCTGCGGCAACGAGCCGGTGCGCTACTGGATGCACACGAACATGCTCAACTTCAATGGTCAGAAAATGAGTAAATCGCTTGGAAATTCTATACTTCCTATGCAATTTATCACCGGTGACCATCCCCTGCTGGATAAGCCGTATTCTGCGATGACGGTGCGTTTCCTGTTTATGCAATCGCACTATTCGTCGGAACTGGACATCACCATCAAAGGCCTGCAGGATGCGGAGAAAGGCTTGCGTAAGCTGATGAATGCCGCGAAATACCTGACAGAATTGAAATTTGATGCAACACAAACGGATGAACAGCAGGACAAGCTGATTACCGATTTATGCAACGGCTGTAAGGAAGTGATGGACGATGATTTCAATGCGCCAAAACTGGTGGCGGTATTGCATGAACTTGCTACACAAATCAATATCTATTACAACGATGGAAGGAAAATCTCCAACCTTTCCAAGGCGACCTTCAATCTTTTGCAAAAAACCTACAACGGATATCTTTTTGAGGTGCTGGGGCTGAGTGATGAAGGTGCAGCGGGCAATAACGATGCGCTGGATAAGGTGATGCAACTGGTGATTGATATACGTAAACAATCCCGTGAAAACAAGGATTGGACGACATCCGACAAGATCCGCGATGCCCTGAAAAATGCAGGCATTGAAATTAAAGACAGCAAAGAGGGCACTACGTATGAGATCAATTAAATTGAATGAGCCAAGAGCCGGGAGCCAAGAGCCAAGAAGCAAGAACCATAATTTTTATATAGCTTTTGCCTTTTGCCTTTTGCCTTTCATTATGGCATCTTCCTGCAAGACAAAGAAAGAAGACTCATCCGCTGAAAGCACTTCGGCTGAAAAATCCATAACAAAACCTGAATTCTCCTCCGATTCTGCCTATGCATTCACGCAGCAGCAGGTGGATTTCGGCCCAAGGGTGCCGGGTACTGCCGCACAAAAGAAATGTGCCGATTATTTCGAACAAAAGTTAAAGGCTTATGGAGCGAGCGTAGTCGTACAGAAAACAAATGTGGTGGTCTATAATGGAAAAAGCGTACCATGTATAAATGTCATTGCTTCTTACAATCCTGAACTAAAACGCAGGCTAATGATTTGCACGCACTGGGATGCCCGTCCCTTTGCCGATCAGGACGACAGTGCGGTAGGCAATCCGATATTGGCAGCAGATGACGGTGCCAGCGGTTCTGCCGTTTTGTTGGAAATTGCACGACAATTGCAGAAGAAGAATCCGGAACTTGGCGTGGACCTCGTGTTTTTAGATGTGGAGGATTACGGCCAGCCGGAATATGAACTGGACCAGAAAGAGGGAGATTTTTATTGTCTGGGCACGCAATACTGGTGTAAGAACCCGCATGTGCCGGGCTATACCGCAGAGAATGGCATTTTGCTGGATATGGTAGGCGCCAGGGGCGCGACCTTTACCTATGAGGGTGTCTCAATGCAGTATGCGCCGGAATTTATGAAAAAGGTTTGGAATACAGCGGCGCAGTTGGGATATGGTAATTTCTTCCAGAAAGAACTGACGGCACAGATCATAGACGACCATTATTACATCAACCAGATGGCGAATATCCCAACGATAGATATCATCAGCCGTACCTACACTACCCGCAGCGGATTTCCCAAGCACTGGCATACCCATGAAGACAATATGAATGTTATAGACAAGCTTACTTTGCAGGCGGTTGGTGAAACGGTGCTGGCGACGATCTATGGTTTTTAGTTCGATTTCTATTTAAAAACCATAAAAATCAGTGTTCTGTTAGTAGAATTAAAAGGAAAATTGTAATTTTGCACTCCTTCCGGTTAGCCGGAGTATGAATCGTTGATTCATCGGTCTTGTAGCTCAGCTGGTTAGAGCACCTGACTCATAATCAGGGGGTCCATGGTTCGAGCCCATGCGGGACCACCAACTCCATCGTTTCTTGATGGAGTTTTTTTATTTTTACAGAATGCAAAACATCCAAACCCTCATCTTCGACTTTGGCGGGGTCATCATCAATATCAAATCCGAACCGGACTGGCTGCAACAGGATTTGCTGCCCCATTTTCGTAGGGAACCCCTATTGCAACTGTATGAGGCAGGATATTTCAACGACCTGGAAACAGGCAGGCTCCTTCCTCAGGAGTTCCTGCACAAGATGCAGTCCATTGCCCTGCAGGAGGATGTTGGAGAGATGTGGGTGAAACAACACTGGAACGCCATCCTGAAAGATATTCCTGCGTATCGTGTTGATTTGCTCAGACGGCTCCGGCAGAAATATCGCCTTATTCTGCTCAGCAACACCAATGCCATACATGTGGAATCCTTTCAGCAATATATGCATCAGACATTTAAGGAGGATATTTTACAGACGAATTTCCATACCGTATATTACTCTCAGGAAATCGGAATGAGAAAGCCCGGCAGGGAAATCTATGAGTATGTGCTGCAACAACAGGGTATCCGGCCAGAAGAGACCATCTTTTTCGATGATAGGCCGGAAAATCTCACGGAACCACAGAAACTTGGCTTGCAGACATATCAGGTTAATTTTAATAAATTGTCAATTAATGACTTGCAGCATCTTCTGTAGGAAAAAATCTCACTACTCACTACTCACTACTCATTACTAATCCGTATTTTTGCACTTCAATTTATTTACATATGCAACATCTTTCTGAACAGGAACAAGTACGACGTGAAAAACTGGAAAAAATAAAAGCACTGGGCGTGGATCCTTATCCGGCTCCTTTATACCCCGTGAATGTGACTTCTAAGGAAATCAAGGAAAACTATAAGGAAGAGGTGCTGGAAGATGGCACCAAGAACCGTCTCAACTATCAGGACGTCTGTATCGCCGGCCGTCTGATGGCTACCCGCCCTGCCGGCAAGGCAACCTTTGCGGAAGTTCAGGACAGTACCGGCCGCATACAAATCTATGTTCGCCGCGATGACATTTGTCCGGGTGAAGATAAAACTATGTACGATACGCTCTTTGCCAAATTGCTGGATTTGGGCGATTTCATAGGCATCAAGGGATATGTGTTCATCACCAAAATGGGAGAGATTTCCATACATGCCACAGAATTCACCCTGCTGTCAAAATCTTTGCGTCCCTTACCGGTGGTGAAAACGGACGATGCAGGCAATGTGTTTGATGCCTTTTCCGATCCGGAAATGCGTTACCGTCAGCGTTATGTGGACTTGGTTGTGAATTCAAAAGTGCGTGAAACCTTTGTAAAACGCACCAAAATGATGAATTCCATCCGAGAATTTTTAAATGAGAAAGGAGCGCTGGAAGTGGATACGCCTGTATTGCAAAGTATTCCCGGCGGTGCTGCTGCAAAACCCTTCATCACGCATCATAATGCGCTGGATATTCCTTTGTACCTGCGTATCGCGAATGAGCTGTACCTGAAAAGATTGATTGTGGGTGGTTTTGACTGGGTGTATGAGTTCTCCCGAAACTTCAGAAATGAAGGGATGGACAGAACGCACAACCCGGAATTTACCGTGCTGGAATTCTATGTGGCCTACAAGGATTATTTCTGGATGATGGAAACCACCGAGCAGTTGCTGGAGAAAGCTTGTATGGATACCAACGGAACCACCGCGGTGGAAGTGGGCGAGAACATGATCAATTTCAAGGCACCGTATAAGCGTATTTCCATTTATGATGCCATCAAGACTTACACAGGATTTGATGTATCTGAAATGAATGAAGAAGGATTGCGCGATGTTTGCAAGCAATTGCATATCGAAGTGGACAATACGATGGGAAAAGGTAAACTGATAGACGAAATCTTCGGTGCACGTTGCGAACACAACTATATACAACCAACCTTTATCATAGATTATCCGGTGGAAATGTCGCCGCTGACAAAAAAACACCGCAGCAAAGCCGGTTTGGTGGAGCGTTTCGAGCTGATGATCAACGGCAAGGAAATTGCAAATGCCTATTCGGAATTGAATGACCCTATTGACCAGCGCGAACGTTTTGAAGACCAGCTGAAACTGCAGGAGCGCGGCGACGACGAGGCGATGTTCATCGACCAGGATTTCCTGCGGGCACTGGAATACGGCATGCCGCCAACCTCCGGTATCGGTTTCGGTATCGACCGTCTGGCGATGCTGCTGAGCAATCAGGCGTCCATCCAGGAAGTGCTATTCTTCCCGCAAATGCGACCGGAGAAATAGGTTTCAATAACAAAACTTAAGACTTAGTATGTTTCGAAAATTTGCTAAGTCTGTTTTCATTTTCTTATCTTTACGCATAAGATGAATTTTGTTTTCCCCTGGTTTTTGCTCGCATTGCTGACGTTGGCCATCCCCATCATCATTCATCTCTTCTATTTCCGCAAATTCAAGAAGGTCTACTTCTCGGATATCCGTTTCTTGAAACAGGTGCAGGAAGAGAAATCCACCATCGAAAAACTGAAAAAACGCCTGATTCTGGCCGCCCGTCTGCTGGCCCTGTTTTTTCTCGTGCTGGCATTCGTGCAGCCCTTTATCGGTAGCAATAATAACAAACTGAACCAAGGCAGTTCGGCAATTTGTGTGTACATCGACAACTCTTATTCCATGGGGTTGAAGAGCGGCGGCGAAGCGGCCTTGGCGATTGCAAAAACCAAAGCGAAAGAACTCGCCAATGCATTTACCACCGGCGATAAATTTGCCTTGCTCACCAACGACCTGGAAGGCACGCACCAGCGCTGGATGCAGAAACAGGATTTTTTAGATGCGGTAGATAAGGTAGAATTATCGCCTAATATTAAAAGTGTCAATGAAATTGCGAAAAAAGAAGCGACGCTCTTCCAGTCACTTGGTGCTAAAAATAAACTCGGGTTTTTTATTGCTGATTTTCAGAAAAACATGCTGACGAAAAGCGAGGACACTTCCTTTATGCAGCATTTCCTGCTCATAAAAGGAAATCCGGAGAAAAACCTGTTCGTGGATTCCTGCTGGTTCGAACAGCCAGTGTTTGCCATCAATGCGACCAATAGGCTGATTGTGCGCCTGAAGAATGCAGGCACCACACAGGCCGATAAAATTCGTGTTTCTGTAAAAATAAATGATGCCGTAAAAGCTATTGATGATATTACTGTCCCGGCGGAAAGCAGTCTGGTGGATTCCTTTAATTTTTCCATCACGCAGGCAGGATGGCAGCGCGGCGAAATTTCCTTCAACGATTATCCGATTACTTTTGATGATAAATTCTTCTTTGCGTTCAATGTAGCAATGCAGGAAAAGGTGCTGTCTATAGAAGATGCAGAAACACCCAACAATATCAGTTCCATCTTTACCAACGATGCTCATTTCATTTTTGACAGAACCAATAAGGGGCAAATCGACTATTCTTCCTTTAAGTATTATTCACTCATTATCCTGAATCAGTTGCAGGAAATCAGTTCGGGGCTTGCAGCTTCCTTAAAAGAATACATGGAAAATGGAGGCAACATCTACATCATTCCGGCCAACAACGCAAACATCACTTCCTACAATGCTTTTCTGGCAAACAGCAATGCCGGAACCTATGGCGAAGTGCTGGCAAAATCCGGCGAAGTGACCGCCATCAACATGAATGAAGAGGTGTTTAAAGGCGTTTTTAACCAGTTGCCGAAGAATGTGGAGACACCGAAGATTTCAAAATTGTATCCGGTGCTATCGGGCAGCAACACCAATGTGCGCGAAATATTGTCGACCAATACGGGTACTCCCTTGGTGGCAAAATTTGATGCTGGCAAAGGGTATGTCTATCTGCAGGCTGTGCCTTTGAGTGCCGCCTTTTCTGATTTGCAGTCGAAAGCCATTTTTGCACCCATGGTCTACAATTGTGCGGTCTACAAAAAGAACAACCAGCCGCTGTATTACACCATTGGCAAAGATAATTTACTGGAATTGAAAAATGAAGAGGGCATCACGTCTGTCGGAAATGAGAGTCTTTATAAATTATCGAATGGAAAAAACGAATTCATTCCTGAAAACCGCTCGGTAGTAAATACCGTTTTATTGCGGGTGAACACCACCTTGCCATCAGACGGGCATTACAGCATCTCTGTCAACAACAAGATTGCAGGTGTAGCCGCTTTCAATTTTGACCGAACCGAATCGACCCTTAAGTTTGCAGATAAGGACGAATTGAAGAACATGTTCAATCAAAAGAACCAGTTGGTACTGGATAATGCCAGAGCCAATCTGGCGGCAGAAGTAAAACAAATAAAAGAGGGCATTTTATTATGGAAACTTTGCGTAATTTTGTCCCTGTTGTTTTTGCTGGCTGAAGTATTACTGATAAGATTCTGGAAATGACCAACTACCTGATAAAAAATATCACTGTCTTAGACAATACCTCCGAATTCTACGGGAAAAAGGTACATCTCTTGCTTGAAAATGGAAAAGTGACGAAAATGGCGGCAGATCTTCAGGTCGCCGAAGTTGAAAGTCTGGACTATGACGGCTGCTTTCTTGCGCCCGGTTTTTGTGATTTGTACGTAAATATCGGGGATCCGGGTTTTGAATACCGCGAAGACATCGAATCGGTGGCGAATGCTGCATTGGCAGGTGGTTTCACTACTATTTGTGCAACAGCGGATAATCATCCGATTACGCAAACGAAAGCGCAGGTGGAATACATCCTCCATAAAGCGGAAAATACACCCGTACACATATTGCCGATAGGCGCCGTTACCGAAAACTTTGACGGCAAGACACCGACAGAAATGCTGGATATGCATGCTTCCGGAGCTGTGGCATTTTCAGATATGCCGCACCCCGTGAAAGACAGCGGAGTGTTGCTGCGCGCCCTGCAGTATGTGCAACCCTTCGATGGCCTGATCATCGTGTTGCCTTTTGATAAAACGCTGGTGGGCGAAGGGCAGGTGAACGAAAGCGAGGTTTCCGTGCGCATGGGCATGAAGGGCATTACGAACTTGTCGGAATATGCCGCGGTGCAGCGTGATATCGAACTGCTGAGGTATACCGGCGGCAAACTGCATTTTGTGGGTGTTTCCACTCAGGAAAGTATCGACCTGATTCGTCAGGCTAAAATAGAAAGATTGAATGTCAGCTGCTCGGTATTTGTGCATCATCTTATCAGTGATGAAAACGACGTAAAGAATTTTGATTCCAACTATAAGGTGTTTCCACCTTTGAGAACAGCTACCGATCAGGAAGCGCTGATAGAAGGACTGAAAGACGGAACGATTGACTGCATTTCTACACAACATACACCGCTGAACATCGATGAAAAAAACGTGGAGTTTGAAGTGGCCGATTTTGGGATGATAGGTCTGGAAACGGCGTTCGGCTTGCTGAATAAAAGACTGGAAGGGATAATCTCCAAAGAAAAGCTGACGGAATTATTGTCTGCCAATCCAAGAAGAATAATTAATCAAACCGTTTCAAATGCAGATTTCATTATCCTGAATTTTGACGAAGAATGGATGCTGACGGAGAAAAATAGCAAATCCAAATCAAAAAATACGCCTTACCTGAATACGCCCTTGAAGGGCAAAGTAAAGGCCGTTTTCTCTAAGGGGAAATTTAAAAAAACAGATAGCAATGAGTGAAGAAGTACAAGAAGGAAATAATCCGAGGGGTTTGTTGAGCGGCATCATGATTATCCTCTTTTCGGCCTTGCTGTCTACCGTGTTTTTCGGAGGATTCTTTACCTTGGCATACGTAAAGCATATGCCTTACGGAAGAATGCAGGCAATGTTGCTGCAGGTCACCTCCATCTTATTTACCGTAGTGCTTACCCAGTATCTCTCCAGGAAAATCCAGGGAGATAAACTGAAATTCATGCAGGGTTTCTTAGGTGGCTGGCTGGCAAGCCTGGTACTGGCCATTTTTATCAATTCATTTTATACCCTCTTTTCAAAGATCACCGGGGCGGCCTTGCTTCCCAAAGGAGCATTTGCCATGGTGCTGATGTTGTACAGTGCCATCGGGGTTTTTGTTTCGCTGGTCTTTGCTTTTATTCTTAAAAAAGAATAATTGATTTGGTTACACAAATGAATAACTCTATTTTTGTATTAGATTAAACATTAATCATCAACATTGAACATTTCAGTTGTCATACCATTGCTGAACGAAGACGAATCGCTGCCGGAATTATTTTCCTGGATAGAGAAAGTCATGGCGGAAAATCATTTCTCGTATGAGGTGATAGCCGTGGATGATGGCAGCAGAGATAATTCATGGACGGTGATTCAGGAGCATTCGCAAAGAAATCCAAATATCAAAGGGATACGGTTTCAGCGCAATTATGGCAAATCAGCCGCCTTGCAGGTGGGTTTTGAAGCGGCGCAGGGAGATGTGGTCATTACCATGGATGCCGACCTGCAGGATTCTCCAGATGAGATTCCGGAATTGTATAAGATGATTACCGTGGATGGATTCCATCTTGTTTCAGGTTGGAAGAAAAAACGCTATGACCCGATTACCAAGACGGTTCCGACCAAATTATTCAATGCCGCCACACGCTATGTTTCCGGTATCCATAACCTGCACGATTTTAACTGCGGACTGAAAGCATATCAGAAAAGAGTGGTAAAAAGCATAGAGGTGTATGGCGAAATGCATCGTTATATTCCTGTCATTGCCAAATGGGCGGGCTTTGATAAGATTACCGAAAAGCCCGTGCAGCACCAGGAACGCAAGTACGGTAAAACCAAGTTCGGTATAGAGCGCTTCGTTAACGGATTTCTGGATCTGATGAGCATTACCTTTGTGGGCCGCTATGGTAAAAGACCGATGCATATCTTCGGAACCATGGGCGTCCTTTCCTTTTTCTTCGGTTTTCTCATTCTCATTTATCTGACCATCACCAAAACGGTGTTTGGGGTGGTAGGAATGACGGACAGGCCTATCTTCTATCTCGGTATCTTAAGCATCATAGTGGGTGCACAACTCTTCGTGGCTGGCTTTCTGGGAGAACTCATCGTCAGAAACGGTGCCGACAGAAATCAATACTTCATCAGCGATAAGACGAACTTTTAATTAATTGTCAGAATCCGGATTGAGAAATCTTTGGATGAAGGGATTTCATCATGTAAAAAATCCGGTATTCTTTTCCAATAAATCCTGAAGAAGACAAAATTACTTTCCCAGGCTGCATTCCATATATATCGGAAAATGGTCGGAGATCTTATTGCTCAGCACCCGGAACTTATGGATTTCAAAAGATGGCGTGGTCAGCATATAGTCGATGCGTAAGAATGGAATCTTTCCGTTGTAGGTATGGCCAATGCCGAAACCATAATCAATAAATGCATCTTTCATCTCTTTGGAAATGGTGTTCGTTACATAGGAATTCGGCAGGTCATTGAAGTCGCCGCACAGGATGATAGGTTTGGTTTGTTCGTTTAAGAAGGCCTTCAGTTCATCCGCCTGTCTGGCCCTTCGTTCAAATGCTTTCTTTAATTTGATGACAATGCTTCTGGCGCCATGTTCGTCCAGGTTCTGTGTGGCACGAAATTCCTCAATGGTTTCATAATCCTGTGTGCCGAAATAGATGGATTGTAGGTGCACATTCACAAACCGGATTACCGTATCGCCGATGGCAATGTCAGCATACAGGCCTTTGAATGGTTTTTTGCCATATCCTGTCTTGAACGGCTGTTTCATGATGTTGCCATGTTCCCTGATCGGAAACTTGGAAAACAGGGAAATTCCCCATTCGTCGGTGTTGCGCAGCACGAGTTCCTTTGTAAAGAAATAATGCTTGTAGCCAAGTTGCTTCAGTTGTTCAATGGTGCTGAATTCTCGGGTCGTATCGTTGTAGAATTCCTGAAATGCAATGACGTCGGGATTCAGTTCCTGGATGGTTTGAAATATCTTGTCCTTGGAATTGACGTTTTCACTCCAGTTGTACAAATCAAAGTCGCGGACATTATATGACATGACCTTAATGACTTTTGCTTCCTTGTGTTCGATAGAAGGCTTGCCGATGTTTGTTGCCGTAAGTTTAAACAGCTGTGGAAGACAGGCGGCAACAGCCAGCAGCGAAACTACGGCAAAATGGCGTTTGCGCAATACCCAGCTCAGGGTAAAGAAGATGTTTGCCACCACCAGTGCGGGAAGAAGCATGCCGGCAAACGGCAAAAACCAGATCTTATCTGGACTGATGTAGGATGCAGACAGGCTTATCAGCAACAAAACCACGAATACGAGATTCGCGGTGCGTGAAGCAAAAGAGATAAGCCATTTGATGTATTTCATCCGTAACCAAGATAAACTATTATTTTATTTTGAGGAAATGTTTGCCGAAGTTTGAGATTACCTTTCTTTAAAGAATTGCCCGTACATGCTACTCCTCCTGACTGATTTTAAATAAGAAATCCTTTTCTTCCTTGGATAAACTGTCGTAGCTCGAACGATTGATCTTATCCAGGATGGCATCCAGTTTTTCCTGTTTGCTGATGGTTTCTTTCGGTTGTGCCGGATTGCCTTTCGTTTGTTTTGTCGAACCTGATGTGTATGCGTATTCCTTTTTGTATTCCACCCTCAGGTTTGTTTTCTTTCGGAAAGGTTTTGCAATAAAATCCGTTACAGCGTAGAATGGCCTGGATAGATCATGGCCATTTTGCAAGAGTCTGACAAAGAGATACCCGAACAGTGCACCACCCAGATGCGCAATATGCCCGCCGGCATTGCCCTTTGGCATATCCACAAAATCTAAAAAGACAAGAATCCCTGCTATCCAGATTATACGTACCGGCCCAATTAAGAAAATTCCGATGTTATAGGAGGGAGATAATGTGGTGGCTGCAATCATTATGGCCATGACCCCGGCAGAACAACCAAGATTAATGGCAAAAGGCGCTTCTGGTTTAAGCAAAGGAAAGATGTTGTAACTAAAGACATACAACAATCCTCCAAAAACAATTCCGTAAAAGAAGAGGGGCAGTACTTTGGGCTTGCCTAATAAATCTTCTAGAATATTACCGAACAAATATAATACGGTCAGATTCCAGAAAATGTGTCTGAAACCATCATGTAAGAAAGCATAGGTTATGATTCCCCATGGATGCCTGATCAGATAATGAAGGTTGGCATGCAATGAGAAATTCTCAACGATAAAGGATTCTGTTCTTGTACCGCTTATCCAATCAATAAAACCCAAGATCTGTACAAGCGCGAATGTTGAAATTAGAATAAAGATTAACCTTAAGAATGGACTGCCAAACTTAAATCTCCATTTTATATCTTCCCAGATGTTATTGCCGTACATGTGAATTGTTAATCGTCATTGCTAATAGAACGTTTGTTTGTTGGTCTTATTCCAGAATAAAACTAATAAAAATCCAAATAAAGCGCCACCGATATGCGCGTAATGGGCCACATTGTCCAATCCCACCTGCGCAAAGGCGACGTCATAAGCTATGATGACGATCGGAATCAGGTATTTTGCTTTAACCGGAACCGGAATAAACATGAACATAAGGGGCGTATTGGGAAATAAGAAACCAAAAGCGGCAAGCAAGCCATAAATGGCACCACTCGCACCCACTAAGCTTTGGTAATAGATTTCAGATAGGCTTTTGATGGCACCGGCGCCAAGATGTAGAGGTGCTACGGTGTCATTGTCGAACAGAATGCTTCCCGTATGGTAATAAGCGATACTGGCACTGACCGCCAAATGAAAAAAGATAGCGCCCAATCCCGAAAATAAATACAGAAAGGCAAAGCGCTGACTGCCCAATACGCGTTCGTTCTCCAATATGGAGCCAAAATTATACAGCGCATACATGTTGAAGAATATATGCATGAATCCGCCATGCGTAAACATGTGGGTGACTAATTGCCATGGTTTAAATTCGGGATTGCTTGGATAGTGCATGGCCAATATTTCCGTCAGGTTGGGGTATAAGAAACAGGCTATAAAAACCAGGATATTCAGTAAAAGTAAATTTTTCACTACCGGTGTCATGTCCAGCATTCCGCCAAATCTTCTGAGTTGAGACATATTTTCTTATTTTTTGTCATTTCAAGCAAAGCGAGAAACCTTGTGCGATCTCATCTTTTCAATCAAAATGACCTTATCCATTAAATTTTCGTTCAATTTCATCAAATGTGTATTGTACAAACGTAGCCAGACCTGCGGGATTGATATTCGGTTGCTCACAGGCAAACAGTTCATCTATCAGTTGCTGCATGGAGTTTTTGTCCAGTGTTTTTCCTGATTTGATGGCTGTCTGGTAGGCAAATGTCTTTGCTACATTCTTGCGTTTGTCAAACTCATCCGTCTTGCTGCTTGTTTTAAAGTCTTCTAACAATTTTTCTATCAATGGAGTTTCATTTTCTCCGATTAAATCACCGGGAATGCCGTGTATCACAAAAGTGGTGCCTCCGAAAAACTGTATATCAAACCCCAAGGCCTTCAGCTCCGGAATTATTTCTTTCAGGATTTCCGTGTCGCTGTTATTCAATTCCAATGTTTTCGGGAAAAGCGTCTGCTGGGTGGAGGCCGGCTGATTGGCTAAATTTCTGAGGTATCGCTCAAATAAGATACGCTGATGTGCCTTGTGCTGGTCTACCAGAATGAATCCACTGCGGATTTGCGTCAGTATATAGCGTTCATGCAACTGTATAGGCTCAAAACGTTCGTTCTTGAATGGATTATTTGAAATCTCATTCTCACTCTCCAGTGCCTGCAGCTGGTCCATCTTGCTGCTGATGGTGACGGTTCGCGCCTCTGTCTCTTCATCCAACTCATACAGTTTCTTCCAATCATCGAAATTTCCCTGCTTATCAGCCGAAAAATCTCTTTGTGGCGTGTATGGAATGTCTTTGTCGAACGGCGAATGGTAGGAGCCTCTCGTGTTGGAATCTGTATTCAATTTGGATTGCACCACTTTAAACGGCTGTTCATTATAGATGCGTTCATCCACCAGCTGGTTGAAGGTGGATTCATGTTCGAAATCTATGGTCGGCATCACGCTGTATTGTGACAGACCATGCTTGGCGGCGGCATTCAGCAGCAAATAAATCGCCTTTTCGTCTTCGAATTTAATTTCTTGCTTGGTCGGATGCACATTGATGTCTATGGCACCCGGCTCAATATCGATGAACAGACAATAAAACGGGAAACTTTTATCCGCAATCAGTCCGTCGTATGCTTTGGTGATGGCATAGTTCAGGAAATTATTTTTGATGAATCGGTTGTTGACAAAGAAAAACTGCTCACCGCGTGTTTTCTTGCTCACGTCCGGTTTTCCTATGAAGCCACGAACGCTCACATAATCGGTGATTTCTTCTATCGGCACCAGTTTTTCATTGTAGTTTTTCCCGAATATGCTCACAATGCGCTGGCGGATATTGCCCGCCTTCAGGTGATAGACCTCGATACCATTGTGATGCAGGGAGAAGAAAATGGATGGATTGGCCAGTGCCACATGAATGAATTCGTCCAATATATGCTTGGTTTCAATCTGGTTTGATTTCAGAAAGTTGCGCCGTGCCGGAACATTGTAAAAAAGGTTTCTTACGGCAATGGACGTACCGGCATTGGTGGCTGTCGGTTCCTGTAATGTCACCTTAGAGCCTTCAGTCAGTAAGATTGTTCCCACCTCCTTGCCGTGCTGTTTGGTCTTCATCTCTACCTGTGCCACCGCAGCAATACTCGCCATGGCTTCTCCCCGGAAACCAAAGGTGTGTAGGGAAAATAAATCTTCAATCTTTTTTATTTTGGAGGTTGCATGGCGTTCAAAGCACATCCTTGCATCGGTTTCACTCATGCCGCAACCGTCATCCACCACTTGTATCAGCGCACGCCCGGCATCCTTGATGATGAGCTGGATATTTTTGGCCCCGGAATCCACGCTGTTTTCCATGAGTTCTTTCACCACGGAAGCCGGCCGCTGAATCACTTCGCCTGCCGCAATCTGGTTGGCAATGGCATCCGGTAAAAGTTTTATGATATCAGACATAACAGGCACACAAAATACAAAATACTACTCGTTACCGCGTGTTAAATGCTGTTATTTTGCCGGATTAAATGATCATAAATGTACCGTTTCCACGTTCGTTTATAGTTTGTCTCCTAAGAAAGCAGGTATTTTATTATGTTTGAACAAATTTAGGACTGATTTTTGTGACAATGACTGAATTACAGAATGGAAAAAGAAACTTTTAAATTATTGGCAAATAAGATTGTACAAATCTGCAAATCTACGGTTCTACAATTATTTACCGTATACTTACTGCTGCAAACTGCCTGCTCCAAAGCGGCAGATCCTCCTTATTTAAAAGATACTTCCAGCATCTGGGTGGATTCCATACTGAAAACAATGACGTTGGATGAGAAAATCGGCCAGTTGTTTATGGTGGCCGCCTATTCTAATAAAGATGAAGCCAGTTACAGAACGATTGATAAATATATCAGCGACTATAAGGTGGGCGGCCTGATTTTCTTTCAGGGAACACCGCAAAAACAGGCTGAGCTGACCAATCGTTATCAAGCACAAAGTAAGGTTCCGTTATGGATCGGTTTTGATGGAGAATGGGGCTTGGGCATGCGTCTGGATAACAGCATTTCCTATCCCCGTCAGCTAACCCTGGGGGCCATCAATCATCCTGATCTGATTTATGAGATGGGTGTGGAATTTGCCCGTCAGATGAAACGCATCGGTATTCATATCAATTTTGCTCCGGATATCGATGTCAACAGTAATCCTAATAATCCCGTCATCAACGATCGTTCTTTCGGTGATAATAAATTCGGTGTGGTGCGCCGCGGTCTGGCGTACATGCAAGGTATGCAGGATAATAAGATTCTGGCCAGCGGCAAACACTTTCCAGGTCACGGAGATACGGATGTGGATTCACATAAAGATCTGCCGGTTTTGAAACATAATATGGAACGACTTGAATCCGTCGAATTGTATCCTTTCAAACAATTTATACGCTATGGTGTGGGTAGTATCATGGTTTCACACCTGAATGTGCTATCACTGGACGGTGCACCGAACTTTCCGGCAACTTTATCACCTAAAATCGTACAGGAAATGCTGATAGATTCAATGGGGTTTAAGGGTCTCGTATTTACGGATGCCATGAATATGAAAGGCATTTCGAAATTTTATCCGTCCGGTGTGGCGGAAGTGATGGCGATACTGGCCGGCAACGATGTGATGTTGTTTCCGGATGATGTGGATGCCGCTATTGCTGGCGTTCGCTGTGCAGTACTGCAGGACTCAGTCATTACAGAAGCTCTGATAAACACGAAGGTTCGCAAAATTTTGGCGGCAAAATTCTGGCTGGGATTAAATAGGTATGAGCCGATAAGATTAGATGGTATAGATGCAGATATCAACAGTGAAGCGGCGAAATTCCTGAAGTTCAGACTGATGGAGAATGCCATTACCGTTGTGAAGGATTCTGCACAAATCATACCTGTGCTGAACCTGCAAAAACGCATCGCACATGTCGGAATCGGCAGTAGTAAAGCGACTGTATTTTCGGCTACTTTGGATAAATATTCACAGATAGATCATTTCTTTCTGCCAAAAGATGCCTCCTTGGTGACCTTTAATGAGATGCTGGCAAGATTAAAGGATTATCATCTGGTGATCATTGATATACAGGACATGAGCCGTTTTGCTGCGAAGAACTTCGGGCTGACACAAAATTCCCTTACCTTTTTAAATCAGCTGAATAAACAGAATCAAACGATACTGGCGGTAATGGGTTCGCCGTACAGCCTGAAATATTTTCAGGATTTCAATACGATACTGGTGGGGTATAACGAAGAGGATGAAGCGGAGTCTATTGCCGCACAGATTATTTTTGGCGCCCGCGGAGCAGAAGGCACATTGCCGGTCATGGTCGGTAAATTTGAATATGGTGCCGGAGAATGCACCCAGTCCGGCATGCGATTGAAATATGGCAGTCCGCTGGAAGTTAATATGGATGCAAGAAGGCTGAAGCGGGTGGATTCCATCATTTACAAAGCCATTGATGATAAGGTCTTCCCGGGCGCCCAGCTGCTGGTTGCAAAAGATGGCAATGTAATTTATGAAAAGGCCTATGGTTTCCATACTTATGATCATTCTATTGCGACCAAAACAACGGATTTGTTCGATATCGCCTCGCTGACGAAAGTGACCGCCACGTTGCCGATCATCATGAAGATGCAGGAACAAGGCAAAATGAATGTCAACCATACCTTGGGAGAATACTGGCATTATCCGGCAGGCTGTAACAAGAAGGATATCGTCATTAAAGAAATGCTGTGTCATCAGGCAGGACTGCCGGCCTGGATTCCGTTTTATAAAAACTCACTCGATGCAGCGGGAAACCCGGATAGTTTGTGGTATGCAAAGGTGCAGGATTCTGTTTTTTCTGTAAAGATTTTAGATAGTCTGTTCTTGAAAAAATCCTTTCAGGACTCGGTGTGGAATATGATTTATAATTGTCCTTTGTCTGCGGAGAGAGATTATAAATACAGCGATTTAGGGTACTACCTGCTAAAGCAAATTATAGAAAAAACCTATAAGGACTCTCTGCAAAACATTACACGTAAATATTTGTATGCACCACTCGGGATGAATTATACGCAATACAATCCGAAGTGGAATGGAGTGGATACCAATGAGATCATGCCTACCGAGATGGAAAAGAATTTCCGTAAGTCTTTGCTGCTGGGTACGGTACACGACCAGGGAGCCGCGCTGCTGGGTGGCGTGGCAGGACATGCGGGCGTCTTTAGCAATGCCAACGATTTGGCAAAATATTTCCAGTTGCTGCTGAATGGAGGAATGTATGGGGGCTATAAATATTACGATAAAACAACCGTTCATAATTTTACATCCAAACAATATCCGAATAACCGAAGAGCGATTGGTTTTGATAAGCCTGCGCCTGCGGGACAAGACGGACCGGCCTGTGATGCCGCTTCAGTAGAATCGTTCGGACATACAGGTTTTACAGGTACCATCGCCTGGGCAGACCCGAAAAATAATTTAATTTTTATTTTCCTGTGCAACCGCGTGTATCCGAGTGCGGAAGTCAATAATTTAGCTAAACAGAATATCCGTCCTAAGATACAACAGGTGATTTATGATGCGATAAATAAGTAATGTTATGAGATTCCTCACTTCGTTCGGAATAACGCCTCTCACTTCGGGATTGCTAGACCTCGTAATTAAAATTCACTTCACAACCCTCGCTGCAATTCGTGCAGATGTCGATTTCTTTTCTTCCTTTTACTAATTTCACTCTAAAATCTTTGTACAAATCATTGTTCCAGATTTGAGAGAATGTATGTGTTTTCAGATTGCCCAATTGATGTTGAGCATCTTTGTCAAAGCAGCAAGGCACTACTTTGCCATCCCAGGTAATCACGCAACTGTGCCACAATTTCCAGCAGGAGTTTTCTAAACTATTTTTGATAGAATATGTGCCGTCGCTGTTTTTTCTGTACCGCGAATATTGTTCGTTTTCCGGAATCAGTTCATTGCCGTTTTTGTAATCATATACCTGTGCCGTTTTCAGAATCACTTCATCCACGCCAATTTCTTTTGCCAGTACTTTCAGTTCTTCAATCTGATGTTCATTGGGTTTTACTACCAAAAACTGAAAAATGATATACGGCGTCTTCGACTGCATTTCTTTCTTCCAATGCACGATGTTTTTCGCACCTTCCAGCACTTTGTCTAATTGCCCGCCCACACGGTAACTTTGGTAGGTTTCCTGCGTGGTGCCGTCGATGGAAATGATCAGTCTGTCCAACCCGCTTTCGATGGTTTGTCTGGATACGGCATCCGTTAAATAATGCGCATTGGTAGAGGTTGCCGTGTATATTTTTTTCTTTTTGGCATAAGCCACCATCTCTAAAAAATTCTTATTCAGATAAGGTTCTCCCTGAAAATAAAAAGTGAGGTAGATTAAATCTTTGGAAAGTTCGTCGATGGTTTTGCGGAAGAAATCCGATTCCAGCATTCCGATAGGTCGCGTAAACGAACGCAAGCCGCTCGGGCATTCCGGACAGCGCAGATTGCAGGAAGTCGTTGGCTCGAACGAAATGGAAAACGGTCTGCCCAATTGTACAGGCTTTTTCCAATATTTAGTCAAATAAAAGGAAAGATACACCAAACCCATATTCCACACCCTCCGAATCGTCAGTTTCGATAAAAAGTTGAGTGTATTTTGTGTAGATGCGTTCATTATCAGAATGAAAACACAAGATACAAAGAGAAATCCCGATTTAATCTATAAAATTCCACTTTATAACCTCACCCTGTCTTGCCATGCAAGACTTCCCTCTCCAATTGGAGAGGGCGGTTTCGACTTTGTTGGAACCGGGTGAGGTAAAAAAGAAGAGCGCTGTGATAATTCAGCGCTCTTTCTGTTTAATTTATACAGTTCTTATTTCTTTTGAACCGGCACCACTTCCGCTTTTGGAATATGTTTTTTGAAATATCTGATCACAAAAAACAACATCACTACTATCACCACGCAAACAATTCCGGCAATGATAAATGGTATAACAATACTGAAAATACTGCCTACAATGGCTAAAATATGTTCTACCGTAGCTACAATCGGATTGGCAACACCAGCCGTGGTAGCTGTTGAGGTGGCACGTGTCAAAGCTGTTCCGGCTTGTATGATGCCGGCACTGCCACCCCCTACGATGATACCTAATCCCCATTTCAACATCGGGTCCAAATCTGGAATGATGGCTGAAGCAGTGAGCAGTGTTCCTGCAATCACGGAAGCCGGTGTCGTAATCGTATCTAAAATATTATCTACAAACGGAATATAGTAACCGCCAATTTCAAAAATGGTAGCGGCACCAAAGCAAATCAAAGCCGCTGTGCTGCCCATCCACTGAAAGCCGTCGCCAAGATGTAAAATTCCCATTTTGGTGGCGATGCTGGCGGCCAGCAAAGGCACAAATACCCTGAAACCGCAACAGGCACTTAAGCCCAGCCCCATTACAAGGCTCAACAAAACTTTATTATCGCTGAAAAAATGCAGGGCATCCTTTGAAACGAATTGCATGATTGTTGTATCCATAGTTAAAAATAGTATTTATTTACCTAAAACATCAAATACTGCACCAAAATTCCGGAGGAATGTTATAGATAAATTAAGAAAATGGGTAACCAATTTCATATTTGGCTGCCATGTGGGTTTAATTTTTAAATACGTGAATAAAATCTCAAGGCATACGACTTACAACTCACGGGGATTTTTTATTTTTGCTCAAAATAGTAATAAATGAAAGCGAAAAATTGCCTTTTGGTGCTGATAACTTTAATTGCCACCATTTCTTCTTGTAAAAAGGAAAACACAGGTGCATGTACACGAAATGATGATGAAGCTATTGGAAAGTTCGATAAGCTGAGTTTATCATGTTCTACAATTGTTATCCCTACAACTGTTACAGGTATTACAGGCGGAACCTTCAAAATCGATACATTCATTGCAAGACTTAGATCAAATCTTACTTCAGTTACCGGATATCAAACGGCTGTTGCTTACCAAGGGAAAATTATAGCTACAGCTACAGGAGGGAGCGCAAGATTGAACAGCGATTGCGTGTTATATATGAACGATTGCAATCAAATGAATATTGCCAGCCAAACAAAGACAATTACTATGGTGGCTGTTATGCAGCTATTGAATCAACTTGGATTGAGTCTCGATGATTCAATTGGTCCATTTCTGCCGTCTTCATGGGTTGTGCCTGCTTATTTCAGAGCAATGCCTTTCAGAAATCTACTGCTTCATACCTCAGGCATCAACAGTATCAATCAAAATTTCGATTCAACAATCAGCTATGCTGGATTAAGATCCGCAATCGCTTCTGGTCCACTCCCAACGGAAGTCCCATCTTTAAATTCATATTCCGGAAATACACGTAACTACAAAAATGCCAACTACGCGTTGTTTAGAGTTATTATACCTTCTATGTGGGGGCAATTGGCAACATCTCCTGCTGAGTTACAGAATAGCAAGAGCAACATTACAGATGCTCTTAGCAGTAAGTATTACGAAATGTATGTAAAACAATTTGTGCTAACACCCTCCGGAGTCACTGATGCTACTTTGGATGCTGGTACCTTAGGAGATAAAGCAACATTGTTTTACAATTTTGGAATTGAAGCCAAAGGAACTGACATGGATAAAACCTGGGCAAACATTACAGGTGGTGGTGGATGGGTTATGCGAGCCACAGATTTGGCACTATTTGAAAATGCATGGAATGAAAATAGCAATGTGTTAGATGTTAGTTCCCGAACATTAGTTTACAATACTAGTGCAACTCAGTCCGGTACTACCTGGTATCCGGGGCTAGTAAGTAATGGCAATTCTACGCGCGGACCTGTTTATGGTCATGGAGGTGATTTAAATGGGGGCACTGGGCAGATGCATGGCATAACTCTAGTTATGCCTGATAAGATCTACATCTGTGTGCAGGTTAACAGCGATTTACCATTATCAGGCAATAGCAACAATTTGGCCAACTGGGTGATAAATGCCTATGATGCTTCTTGGTAAGTACGAGATATCATGATTAAAAGGGTGAGTTGTCACCCTTTGTAATATGTATTTCTAAACATATCGTGTGTTTTTGTTTCAGAATTGTTAACATCAATTCTGAAAATAAGTAACACATGCAAAAGCAATCTACCTTCTACGCTGTTGTGTCCATCTTTTTCTTTTGGGGCTTTATGGCCGCCAGCAACGGTATTTTTATTCCGTTTTGCAAGGAACATTTTCAGTTGTCACAGTTTCAAAGCCAGTTGATTGACTCCACTTTTTATGGCGGCTACTTTATTGGCTCTTTGTTGCTGTTTCTTTACACGGCTTTCCGAAAAAAAGATTTTGTGAATGAGCATGGGTATGCAAAGTCTTTCTCAATTGGCTTAATCATTTCTGCCATTGGCGCTGCTTGTATGATTCCATCTCTTCACGTTGGCAGCTACGGATTAATCCTTACTTCGTTTTTTGTTATCGCTCTCGGGTTTTGCTTACAGCAGACAGCTGCTAATCCGTTTGTGATTTTGTTAGGAGAAGAAAGAACCGGTGCCCACCGGTTGAACTTAGCAGGCGGAGTAAATTCTTTTGGCACTACTATAGGTCCTTTAATTGTTGCCTACTTTTTGTTTGGGGGAATTTCGATTGCCAACACGACTAATACTGTTGAATTAAAAAATGTAGACACACTTTACGGAATTTTGATTGCACTTTTTCTTGCACTGGCATTTTTACTAAGCTCCATTAAGATTGAAGAAAAGCTTCAAGCTGAAGAACAGAGTTTCTCACTTACTGCTTTGAAGTACCCGCAGCTTGTATTGGGTATGATTGCCATTTTTGTTTATGTAGGGGTTGAAGTAACCATTCAAAGCAATATGGGAGCATTGCTTAAAACTCCGGAATACGGAAGCATTCCAAGTGAATTGATTTTCCCGTTCATCTCACTCTATTGGGGAAGTTTGATGATGGGTCGCTGGACGGGTGCCAGCGAATCTCTATCTGAAAATAAAAACACACGCAAGATTCTACAATCAGTTTTACCGTTTATTGCTTTTGCGGTGGTGTATGCCGTCAACTATTTTAAGGCAAGCGGATTGGAAGGCGTTCATCTGAATGATGTGTTTCTTCCTTATCTCAGTTTTGTATTGTTGATGGTTATAGTCTCCTATTTCTCTATTGAAAACTCAGCAAAAATGTTGTTAGCGTTTTCAGTAGCAGCAGCGGCTTGTATGGTGGGCGGAATAATGACGAGCGGAAATCTTTCGCTCATGTTTTTCTTGAGTGGAGGTTTGTGGTGCTCAGTGATGTGGCCCTGCATTTTTGCGCAAGCCATTAAAAACTTGGGCGAATATACTTCGCAGGCCAGTTCGTTTTTAATTATGATGATTTTGGGCGGAGCAGTTATCCCGCCATTTCAGGGCTGGCTGGCAGATGTTACAAGCATCAAAATGTCTTACATTATTACTCCGCTATGTTTCGCATATTGTGGCTCAAAGCCGATGCCATTGTCGCTCAGCGTTATCTTGTGGTACATTCTCTTTTCATCCGAACGGTGTTCATTCAGGAGCGGACTGGCAGTCACCAATGAAGCCTCTATGTTGATGACAAGCGGTTTTGACAGATTCCTGTATTTTACGGAATTGTCTGTCAGGTTGGAAAAGAGCTGCTTCAGCTGAAACGGAACGCCCTGGATGCTTGGCAAGTCCTTCATGTTAATCGTAATACCTTTATTTTGGGCAACATCACTGGCGAGGATCTCCTCCCTGACACTTCCGACAATGTCGTTGAGGTCGCACGTTTCCTTGGCACCATCACCGGAATTGGCTCTGGAGTAGGTCAGCAGATCCTCTATCAGGTGTTGCATCCTATTGGCTGAGGTCTGCATTCGGGCGAAATACTCCGTATTCTTCTCAGATAGCTGTTGGTTGCTGTCATCCAGGATTTTTGATACAAACAGTTGAATCTTCCTGAGGGGTTCCTGGTGCAACGGGTAAAATAACAGTAGCTTTTGACCCCGATGGCAAAAGTGGTGAGCATAGTAAAACAATAGTGGTAAAAGCGAATACGGAACCATCAACTTCAGTATTAATTATTAGTGCCACAATTGTAAAATCAAATTAGCAAATATGAAAGCATTATTTGAAAACAAGATAATAGCTCATGTAGTATGTTTGTTACTAACTGTAAATTGTGATAAAAAAATATAAAAACGAGGTAGCCGAAAATCGATTTAGAGTAGGCAAAATAAAAATCAAAATTATGAAAAAAATGTTTTTTTTATTAATTGTTGTGGTCGCAACAACTGCATGTAATCCTATTATCAAAACGTACACTTCTCGAAATGTACCGATTAACCGGGAAGCAATACCTTACAATCCAGTAGTTGCTGAGCTGAAAGTGGATATTTCGCACAAAGTATCAGGTTCCATAAAAGCAAAAAATGTTACAGTTGAAAATGCCAAACAACTTGCTATCTACAATGCAATGGAAACCAGCGGTGCAGATGTTGTTGTAGATCCAGTTTTTAAAATTGAAACCAAAGGAATTAAAACTACTGCAAGTGTAACAGGTTATTTTGGTAGTTATGACAATATTCATAAGGCAAGTGAAAGTGAGCTACAAAACCTAAAACTATTGAAAGAGTCAATCCCAACACAAATAATTCCGGATAAAACTCCAACTGTCATTAGCAAAAAGAAAAAGGGATTTACATTATTTTAAATTAGCAAAAAAGTTGTCTCAATATATAAATATAATTAATAAAAATTTAAATAAAACAACATGAATAACAAATTTATAATTGTATTAATATGCACACTGCTTTATTGTGCAAGTTGCCAAAAAGAATGCAGCAAAAATCACACAGCAATTTTGAGAATTTATAATGCGACACAATTTGGGTTGTTGGTATCTGTAAATGGTATTTATACCAATGGGAGTACAAGAGTGCTGCCAGGAAATACTCAGGTTGTTTGGTATGAACGTCAGTCTGGAACACTATCGTACACTGCCGAAAGTTCTGGAGGAGATGCGAATGGAACAATAACGTTGGCTGATTGCGATGATAAAACAGTAAATATTTATCAATAATATACAGTTTAAAATTTATTAAAACGTCATTCGCTAACCCGATTTAGAGAATGCTAAATTAAAATTATAAATAAAATGATTTTTTAGCATTTGTTGCAATCGCAGTTAGGAAATCCATCTTAAAATATGAATTCATTAATGTTGCCGTTGCATGATATAATTAAGAACTATGAAGTATAAATTTTTAATTACACTATTAATAATAACTATAAAAACATCATTTGCGCAAACAACAAATATCCAGTGGCAGAAATGTTTAGGTGGTACAAAAGATGATTGGGCTTATTCAATAAAACAAACTACAGATGGTGGTTATATTGTTGCGGGTGGTGCGTTATCTTATGATGGAGATGTAACAGGAAATCATCAGGGTAGTTTAAGCTCTCCTTGCATGAACAGCGATGATGCATGGGTAGTAAAGCTAAATAATGCAGGTAATATTGAATGGAAAAAATCTTTAGGAGGAACATGTGGAGAAATTGCATATTCCATTCAGCAAACATTAGACGGCGGATATATTATAGCAGCAATAACGCTCTCTGGTGATGGTGATGTTTCTGGTTCAAATAATCATGGTCGATTTGATTACTGGATAGTGAAACTCAATAGTGTAGGGACTATACAATGGCAAAAATGTTTTGGTGGGACTTTAGAAGATTTTCCTTATTCCATACAACAAACTACTGATGGTGGATATATTATTGCCGGTCAAACTGCATCCAACGATGGAGATGTTTCCGGTAATCATGGAGGAGATCATGACATGTGGGTGATTAAGCTAAATAGCACAGGTGCTTTACAATGGCAAAAATGTTTAGGTGGTTCAGGTGATGATGTTGCATACTCTACACAACAAACATCTGATGGTGGGTATATAATTGCGGGCTATACAGCATCAGTTAATGGAGATGTTTCAGGCAGTCATAATACTTCAAATGGCACATATCCTGCTGATGCGTGGATAGTAAAATTAACAAGCAATGGAAATATACAATGGCAGAAATGTATTGGAGGTTCTGATGATGACAGAGCTCGTTTTATTCAGCAAACTAACGATGGCGGATATATAATTGCAGGACAAACAAGTTCAAGTGATGGTGATTTGTCAGCTATTACTACAACCGGTGGCTATTGGATAATAAAAATAAATAGTGCGGGTGCTATCGAGTGGCAGAAAAATTTAGGAGGAAACGATTTAGGGGGTTCTATTGCTACTTTCATTCAGCAAACAAATAATGGATATATTGTAGCTGGTGAGACTAGTTCATTCAATGGTGATGTTACAGGCAATCATGGAGGAAGAGATTTTTGGATAGTAAAATTAAATAATTCAGGTACTTTGCAATGGCAAAAATGTCTTGGTGGTTCAGGTTTTGAAGATTCCGGTGACGCCATGTTTCTTCAACCCATGCAGCGACAAGAAATTCATCAAACAACAGATGGAGGTTATATCGTAGCAGGTGCTACACAATCACACGATGGTGATGTAACAGGCAATCATAGTAATGTTGGATTTTATGATTATTGGGTTATCAAACTCTCACCCGAACTATTAACTGATGTGGATGAAAAACAAAACACAATAACCATCAGCATTTATCCAAATCCTTCACAAACACAACTATTTCTGTCTGAAAAGCTCAAAACAATAGAAGTATATGATTTTAATGGGAAACTGCTAATGATAGAAAAGGAATCGGGTATGCTAAATGTTAAAAATTTAAGTACAGGTACTTACATGCTAAAGGGAATAACCATGCAAGGTGATAATATAGAAACAAAGTTTATAAAACAATAAGTTTCTATAATATTACCCCAAAGACAACCTTATATTCGTTCATTAATTCTTAGTGTAGGAATTAAATTGTGATTTTTAAAAAGAAATTAAATGAAACATACAATTACTCTTTATTTAATTTTATTGTTATTTAATACAATTTTAAATTTAAATACAGTCTTCGCTCAAGGGTTTAATTATACACTCACCGGAGATCCTGTAGACATTACCGGATGGACAAAGGGGAATAATACTAATGTAAATAATGATATAATTGAGCTCAATCAACCTGTTGGATTTGTTACGGGATATATATATAATTCTACAGCTACTCCTCTTGCAGAGTGCTCAAGATTCACGGTTTCATTTGAATTTAGAGTTTCAAATTCAAGTAATCCCACAGCAGATGGTTTTACTTTTTGGTATATTTCAAATCCACCTAATAATTTTGCAGTTGGTAGTGGAATAGGATTGCCAAATAATCCCAATGGATTAACATTAATATTTGATACTTATAATAATGTAGGTGCAAATGATGTTCCTTTAATTTCTCTGCATAAGTTTGATGGAAGTACTAATTATATCGAAGGTTCTTCAATAGGGCGACTAGCACCAGATGTTACTAATCAATCATGGATAGTTGATGGTGCATGGCATAGTTGTATTTTAACGTATGATTATGGTAATATATCTATTTCATTTGATGGAAATCCTCCTGTCATGAGCGGATATGTTTCCCTGGATGGGATAAATGGATATTTTGGCTTTTCATCAAGTACAGGCACTTATGTTGCAAAACATTCAGTTAAGAACGTATCTATTTCAGGAGAAGCTCGGCCTGGCCCACCATTAGCAGATAATATATCTTATTGCCAGGGCGAAACAGCAACTCCTTTAACAGCAACAGGTGTAAATCTATTGTGGTACACAGTGCCTACAGGTGGAATAGGTAGTGTTGTTCCGCCAACGCCTAGTACTACAACAATTGGAACTACATCTTATTGGGTCTCGCAAACTAATACTTCTTGTGGTGAGAGCGAACGACGTCAAGTAAATGTAACGGTAAACCCAGAGAAGACAATAAACTTAGTGCGAGCAATTTGCTCTAATGAAAATGTAGTTATTGGGGATAGTGTATTTAACACAACAGGTAATCATACGGTTGTATTACATACTTCATTAGGATGTGATAGTATTGTAAATCTAGATCTAACAGTAATCCCTTTAAAGATACCAAGTGTTACAGTAAACGTAAATAAGAATGATATATGCAAGGGCGATTTAGTGCAATTTACTGCAATATCTAATAACGCAGGTATTAATCCAATTTATCAATGGTTGCAAAATGGCATACCCGTTGGAACAAATAGTAATCGATACACGCCTATTAATATTAATAATGCAGATGGCGTAAAGGTAATCGTAACTACTTCTGAATTATGTGCATTACCGAATTCGTCTGAAAGTAATACAATTACTGTATTGGTGAATTCTATAGAGTATAATAAACCTGCAGTTGTATATTGTGCAGGAGATTCAGTTTTAGCAGATTTAAGTATCACATCGACACCACAGAGTACATACACAGTTTTTTGGGATAATGGCAATGACACATCTACAACAACAAATGCCACTCATTTTTTTCATAACACAGTATCAGCTAATATTCCATTTAGAATAAAATACGGGAGAAATTGTTTAGTAAATGATAATTTGCATATTACCGTAAATCCTCTACCTCAAGTTGGGGCTATTTCTGATAAACACCAAGCAAAATATGAAGAACAAGTTCAATTAGATGTTAATACCAATGCTGATATAATCTCTTACAATTGGATGCCAGCAGATAATTTGGATAATGCCGTGATAAAAAGCCCGAGGGCAATTTTAAAGGGAAATACATGGTTTTATGTTACAGCTAAGGATGGTAATAATTGTTATAATACAGATTCCATATTTGTATCCTTGATTAATGAATGTATTAATGCATTTATTTATATCCCAACCGCATTCTCACCTAATAGGGACGGTATAAATGATTGTTTTGGTATAATAAGCCCCCCTAAAATTTCTAATTATAAAATGGAGATATATAATAGGTGGGGTGAAAAAGTATTCCAATCTAATAATATAGATATTTGTTGGGATGGAAATTTTAAGGGAATAGAAGTGCAGTCGGATACTTATACTTATATTATTTCTTATATCTGTTATGATGGCACTTTCTTATCAAAAAATGGTACACTTTTATTATTAAGATAATACATATTTATTTTATATTTATATGAAAAAAGTAACCCAAAATGGACTTTGCTTTGATCATACATTATGTAAAATGTATTAATAATTCTATTCCTCCATTCTGTTTTCAAATCCATACTCCAATGTAAAATTATTAAAAACTTCTATTTCAGTTTTAGAAATTATCTGATAAAATTATAAAGTGCCTATTCGTTAAGTAGCCTAATAAATTGGATTGTATTTCCATGTAATTTTTTCCTAATTTCGGGTTTTTTAGCAAGTTCCTGACAAGTATTCAATATAAACTTATAGTAATTATCATCTAGCTTTTCTTACCATATTTCGTAAGTGTACTACCATATTCTGGATAATTCATCAACAGCTTTATTTGTTAAATGAAACTCAGGCATTTTCTTTCTTTCTTTTAAAGATTGAAGATGTTTTTTTTTGAATTAAAACATTTAGCAATTCCGCTATCAAGTCCTTCCTGAATTTCTTTTTTTAATGCAAAAATTATATTTTCTTCATCTTCTAACAAGCGTAATCCGGGTCGAATTATTTCGCTCGCGTTCTTATAATGACCTTCATTTATTTTCTACAAAATTTTCAGAATAATTGCCTAACGAAACTGATGTATTATTCTTCATTTATTGTTTTTTTATTTAATGGTACCAATTTTTGACATAAAGATATATTTACTTTTATGAGAAAATAACCTGAGTTCTTTGCGCCTTTGTGTGAAAAATTATCACACCTCGTAATTAAAATTCACTTCACAGCCCTCGCTGCAATTCGTGCAGATGTCAATTTCTTTTCGGCCTTTCACTAATTTCGTCCGGAAGTCTTTATACAAGTCATTGTTCCAGATTTGAGAGAACGTATGTGTTTTTAAATTGCCCAGTTGATGCTGCGCGTCTTTGTCAAAGCAGCAGGGAACCACTTTGCCATCCCAGGTAATCACGCAGCTGTGCCATAATTTCCAGCAGGAGTTTTCCAAGGTATTTTTGATGGAATAGGTGCCGTCGCTGTTTTTTCTGTAACGCGAATAGTGTTCATTCTCCGGAATCAGTTCATTGCCGTTTTTGTAATCGTACACTTGAGCAGTTTTCAGAATTACTTCATCCACGCCGATTTCTTTGGCCAGCACTTTTAATTCATCAATCTGGTGTTCATTCGGCTTTACTACCAGAAACTGAAAAATGATATACGGCGTTTTCGACTGCATTTCTTTTTTCCAATGCACGATGTTTTTCGCGCCTTCAATTACTTTATCCAATTGTCCGCCCACCCGATAACTCTGATAGGTTTCCTGTGTGGTGCCGTCGATGGAAATGATCAGTCTGTCTAAACCGCTTTCAATGGTTTGTCTGGATACGGCATCCGTTAAATAATGCGCATTGGTGGAGGTTGCCGTGTATATTTTTTTCTTTTTGGCATAGGATACCATCTCTAAAAAATTCTTATTGAGATAAGGTTCCCCCTGAAAGTAGAAAGTGAGGTAGATTAAGTCTTTGGAAAGTTCGTCCATCGTTTTGCGGAAGAAATCCGGTTCCAGCATTCCGATGGGTCGTGTAAACGAACGCAAGCCGCTCGGGCATTCCGGACAGCGCAGATTGCAGGAAGTTGTTGGCTCAAACGAAATGGAAAACGGCTTGCCCAGTTGTACAGGCTTTTTCCAATATTTAGTGAAGTAAAAGGAAAGATACACTAAACCCATATTCCACACTCTTCGAATCGTCAGTTTCGATATAAAGTTGAGTGTATTTTGGGTGGAAGCATTCATTGTTTAACAAACACAAGATACAAGACATTTAATTAACCACATAGTTCCGAAAGTTCGGAACATAGAAAATGTGTAGTTAAACAGTCTGATAATAATTCACGGATATCAATAGTCGCACAACAGACAAGCAAAGCTTGTTGCTCTGTTTTTCTCCATTTGTCCGATTATGAATAGCGAAAACCGATTTGCTTATCTAAAGAAACTATGTGCCTATGTGGTTAAATGAACTACTTATTTTGTATCGGTGCCACTTCCGCTTTTGGAATATGCTTTTTGAAATATCTAATCACAAAGAACAGCATGATCACTATTACCACGCAAACAATTCCGGCAATGATAAATGGTATAACAATACTGAAAATACTGCCGACAATGGCTAAAATATGTTCTACAGTCGCTACAATCGGATTAGCAACTCCAGCCGTGGTAGCTGTTGAAGTGGCGCGCGTCAAAGCTGTTCCAGCCTGTATAATTCCGGCACTTCCGCCGCCTACGATGATACCTAAGCCCCATTTCAGCATCGGATCCAGATCTGGAATGATAGCTGAAGCAGTGAGCAGAGTTCCTGCAATCACGGAAGCCGGT
Organism: Chitinophagales bacterium; assembly: GCA_046329775.1. GTDB lineage: Bacteria > Bacteroidota > Bacteroidia > Chitinophagales > JADIYW01 > JADJSS01. The sequence continues at coordinate 260,476 of JAXLTX010000005.1, forward strand.
GTCGTAATCGTGTCTAAAATATTATCTACAAACGGAATATAGTAACCGCCAATCTCAAATAGGGTAGCGGCACCAAAACAAATCAGGGCAGCCGTGCTGCTCATCCACTGAAAGCCGTCGCCGAGATGTAAAATTCCCATTTTAGTGGCGATACTGGCTGCCAGCAAAGGCACAAATACTCTGAAACCGCAGCAGGCACTTAAGCCCAGCCCCATTACCAGGCTCAACAAAACTTTATTATCGCTGAAAAAATGCAGGGCATCTTTAGAAACGAATTGCATAATAGTTGTATCCATAGTTAAAATTAGTATTTATTTCCCTATAAACATCAAAACACGCACCAAAATTCCACCGGCATGTTACTGGTAAATTAAGAAAAATGACGATGAATTATGTAGATAGCTTATATGTTGGTTTAATTTTTAAATACGTGAATAAAATCTCAAGGCATACGACTTACAACTCACGGGGATTTTTTATTTTTGTTCAAAATTTATATAAATGGAATTAAGCGGAAAAGTATTTAAAGTAATGCCGGTGGAGTCCGGAGAAGGAAAGAATGGTACGTGGAAGAAGCAGCAGGTCATCATTGAGATGGAAAGCGGAAAATATCCTAAGAAGGTAGCGGTTGTGTTTTGGGGTGATTTGGTCAGCAGTGATTCTTTTGTAGAAGGAAGAGATATTTCTGTAGAATTTGATATTGAAAGCCGCGAATACAATGGAAAATGGTACACAGATGTGAAAGCATGGAGAATCAATAAAACAGAAAGCGGCAGTGTTCCCAGAAATGTAGGTTCTTCCGGCCCCGCAGTGGCTCCTGCCTATACAGCCGCCGATATCCCGGCTGAGCAGGTAGACGACGATCTGCCGTTTTAAAGACAGCCATCTAAGATTTCAGGACCTCGCTCAGCGAGGTCTTTTTTATTGTTTCCATGATGTCAGCAACCGTGCATATTTGAATCTTGTAAGATTAAGAGGGAATTTTGTAACGGTTTTTACCTGTAGAGATTGCAAATTCGTATCGGGTAATTAAATTTCTATCGACAGTCTGTACGACGCAGGATTAACTGTCAGGTTAATCTGGTTCTTATGTTTCACTGCTCCAATACTTCGGAGCAGTTTTTTATTTTTGTAAGGTGATGAGGGAAAGTCCGCCTTTTAATTATGTAAGATTTAAATAAAGTTATGTAACGAAAGCATCGCCTGACGGTTGCATCTTTGTGGTATAAGCAACTGGAAAAAACATGGTCGGGGTTTTAGTTGCGAATATATGTCAAAACTGCTTCGGAAACGGAGCGGTTTTTTTATGATATCTCTTTAAACATCAGCGGGGAGGTAGATATCAAAGGTTGCGCCTTCATTCGGTTTTCCGTTGGCAATGATAAATCCGTTGTGGTTTTCCGCCACTTTTTTGCAGATGGCAAGCCCGATGCCGGTGCCGGAATAGGTGCTGCTGTCGTGAAGGCGTTGGAATAGGGTGAAGATTTGTTTCGCATATTGTGGCTCAAAGCCGATGCCATTGTCGCTCAGCGTTATCTTGTGGTACATTCTCTTTTCATCCGAACGGTGTTCATTCAGGAGCGGACTGGCAGTCACCAATGAAGCCTCTATGTTGATGACAAGCGGTTTTGACAGATTCCTGTATTTTACGGAATTGTCTGTCAGGTTGGAAAAGAGCTGCTTCAGCTGAAACGGAACGCCCTGGATGCTTGGCAAGTCCTTCATGTTAATCGTAATACCTTTATTTTGGGCAACATCACTGGCGAGGATCTCCTCCCTGACACTTCCGACAATGTCGTTGAGGTCGCACGTTTCCTTGGCACCATCACCGGAATTGGCTCTGGAGTAGGTCAGCAGATCCTCTATCAGGTGTTGCATCCTATTGGCTGAGGTCTGCATTCGGGCGAAATACTCCGTATTCTTCTCAGATAGCTGTTGGTTGCTGTCATCTAGGATTTTTGATACAAACAGTTGAATCTTCCTGAGGGGTTCCTGCAGATCGTGGCTGGCGATGTAGTTGAAAGAAGCGAGTTCAATATTCTTGTTGGTGAGTTCAAGGTTTCGTTCTTCCAGTTCTTTCCTTACCAGATGCTGTTCTGTAATGTCATATTTGACCCCTACGATTACCTTTTTCCCTTGTTCATCTTGCTGTAATCTTCCGGTTGATTTGAAATACCTCAGTTCGCCGTCTTTTCTGATGATTCGGTAAATACGGTCATTTGCCTGTTTGTTTTCCAGCAGATTCTGTTTGTCCTGCATGTATTGTTCTCTGTCATCCGGATGTATGTATTGCGCATAATTCTCAAAAGTCGGTTCAAATTCACCCGGTTGACAGCCCAGCATCCTGTATTGGTTGTCTGAAAATAATTTCCGGTTTGTCTGTAGGTCCCATTGCCAGTGGCTTATCTGAGCGATTTCCTCGGCGTGTTGAAGGAATCGTTCATGAGTTTCAGTTCATTGCTTACCCGGTTGATCTTTCTGTAGTCGTTATTGATCACATAAAACGAAATCAGGAATTTCAACATGGAGAAGGCCAGCAGCAGAAACGCAATATATGGAGTCAGTGTTGCTTCTTTCTTGTAGGCTAGATTTCTTTGTTGTAACAACTTGTCTTCTGCTGTCATCAACCCGTTTATCTGGGATCTCAATGCTTGAAGGCCATGCAGGTTACTCATCGCAAGAGCTGGCTGGTGTGTCTTCAGTTCGGATAGGCTGTCCAGAGAATTGTTGTACCGTAATCGTATTTCTGCAAGATGCTTTTGCAATGAATCGCCCTCTTGCGTTAATGAGTCAAGCCCACGGAATGTATTATCTAGCGAAGTCCTTACCGTTTCGCCTCTTTTCAGATACATGTCATCTTTTGTAGCCGCATAACCCAATAAACCTGCCTCCGCATCTTTGGTGTATGAAAGCAGTTTTTCAAGCAGCACCTTCCTTTCGTAAAAGATTGTGCGACTTGCCGTTCCGTTGCCTGCAGCAATCTGACTTGCCTGACGGAGAGATAGCTGAAGTACAGGAGTACCGACATTGCCACAATAAATGACAGGATGCTGAATTTTCTTCTTCTTGAGATGTATCTCTGGAACATATGTGTGGCTTTAGATGCTTAGTAAGAATGTTTCCTTGTTCAGGCCTGAGGTGTGATATTGCCAGTTAATGCTCAGTGCTTCCTCAATGATTTTCTTGAGGGAGCGATAGTCGTTTGGCTTCTTGATATACACATTGGCGCCTTTTATCAAGGTCTCCTCGATGTCTTTTTCCGCCCCCGAGGTAGAATAGATGGCGATTGTCAGTTCCTTGAATCGCTGGTCTTTGCGTATCTCTTCCAGGCACTGGATGCCATTTTTTTTAGGCATGTTCAGGTCGAGAAAAAGCATATCCGGTAATGGTATTCCGGGTTGGTTCAGGTGTTCCATCAATGCTGTTCCATCATTTACGGTATGGACTTTTGTCTTTATCTTGATATCTTCGAGCGCTTCTTTGAAGAAGAGTCGATCGTCGTCATCGTCGTCAGCCAGCAGGATCTTTAATGTTTGATTTGTCATGTCGCTATGTGTAATCGTTAGATGGAATTTTGTTGTGCCCTTCGTACTTTTATGATTCTCTGGAATGAAGAAGGAGTGAGCCCCGTTATTTTTTTAAACTGATTGGATAAATGCGCCACACTGCTGTAATTGAGATGAAACGCTATTTCTGTAAGGGTATAATGATTGCTGATCATCATTTGCTTGGCTCTTTCAATCTTTTGCAGAATGACAAAATTCTCCACAGAGGTGTAAGTGATTTCCGAAAAAGATTGGACAGGTAACCGTTTTGTGGTGCAGTTTCTCCGATAAATAGGCCGATGTGGTGATGTTCGGCAGCTTGTCATCTTTCCATACCATTTCTGTAATCAGGTCTTTCATTTTTTGTACAAGCGCTAATTTCTGATTCGGAATGATTCCGATGCCATACTTGTCGAAACTGGACTTGAGAATACTGAGCTGTTCTTCCGAAAGCGGCTGCTTAAAAATGATCTCGTTGATGCCAATGATTTCGTAAGGTGCACCTATAGCATCCAGCTGTTCCTGCAAAATAGTTTTACACGTGAAAGAGATATCGAATTTCACACTTAAGTTCATGGCTGTAAAATAAAATGAATCGGGGAATATAAATATAACCAAATTTTTCAAATCCGGTGGTATAAATGCAAGAGATGGGCGGATTGAGATGTGTATAAAGTAAAAAACGCCTGCTATCCTCTGATATGCAAGCGTTTTTGGGTTTGGCACCTGTGATCCCGCTGGGATTCGAACCCAGGACCCATACATTAAAAGTGTATTGCTCTACCAGCTGAGCTACGGAATCATTGCTTTTTTATAAAAGCGAGTGCAAAGATACCTTTTTTTTGCGAATAGACAACAGTAAATTCTTTTTTTATGCTGTTAACGCTTATTTAAACAACAACCCTCTTACCGATAGTGTGAATTTTTGCTCTGAACTGCTGTCCTGCGCTGCATCTGCCAGCGCTATTACCGTTTTCCCCGGACTGTTCGTGGGCACCTTAAATGCTTTGTCTTTGATGTCGAACAGGATTTCAGCACCGCCCGCGTCTTTTATCGTGAACCAACATCCTTCGCTCATACAGCTTTTTTCAATCTTACCTTCAATCTGAAGGTCCTTTGCCGAATTGTTTGATTTTAACTGCGTCAGCACGTCATTTACTGAAACAGGATTTTTAACCGCAAACTGTTCGCCAAGGTTTTTGGGAGAACTCTCACATGCCGTTAGGAGACTGATGAGTAAGATAGAGAATAGAAAATTTTTCATGGTGTCTTGATTATTGGTTGATTTCTTCTTTCGAGACCTGTCGGCCATTTTCAAAATGCAATTTACGGATTAGTTTGTTATTTACAACAGAATCATAAATGGCCACCTCTCCGTCAAATACATCCAGGTCTTCCATGATTTCAATCTTGTTGCCGGATGCATAGAGGTTGCCGTTGTCGTAAAATTCCTTATACGGTCCGTTGATATGATTGTCTTTCAGCGTTATCTCTTCCTTTATCTTGTTTTTGGAATTCGGAAAGTAATTTTTCCAGACGCCATTCATCATATTATCCTTATACATTCCTTCCTGCTGCAGGCTGCCGTCTTCAAAATAGGCGGTAAAGGCGCCTTCATATTTGTTGTCGATGTAATTTTCCGTCTGCATGATTTTTCCATTCGGATAATACAGCGTTCGTTTGCCGTTCAGTTTCCCTTTGTCATCATAATAGGCCTCTTCCAGCAGTTTGCCATCATCGTAGAATTTATGGTAAACACCTACCTTTATATCCTGATGCTTCTTGTCAACAAAATAACTTTCCACCACTATGCCTTCTTTATTCTTTACCTCAATTCTCTTCTTGTTATTACATGCAGTAAAAGTTGTCAACAGAAACAACAACAACAGCCATTTTGTGGTAACATTTAATTGAACTTTAACCTTATCCATCTTTTTAAATATTTATTTTTGAAAACCAAATTTCGTAATTTTTATGCAATATCCATGCAATCGGAGAAAGTAACCGAAATAAAAGAGGATATTGTGCAGATACATTGAGAACAACAAGACAGAGATTTATGAGTGAATTACAACAAATCATTGAAAAAGCCTGGGACGACAGAAATCTTTTGCAGGAAGAAAACACGTTAAAGGCCATCAACGAAGTTATAACGCTGCTGGATGCAGGAAAATTGCGTGTGGCAGAACCTGCACCCGAAGGATGGAAGGTGAACGACTGGGTGAAAAAAGCGGTTATCCTTTATTTTCCTACTCAAAAGATGGAAACCATAGAGGTAGGCCCTTTTGAATTTTATGATAAGATTCCCTTGAAAAAAATTATGCCGAACTGGGTGTGCGTGTAGTGCCACACGCTATAGCGCGTCATGGCGCCTATCTTGAAAAAGGCGTGGTAATGATGCCGTCGTATGTGAACATCGGCGCATACGTGGGTAGTGGTACCATGGTGGATACCTGGGCAACGGTGGGCAGTTGTGCGCAGATTGGCAAAAACGTACATTTAAGCGGTGGTGTAGGCATAGGTGGCGTACTGGAGCCGGTACAGGCCGCTCCGGTGATTATAGAGGATAACTGTTTCATCGGCTCCCGCTGTATCGTGGTGGAAGGTGTACGCGTGGAGGAGGAAGCGGTACTGGGTGCCAATGTGGTGTTGACGATGTCTACCAAAATAATAGATGTTTCAGGACCAGAGCCGAAAGAATACCGTGGTGTGGTGCCGGCCAGAAGCGTGGTGATTCCGGGAACGATTCCGAAAGAATTTCCGGCAGGAATCTATCAGGTACCATGTGCCCTGATTATCGGCCAACGCAAAGCCAGTACAGATACCAAAACATCCCTAAATGATGCCTTGAGAGATTTTAATGTGGCTGTTTAGTATAGAATAGAGTAGTGAGGGATAAGTGGTAAGTATTACAACTGACAGGAATGGCAATACAAAGATTTGAAGATATTATTGCATGGCAGAAATCACAGGACTATGTTATGGTTATTTATAAATTATTTGAAGATAGCAGAGGTTTTTCTTTCAGAAACCAGATTTGTGATGCAGTAGTCTCTATTTCGAATAATATAGCGGAAGGATTTGACAGAAGTTCAAATGCTGAATTTAAAAGATTTTTATATTATCCTATCGGTTCATGCAGTGAAGTAAAATCAATGTTCTGTCTGGCACAAAGGTTGGATTGTATTACAGCGGAGGATCTTACAGCAAATCTTGAATATGGCAATGAAATCTCAAAAATAATCAGAGGATTAATTAAATCTATTGAATAACTTATTACTTACTACTTATTACTTACTACTATGACAATAGGTTTTGACGGAAAGCGATTGTATGACAATAAAACGGGTCTGGGAAATTATTCCCGAACACTTTTTAACAGATTGCTGCAGTTTTATCCGAATCAGGAATATAAAATCTTCGTACATCAGAAATATTTTGAGGACAGCCAGTATAAATACCCTGCTTTTGTAGACAGGACGATTGTTTCCGACGCATTCAGCGCAGACCTATGGAGATTCAAAGGCGTGGAGGATGATATCGCTCAGCACGGCATCAACGTGTATCACGGGTTGAGCAATGAAGTGCCGGAACTGCCTGCCGGTATAAAAAAGGTAGTGACCATTCATGATGTGATTTTTCATAAACTGCCCAAAACATTTCCATTTATAGACCGGCAGATGTATGCTTACAAGACAAAAAAAGCCTGCCATATTGCAGATGCCATCATTGCGGTGAGCGAACAAACGAAGCAGGATCTGATCGAACTGACCAAAACACCGGAAGAAAAAATTCATGTGGTGTACCCAACCTGGAATAAGGAGTATGAGCATGAATGCAATTATGTGCTGAAAGAAGAATACTTTGCACGTTATGGATTGCCTAGGGATTTCGTGTTGTATGTGGGCGCTATCAGCAAGCGTAAGAATTTTTTACGCCTGCTCGAAGCCTTGACGCTGCCGGAAAATCAGGACAAGCATCTGGTGGCGGTTTCCAACGGAGGCGATGAGTATGGTGTGGCAGAAGAATATATCTATGACAAACAACTGGAAGGCAGAGTGTTTTTTCTGAAGGATTTGCCCTGGTACGAACTCCCGATCATCTATCACATGTCGCAAGGGTTGGTGTACCCGAGTCTATACGAAGGATTCGGATTGCCCATACTGGAAGCCCTGCGTTGCGGTAAACCTGTTATTACGAGTAACCTTTCTTCCATGCCGGAAGTGGGTGGTGATGCCTGTATCTTCATAGATCCGACAAGCGTGGAGGAGATTTCCGCCGCCATTAATTTCATTTATTATAATCTGGAGCTGGCTGCTGAAATAAAAGAAAAGGCCATGCATCAGATTCAAAAGTTTAATCCGCAAAAGATGACGGACAAAATGATGAATGTCTACAAGGGTTTGGTGTAATTCATCATCAGTGATTGATATAATTCTGTCCCTTTTTTTCATTATGCGAATCTGTTTGTATATTTTTTCAATAAAATATTAAACAGGTTAAAATGAATAGATTGCTTACACCTTTCTTATTACTGCTGGCAGCAGCCTCACTTGCGCAGGATGTCAAAATTCAATGGGGCCCGGAATACAAAAAAGACGGAGGGATGATGTCTTTTCTTCGATATGGAGGACATACCGATAAGGCCTATTATGTGGTAGAACAATCCATGAAAAATACGAAGTTGTATTTTTTTGATTTCAAGCATAATGCATTGGGAGAACAGGAAATAGAATACAAGTATGGCAAAAGTGATCTGACGCTGGAAGATGTGTTTGCAACCAAAAGCGGCAATTATTTCCTTATGTCCGGTATAGATAAGAAAGAAGATAAGGGGATTATAACGTATACCACGCCAACAAAGTCCAATACCTTAAATACCAATTTTACCAAAATTTTGGAGTATCCCTACGATTTCAAACAGCCCTTCGCCTTTGCGGGTATCGGAATAAATATGGGTTTTGATATGGACATTTCAGGTTCTACCATGAGTTACGATTCCTCTAAAGTCATGTACATGTATTCACAGGGGCTGCAGGATGCAAAGTCTGTGAATCAAAAGATCTCATTCCTGGTCATGGATGATAAGATGAAAGTGTTGTATAAGGTAAACAAGACGCTTTCATATTCAGATAAAACATTTGATCTGATTGATAATTCTGTCTTGAGTAACGGAGATGTGTACTTTGCGGCCAAGCATTATGCGAATGACAAAGACAGAAAAACGCCGAATTACAAGTTCCATATATTAAAAATAACATCGGCGAATGTGTACAAGGATATTATCATAAAACTCAACGATGCTGCACCACTCAGCGGCAGTGTAGTTGATTTGGAGAATGGAAATGTAATGGTCGTCGGTTCTTATACGAACATATCAAACAATAAATCACTTCGGGCTAACGGTACTTACTCCGTTGTTCTTAATCTTGAAGGCGAAGTGGTGAGTTCTAACGTATATCCATTTGAAGGAACGGTGAAAGAAGAGCTTTTTGGTGAAAGTGAAAAGAAAGCGGATAAGGGAGCTGTTGCGTTCAAGGCAAAGAAAGTGATGTTTGACAGAACGACGAAGTCGGTTACCATCTGTTTTGAAAAGGATTACATTACCACGACTACCGTTTATACTTCCAGCGGAACAAGAACCACCACCCATTATCACACGGATGATATTATCGTTGCCCGCTTTGATCAGAATGGGAAAAGAGATTTCGAATCTATCATTGACAAGAATTTCTCTTTCCCCAATTCCAACTATTACAATTCATTCTCCTTCAGTGAGTATAACGGAAACTACTATTTTATTTTTAATGACGCCAAATCACTTTCAGAAAGAAAGGAAGCTGATGTTAGCGGAAGAATCATAACCGACCTGGTGAAAATGGATAAGAACGGTAAAATCATTCTCAGAAAGACGATGTTTGGTAATAAGGATATTGATATGATGTTTGCACCGAAGTTATCCGACCACCTCTGGAAAAATGAAGTGCTGATTCACGGATCCTTGAAAAAACACTACAAGTACGGCATATTGTATCTGCCGTGATGATATGGAACACCAGAAATATAAAACGTGTAGTATCTTTACTGCACGTTTTTCATTTATGCAAGCCGATATACAAGAAGCCGTCGCCAGCCTGATATCAGGAAAAATCATTCTCTATCCTACAGATACCATCTGGGGTATCGGATGTGATGCAACGAATGAATCCGCCGTTGAGAAAATCTTTGACATAAAAAACAGACCCAGGGAAAAAAGCCTGATCGTATTGGTGGATTCCGTGAAGATGCTTAAAGAGTTTGTCACCATCACCCCTGAGATGGAATCACTGCTGGCTTCATTTCAGGAGCCTGTCACCGTTATCTACCCTCATCCAAAAGGATTCGCGGCAAACGTTGTCAATGCAGATGATACAATCGCCATCAGAATTGCAAACCATGATTTCTGCAGGCAACTCATTCGGCAATTCGGTAAGCCTGTCGTGTCCACTTCGGCAAACATATCCGGCGAAAAGAGTCCCCTTTCTTTTGAAGATATTTCTGTCTGCATCAAAGATAAGGTAGACTACATGGTGGATAAGCAATACGATACTTCCAAGTATAAAAATCCTTCTAAGCTGATGAAATTACACCCTGATAACTCAATGGAATATTTGCGTTAGACCTCGCGGATATTCAGAAGCACCCTGAAGATACCAGGCATTCTATTTTTTAAGCAACTTTATGCACACTTAATGCGTATACCTTATTACTTATACCTATTTTTGCAAATATGCGTTTAAATTTCACAGCCAGAGAAGATGAATTGCTGCAATTGGTTGCACTCAGTGCGGATGAATTACAGATCGAGGCATTTGCAGTAGGAGGTTTTGTACGCGACAAGATCTTAAACAGAGATTGTAAGGATATAGATGTCGTTTGTGTTGGAAGCGGTATAGAACTGGCTAAAAGAGTGGCGGAGAATTATCGTTTGAAATATACGGATATCGATCACCTGCACGTCGCTTATTTTAAGAATTTCGGTACGGCACAGATACGATTGCAAGACATAGAACTGGAATTTGTAGGTGCCCGTAAAGAATCCTACCGCCGCGAATCCCGCAAGCCCATAGTGGAAGACGGTACGCTGGAAGATGACCAGAATCGCAGGGATTTTACCATCAATGCGCTGGCCATACACTTATCCAACGACAAATTCGGGGAAGTGGTAGATACCTTCAATGGACTGCTAGATCTGGAAAATGGCATTATCCGTACTCCGCTGGAACCCGAAATCACGTTTGATGACGATCCGCTGCGTATGTTGCGCGCCGTTCGTTTCGCTTCACAGCTCAACTTCAGAATTGAAGATAAAACCTATCAGGCCATCACTCCGCTGGCAGACAGACTCAGCATCATTTCGCAGGAGCGGATTACGGATGAGTTGAATAAGATTATCCTTTCGAAAAAACCTTCGATAGGATTTAAGCTATTGTTCAATACCAGATTGCTGCATCAGTTTTTTCCGGAAATGGTGAAACTGCAGGGCGTATCCATAAAAGATAACCTGGGACATAAGGATAATTTCTATCATACCTTGCAGGTACTGGATAATCTGTCAGAAAATACCAATGATTTGTGGCTGCGATGGGCGGCTATACTTCACGATATCGCCAAGCCCGCCACACAGCGCTTTGAAGAAGGCCACGGATGGACATTTCACGGGCATGAGGTAGTGGGAGCCAAATGGACTCCGAAAATATTTACCCGACTGAAATTGCCGCTGGATGAAAAGATGAAGTTTGTGCAGAAAATGGTCATGCTGCATCTTCGCCCGATCTCTCTGACTAAAGACAATATCACTGACAGTGCCATCCGAAGAATCATCTTCGATGCGGGTGATGATCTGGAGAGCCTTTTGCTGCTGTGCGATGCCGATATCACTTCAAAAAATGAAGAGAAGGTAAAACGCTACAAGGCAAACCTGAAGCTGGTCTTACAGAAAATAAAAGAAGTGGAGGAACGCGACCATATCCGCAACTGGCAGCCGCCTATTACCGGTGATATCATCATGCAGACATTCAATATCAAACCATCCCGCGAGGTTGGAATCATAAAAGAAGCCATCAAAGATGCGATTTTGGACGGAGTAATCACAAATGATTATGACGCAGCCCATGCCCTGATGCTTGAAAAGGGAAAAGAGTTGAATTTGAAAATTAGCTGATGTGAAAGTTTTCCAATGAATCTCAAATCTCAAATCTCAAATCCAAAATTTCTTATCGTCATTGCCGGTCCTACCGCTGTCGGTAAAACATCCCTTGCCATACACTTGGCCAAACATTATGACACGGAAATCATCTCTGCGGATTCCCGGCAGATCTTTAAGGAATTGAACATCGGCGTGGCACGCCCGACTGAACAGGAGTTGAAGGAAGTAAGGCACCATTTTATTGCAAACAAGAGCATTCACGACTATTGCTCTGCCGGGGAGTATGAACGTGAAGTGATTGCCTTGCTGGATGAATTATTTAAAACGAAAGATGCTATTATACTCTGTGGTGGCACAGGTTTTTATATCAATGCCTTGTTGAACGGGTTTGATGAAATGCCGCCAATTGATGAGAACATACGCCTTGAGTTAAATCGACAGTTTGAGGATTTTGGGATAGGACATCTTCAGGATAAATTGCAGGAACTGGATGAGGAGACCTACAAAACGATAGATATCTGGAATACGCAGCGTGTCATCCGTGCCTTGGAAGTCTGTATCGGTACAGGCCAGAAATTCTCTTCCTACAAGAGAAAAAATGCCGTACAACGGAATTTCAATCCGGTAAAGATCGGACTGAACATATCCAAAGAGCAATTGCAGCACAATATCAATTCCCGTGTGGATGAAATGATGCGAAATGGTTTTCTGGAAGAAGCAAGATCGGTGTATGAGTTCAGAAATCATAATGCCCTGCAAACGGTGGGATACAAAGAACTATTTGATTTCATAGATGGCAGGACGACATTCGAAGAAGCCATTGATTTGATCAAACTGCACACCCGGCAATATGCGAAACGCCAGCTTACCTTCTTCAATAAACATAAAGACTACACCTGGTTTGAACCCAAACAAATTGCTTCCATCATCAGCTTTATTGATGATGTGATAAGATAATTTCATCATTTTTTTACAGGCTATTGGCTACTTTTACCATCGCTATGATTGCGAAGGCTGCCAGATATTATGTCAATTCCTACAAAGGACTTTCCCGTGAAGTCTGGTTGCTGGCATTGGTCAATCTCATTAACCGATGCGGCACCATGGTTATCCCATTCATGATGTTGTATCTTACTTCACAGCTGGGATGCTCTATCAGTAAGGCCGGTATCGTGATGAGCCTTTGGGGTATCGGTGCCTTTATCGGTGGCTATTTTGGCGGAAAGCTCACGGATAGTATCGGTTTCTATAAGATTCAGCTGACGACCCTCTTTGGCGGCGGTGTCGGATTCATTGTACTGGGACAACTACAGAATTATTACGCCATTTGTGTGTTTACCTTTTTGCTAGCCATGGTCAACGAGGCTTTTCGTCCTGCCAATTCCGCAGCGATGGGTAAATTCAGCAACGAAGAAAACCGTATGCGTTCGTTTACGCTAATGCGCCTGTCATTCAATCTGGGATGGTCGATTGGTGCAGGTGTCGGGGGATTTGTGGCGCATCATTCCTATCAGTTGCTGTTTTGGGTAGATGGGATTACCAATATTTTAGCAGCCATCCTGCTGTGGTACCTGCTGCCCGATAAATATACGGAGCAACATCGGGCAAGAAAAGAAATATCAGGAGGCAATGCTTCCATTCTTTCCGATCGAACTTTTGTGCAGTTTATTCTGGTTTCTGTCATTTATCTGAGTTGTTTTGTGCAGCTGTTTACCAATCTACCTGTTTATTTTAAGAAAGAACTGCATCTGGAAGAGAATTATATCGGGTATTTGTCATCGTGGAATGGATTGCTGATCGTACTGGCGGAGATGACCATCATATTCTGGATGGAAAAAAACTGGAGCAGAAAGAAAGCGGTAGCCATCGGTGTTGCCTTACATGTGATAGCTTATCTGTTGCTGGTTTTCTTTCAATTGAATTTTTCCGGTGCCTTTTTAATGATGACCTTCATTACGGTGAGTGAGATGCTGGCATTCTCCGTGTTGGTGAATTTCTGGATGAGCAGAACAACCGATAGTAATCGAGGAGAATACGCAGCTATCTGGACCATGACCTGGGCATTTTCTCAAACGGTGGGTCCCTTTGTCGGCTCTATTGTAGCCCAATATGCAGGGTTTAAGATATTATGGCTGCTGGTCGCCTTGTCGAGTGGAGTGGCCGCCTTTATGTATGCTAAAGTAATTAAGAATTAATGACACGCATCGGAATCATATCAGATACACACGGCTTTCTGGACGAGCGTGTTTTCGACTATTTCAAAGACGTCGATATGATATGGCATGCCGGAGATATCGGTACCACGGAGGAGACAGATAAGCTGAAAGCGTTCAAGCCCTTGTATGCCGTATACGGAAACATCGATGACCATTTGCTGCGTGCCGAATTTCCGGAAAACCTGTTCATTGAAGTGGAAAAATGTAAGATATTGATTACCCATATTGCAGGAGCGGTGGGGAAATACAATACTCGTGTCAATAAACTCATAGAGGAACATAAACCTGATGTTTTCGTTTGCGGCCATTCCCATATCGTGAAAGTGATGAAAGATCCGAAATATGGTTTCCTGCATATAAATTCAGGTGCGGCCGGCATTCATGGGTTCCACAAGATGCGTACGATACTTCGATTTGAAATAGACAAGGGTAAGCCTCAGAAGATGGAACTGATTGAACTCGGGCTGCGAGCCAAATTGTGAGCCGTAAATCGCCTATTGCCGGAACTCAATCCCGTTCTCGCCTACGAAAAAGGAAGTCTTTCCGTCGCTGACATACATGATGTCAAACTCTTCATACTTTTGGACATTGGTGTATACGGATTCACCCTCCATCACCTTTAGATATTTAGGATGCACCAGTTTTTCCGTATGCGGGAAATAGAAGCCATAATGTCCGTCGGAAGATTCAATGCTGAATACCCCCGTCTTGTAAGGGCTTACAGAGATGTATTTGTACTTTACAGGTGCCAATATTTTTCCGTCTTCATCTGCCAGACCATACATTCCACCTAGTTTTACAATGACCAGATTTTCATTAAAATCAACATAGCCCACTTGCACCTGATCGTAAATCGGCGGAATTCTCTTATTGTTGCGGATATTGGCATATCCCATTTTTCCGTCTTTCATGCAATAGCAGATATTCTTGTCGTAGCCCACACAAAACACCGCATATTTTGCTTTCAGCGCCGCTAATTCCGTTTTGTAATCATAAGTCTTTTCATTTTTGCCGGTCGTAACAAACGCATCTGATGATTCCACGACGACCTCTCCGCTACCGTATCGGTTTCTATTTCTGACGGGAGTTGTTTTCAGGATGCTGGTTTCCGAGGCGTTGACCGCTTTCCATTCCACTTCGCTGCTGTTTTCTGACATTTGCTTGATATTATCCTGAGCCACGGGGACTATGATGTCACCTTGGGTATTGGCCACACCCAGTTTTCCGTTTCTCTGCAGTAAGAAATAATCCGATTCAATTCTGGTGATGAGGTCATATTCAGGTTGCAGAATGGTATCATGCAGACCGAGCAGGCCAAATTTTCCGGAGCTATCCTGTACTATAAAGAGTTTATGGTTGGCATCCATATATTGCTCTTCCATTTTCTTATATATCGGACTGACCAGAATGTTGTTGAATTCGTCAATGATGCCATACTTGCCGTTTCTTACCACCACAGAGCAATGTATCATCTTGTTCTCAGAGAAGGAGTAATCGGCCGAAAAAAGCGATACGCTATCGTATAAGGCTGGTATCTTAAGTGTGCCATTTATATCTGCAAATCCCCATAGATTTCCTTTGAGGAATGGAATCAGCGCCACCTGACTCTGTGCCAGAGATATGCAGGAAAGAAAGCATGAAGCCAGGAGCAGGAATATTCTTTGTGTCATTTTTCCAGTTTGAAGGTGAATTTTCCGGTTTCGATGGATTCCAGCTTGTTTACATAAGCGTCCATGCTAGCATAGATTCTCCTTGCTTCTCTAATGATGCCGTTCGGCAGATCTTTTATGATGGCATTGTTTTCTACATTTCTGTAAGCTGGAGAAATGTCATAGCTGTATTTTAGAATACTGAACTTGTTTTTATAAAAGCGCAGGTAGTGATGGATGATACTGCCATCCTTCAGGGTGTCGATGCCGGCGGGTTTTAAGGGGTAGAGCGCATCACAAAGATTATAGTGCATGGTTTCAGCTTTTTTTATGATGAATTTGTCACCTTTAACTTCTCCGAAAATATATTGTCCATTAAACTGCTTGGTGTAATACGCGTTATAATCAACGCCATCCTGATTGGTCATCTTGCTAATGTTGAGCATTTCATCGTCATTCTCATTGAAATACTGTGTGGATGTCTGTGTTTCCAGATGGTCGCCGTCACCATCAAAATAAGTGGTTACGCTGGTCGTCTTGAACATGAAAGTCACCAGCGTGTCACGCAGGTCCTGTATGTCCAGTTTTTCATTGCCCATGCTTCTTTCGTAGCAGTTTGTGGTTGCCGTATCCTCCCGTTTGGGGTTCAGTATCGGATAGAGGTAACTCTTTGTTCTTCTGTTGTCATTGAAATATTTTATTTCGCCGAGGTCGTTCTCTATGCCGTTGTATTCAACGGCTACGATGGTCTTTCCCTGCGGAATATTTTTTAATAACCCCAGATTGTCCAGTACCTCGGATAAAATACTTTCCTTGCTGTCTCCCTGAGATACCCAGAGATGTACATCCAGCAAGGGAGAAAACAGGGAATATCGTTCAGCTGGTTTGCCGTACATGATTTTGGTTGTTCCGTCTTTTGCAAAGCTCCCCTTTTCGTCTGATGCATCAAGAGAATAATATCTATAGACGGAATCGAAGGTGATGAGCGTACGAAAATCCCTGAGTAGCAGAAACGGTTGTCTGCCATTGAAATAGCATATTCTTCCGCTGTCAATCACACAAAGGAAGTTTCTTTCATCGGAAGTCATCTTTTTTTTATTCAGTCGGTAGTAATCGTCGCGGATGGCAAAGCTCTTGTTCTGTGCCATCGAGCTATGCAAAAAAACGATAAAGCATAGGAGAGATAATATTCTGATTGCCACAAGCGGATGATTTATGCCCAAATGTATTTATAATTTCTTTAAAATAATAAATCCGAACCTGTATTGATTCGGATTTTAATTGTTTTTATAAATTTTTTAGCCTAATAGAGTTGACACTTAAAAGAAGTATTGATTTTTTCCGGGTTTTTTTATGGAATCCGTACCCATTTTGTATCTCAATAGTAGAGTAAATGAAATTCGGGTATGTTTTTATGTTTATAAATTCAGTTTTTATTCTCTGTTTAAGTCATAAAATTCTAATAGATGCAATTAACCCAAGAGCAATACGACATCATAAGATCTTCAGGTAATATTAAAATAAATGCAGTTGCAGGTTCCGGGAAGACAACTACGGTTATTGAATATGCTAAAACAAGACCGGCAAATAGCAGAATATTATATCTGGCATTCAATAAGACCGTTAAAACATCAGCGGCTAAAAAATTCGCCCAAAACGGACTTCATAATGTACAAGTCGAAACCGCCCACTCGCTTGCATACAGGTATGTTGTCTATAAATCGGAATATAGGATAAATGCGAATGGATATAAGACAAATGAGATAGCTGACCTTTTGAATATAAAAGGAAACGGTGAAAAACATACCGAATACGTGGTGGCGAATCATATTAATAAGTTCGTAGCTTATTTTTTAAACAGTGATAAGGAAAGACTGGAGGATTTAAATTATTTAGATACCATTTCTGATCCAAAGACAAAAGTATTTGTTTCATCGATGTATAATTATATAAAGAAGCAGGCAGTTGCTTTTTTGGATATGATGGATAATAATGAGATTGAAATAACGCATGATTTTTATTTGAAAAAGTTTCAGCTTGCCAGCCCGATACTTCCATACGATTATATTTTATTTGATGAAGGGCAGGACGGTTCGGCTGCCATGCTGGATGTTTTTCTTAAACAGGCTGCCGTAAAGGTTATAGTTGGCGATACACATCAGCAGATCTATGGCTGGCGTTATGCAGTAAACTCTCTTGAGAAAGCTGACTTCAGAACCTATTATCTTTCCACCAGTTTCAGATTCAGTAACGATATAGCCAATCTTGCGGCCGCCATCCTAAAATACAAAGAACATATAGGTGAACATCAATCTGTAAAGATAATAGGTAAGGCAACGGAAAAAAATACCAAAACAAAGGCCGTGATAGCACGAACTAATCTTGGGTTGCTGCTGAAGGCAATCGAGTATGTGACGAAGAAGAAAGAAGTAAGATCCATTCATTTTGAAGGCAATATAAATTCATATACCTACGCAGATGAAGGAGCATCGTTATATGATATTCTGAATCTATACAATGGTAATCATCCTCTGATAAAAGATAAACTGATCAAATCTATGGCAGATATGGGTGAACTGGTGGATTACATTGAAAAAACAGAAGATGTGCAGCTTGCTATCATGGTTAAGATAATAAAAGAATATGGTAACAAAATCCCAGAAATTATTAAAGCGATAAAAGAAAAGCATGTTGATGATAAAGAAAACGCAGAAATGATCTTTTCTACGGTTCATCGTTGCAAAGGAATGGAATACGACACCATTCAGCTGGTTAATGATTTTATTACGGAAGAAAAACTAGAAAAATTGAGGCTTGATAAAAAAGGTGTGGATGCAAATACCGCCAAAATAAATGAAGAAATAAACATGCTGTATGTGGCAGTTACCAGAACAAAAAACATGCTCTATATTCCGGAAACATTAATGCCGAAGATGTTCCCTGTTTCAGCACAAATACGTGTCCTGAAGGTTGTAAATGAAGAGGATGGCAAACCTGTAGATTCAGTCGCTACAATATCAAAAGTTGTAAAGAGCGAAAACCAAAAGGAGCAATCATACTCTTTTGACACGATAAGAGAGAAATATAAAGATGCATATAAGCCCTGGACTGCTGAGTTGGATAAGCAGTTAGAATATTTATGCTGTGATGGATTGGAAACAAAAGAATTAGCGAAGTATTTTGGCAGGTCAACTGGCGCGATAAGATCGAGAATCACTAAGTTGGGTCTGGAAACTTTGTTCGATGATTGGTCGTCAGTCTCCACTCGAATAAAAAATCCGAACCAATATTGATTCGGATTTTTTTGCTGTAAGAGAAGGACTCGAACCTCCAAGAGGCGATTAGGAACTGCACAAAAAGTTGGTGGTCAACCCCTGCACATTGAAGTGCTCTACACAGTCTTTATTTCGAACTCCTCACCCCCGAGACAAGAGGGCATGGCTGCCAAATTTCATCACCTTACAAGATAAGTCGTAAGTCGTGAGTAATAAGTCGTAAGCAAATTACAACCATTACAAAGAACTTTATGTTGCAAATTTAATAAAAAGCTTCATTTTGTGCAAATAACACAATAAATTAAAATAAAAAATACGGAATATTTAATTATTTAGGCATTTTAATGATAAAATGATAATTATAACTCTTGAATAAACGACAAAAATGATAACTTTCTATTTGGGTTTTATGGTCGTTCGGCGCAATGGCTGTATGTGAATGCCGTTTTCACAATCTTCTATCAGCTGTTCGAGTCGTTTTAATCGGGTCATTTCCTGTTTGGCACTGATAACATACCAGGTAGATTGCTTTCTGTAGGTGTTGCTTTGTCTCTCATAGAATTTCCATGCATTTTTATTGGTCTTGAATTTCTTCAGATAAGCTGGTGGAAACTCTACTTTCTCCTGTTCAAAGGAAGCTGATTTTTGTTTGCTGGTATCTCTGTTGTAATAAGTATGTTTTCCGGTTTCCGTCACCAGGCCTAATTCAATCAATTCTTCTATTCGTGCGATGTTGACATCGCTCCAGTTGCTTTTCTTTCGTCGCGGGGTAAGCCGGTTGCAATAACTGTGGTCATCCAGTTTTTTGCGGATTCCGTCAATCCAGCCAAAGCATAAGGCTTCATCCACGGTTTCTTTCCACGTGATGCTTTTTCTTCCTGATTTTTTATTGTAAAACCCAATCCATACCTGCTGTTCTTTCAGGTGATTTTCCTGAAACCATTCACGCAATTCGGATGGCGTTGAAAAGAAGAGTACATCCATTATTCAAAATCCGTATCCATCAAGGCTATCATACCGCCTTTCAGGTTGTATAACTTCTCAAAACCCTGCGTGGCCATGAATCGGCAGGCCTGCCCGCTGCGATTGCCGCTTCGGCAATACACAAAGTAGGTCTTGCCCTTGTCCAAAGCCCCTACCTTTTCAATAAATCCCGGTTGTTGGATGTCGATGGCGATATGCCCGTCAATATTGGCATCTTCAATTTCCGCTGCAGTGCGTACATCCAATAAGACAGCATTGTCTTTTTGTTCATTGTATGCCGCTAAAAACTCTTTAGGTGCTAAATCTTCGTAGGCCATTTTAAATTGATTTGAGGTTTGAGAATTGTGATTTAAGATTTATAATGAAATACAATATTAAATCTATTTTTTGAATAAAAAGAGATCTTAATGCGGTAGTTTTTCTTTCACCACACCATAAATAAAAGTTCCCAGCAATGCACCGATCATGACAATAATGAAACTCCAGAAACCTGCTCCGATTAAAATGTAAACAGGTCCCGGACAAGCGCCTACCAATGCCCAGCCTAAACCGAATATGATACCTCCTAAAATGCTCGCTTTGTAGGTTGTTGGTTTGGGTTGTATGGCGATAGATGTGCCATCAATGGACTTCAGTTGACTGCGTTTGATATATTGTACAATGATAACGCCCAATACTACAGCACTGCCGATAATGCCATACATGTGAAATGATTCGAAACGGAACATTTCATAAATGCGAAACCAGGAAATCACCTGTGCTTTTGCCAATACGATACCGAAGAATATACCGAGAAGTAGAAATTTAAGATTGCGCATATTATTTTAAGATTACTGGAATTAAGAAATGGGTCATGACCAGACCGCCAATAAAGAAGCCGATAACGGCCACCAGAGAGGGCAGTTGCAAATCACTCAATCCGGAAATGGCATGACCGGAAGTGCAGCCGTTTGCCCAGCGGGTGCCAAAACCAATCAGCAAGCCTCCGCCCAACAATATGCTGAATCCTTTCAAGGTAAAGATATTTGCCGTTGACAGGAAATCAGGCTCGAACGATTGATTGCTGGCAATGCCCAGATTGTCTAATGCCGTTTTGGTTTTATCTGAAACGATGACCGCATCACCTGCATGTAGGAATTGAAACGCCAAAAAACCGCCGATAAGGGTGCCAAGCGTATAAATTAATAACCAGTCTTCCTTTTTCCAGTCGTAATTAAAAAAAGGCACTTTGCTGCCAGCCCCTAAAGCGGCACAGGTGGTTTTTAGTCCGGTGGAGATTCCGAATCGTTGTCCGAAATACAATAATAGAAACAGGTTTATTGCAATCAGCGGACCGGCAATATACCATGGAAATGGTTGAAGTGAAAACTGCATACTCTACTTATTTTATAGAGTAAAGGTAATGAATGTTTTAGGGATACGCTAATAAAAATACAGCTATAGTGTTTTCTTTTTATTAATTCAGCTCCGGACAAAAAAAATCCCGAACCCTAAGGTTCGGGATTTTGAATCCAGTTGGTTAGTTGATTTCTAGCTTCCGCACATCTCGCATTCCCCCGGATTTTCCAGCGAGCACACTTTCTGTGCTGCCAAAAATTCATCCACGGTCATGCCAAATTCTGCGGCTCTTTCTTCAATAGATTTTTCCTGTACCACAGGCTCTGCCACTGAGAATATCTCCTGTTGTGCATTTGCCACACTCTCGTAGATAGGAGCTACGGCAGCGACTTTTTCAACGTTATTTTCTTTATCAGCCATCATATTTGACAGTCTTGCTTTCTCCACATCCACCGTAAATTTGATAGGGTCCACTGCCGGACGGGAACGCAGATAATACATACCTGTTTTCAGCCCTTTTTCCCATGCGTAGAAATGCGCGGAAGTCAGTTTTTTGTAGTTGGGAGATTCCATGAACAGGTTCAAACTTTGACTCTGGTCGATGAAGGCACCGCGGTCTGCTGCCATGTCGATGATGGAACGTTGTTTGATTTCCCAAGCTGTTTTGTACAGCTCTTTGATTTCCTGAGGAATGCCTTCGATAGACTGGATGGAACCGTTGTTGGCGATGATGGCATTTTTCATCTCTTCGCTCCATAATCCCAGATCAATCAGGTCTTTTAAAAGATGTTTATTCACCACCATGAACTGTCCGCTCAATACACGACGTGTATAGATGTTAGACGTGTATGGTTCGAAACATTCGTTATTGCCTAAAATCTGAGAAGTGGAAGCGGTTGGCATCGGCGCCACCAGCAAGCTGTTACGAACGCCATGTTCCATAATTTCTTTACGCAAGGTTTCCCAGTCCCAGCGGTTGGTTGGTGTTACCCCCCACAAATCAAACTGGAACTTGCCTTCTGAAATCGGAGAACCTTTGAAGGTTTCGTAAGGGCCTTCTATTTTGGCTATGTCTTTAGAGGCAGACAAAGCGGCAAAATAGATGGTTTCGAAAATGTTTTTATTCAGGATTCGAGCCTCTTCGCTGTCGAATGCATGGCGCAGCATCATGAATGCATCTGCCAGCCCCTGAACGCCTAAGCCTACCGGGCGGTGACGCAGATTGCTGTTTTTGGCTTCCGGAACCGGATAGAAATTCACATCAATTACCTTGTTTAGGTTTTTGGTAACGATATACGTAATTTCATATAGCTTTTCAAAGTTGAATGTGTTGTTTTCCACAAATCTGCTCAGGTTGATGGACGCCAGGTTGCAAACGGCCACTTCGTCTGCAGAGGTGTACTCCATGATTTCGGTACACAGATTGCTGCTTTTGATAACCCCCAGGTTCTTCTGGTTTGATTTTCGGTTGACATGATCTTTGTACAACATATAAGGCGTGCCGGTTTCCGTCTGGCTATCCAGGATATGGAACCATAATTCCTGTGCATTGATTTGTTTGCGGAATTTGCCTTCCGATTCATACTTCAGGTATAGTGCTTCAAATTCATCGCCGTAGGTGTCAGAGAGTCCCGGACATTCGTTGGGACACATCAGGGACCATTTGCCATTGTCTTTTACGCGTTTCATGAACAAATCCGGAATCCATAAGGCGAAGAACAAATCGCGTGCTTTCATTTCTTCTTTTCCATGCGGACGACGCAGTTCCAGGAAGTCAAAAATATCGGCATGCCAAGGCTCTAAGTAGATAGCAAATGCACCTTTGCGTTTGCCTCCACCCTGATCCACGTATCTGGCAGTAGAGTTGAATACCTGCAACATCGGCACCAGTCCGTTGCTTTCGCCGCCGGTTCCTTTGATGTAACTTCCTTTTGCTCTAACATTGTGGATGCTTAAACCGATACCACCGGCAGCCTGAGAGATTTCCGCACAGTTTTTCAAGGTATCATAAATGCCCTTGATGCTGTCGTCTTTCATGGTTAATAAGAAACAAGAAGACAATTGGGCTTTCGGTGTTCCGGCATTGTATAATGTAGGCGTAGCATGGGTGAACCACTTTTCCGACATTAAATCGTACGTTTCGATGGCGGCATCGATATCATCTTTGTGGATACCAACGGCCACACGCATCAACATGTGCTGTGGGCGTTCCACCACCTTTCCATACATTCTTAACAAGTAAGATTTTTCCAGTGTTTTGAAACCGAAGAAATCATAATTGTAGTCGCGATGATGCACGATGGCGGCATCGAGTCTGTCTTTATGTGCCATGATGATTTCATACACATCATCCGCAATCAGAGGAGCCTGTTTGTTGGTTTTGGGATCAATGTAGCCATATAGCTCCTCCACGATGCGGGAGAAATTTTTCTTGGTATTCTTATGCAGGTTGGATACGGCAATACGAGCCGCCAAGATAGCATATTCAGGATGTATTACCGTCATGTTGGCACTGGTACGCGCCGCCAGTTCATCTAATTCTGTGGTGGTAACTCCGTCGTATAAGCCCTGAATAACAGCCTGTGCCACTCTGTGTGGCATGACAAACGTGGAATTCAGCCCAAAAGACAGCTTGCTGATGCGAGCTGTAATCTTATCAAAATGGACAGGTTCTTTTCTGCCGTCTCGTTTAATAACGTACATAAATTATAGTTTTTCTTGGTTGGTATATTATAGTTTCAATTAAAAGTCATCGTAGTCCACTTCCACCGTTTTCTCACCGGCTTCCACTCCTGCTTTACCATATTCGGTTGGGCGTTCTTCGAAGAAATTGGTTTTCCCCTGTGTGGAGATTTTTTCCATGAAAGGGAAAGGATTCTGTGCATTGTACACTTTAGGATAACCTAATGCCACCAGCAATCGGTCTGCTACGAATTCAATGTAATCGCACATCAGTTTATCGTTCATGCCGATTAGGGAAACCGGCAAGGAGTCTTTTACAAATATTTTTTCGCACTCTACGGCATCGCAGATGATTCGGTAGATTTCTTCCTTGCTCAACTTGTTCTCCAGCATGGAATATAGGAGACAGGCGAAATCGCAGTGCATGCCTTCGTCGCGGCTGATGAATTCGTTGGATTTGCCCAGGCCTTTCATCATGCCTCTGTCGGTGAGCCAGAAGATGGAGCAGAAACTGCCACTGAAGAAGATGCCCTCTACCGCAGCAAATGCCACCAGTCGGTGTGCGAAGGACGGAGCGCTGTCAATCCATTTCAATGCCCAGCTTGCTTTCATTTTAACGCAATCCAGCGTGTCCATGGCATGGAACATCTTATCTTTTTCTTCACTGTCTTTGATAAAGGTGTCAATCAGCAGGGAGTACATTTCTGAGTGTACGTTTTCAATAGCCACCTGAAATCCGTAGAAGCAACGCACTTCCGGGATGGTCACATCCTGCATGAAGTTCACCACCAGATTCTCGTTCACAATACCATCGCTGGCGGCAAAGAAACCCAATACATGTTTGATGAAATGACGCTCGTTATCATTCAGTTTATTATGCCAGTCCACGATGTCCTGACTTAAATCCACCTCTTCCGTCACCCAAAAACTGCGTAACGCCGTTTTATACATTGCCCAGATCTTGTCGTGTTTGATTGGAAATAAGACGAAGCGATTATCGCTTTCCTGTAAAATCTTCTCCGTAGCCAATGCAGTATTCATTTAATGTTCAGTTTTAAATTTTTCTATAAAAAGTATGTTTGAAAGGCAGGATTCTTGTGTTTCATCATTTCTGACATCTTAAAGCTACTATATAGATTTAAAAATTCAGTCTTATCTTTTCCACAAGCTGTTTATTGGAATTGTTAATAATGCTAATATGACTGAATTTGAATGACTTAAGGCCAATATCCACCCGTTTGGAAAATTTCAACAAGCATGTGTACAGAGCGTGAAAAAAAAGTGTAAAAAAGAGTTGCACAAATGGGATTTATTGCAATTCGAGAGTTTGAAACGAAATAAAAAAAATCACCTGTTTTATTAGGTGATTTCAGTTATTTTTTTATTTTGTTTAGCTCTTGGTTTGGTCAAAATCATAAGCTTATTGTCCTGTGGTGATGCTGTTGAGTTGGCATTTCCCATCCAAAATCTTAATGGTGCGTGTAAGGAGCACAGAATCTGAAGAATACACCGTTTCATTGCGCGTTCTTATCCAGTAATACTGATATTGCGTATTCATGCGTTTTCTAAGCATAATGTATTGGTCTGTATTTTCGGGCATGTCATATTTAATCCATGGAGTTCCGTCTATGCCGGAGTGCAAAACAATTGGAGGCAGGCTTATGTATTTGTCG
The DNA here is from genome assembly GCA_046329775.1 of Chitinophagales bacterium. GTDB lineage: Bacteria > Bacteroidota > Bacteroidia > Chitinophagales > JADIYW01 > JADJSS01. The sequence goes on from JAXLTX010000005.1 coordinate 286,026, forward strand.
CTATATTCAGGCAGACCATAAGTGGCTGCCATATCCGGACTTAGATAATAAAGAGTGTCCCAGGTATTAACCGTATAGGAATTGTTAATCAGAATGCCTCCGGGTATTACATCTAAATTATTAAGCGCATACGTGGAATCAATCATATGTGTAGCGTAATTATAGGGATATATCTTTACCCTTAAAATTTCGTAGTTGGGTGAATTTACAGAGAGCGTTAAACTTGTACCCATCGGACTGCTTACAATATCTTCACTGTTCAATAGATTAAAGCTGATACTGTCACCATCAACAACAACCGTTTTAACGGTATCCATTCTTTCATAATTTGAGAGGACACTGATATTTATATCAAATGCATTAGTGGGTTGCAACGGAACTTGACTGTTCGGTGTACAACTTGTTAAGAATAAACTTAGCAGAAATACTGTTGCAACTAAGAAGATTGTTTTTGTTGGTTTCATATTATTGTAATTAATTTTTGAAATTATTGTCCTGTGGTGATGTTATCCATTTGATATCTTCCATTTTCAATCTTGATAGTTACAGTATTCGGTGCAATCATATTATCAGGTATGCCAATCACCTTCACCCAGAAATATATATAACTACCATTTTTCGGTTTTCTAAAAACCCAGTAACGATATTCATTTAATGGTAAGCCTTCAATGTTTATTAAACTTAGAGACATGGCACCAGAAGAATACCCAAGACCTGTACCAAATTCATAAGGCCAGCCAGCAATAAATTGATTTAAAGAATTCCATTCAGAATGTATAGGAATAGAAGTATTTGAAATCGTAGTATTGTACGAACAACTTGCAGAACTTGGAATAGAATCATTTAAGCGTAAAAATTCATAATTTTCATTTGGAAATTTGATGTATGCTCTAAATTCTGAGTGTGCCATACCTGGTGTTGTACCGTAATATTTATCAATGGCAAAACCAATTTCATCACCATCAATATTTATAGTTTTAGTAGTAATGGTATCTCGGTCTTCAGTATTTAATGTTGGATATTTTCCTGCTAGAGATAAGCTCACATTAAATAAATTTGTTGGCGACGGAGTGCCGCCGCCAACAGGTGGAGGTACGCAACTTGTTATTAATAAGCTTGGTAATATTACTGCTGTTACTAAGAAGAATGTTCTTGTTGTTCTGCTCAAAAATCTTGTTGACTGTTTTTTGAGTTCGTGAATCGGTGATTTCATTTTACTTTATTTTGATTTAAGAGGATATCTAATTCAAAAGTAAAATGTATTTATTTTAACTGTTGGTACAAATAAATGGAAATGTCATAAAATATAGGATATTAGAAATTTTAAATAATTGATTGTTATTTAATTATGATCAATTAATGTCATAAAAAATATCATTACTGATTGAAAAAATAATTATTCCGGCTGTTGAGAGTCAATAATAACGGTCACAGGCCCGTCATTCAGCAATTCTACTTTCATATCGGCACCGAATTCGCCGCTGTAGATTTCTTTTCCGAACTGAGTTTGCATGTCCGATAAAAACTGCTCATACAAAGGAATGGCTATGTCCGGTCTGGCGGAGCGCGTAAACCCTGGTCGGTTGCCTTTCTTGGTGGAGGCAAAAAGGGTGAATTGAGAAATCACTAAGATATCGCCGTTGATATCTTGTACAGAAAGATTCATTTTGCCATCGGCATCGGAAAAGATACGCATCTGGATGATTTTCTTAACCAGCCAGTCGATGTCTTGTTGTGTGTCATTTTCTTCAATACCCAGTAATACCAGCAGTCCTGCTTTTATTTCACTTTTGATTTTTCCATCAATGGCGACGGAGGCATGAGTAACTCGTTGGATGACGGCGCGCATGTTGCAAAAGTAGGGAGTAGTGAGTGATTAGTAATAAGTTCTTTTCAAAATTTTTATGGAAAATGGATTGATTTTGTCTCTCAACAGTAAAATGACTTTATGCAGATACAAAAAGTACAAAATAAGATTTTTGAAATCAGAGGACAAAAAGTGATATTGGACTTTGATTTAGCAGCACTTTATGAGGTGGAAACCAAAGTATTAAATCAAGCCGTCAAACGAAATATTAAAAGATTCCCAGAGGATTTTATGTTTAAACTGACCATTGCCGAATGGAATCAGATGCGGTCACAATTTGTGACCGCATCTGATTCTCAAGGCAAGAGAAATACTAATGTCACACCTTATGCTTTCACAGAACAAGGCTTAGCTATGTTAAGTGGTGTGCTGCATTCGCAGAAAGCGATTGATGTAAATATTGCCATTATGCGCGCTTTTGTTCAGATCCGTCAATTTGCATTAACACACAGAGAACTGACAGACAAACTGAAAAAACTGGAATCTGAAAACAACAAAAGATTCAAGGATGTATATGAGGCCTTGGATTATTTACTGCAAAAGGATAAAATAGAAATCTCACAAAAGGAAAGAAGAAGGATTGGCTTTAAACGAAATGAAGAAAAATAGTTTCAGTATGACATGTTTTGTCGCACAGATCGGATTATCTTTAAATCAAAAATGTCACTTACCAATAAATTGCGTCGTTTTGAATTGTTGATTACCAAACTGGAGCGTGCCAGCTATCCATCGCTCCATGTGCTGCTGCATTATTTGAATAATCATGGCTGTAATATTGTCTCGCGCACCTTACAACGCGATTTTGAAGAGTTGCGAAGTGAGTTTAAGATTTTTATTGAGTACGACAATTTTCATCGCGGGTATTTTATAGAGAAAGACACGATCACTGACAGTGTCATTCAGTTTATCAAGAACATGTCGTTGCAGGCTAATTTATTGGATTTTACAAAAGTCCATCAGCATTCGGATGCCATTATCCTGAAGGAAAGACATGATTTGAAAGGGGTGGAGTATATTCCGGATATCTTGTCCGCTGTGCAGCACCATTTTCAGGTAGATTTCTCCTACCATGCTTTCGACAGCGAACAATCCAAAAATTATACCGTGCAGCCTTATGCCTTGAAAGAGTTCTTGGGTCGCTGGTACATGGTGGCGTTGATTCCCGGAAAAACAGCGATTATAAAATTCGGCATCGACCGGATTACGGCGCTTCATGTCACGGAGACCAAATTTAAACCGAATAAAAAGATAGACCTGGCTGCTTATTTTTCCAGAATGATTGGAATTATTGACAATGGTGCCGAACGGGAAACGGTAGTACTCAGTTTTACGCCTTTTCAGGCAAAGTACATCAGAACCTTGCCTTTGCATTGGACACAGAAAGAAATACTGACAACGGAGCAGGAGGTGCGGTTTGAGTATTTCTTACTGACGAATTATGAATTATTGCAAAAGATACTCAGTTATGGTGCGGAAGTAAAAGTGATACAACCCGTTGCCTTGCAGCAGGAGCATAAAGAAGCGCTGAAAGGTGCGTTGGCAAGGTATCGGAAGTAAAGTGTGGGTGCGACATGTTTTGACGTGGCGGAATACTAGCTTTGGTGTATGGAAAAAACATATTCTACCTGTATTATCCCGGAAAATTCGGAAGGGCTATTGTTTACGCTTAAAAGCGGAAGTTATCTGTATCATTGCTGGAAGATAGAAGAAAAGCAGCGTTTTGTGGTTATCAAAGAGTCAGGGGATTTTTCGTTATCAGTTCCGAATCAGCTCTTGAATTTTACAGAACGAGAGTTGAAGCGCTATCTGTATATGGCTACGGAGAAATTGCGACAACTTGATGGTTTCTTGTTTGTCAACGAAGCGTTGTGGGAGACCATTATGCAACAGGGATAAATAATTCAGTTCTGCCCATCAGTGTCATCTGATATTATCCATTGGTTGATTTTTTCTTTGATTGACTCCATTAACGATGTTTGATAGACTTGCGTTTCTTGAATGGAGATGGTAATGGTAATTTGCATAATTTGGGATTATAAAGTTAATGTTTGCTGGCTAAGCAAAGCTTCTAAATGATGAGTGATGTAAAGTTTCTCTCTGTTTTGTGCCGATATACTGACTTGAATGTATTGAAAACCGTGATCGATAAACTTATGTTTGTGAGATGTTATCAACATAAATGTTTCATTGTTATACTTCACTACGTTTATGGCTTCCGAAAAATAATTTGGAATTTCAGCAATTGGAGCATTATTCAGATTATCTGCCATAAAGTGGATACAAAAATCCGGTTGCAGAGATTCATTATAGTATTTTCTGTTTTGTAATACTTTTACTATGTCAGGATCGGATAATGCCTTAAAAGGATAGATAGTATTTACTAGAATAGCTGTCTCGTCTTCTGAAAATTTTAGATTAAAAGAACCCAGGATATGCTGGATGAATGAATTTCCGTTGTTGTTAAGGTCATCTATGATGATATAGATCTTGGGATTACTACGGGCATAAGCTTCACCAACACGTAAACAATCGTCTTCTGAAATAATATGGTTACGTTGTTGATAGGTTAGCATTGGTATGAATTGTTTGATACGCTTTATCTAAGACTTCTACATAACTTTTGGCTTTTGTAAATAGAATTTCTGCAGTTTTGTTTGTATTTACATTAGACCAAGATGTGTTTCCCCATTCAGAAACATATTCTATGTATATATTCCAATAATCATTAGTGCTAGACTTAATTTCGTTCCGAATAATTTCTTCAATTCTGCTATTGATATCAATATTTTTATCACAACTACTAGTCTTATTGATAGGTTTTATACCCAAATGTAAATACTCAAAATTATTTACAGAGAATTGGTATTCTACACAATAATCCCAATTTGGCTTGTAGAAGTAAAATCTGCTCTCTTTATTATTCAAATTACTGTCAGAATAAAAATCGATATCGTTCTGTCCGGAAAGAGCCTTAATCTTTTTAATTAATTCATCTACTAGATATTTTTTCAATTTATCAAAAATACTGTCAAGAAAGACTACTGTATCTATGTTTTTCTCAGATTTTGCAATTTCTTTAATTATCTCTTCGGTTTCCATATGTGTAATAGATTGATGTGAATAAGTTTTTAATTGGTTAATATATTGGGTAAGGGTTTCTCTGATAATTGGCAATTGTGCACATTCTTTTCTACATAGTTCGAGCCATTTAATAATGTCTTCTTTGTAAGAAAGGCACAAATAATCACAAGAATTAACAGTTGACCATTCGCTTGGAGGATCGCCATTTATTGTAAGATATAATAGATGAAACTTCTTGAAAGTTCCTTTACCATAATTATGATATCGGAGAAGTTGTTTTTCTTGATCGCTAGCCCATATTTTGTTTTCAATAATAATAGCGTATTTGTTATCATCCTGAATAAGGATGTCAATTCTTCCTCCTTCAGTTGAATCTTCATTTTTAAATCCTGCGTGTTTCTCTATTTCTGCAGTAGCATTAGTAGTATTAAATGCTTTTATTTTTTGTTTACTTATGTTGCCGGAATCTAAGTCAGATTTATCATCAGTAATTTTACTGTTGACCACATCAACAAGATGTTTTAAGAACAAATCTTTTTGGCCATGTCTCCCTTTAGGATTAAGAAGTTCATTTATTAACTTTGAATGCAATCTTGTTTCACTATCCTGCAAATTAAGGATAGAAAATACGTTGAATCTTTCTCCGGTAAGTTCTGCAATTTGATCATATTTTAGTTTTATTGAATTAATTTGAGACAGCAGACGCTGAATATCTTGTATGTTTAATTTATTTTCTTCCATCACTCTAATATATTTAATATTCTTTAATTTACACAGCTCGCAAATCCAATTCTATCTCGTGCATTACTGCTGCTGAATTCAGTCGGTTGGGTGTTATAAATTTCTGCCAATGTTATAGGCTGTGTAACACTGGTTTCAATACCCATCTTTATGGCCAGAGCTCTTGCTTTCTCTAAACACAAAGGTTTAAATTCATACAGTGCAATCAGTCTTCCTTTGCGCAAAAGCGCTTTATCAATATTGCGGATATGTGTATTGAAAGTAGCAATAACCTGTATGCCTAGACTCTCACCCAATAATCCATCGGTCATATTCAACAGCATAGAGATATTGGAATTGTAATTACTCTCCCGGGAAATAATCAGTTGCTCCGCATCTTCGATAACAAAAATGGAATTGGTATTACTGATCAGAAAATCTGTAAAATGAGGTGACTCCATTACACTTGCCATTTTTGCCGGCAGGAATATGACTTTCTTTTTTTGTTTATGAACTAGATATCGTATGTAGGTACTCTTTCCTGTACCGGGCATACCGTGCAACAGGATGATACCGCTTTTATCCTTTTGACGCAAGCTTTTTATAACGACTTCATGCATTGGCAGAATGTCATCATTGTAGTAGTGTATTAAGTCTAATTTTGGTTTCTTTAAAGGCACTTCTGAAGTAAGCAGTCCATAGTTAGTTTGACGTATTAAAGAAATATTGGAGGCCGTTTTGAGTTTTCTTTGACCTCTGATTTTTCTGACTGTATCTACCCATCTAAGTGCTTCCGCTTCTTTGTTGGATGCATACAAAACAGATAACTCATCCGCTTCCAGATCAATCAAAACATTATCTTTCATGCAATAGATATGATTGATGCTCCCTATCTTCTTTTCACTTCTGTCAAGCTGTTGTTTTTTGTAACAGCATAATATATCCTGCTGATGAGCCGCCTCCAGATACTCTTTGATACGATTGCCTTTGAATCCTTTCAGCTGAATAATACAAGGTATTTCTTTAAAATGCGCTAAAAACAAACGCATGCCGCTGACGTAAAGACCATTGTTATTTAAAATAGCTTGATCGAATTGATGAATGGGGAGATTTTCCATATTTCACTATTGTTTCTGCAAAGATGAAATGTAGGCGCGACAAAAGGTGTCGTAGAAAAAAATAAATGAAATGTGAACCGTCATTTCGAGTGAAACGAGAAATCCCGATATTAAACAAGCATTCTGTAAATTAATGAGATTCCTCACTTCGTTCCTCGTTCGGAATGACGGCGCTTATTCTCGTTCGTTGCGCATGTTACTTCCGCTCCCAGTAATTAATATCCTTAATATTTTGGATGATGTTGAGATAGTTCTCATAACGCGTAGCCGCAATTTTGGTATTTTCTACCGCTTCTTTTACAGCACAATTAGGTTCGTTCTGGTGCAGGCAATTGTTGAACTGACAGCCTTCCGCAAATTGTTTGATGTCTTTGAAATAACCTGAAACTTCTTCCGGTTCTACCTGCAGCAGCATGAATTCCTTGATGCCGGGCGTGTCGATGATAAAGGAATTGTCCATAATCTGAAACATGGTGGCAAAGGTGGTGGTGTGCATGCCTTTACCCCATTTTTCTGAAATTTTTCCCGTCTTAAGATTCAAGTCCTTGTTGATGGCGTTTAACAAGGTAGATTTTCCAACGCCTGAATGTCCAGCCACCAAAGTTGTTTTATTGGCTAAAGTGGATTTTATTGTATCGACACCTTCATGGGTAACCGTGGAACTACAAATCACTTCATAGCCTAAATGATTGTACACGATTTGCATATACTCCAGCAGCTCTTTGTCTTGCTCGCGAATCAGATCGATTTTATTGATGACAATCTTCACCGGAATGTGAAACGATTCTGCCGCTGCGATGAAACGGTCAATAAAACCTAAGGAAGTGCGGGGCTGCGCGATGGTAACAACGAGCAAAGCCAAATCAATATTTGAGGCGATGATGTGCCGCTGGTGTTTATTTCTCGGCGACTGGCGGATGATATAATTGTTGCGTGGGAGTATTTCGTTGATGATAAATTCACCGCCTTCTGTTTTTTCCATGCTTACATAATCGCCCACGGCAATCGGATTGGTGGTATCCAGTTCCTGCAACTTGAATTTACCTTTCAGTCGGGCGGTAATGATTTTACCATCCGCTAATACCTGATACCAGGATCCTGTTGTTTGTATGATTCTGCCTTTCAAGTTGTTGTTTTATTTCACGCAAAGACGCTTCCGAAGTTTCGGAAGCACGCATGTTACTTTTTAATAGATTTTATTTCTTCCAGAAAACGTACATCTTTTTCGATGGCGGTGCCAATCACCACGATGTCTGCACCGGCTGTAAAAGCAGCCTCGATTTGTGCCGCGCTGCGAATGCCGCCGCCCACTATCAATGGAATGGAAATCATTTTCCGCACAGCTTTGATTGTTGCTGCAGCAACGGCATTTTGTGCGCCGCTACCCGCCTCGAGATAAATATACCGCAAGCCTAATTGCTCGCCGGCTAAAGCTGTGCATGCCGCAATCTCGGGCTTATTGGCTGGAATAGGAGTGGTGTTTGAAATGTACGAAACGGTGGTTGCCGTGCCGCTATCAATCAACATATAACCTGTTGGAATGATCTGCAGTTTGCTTTGTTTCAGTAAAGGTGCTGCCTGCACGTGATTGCCTATCAGCAAATCGGCATTTCTGCCGGAAATTAAACTTAACAGGAGGATACCATCCGCCTTGCTGCAGATTTGCGATGGACTTCCCGGAAAGAGATACACCTTCTTTCTGGAATGTTTCTTTAAAAAGGCGATGGTTTCTTCCAGATTGTTTTTTAGCAGTAAACTTCCGCCCACCAGAAAAAAATCGATGCCGGCTTTGTTTGCGGCGGTGACTATTTTTTGCAATTTTCCTGAATCTGTTTTGTCCGGGTCAATCAGGATGGCAATCTGCTTTTTATGGTCCTCTGCTTTCATGTACTGTAAAAGTAATAAGATATCGGCTATAAAGTGTTGCCTCAACTGAAAAATATGAATTGAAACGGGCCTAAAGCCGTCATCTGATAACGATTATCTAATAACTTATCAAGTTTCATTGTGTAACTTTGCAAAAATGAATTCAGTGAAAAACAAGCTGTTATTAAGTGTCGCCTTCGAGTTTTTGTGGTTTGCTTTTGCCGCAATTGCCGCGTATTTGCTGGTACTGCCCATTCGCAGTGAAATCAGTGATTCCCTTTTTCTATACATGATGTGGTCGCTGTTTGTCGTGTTTTCCTATTTTCGTTTTATTGCGTTCATGTCCAATTCAATCTTATTGGAGAGCGTATGGGTGAAGTTGGCGATTTTTATTGCCAATGTTCCTTTTTTCTTCTTTGTGCTGGATCAATATTACGCGTTCGGAAGGGTTTTTGATGAATATAACTTCACACTGGCTTCCAATATCTTTCAGCATATAAAGTCTGGTACCGAATTGGATGATCTGATGTACATTAAGAAACTGGTGACCTTTTGCGGCATTGCCTCGATGACCGTTATTGTCTTGCTGCAGGTGCGCATCGTATATGCCATCTTTAAATTGCGACAGATAGACCATTATCTGTATAAAAAGAAGGGAAATGTGACGGGTGCCAATCAGTAGGCTATCAGTTCCACCTGTTTCGCATTTTTGCGGATGTAATTCTGTATGATTTTCTTGTGTTCAATGCTTTCCTTAGGAAACTGTATCGTGTTTTTCAGTTCCTCTGGATGATTGATATATGCAGGTTCGAAGAAGCCGTAGCCCTTGAATTCTCCTTTCTCAATCTGTATGGCAGAACGTTCGGTGCCGCCGCGACCCACATCAATGATGAAGAAATTATCGTGCGGATATACAAATTTGGACAAGACCTCCTGCATACGTTTATTGTATTGAATGGCGTTGTCAATTTTCTTAAAGGTAGGTTCCAGTCGGAAACTCGTCAGGATGGAATGCATCATCTTCTCCGCCTTGAATTTGGAAGAAAACTTCAACAGCGGATGCTCATCCTCCTCCAGCATTTTCACCAGAAGGCGCTGAAATCCGTTCTGATCTGTTTCGGAGAATAATCCGTACTTGTAAAAGGCGCTGGCTACCGGTCGGTTGTATCTGGGGGAGTGTTTCTTGATTTCGGACGTCTCCAGCAGAGAGGCGATCAGTTCGTTACCGGTAAGTTCAAAACTGATGTCGTGTATCTCGGTATGCAGCTGCTGTTTATGCTTTTCGGTAGGCTTCTTGGAAAAGAACGTAAAAATGTGTTCGCGGATATTTTTGGACTTATCCAGGTAGATGATATCACCTTTTTCGTTGTGCAGGTAGAACACTCCGACTTCTTCCGGCAGCACTTCGATGATTTTCGGGTTTAGTTTTTGAGGGAGGTGTATTTTATTGATATCATCGTCCAGGTGCTCTTTCAGCAGGCCTTTGGAGTCATGTTCAATCAGCTTCTCGAGCAGCAGTGCTGTTGCTGCGGCATCGCCGAAGGCGCGGTGTCGGTTGTCTACCGAGATGCCGAGATCCTTGCAGATGTTTCCCAAGCTATGTGATTTATATTGTGGGAATATTTTTCTACTGAGCTGTACCGTACAGATATTCTTTTTAGTGAAGGGTATGTTGATTCTTCGGAATTCGCTTTTTATAAAATTATAATCAAAGCGTGCGTTGTGAGCCACCACCACTTTCCCTTCCAGCAGCTCCAGAATGGTATCGGCCACTTCCACAAACTTAGGAGCATTTTTCACCATGGCATTGGTGATGCCGGTAAAGGTGGAAATGAAAGCACTGATTTCTTTTTCCGGATTGATCAGCGTGGTATATTCCCCTATTTTATGCTTCCCGTCGTGCAATACAATGCCAATCTCGATAATTCGTTCCGAGTTTGGATTGCCGCCCGTGGTTTCTAAGTCAATTACCGCAAACATTCAGTTTTGTCATTTCAAGCATTGCGAGAAATCTTGCTTTACTTCTGCAGTCGCTTCATCTAATTATTTTTTATCTCAAATCCAGTTCTGTGTTGTCACCAATATTCAAACTCTGGCTGCTGCCCCAAATGAAGGAATCGCTTCCAATCAGAGAGTTAAATAAAACAACATCATTCAATTTGGTATAGTTCCCGATGATGGAGTCCCTGATAATGGAATCATATATAGATGCATTATCCCCAATTGTTACATTGGGACCGATTATAGAGTTCTTAATAATGGTGTTTTTACCAATATGAATGGGTTCTATTACAATGCAATTTTGCAAATTCTTTTTGTATGATGCAACTTTTTTTCGCTTATTCAGTAATAAGGCGTTGGTTTTCAGTAGTATTTCTTTTTGTCCGCAGTCATACCAGTTGTCCACCTTGAATCCTTCTACCTTCACCCCTCGGCGAATCATTTCCTGCAGACCATCTGTAAGATAAAACTCATTATTGCTGCGGATATTGTGTTTTATGTTGTGGTCGATGGATTTAATCAGAATATCGAACTCCTTAATTTTGTATAAGCCCACCAAGGCCATGTTTGATTTCGGAATGCTTGGTTTTTCTATCACCTGGATGATGTTTCCCTCATTGTCAAACTCAGCTACTCCGAACTTTCTGGGGTCATTGACTTTCTTTACACCTAGTGCAGAAGTCTTAAGGCCGATAAATTTTTTCCAGTCAACATCTATGATGGTGTCGCCTAATACAATCATCACCTCGCTTTTTTTGGGAATCACATTTCTGGTGAGCCAAATGGCGTGCCCCAGACCTTCACGGGTTTCCTGGGTAACATATTTCTTCCTGATGTCAGGATAGTTGTGTTCTACATATTCCTTTATCTTTTCGCCCAGATAACCAATCACAAAAACAAACTCCTGAATGCCGTTTTCCAGCAACTGATCGATAATAAAACCCAATATGGGTTTGCCGGCTACAGGAATCAGCGATTTAGGTTGTGTATAAGTATGCGGCCGTAAATTAGTACCTACACCGGCTACAGGAATTATAGCTATCATAAGTTAAAGATAAAAGATATTGGATAAAAGTCATCAGTCTTTAGATTAATTTCCATTAATGTGGATGTATTTCAAAAAGTTAACAAAAAATACTCACTGCTCATTATGCACTACTCACGACTAATTCCTATTTTCACGCTATGGAACGCGATAAAAAGATATTCTCTCTGATTAATGATGAGTTACACAGACAAACGGTTGGTATTGAGTTGATTGCATCGGAAAATTTCACCTCCAGGCAGGTGATGGAAGCAATGGGCACCTGTCTGACCAATAAATATGCAGAAGGTTATCCGGGCAAACGCTATTACGGCGGTTGCGAAGTGGTGGATCAGATAGAACAAATCGCCATCGACCGTTTGTGCGAATTATTTGGTGCGGAATATGCGAATGTGCAACCGCATTCCGGCGCACAGGCCAATGCCGCGGTTTTTTTGGCCTGCCTGAAACCCGGTGATTCCATTCTAGGGTTTAATCTGGCACATGGAGGTCATTTATCACACGGCTCACCGGTCAATTTCTCCGGAAAGCATTTCGTCCCGCATTTCTACGGAGTGGAGAAGGAAACTGGATTGATTGATATGGATAGTGTGGAGCAGATTGCATTGGAGTCAAAACCAAAATTGATTGTCTGTGGAGCATCAGCTTATGCCCGCGACTGGGATTATAAGCGTTTCCGTGAGATTGCCGATAAGGTGGGGGCATTGCTGCTGGCTGATATAGCCCATCCGGCTGGTTTGATTGCCAAGAAAAAGCTGAATGATCCGATGCCGCACTGCCATATTGTTACGTCTACAACCCATAAGACATTGCGTGGCCCACGTGGGGGGATTATCATGATGGGTAAAGATTTTGAGAATCCGTTTGGAGAGAAAACCCCGAAAGGAGAATTGAAGATGATGTCAGCCGTGCTGAATTCTGGCGTTTTCCCTGGGATGCAGGGTGGACCACTGGAGCATGTGATAGCGGCAAAGGCGGTAGCTTTCGGCGAGGCGCTCACGGACGATTTTGGTAAATATGCCGATCAGGTGATGTTGAATGCGCGCGTGATGGCTGATGAATTCACTAAAAGAGGTTACAATCTGGTCTCTGGCGGTACGGACAACCACCTGATGCTCATTGATTTGAGAAACAAAAACATCTCCGGTAAAGATGCAGATGCAGCCTTAGGCAAGGCGGAAATTACCGTCAACAAGAACATGGTGCCTTTTGATGATAAGTCTCCATTCATTACATCCGGTATTCGTGTAGGTACGGCGGCAATCACAACACGTGGTTTAAGAGAGCAAGATTGCATTCAAGTGGTGGAGTGGATAGATTCCATTATCATGCATGCAACAGATATTGATTTGATAGAGTCGGTTAAAAAAGAGGTAAATCAATTCATGCAGAAATTTCCTCTGTATTGAGCCAATTATCCAGAAAACGTATAAATAATATGTTTTGTTAACTTAACATTACCTAAATATGTTTAATTGATAAAAATCAATCTTTTTTTTGCACCAATGTTGATTATTTGATTTTTTTACCCTACTTTTGATTTGCTAAACGTTGTAGCGTTGATATTATCAACTAATTAAAATTAGTTAATAACATCTCTTGTTGTTTCGCATTACTGGTAGCTTCGCCCTAATGTCTGAGATTTAATTACCCTACGAAATTTGAATTATTGTATTCATGTTATAAAAGTTACTTTTCGGAGCAACTTACTATGTGATGCATCATATATAAACGAAAAAGAAGACTCCCCCCACTGGTCTTGATTCGTTGAAGAATCCTTAAAAAAATAAATTTTAAGGTCGACACAACAACCAAATATGTTGAGGTGTACGCCTATTTGATTCATACAGATTGAATTTGAAACTATAACTATGAGAACGATAAAGAGCATTTTCAGAAAGTCAATTTCAGAGAACACAAACATCAATACCAATAAATCATCATCAGATATGGGTTTTTCTACACATTATGGAATTCAGGTCATAAAAAGACATTTGTTTCCATCAATAACAGCCTTTTTATTATTCATGGCTCAGGCTGCGACAGTTGACGCTCAGTCGCTGAAACAGCTGAAAGAGGATGAAATAGACCAATCGGTCAAGGAAATGCTGAACAGGTATGATAAAAAAATCTACTTTTCAGAAAACAAAGGCCAGTGGTCAGAGGAGGTGGTTTACAAGGCAGATTTCAGATACGGGCAGGCAATTGCCACACAAAGGGGGATGCTGGTAGGTACTTTTGATCCGGCATCCGTTGATGCGGCAAGACAAGCGGGAGACGATGAGGAGGAAGCGATTAAAAATGGCACCCCTTTGGACGGCTTGAGAAAATCCGGCGGCATAAAAGGACACGGATGGTTGATGAACTTCCTGAACGCATCTCCTTCCATGAAAATTGAAAGCCGTGATGCCCATCAGGAAAAGTATAACTACTTTGTAGGAAACGATAAGGGTAAGTTGTCTGGTAACATTAATAATTTTCAGGAAATATGGTATCGTAACGTATATAACAATGTAGACGTCCGTTATTATCCTTCAGAAGAAGGTACATTGGAGTACGATATCGTATGTAAACCAGGCTTTGATAATGGAAAGATTGCGATTCAGTTTGATGGTATCGACGAGATGCACGTAAATGATAAAGGTATCTTGTCGTTCAAGACGAGTGTTGGCGATATAACATTTCCGGAACCTGTCGTTTATCAGACGGTAAATGGAAAACGTGTGGAGGTGGAGGCATCCTACGTGGTCAGCAAAAATAATGTTTTAAGTTTCAACTTAGGAAAATACAATGAGGCTCTCCCGTTAATCATCGACCCTATTGCACTGCGTTGGGCTACATGGATTACCAACAATTCTGACGGCGAGGATCATGGCCATGGTGTATGGGTAGACCAGAAAGACGGATCTATTTACATTCTGGCCCGTATCATTGGCTCAGGATTGATTACACAGGGACCATTCCAAAGTGCCAGTGCAGGCAACCTGGATATCGTATTGGGTAAATATACAGAACCGGCCACCGTTGGCGGAAGTGGTAATCGTGTATGGCAAACATATCTGGGTGGAAGTGGAGATGATAATCCATATGCTTTAGAACAAGGACCAGATGGCAATATTTATGTAACAGGATACACATCCAGTTCCAACTTTCCGCTTCTGGGCGGAACTGCATTCAGCGGTTCAAGTTTAGATGCACGTTCTCAAACCACCAATAACATATTTGTAACAAAGATCAATCAGGCCGGAAACTCAATTAAAAGTGCCGTCATGGGTGGTAATGCAAGTGAGCAGTCTTTTGATTTAAGATTCGATCCTTCCGGCGATATCATCATTGGCGGTTATACTTCCAGTACCAACTTGGCAACCGTCTACTCTGGTTCAGGTGCATCCAACACGAACAACGGTGGTACAGATGTGCTCTTATTTAAAATCAACAGTGATTTGAACTCCTTACGATGGATGAGAAATTATGGTGGTTCCAGCAATGACCAGATAAACATCATGAACGTAAAGACATCTACAGGCGATATCTACGTTGGTGGTACAACATCATCTTCCGCATTCCCATTGCTAAATGCACGCCAGACAACCAGAGGAGGTTCTCAAAGTGGTTTTCTGCAAAGAATAAACAGTTCAGGTACCACTCAATGGAGTTCATACTTTAGCTCCGCTTCAGGTGCAACCGCCTCTATCTTATGTATGGAGTTCAACAGAACACAAGATACCTTATACTTTGGTGGTCTTACAACAGGTTTGAACAGCAGTAATATCTCATCTGATGCTTACGATAATTCCGCTAATGGGGGTGTTGACTTTTTTGTAACCAAAATGGGTATTGACCAAGGGTTCAAAGCAGGGACGTATTTAGGTGGTACCTCCAGTGAAGACAATATGATGGGATTAAATACAGATGAGAATAATGACGTTTATATCTTTGGTTATACACCTAGTACCAATTTTCCCGTTACATCAGATGCCTTGCAATCCACCAACCGTGGCGGACAAACCCGTGGTTCTGATAAGACATTCACAAAACTAAGCGCAGATCTGAAGACATTAAAGTTCAGTACTTATTACGGCGGAACGAGAGATGACTACGATCCGGTTGGTGAAAGAGGCATCAAATTTTCAAACTGCCGTATCTACACGGTAGTGACGTCTACATCAAATGATATTCCATTGACACAAGGTGCAATCACAGCATCAAGACCAAATACAAATACCTATGAACCGGGTTTGGTTGTATGGGCAAATCCTCCTGATTTCGTAAATAATACAATCACACCTAACCAGACGGTATGTCCGGGTGTCGTTCCCGGAAGCATCACCGGTTCTTTACCTTCCTATCTATTACCTACAATTGTAAGAAATGGTGTTACCTCAACTTACCCTGCTTTAGGGGGGGCTAACACATACCAGTGGCAAAGCAGCATTGATAGTTTAAACTGGACCGATATCTCTGGTGCAACTGGTCAGAATTTACCAGGCTCCTTAATTGGACCAGTTTACCAGAAGACATTTTTAAGACGTATCATAGGTGGTGATGCCTGTGTGATTGAACAGGGCTTTGTCTTATATGTCAATACCCTGAGTGTTACCGGTACTTTTACAAATACGTCCTGTCAGGGTGCAAAAGATGGAACAATAACTATTACTCCTAAAAATGGAACACCGGGATATACATATGTATGGAACGATGGAGCAACATCTCAGAACAGAACAGGCTTGGGTGAAGGAACCTATACCGTTACTGTAACGGATGCAAATAATTGTAGTGTTGTTAAAACATTTACAATTGCATATACGTATCCTAAACCAAATGTGACAGCCAATGCAACTCCTTCTGTTATTTGTCAGGGACAATCAACAACCCTTGCATTTACAAGTGATATTCCTGTAAATGTCATCGGATGGTATAATAATTGTGCCGCAATTGGTTCCGTATTATCTTCTAATGCAACCTTAACGGTTAGCCCTGCGGCAAGTATTACCTATAGCGTCATCGTACAAACACCAAATGGCTGTAGAGATACAGCTTGTGTAACAGTTACCGTAAATACTAAACCAGAAGTAACAGCTACTCTAACTCAATCTTCGGTTTGTCGTACTCAAAGTTCTACCTTGGCATTTACACCAACAACAGATATAACCGGTGTAAATTGGTATCTTGATGATGCAGCAACAGGATGTAATCCTACAGGAGCTAGTTTAGGCACAGCAAATACATTAACGGTTTCTCCTGCTGTTACGACAGCATATAGTGTAATAGTACAAACAGCAAATGGATGTAAGGATACAGCTTGTATAACTTTAAATATATTAGATTGCTTCCCTGAAGCAACAAGAGACATTGCTTCAACTGATGAAGATGTACAGGTAACGATTCCTGTATTGGTGAATGATACCTTTGGTGGTAATGGTCCATCCACAGGAGCCATCACGATTACAGACAATGCAAACCACGGAACAGCGACGGTGAACAATGGTGGTACACCAAATGATCCAACCGATGACCAGATCGTATATACGCCGAATGCGAATTACAATGGCAACGATACCTTGATCTATCAGATTTGTGACTCTGATAATGATTGCGACACAGCGATCGTATATATTACGGTAACTCCGGTGAACGACTTACCACGAGCAGACAGAGATTTGGCGAGTGTGAATGAAGATGCAAGCGTAACGATTCCGGTATTGACGAACGATACGTTCGGCGGCGACGGCCCATCCACAGGAGCCATCACGATAACAGATAATGCGAACCACGGAACGGCAACGGTGAACAATGGTGGCACACCTAACGATCCAACCGACGATCAGATCGTATATACGCCGGCACCAAACTACAATGGCAACGATACCTTGATCTATCAGATTTGTGATTCTGATAATGACTGCGACACA
>JAXLTX010000006.1:0-173605 GCA_046329775.1 Chitinophagales bacterium
TTATTCAGGATTAAACGGTATCCGGCAGAATTCGGGTGTAAATTTAAATCACTAGTCTGGTCGCCAACGTGGTGCCGGTAATCTTCCGGATCGAGAAAACGCGACCTCGCAGGTAGAAGAGGCGTGCAAAAAATTATTGCACAATCCCGTGATGGAGTATTATGAGTTTTCGGTTAGTGAATGATTTATTTTCCCAGCAGTTGTTCTAGTTTTCCAAAATCTAAAGCAGCTATAAAATCCTGATAAGCTTTTTGTGTCAAAGCATCATTGCTTTGCCGTCTTACTTCTATACAAATAAATTGTGGTGC
Source organism: Chitinophagales bacterium (assembly GCA_046329775.1). GTDB lineage: Bacteria > Bacteroidota > Bacteroidia > Chitinophagales > JADIYW01 > JADJSS01. The sequence goes on from JAXLTX010000006.1 coordinate 309, forward strand.
TGTTTTGTTGGTCTTAGTATTAATATAGGCCGGGTTTATTATATATGCTAGTTTATCCCCGTCGTTCTCCATTGAATTTTGAATGGTTTCCGCACTTTCGATGTATGTTGAAAGCAACATAGAACCCGCAGGCTTTTTTAATGAAAGAGCCGGTGTTTCTTTTAAATAGGTATCAATCGTCTCCACCGATGTTTTGGAAATATCCATATTTAAGGCTTTCCAATAATTTCTGTTTAATTCTAACGCCTGTTGTACGGTAACAGGAACTAACAAAGGCGTTTCTTTCTTTGCCACCACAAAATATTCCGCATCGTCTGTTTTTACGTAGTAGGCTAGGTTGGGTTGTTGTGGGTAGGCAGTAAAAGGGCTGAAGGCGTACACTTGATTACCGTTTACTTTTTGGTATACATATTCCGAACTGCTCTCTTTGTTTATTTCCACTCTTGAAATATCGCAAATGGCTGGTGCCAGTGTATTTGTTCGCAATGTTATGACCAAACCTGATTCGTGACCGGAAGTTATTTTATTTTCCTTACAACTTAATTTGGATAAATACATTTCAATCTCTGATACCACCAGCCCTTCTTTTGAATTGCCCAATAAGTTGCCACCTAACGGCGACCAATTGCCCTTTAGGCCTTTGGTGTTTTTAAGCGCAGGCTCTACCACGGATGCAAACAGGGTAGACAAGACTTTTTCCTGTTCTGCCGAAGGCTTGTAAGCAGACTCATATTCTTTTTTATACAGGGTAGGCACACCCGCCAATTCTTTCGTAGAATTGCAGGGTTGTGCATTACTTAAGTAGAATGTGATGCAGTTTACAATGATTGGGATAAGTATCTTTTTCATGGCTTATATTTATGTTATTCAAATGGTTTTATTTCATCATTATTTGTTTTGGGTTTAGGTTTTGGCTTAGGTTTCGGACTTGGTTTTAATGGTTTCAGGTCATCGTCGTCGGATGGTGTAGAACTGCTTTCCGGCTTACTTTCGGGTTTGTCGTATTGCTGACTTGGACGGTTTTTAGGATCATAAACCTGTTTAGTAAATGATTCTTCAGGATTCGTAATCATGCTTAGCGAAAATGAGCCGGATAATATATGCTGGTAGGAATTAGCACATGATTTTTTCGCAGGTATGTCCTCGAAAATTTTTCCGTTAAATGTGCCTGTAACTTTTTTTGTTTCTAAATCAAACTCTGTCAAATTTATTTCAAACGGGACACATTCTTCATCTTCGTTACAATTATCCGGCGATCCTCTTCTTTTCATCAGCACATTGTCAAAATACTCAGAATTTATTCCTTTGCGCTTGTATTTAATCTGACCGTAAGAACTGCCATCGTGCCCGCTAAGGTTAATAACCTCTTCATCGCACATCAGTTGATTTATTCCTATATGCGGGTTTTTAATCCTGAATACCAACACATCGATTGAGTTATAGTTGGTTGGTACCATTGCACTGGTAGATGTGTGGACTTCTAAAATGTTCTCACCAAAGATTGCTTGTGCTACTGGTGTTTCATCCAGTGCTTTGTCCACATCTTTTTTTAAAATATCTTGATATCGGGTAGAGAAGGCAAATTCAAGCGTTTTAGTTTCAACAGCGTCAAAAGTGTAGTTCAGGTATCCTTTATCGAGCAGGTAAATTTTAGATGAAAGTTTGAGGACAACCGGTTTTTTGTAAATACCTGTTACTAAAACATCAGCATACACCATCACTGGTGCATTGCTGGCTGCAAATAATTTTGGAGTAGTGTATTTTGCCGTTAGTTTCTCAGTAGGTGTTAAAGTGCCGAATGAATTCGTAACCGGAGCTTTAGCCGTATTAAGTCTCCAGCTTTTAACAGTGTAATTAACAGCATCTAATTTTTTCTTCTGAACTAAGAAAGTTGCCATATCATCTTCTGAAATTCCTAATTCCTTTCGCAGCTGCTTTATCTCAGCTACGAGTTTGGTTTTTTTCTGAATATCAGTTTGATATATTTTTTTTAATTCAGAATTCATTTTAATGTATTTATCTAAGTTTGCATCCTTGTCTTCCCATTGTAATTTCCGTACATCACTTTCTATATCAAGTTGTTCTACGTCTGTACTAAATTTATCATTCCTAAGTTGTTTCTGTTTTTCTTTGAGCTGTTTATATAAATCTTCTTTGCCATTTATATTTAATGGTACTATCACATCGACTTGTACATTCAGGTTGACACTTTCTCCTTTTACCAAGGTTGTTTCTTTCGGCAACAAACGTGCAATTTTTTTAGCCCCTAAACTCCATTTGCTGAAATGTCTGATTTCTGTATAAACGCTATTTGTATTAGTATCCACCTGCGCTAAAGCGCTAAACTGTAAATCACCATTGTTATTTTCTGTAATTATGATAAAATCTTCAGGTGCAGCTACTGACAAATCGTTTTCATCATATTTAAAAGTTAGTTTAACAGGTTGACCAAACTGCAATCCTTCGGGAAGCAGCTGAAACGAATTACCTACAGATGACTCGTTGATTCCTGCGATTTCCTCGATACTTATTTCAGTTTTCTTGGAAACAGCACCCGCAGGAAATTTCAGGGTAATTTTTCCGTTGCCTGATTTTATTTCGCCACCTTCGGGACCTATTACCTTTGCCGTTTTCGTACCTATATCAGATACTGACGTTGATATAGTATTGCCGGCAGGTTTAGCGTTTACTGCGTTATCAATTTGAGGAGACATGTTTTTAAACATATCTTTTGCCATCTGTTGTTCTTCCGGCGATAGATTTTTCATGGCATCATCCATCATTTTCTGAATATCCGATGAACTTGGTGCCTGATTTTTACTGCCTTTTGTAGTTTGCGCATTACACAACAAAGAGATGCACGACAGGAGGATGAGAATGTTATTTTTCATAGTACCTGAAATTTATGAATTAGTCTTGTTTACGTAATTTATGACCGTCTATAAAAATAGTGTTATTGTTTGTGTTTACATCACTCCCCAGAAAACCGGTAAAGGTAGATTGGCGTACCGCTCCATTACTGTAAGTAAGGGTGATGGTGAAGTTGTTAATAAAATAAGTGCCCTTGCCCGGCATGGTTTTCACAGAAGAAAAATAATCAATTCCTTGCGAAAAGATTCCGTAGTCTGTAAATGTACCATCCTTGTGAAAGGTAATGAGTGAAGAAGGAGAGCCATCCGAAACTGCGCTATTCTGGTTGGCATAGGTAGACCAGGAACCCTCTAACCGGGCACCATTTACAGATTTACACCGGAAATAATTCTGATCTCCGGTGGCTGCGACAACCTGTATCTGGTCGGCCTTTTTAAAAATTATTTTGGTGCTGGCGGAACCGGCATACCATTGTAAACTGGCATTAGAGCCGGATATTTGGTAAGTGCCTAAATCAGCGGCATTTTTATTATTGCTGTTAAAACTGGCAGGAAGCACATTGCCCACTTTACCATTGTCGTAAAATATCAGCCAGATCGGGTCGCCCGAACTTTTGTAATTAAAGTCACTGGTATTGATATTCATGCCTTGCCAAATACCCTCCAGTTGGTTGGTGTTATTGAAACTGCTCCCTGCGTTCGAAACGTTGCCGGTGCTATTTATAGCAGTAATATTATTTGTGTTTTGAGCAGGTGCTGTTTTCTTGAGTTCCAGACTGCCCAGCATATCCTCAATTACTTTCTGATAAGATTCACTGTTGGTTAAGGCAAGTATGCTTACGGTTTTACCATAACCTACTAGTGTTGTCAGATAAGCCAAACCACTCAAGGAGCCTTTAGTGAAATTCGCCCCTCCGGAAATAACTTCCCATCCATCGTCTTCCGCTTTTTCTGTTTCCGGTGCTTTTTTGATGTTATAGGGTTTTGCAGCTAATTCCTGCCAGTCATTTGTAAATTCTTCGCCTGTATTTCCTTTAGCTGCTTTATTGGCATAAACAGTTATAATACAAAAGGTCTGATCATTGTCGTTGCTGTATGTGTAGCTTACTAAACCGGGTTTGGTACTTTTCTGCCATCCATCCGGTATTTTGAATGTGGCAATGTCAAATGTTTGTGTTTGAGCGTAGGAAGAAAAAGTGAAAAATAATGTAGTAATGATTATAACCATACCTGTCTTCATTGCATATGTTTTATGGCTAAATTTAATTATTACTTTATTAACGTACAATACGAGAATTTAATAAATTGCTGCTAATTTTATTTTTTTTCAAACAAACAGAATAATATTTTCTATATAATCCGGTGATGGAATATTATGAATTTGTAGTGACTGAATAAGTTTTACCTTATCTCATCCGTTATTCTTCTGATTTTAAATTTTCCATTCTTAATTGTATAGATTGGTTTTTCAGTGGAAAAATCATTGTGATCTTTTAAAGTAGCGGTGCCTGAAAAAGTACCTTCCAAAAAATCTCCGGGCGGTGCCCATTTATTTAAATTGATTTCAATGCTTACAGGACTGAATGAATGGTTGATATCTGTATTGCCTCGCCACATAATCTGGTAATTGTCATCGCTTTCTTCGGTGGCTGTAACTGTTCCTGTGGTTCTGATAACAGGCAGAGATAACATAAACAGAAGATTAGGGTCTTTATCATCTGTGATGTTAAAATCAATATGAGCATCTTGCAATACCTTTATATTGGGATGATGATTTCTCAGTCTGGCTCCGTTAGAGAGGTCATGTTTTGCAGATGAAATAACAATATCTTTTGAAGTTCCGTCTGCGGCAATCATGGTGAAAGAAATAAAATTGTTACCTGTTACCGGTGTTACCGGTTTTTCGGGATAGTATTTTTTCAGTTCCGTTTCAGACATATCTTCTTTAATGGCACCGGTGCCAATTAATCCATTAATTTTTTCCCAATCCATTTTCTTTATAATCATATCTGCTACTTCTGCATTTGATTCGATTGTTATTTTTATACTTTGAATAATTGTCCCTGGCATCGTATTCAGTTTGGATTGAATGCAATACTCTTTTCCATTATCGGTTTCGGTTTCTGTTGGTGTAAGTGTCCAGCCTTTTCCGATAAAAAACAATGTACATTCTTTCTTAGCGGCATCTCTATATGCAAGTGTGGAGTAAGGGGAACTAAATGTTTTATATGGAGTTGATGAGCTGTAACATGCTACATCGTCGTAATTAACCTGAATTGTAATCTTACAACTGGATGCGAGCATAATACCGGCAAAGTCGTTGGCTGTTTTGGCGGCATCTATGATTTTTTGCAGTTCATCAGAAGCTTTGGTTAGTTTATACGAAATGGTATAATGGTGATCAAAAACATCCTTTTTTGAAAAATCCATATCGTTATGAAAACCGGTGATGCCCTCAGGTTTACTTTCATCTTCTATTTCCCATCTATCCAGTTCGCGAGGCATAGCATCAGAAAGTATTTTTTTTACCCTGGCATCTTCTTCCTGTTCCGCTTTAGTGGTTCCTCTTTGTGCAAATAAAGCAGGAGTGTAAAATAGTATCACCAATAAAAACGTATAATATTTCATCTGTTTCTTTTAGAAGTCTTTAATTCTGAATTTGGAAAAACAATTTCCATTTTGACCGTTACCCCCTAATTTCCCGTTCGCATTCCATTCCGTTCCGTTTACATTTTCACAAAAACGAAAAGGAACGGTATTAGATGAAATATGAAATAATTCATATTCGCCATAAGGTGTCAGATAAAAATAATTTGTAGTTCTGTCATAGAAATAAGTATATACCTGATTATACACCATCATGCATCTTACATCGCCGGAGGATTCATTCGTAGTATGTGAAGCATCAATATTATCATTGTCTTTAAAATAAGTTGTATCTAAAGAGGTGCATTGTTTTTCATACAGCACGTTTCCCTTAGTATCGATTATCTTAGCTGTTTTAACACCATTCGTAAATAAGTTCCAGGTTTCCTTTAACTTTTTCATACTCAGAATACTGGCACCACCATGATGTTGCAATCCGCAAAAATGTCCTATTTCATGAGATACATTAATCAGTACATTTGTTTTTTCGTTAAGCCGGGCAGCATTTAAACGATATTCAATACAATATTTCGGTGATCCTAAAACAGTGCCGTTTTCATCAAATTGTTTTGCTACAGCAAAACCCATTGCATATTTAGAGTTTGCATTATCTCTTATATCGTAGGGGTCTTTGCTGTTTTCAGAAAACTCATGCAATACACATAAGATTCCATGCTGATCACCTTGTTTGAATATAGATTTATTGATGTTAATTATATGCTGGTCGCTCTCCAATTCATCTTTTTTAATTTGCGTGACAATTATATGAGCTGCATTCTGCAAAAGGTTTAAACCAGGTTTCAATACATCATTAATATCACTTGCAATAATTAAATCCTTATACCGCGGGCTTAATCTGATATGTTTTCCATTGGCTAAAATACCTCTGTATTCTTCATAAATAGTCAGACCATCACCATTATTGTCGTTTTTGTCAACGTGTTCATCATCCCATTCCGGTGTACGGTTTAAACTGAAGATACTTGAATCTTTTTCCCAGGCATCCGCAATCTTGTTATGGTTTTCATCCAATGGAATTGTAACAGTCATATTGCCCTTTTCATCTTTTGCTTCGTATGTAGTACCTTCGTATGTTATGCTAGCCGTTAATTCGCAGTAGGATGCAAAATCTTTTGATTTGATAAATGCTCCCAAAAGTAATCCACCTTTTATTTTGGTTATAATTTTTGTAGGGCTGTATGATTCCACTAAAGCATTGTCTTTATATATATCTTCATCAAAACTCAAATCATCTTTCTCAATAGCCCCGCTAACCGGATTATTAAGGCAGGTACCTGTATTTCTGCTTATTTCTTTTAACTCATAAATTACTCTTACGTCTGAAGTAGTTATTTTCTGATTTGTTTTTTTATCTATTAATTCAACACCAAAAGCAATATTATTTCCTTTACGTTCCTTAGGCAGTCCTTTTATTATTTCATCGGGTAATCTGCCTTCTGGTATCCATTTATCATACGGAACTTTATTAGATGATAAAGGTTTTATAATTGCTGCCAGTTCAATTGGTGAGGTGTTAATGTTTACGGTAAATGTATAATGTGTTTTCACGGTTTCCGTTCCATTACCAACCTGTGTGGACGTTTCCTCATCACCGGAACCTGTGATGATATAGCCGCCGTTTGCTTTTATACAGTTTACGGCACTTCCTCCCACGTCATTAATCTCACCGCCAATACAAGGGATACCGGTAGGACCGGCATTTGATTCGAAATTACCTTCGCCTCCGCAACTGAAACTTGCATTCCCTTTTTTAGTGGTTTCATCGTAATTGAAATTAAATTGAAGGTACTCTGATTTCAAAATTCCATTTCCATTTGTAGAAGCTTCCAGTCGCTTACACTGGCTTCCATAGTTATAATAACCGGTAACATTTAATTTGTATGCCTGATTTGGTAAATTACCGGCATCGTATACAATTTTTACTGCAGTAGTATTTTTTCCTCCTATTACTGTTCCGTTTCCGCTTACTTTAGTTTCAAAATGATATGTATCACCCAACGAGTTCTTGTAAGTGGTTTCATTATAAGTAAATGAAACGGTAAATAAATCAGCCTCCATGGATGGGTCGGGGCTGCCGCTCAGATTATTTTTTATCGCTTGTTGTGTAAGGCCCGCCGTTTGCTGTTGTAAGGGTTGGATATTATTTAATGAACTGTTTTTTTGTGCATAAATCATAGCTGAATAAAGTGTCAGCAGTATGTAACAGATTTTTTTCATATTTTTTCTGTCTGTTGCTTGATAAATGATGTTATCGCTAACGATTATAGTTTTACAAATTCTACACGTCTGTTATTGGCTTTACTGTTATCTGTTGTATTGTCAGTAATCGGTTTGGTTTCACCGTATCCTTTGGCTGTTAATCTGGATGACTCTACACCCATACTTACCAACTGAGTTTTTACAGCATCAGCACGTTGTTGCGAGAGTTTTAAGTTATATACATCATCACCATCATTATCAGTATGTCCTCCGATTTCAAATTTCAGTTCAGGATTGTCTTTCATAATTTGCAGAATACTATTCAACGTACCCATACTTTCTGGTTTTATTACTGCTTTGTTGTAATCGAAATGAATACCATAGGTGATTATTTTCGTGTCTGTTAACTTCTTATCCACTAAATTCATACCACCACCCTCAGCTAAGCGAAAATTTTTAAACAGCATATTCATTCCTTCGCTGGCATTTCCGCCTAAACCCAGATTAGTTGCATTGAAGCCGCAGTCGGGAACCACCAGCACCCTATATTGATCACAATACACTTTTATTTGTGCATCTTTTACGGCAATAGCAATGTGATGCCATTTGTTATGATACGCTTCATTGGCTATTACTGCCGGTAAGTCGCCTTGCAGTTTCTTGTCGCCAAATTCACACATAAAATAACTGTGATTGGTATAGATGCCTCCGGCTTTTTCACTTCCTTTTCGGAATTCAATATACACACCTTCATTACTGTCATACGCAGCATCCAACCAAGTATCAAATTCAATAGTATACTGCGCCGGCAGATACGCTTTGTTTTTCATAGCGGGAGAATAAATGCTGTAATATTTCGTGATGGAAAATACTACATCGTCTTCCATCTTATTAATCACACCTTGTCCTCCTTCAAGATTCCAGTGAGCGGGAAACTCTCCATCCTGATTATTTCTGAAATCATCTTCAAATAAAATCTTGTTTCCGGAAACAAAATCATAGTTTTGATAGGATTTGAAAGTTGATATTTCTGCGTTTTGTGCGATAGCAGTGTGGCTAATAAACAGCAATAGTATTGCCACATATGGAAATAATTTTTGCATAGTTTCTGATTTTAATTAGAAATAAAAATAGCAAAATTTATTATTCTGATTAAGTCTTTTGTGGTTTTTTCTTAGCCGCCGGAAATAAAATATTATTCAGGATTAAACGATATCCGGCAGAATTTGGATGCAGGTTCAAATCAGTAGGAGGGTCTCCAACACGATGCTGATAGTCTTCCGGATCATGTCCACCATAAAACGTCCAGGTGCCTTTGCCATAAATTCCATGAATATATTTCGCTTCATTCAGACTTTTATTTTCACCTAAAATCAACACGTCCGATTTTATTAGTGGTTTTTTAAATGCGGTGGTTTGTCCCATAAATCCTTTAACAATTCTCTCATGATCTTGAGTTAGCATCGATGGTACCTGATCCCATTTAGCAGAAAAATCAAATAAGCTGAAATAGTCCATTTCTTTGGCAATTGGACGAATACCGGGAACATCTATCGTAGAAAATTCGTACTCGTACGGATTTGTACTTATCTGATAATTTTGGAACGCAAATCCCTTGCTGTAATCAATCTTACTTTGTGCATTCTGATCCATCGCATCATGATCAAATTGTGTAGTACAAATATCCAATCCTTCCGCTGCCAATGCAATATCATAAGAATCTGTGGCAGAACACATCGCAAACATATATCCACCCCCCATCACAAAATCACGAATCTTTTTAGCCACCGCTAATTTTTCCTGTGATACTTTTGAAAAACCTAACGCTGTTGCTCTTAATTCATAATCTGCTACCTGCTTCTGATACCAGTCCGCATTCTGATAGGCTGCAAAAAATTTTCCATATTGTCCCGTAAAATCCTCATGGTGCAAATGCAACCAGTCATACAGGTGAAGATTGTCATCCAGGATTTCCTCATCGTATATGACGGTATATGGGATTTCGGCATACGTAAGCACTAATGTTACGGCATCATCCCAGGGTTGATTTGTTTTTGGAGAATAGACGGCCACCTTTGGCGCTTTCTCCAATCGCACGGCATCCATATTTACTTCCGGAGCTGCAATATCCTGTAATATCTTGCTCATGGATGCATCTGCAATGGTTTCATATTTCACATTGCGTATCAGGCATTCTTTTTCAAATTCTTTATTATACGGGAATGCAAAACTCCCGCCTCGGTAATTCAGGAGCCAGTCCATCGGTGCATTTTTGGTCAGAATCCAATACGCAATACCATAGGCCTTCAAATGATTCGTTTGTGTCTCATCCATAGGAATCAGGATGAACGACGCTCTGGAAATCATGGAAATGCACAGCAGTACGAAAAACAACAGTTTCTTCATCACACCAAATTTACTACAATTTAGATACCAAGATGGTTAAAAAAATAAAAGAATCATCTGTCTAATAATTATACTGTCTGAACAGAGCGTCTATGGCGGTTTGCTGAGCAGGGAAACTTGTTTTCAGTTTATCTTTCATTGTCGCCAGGCTTCTGGTGTCTGCTGTAAACAGGCTGTATATTTGCGGGAAGCTGATGTCAGAAACATTGTCAAAAGCCTCGTTGGTGCCTGCGTCATTTAAATCATGATAAAGACCGTAAGGAATCCAATCTTGAATGGGGTCTTCGTTGAATCCAAGGTATTTTGGTTTATTGTAAATATAGTTTAACCCGATGTTTGACAGGTCTTCCGCCCACGCTTCAGAAAGCCCGACAATACCTGAATTGACCAAATCAGGAGTTCCGTATCCACCATTGCCATAAATGTACTCTACATAAGGCAGCCAGAATTCCGGGCCAACTTTGGCAAAATGGCTGGCATGTGATAACTCATGAAACATGGTTTCAATGAAGGATGCACGTGCTGCCGTAGAATATCTGGAATAATAAGGCGCATATACGTCCGGCAGCTGATCTGCTATGACATAAGATAAGATGTCGGCCAAATCTGCCGGAAGCCCAAACAGATTGCTTAGCAGTTGTTTGGGATTTGCGACACTTTGTTGACCCATATTATGCAGCATGGGTGTTGCATACGAAGTACTGATTGGTGCTTCTGTTCCCAGCCAGAAGTAGAATTTCTTATTCGGCATCAGGAAGCCGTTGTCAGCGGCAAATTTTTTATATTCATTTAATGAAAGCAGGGCGGCACAGGAATGATGTAAGGCAGCATTGTTAAATTGTCTTCCGATTTCAATGTTAAGATCTGTAAAGGCACAGGATTTTCTGAATCCAAGCGAATAATTGTTTATGCCAAATACTCCTAACAGATTTGCCGCATCCAGTGTGTGTATCTCCAAATAGCTATTGTCAAATTTCAGCATGACTTCCACGGTATCAGAAGTGATGCTGGGAGTAGAGAAGGCGAAATGGCCTTCTTGGTCGGTAAAGCCGGCGGCTGTTTTGGTGTAATCTTTTATAATGACCTGTACGCCTTCCAGCGGTACCTGAACGCTGTCAATCGGGTCAAAAAAAGTGATGGTGCCATTAAACTGTCTTGGCTTTGGAGATGAATTTCTGCCGGATGGGTCTGCCTCCGACATGTCCAGATCACTGATGGTCTCCATTTGATATGCAGACAGGTCGAGGCCTGCCGGAACTACGCCATAATATACCGCATATTGTCCGGTATGCTCCGTAGAATAGCGGAAATTTTTATCCGGAGCGGCATCAAACGGATGGTCCAGTAAAAATACACCCTGTGCCTCCAGCTGACGATATTGGGCAATGTTGTAAATATGGAATTTTACATAACGGTGCGATGGTTTTTTACCGTTCAGCATGACCTCTTCAGTAAGTTCATATGGATTGTGTAACTGATGGGTGATTTCCACGGTGCAAGATTCACCTGCAGGGTCTGATTTTTTGCACCCCAGCAGGGCAGTACAAAAGAAAATGAGAATGGCATATCGCTTCATACAACTATGGTTTGTATAAAGATAGGCGATTAATTATATTTTTAAAATGAAAAACCCGGCAAAATGTGCCGGGTTCTACGATATGATTTTCAGTTCTTAGAAATTCTTGATAATTGCTTCGCCGAATTCAGAACATTTCAGCAAGGTGGCTCCTTCCATCAAACGTTCGAAATCGTAGGTTACCGTTTTCTGTTCAATGGCACTTTCCATACCCTTGATAATCAAATCAGCGGCCTCCTGCCATCCCATAAACTCAAACATCATCACACCGGATAAGATGACAGAACTTGGATTGACCTTGTCCAGATTCGCATATTTTGGTGCCGTGCCGTGCGTGGCTTCGAAGATGGCCATACCTGTCAGGTAGTTGATGTTGGCACCCGGAGCAATACCGATACCACCTACCAATGCCGCTAAAGCATCAGAGATGTAGTCACCGTTCAGGTTTAAAGTAGCCACTACATCATACTCACTCGGGCGAAGGATGATTTGCTGCAAGAAGTTGTCCGCAATAGCATCCTTGATGATTAACTTGCCTTCAGCTTCCGCTTTTTTCTGAGCAGCATTTGCCTCGTCCTGGCCTTCTTCCGCCAATATCCTGTCGTATTGCTGCCATGTGAACACTTTATCGCCGTATTCGCGTTCTGCCAGTTTGTAACCCCACTCCTTGAATTTACCTTCCGTAAATTTCATGATGTTTCCTTTGTGTACGAGCGTTACTGATTTTCTTTTGTGTGCCAGAGCATAGTTGATAGCCGAACGAATCAGACGTTCGGAACCCTCTAAAGAAACCGGTTTGATACCTATGGAAGAAGTTTCCGGAAAACGGATCTTGTCGGTTACATTCATTTCCGTTTGCAAGAAATGGATGAGTTTCTTGCACTCGTCAGTACCTTGCAACCATTCGATGCCTGCGTAGATATCTTCTGTGTTTTCACGGAAAATGACCATGTCCACCTGCTCAGGCACTTTAGAATTGGATGGTACACCGCTGAAATAACGTACGGGGCGTACACAGGCGTACAAATCCAGCAATTGTCTTAAAGCTACATTTAAAGAGCGGATACCACCACCAACAGGCGTGGTTAAAGGGCCTTTGATGGCGATTAAATTTTCTTCAATCACTTTCAGAGTTTCATCCGGTAACCAGGATCCGGTTTGTTTATATGCTTTTTCTCCCGCCAATACTTCTCTCCAATGTATTTTTTTTGTTCCTCCATAAGCTTTCTCCACGGCTGCATCCATCACACGTACAGAAGCTTTCCAGATATCCGGTCCGATTCCGTCGCCTTCAATGAATGGAATAATCGGTTCATTTGGCACATTCAGGTGCCCGTCTTTCATCGTAATTTTTTCTGCTGACATAAATAAACTTTTATAAGGTTTGTTCGTACATCAATTATTTTAAATGATATACATTAAATTTTTGACGCTGCAAATATAAGCAAAATTCGTTCTTTTAACGTAAAGTTTACAGAGATTGTTTACTTAAGAAGTGTGAAAATTTTGGGCATATGCTGCAGATTTACAAATTAAATTGCTGTAAAACCCTTAAATTACGGTATAGAGCATTTTAGAGCAAAGACTGATATTCTCAGATATGAAAAAGATAATAGGGGTGATTTTATGGTGTACCTGTTTTAATTCAGGGCTTCTTTCACAGGAGATAAAGATTCTGACCTGGAATATCTTTATGATACCACCGGTGATTTTTAAAAGCTGCCAGACCGAAAGGGCTTTTCTGATTGCAGAATACATCAAAAATACAAATGCAGATATTGTTGTGCTTGAAGAATCTTTTATGGAGTCTATCCATGATATCCTGTACAAAAACCTGCATGAAACATATCCCTATCAGTCAGCCGTAAGCAAATCGGGGGTGTTGAAACTGAACAGTGGTGTCTGGATTCTAAGCAAGTACAAGATAGAAAAACAGGATTTCATTACGTATAAGAAAAAGAAAGGTTCGGATATTTTTGCCAGAAAAGGTGCTACATATCTTGAACTGAATGTGCAGCATGCCAAACTGCAGATTATCGGTACACATACACAAAGCCTACCCAAATACAGAGAGATAAGAGCAACCCAGTTCTGTCAGTTAAAGAATGAACTGGCGGACCGATATTTTCAGGATACCATACCGCAATTCATCATAGGTGATTTGAATTGCAATTATTTCGATACCGCAGAATATGTACAGATGCAGGAAATGCTGGATATACAACCCATACGGTTTTCCGGAGAACCCTATAGTTGGAATGGCTTGAAGAATGATCTTGCCTATACGTTTTCCGAACATACATTGGAAACGCTGGATTATATTTTATTTAGAAAAAAACATGCCAGAAAGGCTGAAATCATTTCGTCAGAAATTCTGCACCCTTACAGCGACTCCTGTGTTTGTGATAAGAAATTCAGGTATCTCTCCGACCATAATCCATTATTGTCCAAAGTGCTGTTGAAGTAATTTTGACCTTTACTTTTTCTGAAAATCCTACTTCTAATTATTTATCTTTGCAGGGATGCAGAATCCGAATTTAGATGCTACCGGCGATTTCTTATCCAAAACCGAAAAGGAGCTGGAGAGAGTCTTACGTCCGCAGGCATTTGAACAATTTGCCGGTCAACCCCAGATTATCGAGAACCTGAATATTTTCATACAGGCCGCCAAACAGCGTGATGAAGCGCTTGACCATGTGCTCTTGCACGGCCCTCCTGGCTTGGGTAAGACAACCTTGTCGAATATCATTGCAAACGAATTGGGCGTAGAGCTGAAAACCACTTCCGGTCCGGTGCTTGAAAAGCCGGGAGATTTAGCGGGTTTGCTGACCAATCTGCAACCCAATGATGTGTTGTTCATTGACGAGATCCACCGATTGAATACAACCATTGAAGAATACCTCTATTCCGCAATGGAAGATTATAAGATTGATATCATGATTGACAGCGGACCGAGTGCCCGCAGCATTCAGATTACACTGAACCCGTTCACACTCATTGGCGCCACCACACGCTCCGGTTTGCTGACAGCTCCCTTGCGTGCCCGCTTTGGCATCACTTTCCGTCTGGAATACTATAATACGGAGGTATTGAAAAGAATCATCAAACGTTCTTCCGCTATCCTGAATACGGAAATAGATGAGAAAGGAGCGACAGAAATTGCCAAACGCAGCAGAGGAACTCCGCGGATCGCCAATGCCTTATTGCGTCGCGTGAGAGATTTCGCACAAATCAAAGGCAATGGAAAGATAGATTTGGAAATTGCGAAATATGCATTGTCTGCGTTGAATGTGGATGAGCACGGACTCGATGAGATGGATAATAAGATCTTATCTGCCATCATTGAAAAGTTCGGTGGTGGGCCTGTTGGTATTGCTACCATTGCAACCGCAGTGGGAGAGGAGTCAGGCACGATAGAAGAGGTCTACGAACCTTTCCTGATTCAGGAAGGGTATTTAAAGAGAACGCCACGCGGGCGTGAAGCTACGGCCAAAGCCTATACACATATCGGCAAAGTGCCGCCTGCACAATCGGGCACCTTGTTTTAAATATTCCAATATATGAGTGAGAACCTGATTCGAATCGCTACCTTTTACAATCAGTTTGATGCTGAATTGGCAAAGTTGAAACTGGAAGAAAATAATATTTTCTGTTTCCTTAAGAATGAGTATTTAGCACAGCTGCAATTTGGTATAGCCAATTTTGAATTAATGGTAAAAGAAGACGATAAGGAGCTGGCTTTGCATTGTCTGGATTCAGACAATGATAGTTTAGATAAATCAATCGAAGAGTTGAATGAATCCTGAAATTATTATAGTATCTTCAAATAGGAAATCAACGATAGATTATTAATCCATTACATTTGGAAAAACATATTGACCTTGGGAAGTTAAGTGTAGCCGGTGTATTTATAACACTGGGGATTATCTTTGGAGATATCGGTACGTCTCCCTTGTATGTGATGAAAGCGGTGGTTGGCAGCCGAATCATCTCCGAGGGTCTTATATTGGGTGGCATTTCCTGTGTTTTCTGGACCTTGCTGCTGATCACGACTTTTAAATATGTGATACTGGCTCTCCGTGCGGATAATCACGGAGAAGGCGGCATCTTTGCCTTGTTTGGGCTGGTAAGTGAGCATAAGCTCAAATGGCCGATGATTGCCGCATTTTTAGGAAGTGCCGCACTGATGGCAGACGGGTTCATCACCCCACCGATTTCCATACTCTCCGCAGTGGAAGGCCTGAATGTGCTTTACCCTCAGTTGCCCGTTTTGCCCATAGGGATCACCATTTTGGTACTGCTCTTCAGCTTCCAACGCTTCGGAACAGACGTTGTCGGGAAAACCTTTGGCCCGGTTATGTTTATCTGGTTTTCTACGATGGCCATCTTCGGTGTATTGCAGATGGTGAAACATCCGGAGATTTTAAAGGCGCTGAATCCATATTATGCCATTCATCTGTTGGTGCGCTATCCGGGAGGTTTCTGGTTGCTGGGGGCGGTATTTTTATGTACCACAGGGGCTGAATCCATGTATGCGGATCTCGGGCATTGCGGTAAACTGAATATACGTTTCAGCTGGACTTTCGTGTGGGTTTGTTTATTGCTCAATTATTTCGGACAGGGTGCCTGGCTATTGGGTAAAACCGGCACTGCCCTCGAAGATGTCAGTATCTTTTACGCCATTGTACCAACGGCTGTTTTACCTTTTGTCATAGCATTGGCCACCCTTGCGACCGTTATTGCCAGTCAGGCCTTGATTTCCGGATGCTTTACACTGGTTAATGAGGCGATGAAACTGCGTTTGTGGATCAATCACAAGATTTCCTTTCCGTCTAGCCACAAAGGACAGGTCTACATCAGTTCGATTAACTGGTTTCTGTTCACGGGCTGCATGCTGGTGGTGATAGCCTTTCAGAAATCCTCCAATATGGAAGCTGCCTACGGTTTGACGATTACACTCGACATGCTGATGACATCCGCTTTGCTGTTGTTGTATTTTAAGTCGAAGGGAATACCAAAGGTTTTGGTGGTTTTACTGGGAGTATTATTTTTCTCCACAGAGTTGGCATTCTTCGTTTCCAATCTAAAAAAATTCTTTTACGGTGGCTGGTTTACCTTGTTGGTATGTATCTGTATATTTCTGTTGCTGTATTTTCTGCACCGTGCAAGAAAACTGCGTTCCGTAAAATACAGGCTGGTCAATCTGGAAGATTATGTGGAAATGTTTAATGATTTGATAGATGATGAAACTGTTCCTAAAGCTGCGACCAACCTGGTGTTTATGACAAAAAAAGCGCAGTCAGAAACGCTGGTGGATTCCAATATCATCTATTCCCTCTTTCAGCAAAACCCAAAACGTGCGGATGTTTACTGGATCATACATGTGGAGATTCTGGATTACCCGCATGAACATGAAAAGAACTATTCCGTGAACACCATTATTCCGGAAAAACTGTTTTTGGTAAATCTGAAATTTGGTTTCAAGGTTCGGCATAATGTGCATCGCCTTTTTATGCGTATTGTGGAGGAGATGACGGAGGATAGGGAAGTGGATTCATTGAGCAGATATCAATCCATGAGGAAGCATAATATTCCCGCAGACTTTAAGTATGTTTTTGTCAAACCCATCATATCTGCTGAAAATGACCTCGAACCTGTCAATAAATTCAGCATATCGGTATACGAAGGGTTGAATAAGATTGCATATCCGTTGTACATGGATTTTGGATTGGATACGGTCAATGTGATTACAGAGGTTGTTCCCATTCATTTCCGTATAGAAGGAGATTTAGGTCTGAAAAGGTATAAGGCGAATTGATAAAACCAGAAAGCGGAAAAAAATGGCCCTGTAAGTGCAATTTGGGAAAAAACTTACAGGGCCTGTGCAGATTTGTTGAACTAAACTAATACTGCGTCAATATGGATAGTTTTATGGTTTTATCGGTTTGGTCGAGTCTCCTTCAGAACCCGGATTTCCATCCGGCTTATAGTATGAATGAGTATTGTACGTTACCTGATTTCCATCCTCCAACGTAGATACGATCTGGAAGTAGAAGTCAAATGGTTGCAATTCGCCCTTATCATCAAAAGGTATCGGGAATTCATATTGAAAACCGATACTGCCGTCGCTGCTTCTGTTCAAGATGGAAACATCCGCATCCGGAATAAGTTTCCCGTTCTGATAGTTACTGTCAGTGGCATACACTGTTACGGTCTTGATGACATCATTGTCATTGCCGAGCCACTGTGTGGTTTGGCGTTTGCTTTGTTCCTTGTATAGTTTTACGAAGGAAACGTTGGTGGTTTGCGTGCTCATAATGTTTGTTTAATTAAAATGATTCTTTTACCACTGCTTTCTGCAGATCGAACTATGTTCGTTTGCATATAGCCAGTGTTCATGTAAGGTATAAAATCTTTTTCATTACTGCCTTTCACAAAACCGATTAATTCATGGGTTGCTTTCAGGAATACAGGTGATCCGCTGCTGTATTCGAATAAATCAGCATGAGCAGTTATGGAGTGCTCGCTGATTGACTCAATTACTGCATTTGCAGATACCGTCAAAGAGGATTTTAAAGGATGGCCCGCCACGTAAATTTCCATACCGCATTTTAAGATACCGTTATGTAGTTTTGGAATATTTACGAAGCCAGGCACCCCTCCTTTAACTTTAAAATCAATAAAATCAACCTTTTCATTCGTATCAAACGCTGTTACCTTTTCCAGTTCCGTAACACATTCCTCCGGCAAAAGGACCGTTTCTGTAGTACACCCGGTAAAGCCAAACACCGCAAAGTAATTTTCAATGAACATTTTTGTGTCTCCACCTGCTGCATCAATGATGTGATAGGCAGTAGAGATGGTGTTTCTGTCTTTGGCATAACAACTGCCGGCGGCTTTGCGGATATACCTTTCAGCAAACATACAATCTCCGGCATGCAAGTTCTTATCTTCTCCCAGCTGCCGGGTTGAAAATTTGTACTGATTGCCTGCTGTTTTTTTGAGCTGATCTTTTCTTATGAAAATACCTGCACTCAATATTGTCTGACGGGTTTTATCATCCGCCTTGTCATATTTAAGCATTGAAGGAGTATCATAAATGATACGATAAACGCTCTTTCCGATTTTACGCAGACTGTGTACCAGAAAGTGCAACAGGCTGACTGCATAATAATCGTTCAGAATATTCACATTTTTCCCAATTGCTGACATATTCCTTTGTTATTGTGACAGCAAGATAGATACAAAACCATCCAAGTGAAAAATACTTTTTTACAAAAGTTTTCCGTTCAATAAGCATTGTTTTTTGTGTAAAATAATTCTTAATTGTTTGTATTTCAATTAATTGTTTGTATTTTAGTATTCCGCTCATTTGACCAAAAATTGTTAGCTAAATTGTTATGAAATCCTCGAAACTGATTGATATTCTTAGGTCTTTATCCCCGGCAGAGATGAAAAATTTAGCTGCCTTCATAGAAAAACAGTTGGATAAGAAAGACACTTTGCCACAGAAATTATTTCTGCTCATAGAAAAATATTATCCCCAATTAGAGGCAAAGGATATCAGGAAGGAGAAGATATATGCAAAGGTTTTCCCCAAACAAGCCTATAATGAAAACAAGTTTTCTAAACTGATGTCGGAATTGACCAAGATTATTGAAAACTATATCATTTTCAGCCATCGACAGGAGGATCATCTGGAGGATAAGATGCATTTGCTGAAATATTATTTTGAAAGAAATCTGGATAAATATTTCATCATCACCGCCCGTGAGATACGAGCCATACTGGAAAATATTCCGATGGGATCGAGACAGAATATTTTTAAATATCAGTTTGAAGAACTGATGACCACCTATGCATTGAAAATCGATAACAGGAATGGAGATTATGAAAAGGTATATGCAGAACTGAATGAATTTATTCAGAGTGAGACACTGCGCTGGAAAAATCTGTCGCTTATAGATCCCGTTCCATTGCAGGCAAAAGAGCAGGCGGGACAGCCCTTTTATCTTATACACCACAGGCTCAATCTGATGCTGACAACCCATGAGGAGAAGTATTTCTTTGAGGTGATGGATGATATTGAAAACCATATCAAGTTGTTTGCACAGGAAGAAAGCAGGGAGATTCTCAAGATGCTCCTGTACTTTGCGATACAGAAAATCAATAAGGGATTTGCTGATTATTACGAGCAGCAACTTCGCATCTATCATATTCTGATAGACAGGGATCTTATCCTGAATCACTATGGTAAGATTTACATTGCCACATACAAGAATTATATCAGTTCAGCATTAAGGCTCGGTCGGATTGCAGAAGCCGAGAAGTTTCTGGAGCACTACAAGCATTATCTGCTCGATGATCTGAAAGAGGATGTCTATAATTTTAACAAGGCATTCATCAGATTTGAAAAGAATAATTTTGATGAGGTGCTGAGTCTGCTGTCAAATACCAAACTGGATGATGTGTATTATAATCTTGCACAACGCCGTATGGTCATAAAGGCATATTATGAACTGTTGCAAAAGGATAACAGTTATTTTGAGTTATTACATTCCAGCATGAATGCCTTTAAGAAATTTGTGTATACCAAGAATAGCATTCCTGAACTGCATGTGGAGCTAAACAAGAACTTTCTGAAGATGCTGCAGAAGATTGAAGAGATTTCAGGAGTAAATAAGACAAAGGTGGCAGCTTTGCAAAAAGAGTTGAAAGCGATGTCATCCGTTGCGGAAAGACAATGGCTAGAAAATAAAATCAGCCTGCTGCTATGAGGCTGAAGAAAGCTTGCTTCCTTCAAGGATATTATATAGAAAAGCAAATATGATATAACTGAGGATTACAGTGCTTAGCCCAATCCATTGAAGCAAAATCAATTGCGGTATTGCGCTTATCAATAGTATAACCCTGAATTTATTCTGCTTCCAGCTGAATGGGTTCCCTTTTAAACTGAACATACGAAATTCAGCAACCATCAGAAATGCCAATACAAACGGAAGTATCATGGCTGTAATTTTTGCATAGATCGAATAATCCCAGTTGGTTCTGAATTGCCAGTCTGTAAAATACTGCATGTAGAATCCTAAAATAAAAATAGCTCCGGAGGGTGTGTTCAGTCCAATAAAATCTACGGTCTGGCGGGTGTCAATATTGAATTTTGCTAATCGTAGACAAGCAAATAAAGTATAAACGAATCCAATTAATCCTAATGTAAAATCTTTAAAATCTGTGTAAGATATCTTAGTCCTTCCTAATTCACTTAAATTGGGATACATGGTTATTCCTGTTATTAGGCTCACTTTTGCATTAATAATACTAAACAACATAATGCCCGGTAATACACCAAATGTTACCATATCAGCTAAGGAATCTAATTGTCCGCCAAGGTCTGATTTCACCTTCAATGCACGGGCTGCAAAACCATCTAAAAAATCAGCCAGCAAGGAAATGCCTATAAATAAGGGCACCAGCTGATGTTGGTTTTGCAAGCAGGCGATGATACCACAGCAACCGGAAAACAAATTGAGCAGTGTGAGCGAATTTGGGATGTGCTTTTTCATAGTGATCTTAATGCTGTAAAGCTATGCTTTTTTATCTTCAGGTTTATACAGTTTATCCAGAAAATCCACCACCATATCTTTCAGGGAACCGCTTCCCGTCAATTCGCTCATCATACCATACATCGCCGCTTTCCGTTTGCTTTCCGGACCATCACCGCCGGAGAATCTTTGTGTGACAGATGCGAACTGCTGTTCATTCAGTAATTTCTTCAATCCCTTTACGGCACTTACCTGAATGTTGTTTTTCAGGTGTTGCAATGAAAATCGTTTTGCTTTCTGCACAGATGTCTTCAGGTCGTTGACAAACATTTCTCCTTTGCCAACATGGATGTAGTTGAGCAATACATGAAGACTGGCCGGCAGTTGTTGCCTGTTGATGGTCCAGCCCAGTTCGCTTAATTCATCCGCCACTTCATACACATCAATCGTATCGGATGCAAAGGCGAATAGGGTGGCCTGAGGGGTGCCCAGAATCCTGAGGTCCGGTATCTCTTCCTCTATTTTGCGTTTGATGTAATTGGTCTCCTCAAAGGTTTCTCTCGCCATCCGTCTGTAGCCGTCTTCTCCGATAAGATTTAAGGCAGTCCAAGCGGCCGCGATTGGTCCACCTCCACGTGTGCCCATAAAGGAAGGAGAACCGTAGATCCCCCCGCTCCAGTCGGTCTTCACATAAAATTGTCCCTTTCGAAGTTCAGCGTTTTTATACAACACAACGGACGCGCCCTTCGCCGCATAGCCATATTTGTGAACATCGGCGGACATAGAAGTCACGCCATCTATCTCAAAATCAAATTTCGGCAAATCCACGCCTTCCATTTTTAGAAAAGGTAAGATGAACCCGCCTACACAGGCATCTACATGCAGCAGACATTTATGGCGTTTTGCAATCTCAGCCATCGCCTCAATCGGGTCAATCATGCCTTGCGGATAAGAAGGCGCTGACCCTACGATAAATACCACATCCGGTGAAAGATGCTTGACCAGGTCTTCCAGATCCAACTGATAATGGCTATCCACCTTTATCAGCTTATAATTGAATTCTATGGTGTCTGCCGCTTTGCAAAAGGCGGGATGTGCGGTTTCAGCCAGCAGCATCAGCGGATTTTTAGTGTGCTTGTGTTTTTTTGCCCATTCCTTTGCCGCTTTGACCGCCATGAATATACTTTCCGTGCCGCCGGAAGTCATGGTACCGCTGACATTCTCATCGCCATGCAAGAGTGATGCGGCCATTTGCACCACTTCGTTTTCCATATTCTTTAAACTTGGAAATACGGCCGGATTCAAGGCATTGGTGGCAGAAAAACGGGCATAGGCTTCCTTAATGGTGTTGTAGTAGACATCTCCGGGATAGTATACATATCCGAAGAATTTTCCTTCTTTCCAGTTCATGTCATCTTTGGAATAATCATCCCATAGCTGATGAATCTCGTCTTCATTCAATCCTGATGCGGGTAATTTTTTTTTCATTGATTTTATTTTTGTAGCATCGAAAATCTGCAGAGATCAATTTTTTTGTTGCCAATCTTCATGCTTGTTAATTCATTTACATTCAAACCACCATTAATGGCAGATGTACCTGTGACGGAAATTCATTGGTGCAGAAGATCTGCAGGGAAGAAGGGTTACAGGTTACATCATCAATTGCATCGAAATGGTCCGCATCAGCACCGGCAATGGAAATCCGGATACGTTCGCCTTTCCTGATCAGATGAGAAGTCGGGATTAATTCGAAGTGTAACTTCTCCACTTTATTAGGAATCCATTCCATCGCATCTTCCTTATGAAAGGTATGATAGGGTGCAAAATACGGAACGGGCGGTTTTTCAGTTGATTCCTTTCTGTGTAATCCTCTGAATTGTCCTTCCGTAATATGGGTGACTCTGCCATATCTATCCACAGATGAAATATAAACAAATAGCTGCACATCTCTTGCATCTGAACTCAAATATATTTCTGCGCTTGCATGCCCCGTAAGTTCCATATTTCTTGTCAGAGGTTCTGATGTGAATTGCAACAGGTTCTTGGTTCGTTTGGTCCAGTCATTATAAGCAATGCGTCTGTTATAGCGATATTTGACGGTTAGGCTGTTCCAGCGGGCGCCGCCACCGGTGCCGAAGTGCCTATCTATTACATAATGAAGACAGCCTTCCGTCTTGTCTTTGGCCTTCTCCGTTAATTTGTGGTCAGACGAACATAGAAATGATTTGTATTTGGACTCATGCGGCATCCAGTCGTAAACATGTCGCCATTGCTCTTTTCCCATGGCATAGTAGGATATTGGCGGTTCATCCATGATGCCATTATCAATCTCTTTCAAATGAAAATCGAAGAATCGTAGCATCTCCGTCCAAACGGAAAAGGTCTTTTTATTGGAATATACAAAAGGAGAGATATGCTGTGCAGGTCCGTGGTCCCAGGGGCCGATCAGCAACTTTACCGAGTTCTTTGTGCTCATAAAACCCTTTATCGCGGAATTTGCCAGCGCTCCGTCATACCATCCGCCAATGCGATAAATCGGAGTGCGTGATTGTTCTATCTTGTGTTTGTAATGGTGAACGGAAAATTCATCTATGCTTCGTCCCAGATCCGGATGTATGTCATTTCTGAAAGTAATCTTATACATGCCGGAGAAGATATCGAAATTGCTTTGATGCTGGGCATGTGCCGTTTTGTATTGGTCCCCTTTTTTATCGGCCTTGACCGGTTTCGGATTTTTGATGACGGCATTGGCAACGACTCCGATATATTTCAGGTTGTTCTTATCCAGTGACAATGTCGTATCGCGCCAAACTTCAATAAATTTTCCGTGCCGTACACCGCCAGGAAAAGCGATATCATTGTACAGGTCAAAAATGCTGCTGCGAGGAATACAGGCCTTTACATTCGGATGTTGGTTGACGAGTAACATTTCTGCGGTAGTGCCCAGATATGAGATGCCGGTAGAACCCACTTTCCGATTGCTCCAGGGTTGGCTGATAATCCAGTCTACAATTTCTCTGCCGTCTTCCACCTCCTCCGGACTGAATTCCATATGTCGGGTGCCATAGGATGCGCCGGTACCTCGAACATCAATGATGACGACAGCATAACCATAGGAGGTGAAAAATTCAATTTCTTTTTTAGTGATTTGCCCGAATAATGTTTTCGCTAGCAGATTGAATGGAAATTTAGTTTCAAAACTCCGTACGTATCTGGTAAGGTACAATATGGCTGGAATCTTTTTGTCGGATTCTATTTTTTTTGGTAAACAGATATCCGCTGCCAGCTTAATGCCGTCCCGCATCAGCAGATACTCTGAATGATACGTAAATCCTTTGTAATCCGCAGAGGTATATCCGGAGTATTGCCCTAAGGTACTTACCTTTTTCTGTTTCAATATTCCATTTCTGACAGGTTTCTTTTCTGCGGATTTTACATTCATGATAAAAAGTTACAGCTTTTTTGTGACTTATCAGAGTGTAGGTAAAATAAAGTGGCAGGTAGATGGGCATAAAAAAAAGTGGCTATACGGGTATAGCCACTTTTTTCAGATGGTATTTTATCATTTTTCCAGAATCAAGGGCAACAGGAATGCCGTCTCAAATGCATTGTTCAATTCACTGTAGCTGCACCATTGTTCTTTTTTGCAATTGTCAGCTTTGGTATCAAAGATCAATCTGATTTCAACGGAGTTGGGCGATTTCTGCTGAATGGTACTCGTAAATGTTCCGATATCATTCGTAATCGTTTTGTTGAAATTTTCATTTGGAATAATGTTCCCCTTATCCGAAGAGATAACATAGGTATAGTCGTATTTATGTGGAAAGCCCAGATAAGCATTCGTTTTTCTGGTTTCACAATTGGTGTAGATATCTGAAGAGTAATGCAGGATAGAATTCAACGTCAGGGGAAATTTGTTTACTGGAGTGATGTTGTCTGTAATGCGATAATTCTTAATCCAGGTGATGGACTGATCAGATTCGGGGTTGTAAGGCTTCAATTCGATAGATTCCAGCACCATATTGGCGTCACTTTCTATGATGGAACTCTTGAGTTCTTCATAGAGATCATTCTTTTCTTTTTCTGTCTTGTAGTTAAAGGCATTTATCTTGTATTTGTTTACAAATTCGCCTGCTGTAACGCGGGTGGAATTAACCTTTACGGTGTAACCTGAATCTGAAAGGATGGAAATCTTATTTGTCTGGGTGATCTTATTTTCCGTGTACACGTTCTTTGTCTTGAAGGGCTCGAAAGCATATTTTGTACTGCCATCCAGATAAAATACCTTGAGCGCATCCGTATTGTTGTAGTTGTAGTTCACATAGTTCAAGGGATCCAGAGGCTTATAGAGCGGCAGATAGCAGGATTCTTTGCTGGCAGGTTTGATGAATTCTATGATGACATCATCAAACTGTTCCAGACTTGGGAATGATTTGTTGAATTTTCCGGATTTTTTACTCTTTACAAACCAGAAGTTGACATCGTAATCAAGTGACTTTGCAAGTTTCTGATAGATACTGTAATCCTGTGCATCAAAAGAGGTCTCATAGGCGGCTCTGATGTATTCCTCCGGCTTTGTAAAATAGACTTTGTTGATCTCATCACAAATCACTCTCATCTGTTCCTTAAATCCGGTTTTGGATTTCATTTTCTTGCTTAATTCTCCCACGGTGAGTTCGGCATTTATCTGGGTGTTCTTCTTTACATTCTTGAAAAATCCATCCAGTTCATCCTCCCAGGTGGCAGATAATGCCTCCGTTTCACTTCCGTTTACCTGATATACAACACCGGGGCTCTGTTCTGATTCTATGGTGAAATCTTCTGATTCTGTTGCGGGAAGGTTCTTTATCTGAAAGGTGTATTTTTTCGGCTGATTTTTTGTTACAGATGAAGGTTCCTGAAATGTGGTGCTGGTATTCAGAGGGAAACTGTTGAAGTTCAGTTTGTAAGGGATGGTGACGGTAAGTTTGCTTGATTTTACCGGGAATTCAGATTCGAAATAATTTATTTTAAGATCGTTAAAATAATTGGTGTAGGCATCTCTGGTGTAAGAGATGGTATAGGTGTACTCAATTTCGTCTCCGACATTCACTCCCGGGAAGACAAATAGTTTTACCTTGCCTTTCAGCTTTCTGTAAAACGGAACATTGGCAGGTAGGGTGGTTTCTTTTACGTCATCCGTATTTAAAGAGGAGGTAGTGTTGTCTGGATGTATGGTAACCCCCTCAATATCGTTGATCTCATATTTGGACGCACTGGGTATGGGGATGTACAGCTTGTTGAAATCATTCAGCGCATTGGTGGAATTGATTCTAATCTTCCGGTGGTAGGTGGTGGTGATGGTGAAAGAACTCGTATAGCCGTTCTTGTAAAAGGTGTATTCGACGTGTTCGTCATCAAAAAGTACAACGGCGTCATTGTTGTCGATTTCCTGCTTGCTGAGTTCTTCGTATGTTCTGTCGAGGGATTCAGCTTTTATATTTCCGGCAAATAGCAGCAACACGCCAACAGCCAGCAGCAGATGATTTTTTTTCATAATGAGAGTGTTCATTCTTTTACTCATTTAATATCACTTTTATTTTGAAACGGATATGATTCCGAATTGATTGTAATAGTCCGTTATGATGTCATTCCAATCGGAAAAGTTTTTTTCCATGATTACAGGCTGGTTTATCTGTAGGCTGAATTCATCCCTTATTTCACTGCCATTGGCGACTGTCTTTTTGCTGACACTGCTTATTTCATTTGATTTGGAATAGGCAATAGGTGTCACCAGTTTTGCATTTCCGGAGATGGTGGAGCTGACCTTGTATGTAAATGGAAATTCCAGGAACAGCGGTGTGTTCTTTGATTTCTGCAGGAAGGTAAGCGGAAAGTATTCGAAAGAAGCCTGGCTGATCTGTAGGGCATTGCCATGCTTAGATACCAGCGGCAATCCGTTTGCCTTGAAAGATATCGATAAATCCGTTTCAGTAAAACTTACAGTAGCATTACTTGGAACGATGGATGAATTGAATAGACCGGATATCACCCTGACCGGAAATTCTTTCTTGTTGAGCATCTTTGAATCGTCATAGATACTCTTGTAAATCTTAAAGAGCGTACCTGTCAGTCTTACGTTTCCGCTGATCAAAGGGTTTTCCGGTTTGCTGATATCCAGCGTGTAATTGAGCGCACATACATTTTCCGAACTGTTGGAGACCGGAACCTTGAATATTCTGTAATTATCTCCCTGTGCAATCAGTGCCTCTTTCCCTTCCAGATAATACGGGTATTTATTCCAGTCATTTGTTGCCCCTGTAGCATCCAGCAGGTAGGTGTTTCCGTTCAGATCTAATGCACAAATCATATGATTGTCGACACACAGCGAAGGTGTAGAATAGGAGTAAGGCAGTGAATTTGTTCCGATCCAGCAATGATGTGCATCGAGGCCCTGTGCCAAGAGGAGTTCCGTCAATAGATTGGCCATACCTTTACAGTCACCAAAACGCTTTGTTTCCACCGTTTTTGCTTCTTCAGGTTTAAATCCGGCAATTCCGTCTTCGAAGGCTACATACGAAATGTTCGTTTTTACCCAATTAAAGATGGCAGCCACTTTCTGTTCTTTTGTCTGTGCCCCTTTGGTGATGTTTTCACTTAGTTTCTTCAAGTAGTTTTTGTCCGGAACTAACTCTTTAATCAGGGAGCTGTACCATCCATAGAGTTCCTTCGCTGATTCCAGCACTTTTATAACATTCTTCTTACTGTCCGTATAGGATTTGGTAATCACGATAAAATGTGGAATCACATAAGCATGTGGAGCCTGGAAATAGGCGTTTTTAAGGATGGAGAGCTGTTTGATATGATAGGATACAACATTGCTGCCATCCACCGTTTCATTTGTTTTTGTCATCGTTGCCGGTGGATTTACCGGAACTATTTCCGCATTCACATTTTTGGGAATGGTGGCTGAAATGGAAAAATCCAATGTGGGAAGATGCTTGTACGGAAAAAAGGTATTCAGGAATTTCAGGTCTTCATATTCGGTTTCATAAGAATATTCAATCAGATAACGTTCCTTCACTTCCGTGGTGGTGGATATGGATTTTAGCTTTAAATCGTTGTAAAAGATGTTCTTGATATAATAATCCTTGTCTACGGCATTTCTTATCTTCAGATTTTCTACCAGTTTTTTCTCTCCTTTTGCATTGATAGCGAAGATTCTTCCTGATATGAAGGCAACCTTTTCGAATTTACTGAACGGTATTTCTATCGACTGAAATTCCATCAGGTTGTTTTTCATCACCAGAATCTTTTCGGTTGCCGTGCTTTTAGCTTTCAATGTCTGGTCGGCATCCAGACTGTACTCGATGCTGACATCATTGGATAACACGATTGCATCCTCTTTTGGGAATGCTGTTTTTAAGCTGTCATAATTGACAATCTGTGCATGGATGCTGCCAATGGAAAGCAGCAGCACGACTAACGAGACTATGTATTTCATGCTTTTGTTTGACGATGTGATGAGACTTGTCTTTTTATTATGATGTCGGTAGCAATATTCGTACCAAGGATCATATAATCATTCAGGTCAATTATTAAAACAGGAGCCTGTATGTCGGTATTTCCCAATACAGGCCCCTGTAGCGTTCAACGGATAGTTATTTTTTCTTCAGTTTCTTTTGCAACTTCATGTACTTGCTGGGTTTATAGCGAGAGTACGATTTGTAACGCATGGTAATGCCTTCATCTTTTGTAGATAATACAGTCTGGTCAACATGTGGTACGGCAAAATAGATTATCGGAGCCAATCCATAGGTATAAATAAGCCCTACGGAAAACAATAACGCATTTCTGGGTTTCTTTTTTTGAGATAAAAGGTAGAACCCGTTCGGGTCTGTTCCGTTCACAACAATGTCATTCAACTGTTCTTTGCTGACGATTTTATATTTACAGACGTTCCAGCTTTTTCTGAGCTTCGCTTCGATTTTTTTATTTTTCTTATCATACCCTCTGATGTCACCCTTTTCATATTTTGCCACATAAAGTGTCTTGCTCTTCATGTTTTTTTCAAATTTCTGTTCGATATTATCCCAGTAAGAGTATTTGTTGCCTCTGTTGATTGTTCCGTATTTATTGGTTCCGGCTGAAACATATTCATGCATTTTCGTATTCAGCATATTCATTGCACGTCTTACATCGTTGGTGTTCTTTAAATCAAAGCCAACAATGTTTAAGCTGGCAACCAAAGTCGATCCATAGGTTCCGCCGGATTTGTAGACGGAAAGCGTTTCACGTTTCTTTTGCAGATTGAAATACAGATACAGATATTCAGACTTGTTGCCATCAACATCTTCTCTGCTGAGTTCATTGGAAAATTCGTACGGCGTCGCATCATACATCGATTGAGAGATGCCATCTTTCCATGCCGTATTATATTTTTCTATATCGGCCTTTATTTTCTCAGCATCTTTTGTTTTACCTTTTTTCAGTGCGTATTTCTGGAAGTCTTTGCTTAAACCAAGCATTGGGATAATCAAGGTCTTGTCAGAAATTTTACCGGATGATTGTGCGTTAACCGCATTTGTACCCATGATTAAAATCAATAGGATGCTAAGAAATTTTAAATTCATAATGTTGCGTTTTTTATTTAACTCCGAATATAAAAAAAGAATTTAATATGGGATAATATATTGTATTTTTTTGCTTTTTCTTGTCTTATTGAAGTGCTGGTATTGAAAATTTGCATCTCTAAAGGATGCCGGGGTAGATTTTATAAAAAAAGTTTACCCAGTTTTATGGAATTTAGATAGTTCTTGTCTCTTAATAGGTAAAGAAGATGGAAAATGTTGGTAAAAACCTATGGTAGCGCCGTGTATGGTGTAGATGCGGCCACTATTACAGTAGAAGTAAACGTATGTCAGGGACAGCATTATTTTATGGTAGGACTGCCGGATAATGCGGTAAAGGAAAGCTGGAGCAGGGTGGAAAGCGCCTTGCGTGTGAACAAATACAATATGCCAAGAATACGTATCATCGTAAACCTGGCACCCGCTGACATCCGCAAAGAGGGGTCTGCCTATGATTTGCCCATAGCCATTGGTATTCTGGCTGCTTCGGAACAGTTGAAGTCGGAGCTTCTGGAACGTTATATCATCATGGGCGAACTTTCTCTGGATGGAAAATTGCAACCCATAAAAGGGGCACTGCCGATTGCCATTCAAGCCCAGAAAGATGGATTTGAGGGGTTTATTTTGCCAAGGCAAAATGCCAGAGAAGCAGCCATTGTGGATGGATTAAAGGTATTTGGTGTGGAGCATCTGGATGAAGTGGTCGATTTTCTCGCCGGTAAAACACTTTTAGAGCCAACCGTCGTGCAACCGGAATTGGATTTCTTCAAAAATTTAGAAAATACAGCCTTTGATTTTTCTGATGTGAAAGGGCAGGAAAATATTAAACGTGCATTGGAAATTGCAGCTGCCGGCGGACATAACGTAATACTGATTGGCCCGCCCGGAGCGGGGAAAACCATGCTCGCCAAACGTATTCCTACCATATTGCCTCCTTTGTCATTGGAAGAAGCTTTGGAGACGACTAAAATCCATTCGGTTGCCGGGAAATTAAGAAGAAATTCTTCACTGTTATATCAGCGACCTTTCCGTTCTCCTCATCATACCGTGTCCAATGCTGCACTTGTTGGCGGCGGCAGCAATCCGCAACCCGGCGAAATCTCACTGGCGCATAATGGCGTACTGTTCCTGGATGAATTGCCGGAGTTTAAGAGAGATGTGCTGGAAGTGATGCGGCAGCCGATGGAGGAGCGGAAAGTAAACATTTCCCGTACCCGTTTTTCAATAGATTATCCCGCCAATTTCATGTTGGTGGCCAGTATGAACCCCTGTCCTTGCGGGTATTACAATCATCCTGAAAAAGACTGTGTCTGCGGACCGGGTGTGGTGCATAAATACCTCAATAAGATTTCCGGACCCCTGTTGGACAGAATTGATTTGCATGTAGAGGTGACGCCCGTGAGACTGGAGGATTTATCCTCTAAAGGAAGTGCGGAAAAAAGCAGCGCAATCAGAGATCGTGTCATTGCGGCACGGCTGATTCAGGAGGCCCGTTTTAAAGAAGATGACATCCATTGCAATGCTCAGATGAGTACGAAGCAGACCCGTGAATCTTGTGTGCTGGATGCCACCTCACAACAGCTTCTGAATACCGCGATGAAGCGACTGGGTTTGTCTGCACGGGCATATGAGCGTATAATCCGTGTGGCAAGAACCATTGCTGACTTGGCAAACAGCCAACAGATACAAACACAACATCTGGCAGAAGCCATTCAGTTCAGGAGCCTGGACAGAGAAAGCTGGGCAGCTTAGGAAATACCCAGAAGCTTTTTTGATAACTCGTGTTATACGGCACGCAGTATTTGTTTAGTTCGTCCGGAATCATACATCCCAGGTATGATTCCGGCTTTAATCAACACACGTTGAGTATTTTTGGAAAGCATCACCTGCGCTTAGTCTTACATTTGTATAAATAATTATTCTTATGCTCAGTGATTTCTTACAGCCTGTCAGTAGCTCTATATTGGATGCTTTTTATCATGCCAATCCATACTGTAAAGGCTACATTCATTTGTATCACGAAAAACAGACGCTGGAAAACTACCAAGTCGCGATACTTGGTGTGGAAGATTACCGTGGGTATATCGCCAATAAAGGGACGGAGAAGGCTGCAGATGAGGTGCGCAGGCAGTTGTATCAGTTTTCAGCATTCACCAATGGCATGCAGTTGCTGGATCTGGGCAATATAAGTGCCGGAGCCACGTATGTCGATACATTAGTAGCCATCGTGGAAACGCTGCATGAATTATTCAAGCATAACATCATTACCATCATTATCGGTGGAGATGCCGCGCTGGCTTCCGCGCAATTTAAAGCGTACGAAATATTTGAAAATCAGATTACCGTTGCGCAGATTGCCTCCAGCGTGTATTGGGAAAATAGTGATGTGGACATCCATAAGACCTATCTCAAAGATTTCTTCCTCAGCGGATTTCTGAAGAAATACAATCTCGTTGCCTATCAGTCTTATTTTATGCACGAGAATCAGCTTTCCTTTTTAAGCAGCAGAAATCAGGATGTCTTGCGCGTAGGCAAAATCCGGGAGCATATCTTTGATGCGGAACCATATCTCAGGGAAGCGGCGATGGTTACCTATAATGTCAATGCCATACGTTATTCCGATGCACCTGCACAGCCGGAGCCTTCACCCAACGGACTTTTCGGCGATGAGGCTTGTGCCTTGGCGCGTTTTGCAGGTATGAGCGACCAGCTGATGAGCATGGGGATTTATGATTTTAATCCGGAATTGGACAAAAGCAACATCACCGCTAAACAGGTGGCGCAAATGGTCTGGTATTTTATGGAGGGAATAAGTCTGCGCAGAAATGATTATCCGATTGTTGATGAAAAGGATTTCAATACATATATCGTTCAGATTGAGGATGCAGAGAATGATTTCATATTTCTAAAGAGTAAAAAAAGTGATCGCTGGTGGATGAAAATCACCTATGATAAAAAAGATTTGCAAAAACATGTATTGATTCCATGTACCTACAGGGATTATCTCACCGCTCTCAATAACGAAATTCCGGAGAGATGGATGCGCGAGTGGTTGCGTTTGTCATAGTTCAGCAGGAACAAAAGGCCTTAAAAAAAGTTAATAAGTAGTTTTCGGCCTCATTAAATTTAATCCATACTCTGTTTTCTTAGTCTAATGTCCATATTATTGGTAAAATTACATTATGATTAAACAGGTATTCCTAGCTTCTTTCTTTTTTTGTATTTCCCTTTTGCATGCACAGCCGTTCTCAGTCTCCGGAAAATTGACCGATTCAAAAGATAATTCTCCCCTTATAGGTGTAAATGTGACACTGACGAATATAAAAGATACCTTATTGGTTAAAGGCGTTTCAACGGATTTGGAGGGGAGTTTTATTATTACAGATGTTGACAGTGGCACGTATGTGTTGAATATCAGTTATATCAGCTATAAATCAATTGTCAAAAACATATCGGTCACTGAAAATCTGGACTTAAAGCTTATCCCGATGGCAGAGGAAAGCAAATTGCTGAAAGAAGTGCTTATTCAGGAAAAACAAATCCGTGTACAGCAGCTTGGCGATACGGCGCAGTTTACAGCCTCATCGTTTAAGGTAAATAAGGATGCCACCACGGAGGATCTACTGACCAAAATGCCGGGTGTAACGGCTGAAAACGGAACGGTCAAAGTGAACGGAGAGGAGGTTAAAAAGATATTGGTGGATGGCAGACCATTTTTTGGAGATGACCCGAGGACGACCATGCAGAACTTACCGGCAGATATCATTGACAAGATACAGGTGTTTGATAAAATGAGCGACCAGGCAGCATTTACCGGTTTTGACGACGGAAACTCCCAGAAAACCATCAATATCGTCACTAAAAACGGCATGGGGAATTCTACGTTCGGAAGGTTTTATGCTGGCTACGGCGGTCCGGATAACAGGTATAATGCCGGCTTGAATTTCAATACGTTTAAAGGAGACAGAAGATTCTCCATCCTGGCGATGAGCAACAATATCAATCAGCAGAATTTTAATATTCAGGATCTGGTGGGAGCAACCAATGCAGGAGGATCTGAACGTGGAGGTGGAGGTCGTGGTGGGCCAGGCGGCATGGGAAGAAACAGTCCTGTAAACAATTTTCTGGTCGGCCAGCAGAGTGGCATTGCTACAACAACCGCACTTGGGGTAAATTACTCGGACAAGTTGGGTAAAAAAAAGAAAGTTACCTTCTCCGGCTCTTATTTTTTTAACGGAACCAAAAATGAAAATATCAGCACAGCGATTAGAAATTACATTTCCGATAACGATAGTGGACTGGTTTATAATGAAAAGAAAGAGGTAACGGCTAAAAATTTCAATAATCGTCTTAATATGAGAATTGAGTATGCCATAGATTCTTCCAATTCCCTTATTTTTTCGCCATCCTTCAGTTCGCAGAACTATAATTCATCATCAATGCTGTTTGCTGCCAATACAAGAAATAAAGAAACGCTGGAAAATTCGACGCAGAACAGCCTGACATCCAAACAGGTTGGATTTAATTTTTCCAATGACATCCTCTATCAGCATAAGTTTGCAAAAAAAGGAAGAACGATTTCGTTTAACCTGAATACGGTTTTGAATACGAAAAAATCAAATGGCAGCCTGTTTGCATTGAATGATTATACGCTGGATACGCTGAATGTTGTGGATTCGATTGATCAGAGATCGGTTGTCAAAACCCGTAGTTATACCCTTGGCGGAAATATTGTTTACACAGAACCCGTTAAGAAGTTTGGTCAGATATCCGTCAATTTTGCACCTTCTTTCACGAGGTCTGCTTCCGTTAGGAATACGGATAATTTTGATGTGCTGACAGATAGTTATACGCTTCGTGACACGGCCTTGAGCAACGAATTTAATAATACCTATCTGACCAATAAGTTGGGCGTTTCATACCGATACAACAATCAGAAATTAAACTGGTCGATAGGCATCACTGGTCAGGATGCTTTGCTGAGAAGTCAACAGCTGTCCCCGGATGCCATTTCTGTCAGAAAGAATTTTCTTTCCCTCTTGCCTGCTGCTGAACTGAATTACAAATTCTCCAAAACGGAGAATCTGCGCTTTTTCTACAGAACATCCACCAATCCACCGTCTGTTACGCAATTACAGAATGTAACCGATAACAGCAATTCATTGATCCTGTCATCCGGAAATCCTGAATTGAAACAAACGTTTTCACAATCTCTCGGACTTCGTTATGGACGAGCCAATACGACAAAGGCAACCAATCTGTTCATCTTTGCCAATGCCACCAACACGATAAACTACATTGCCAATGCCACCACCATTTTTGCAAGAGATACAACGGTGGATGATTTGAAGGCAATAGCAGGTACACAGTTCATACGGCCTGTAAACCTCAATGGATACTGGAATGCCAGAACTTTCATCACCTTCGGTTTTCCGGCAAGTAAGTTGAAGAGCAATATGAATGTCACAGGAGGATTTGTGTATTTGCGTACGCCAACCTTGATAAATTCAGCACGGAATATTGCCAATTCCTATGCATTAAATGCGGGTTTTTCCATGGGCAGCAATATCAGCAAGAAGATTGATTTTACCATATCCTATAATGCAAATTATACCATTGTGAAGAATTCATTGCAAGCGCAGAATAACAACAATTTTTTCAATCATACCGCATCGGCAAGATTCAATTATCAGTTCTGGAAAGGATTTGTATTCAATACCTCAGTGAGCAATACCCTGAATGCCGGAGGCTCCGCATCATACAATACCAGCTACTGGCTGCTGAATGCATCGCTTGCATACAAGTTCCTGAAAGATGAAAGTCTGGAAGTGAAGTTTTCTGCAAATGATATCTTGAATCAGAATCAGAGCATCACCAGAAACGTAACCGAAATTTATACGGAAGATCTAAGTTCAACGGTTTTGCGCCGCTATTATATGGGAACCATTACCTATTCGCTTAAGAAGCTTGGCACAGGTAGTAAGACAGCAGACGAAAAACCAAAAGACTTCATGCTGGGACCTCCGCCGGCAGGAATGCCCGACGGGCCTCCTCCATCGGGAAATTAAAGCCTAATCCAGCACCTTTTCCATTTTCATGCTACGGGAACCTTTCAGTAATATTTCAGCACCATTAAAGTCCTGTTGCTGAAACCATTCCTTTGTTTCTGCGACAGATGGAAATTTCAGTACTTTTTCAGTGTTTTTGGTTTTACTGAATTCATGGCCCACCAATACAATCGTGTCAAAATGCAAATGTTCGCAAAGTCCGGCAATGAACTGATGTTCTTTCGGCGCTTCTTCTCCCAGCTCAAACATATCACCCAATATCACAATCTTCTTTTTAGAAGATGATTTGGCAAAACTTTCCAAGGCGTGCTGCATACTGGTAGGGTTGGCGTTATAGGCGTCCAGGATGAATCGGTAACCATCCTTTTCTATCACCTGAGAACGAGCATTGGTCGGATTGTATTGTTCGATGGCTTTTTTAATGTGCTCGTTAGAAACACCGAAATATTTACCGGTTGCAATGGCACACATGATGTTGCTGTAGTTATAACTGCCGAATAAATTGGAATTTATTTCAATGTCTTCAAACTGTATTTTCAGAAATGGGTTGTCTTTTAAAATAGCACTGTTGTATTTGTTGTGGGGGTTATTGCCGTATGAAATAAAATCATTCATGTTTCTTTCCTGCAGCATGTTTTCCAAGATCTCATCATCGCCATTCACAAACACCCAACCATTGTGTTGTTTCAGGTAATCATACAGTTCGCCTTTGCCTTTTCGGATACCCTCCACACCGCCAAATCCTTCCAGATGGGCCTTGCCACAGTTGGTGATGATGCCATGCGTTGGTTCCACATATTTGCAATAACTTTCGATTTCTTTCTGGTGGTTGGCGCCCATCTCAATGACGGCAATTTCGGTGTCTGCCTGCATTTCGAGCAGGGTAAGTGGAATTCCTATATGGTTGTTGAGGTTACCTTTGGTGTAGTGTGTCATGAAGGTGGTGTTTAATACGGCATGCACCAATTCTTTAGTGGTTGTCTTTCCATTTGAACCGGTGATGGCGATAACAGCCTTTGGATTGACATGTCTGAGATGGTAATTTCCCAGCAATTGCAGTGTATTCAGTACATCTTTAACGAGGATACATTTATCATGTACGTCAAATTCTGGCTCATCTATTACGGAATATGAAGCGCCATGCTCAATTGCGGCTGTTGCAAAGCTGTTGCCGTTGAAGTTGCCGCCTTTTAAGGCAAAGTAGATTTGTCCTTTCTGTATTTTACGGGAATCGGTGGTTACTCCTGCGGATTGTAAAAACAACTGATATAGTTCATGTATTTCCATAGGCTAAAAATAAAAAAGTCCCGCGAGTATTCGTGGGACTTTTTATATACAGTTTGTGTATCCGTTATTTGTATTTTCTTGCTTTGTTGTTTTTGGATATGGTTTTGTTCATTTCTCCAAATCCTTTTCCACCGAACATATTACCATCAGGAGATCCTACACGAACCATTGCACAACGGAAGCCGATATCGTCTGCAGACTGGTCTTCATTTAAGAATCTTCTAGTACCCGGTGACATATAATAACCTCTGTCTCTCCAAGAACCACCTTTGTAAACTCTTGCTTTGTTGTTTACCAAAGTGGAAACACCATATTGATATTCTACCTGAGAAGAGGAGTCACCGTCATTGTAGTCTAAAGCATAGGATTTTCTGTAGTTTCTTCTGTTGCTTAAATCAGCATCATCTTCACGTACATACTTGATTCTTCCCATGCTGTCCAGACCTTCATCATAAGATGGTTTCATAAAGATGTTACCACGATAAGTATTTAAGTCGTCACCATCAGCTTCTGTAAGCGGACGATACACGTCTTGTGTCCATTCGTTTACGTTTCCTGCCATGTTGAATAAGCCGAAGTCATTAGGGTAGTTGGCATGAACGTCAGCAGTGATCTCTGCGTTATCGTTCAATGCGCCTGCAACCCCCATGTAGTCACCACGACCTCTCATGAAGTTCGCCATGAAGTCACCTTGGTTTTTGTTATGTCTTTGGTAACGGAATGTGGCACCATCCCATGCGTAGATACGTCTGTCAGTTACTACTTCTTCGCCCGGAATCGGCATATTTCCTCTCAAGCCCAGAGCAGCATATTCCCACTCAGCTTCTGTTGGCAGTCTGTAATCCGGTAATAAGATACCATCTTTTCCGTTTACATTTCTTTTGCCGGATCCGTTTGGATTTAAGTCTTCTTTCTGTTTTTTAGTAGCACCTTGGTATAAACCAACTGCATATGCTTCCGTGTTGAAGTTATCTTCGTTCTTCTGATTAGCATTCAGGTCTAAGTAACCTTCTTTTACTAAAATCATCTCATTCACACGGTCAGTACGCCATTTGCAGTATTCAGTGGCTTGTAACCAGTTTACCCCTACAACTGGATAAGTATTGTAGGCTGGGTGTGTGAAATAGTATTTTACGTATGGCTCGTTGTATGCCAGGTTTCTTCTCCAGCACATGGAATCCGGTTTTGCACTTTTTACAAACTCAGGATGGTCTGTACCAAAAACTCTTTCTAAC
The DNA here is from genome assembly GCA_046329775.1 of Chitinophagales bacterium. Lineage (GTDB taxonomy): Bacteria > Bacteroidota > Bacteroidia > Chitinophagales > JADIYW01 > JADJSS01. The sequence continues at coordinate 38,768 of JAXLTX010000006.1, forward strand.
CAATATACATATTCGTTGTAGTCAAGGTTGGTAACCTCTGTTTCATCCATATAAAAAGAAGAAACGGTTGTTCTGCGCTGAACATTATGGTTTTCGTACAACAAGTCATCTTCTGTAGCACCCATAACAAAAGTACCGCCTTCCACCAATACTAAGTTAGGACCGGTAATCTGCTGTGTGTTTGGTGATTTTTCAAAACCACCCCATTTTTTGTCGTTGTAATTCCAACCAGTTGTAGAAGATGCTCCGGACTTACCTCCGCCGCCCTTACAGCTAACTGCTAATACACCTGCAACAATAGTTAGGTGTAAGAAATTTCTCATTCTTTTGTAGGTCATTATTTCGGCTTTTTAATAAATTCTTTCAAAGATATAGCAAATTAATCAATCTGCAAAATATTTCAGCTAACTTTTATTAACGCAAAATAGCTCGAAATATTGTTTTTTAGCGTAAAATTGCATAAAATACAGCTTGTTTCGTTTTAATACGGTAAACGCCTAACATTTAGTTAATCTTGGCAGAAAAATGATAACGATTTTTAAAAAAATATGCTTGTTGGTATTAGTGCTTCCAACCATAATGCTGAATGCACAAAACGCTCAGATTTCTGATAAGTCAGTGAGTCTCAGCTGGAGCATCGACAAGCAGGGGATGAGTTTCAATAAGGCCGTTTATCCGGCAGCCTTTTCCGGCCTGCCTGTGTATTCTCAAACATTTCAGATAGGTAAGAACGCCGGGGTGCAGGTTTCCGTCAGCAATGCGGCATATCAACCGCTTCAGGGGATAACATTGAATCAAAACCAACTTAAATTAATTGAAAGCCAGCCAATTGTTATGAATGAAACGGCTGTTGACAGAAAAAATGGTGTAGCAACCGTAACCGTTCTTCCTTTTGTCAATAATAACGGGCAGATTCAGGTACTAACGTCGTTTGATTTGAATATGACACCCACAGCAAGTTCAGGCATGAGGCTGCTGGGGACGACAGAGAGAGTGTACGTACCCAATTCTTTACTTAGCACAGGAAAATGGTTTAAGTTTGGTGTAGGGAAAGCGGGCGTTTACAGACTGGATTACAATTTTCTCAAAAATCTGGGTGTTTCTGTTGATGCGATTAACCCGGCCGACATCCGGATTTTTGGACACAGAGCAGGCATGCTGCCGGAATTGGCGGGTGCTGACAAGGAGGATGATGTCAGGGAAATACCACTTAAAGTTGTCGTAGCATCGGCCAACCGCTTTCAGCCCAATGATTATGTGCTGGCATATTTGCCTGGTCCTGAAAAGTGGACATACAGTGCCCCAAGGCAGATGTTCATGGCTAAAAAACATTTGTACAGCGATACCAAAAATTTCTTCATAACCACCGATGCAGGAATCGGGGCTAGAATCAATACGACAGGCTCAGTGGGATTGCCGGCCACCCAGGTCATCACTACTTATAACGATTATGCGTTCATAGAAGACAACAGGGTAAACATTGCGCAGTCCGGGAAGCAATTTGTGGGGGATGAGTTTGGTGGAATTACAGATAAGTCCTATAATTTTAATCTACCCAATCTGATAAGCACTCAATCAGTAAAATTGAATATTGCGGTGGTAGGGAAAGCGACCACATTCGGCTCCAATTTTACCGTTTCAACGGATAACGGGGCAAATGTAAACAGCCTTTTTATTCCCAATGTGTCGGAATCTGCGGGCATTCAGGATATGGGGACGAGAGTGGAAACACAGTTCTCTCTGTCGAATGTTTCCCCGGGATTTAATATCAATCTGAGTTTTGACAGAAACGGAGATTTTAATACAAAAGGCTGGCTGGATTACCTGCAGATAAACGCCATCTCCACGTTGCGCTACAACGGTCAGCCATTCTATTTCCGCAATATGACGAGTGTGGGTGCGGGTAAGGTTTCCCGATTTGAAATACAGAACATGAATTCCAATGTAGAGATATGGGATGTTACCAATCCGTTCAATGTTCAGAAAATAAATTATGATCTCTCGGGCAGTACGGCTTCTTTTACCGCAGCGACAGATTCTTTGAAGGAATTTGCAGTATTTGAAACCAGCAACGAAGTTCCCCAGGCATTTGGCAGGGTGAATAATCAAAACCTGCATGCATTGCCGCAGCAGGATATGCTGATAGTAACTCGGTCAGCCTTCTTGCAACAGGCGGAGGAATTGGCACAATTCCATAGAGATGAGGAGCAGTTGAGGGTGCAGGTGGTAGAACTGAATCAGATTTATAATGAATTTTCCTCCGGTACGAACGATGTGACGGCTATACGCGATTTTGTTAAAATGTTTTATGACAGAGCAGGTGCTGATGTAAATCAGATGCCACGTTATCTTTTGCTGTTCGGCGATGGTACTTATGATAACAAGAGTCTGGGGGATTATTTCATCCCAACCTATGAAAGTGATAAAACCTATGAATCGCTGGAGACTTATTTGTCGGACGATTATTTCGGTTTGCTTGATGATAATGAAGGTGCCAATGTAACCAATACAGCCGCTGAAATCGCCGATGTGGGTATCGGCAGAATTCCGGCGGATAATGTGACACAGGCACAGCTGGCAGTTGCAAAAATCAAAATGTATTATTCAAAGGCCGCCTATGGCGATTGGCGCAATCAAGGTACTTTTGTGGCAGATGATGAAGATTATAACGTCCATATTTCAGATGCCAATTCATTTGCGGATAATTACGGAACGGCGATAAAAAAATCAAGCGTGGATAAGATTTATCTGGATGCCTACCGTCAGCAATCGGCAGCAGGAGGAACCACTTACCCAGCCGTCAATGAAGCTATTAATCGAAAGTTATTCACCGGTACCTTGTTTTTGAATTACGTAGGGCATGGCGGTCCGCTGGGCTTGGCCAAAGAAGGCATTCTGACCGTAGATGATATAGCACAATGGGATAACCCCAATAAATTGCCTCTCTTTATAACGGCTACCTGTGAATTTGCTCCGTATGATAAAGTGGATGAATTTACCGCAGGGGAGCGTGTCTTGTTTAAAGAGAACGGGGGAGGCATAGCGCTGGTGACAACGACACGTGTGGTGTATTCCAACAGAAACAAAACGATGAATGACAATTTCATGGAACAGATGGCGAATGCATACCCAAATCAACAGGTGAAAATAGGGGATATCATCAGAGAAGCCAAGAAATTCACCAATACGTTTGACGGAAACAGAAAATTTACCCTATTGGGCGATCCCGCACTGAGACTGGCGTTTCCAAAGTATAATGTGTTGGCGACCAGCATCAATAATATTCCGTTTGCTGCACCACACGATACAATGAAGGCATTGTCAAAAATTACTATCGAAGGAGAAGTACGTGATAACGGCAATGTACTCATGCCCTCTTTCAACGGCTTGGCTTCCATAAATATCTATGATAAGGTGAAAACCATCAATACACTGGTAAATGATCCGGTAGGTGTGGACAATCCGGATGGCAGCCTCCCTTTTGATTTTTTATTGCAAAAAAATATCATATACAGAGGGAAAACAAAGGTGACGGATGGGAAATTTAAATTCACATTTCTGGTGCCAAAAGATATAGACTACAATTATGGCTTCGGTAAAATAAGCATGTATGCCAGCTCTGATACCACGGATGCTGCAGGCTACAGCACCGATATTGTCATAGGGGGTGCAAAAGATACCTTGCTGGCGGATAATCAGGGGCCTGATGTAGATGTCTTTCTGAATGACGATAAATTTGCATTTGGCGGCATTACGGATGAAACCCCAAGGCTCTTTTCCAGACTCTATGATGAAAATGGCATCAATACTTCCGGCAACGGAGTTGGACATGATATTACCGCTATCATCGATAATGATACCAGAAAGGTCTATAATCTGAATGATTTCTATGAAACCAACGTGGACGATGTTTCACGGGGTGTGGTGAACTATCCGTTCTCAAAATTGTCTAAAGGCAGACATACATTGCAGGTGAAAGCCTGGGATGTATTGAATAACTCCGGTGTAGGTTATACTGAATTCATTGTGGAGGAAAAAGCCAATCTGGCACTCTCCCATGTGCTGAACTATCCGAATCCGTTTACCACCAACACGCGTTTTATGTTTGAGCACAATAAGCCGGGGGTGCCATTGGATGTGAGGGTTGAAATTTTTACGGTTTCCGGGAAGGTCATCAAGACGATTTCAAAAAATATCAACACGGAAGGGTACAGAGTGGATGATATCAGCTGGGATGGATTGGATGATTTTGGTGATAAAATTGGAAAAGGAGTGTATATTTACAGAATATCGCTGAGGGATGAAAGTGGAAAAAAAATCAGCCAGTACCAAAAATTAGTGATACTTAATTAGATTATTTCAAATAAATTTACCATTTTAACGTTTTCAAATTCTGGACTGAGTCCAAGGGGAACAAAAATTAACGACAATAAACAGCTGCTATGGATGTAAATTTACACTAATCTGAATTTAATAATTTTTTGCATGAGATATATTTTGAGACCCAACACTCTGATTACTGTTTTGCTGATATCGTATTTTTTTACAGAGGTTAAGGCACAGGGAAACAATTCCATCAACAGTGATTTAACCAGAGTTGTAAACACAGCAGTTCCATTTTTGCGTATTGTTCCTGACGCCCGTGGCGGAGGCATGGGAGATGTTGGCATTGCCACTTCCGTAGATCCGAATACCACCTTTTATAATGCATCCAAGCTGGCTTTTGCCAAAAAGAAATTAGGCTTATCCCTTTCGTATGCCCCTTGGTTACGTGCTTTGGGTATCACCGACATTTATATGACCCATTTTACCGGTTATTACAAGATTTCCAAAAATGATGTGGTACACACTTCCCTGAAATTTTTCAGTCTTGGTGATATTGATTTTACAGATGCTGCCGGTAATCCCATCGGAAGCGGCCACCCGCGCGAGTTGTCCGTTGATGCAGGATATTCCAGAAAACTGGGCAAACATTTCGCCCTGGGAGTTGCTTTTCGTTACATTTATTCAAATCTCGCTTCTGGTCAGAGCATAGGAAGTGAACCCATTAAGGCCGGAAATGCTTTTGGAGCCGATTTAAGCGGTACGTATAACCTGGATATGACGGTAGGTAAGAAAAAGATGAAAGCCAACTTTATGACAGGCATCGCCATCACCAACATGGGGACCAAGATTGCATATACGGCAAACGCCCGCGAAAAGGATTTTATTCCCGCTAATTTCGGATTGGGTGTCGGTTTTCGCCTCCAACCTAACAAATACCATGAATGGGGCATATATGCGGATTTCAATAAACTGCTGGTGCCAACTCCTAAATCGGGGGATAAGGACAGTAATCAGATACCTGATTTCAAGGAACAATCTTCCTTTAAAGGTCTTTTCACCTCCATTGGTGATGCACCCGGCGGATTCAAAGAAGAAATGCGCGAATGGACCATGGGTATCGGTACGGAATATTGGTATGACCATATTTTTGCTGCTCGTGTAGGATATTTTCTTGAGGCTAAGGATAAAGGTAACAGGAGATTTGTATCTGCGGGTGTAGGTGTGAAATACAGCGTCTTCGGATTGGATTTTTCTTACCTGATACCAACCGGCGGTGCCAGAAATCCGCTGGATAATACCTTCCGTTTTAGCTTGAAATTTGACTTCGCTAAATTGGGTGGAAATAAGACAAATGATGAGGGTGAAGATATTAACGATAAAACGGATAAGGTAGATAAGGCTACCCGTAAGAAACTGAAAGCTAAGTGATAGCATCATTTTATTATCATTCATAAAAAAATAGGCGCACTTGTTGCGCCTATTTTTTTATGAAAATTAAAGACGATCATATCGTAGATATCACTTCGTAAACAACGCGCTCTGCCGTAAATTTGCCCGCAAATCTGTCTGAGACATCTTTTTGCAATGTTGGTGCGGCCAGTCGGGCATAGTCATTGTATTTTTCCATATGGTCGGTATGGTATTCAATGTTGTAGATGATCATGTCGGCATCCGGCTCAGATACAATTTTTCGCATGTTGGCTTTCTCGAAATAACCGGTATCAAGAACATCCCTCATGTGTTTCTTTTGCATAAAATCCAGCCATTCCTGTTCGGATTGCTTTTGCAGACGTATGGTAACACTATAGATGTACATAATCAATGTTTAGGTTAGAAATGGATTTGATCTGCTTTCTGCACCGATGGTGGTGCTGGGCCCATGGCCATTGTATACACGGGTTTCTTCCTCCAGTACCAGCAATTGTGTGCGGATGGAACGGATAAGGGTACTGTAATCACCGCCCGGCAAATCCGTTCGCCCGATACTGCCCTGAAACAATACGTCGCCTACCACCACATATCTTTCTTCCTTGCTGTAAAAACAGATACTTCCCGGCGAATGTCCCGGCGTGAACAATACATCAAAGATGGTGTCTCCAAGTGATAATTTTTCACCCTCCTGTATAAAATAGCCCGGGTCACATTTTTCCGGAATTTTCGCACCAAACATACGCGCAGCCAGGTCGGCACGTTGCAGTATCGGAAGCTCCTTCTCGTGCACCCCAAGTTCCAGATTATATTCCTGAGCAATAAACTTATTCCCGTAAATATGGTCTAAGTGGCAATGGGTATTCAGCAGTTTCACCGGATTCAATCCGTTTTGTTCAATATGTGCAGTCAACATCTTCTGTTCCTGCAGGGTGTAGCATCCCGGGTCAATTATCCAGCAGTCCTTGTTTTGATGTGAAATTATATACGTATTTTCCTGAAAAGGATTGAAACAAAATGCAGCAATATCTGTCTTAATTTTTGCGTTATCCATAAGATTTGTTTACTTTGTAAAAGTAGAAAGTTAAAAGGATAAATTAATAAGCAGCAAAATTTTATTTAATAATGTCTTTATACCGTCAATTATATCTTAAATCAGTTCTGTTTAGCTTTTTACTGTTGCCTTATTATATTTTTTCTCAAACTACCCAGGTGCAGTTCGGACAAAACAGGGTACAATATCATTCGTTCGATTGGCAATTTTACAATTCAGATAATTTTACCATCTATTTTTATCCAGGAGGGCAGGAAATAGGAAAGTTTGTTTGGACAACGGCTGAGATGAAACTCAAAGATCTGGATAAGCAAATGGATTTCCATTACCGCTCCAAAGTCGATATCTTGGTCTATAACGATATTTCCGATCTGGCACAAACCAACATCGGATTAGGACAGGAGGATTACAATATCGGCGGAACAGCCGTTTTGCGCGATAATAAACTTTTCCTGCATTATGACGGCAATCATCGGCATCTGCAGCGTGATCTGATGAAAGGATTGTCCGAACTGTATATAAGACAGATGATGGCAGGAAGCAGTTTTGGACAAAAGATTCAGAATGCCATTTTTCTGGTGCTGCCCGATTGGTATAGAATAGGCTTGTCTGCTTACATGGGTGAACCTTGGAATACCGATCTGGATGCCAAGCTGAAACATTATTTTCAGACAACAAAAAAAACAGATTTCAATCGTCTGGTTGGTGTTAATCCGGAGTTTGCAGGCCAGTCATTCTGGTATATGATCAGTGAAATGTACGGAAGGGATGCCATACCGAACATCTTGTACGTCACACGTGTAAACCATAATATCAATAAAGGATTTGTCTATTCCGTAAATGCTTCCGTTGAAGAGCTGATGAGCAACTGGAAAGAGTTTTATAAAAGCAGATATCTGCTGGATAACAAGGACAGAGACAGCACGGCAGGATTTGCCACAACAAAAATCAAGAAGCGGAATAACAATGAAATCGGTGACCTGAAAATATCTTACGACGGAAAATATGCCGCCTATGCCGCTTTTGACGGAGGTTTTTATAAAATCTTCGTGCAGGATCTTCAAACCAAAAAAACAAAACAGGTGGGAAAAGGCGGATTCCGTTCCGACCAGTATCCCTTTGATAGATCATATCCAATTTTAACGTGGACAAAGTCCGGACACAAACTGGCGGTAATTTCTGAGAAGAAGGATGTCATCCGTTTAAAACAAATAGATCTGGACAAAAAGACAACGACCAAAAACAACATCATCAAGTTTCAGAAAATCTACGCAGCAGATTTTACAAACAATCCGAATATGCTGGTTGTATCCGGTCAGAACAAGGGACAAACCGATTTGTATCTCTACAATACGGCCAATTCCACTTCCACCCAGCTGAACAATGATCATTTTGATGACCTGAGTCCGGTGTATGTGAATTGGAATGGAAATGATGCCATCTTGTTCTCTTCGAACAGAACGGAAGATAAGCTTCAGATGGACCGCGCAGATACCTTATTGCCTACACAGACACTGGATTTGTTTTATTATGATCTGAACAAGCGTGGAAACGATCTGGCACGCGTAACCGAAACACCTTTCGCCAACGAAAAGGCGATAGGAACCTATGATGATACCTACTATACCTTTTTAAGCGATGAGAATGGCATCAGCAATCAATACGCCGGCACGTTAGATAGTTTCTATGTGGGTAAAGATTCTGTGGAAGTCATCCTGAATGAAGACAGCGATTCTGCCCGAATGGTAAAAACGGAAGTGGATGTCTATAAATGGAAAGGCTTTACGTTCCCGATCACTAATTTTTCGAGAGGTATCCAGCAGGCAGGGGTTTCCCGACAAAACAGCTATTTCTTTTTCGGTGCCAATAAGCGCAAAACTTATCTGTACGCTAAAAAAAACATTCAGGAAGAGGAATTGAAACGGCAGGAAGACGTAAGTTTGCCCGTAACATCTTTCCGCAAGTTTTATAAGGAAACGGCGCTGACTGCTTCCGGTTATAAACACCCCGCTAACCCGAAAGACAAAAGCAAATCACCAACTGTACAAACTGCAGACGAAATCACATTGGATAGTCTGTACCATCAGCAGTTCAAATACACGTTCGAATCGGATTTCAATTCCGTAATTAATTCGTCTGGAACCATAGCCGCAAAAAATGATACGGATAAAATCATCGAAATAAATGATACGGTAAGGACTGTGGCGACAGAGGAATATGAGGCACCGCCATTTCTGCAGAATACACCTGTGCCGGTTGCTACCACAGAGAATGTAGAGCGTACTACCGGCCAAAAAATCAGAATCCTGCCGTATCGTGCCAGGTTCACTTCCGATTATGTCGTCACGCAGCTGGATAACAGTATCATGACACAAAACTATCAAAGCTACAATCAGAATGGCGGACAGTATAATTTCCCTTCCTTAGGTGGAATGATAAATTTTGGTGTAAGTGATTTGATGGAGGATCATAAAATCATTGGCGGATTCAGGGTGCCATTTGATTTCAGAGGCTTTGAAACCTACGTGAAATATGTCAATCTGAAAAAGCGTATAGATAAATCCATCTTGTATTACAGACGTTCCGATAAGGTTTTCTACGAGTTGCTGGATGTTAACGGCAATGTCATTCCTTCCGTGAATGCCCGTTCTGCAAAAAGCCGCACCAATTTCTTCGAGACCGCATTCAGTTATCCATTTGATATAACGAAGAGTCTGCGTTGGTCCGTTTCTTACAGGAACGAAAGTCTTGATTACTCATACAATGACCAATATTCGCTGCTGATTAAAGATGTAAAGGAAAACTGGCTTTCCGGTCGTGTTGAATTCGTGCATGATAATTCGAAGGAAATCCAGTTCAATATCTACAATGGTTTCCGATATAAGGTTTTTGGAGAGTATTTTTATAATGCCAATGAAAAGAAATCCAGTTTATTCAATATCGGGTTCGATGTGCGCCATTATCAGAAGGTATACAGGAATATCATCTGGGCAAATAGATTCGCAGGGGCATCTTCCTTTGGACAAAAGAAAATATTGTATTTCCTGGGTGGTGTAGACACGTGGCTGAATCCCAAATATGCATATGATATTCCCGTAGCCACTGACCAGAATTATGGTTTGCAGGCGCCGGTCACCAATCTGCGCGGACTTTCACAGAACATAAGAAACGGCAATAATTACCTGTTGTGGAATTCGGAGTTGCGCATTCCGCTCTTCTCTTTTTTCGCTAAAAAGCCTTTAAAATCTGCCTTTTTGAGGGATTTCCAGCTGGTGGGTTTCTTCGATGCGGGGATAGCCTATAATTTTGCCAATCCGTTTGATAAGAACAATGCGAAAAGCACGGAAGTGGTTACGCCGCAACCGAATAACAATCCCGTTGTCGTGACAGTGGATTACTACCGGAATCCTTTTGTTTTTGGCACAGGCGGTGGTTTCAGAACAAACATATTAGGGTATTTTATCCGGTTGGATACAGGTTTTGGCTACGACGGCTTGCAATTCAACAAGAAACCGGTTTGGCATTTTTCTCTCAGTAAAGATTTTTAATGGTACAAAGTGATACGTTACAGATCTGCAATCATACATCTGAAATTTTAAACATCTCTTATGCTCTATTCAATGACCGGTTATGGAAAGTCAGCCATCAGATTGGGTGATAAATCCTACATCATAGAAATCAAATCGCTGAACAGCAAATCACTGGACTTAAATTTCAAAGCCGTGGCAGAACTCAGAGGCAAAGAGATTGAAATCCGCAAGCTGATTGCCGGACAGCTGATACGCGGCAAAGTGGATCTGTTCTTTCAGGAAGAGAAATCGAATGGCATGAGCGGCGCCTTGAATTTCAGCCTGATTGAGAATTATTATCTGCAACTCAAACGCTTTTCGGAAGAGAAGAGTATTCCACTGGGCGATGTCATGTCATCCATCCTTCGTTTTCAGGATGTCGGGAAGTCGGATATGGCAGAGCTCAACGATGATGACATTGCGGCTCTTTACAAAGGAGTGGAGGAAGCATTGAAGAATATCATGCAGTTCAGGAAAGATGAAGGGGCACAGCTCGAAGCGGACCTTGTGGAACGTATCGGCATGATTCATCGGCTGAAGGAGGAGCTGGCACCGCATGAAGAAACCCGGATGGGAAAATTGCGGGAGAAGCTGAAAAGCGATTTAGCGGAACTGGTTCACGAAGATAAGATAGACAAAAACCGTTTTGAAGAGGAACTGATCTATTATCTTGAAAAGATGGATATCAATGAGGAGAAGGTTCGTCTGGATGCGCATTGTCTCTATTTTATGGAAACACTGAGTGAGGATGGTGTGGAGAAAGGCAAGAAGTTGGGCTTTATCGCACAGGAAATCGGACGTGAAATCAATACGATAGGCTCTAAATCCAATGACGCCACGATGCAAAAAATAGTGGTACAGATGAAAGACGAACTGGAAAAAGTAAAAGAACAGGTGCTGAATATACTTTAAGTGCAATTTGCAAGGGGATAAGTGGGAAGTGAAATGTAAAAAAAACGTACTACTTACTACTTACTACTTATTACTTTTTATATCTTCGCACATGCAAAAAGTCATTATACTTTCCGGTCCGTCAGGTGTTGGCAAAAATACACTCGGCGACTTCTTGCTGCAGCAATTTCCCGAACTTTCCTATTCCGTTTCAGCTACTTCCCGTGCCATCCGCAAGGGTGAACAGCATGGTGTGGATTATCACTTCATCAATAACGAGGATTTTGAAGAGAAGATTAAGGAGGATGCTTTGCTGGAATGGCAGGAAGTGTATGAAGGAATGTATTACGGTACGCTTAAGTCGGAGCTGGACAGAATCAATGAGTTGAATAAGTTTCCTTTGCTGGTAGTGGATGTTTTTGGAGCCATCAACGTGATGAAAAACCTGAAATTCAAACCGCTGTCCATCTTCATACAGGCACCAAGTCTGGAAATTCTGGAAAACAGGTTGGTAACCAGAGGAGCGGATTCTCCTGAAAAAATAGCCAAACGATTGGAAAAAGCTTCCGTAGAGATGAATGAATCCGCTCATTTTGATCTGACCATCATCAACGACGATCTTCACCTCGCACAAAGACAATTGCTGGAAGTCGTTAACTACTTTCTCAAATTCGGACATTGATGCCTTTATCTCATTCCAAACGGAGAGAGGAATCCCACTAAATTCAGCAACTTAATTTATTGCTCAAACGAAACTATTTTTCACCGTTTATCGTTATATTTAATATCATAAACAGAAACATGGTAACAGCCATTACACATAAGATAAAAGTCAGTGTGGAAACGTTTTTTCAGTCGGATTATTCTTATCCGATGAGTCAGCATTTTATGTTTGCTTACAGAATCACCATTGAAAACAGGGGGAATGATACCATACAGTTGCTCCGCAGACATTGGTACATTGTGGATGCCCTCGGACAGCGCCGTGAAGTGGAAGGCGAAGGCGTGGTGGGTGAGCAGCCGGTGATAAAACCCGGCGAGAAATACGAATACGTTTCCGGTTGTGATCTGAAAACCGATATGGGAAAAATGTACGGCACTTTCCTCATGGAAAAATGCCACGACGGAAAACTCTTTCACGTCATCATCCCTGAATTCTTTATGGCTGCTCCGGAGAAGTTGAATTGATGTTGTAAGGAGTAAGGTGCATTAAGCATAAAGTACACCAAGCAGTTATTTCCTTTCCAGCAGAGCCATATAAAACCCATCGCCATCATATTCAGTAGGTAGTAATTGCTGCGATTTTTCTAATTTGAATTCAGGATTGTTGTTCAAAAATGATTGTATCTGCCATTCATTTTCCTGTGGAAGAATACTGCAAGTGGCATAAATGATTTTGCCGTTCCTGCTGAGGAGGTTTTTGTATTCCTGTAGCAAGCTGGCCTGTATGGCTTGGTATTCCTGTATTTTTTCAGGTGTAATCTTATATTTTAAATCCGCCTGTCGTTTAAAGGTGCCTGTACCACTGCAAGGAGCATCTATCAGAATGAAATCCAGATTTTTTACCTGTTTGGCTTCCTTGAAACCAATGATTTTAATGTTTTTACATCCCGCCTGCTCTGCTCTTTGTTGCAGGTTCTTCAATCGGGAAGCCTTGTAGTCTGTGGCATAGATTTTTCCTTCATTCTCCAGTAAAGCAGAAAGATGCAGTGTCTTGCCACCAGCTCCCGCACACAAATCTAAAATAGTGGTGTCTTTTAATTCAGATGAATCAGCTATCGAACTGAATAAGAAATTTCCGATGGCCTGAGAGCCGATATCCTGAAATTCAAACAGACCTTTTTTATATAAGTCACTGTTCTTTAAGTTGTTTTTCGACAAGATCTGTATGCAATCCGGATTTTCCGTCATTGATACCGGAACGATACGATCCGTTGAAAATGCTACTTGCAGGTTTTTTAATTGTTCGACTAACGCATCTCTTGTTGTTTTCAAGGTATTCACCCGGATAAACACACTCGGTTTCCTATTCAATGCTGAAGCAATGGAATGCCACTGCTCACCGATACTATTCAGGCAAAAATCATAGACAGATGCGGGATAGGATTGTTCAATCTGTTTTTCTGCAATCGGCAATTTGATTACGCTTACAAGTGCATGTATCTCATCAGCTGTTACCCCAAATACTTCCGGATTCTTAATGCCGTAATCTCTGTTTAATAAACTCACCATAATCAAATGCCTGTACATCGTTAACCCTGGATTGAATGTTTCCAGTTGATGGGTGTATTTCAACTTCCAGCGTACAATATCATACACACTCTCTGCAATCATGCTTCTGTCTCGAGAACCAAAATTCTTATATTGCTTCAGCAGAAAGGCCACTTCTTTATCGGCCACTTTTCCTTCTTCAAAAACGGCCTTCAAGCAAACGATGATGGCATCAATAAGTGGCTGGTGAATTTTCAGTTCCTGCATGTTGAGTATAAGTTTCCAGCATTATTTGGTCAGTCGGTCTATGATGGCCGAATGTTGTGGGAATTGTTCTATAAGATGACTTCTGTCGCCCAGTATGAAATCATCAAAGGAGAAAGCAGGAATCACGGTACAACCGCAAAGTGCAAAACCATTGTCTCCGATGCATTCGCTTGCAAACCAGTGGCCGCTTTTAACTACATGCTGGAAATTCATCTGCGTTTCTTCTCCGGTCAACGTGGTGGTGGAGTAATTCCCGTTACTGTCAATTTCGTGTATCATTATGGCATCACCACAGTACCAGTTCCATTGCTCATCAGAAGTTATTCTGTGGAATGCGGAAAAGTTTCCTTCTTCCAGCAAGAAGAGAATGGAGGAGAAAGATTTGTTTTCTATCTGGAAAGTGCGTTTGTAGAATCCGCCTTCGGGATGCGGTTCCAGTTCAAATTTCTGTATGATTTCTTCTGCTGTCATCTTGCCGGTATTTATAATTATTTAAAGGGATAATTTTTACTAACTCCAAATTTAGTATTACTTTGGATAAACTTTCATTATTTATGCAAAAACCGATACTGGTTTTCAAAATCGGCACCTCTTCCATCACGGATGCAAAGGGGAATCTGGATGAGATGGTGGTTCAGAGTGTGGCAAAGCAACTGGCCGCCCTGCATAAGCGATATCATATTGTGATGGTGTCTTCCGGTGCGGTGGGTACGGGGAAAAAGTTCATAAAAAACTATTCGGGTAAGATTGAAGAACGCAAGGCTGCGGCTGCCGTCGGAAATCCTATCTTAATTTATAAATACTCGGAAGCCTTTGCAAAATATAAGATACCGATTGGCCAAAGCTTGTGTGAGCGTGGGCATTTTTCCGACAGAGAAAAGTTTCTACAGTTAAGAGCCACCTACGAAGAATTGTGGAAGAACGGCATTATTCCGATTGCGAATGAAAACGATGTGGTGAGTTCGAGAGAATTGAAATTTTCGGATAATGATGAATTGGCTACCTTGCTGGCGGTAGGCTTTGGTGCTGAGTTGTTGCTGATAGGTACGTCCGTGCCCGGAGTGCTGGATGCCAATGGGAATGTTGTTCGTTCTATAGAAAAGTTCGACGATAAGATCTTATCCATGGCCACGAAAGAAAAATCGGCTGCCGGATTAGGTGGCATGATCAGTAAACTCACCTTTGCACACATGGCCACGAATCTGGGTATACGTGTCATTATCTTTCCGGCAAGAGATAAAAACGGTTTGTTGAATGCAGTGAAGGAAAAAACAGGTACGGTCTGTATTCCTAAAGGCGTATCGAAAAATGCACGACAAAAATGGCTGGCCAGCGGTAGTCTGGTGATTGGAAGTATTGTAGTGGATGAAGGAGCACAAAAGGCATTGCAAAAACGAAAAAGTTTGCTGGCGGTGGGCGTTAAAAACATACAGGCTGCCTTTGAAGAAGGTGAGGCCATTGAGATACTGGATGTGACAGGCAAGGTGTTTGCGGTGGCGCGTGCCAAGATTTCGTCCAGGCAATTATTGAAAGACATGAAACAGCAAAGCCTTGTTTTAGCGCATGCAGACGATATCGTGTTGATGTAGCATTATAGTTGCACGCTGGTAAACGGTAGCATCATGGAAACCGGAATTCCTTTTTTGTCATACTCCTTTAAAACTTCCGGGAGATGCGAATCTCTCAGGTATTGCAAAGGCTCATCAAATGAAACAAAGAAATTGTTCCAATGGTGTAAGATGACTTTTTCCGGCTTGGCAACGGCATATACGTTCATCATGTTTTCTTTTACCAGCTCTTCCTTCCAGAATATCTGAAGCTGCAAATCCGAATGGCGTTGTCTACTTAAGCCTTTCAGGGCAGTCATACCTTCTGTACTTAGATTTCCATTTACTAATGCTATTCTGTATGCGATGGAAGTGTCGTTGTCAAGTACGTCTATCAGATAAGAATAATCTTCTCCTTTCGGCCACTGCCAGGCTCTTTCCGGCAACCGACTCAATGGATCGGAGTATTTCCCTTTAAAGAATTCCATCTTACCGATATGCGGATTATGGATGCTTTGCAAAGGGTACACCCTGAATGTGCTGTCTTTATCATAAATCCATTGCTGCAGTTCCTGATAATGCAATCCTATATTCTGAAATGTTCTGTTCGTATAAATGCTGTTTAACTGATACTGCACACTTTCATCAGCGATGATTTTACTTTCCGGCTGCAGGTAGTTGCATAAATCCTCTATGTCGTAGCAATGGTCGTAATGGCCGTGAGAAATGGTTACCATATCGATGCTCTTCAATGTAGCCTCAGCAACTTTATCTTTCCAGGGAGTGTGTTTTTTCCCAAAATTGAAAATTCCGGGATTGCTTATGTACGGATCACATAAAACACTTTTCTGCTGATAGCTGATGATAAAACCGGCACAACCCAGAAAGGTGAGTTTCATCTTGTCATTTTTATCCTTGACGGATTGGGTAAGATAGGGTTTGATGGATTCGATGTTCAATGCTTTTCCCAGAAAATGAAATCTCAGATAGGCGGCGCTAAGGAATAGGATAAGCACTATGGCGAGCACTTTAAGGATTTTCTTTACCATTAGATTATTTTATTTTAAAAGTACTACAAAAAGCTAAAATACCTATAACTTGTATTCAAACATCTTAAATGGAATCCATACAGCCGATATTGGAAGCGACCGGAAAAGCGGCAACTGCCGTCAGGAGATTGTCGTTGGAAGATAAGAAAGCCATCCTGATTCGCTTAGCGGCATTGCTCAAGGAAAAGCAGGAAATCATTATTCAGGAAAATAAAAAGGATCTGGATAAAATGGATGATGCGGATCCAAAGAAAGACAGACTGCTTCTAAACGAAAGCCGGATAAATGATTTAGCGAACAGTTTACACGATATTTTAAAACTGGAAGATCCGGCAGGAAAAGTGCTGATGGATAGTCATTCGGCGAACGGATTGCATATTCAGAAAATTACTGTGCCGATTGGCGTTGTAGGAGTGATTTACGAAGCACGCCCAAATGTGACCATTGATGTAGCTGCCTTGTGTCTGTATGCCGGAAATGCGGTGGTGTTGCGCGGTGGCAGTGATGCGGAATGTACCAATCAGGTGTTGGTGGATATCATTCATCAGGTTTTGAGAGAATTTAAGGTGGACGAAAACGTTGTACAGTTATTACCGGTGGACAGAAGATTTGTGAAAGACTTACTGGAAGCGGTAAAGTATGTAGACATCATCATTCCGCGCGGCTCACAGCAGTTGATTGATTTTGTCCGTGCAAACTCTAAAGTGCCTACCATAGAAACCGGTGCTGGGGTCTGCCATTCGTACGTGGAAAGTTCTGCAGATTTAGATGCTGCCGCGAAGATTGTGGTCAATGCAAAAACACAACGTCCTTCGGTATGCAATGCGCTGGATACCGTCATTGTAGATAAACAGATAGCAGCTATATTCCTGCCAAAACTCATAGATGGGTTTAAACAGTTTGAAGTGGAAGTTTTTGCCGACGAAACAGCTTATGCTATCCTACACAAGGAAAATTATCCTTTCCTGCAAAAGGCTGCTTCGGACAATTTCGGAATGGAATACCTGAGCCAGAAATGTTCGGTAAAAACGGTAGAAAATTTTGAGGAGGCAATAGAGCATATCCGGCAATATTCGTCGAAGCACAGTGAAGCCATTATTTCACAAAATGAGCAATTGTGTGAGCGATTTTTAAATGAAGTGGATGCTGCAGCCGTTTACACCAATGCCAGCACACGATTTACGGATGGAGGTTGTTTTGGTTTGGGAGCGGAGATTGGTATCTCTACTCAAAAACTGCATGCGCGCGGACCATTTGCCTTGGAGAAGCTGACCACGGAAAAATGGATTGTCCGAGGAAACGGGCAGACGAGATAATCATTCTTTCACACACAAGACATCATAATGGGTATCGGTGTCTTCAATGGCGGTGATTTTTATCTTATTGATTCCGTCAATGCGATACAGGGTGTATCCAAACTCCATTGAAAGCTGTGTGAGCAAAATCTTTTCGGATGTATTTTTGCCTTTCAGATATCTGTTGTCAATTTCAATCACCATAATTGGCTGTAGCTGTTGTAGCGTATGCCTTGCACCATTAATGACAAAGTTCTCAAAGCCCTCCACATCAATTTTGATAAAATCAACCCTGCCAATGTTGTTGCTGGATATAAATTCGTCTATCGTGGTGGAGTGCACAAGCGTAGAAGTGTTTGTAGGCTCTTTGCTCAGGGCAATTCCGGAGCTGTTGTTATTGCTGGGGTTTTCAAAGAAAAGTTCTTCCTCCTTGTCTGATAATGCCAGATTGTATATGTCAATATGCTGATATCTGTTTAGTGCAATATTGGTCTTTAATCGTTCATGTAAGAAAGGAACCGGCTCAAAAGCATATACTCTGCCATTTGGAGCAAGTCTGGCGAAGTTTAAGGACGTTTCACCGATGTTTGCACCGATATCAAGGCAGATGAAATCGGGTTTAATCAGCGAATACAAAAATCGTCTGTCAAAATCAACGGTATCTGTTATGTTGAAATAGATGGCATGTTCCATGTAGTCACTGATGTCCAATTTATAGTGAATGCCGTTTCTCGTGCAGGTTCTGAATGAATTTTTAGGATACAATGCGATGTCCGCAATCAGCTTTTTTGAAATTTTGCTGCCATTTGCTATCCTTTCTGCCAGAAAAACTTCGGCAGCAGGTAACTGACTGATACGTCTGAAGATATTCAAGAAGCCTGTCTTCAAATTCATACGCTAATGTATGCATTTCTGAGAAAATACATTCCATCAATTCGGTAGATCGAAAGAAAATGAAAGGGAGACTACATTCTTAAATCTTCCACATGCACCCCTGGATGTTTGCCGGCATCAAATTTAAAGAAGTTGTCATCCAGATTAGCCTTTGAATTAAAGGTGGTGACATTGTAGGTATATAAGTTGCCGTTTTTATCAAACACTTTCATACGTTTGATGTATTTCGCATTTTTATCTATCCAGATTCTTACTTTAAAGAAAGGCTTGCCTTTATCTTTCGGCATCAGGTCCACCACGGAACAGTTCACTTTGTCAATCAATTCTTCGCCATTCATCATGTAGTTGAAGTCATTCTGATAAATCGTGAACATGTTGGATGGCGTGATATCTTCCTTATTTGCCTCGTAATCGTTGATCTGTACTTCGTTTATATCTTTCAGGTAAGTCCATACACTCTGCTTGTCACAGAAAATCTCCTGTTTACCCATCAGCAGTTTATATTTTTCTCCTTTCAGATAGACGTTGCCGTTTTGTGTAGTGGTTTTATTCTGAACGGGATTTACGGTGGTTAAAGTGAATCCCGCTTCAATTGAATTGAAACTCTTATAGGTTTTGCTGACCGCATCCAACAGGGTTTTTGCTTTAGGATCATTCAGCTGTTTGTCTGGCTGATAGCCAAGTATGGATAAAAAAAACGTCAGAATGGAAAAAAGTTGAATCATGCCTAAGGATAAATTATTCGTTACGGTTAAAAATACCACCGTTTTTGCTGCTGCAAAGTAAATAGAAAATTCTGTTTAGCTGCAAAAATAGAGGTTAACTTTTATTGTTCACCCAGTTCCTGCAAAATTCGTTCCAATTCTTCCTCCGTCTTGATATATACCTCTCTGGCCTTGCTTCCGAGGTTGGGTCCTACGATACTGGCGGCCTCCAACTGGTCCATCAGGCGGCCCGAGCGGGCATAACCCAGAGCCAGTTTGCGCTGTATCAGGGAGGTGGAACCGATTTGATTGCGTACAATCAGTCTGGCCGCCTCCGCAAACAATTCATCTCTTTCTCCCATATCCAGCATACGATCACCGCTGCCGGCTTCTTTAGGGTCAATATATTCCGGTAATTCATACGGCGTTGGGAAGCCTTTTTGGTCACCGATGAATTTGGCGATGTGTTCCACCTCCGGGGTGTCTACAAACGGACACTGCAAGCGTGTCAGTTCACCACTTTGCGACAAGAGCATATCTCCGCGGCCAATCAGCTGATCGGCGCCTCCTGCATCTAAAATGGTACGCGAGTCTACCTTTGCCGTTACCTTGAAGGCGATACGTCCCGGAAAATTCGCTTTGATGGTTCCTGTTATGATATTTACAGAAGGTCTCTGTGTAGCGATGACGAGGTGAATCCCGATGGCACGTGCGAGCTGGGCCAGACGGGCAATCGGTGCTTCCACTTCCTTGCCGGCAGTCATCATCAGGTCGGCAAATTCATCCACCACCAATACGATGTACGGTAGGAAACGGTGTCCGTTATTCGGATTCAATTGCCGTTTCAGGAATTTCTGGTTGTATTCCTTCAGATGGCGAACCTGTGCAGCTTTCAGCAATTCATAACGTGTATCCATTTCGATACACAAGGCATTTAATGTATTGATTACTTTTTTGTTATCGGTGATGATGGCGTCTTCTTCACCGGGTAATTTGGCGAGATAATGGTTTTCAATCAGTTTGTAGAGATTCAATTCTACTTTTTTCGGGTCTACCAGGACAAATTTCAATTCAGCCGGATGTTTCTTGTATAACAAGGAAACCAATATGGCATTTAATCCGACGGATTTTCCCTGTCCTGTAGCTCCGGCCATCAGCAAGTGCGGCATTTTTGCAAGGTCTACCACAAAATCTTCATTCGAAATGCTTTTCCCCAGGGCCACGGGTAAATCCATGTCTGTTTTCTGGAATTTCTCTCCTGCAATCAGTGAGCGCATGGAGACGATGCTTTTCTTTACGTTCGGTACCTCGATACCAATGGTGCCTCGGCCCGGAATGGGTGCAATGATACGGATACCTAAGGCAGATAAACTAAGTGCGATATCATCTTCCAGGTTTTTAATCTTGGAAATACGTACCCCTTTGTCCGGAACGATTTCGTATAATGTAACCGTTGGTCCAACCGTTGCTTTTATTTTTTCAATTCCAATGTTGTAGTGAGAAAGTGTCTGTACAATCTGATTCTTATTCTGTTCCAGTTCTTCCTTGTTGATCTCAATCTGCCCGCTGCCATGTTCTTCCAGTAAGTCAAGTGTAGGGAATTTGTATTTGGATAATTCCAGCCTTGGGTCGAATTCCGTATCCAGACCGAAATGTTCCTTTTCTTCCGATGGTGCAGTCGGCTGATTTTCATCAATCGTTCCGAATGCCTGAATTTCTTCAATCTCAAAGTCAGGCTCCAGAGTGAATTTCTCTTTTTTAGGAGCTATGGCAGGTTCAGGCTTCTCTAGTTCCATTTCCGTCACTTCTTTTTCAATCAGTTCCATCTGGAATGTAGGTGCTGCCGGTGGAGTGACAGGAATTATCGGTTCCGGTACAGGAACAAATGCCGGTGTCGATTCGTTCAATACTTCAAATGTCTGATCATCGTAATGAGGTTTCGGAGATTCCGTCTCTTCCGGGATGATGCTTTCCATCTCATAGCCGTCTTCCTTATTCAATTCTTCTTCTTTGTAGAATTCATCAATTTCCGTTGTTTGTTGCTGCTGTCTTTCCAATGCATATTGCTTTCTGCGTTCATTCCATCCCTGTTTCCATGTTGTAAACTTCTCGTATGCGTCTTTCAGATTGAATCCAAGGAAGGAAAGCCCAATGATGCCCAATAGGATTCCCAGGCCGAGGTCTCCCATCAGAGTGGAAAGCCATTCGTAGTTGTTTTTACCCAGACCACCGCCAAACGGGAAGGATGCATACGAGAAAATAAAGGATGCCAGGGTTGCCACAAACACTATCCAGAAAAGAGAGGTGAAAAAGATTTTAGTGAGCTTGAAAATCCTTTCCTTAAACGTGAGATTGATACCTAGCGTAAATAAAATGTAGGGAACAATAAAGGAGGCGACTCCGAAAAAATCATAAAAGAAAACGTGTGAAAGGTAGGCACCCATGCGGCCCATCTTGTTTTCCACCAGCGCTTCTTTGCTGAAAATGATTTTCCATGAAAAGTTCAGTACTTTGTCCTGGTCATCTTTCCAGGTAAACAGGTAGGATGCAAATGCAATCAATAGCATGATGGCCAGAAACAGGAGGAATAATCCGGCGCCGGTCTTGAGTGTCTCGGCATCAATGAATGGAGCAGGCGTGCTGTCCTCTATGGTTTCATCCACCGGTGCTTTTTTAGCACGTTTTACTTTCTCTTTTACTACTTCTTCTGCCATAACTTTCAAAGATAATAGTTGTGGCGTTTTTTAGAGAGAAAGATAAATACACAAGTATTGATAACTTATGTGCTTCAAGGTGTAAAATGACGTCTTCAGGGGTTCGATTTTACGATGCCTGTCTTCCATAAAATGTATACGATCAGGAGGCCGGTTACATAAAACCCTGCAAGCAGGTAGTTTTCATATCCCGTATCTGATTTTGTCTCAATGCTTGCGATATTGGCAAAGAACTGATACGCAATATTGGCACCCCAGTGTATGCCCAACGTAAGCCACAGCGAACGGGTTAACAGCAGGCAGGCCATTAACAGGATTCCCAATGCAGACAGATAAAGCATAACATCCGGTCTGTTAAGTCTGAATATGTGATTGGCGGCATAAATGAAAGCGGAGATGAATAGCAGCCATTTGCGATTCCATCTTTGGGGCCAGTGTGCAAAAAGGTAGGATCTGGTCAGCAGATCTTCCGCCAGTGATGGTAGAAAGGTGCCGATGGCGAATAGAAAGGATTGCCCTAGAATGGATGCAAAAGAACCCGTGATGGTAATGGAATTCCAGCCCAGTAAAACGGTCACGAAATTCAAGCCGACGGTGAGCAGAATGCCAATCGATATCCCGGTGTATAAATTGCGTTTCAATTTTCTAAAGTCGGATAAACCACTATCCTGAGCCTTTTTGTTTTGTATGGAAAGAATGAAAAAGTACAATATGACAAAAAACAACATGCCGATTTCCAGGCACCATAACAAGGGCTGTTGATACTGTCGCTGCAGGAATTCAGGGATATGATAAACGAAAAAAAGCAGTAGAAATCCAACGATTATG
Organism: Chitinophagales bacterium; assembly: GCA_046329775.1. Lineage (GTDB taxonomy): Bacteria > Bacteroidota > Bacteroidia > Chitinophagales > JADIYW01 > JADJSS01. The sequence goes on from JAXLTX010000006.1 coordinate 61,545, forward strand.
GATAGTGTAGAGTTTGGGCGGAAAGCTCCTTCAGGCTGCATGGCAGATACTTTCTGTAAAGATAGAATGGAAATGTGATACGGGTGATTTTTATTCAGGTTTCTTTTTTATGAGTGCCTCTTCTGCAAGAATCATATTTTCAATGCCTTTAATGATGGCATCCGGACTGAATGAAATGCTGTTAATACCCTGCTCGACTAAAAATTGCGCGAATTCAGGCATGTCGCTCGGTGCTTGCCCGCATAACCCAATCTTTATGCCTTTTGCTCGCGCCACTTTTATTGCTGTGGCAATTAGCTGCATCACCGCAGGATTTTTTTCATCAAACAAGTTGCTGACAATTGAAGAATCCCGGTCAATACCTAAGGTTAGCTGCGTTAAGTCATTCGAGCCGATGGAGAAACCGTCAAAGATACCTGCAAACTGTTCAGCCATCAGTACATTGCTCGGAATTTCCACCATCACATAGATCTCCAGTCCGTTTTGCTGCTGTTCCAGTCCGAAGGATTTCATCGTTGCAATCACTTTTTTACCTTCTTCCACGGTTCTGCAGAACGGTATCATCAGTTTCACATTCGTGAAGCCCAACTCTTCGCGTACCTTTTTCATGGCTTTGCATTCCAGTTCAAACCCGTCAATGTATAATGGATGATAATAACGGGATGCCCCGCGAAATCCGAGCATAGGGTTTTCTTCATCGGGTTCAAATTGCCTGCCGCCTATGAGATTGGCATACTCGTTGCTTTTAAAATCACTCATACGTACTATCACATCGTTCGGATGAAACGCAGCTGCAATAGTTGCTACGCCCTGAGAAAGTGTGTCCACAAAATAATCCTTCTTGTCAGTGTATTGGTATGTCAGAAAATTAATTTCCTTTCTTACGTTTTCATCGTTCAGGGTGTCAAAACGCGTCAAGGCCAGCGGATGCACCTTGATGTGGTGCATGATCATAAATTCCATACGCATCAGACCAACTCCTCTATTGGGATAAAACGATAACTGAAATGCCTGTGTAGGATCGCCGAGTATGAGCATCGGATTCGTGTCAGGTAGCTTAGGTTGGGTGGTGTCCTGTTCCCGGGTTTTCCACGTCGCTTTGCCTTCATAAATGTACCCTGTGTTGCCTTCCGCACAGCTTACTGTAATTTCCATACCATCTTTGATGACTTCGGTGCCATCTCCGGTGCCAACGATTGCAACGGTTCCCAGTTCACGCGCCACTATTGCCGCATGGCTTGTCCTTCCGCCCTTATTGGTGACAATGGCTCCCGCTCTCTTCATCACAGGATCCCAATCTGGGTTGGTGATGTCTGTCACTAAGATGTCGCCATCTTTTAATAAGTGGGCATCTGCGGGAGATGATATGAAACGTGCGGTGCCGGATGCAATCCTGCTTCCCAATGCAATGCCGTGTGTCAGTTTTCTCCCTTTGGATATGATGTCGTAGCTGTGGATGACAGCGTGTCTTTTTTTACCATAATAAACGGTTTCAGGGCGTGCCTGGATGATGTATAATTTTCCGGATTCACCGTCTTTTGCCCATTCGATATCCATTGCTTTTTCGTAATGCATTTCAATCGCTCTGCACCAATTGCCTAAAGTAATGGCATCCTGCTCGCTTAATGAATACGTCTGTCTTTTTTCTTTTGGAGTTTCCAGGTTGTCAACGGGTGAAGCGGAAGTGTTGTCTTTCGCATACACCATCGTCCATTCCTTATTACCCATCCTTTTTTGTATAATGGGATGGAAGTTGGTATTCAGATGAGGCTTGAACAGAATGAATTCATCGGGCGTGGAACGTCCCTGTACAATGTTTTCGCCCAGGCCGAAGATGCTGTTGATGATGATGACCTTGTCAAAACCCGTATCTGGATCCAGCGTAAATGCGACTCCAGAGGAAGCCGTATCTGCACGTACCATCGTTTGTACACCAACGGAAACGGCAAGGTCTTTATTGCCAAATCCCATATCCACTCGATACTTGATGGCACGATTGGTGAACAGTGAGGTGTAGCAATGATGGACGGCCTGGATGATATTTTCTTCACCTTCCACATTCAGGAAGCTTTCCAACTGCCCGGCAAAACTTGCGCTCGGCAGATCTTCTGCGGTGGCGCTGCTGCGCACTGCCACCGGTGTCTTTTTGTGTTCGCGTTCGGATAGGTCGTTATAGGCTTGAAGGATGAGCTCCGCCAATGCGTGTGGAATGGGCGCTTGCTTTATCAGTAATCTTGCCTGAGTGCCGATGGAATCCAGGTTGTCGAAGGTTTCCGTATCCAATGTTGCCAGCAATTTATTTAGGGGTTGAATCAGGCAGTTTTCTTCACAAAAAAAACGATATGCATCTGCCGTAATGGCAAATCCGTCCGGTACCAGGATTCCTTTAGGTGTCAGTTGAGAAAAGAGTTCTCCAAGTGATGCATTTTTCCCTCCGACAGTAGCGATGTCACTGATGGAGATTTCGGAAAATCGTTTGATGAATGTTTTCATGGCCTTAGATTGAACTCAATTAATCATGCGGGAGAATATCCCTTTGTCTAATTTAGTTTAAATAAAAGAAAACTGCTATGACAGATATCATCTTCAAGAGATCACATTGTTTTTTTTACTCCGGGTATAAATATCAGGAAATATAAGATGACAAGCATGGTAACAACAGCTGCAATTAAAAAAGTGGCAGATGCGCCAAACTGGAACCAGATGATTCCAGCCAGTGAACTGGCAAGCATTGTCCCGATACTCTGCAATCCTGCATAGGTGCCGATAGCCGTAGCCGTATCTTTTTTATCTGTAATGTTGCTGATCCATGCTTTGGAAATACCTTCGGTGGCAGCGGCATAAATTCCATACAAAAAAAACAAACCGAAAAATAAATAGACATTGCAGATGAAAGAACATCCGAAATAAACCACAGCAAATAAGCATAATCCTGATATGAAAATTGTTTTTAAACCAATCTTATCTGCCATGGCGCCGATTGGAAATGCAAACAGGGCATAAATCAGATTATAGAATATGTAGATCCCGATGATTGATGTGTCGTCTAGTCCGGCTTGTTTTGCCTTTAAGAGCAGAAATACATCTGAGCTGTTAAAAAGGGTGAACAGGAGTAAGCCGGTTACGAGCTTACGGTAAGCTGGTGGGCTTTCTTTCCAATAGTGTAAGAAGGAGAAAAACGATACGGATGCTTTGGATGCCGGTAATGGAGGGCGTTTTTCTTTCAGCAGTAACGAGGCGGTGATGGCCAGAAGACCCGGGAAAAAAGCGACATAAAACAGTGGCTTGTAATGTTCCGGATAGAAATATAAGTAGAGCAGGGCAATAGATGGTCCCAACACTGCTCCGAGTGTGTCCATGGAGCGATGGAAGCCGAAAATCCTTCCCTTTGTTGCCTTCGTGGCTTCATCAGATAAGATGGCATCCCGCGCACCGGTTCGTATGCCTTTACCGATACGGTCCAGCGTACGCGCAAGAAATATCCAGAACGGAAAGGCAAATACCGCCATCATGGGTTTAGATAATGCACTTAAGGTGTAGCCGATCTGCACAAAGGGAATACGTTTTCCGCTATTGTCTGATAGCTTTCCAAAATAACCTTTGCTAAGCCCCGCGGTGGCTTCTGCCAGTCCTTCCAAAAATCCAATGAGAACAATCGAAAATCCAATGCTCTTGAGGTAAATGGGCATGACGGGATACAGCATCTCGCTGGCCATATCCGTAAACAGGCTGATCAGTGATAAGACCCAAATGGTTCTGGTGATGGATTTCAATCGGATGTTCTTTTACAGTTGAATGCCATACAAAAGTAAGTGATTTATCCGTTTTGTTATTAACATATTTTTAGGTCAGCACTTATCTGTTGTTTATTCACTTTCTGCTATTGTTTAGCTAATTTAGAGCGTCATTCAAAACTTAAATCATCGCATATGTGGTTAGTAGCACTTTTTAGCGGAATAGTAGCCTGGACATTTGCAGAGTATATGCTGCACCGTTTTCTCGGACATGAACATAAAGGAAAGAACTTCTTCAAGGCAGAACACTCCGTGCACCATTCCGTTGCCAATTATTTTGCACCGACGTATAAGAAGCTCATTGCAGCCATCATGGTGGCTTCCTTCTTATTATTGGTGTTGAGCCTCTTTCTGTCCGTATTGAATGCAGCATCCTTTATGCTCGGATTTACCGGAATGTATAGCCTTTATGAAATAACGCACTATCGCTATCATGCGGCAAAACCTTTGATAAAACCTTTTATTGAATTGAGGAAACATCATTTTTATCACCATTTTCATAATCCCAAGATGAATCACGGAGTCACCACTAGATTTTGGGACAGGGTATTTGGAACCTTTCATAAGGCGGATGTGGTAAGAGTTCCCAAACAGATGACAATGCGGTGGCTGGTTGCCGGTGATGAAATAAAAGAGAAATATACCGACCATTTCCTATTGGGTAAACGTTAATCCGTTTTAATCCTTGACCAGTCTTCACATAGTTAGATATAATCTAAATTTTATCTTGATTTCTCGGGTTTAACGCCAATATTGCTTAATTTTAAGCATTAAAAATCAAATCATGCAGGAAGTATTTATCGTATCCGTGGCGCGTACGCCAATTGGAAGTTTAAGTGGCGCATTAGCGGGCGTAAACGTAATTGAATTAGGTAAAACCGTAGTGAAAGCGGCCATGGAGCGCGCCGGTGTAAACGGAGATCAGATAGATGAAGTGTATCTGGGGAATGTACTACAGGCAAATGTAGGTCAGGCACCGGCACAGCAAGTGTCAATCGCTGCCGGCATCAATACAAAAACACCATGTACGACAATCAATAAGGTGTGTGCTTCTGGTATGAAAGCGATTATGCTGGGTGCACAGTCCATCATGTTGGGGGAAAACCATGTGGTGGTTGTCGGTGGCATGGAGAGTATGAGTAATGCTCCGCATTATCTTCCGAGTGGCAGAACAGGCATCCGTTATGGAAATGGCGAAATCCTGGATGCTATCGTTAGAGACGGTTTGCAGGATCCATACAAAAAATATATGATGGGAAATGCGGGAGAAGTGTGTGCCAAACATTATTCATTCTCCAGAGAAGACCAGGACAATTATGCCGTCTCTTCTTACAAGAGAGCGCAGGAAGCTTATGCAAACGGATATTTCAAGGATGAAATCGTTCCGGTGGTGATTGCATCCAGAAAAGGTGAAGTTTCCATTGTCGAAGATGAAGAATATAAGAAATTTGACGAGGCTAAAGTGGGGGCTCTGAAACCCGCATTTGAGAAGGAAGGAACCATTACCGCTATCAATGCATCTAAAATCAATGATGGTGCCAGTGCCATGGTGCTGATGAGTGGAGAAAAGGTAAAGGAACTGGGTGTGCAACCATTGGCAAAGATTGTATCTTTTGCAGATGCTTCTCAGGATCCGGAATGGTTTACCACCACACCGGCAAAAGCAATCCCGAGAGCGTTGCATAAAGCAAACCTGAATGTGGAAGATGTGGATTTCTTTGAAATCAACGAGGCGTTCTCTGTGGTAGCTCTCGCAAACATGAAAGAAATGAATATCGCTCATGATAAGATAAATGTATTTGGTGGTGCAGTCGCATTGGGGCATCCCATCGGAAGCTCCGGTTGCCGTATTGTCGCTACCTTGATTTCCATCTTGAAACATAAAGGCGGTAAGCTCGGTGCGGCAGGTATTTGCAACGGCGGAGGCGGAGCAAGCGCCATCGTTGTGGAAAAAGTGTGATTAAATTATCAACCGGTCATTTTTACTTAGAATTCGGTATATATTTTAAGTGATAAACGGCTACCTTTGTATTGTAAAAATTATCAATTATGAAAAAGTTAGTAAAATTAGTTTTGGTATTAGCTGTAGTGATGTTCACCACTAATACATTTGCGGAAGAATTGGGATTGAAAATCTCTAATCTAAATTTAGCACCTGCTGCTAAGGAAAAGAAAAAATCTTCAAACGGAGGTGCATTTGAGGGTAAAGGCTCCAAACAAATATCCATAGGTGTTGGTTTGTCTTCCTACATTGGTGCTTTTGGCAAAGGTGGTTTTTATAGCTACGGTGGTGGTCGCAGCTACTACTACAGAGGAGCTTTCTGGTATTCGGGAACTTTATCTGTTCAGGCAGAGTTTGGTGTACATGATTATGTTGGCGTAGGTCTTGTTACCGGTATAGGTGGTAGAGCTTTTGTTGGCGGTGGCGGCGGAGTATTGTATGTTCCGGTAGGTGTATTGGCAAACTTCCACTTCTTCCAGTTGATTGCAGATAAAAAAGGTCTTAGCCTCGGAGATGACTTGGATGTATATGCAGGTTTAAACTTTGGAACTGGTTTAGCTGCCAATTTATACAAAGGCGGTGGCAACGATGTTGGCGGAATTATCTTTGCAGGACCACAAATCGGTGTGAAATATTTCTTCAACCCTAAAATCGGTGTGTACGGAGAAATTGGATACGGCAAGAGCGTATTTGAAGCCGGTGTTTCCATCAAGCTGTAAACATCACTTGAAAATATAAACGAAAAAAGTCCCGATTTTCGGGACTTTTTTCATTTATGCTTATCAGATATAATGCTGACGGATGATATAATCTGCTTTCCATTGTTTATTTTTACCATTGATATAATTTAGCGCATAACATGAATTACGGCAAACAACTTTTTTTAGGCATCCTTTTATTGTTTTCAGTGTATTCTGCTCTCGGAGAAGAAGCTGTAATCTGCATGACGAAGGACAGTATTAAAGTGAAGAATAAGTCAGGAAGAGCATCCACGGAAGGAGAGAATGCGTCTGAAAAAGGAAATTTTGTCTTTCAACCAACGTTGAATTTCGGACATCACAGCGGATTTAAAAAGGTGTACAGCGGATTCGGTTATGATTATGCCTATACGGGCTTAATTCCCGGTGTAACGGTGAATCTGGATTATAACGTCCATAAATACGTATCCGTTGGTGTTGCCTATTCTGTGGCGTTTCAGAAGTTTACCAAATCAAATGTCTTTTACCTGGAACACGCCTTTGGTGCGAGAAGTAGTTTTCATTGGTGGCAAATGCTGGCAGATAAGTCTGACGGTAGATTGCTGGCGGATAAAATTGATTTTGACATACATGTTCATGTCGGTGGTTTCCTGCTTACGGAAAAAAATATCAATACCGGAAAAAAGTTGAAACAGCTGGGTGTAAACGCCGGTGGAGGCATCGGATTTAAATATTATTTTGTCAGAAACTTTGGCGTTGCCATTGATGCCGGCTATGAGGAGGCATCCTGGTTGAAAATTGGTCTGGCATTTAAGATATAAAAAGCAACGGCGCTGAGCCGTTCCATTACGTAAAGTCTTCCTGTAATATCTTTTCCATCGCGCGCTCTGCCAACGCTGCAATGGTCAGCGCCGGATTGGCACAGCAGGAGAATCCGGGCATCATGGAGCCATCCAGGCAATATAGATTTTGATGCCCTTTTAATCTGCCGTATTGATCACTGGCTTTTTCCAATACAGCCCCGCCCAGAGGATGATATGTAAAGTCGTCACCATATCCCTTTCCACCAAAATACCAGGTTTTGTCCAGTACGCCGCCATTTGCAGCATTCAACTGGTCAATGAAATGTGCCATTGCCTGTCTGGAGATTTCCATCTGGTTACTGTCAAAGTATAATTCTGCGTTTTCCGTCGTAGGGTTGTACTTAAAGTAACCGCGTTCGGGATTTTTGGTGATGGCCAGTGTCAGCAGTTGTCTGAATTCCATGCCAATCGGGAAAGGAGCTTGTTCTGCCAGTAAAGGGGTGACGGGATTGTCCAGATTGCCATAGGCCGTCACCGGCACAATGCATTGCTGTGCGCCGGTATCTTCATTCAACAATGTGCGCATCGCCATGATGTTTCCATTATTACCCCAGTGTTTTCCCACTTCATCATTCAGATTAGGCAGGCCGCCCAAATGTTTCGATTTTAACAGGATCTGCATACTGCCCACTACACCGGCATTTACGAAAAGATGCTTACAGGTGTATATTTTTATGGCAACGGTCTCTCCCTGTTCATCTATGTTGTGTACGGTCACTTCATATTTTCCGTTCGGCAACTGATTGATATGGTCTACCTTGTGTAAGGTCTTAATCGTCAGGTTGCCGGTGGCATATGCGGCAGGAATATAGTTCCTATCCAGGCTGTTTTTGTAGCCGTTATTAGAGCCATAGAGCAGCTCTCCGCCGGTAGATGACTTCTTGCTTGTACCATTCAGCTCATTCTGGATAACGCCAAAGTCAACACCTGCATTCAGCATGACTTTCTCCATGCCTGCATTTTCACAATGTCTTAAGCCAACTCTGGCAAATTGGAAAACATTTGTATTCAACAGACTATCCGGAATCTGGCTGAAGTTCAACAGGCTTTTTACCTTGGGGTACCATCTGTCGGTCATCTCGCTATAACTTACAAACGGAAAAAACTCATTCCATAAGGATGGTTGTGCATAAGGAAGCATCGCTCCATACACCACTGAGCCGCCGCCGAGGCAGGTGCCTCGGTATATTTTCATGTAAGAGGTGGGGAAGTCCACCCTGTCCAGCACGCCTACATATTTAGGTATGTCAAACTGAATCGCAACCACCGGGGCAATTGTTCTCTTTTTTAACCAGGTGGAACGGCCATCCGGATTTAAGGTGCCTGAAAAGACATCTTTCACAGAACTCACCGTGTATTGCCTTCCCATTTCAAACATCAGGGTTTTTATACCTGCTTCGGTGAGACGTAAAGCCGCTACCGAGCCACCAAACCCTGAGCCTATGACAATGGCTTCCACGTCATTTTCTATAGGTTTGTAGGCATCTTTCTTGCAGCTGCTCAAAGATACGGATGTGGCTACGCCAGCCATGGCAGAAAGCCCCAGGAACTTTCTCCGCGATATGGATTTTTTCATTTAATAAGTAAGGTTAATTGTTTACGGTTAACTAAAAGTAATTAGTAAATATGTGTAAAGCAAATTTCTACCCTGATATTAAACAATAAATTATCTTTTTTGACAAAAGTCAAAAGATGAAAAATGATTGAATCTGCTGTATTTCCCGCATGGAATCTTTCCACCAGTTGTATGACCACAGGTGATAGGTGCGGATTCCATAACTTTCAGCCATTTTCTGTTGATGTAGTTTTACCCTGTAAGCCACTTCCGGATGATAATGTGGTGGATGCTCAAAATCTATCAGCAGATAAGGATGTTTATCCTCAAATATGACCATGTCTAACAGAAATCCTCCCAGTATATAGTTTTGTTGGATCTGATTGCCGTAGATTTTTTCCAGTGCGTTAAAAACCTGCTGACGAAGCGCGATTTGCGGCATGTCTTTCTTTGTGGCGCTTAGTTGTTTGCTGTTTCTTTGCAAACTATTCCTGATAAATGAGTTTTGGTCTGTATCTTTTTCAGAGCAAGCCTTCACATACGCGAGATAAGCATAGAATACACTTTTACCGGTGTTTCCTCTTTGCAGTAATTCCGTTTCAAACTGCAGGAATACGGTTTCAGGAATGGAGGTGAAGACATGCAGGGAATGTTTGGCGCGTGTGATGATTACGTTCAGCAACTGATATCCTTTTTCCTGTGTCAGCGGGCCGAAAAACTGACGGAATTTTCCTTCTTTATCTTTTCCGAAAGTGGTAGATAAAATCATGATATCACGCTCGTCTCCCTGAATGTTTTCGAGGTTTTTCACGAACAATCCCTTGTTTAGCAGCGCCTGAAGTTTTTCATTCTTTTCGTTGTCCGAATATGCCTGTTCGTATAATTTATCAAAAATCAGGTTTCTTTGAAAAATATTAAATGTCGCAATTCCAATGCCCGGATATTCATCGTTTATTTTTTCAACAGAGAAGACGAAGTTTACGATTTCTTCCGCCTCTTTCATGTTGCATCCGTCGGTATAGGTGCCTTCAATGTTTTTGTAGAAGACAGCCTGATAGGCCTGTTTTTCCGGTAGCGGAATCAGGCGGGACTGGTAAAATGCATGATTGGAGAATTGAATCAGATCGGGATGCAATGAACGATAATGATAATCCAAATACGAGCTTTTGTAATTGGCATCATCTGCATATTCCAGCAATGACTTGCTTTCCGCCAGAAAATCTTCTGCAGTTGTTTCTTCTTCATTTTCATTCCAGAAAAGCACATCGTTGCCAAAGAAATTGCTCGGCGGCATCTGATGCTTATCTCCGGAAATGATTTTTGTTTTTCCGCGCAACAACGAAGAATACGTATCTTCCAGACGCAACTGACTGGCTTCGTCCAGAATGATGAAATCAAACAGATTTTCCTGCAATGGCAGGATGGAGGTACACACCGTCGGATTTACCATTAACACAGGAAAAAGCGTGGTGAAGAAATCAAAATCCTGGTGGATGATTTTGCGCAATGAATTTTTGGATGAAAATTGCTTGTTCTTACGCTGGTTATAGAGGTATTTTATTTCTGTCAGGTCTTTTGTCTTGATATGCTCTCTGATGGTTTCATTCCAAAGAAAACTGACCTTCTCGCTTAATTTTTGTTTGAATAGTTTGTCTGTCTGCTGCAGTTCGCCGTATAGTTTCTGCACATCATCTTTAATGCCATTTTCTAACGCAGTTTTTAAAATTGTCTGATTCAGGTAATGGGTTTCAAAGATCGTTGACCAGTCATAATGCCTGGTTTTTACCAATGCGTTGATGATGGCTTGTGTTTTTGCATCTTGTTGTAATAAATATTTCCTGTAGTTGAAATAGTAGGGCAGATGGTTCAGTTGTTTTGAATAGTTGTTTATTTCAACCTTTATCTTTTCAATTTTTGGAATTGCGTTGCTGATTCTTTCATTCATATCATTCACTGATAAATCGGATGATACTATGTCACCTTTCAATAAATAATCCACTAAAACGCATAATTGTTTCTTTGATTCCTCTTTTAGTCGGATGATATTTTTGTACTTATTGCTGAAAATAGAAAGAAAGGAAACCTTAAATGCCGTAATCCCTGTTTGTGCATCGTAATTATTCCCGTGTAATTCCAGATCCCGTAATATGCTTTTTGCTAATATTGTTGTTGTATCTTCTATGTTTTGGATGTTTGTGTTTATGTCTTCGGCAGTTTCCTGTGCAGAAAAATTTTCTGTGGGTAGATTGTCGAATATTAAAGCATCTTTATTCACTTTAAGAAACAACTCATGGGCATCTTTTATTTTTACAGATAAGGAAATGAATTCATCATATGTAAACGCATAATCGCTGTTTCGTACGGATTTATTGATAGAGTTGGCTTTTTCTAAGACTTCACTGTTTCGGTTCAGATCGTAGCTTCTTGCCAGCAGTTCCATCCAGTTGTCATCACCGAAGATCTCCGTTTTGGTAAAGTTTATCCGATGATTGATTTCTTCCTGCAGCGACAGAAACCTTGAACGTTCGACTTCATATTCATTTGCCCTGAAACGTTGTGTAGTTTCTGCTGTATTTTCAATGATATCACGCACCGTTTCTACAATATTTTTCCGGTCGCTGTACACATCTTCAATCAGGACTGATAAGTGCTGCAGGCTTTCCTTCTTTAAATTGTTGTACAACACCTCCATCGCAGTACGTTTTTCGCATACTACCAGCACTTTCTGTTTGTTCAGCAGTGCCTGTGTGATGATGGCGGTCAGCGACTGACTTTTTCCTGTTCCGGGTGGCCCCTGAATGATGATGTTGTTGTTTTGCCGGAGCTGTTGCAATACGTTCTCTTGGCTTGGATCCAGTGTCACAGGTGTCAATACTTCACCATCAAAGTAAATCTCACACTCCTCCTTATCCTTTGCTTCCCGTTTGTCTTTCAACAATTGTTCAACATCCTTTATGATGCTTTGTTTCTGCATCTTGTATAAACCCATCACACCGCTCCATCTTATCCATGCCGTTTCTTTGGTCAGCGTCTCAATTGTCTCTTTGTTGGTGCAGGGCAATAGTGTTGCAATGTTGTTGTTCGCATCAAACGGAATGTTCAGTTTTTCCAGAAGTTTTTGGCAGCATACATTCAGTTGTTTTTCATTCATGAAATCATCTTCCATCAATGCATCCAGATCATCGGTTCTTATCTTTTCGGTACTTTCAAGATGTGATTGCAGCAATTCGTTAAATATAAGAGGATCTTGCTCGTCGCGGCTGATGGTCCAGGTGTTGTTTTTTCGCGTATCTTTTTCAATGTGGAGATACCATATCAGCAGTGGCGCCTTCAGTATCCTGTCCGGATTGTTTGGGTCGCGTTTGATTAGCAGGGGATAACCGAATCCGAAGGAATGATAACCATGTTCTGCAAACTCTTCTTTTTCCTGATAGTCCAGGTGGTTCAGGCGTTTGATGATTTTCTGGACGATTTTCTTTTCATCCGCAGATTTGGCACTCAGCAAGGCTGGGTCGATGGTGATTGAAAACTTGAAATCTCTTTTTGTTAACAGATTTTCCAGAAATTTTAAATGCAAACTCGGTTCAATGTTCATCAGGTCATAGATGTCGAGCCGGGCAAAATTTCCGGGTAACGCATTCAGGTGGATGCTTCTGGCATCGCCACTTTTCAGGCGAGCCAATAGTTTTTCTATAAATGAATTGGAAGACATTGTTGGAGTTCAGATTTCATATTTATGACTTGCAATTTACGATGTACAATTTGTTTTTAAAAATCCAGTAACAAACTGCAACCTCTCTTGAATCATTCAAAATAAAAAAGCCTTCGATTTCTCGAAGGCTTGTATGTGTAGGATGTAAGATTAATATCTCTTTTTGTAACCACCGTCACCACCGCCGTAGCCACCTTTGTTATAGCCGCCACCGCCGCTTTTGTAGCCGCCACCGCCGCCACCTTTGTAGCCACCTCCGCCGGATTTTTTGTACTCTGTTTTAGGGCGAGCTTCGTTTACCGCTAATGCTCTGCCATCCAATTCGAATTCATTTAATGCGTCAATCGCTTTTTGAGCTTCGTCATCATTAGGCATTTCTACGAATGCGTAGCCTTTGCTGACGCCCGTGTCTCTGTCTCTGATTAATTTTAGAGAAGCGATGTCTCCGTACTGCTGGAATAACTCCTGAAGTTGTTCGTCAGTAACTTTTCTTTCAATGTTTGCAACGAAAATGTTCATTTTTTTTATTTAAATAATTTAAAAATACACTACAAACTTTTTAAAACTCAAATCAAATGAACATTTACAACATTAGACAAGAAAACTTAAAAAGAACTATAGTTATAACAAATGTAAGGTTTTAAATTGACATATTTACCTGCTCAGGCTAATTTATTGCACCAGTGCAGGATATTTTGAAGCACTTCCGCTTTTTCCGGTTCATTATGGCATTCATGATACAATCCCTTGTATTCGATAAAGGTTACATTGCTACCGGCATTGGTAGCGAATTTCTTGCTTTCTCCGAAAGATGTCAGCTGGTCGGCGGTTCCGAGAAACAGGAGCGTAGGCAACTTGAGCTGAGAAGCATTCTGGACGGCCTCCTGCCCGAATTCAATCAATTCTATGCCCATTTTGGATGAAATACTGTCGAATACCATCGGGTCAGCTGAATATTTCTTTACCACTTCCTTGTCTCTGGAAATCGCATTTACATCTAATCCTGATGGCAGCGAAAAGGTAGGAATCCAGTTGCGCATCAGCCTGCCTGCAGCCAATTTGATGGCCGGTGGTTGAAAGGCGGTGTTGAAAAACGGAGAAGATAAAATGATACCCGCCACTTTAGGATTTCTTTTAATCGCATAATTTGCTACCACATTGCCGCCCATACTATGTCCGTAAATGAATTTTGGTAAACCGGCAAAATGGGTATCTGCCTGTTTTACCAGATTATCCACGTCATTCATGAATTCATCGTAACTGGCAAAATGCCCCCGCTTGCCGCCCGAGCGACCATGTCCGCGGTGGTCGTATGCAATCACCGCATAATCATTGTCTGTGAAAAACCGGGCTACATGGTCATATCTTGAACTGTGTTCTCCAAAGCCATGTACCAGACAGATGACTGCTTTAGCAGGCTTTTCTTCCGATTCCCATTTTTGTCCGAAGATATCCAGACCGTCATTTGATTTCCAGCTTAGTATTGTATTTTTCATGGTTTATTCAATATGTATATTAGAAAATAAGTCTAAATTTAACTTTCTTGAATTCATTTACAAAGCAAATAAGATGAAAAAGACAATGATACTGATAATAAAAATGCTATTGGGGGCGGGATTGCTGTTTGGCTTGTATGTATTGGGCGCAATTTTGTATGCTCAACTTACCGATTACAAACCTCAGCCTGAAGAGGAGGCGGAAGTGCTTGTGCCGGAAACAGCTTTGCCTGCACTGGAGAAAGATACGCTGGTATTTTATGATTGGAATATTGGTTACTGCGGTTTGGGGAAGGAATCGGATTTTTTCTATGATGGCGGAAAGATGGTACGTCCGACAAAGGACCTGTCTGAAAAGAATTTCAAAGGATTTATTGAAACTATCAGGAAATGGAAAGCAGATGCAGATTTTATCAATATTCAGGAAATTGACAGAGATTCAAGGCGTAGTTATCATATTGAGCAGTTCAGGAAGGCATTTGATGCGCTGGAAAATTACAAGGCCGTTTTCGGAAAAAACTATGATGTGAAGTATGTGCCGATTCCTATCTTAGAACCGATGGGGAAAGTGCTGGGCGGAATCGGTACCTTTTACAGATATCAGGATGCCGGAACGCCCATCAAGTATGCATTTCCATCTAATTTTTCATGGCCCAAAGGTTTGTTTTTCCTGGACAGATGTTTTGTAAAACATCGTTTCAATCTAAAGAACGGAAAACAATTGATTCTCATTAATACGCACAATTCCGCTTATGATGGCGGTACCTTGAAAAAACAGGAAATGGCGTATTTCAAAAGGTATATTGCAGATGAATATGCCAAAGGAAATTATGTCGTGGTGGGAGGCGATTGGAACCAGATTCCACCGGGATACACACCGCTGAAAGAGAAAAGTGATTACGAGGAAATGCCCGTACCGAAAGACTTTGCAGACAAAGACTGGACATTTGCCTTTGACGGAAATATACCAACCAACAGAAAAGTAGACTTTCCGTACGAAGCAGGTAAAACATACACCACAGTAATTGATTTTTATTTGCTGTCACCAAATATTGAATTGCTAGAAGTAAAAGGACTGTCGAATGGTTTTGAGTATTCCGACCACCAGCCGGTGAGAATGGTGTGTAAGTTGAAAATGTAAGTTGTTCATTTGTAACGCCATTTTTAGTTTAAACTTTCTTTTTTGTACTTTTGCATGAGCAAATTGCATATTGTTTAATATCTATTACTTACTACTTTTATGACGATCAATTCCGAAATACAGACCTTGACCAAAGTAATTGTGCATGAACCGGATAATGGTATCGACCATGTTTCTCCCGAAATCGCAGAGGAATTGCTGTATGATGATATCGTTTTCTTGCCCAGAATGATTGAGGAGCATTACACTTTCACTCAAACCATGCGTCTGCTGATGGGGGAGGACAATGTTTGTGACATCCAGCAATTGCTGGCAGATATTCTTAAAGATGAGGCGGTACGCGATGAGTTGCTCGAATATATTTATGATAAGGAAGACCTGAGCCTTGGGAAGTATGAAATGCTCAAGCAGATCCCACCCGAGCATCTGGCGCAAACATTGATTTCCGGCGTGCATCCGGATACGGACGAGAGCATCATCAAACCCTTGCCGAATCTGGTGTTCACACGCGATATCGGTTGTGTGATAAACGACCATCTGGTGGTGTGCAAGGCTAATAAAAATGCAAGAAGACGCGAAAACTTCCTCACCAAATTTATTGTAAAATATCATCCGATATTCGCTTCTTTCAAAGATAAAACCTTTGATTTCTGCATTGATGAAAATCTGGAAGCGGATTCCGGCATTTCCATTGAAGGAGGTGATATCATGCTCATTCATCCGAGGCATCTGCTGGTTGGTGAAAGTGAGCGCACTTCGCTGGATGCTATTTTCGAACTGAAAAGCTATCTGTTTGAAAATGATGTGGTGGATTACGTGACCATCGTGGAAATACCCAATGAACGCTATTGCATGCACCTCGATACTATCTTCACCATCATTGATGAAGAGACCTGCGTAGGCTTTGCGCCTTTGATGTTTGAAAAGAACGACAAGGTGGATATCATCACGTACTCAAAGAATAACCAACGTGCCATATTGCACCCTACATTAAAAGATCTGATCAAAGAAATCTATCCCGCCATGAATTTTATTGCCTGCGGTAACGGTGTTTCTCCTTTTGCGCAACGTGAACAGTGGACCGACGGATGCAACTTTGTGACGATAAAACCGGGTGTGGCATATTGCTATGAAAGAAACCTGAAGACGCTGAATGCTTTTAAGGAAAAAGGATTTACAGTGATTTCAGCAAAGAGAATATTGTCGGAAGAATATACGTTGGAGGAGTTGAGCAAGACCATCATTACCATCCCTTCCGCAGAATTGTCGCGCGCCCGCGGTGGCCCGCACTGCATGACGTTTCCAATCAGCAGAAGATAATCACTGCATTTTCACCTCTTTCTTTAACCTGCTTAAGGTTTCCGCTTTTATCCCCAGGTAATTGGAGATGTCCTGCATGGAGAAGTTTTCGTAAATATCCGGATATTGGCTTAGCATCAGCTCATATCTTCCTTTGGCATCCATCGATTGAAATGCGGTCAGGCGGATGAGTATGTTCTCATTCGCCTTGTCATTGATCAGATGAAGGAGTTTTTCAAATGCCGGCCTGTCTTTAATCAACTGGTCGTAATTGTATCTGGATATCTTAAGACCGTAAAC
Source organism: Chitinophagales bacterium (assembly GCA_046329775.1). GTDB lineage: Bacteria > Bacteroidota > Bacteroidia > Chitinophagales > JADIYW01 > JADJSS01. Next base: position 78,405 of record JAXLTX010000006.1, read on the forward strand.
ATCCTGAGCACAAACAAATCCGTTTACAGCCTTTATCTGTCCGAGAAAACTTCTCACTGCTGTGCTGAAATTACAGCTTGTTGCGAATTCGATGATATACGGACTTTCCGGCCCGCCTGTAAAATGCTTGACAGCACCTTTGCAGATAAAAACGATGTGTGAACATATTTCACCCGGCATGACAATTCCGTCATTTTTTTTCATGACACAGAATTCCCAGTATTTGTCGAGATTCTCCAGGTCCTCTGCAGAAAAGATGGAAAAATTAGACAGGAAACTCTTGAAATATTGCAAACATTCAGAGTAATTCGGCCGTTTTGCATTTTTGAAATTTGCAACAGGCGTAAAATCTCGGTAAAAGACATTAGCCATTTATAGGTAGGTTGTTCATGTTTTAATTAGTTTCAATTGCAATATAACAAGAAAACCATGATGTAAATCAAAAAAAGTGGGATTAGTCCGTAATGTCCCGTTTTATTGACAGATGTCAACGGGTGTTAAATATTAGCAAGCTATTTTTACAGTAGTTGAAAGACAACTTAGAAACATAAAAGTCCAGACAAATTTTACCCGTACAAGTCCTGATTTTCATCAGGACTTTTTTATTGAAATTTCATGTCACGTATTTTTTTATGCAACTCCAGTTTATGCAGATCCAGCAGGAATGAAATCCGTTGTCCGAATTTTGGTGCGTTCGACTTGTAGTAGGTCTTGAATTCTTTGCTGTAAAAGAGCGGGAAGTAAATTTCAAAACCTTCATTGAAAAAGCTGAACATGAAACCGCCATCGTAGGCAAACTGTTTCAAAGCGGGTGGTGTATTGGGTTGGATGATGTTATCCCGGGTAAAACCGATATCGAAAAATAATTTCAGCGGGATGTATTTGATTGGAAAATCAATGGTGGTGTTTAAGGCAAAAAGGAAGTTTCCGGTTTCTCCGATTGCCGGAGATTGCAAAGGGGCAACGGTTTTAAAGAAGCCGTCATTTCTGGTAATCTGGTTGGCGATAAATCCCTCGTTTTCATTTCTGCCAAAATACAATTCATCGTATTTGTAATTGTTTTCTCCGGTGGTTCCGGTAAGATTGTAATTGAAGCCGGGCAATGAATAACCTGCATTCGGTTTCTTGATTTTTCGCCATAAAAACGCTCCCATAAACATTCTGAAATGCACGCCCGTATTATAATCCTTCAATTGATAACGGATGAATGCATTTGTTTCGATGGATGATTTCACAAAATTAGAGGATTGCTCAATGTTGATTGAAGCGGTGAGCGGGAAGTTTTTGTCTTTTCGGCTAAAGGTATAGCTGAGCACGTTGACATAATAATTGGTCAGGGTGTCCTTTAGTATAAAATCTTCATCTCCCAGTATCTCATAGGTCAGGTCTTTCTTGAAAATGATGTGAGCACGGAAGGCCAGTTTGTGTTCCAGTTTTTCCAGTTTTTCTGTTCTGTGGTTCAGGGTAAGTTCCACCTCCGGATGAAGTGCATGGTACTTGAGCGGTTTTACAAAGTCGTAATAGGTGAATGACTGAAATCTTATGCCGGGCTTGAATGTGGATACGACACTCTTTTTAGGCTTATAGTAGTAATCCAGATTTGCGGTTCCGCTCACTTTCTTTGATTTGATCCCATAAAAGAGCGTTCCGGTGAAATCAACGTGTTTTACAGGTTGTTTCAGGTTGATGAAGGCCGCACCGATTTGCATACCATCGTATTTGTTGTAGGCAATGGCCGGTACAGCAAACGGAAATTCGCGGTTTTTCTTGTCAATCCAGTGCAGATATTTGCCCTGTACCTCATTTAATTTCTTAAAATGAACTTCTTCAGCCGGATTATCGTTCTTACCAAGAGTATCTTGCCCATAAACGCAACTATAAAGAAACAATACCAAAATGTTAATAACTATTGAGGAGTATTTCATTTTTATCATTTAACTTTTGTCTTAAATTGTAGTACAATATTAAGTATTAACTTTGAATAGTACCGTATTTGCTATCGTACATCAGATAAATAATTGGGAACAAAGCCTATGAGCAATTTTGATTTTGAACATGAAAACGAAGACCAGATCAATGTATCTGAGTTGGTACAGCAATATGAACAGTCTGTAGAGGGAAATCATACGCCGTTTTTTGATCAGGAAGACTATGAAGCCATCGTGGAGTATTATGAGGAGAAAGGACAATTTGAACAGGCCATGAACGCCGTGGAGCAATCCTTGTTGCAGCACCCGTATTCATCTATCTTGCTGATAAGAAAGGCACAGGTGTATTTTGAATTGAAACAGCTGAAGCTTGCACTCGAAACACTGGAGCATGCTGAGGTATATGACAGCTCCGAAATTGGTATCTATTTGCTTAGGGCCGAAATATTTACATTCCAGTCCAGATATAAAGAAGCAACGGATATCTTGCACAGCCTCCTTAAAACGGCAGAACACGATGACCTCACGGATATTTATCTTCAGTTGTGCGATGTATACGAAGACTGGGAAAAATATTTTGAGGTGTATGATTGTCTCATTGCCTGTCTGAAAATCGATCCGAATAATGAGGAGGCGCTCAACCGTTTCAATTATTGTATAGAGATAACGGATAAGTTTGAAGAGAGTATTCCGATTCACAAACAACTGATTGATATCAATCCTTATAATGAGTTTGCCTGGTATAATCTGGCATGCGCATACCGTGGAATAGATGATTATGAGAATGCCATAGACGCATTCGAATATGTGCTGGCGATCAATGAAGATGCGGATTTCGTATATCAGGATATCGCTGAACTGCATTTCAAGAAAGGAGAATTCAAAAAGGCGTTGGATGTGATCAGAGATATGTGCAATACCTTTGAAGCCGATGATGAAATTTATTTCCTCAAAGGGAAATGCCATGAAGCACTGGGCGATATGAAGATGGCGCGCTATTGCTATCGTAAGGCTGTCCATGACAATCCTTCCTTATCCGACGCCTATTTCAGAATCGGAGAAACCTACAAGCAGGAGGGGCTCTGGGAGCAGGCGTATAAATCTTTTCAGAAGGCTAATGAACTGGAAAAAGAACAGTACGATTTCTGCCTGGCCATGGCAGAGGCCGCATTGGAAATCGGTGAAACGGAAGTGGCCGTGGATGCCTGTGAAACGGCCATAGATATTTTCGTCAAACGATACGAAGCATATTTCATCCTTGGGAAAATCATGGCGATAAACGGTGATACGGAAACGGCCCGGGAAATTCTGATGAAAGGTGCGGAAGTATGCAAGACCACCATAGAGCTGAATTATGCCGTATGTGCCATCGCCTTTATGGAAAATAAGCTGAAGGAAGGGGAAGTGCTGCTCCGTATGTTGCTGGATGAAAATCCGTATGCTCTGGATACCTTGTTCGCTTTCAGTGAAGAACTGAGAGAGCATGTAACGGTCAATAATATCCTGTCTGAATATAAATAATCGTAAATTGCAATAATCAATCAATGTCATTCCCGTGTTCCTGGATTTTGGAAGCGGGAATCCCATTATAAAGTAACGTACACATGCGACAATTTGGTCTGATAGGTTATCCCTTATCACATTCTTTCTCCAAAGAGTATTTTGCGGAGAAATTTCAGAGAGATGACATTACTGATTGTAATTATGAGGTTTTCCCTTTAGAGAAAATACAAGATTTTGTAGGGTTGTGCGAGCAACATAAAAACCTTGTTGGATTAAACGTTACGATTCCCTATAAAGAAAGAATCATTCCGTTTTTAGAGGAACTGAATGATGAAGCTGCCGCCATTGGGGCCGTCAATACCATCAGCTTTGCCGGTGGAAAGAAAATCGGTTTCAATACAGACTGTTACGGTTTTGAAATGAGTTTGGAGCCACTGTTAAAATCATACCATACATCTGCATTGATTCTTGGAACCGGAGGAGCCTCCAAGGCCGTGGAATATGTTTTGAAAAAGCTGGGGATTTCATTTCAATATGTTTCCAGACATGAATCGGCAAGTGCAAAAAGGTATGATGCACTCGATGAACGCATCATTCTTCATTCAACACTCATCATCAACACAACGCCGCTTGGCATGTATCCCAATATTGAGAATTCGCCGGATATACCTTATGGTTTCATAACGGATAAGCACTTGTTGTACGATCTAATTTATAACCCCGAAGAAACACAATTCCTGAAAGAAGGAAAAAAACGGGGAGCTCAAACAAAGAACGGACTGGAGATGTTATATCTGCAAGCTGAAAAAAGTTGGAAGATATGGAATGGCCGATAGCTAAAGGTCGATTGTCTATAGTGTAAAAAAGTAGTAATTTTGTATCATTGTACAATCTCAGTGACATCAATTCCTGATCAATGGCAACATTAAATTTCGATAATACACAAAACGCATTTGCATACAAACCGAATTATGAACTGATTCGAGATTACCAGATTTTCCGTCTGATCAATCAGGGGTGGCTGGTGAAATTCGGCACACGTGCCGCGTCCAAAATGATGGATGCCGGATTTAAGATTCCGGTGGCGATTGGTATGCGTCCTACTGTCTATGCGGTATTTTGCGGCGGAGATTCCCTGCAGCTGGCGACAAAGAAAATCAATCAGCTGTATCAGTACAAAGTGCAAAGCATTCTGGACTACGGGGTGGAAGGAAAGGAAAATGAAGAGGATTTTACCAGAACGGCAAATGCCATCAAAGAAGCAATTTTGTTTGCAAAGGATAATGCAGCCGTAGATATCGTGTGTTCCAAGTTTACCGGTCTGATTCCTTTTTCTATTCTAGAAAAATTGCATGCGAAAGAAGCACTGACGGACAAAGAAAGAGAGATATTCAAAACCTCAAAAGAAAGAATCTATTCCATTTCCAAACTGGCATTTGACAATAATGTGAGTCTGTTTGTTGATGCGGAGGAAAGCTGGATACAACAACCATTGGATGAGCTGACCTTTGAGCTGATGAAAGAATTCAACAAGGAAAAGCCGATCATTTACAATACCGTGCAGTTGTATCGCAAAGACAGATTACAGTTCCTTAAGGATGCTGTAGCGCAGGCAAAACAGGATGGATTCATTTATGCGGCAAAACTGGTGCGCGGTGCCTATATGGAAAAAGAGGAAATGCGTGCAAAACAACTCGGTTACGAGAATCCCATTCAGGTATCCAAAGCAAATACCGATAAGGATTATAACGACGCCCTGAGGTTTGCCATCAAGAATATCGAACGGGTGGCGGTTTGTGTGGCTACCCACAATGAAGAAAGTACCCTGCTCGCCACGCAATTAATGCAGCAAAAGAACTTGCCTAATAATCATCCGCATGTGCATTTTTCGCAGCTGCTGGGGATGAGCGATCATATCAGTTTCAATATTGCCAAAGAAAATTACAATTCCAGTAAATACATGCCCTACGGACCGGTGAAAGATGTGATACCATATTTAATAAGGAGAGCACAGGAAAATACCAGCGTGGCCGGACAGATGGGACGTGAATTGAAATTGTTGAAAGATGAAGTGAAAAGAAGAAAGTTATTTGTCTTGTAAGATATGGAGTGTCATTAAAAATTAATCGTAATTCCAAATGGTCGTTCCCCCCTCCATTGTAACGGGTTACTTTTCATGTCAATGTATAGTAATTTCTTGTTTCTTGATATGAAATCAGGAAGTTCTGTTATGCTGTTGCCGTTGAGGTATAATTTCTCCAGGTTCTTTAGACTCGTTATGCTTTTTGGGATAATCTTCAAAGAATCATTCTCTAGATGCAATATTCTCAGATTGGGTAATTTGCTTAAAATCCGTACCTCCTGGTTTATATCTGCATTGGATTCGTCGTTTAAGTAAATTTCTTCCAGATTCTTTAATTTTTTTAGACCTGCAGGTAAGAATTTGAAATCGTTTCCGCTTAAATCTAACGATTTTAGATTTTTGAGCGATACAATACTTTTGGGTATTTCTTTGAGATGATCATTTCTTAAACTCAGAAAGCTCAGGTTCCTGAACTTTGACAAAGACTCGATTTGACCGTTATTCAGTAGTTGATTGCTTAAGTCCAATCTGTAAACGAGCTCGGGATTTAAGAATGCTTCGTCTAAGTTGGTATAGTTCTTTTTGTAAAGTAGACTGTCTGTATTATGTGCAAACAGCGTTTGCATGGACACCATAGTGAACAGATACAACACGCAACCGGATCGAATGATTGTTTTGTACATGCATGTTAAACAACATACAGTGTGAAATGTTTAACGATGGAGTCTTTTATGAAACTTTAACCATCAAGCCATCCATTTTCTGAGCAATTTTCCTGCGTAAATCAGCATTGATAGGCATCAATGGCAAACGTACATGGTCGTCGCAAACGCCCATGTGTTTCATGGCAGCCTTTACACCGGCAGGATTGCCCTGTTCAAACAGATAGGTGATCAGCTCATCCAGTTCGTACACCGTTTTTCTGGCAGCAGCGAAATCGCCATCCAGCGCCTGATGCACCATGGCAGAGAAATGTTTCGGTGTCGCATTCGCAATTACTGAAATCACGCCGTCGTATCCGATGGAAATCTGCGGTACAATCAAATCATCGTTTCCGCTAATCAGCAGGAAATCCTGCGGTTTTTCACGTGCCAGCCAGAAAATCTGCTGCCAGTCATTGCTCGCTTCTTTAATGGCAATGATATTTTTAAATTCATGCGCCAGCGTCAATGTAGTCGTTGCACGTATATTGGAAGCCGTCCTGCCCGGAACATTATACAGGATGATAGGTAATTCCGTATGGTTGGCAATTGCCTTGTAATGCTCGTAGATGCCTTCCTGAGTTGGCTTGTTATAATATGGAGAAACCGATAGAATGCCGTCAACACCGTTCAGATCAGCATGATTGATATCGTAGATGATGCTTCTCGTGTCATTACCGCCAAAACCAGCAATCACAGGAACGCGTTTATTGGTCACTTCCACACAAGCCTTTATCAAATCCTGCTTTTCCTGCTTATCCAATGTTACCGATTCACCTGTAGTGCCTAAAACCACTACATAATCCACGCCGCCCTCAATCACATGGTTGACTACTTTCTCAAATTCTGTGAAATTGATTTCTTTCTGTTCGTTGAATGGAGTAACCAGGGCTACACCAACACCTTTTAAATTCAATGTGCTCATACTCTGTGTGAAAATCTATTTTAAGTAATGCTCTAAGTTCTGAATTAAGTTAGAAATATCCTTGTTTTCTTTGGGAATTAATATTAAATCATAGTTAGCATTCTCTTCGTTTTTATTAAATCCAATCCTGAATCCGGCAGGAGAGACAGCGCAAATGTATTCCAATGGCAGACATTCCTCCACGCAAAAATTGATCAGCAGATCGAACCTGGATTCGATAAAGTGATGCGTGCCTTGACCGCCGGGTTTTCCATACCATCCGGTTTCCTTGTCGGTGATGAAAGGAAAGGGGCAGACGAATCCAAATTCCCTTTTGGGCAGGTAGCCCAGCATTTCCACGTTTATATGCTGAGCCTTCAGCGCTCCTGCATATTTTTGGATAAGGGCATTGTTTTTAGCATCGGATGCATCGAACAGGATGCCGATGGATTTCGCCCGGCTCAGCGGAGCGGGTTTTCGAGGTATTTCCGGTTTGCTTCGAAACCGCAAAAACAGCCTGAACAGGAAGAATTTGATTTTGCTGATCATCGCCCTAAAATTACGATAAAACAATTTACGGTGTTTGTTCTGACGGAATTATGTGCTGCCCTGCACCCGCAACGATTTGGATAATTTTAATATCTTTATCCGAATCTTATAGAACAGAATCATTTATGTCAGAACATACAAGCATACAGGAATTGGAACAGCAGCTATCCCATACGCCCGCGGCAAGCCGGGAAAGGGTTGATTTGCTGACACAGCTGGTTGTGCACTATCTGAATATTGATTTGGATAAAACGAAGTTACTCATCGATGAGGCAGAAGATATATCCAAACAGATTCAGTACCCGGAAGGAATAGGTTTATCCATCCAGCAAAGAGGTGTTTATTATTATCTATTGTCAGATTATGAGAATGCCTTGAAATATTATTTGCAGTCGGATATCATATTATCCAAAAGCAATAACTGGAAAAACAGGATAAAACCAAAGGCGAATATTGCCATGGTTTATATGCATACACAACAATACGAAGAAGCCTTACGCATTTACAGGGAAATTGAAGAAGAGCTACAGTCAGTTCCGCTGGATATCATCCATGCGCAGATGTACATAAATATCGATGCGGCCTATTGTTTCCTGAATGACCCGGAAAATGGTATTGCATATTCAGAAAAGGCACTGCATATTTCGGAACAGCTAAACAGCAGGTATGGCATTGCCGTAAGCGAATCCAATTACGGAGGACATCTCATTCTGCTGGATAAGCCGGAAGAAGCATTGCGGCATATTGCCAGATCGGAGGAGATTTGCGATTCAGATGGATTTACAATAGTCCTTTTAGGTAATTATTTAAAATATACAGACTGTTATCTGAGATTGCAACAGTATGAAACGGCATTGGCATATGCCAATAAAGGTATCCAACTTGCCGTTAAACTTCAGGATATTGAAAAGGAGGTTCTGATTACCCGGCATCTGATAAGCATTTATGAGCAGCAGCATGATTATAAGAACGCATTGGTGGCCTCTAAGAGATATATCGAGTTGAGAGAGAGTATGCTAAACAATGAGAAAATAAAATCATTCAATGCATTGCAGCTGAAATATGAAACGAATAAGAAGGAGGCAGATTTGAATCGCCTGAAATTATTGCAATCGGAGACGGAATTGACTGCGCTGAAATCACAGATGAACCCGCATTTTATTTTCAATGCACTGAACTCCATTCAGGAATTATACACGATAGGAGATAAAAAGTTGGCCAATGAACAGATGGGGAATTTTGCCCAGCTCACCCGTAAAATACTGGATGTCTCGGGCAGGCAAAAGATCGAGCTGGCGGTGGAAATTGATATCCTTGTAAAATACCTCGAACTGGAAAGCATGCGTTTTGAAAATGATTTTTCCTACAAGATTCATTTGTCGGACAATCTCGATGAAGACTACACCGCCTTACCACCCATGCTGATTCAGCCTTATGTGGAGAACAGCATCAAACATGGTCTGCTGCATAAAAAAGGTGCAAAGAGGCTGGATATCTGTTTTGAGCTGGATGAAGATGCAAATATGCTGAAGTGTACGGTGGAAGATAATGGAATCGGCAGGCAGGCATCTGCGGAGCTTAATAAGAACAGGTCCGCATCTCATGTGTCATTCTCCACAACTGCCACGGAAAAAAGACTCAGGCTTCTAAACCAGGGGAAAGAGGAGGTGATAGCCGTGCAGTATGAAGACAAGGAGGATGAACTTGGTGCAGCATCCGGTACAAGAGTGCTTATTCGGATACCCATACAATAAGAAAGCGACACCTGAGGGTGTCGCTTTTAAAATTTCATGCACGCATCTTTATCTGCAATATTGAACCACAACGGTTTTAGTGACTGTAGAAGATTTTCCATCTTTAGAGGCTGTCAATGTGATGTTGTATGCCTGTTCGCAAACCGGTTCCGCTACGTCGAATTCGCTCTTGGTTGCATTTACGGATGTGCTGGTGGTTCCGTCACCAAAATTCCATAAATAGGTGTCGGCATCGGTAGAGGTGTTGGTGAACGTAAACGTTTCCCCGCCGTTCAGGGTGTCATTTGGCGAGATGGTGAAGTCTGCCACTGGATTTGCTGATTTTTCTTTGCCGCAAGACGCTAATAATGCAGTGATAAGCAGAGCTGCGATGGCGAATAGTTTTGTTGTTTTCATTTTTCAATTGTTTTTAGTTGATGAATAATTTATGAATGCAAAGATGTCACGTTTGCGGCCTAATATCTCAAATGAATTCATGAACGACACGTTTCATTTCATAAACGGCAAGGTTTTGGAATTTATCTGTGAACGATAAATGAAAAAGCGATGCATTGCTGCATCGCTCCAAAACAATTGTTCTAATGAAAAAGACAATTTGTTTTATATGGTTTTATAGTTGTTATTTTGTTTAGTTTTCTGAAAAAATAAACCCTGGAATTCCTGTAATGCTATTGGATTGTCTATAAATATTACCTTCAAAAACATCTGTAGCGCTAGTGGTATTGCTGTTAAAGATAGGTTCTAAATAAGTGAAATTACCATCTGTTATGGGAAACTCTCTACCATCAATAATGTTGTAAGTAAAATATCTTTTGTTTTGCGAATTACTTGTAGTTGCATTGTTTACACTGACATAGTACACCTTATTTGCAATAATGTCAACATCATCAATATCTGTATAAGCAAAATTTGCAGAATCTGTTACAGTAACAGTGGTAGTTCTTAATGTAGCCTGCGAACTTGAGTCTATTAAGGCAACATTGTATGTGCCGGACTCTAATTTCGCACCTAAATGTGTGATTTTTCCAGCTTTAGTGGTTTTAAAAATAATAGTCATAGTTCTAGGGAAATCATCAATTTCATAAACATCAAATTCTGTGTTAGATGAAATAAAAGTTTCCAAAGGTTTTGAGCCTGGCTTTTCTGCTGTTTCTTTTTTACATGCTGTAGAGAATAGTGTTGCAAATAATATTACGATGCAAGATAGTTTTGTTGTTGCTTCCATTACGTTTTTTTTTTTTTTCGTTTGATTGATTTATATAAATAAGTTTTAATTATAATTTGCTTACCAGTTGTACCTTGCCATCCATTTCAGAAGAGGCTACCAATAGCAAAGCACCTTTTTTACCCTTTTCATATACAAATAATTTATCGCCTTCGTCCATCTTGATAGTTACCACCGTGTTTTTAGATAAGCGATAGGTGCCGCCGCTTCCGGCATTGATAACCGTCATTTCGTCATCCGTGTCATTTTTCAGTTTGATGCTGATGGAGTTGCCACTGTAAACGCTTGTCTTGATTTTGGAACCGGCAAAGCTGATGTTAGAGTTTGTCAATAACAGCATGCATACTGCCATAAGAGCTACGATTGTTTTTTTCATTTGTCTGATTTTAGAATTAGTAATTTATGAGTTGCAAAATTGGAAAGGAAAGCGGTAGGATGTTGCATGGATTTCACAAATGACCGTTTTCAGTTTACGAACGGCAATAATCTTGTATATATTGATTAAATTCTCTTATTTTGGCAACATGAAATATAAAGCCATTATTATTGATGATGAAGCCAAAGCCAGACGCCTGCTGCAGGTATTGCTGGAAGAAAACTGTCCTGATGTCGAGATAGTGGCACAGGCGGAAGATGTGCCCGCTGCGGTAAAAGCCATTCATCAGCATAAACCGGATATCGTGTTCTCAGACATCGATATGCCCGTTTACAATGGGTTTCAGTTGCTGGATTTTGTAGATAAGGCAGATTTTGAACTGATCTATTGTACTGCACACAATGATTTTGCATTGAAAGCATTTGAGGTTTCCGCTGTCGATTATCTGGTAAAACCCGTTCAGATTTCTTTACTGGTCAAAGCGGTGGAGAAAGCCATCCGATTGCGCAATGCCACCTCTACCGTTGCCGAACGGCTCGATACCTTGAAACAGAACCTAAAGGATAAGGCCCTTAAAAGGATTGCCCTTCCGGTGGCGGATCGGCTCATATTTGTTGAACTGGCAGATATCATCTACCTGGAGGCGGACAGTGCCTATACACATGTCATCCTTCAGGATGGCAGTAAACTGCTCATCAGCAAGAAACTCAAGGAGTTTGAAACCGTGCTGACGGATAACAGGAATTTCTTTCGGGTACATCGTTCTTTTCTCATCAATACAGATGCTATAAAACAATATATAAGGTCAGACGGCGGAAGTATTCTGATGTCCAACAATACTTCCGTTCCCATCGCCCGCGAACGTAAGGAAGACTTCCAGAAATTGATTGATGATATTCGCCTGTAAGATTTTCTTCTTTTCAGATTCTTTACCGTTTACAAAGTGAAAACAGCCGTTCATGAAGTGCTTGTCTAAATCGCTGTTCCGTTGCGCATCTTTGCAGCATCAAAAAACACTAAAAACACATCGAGATGAAGAAAACAATTTTAATCGCCTTAGTAGGCATGTTTGCTGCGGTAGCCTGCAAGAAAGAAGATGCAAAACCGGCTCCTGTGGCCAATTTCATCATTTCACCAAACGATACGATCGATTACGGTGATGCATTTACGTTCACCAATACCTCTACAGATGCAAGCTCTTACAGCTGGAATTTCGGCGACGAAACCACTAGTGATGCGGTAAGTCCATCCAAAACATACGTGGTTGTGGAATCCAGCACAGCTTATGTTTCATACAACGTAACGCTCACCGCGACGCAAGGAGACAAATCTTCAACGGTTACCAAACAGGTAACCTTGGCTATGCCACTATAATTGTAAAACCATAATCTTCATATTTAATTCTTAATGGCTTTATGTTCAAGGGTGTATCATCAGGATACACCCTTTTTTTATTTAAAATGAAGAAGTTTTTTTAAAAAATTAAAAATCTGTTGTAGAAACAAAAAAAAACCGTATATTTGCACTCGCTTTTAAAGCAAGGTTCGGTAGTTCAGTTGGTTAGAATACGTGCCTGTCACGCACGGGGTCGCGGGTTCGAGTCCCGTCCGGACCGCCAACAAAGTAAGGTCCACGAAATTTCGTGGACTTTTTTTATTTGTACCTGTCATATCCACAGCTGAACTTGTTTTACATAGCTCAATATTTCATCGGCTTTAGAAAGTACCTAAGTCTTATAGTGTGTTCATATCGTGTGAGTTAATCTTTGTAATCTAAGATATTTAAGGTGAAAAATGATAAATTTGTGAACACACGCACAAAATATCTAGTTCTTATGATGAAAAAATCAGTATTTTGCCTGTTAGTGCTATCGATATTACTGCATACCGTTATATTGGCACAGGAAGCAAGTAATAAAGACACTACAACGGCAAATAAACTGGAAGAAGTAGTGATTTCCGCCAACAAATCAGTGGTTCCCAAACAGGATATTATTCAGCAGATATAAATAATAAAAACTCCGGCGATTTCAAACAATAATTCTCAGACCACAGCTTCCCTGATAGAAAATCTGGGAAATGCGTTTGTACAGAGAAGTCAGGCCGGCGGGGGCAGCATTGTTATTCGGGGATTTGAAGCCAGTAGAGTCGTATTGATGGTGGATGGTGTTCGTATGAATAATTTAATTTATCGTGCAGGACATCTGCAAAATATCATCACAGTGGATAATACGGTATTGGATAAGGTAGAAATCCTGAACGGTCCTGCATCCACCATGTATGGTAGTGATGCGCTGGGCGGTGTCGTAAGCATGTACACCAGAGCTCCGGAGTTAAAAACCGACAATAAAACACTTATAAAGGGAAATGCATTTTTCAGATACGGATTAGTCAATAATGAACTGACCGGTCATGCCGAACTGAATGTCGGTACGAAGAAGTTTGCTTCCTTGACGGCTGCTACATACAGTAAATTTGGTGACCTCAGGATGGGTGGCGCACAAAATCCGTTTTATAGAAAGTTTGGTGAGCGTCCATTTTATGCAGACAGAATTGATGGAAGAGATACTTTGGTGACCAACAATAACCCGTTGCTGCAGAAATTCAGCGGGTATACGCAATATGATATTTTGCAGAAATTTTTGCTAAAACAGAATGATTATCTGAAACATCAGCTGAATTTTCAGTTTTCCAATAGTAGTAACATACCCCGATACGACAGATTAACCGATCCCAAAGGCAGCGGGTTAAATTCTGCAGAATGGTATTATGGTCCGCAGACAAGATTGCTGGCTGCCTACGACATTAATTACAACAAACCGGAAGCATTTTTTAATACCATTCATGCCAATGTCAGTTATCAATATGTGGTGGAGAGCAGACATAACAGAAGTTTTGGTAAAAATAACAGTTCCGACAGAACGGAATATGTGAATGTGGCAGGTTATACTGTAGACGTATCCAAGCAGATAAAGCGGCATAAGCTGACTTTCGGACTAGACGGACAGTTCAGTATGGTAAAATCAACAACAAGTAAGACAGATATCACCACAGGTATTCAAAGTGCTTTAGATACCAGATATCCGGACGGAAAGGACTATATGAATGCAGTGGCCATATATGCCGCCCATATCGGAAAATTTGGGAAACGTATAACTGTAAATGATGGCATTAGAATCGGTGTTTCATCGCTTCAAGCACACTTTAATGACACGTCTTTTTTTAATTTCCCTTTTAGGTCTGTTAAGCAGAATACCTTTACCGTAAGTGGTAACGCGGGCGTATTGTATGTTCCGACGGATAAATGGAAAATCGCATTACTGCTCAATACAGGATTCAGAGTGCCGAATATAGATGATTTGTCCAAAGTGTTTGAGTCTGCACCCGGTATATTGATTGTCCCGAATAACAAACTGAAACCGGAAAAAACCATCAGCGGAGAATTGAACATCACTAAGCAATTTGGCAGTAGCGTGCAATGGGAAAATGTATTCTGGGCAACTTATTTTATAGATGCCATTCAGACAGGCCGCTTCACCTACAATGGTTCTGATTCTGTTAATTATGGAGGAAGCATCAGCGCGGTATACGCCAATCAGAATACAGGGAAAGCCTATTTGTTTGGATACAGTTCATCCATAAAAGCTGACTTCAATAAACATTTTGCCGCATCATTTTCCATTAATTATACCAGAGGAAGAGTGTTAACCGATACCGGACAGGTTCCTTTAGACCATGTGGCACCTTTGTTTGGTAGAATTGGGGTCAATTACCATTCTTCCAAGGTATTTGCTGAAATCTACTCTCTTTTTAATGGCTGGAAAAAATTAAAAGACTATAGCAGCAGCGGAGAAGATAATTTACAATACGCGACGGCAGATGGAATGCCGGCATGGTTTACCTTAAACCTGAAAGCATCTTATCAGCCACATAAAAATATCACTCTCATGGCAGGTTTAGAGAACATACTGGATACGCAGTATCGAACCTTTGCTTCCGGTATCAATTCGCCGGGAAGGAACATTTATTTGTTATTGAAATTCAATTGGTAATGCTTGTGTAGATTGCTGAAATCATGACATAAATCATGTTTTCAGGATAACTTATTTTGTAGTTTTATATCCCGGTTTACCATTAGCATCTCGATAATGATTGAATCGGTACACACGCCGTATTTAAGAATTGATGCGAACTAAAATTCAACAGGTTGTAGAACTATGTTTCTATAGCATTTTTTTCATGTTCTTTTTTGTCTCTGCAAAACTGAATGCTCAGTCGTTTGCCAACGAGAAAAAGGCGTTTCCTCAATACCTCAAGGGAAATGACAATGATGTGTACGGTACAACCAGCCGTTTTATTGAAAATATTGGCCAGTACGGACAAGTCTACGATAAATATCCGAATATGGGAAACATCCTGTACGGGTATGAAGGTTTTAATGTGCCCGTATTGTTCACATCCAAAGGACTGATTTATTTGCATCGAAAAGTAGAAGCTCCAAAATTATCCGAGCAGGAGCGGGAAGAACGGATAAAGAAAAAGAAAAAAAAGGAAGAGGAAATTGAAGAAGTAGAGGTTAAGGATCGTGCCATCACGATGGAATGGATTAATGCTAACAACAATCCCGAGATTATTGCAGAAGAAAGAACGGAAGAATATCACACCTATGGTTTTTTGCAGGAACAAGCACGGGCTTACAAGAGAATAATCTATAAAAATCTGTATTCCGGAATTGATTTGGTCTATAGCTTTCGCAAAGACAGTAAAATCGGATTCGAATACAGTCTTGTTGTAAAACCCGGTGCTGATTTAAGTGTCGTAAAACTTCGTTTCGGGGGCGAAATAAAGAAAATAAAGCTGGATACAGATGGTAACTTGCTGATTAGGTCGGCTGCCGGTGCTACCATTGAAACCATTCCGGTTACATACTACGGAGATAAATTGCGTGAAATAAATGACAGTATTCAACGGGTAAAATCTTCTTACATACTGAAAGGTAAGGAACTGGTCTTTTCATTACCTGATGGTTACGATCATTCCCAAAGTATCGTCATAGATCCCTTTGTGAGTAATACCGCTACCTTAACCGGAACGGGAGTAAATGCAGGCATTGCAAAAGATGTGGATTACGATTATGCCGGGAATGTGTATGTTACCGGAGGTGGTGATGGTTCCATTTATAAGCTGGCGAAGTTTGATGCCAATGGTGTTTTACAATGGACGTTTAATGGTGCATTGACCATTCCTTCCTGGAATTTCGGAACCATTTACGGAGGTTGGGTTGTAGAGAAAACAACCGGGAATGTATATCTCGGTCAGGGTTTTGCGCCCAGTGGGGGGCATCGTGTGATCCGAATTAATACCATTGGAGTGTATGATAACTACATTACGAATGCTAATCCAAGTTTTCTGGAAAACTGGAAAATGTACTGGAATTGCAATAATGGTTCACCGCAGTTATTTATTGCGGGCGGCGGTACCAATTCCAATATCAATTTCGGTATCGTTTCGCCACCGTCTACCGTTGTATCGTCTCTGAATGTTACGGGCATTCCGTATGGAGCAAACGGTTGGGCACAGGATATTGCGGATGTCATCATAGATCCGGCGACGAACGATTTATACACCATTTATGGCTCATTGTATGGTACACCTACTTTATCTAATCAGATTTACAAAAATACAGTGCCTTATAGCGGTGCATCCGTAGCTTGGAATGTTTATTCAGGATTTACTACGGTGCAGGAAATCGCTAATCGTCCCTATTTTGTAGATTATCCTTACACCGATAATTCGGGCAATATATTTGCCATCAATACTTCCTATCTTTTTTATTGGGATGGTAAAAATCTGGAGGCTATTGATAAGGCAAGCGGTGCGGTTGTAGGAACCCCGCTCACAATTGCCGCAAATACCAGTTTGATGAGCGGAGGAATAGTAGCGGATGAGTGCAATAATATTTTCATAGGTTCTACCAACGGTACCATTAAAGTCTATACGTTTGACGGAAGTACTTTTAACGATGCAGCAGCACCTGATATTACCGTTCCGGGTTTTGGTACCAAATCAGTTTATGATTTAGCGTTCTATGAAGCACAAAAAACCATATATGCCTCCGGCAATGGCTTTGTCGCTGCCTTTGATGTGAGTTCTTATAACTGTACGCCTAATTATTTTAATATCAATGTGAGTTCAAGTTGTGCCACACTAACGGCTACTGCCACCCTCTCTCCGGTACCACCCGGCGGATCTATCATTACCTATGTATTGTATAATGGTACGACACAGATTTCCAGCAATACGACCGGCGTATTTTCTGGATTAACGCCCAATATAAATTATACCATTAAGGCCATCGTCAACCAAATATGCAGCGGCTCGGTAACGACCACTAATTTTACCCTGCCAGGACCAACTGTTTCAACAGCAGTAACCCATACTAGTTGTGGCGCCAATAACGGAACGATTACCGTTACAGCAACCGGCGGAACAGCACCTTTTACGTATAGTAAAGATGGTGTCACATGTCAACCTGGAAATACATTTACTGGATTAGCATCCGGAATTTATACTATTACAGCAAAAGACCTTAACGGTTGTTTTAATTCGGTGGATGTAAATATTTTAAATTCAAACGGCCCATCCATTACCTATACAAAAACAGATGCCATTTGTGGAAGTAATACCGGAACGATAACCGCCAATGGAAGCGGTGGTGTCGCGCCACTAACCTATAGTATAAACGGTACGACATTTCAAACAAATAATGTCTTTTCAGGAATTTTAGCAGGCACATATATACTTACGGTAAAAGACGCGTTAGGCTGTACAAACGTAACCAAGCTGGTCATCAGAAGCGCTTCCGGTCCAAACGTAAGTGCCATTCCGTCCACCACATATTGCAATACCAATAATGGAAGTATCACCGCCATTGCAACAGGCGGAGCAGCACCATTGCAGTATAGTATTAATGCGAATACCTATCAAAGCAGCAATGTGTTTAACGGACTTGCAGCAGGCACCTATACGGTTACCGTAAAAGATAGTAATAATTGTTTAAGTACCGCTACCACTACGGTTCCCAATTCAACGGGGCCAAGCGTTACGGCCACGGCTGTTACAGCTTCCTGTGCTAATGCGAATGGTAGTATAACAGCTAATGGAACAGGTGGCGTTGCCCCCTTACAATACAGCATAAACGGAACTACATTTCAGGCAAGTAATTTCTTCTTCGGTCTTACCGCCGGTACTTACATTGTTACAGTAAAAGATGCCAATAACTGTACAAGTACAACTTCGATAACAGTGGCCAGTACCAATGGGCCGCAGGTGACAGGTTCATCTACGGCATCAGCTTGTAGTGGCAATACAGGTACGATTACTGCTAGCGGAAGTGGGGGCACAGGCGCCCTGCAATACAGTATCAATGGTGTAACGTTTCAGGCGAGCACATTATTCTCAGGACTTGCAGCAGGTACCTATACCTTGTTTGTCAGAGACATTAACAGTTGTATTGGTGCTACAATTGTTGTAGTGCCCAATTCGGCGGCACCTACTGTTTCTGCAGGGGTAACCCCCACCAGTTGTAATGCAAGTGATGGCATCATTACGGCAAGCGGACTGGGTGGTACCTTACCGTATAATTACAGTCTGAATGGTGGGGCATTCCAGAGCAGTGGAATCTTTTCCGGTTTATCCACCGGACCATATATCATAACCATATCCGATGGAAATGGCTGTCGGAATACAACCTCTGTGAATATGACCAATGTAGCGGGTTTGTCTGTGACGGCAAGCGTCATTTCAAGTTCCTGTTCTTCAAATAACGGGATTATAACAGCAAATGGTATCGGAGGTTCCGGTGTATTGCAATACAGTATTAACGGTACAGTTTATCAGGGCAGTACTATTTTTACTGCACTGGCGGGTGGAAATTATACGGTCTACGTAAAAGACGCAAACGGATGTATTTCTACTACAAACGTAACTGTCAGTACCTTACTGGCACCTGTATTGTCTGTCAGTTCTGTAGATGCTAATTGTACCGCAAGTAATGGAAGCATTACAGCCAGTGGCAGTGGTGGTACAGCACCGTTGCAGTACAGTATAAATGGAACAGTCTATCAAAGCAGCGGCGTCTTTTCCAATCTGCCAGCGGGAACATATACGGTGTATTTAAAAGATGCAGCGAATTGTATACAAACAGCTTCTGTGACTATCAGCAGCAATGGAGCCGGGCCAGGAATCACTACATTTACAGTAAGAACAAAATATTACCCGTGTAATGGAAATTCAACAGGTAGTATAACAAACCCACGTGTAAATGGTGCCAATTGTGGTACCTGTACGTTTAGTTTAGATGGCGGAGCTTTTATACCCAATGCCACAAATCTATACCCTTCTGTTTCACCCGGTACACACACTATTACGGTAAAAGATGCGAATGGATGTACTAAAACAATTACAGTTGTACTGAGTGCAACACCTGTTTCAACGGCAACGGCGATCGTTACAGGAACTGCCTGCAATACGTCCAACGGTACTATAAAAATTACCGGCGTGGGGCCCAATACGCCTTATCATGCAAGTATTACCGGTATTGGTGGTCCGTGGATTACCTTTGATCCGAACTATACATTTACAGGTTTGGCCCCCGGTACATATGAAATCATATTGGCAGACGATGAGAGTTTTGATATCGGTCCACCCATCATACCGGGCGGATGTCTCGATACCATTACTGTCATTGTACCGTCAATCGGTGGCCCGATTATCACATCCGTTACCAAAACAAATGGTTCTTGCCGCCAGGATGACGGCACTTTATCTATCACGGCAAGTGGAGGAACCGGAACCATTTATTACAGCTTGAATGGCGGCGGATTTCAAACGGACAGTTTCTTTACTAATCTGCCTACCGGAATCTACCAAATTGATATTATTGATGATGATGGTTGTATGAATACCAGGTACGACACCATTGTAAATCCTGACGGACCTTCTGTGACGGCAGTTACCACACCTACATCCTGCGGGAATAACAACGGAGTAATTACCGCTACAGGAAGTGGTGGAACTACACCGTATAAGTACAGTATAAACGGAACTGTTTTTCAAAACAGCAATGTGTTCTCCGGATTACCTGTAGGTACCTATACCGTAAGTATTGCAGATGCCTCATTATGTCTTTCCACTACCAGTGTTACAATAACAGCTACCTCTAAACCAACTGTTATTGCATATTCCATTGCCGCATCGTGCAACAGCAGTAACGGCATGGTGGTGGCTAATGGAACTAACGGAACCTCACCATATCAATACAGTATCGATGGAACCACTTTTCAAAGCAGCAATACTTTTAGTGGTTTGGATGCCGGCTTCTATACGATCACTATAAAAGATACAAAAGGATGTTTAAACACCACTCGCTTATCTGTTGGAAATATTGCAGCCCCAACTGTAACGCTGGTTGCTACGCCTGCCACTTGTTTCAATGCAAATGGAACTATAACTGCAACAGGTTCGGGCGGCAGCGGGGCATTGCAATATGCGCTTAATAACGATACCGTTTTTCAGACAGGAAATTTGTTCAGCGGTTTGCTTGCAGGTTCTTACACGGTGTATGTGAGAGATAATGCGGGTTGTCAGAGTGCAAAAAGTATATTAGTCACTAGTCCCAATGTGCCGCAAACACTTACAGCAACTATTACAAATGCCACTTGCGGAAACAACAACGGAAGTATAGTAGCGGCTGCAACAGGAGGCGTTGCTCCTTTGCAATACAGTATTAATGGCAGTACGTTTCAGGCAAGCACTTCGTTCACTGCGCTGACGGCAGGGACTTATCCGTTGACGGTAAAGGATGCAAACGGATGTCTGAAATCTACAAATGTAACGTTAGCAAACCTGGCAGGACCAACGGTGACAGCCACCAGTACCTTGTCTTCTTGTTTTGCCAATGACGGAACAATTACTGCTGTTGGTTCAGGTGGTACGGGTGCATTGACTTTTAGTAAGAATGGAGTGACATTTCAACCAAGTCCTGTATTTATAGGTCTTGCGCCGGGTACTTACACTATTACGGTAAAGGATACTAAAAACTGTACGGCTACTTCTTCGAATGTAGTGGTAGGGCAGGTGGTGCATCCAGTTGTATCGGCACATGACTCTGCATCCGTTTGTGGAGGAAATATCATTGCACTTGGTAGCGGAGGACTGTCTCCGTTTATGTATGGTATCAATGATTCAGCACTACAGAATAATAATATATTTGCCTGTAAGGCCCCCGGTACCTACATGATACATCTGGTGGATGCCAATGGTTGTAGAGATTCAGTGAATATTATTATTGACCTTCCTTTGCCTGTTGAATTGATTTCGTTTACAGGACATGTGGAGCAAAATTACAATGTATTGGAATGGATAACGGCAAGTGAAGTCAATAACGACTATTTTACACTAGAAAAATCTCCGGATGGCATTGTCTTTGATACACTGGCCACGATAGATGGGGCAGGAAACAGTAATGTTTTGCTGAATTATTCAAAGACAGATGAGCATCCATATCCGCATATAACTTACTATCGTTTAAAACAAACGGACTTTGACGGAAACTATAAGTATTCCAGGATCGTTCCCCTGGTGCATTCTGCTAATGTCAATCCTGCGGATTACACATATAACGCAGATGCTGATGAATTAACTGTTTTTTTCAACAAGAGGAATAGTCAACAGAACTCTGTTCAGTTAGTGGATGCTATTGGTAGAAAACTATATACAACGATAACGGAAGATACCTACCTGAAAATAAACACTGCTGCTTATGCAAAAGGTATATATTTTCTGATAATAAAAACAGGAGAGGATCCTGTAACTTTTAAGTTGGAATTTCATTAGGATTCGCTTGTGTGTTCATTGGTAATGCATTATTATTTACTTCCTAACCATGTCATCGCCATTCTCAATTGTCCGTATGTAAAGCGTTCACCAAAGTGTTCTTTCAGCGGTGTCACGGAAAATCCAACGACTTGTTTCATCTCTGCTTTTATGTCAGACAAATCTGCATCTGTCAGAAAAGAATGAATATCCACTTCACCACTTGGAATAAAACCAGCCAGATGTCCTTCAATCGTTGATTCCGCCATGGAGCGCATCGCCGCAATTTCGGCAATCGCTTTCCCTTCTTTGTAGAGGCGCAGACTTTCTTTCTGAGATTCGCCTTTCTGCGGTTTTTCCTTCAGCTGCTCACTCAGTCTAGAATCAGCCTGGTAAAATGAACTGCCCTCATAAAAAGCCGTATCGCCAAACTGTAGTCGCTCTATCTGTCTGAGTTTTGCTATCAGCGCCTGCTCCACCTCATCGGCTTTCTTTAGAAAACCGCGTACACCTTTCTTGTTTTGTAAAGAAAGGAGGTGTGCGTGCAGGGGGGCGATCACTTCCTTCGCCAGCTTTTCTCCAAAATAATGGATGGACTTCAGCACACGTTGTTGCAGCAGCGTTTGTTGCTCGGTATGCTCAATGTTTTTCAGGATGTCCTGCAGCTGCAGTGCGAAGGTAGCCGCCGTTTGTTTCAGCTCCCGTATTTTCTTTTCCATCGATTGTATCAGTAGCAGAGTGCTGTCCTTGTCCGGCAGTTTCTTATCTTCTGCAAACTCCGCAAAGCCGGTGAGCAGATCCACCATCTTGTTCCAGTCATAGGCTTTCATCAATTGCTTCTTGCCATACTCTATCTTCAGAAATGGGAGTTCTCGTTGCAGTTCATCCTCACCGGAAAGATAGTTTTCCGTAAAGTCCACTATCCTCGCATCGCTCATGATGGCATTGGGCGAAATCTGCGTCATCAGATACATGCCGTAGAGATGGGTGCAGCGGCTCAAGGCCACATATACCTGTCCTGCCGCAAAAGCCTGTCCCGCATCTATCACCGCTTTCTCAAACGTGAGTCCCTGGCTTTTATGTATGGTAATGGCCCAGGCAAGTCGTAGCGGATATTGTGTGAAACTGCCGATGACATCTTCTTCAATCTTATCGGTGGCCATATTGTAATTGTATCGGATGTTTTCCCATTTCTCCTTCTCCACCTTAAAGTCCGTTTCCTCCTCAAAAAACTGCACGATGATTTCATCCTTCGTGATTTTTTTGACGGTGGCCAGCTTTCCGTTGTAGTAACGTTTCTCCGGTTTGCTGTCGTTCTTGATGAACATCACCTGAGCGCCCGTTTTCAGCTGCAGCTTCATTTCGGTAGGCAGCGCATTCTCACTGAATTCCCCATTTATTTCTGCGGTAAATTCATATAGGTCGCTTTCCAGTTTCTGCAGTTGCGACTGGTTGATGCGGTCCACCTTCACGTTATGTGTGGAAAGGGTGATGTAGTCCTCCAGTTCGCTCAGCATTTCGGGTTGATAGCGTTCGTTCAGCAGGTAGAAATCATCCTCCGTCATTTCATTGTTGCGCACCTTGTTCAACAGACGGATAAATTTCTCTTCGCTTTGGCGGTAAATCTTGCTAAACTCAATGTTGCGGAAATTGCTTTCTTTCATCACCTGTGCGCTGAAGAAGAATGGAGTGTCGTAGTAATCTTTCAAAATGGCCCATTCATCGTCTTTCACCACCGGAGGCAGCTGGAATAGGTCGCCTATGAATAAGACCTGTACGCCGCCAAAGGCCTCTCCCTGATTTTTGCGCAGCGTTCTTAGGATGGTATCGATACAATCCAGGGTATCGCAGCGCAGCATGCTTACCTCGTCAATAATCAGCAGCTCAAGTTCCTTCAGCAGCTCCATCTTGGCCTTGCTGAATTTGAAATTTTCAAAGAGGGAAGGGATATTGCTGAAATTGGACGGAACGCGCTGTTGGGTGGGCAGAAAGGCATTGAAAGGCAGCTGAAACAGGGAATGCAGGGTCATACCGCCCGCATTGATGGCTGCCACTCCGGTAGGTGCCGCCACTACCGTATTCTTGAGCGTGTTTTTTTGTATGGAACGAAGAAAAGTGGTCTTTCCTGTACCCGCCTTACCTGTAACAAACACATTTTCAGATGTTTTTAGCACAAATTCAGTAGCCAGTTCGTGTGATACATTGAATGATTCCGTTTCTATCATATGGACAAATTTAATCGTTTACAACCCAT
Organism: Chitinophagales bacterium; assembly: GCA_046329775.1. Taxonomy (GTDB): domain Bacteria; phylum Bacteroidota; class Bacteroidia; order Chitinophagales; family JADIYW01; genus JADJSS01. Next base: position 102,556 of record JAXLTX010000006.1, read on the forward strand.
TTTACTATTTAGAGACATTTTTAATACAGATTCCATAAGATAACAGCGATTTGTTTTAAAAAATTCTAAAACTCAGGATATCAACATTGTTTGTTTGGTGATAAAAATCATCTTCCTATTTTAAAACTTAATACTATCTTTGCCTGTTATTAATAGAAGATGATACTTTCAGGAAGTCAGATACTAGTTTTTTTACCCGTCGCACTGATGTTCATGGTAGCATTGGGATTTGTAGGGTTGGTCATGGGGGTCACCCACTGGATGGGTCCAAAACGCAATTCAAAGGTCAAATTGGAAACGTTTGAATGCGGTATAGACGTACAGGGGAATGCCCGTACACCGTTCTCCATCAAATATTTTTTAGTCGCCATCCTGTTCGTCCTATTCGACGTAGAGGTGATTTTCATGTATCCTTGGGCCGTTAATTTTAAACAATTGGGTCTATTAGGAATTATAGAGATGTTCTCATTCATTTCCGTCTTTTTGGTAGGATTCTTTTATATTATCAAAAAAGGCGCTCTTAAGTGGGAATAAGCTGTCTGGTTCTCTGAACAGAGGGCAATACTGTTGTAAGGATAGGCTAACTTGGTAAATTAATAAAATGAGTGCAACTGCAATAGACATACATCCAACTTACAAACCGGAAGGCTTGGAAGGGCAAGGTTTTTTCGCAACATCATTGGATAAGGTTGTTGGATTGGCACGTGCCAATTCACTTTGGCCATTGCCTTTTGCCACCTCCTGTTGCGGAATCGAATTTATGGCTACCATGGCCGCTCATTACGATCTGGCGCGATTTGGTTCCGAACGTTTGAGCTTTTCCCCTCGTCAGGCAGACTTACTGATGGTGATGGGAACCATTTCCAAAAAAATGGGTCCTGTGCTTCGTCAGGTGTATGAGCAGATGGCAGAACCGAAATGGGTTTTATGCATGGGGGCATGTGCATGTACTGGTGGGATTTTTGACACCTACAGCGTTTTGCAGGGAATCGATAGAATCATTCCGGTGGATGTTTATATTCCAGGATGTCCACCAAGGCCGGAGCAGGTGTTGGATGGTATTCTGCAAATCCAAAAATTGGCGGAAAGTGAGGAGAGAAGAAGAAGAGAATCACCGGAATACAAAGCAATGCTGGCACAATACGGAATTGAATAATTAAAGTAGAGACGCTTTGCAAGGCGTCTCAAAAAGGAAATATGAGCGAACTGTTAGAAATAGTAAAAGATAAACTTCAGCAAAAATTTGGTGATGCCATATTAGTGGCAGAAATGCATTACGATTTCCCCGTTTTTATCCTGAAGAAGGAAGTGATGAAGGATGCGCTGAAATTCCTGAAGGAAGATGCCACGCTTAATTTCCACTTTCTGACTACCATGTGTGGGCTGCACCATCCCGAAAATCCCGCAGAAAGCGAGTTCGGTCTGATGTATCAGTTGCACAATATGCCGCAAAACTGGCGTATACGCCTTAAAACATTCATGTCCAGAGAGGATCTGGATATGCCTACTGTAACGGATTTATGGAAAACAGCCGGGTGGATGGAACGTCAGGAATATGATTTCTTCGGATTCAATTTCGTAGGACATCCTAATCTGAAACGTATCTTGAATATGGATGAAATGAATTATTTCCCGATGCGCAAAGAATATCCTTTAGAAGATATGCAACGGGATGATAAAAACGATAAAATGTTTGGTCGATAGTAAATAGACACATGAACGCAACGAACTCCGCATACGACGAAAAGCAATATTCTACCCTGAATTTAGGCCCCACGCATCCGGCAACACATGGTATCTTCCAGAATATTCTCACCTTGGACGGAGAAATCATCGTAGATGCAGTTTCTACCGTTGGTTACATCCACCGCGCTTTTGAGAAACTGGCAGAGCGGCGCCCTTTCAATCAGATTACACCGATAACGGATCGTTTGAACTACTGTTCGTCTCCTATAAATAATATGGGATGGCACATGACCGTAGAGAAACTGATTGGTGCCGAAATTCCGAAACGAGCACAATATATGCGCGTCATCATCATGGAATTGTCGCGCATTGCCGATCATATTGTTTGCGATACGGTCATTGCCGTTGATACCGGCGCCATGACGGGTTTCCTACACCTGTTCCAGTATCGCGAATGGATATATGAGATTTTTGAAGAAATCTGCGGCGCTCGCCTGACCACCAATATTGGCAGAATCGGCGGTATGGAAAGAGATTTCTCCCCAAAAGCCTGGGATAAGATCAACCATTTTATGAAGGAATTTCCTAAAGGACTTTCCGAATTCCAGAAACTGGTGGACAGAAACCGTATCTTTATGGACAGAACCATAAATGTTGGAGGCATTTCAGCGGAAATGGCACTCGATTACGGATTTACAGGGCCAAATCTGCGGGCAGCCGGCGTGGATTACGACGTACGGGTGGCTAATCCATATTCATCTTATGAAGATTTTCAGTTTGATATCCCGGTAGGCACCAACGGGGATACCTATGACAGATATATGGTGCGCATGGAAGAAATGTGGCAAAGTTACCGCATTGTTGAACAGGCCATCAAAAATATTCCGGATGGTGCATTCCATGCAGATTTACCGGACTTTTATCTGCCGGAAAAACAGGACGTGTACAGCAAAATGGAAGCCCTTATCTACCATTTCAAGATTGTTATGGGTGAGACGGATGTTCCAAAAGGTGAAGTTTACCATAGTGTGGAAGGCGGAAACGGAGAGCTGGGCTATTATTTGATCAGCGATGGTGGCAGACAGCCGTTCCGATTGCATTTCCGAAGACCTTGCTTTATCTATTATCAGGCATACCCTGATATGATACGTGGAGGCATGCTGAGCGATGCGATTTTGACCATGAGCAGCATGAATGTGATTGCAGGAGAATTGGACGCATAACACTATTTGTCATCCCGAGCAAAGCGAGGGATTTTGTGAATCTAGAATATTGTGAATAAAAGATGACAGAGACAACAGACATAAAATTTTCCCCAGAAGCACAAAAACAAGTGCAGGAAATTTTGAATCAATATCCGGCGGATAAAAGCAAATCCGCCCTATTGCCATTATTGCATCTGGCACAGGCGGAATTTGACGGATGGTTGAGTGTACCCGTAATGGATTATGTGGCATCCATACTGAATATCAAACCGATTGAAGTATATGAAGTGGCATCATTCTACACCATGTTCAATCTGCAGCCGGTTGGAAAGTATCTGATTGAGGTTTGTCAGACCAGTTCGTGCTGGATGAACGGTTCGGAAGATATCGTTCGTTATCTCGAAAGAAAAATACAGGCGGAAACGGGAGAAATCTCTGCAGACGGAATGTTTCAGGTAAAAACAGTGGAGTGCCTCGGTTCTTGTGGTACAGCACCTATGTTCCAGATTGGAGATACTTTTTATGAGAACCTGACCTTTGAAAAAATCGATACTATTTTAGACGACTTGAGAAAAGAAAATAAAAGAAGCAGATACGTATAACATTGTCAGGCTGTCCCGAAACTTCAGGATTTCTTTGGCATCTATTGGTTAAAACATGAGCAAGAAACTACTTTTAGCAAACGACCATATACCGGGTATAAACACATTGGAAGTTTATCGTCAGCACAATGGCTACAAGTCATTGGAAAAGGCGTTGAAGACCATGAAGCCCGATGATATCGTGGAGGAAGTAAAGAAATCTGGCTTGCGAGGCCGAGGCGGTGCGGGTTTCCCTACCGGCATGAAATGGAGTTTCCTCGCAAAACCGGAAGGTGTTCCTCGTTATTTGGTCTGTAATGCGGACGAATCTGAACCGGGTACTTTTAAAGACAGGTATCTGATGGAACGCACACCCCATCTCTTGATAGAGGGAATGATTGTTTCCAGCTATGCTTTAGGTGCCAATACTTCTTACATTTATGTGCGTGGCGAGTATTACTACGTCATCAAGATTTTACAAAAAGCCATCAAGGAGGCGTATGCTGCCGGCTTATTGGGTAAAAATATCCTAGGCTCTGGCTATGACCTGGATTTATATGTACAACCCGGCGGTGGTGCTTATATCTGCGGAGAGGAAACGGCATTGCTGGAATCCTTGGAAGGTAAAAGAGGTAACCCAAGACTGAAACCACCATTCCCGGCTGTGGCAGGATTGTGGGGCCGTCCTACAGTAGTGAACAATGTAGAGACGATTTCGGCCGTAGTGCCTATTGTCAACATCGGCGGTGATGAATATGCAAAAATCGGTATTGGAAAATCAACAGGTACGAAACTGATTTCCGCATCCGGTCATATCAATAAACCGGGGGTTTATGAAATTGAACTAGGGGTTCCCGTGGAGGAATTCATATACAGCGATGCATATTGCGGCGGTATCCGAAACGGTAAAAAACTGAAGGCTGTGGTGGCCGGTGGTTCTTCCGTTCCGATTCTGCCTACCGAATTAATTTTAAAAACAGCCAAAGGCGAACCTCGCCTGATGAGCTACGAATCTTTAAGCGACGGTGGGTTTGCAACAGGTACCATGTTGGGTTCCGGCGGATTTATTGCCATGGATGAAGATACTTCCATTGTAAAAAACCTCTTCACCTTCGCCCGTTTCTATCATCACGAGAGTTGCGGACAATGTTCGCCTTGCCGTGAGGGAACAGGATGGATGGAGAAAATACTGCAGAAATTTATTGACGGCAAAGCGACCATGAGTGACATCGACTTATTGTGGGATGTGCAGTCGAAGATTGAAGGAAAAACGATCTGTCCCTTAGGCGAAGCGGCAGCCTGGCCGGTAGCCGCTGCTATCCGTCATTTCAGACATGAGTTTGAAGAGTATGTGAAAAATCCGCAATCCATTCATGATGTGAAACATTATTTCAGATTAAATAACTTAGTAGAAGCATAAGATGGCTAAAGTTACTATAGACGATATAACGATTGAGGTTCCCGATGGCACCAGCATTCTCGCTGCAGCAAGGATGATTGACGAACAGCATGGAACAAATATTGCACCTCCTACCATGTGCTATTATTCCAAACTGAAGACAACAGGTGGCTATTGCAGAACATGTATCGTCAACGTGGTCCAGGGATCGGAAAAAGATCCTCGCCCGATGCCGAAACCGGTGCCAAGTTGCAGAACCAATGTCATGGACGGTATGGTGGTCCGCAACAACACTTCCCCGGAATTGCTGGAAGCGCGTGCCGGTGTCGTGGAGTTTTTATTGATCAATCACCCGCTGGACTGTCCGGTGTGCGACCAGGCCGGAGAATGTCATTTGCAGGACCTCAGCTACGAAAACGGAAAAGAGGCATCCCGCTATGAATTTCCCAAACGAGAATTTGAACCGATTGATATCGGTGATAAGATAAAATTGCATATGAACCGCTGCATCCTGTGCTACAGATGCGTCAAGACCTGTGAGCAGATAACGGATGGCCGTGTTCATGGTGTAATCAACCGTGGCGACCATGCGGAAATCTCAACATATATTGAGAAAGCAATTGATAACGACTTTTCCGGAAACGTGATTGATGTTTGTCCGGTGGGTGCGCTGACCGATAAAACGTTCCGTTTCAAAAGCCGTGTGTGGTTCACCAATCCGGTAGATGCGCACAGAGACTGCCCTACCTGCTCCGGTAAGGTGCGTTTATGGCTGAAAGGCGAGGATGTGTTGCGCGTAACAGCCCGCAAGGACCGCTGGGGAGAGGTGGAGGAGTTTATCTGCAACAGCTGTCGCTTTGACCATAAGAAAACCAGTGACTGGACCTTGGAAGGCCCAAGCAAGATAAGTCACCATTCCGTGATCTCTCAAAACCACTACGAATTGAGAAAATTGCAGCTGGGGGTACATAAACATATTAAAAAACTGGACGGAACAAAAATAGATTTGGGCGAAGGTGCCTTGAATCCAAATAATATCGAGAAATAATGATCACATTCATCATATATAAAGCCATATTGGTACTCGTTGTATTCCTGATTTCATTGGGAGTGGCGGCCTATGCCACCTATGGTGAACGAAAAGTGGCCGCGTTTATGCAGGATAGGGTTGGACCCGACAGAGCCGGACCATTCGGCTTGCTGCAGCCGCTGGCAGATGGGTTGAAGATGTTTATGAAAGAAGAAATCATCCCGACCGTTTCCAACAAGTTCTTATTCATCTTAGGACCGAGTCTGGCCATGCTTACAGCCTTAATGTCTGGTGTGGTGGTGCCTTGGGGAGGCAAACTGACCTTTGGAGGTGAAAGTTATCCTTTGCAGATTACCGATATAAATATCGGAGTGCTGTATATATTCGGTGTCGTGTCATTCGGTGTATACGGTATCATGATTGGTGGCTGGGCATCAAACAATAAATATTCATTATTGGGTGCATTGCGTGCCTCTTCCCAGATGATCAGTTATGAAATTGCCATGGGATTGGCCATTGTGGCACTGGTGATGAAAACCGGAACTTTGAGTTTGGGTGAAATCGTGGCGCAGCAGGGAGGAACCTGGGTGAACTTCATCTATCAGCCCCTAGGTTGCCTGATATTTGTAATCTGTGCTTTTGCAGAAACCAACCGTGCTCCGTTTGACTTACCGGAATGTGAGACGGAATTGGTAGGTGGTTATCACACGGAATATTCCTCCATGAAACTGGGTTTCTATCTGTTTGCGGAATACATTAACATGTTCATTTCTTCGGCAGTCATCATGTCGCTGTATTTCGGAGGGTATAACCTGCCGTTTCAACATTTAATAGCAACTTACTTGGATGGCAATGTCTTGTCCATACTGCAGTTCCTGTTCTTCTTTGCAAAAGTAATATTCGGAATCTTCTTCTTTATGTGGATAAGATGGACGATTCCAAGATTCAGATATGATCAGCTGATGAATTTGGGCTGGAAAATTTTGATACCTTTAGCCATCTTCAATATCCTGGCAACAGGCGTGTTGATGTTTGCTTTGGGAAAAGTATAATGGTAAACTGTTAAGCTTATATGCAATTAACCAACAGAAAAAAAGTGGTCGTAAAGAAAGAGATGTCTTTGGCGGAGAAGCTATATCTGCCGGCAATCACCGGAGGTATGGTCATTACCCTGAAACACCTTTTCAAGAAATCGGCGACGGTAAAATACCCGGAAGTAAAACGGGAGATATCGGCTACCTATCGCGGCCAGCACGTACTGAAACGCGATGAGCAGGGCGCTGAGCGCTGCACGGCCTGTGGCTTATGTGCTGTTGCATGTCCTGCAGAAGCCATTACCATGGAGGCGGCAGAACGAAGAAAAGGAGAGGAGAACCTGTATAGAGAAGAAAAATATGCCGCAAAATATGAAATCAATATGCTGCGTTGCATCTTTTGCGGCCTTTGCGAAGAGGCCTGCCCCAAGGAAGCGATATTCCTCACCGACAGGATCGTACAGGTTTCCGGCAACAGAAAAGATATGGTCTACGGGAAAGATAAATTGGTGGAAGATCCTGCTCAAAGAATTGACCTGACCGGCAGGCAAACGCCAGAAGTGCTTGAGTTTAAAAAAGATAAGACAAAGGCACATAATCAGACCTGGGAAGACAAACAAAAATTATTGAAGTCAAATAAACATCATTAATGAAGTGTTCGTGAACTGATGTTCTTTCGGACAAGCGGTACTTAACTGAAAATGAAATGAAAGTAAAATCTCAAATCTCAAATCTCAAATCTCAAATCTGATATGCTTTTATCACAATATCTATTTTTCTTCTTATCATTTGTCGCCGTTTTAAGCGCACTGATGGTCATATTGGATAAAAATCCGGTGCATTCCGTGCTGTTTCTGATTGTTACTTTCTTTGCCATTGCCGGCCATTACCTGATTCTGAATGCGCAGTTTTTAGCTGTTACGCATATCATTGTGTATGCAGGTGCTATCATGGTTTTGTTCCTGTATGTCATCATGATGCTTAACCTGAACAGGGATATTGAACCGCATAAGAAGAATATACCGAAGGTGGCGGCGGTCATTTCCGCCGGTGTTTTGATGATGTGTCTGGTGGCTTTACTGAAAGGAGCAGAACAGAATATGCTACCCGCTGCCCGAAACAGCAACATCGGTTTGATGGATAGTTTGGGAAAGGTATTGTTTAAAGAATATATGTTGCCGTTTGAAATTTCCTCCGTTCTGTTTTTAGCAGCGATGGTGGGAGCGGTATTCTTGAGTAAAAAAGAGATACACTAAATCAGTTGACAATGGACGCACCATTAGTTGCTGACTTTAAAAATAATGTTTGTAAATGTAAAACTTGCAAACTGTAAACTGAAAATATGAAAGATGTAATTATAGGTATTCCGATTCAATGGTACATTTATTTAAGTGTTGCCTTATTTTGTATTGGAGTGTTGGGCGTTTTATTCAGAAGAAACGCCATCGTGATTTTTATGTGTGTGGAGTTGATGTTGAATGCCGTGAATTTGCTGATGGTGGCATTCTCCAGATATTTCGGTGATACCAGCGGTCAGGTGTTTGTTTTCTTCGTGATGGTGGTGGCAGCAGCGGAAGTGGCCGTCGGTTTGGCGATATTGATGATGGTTTTCAGAAATACGAGATCTACGGATATTGATACGTTGAACAGATTAAAATGGTAAAATTTAAAAGACAGAAATGAAAAAGATAGGATTGTATTTTATGATGGTGCTTGCTCTGTCTTCCTGTGTGACAAAGAAGAAATTTCAGGCAACACAGATGGAAAAGGATAAGATAGATATGGCGCTGCGCCAGACTACTTCTGATTTGGCGGAGTGTGAGAAAAAGTTTGGAAAGAAATCAGGAGATTATGATGCACTTTCGGACGAACTGACCAAGGCAAAAGCAAAGATTGATGAATTGACAAAGGAAGTGGAATATCAGAAGAATTCCAACATTAAATTGTTAGATCAGCTTTCGGCATTGTCTGTCATCAGCAAAGAAGGTGCGGAAAGCATCCGTAAATCTCTGGAGACCATTGACAAGCAGCGCGGAGAATTGTCTGAACTTAATGCGCAGATTCGTTCCAAGGATTCACTGAATCTGGTGTTGGTCATGAATCTCAAACGCTCCCTGTCTGATGTGAATGATACCGACGTGAATGTAAAAGTGGATAAAGGTGTCGTCTTGATTTCCTTATCCGACAATATGCTCTATAAATCCGGCAGTTCTGAGATTTCTTCCAGAGCAGGTGGCGTTCTGGAAAAGATAGCCAAGGTAATCAACGATTACAAAACATTTGACGTGCTGATTGAAGGTAATACGGACAATGTTCCGATTGCGACCAACTGCCTGGCGGATAACTGGGATTTGAGTGTGAAACGGGCAACCTCAGTAGCGCGTGTTTTACAGAAAAACTACGGCGTGGATCCATCCAGAATCATTGCCGGCGGACGTTCTGAATACAATGCAAAAGTGCCGAATGATACCAAAGCGAATAGATCCATCAACAGACGTACGGAAATTATTATTATGCCGAAACTGGATGAGTTTTTTAAATTATTGGAAATTAAAAATTAAAATAAATAGTGGAACAACTAGCATATCTTATTCCTTTATTTCCCCTGGTGAGTTTCACCATCATAGCATTGTTGGGTAAGAATCTACCCAAAAGTGTTACGACCTTGCTTGCCCCGGGAAGCATACTGGCATCCTTTGCGGTGGCTTTGGTCGTATTCTTTGCACAGCTTTCCGATAATCATGCGGTGACTGTACATTTGTTTTCCTGGATACATGTGGGATATTTCAACGCAGATTTCGCACTGCTTGTCGACTCTCTGTCTATCATTTTTACATTGGTGATTACAGGCGTCGGATTTCTGATTCATGTTTATTCCACCGGTTACATGCACGACGAAAAGGATTACAACAGATATTTTTCATATCTGAATCTTTTTGTCTTCTTCATGTTGCTATTGGTGCTGGGGGATAATTTCCTGTTGATGTTCGTCGGCTGGGAAGGAGTGGGTTTATGCTCTTATCTGCTGATCGGATTCTGGTTCAGAAATATAAACTATGCAAGTGCCGCTAAAAAAGCATTTGTGATGAACAGGATTGGAGATCTTGGATTTTTATTGGGCATCATCTTGACGTTCGGCGTTTTCGGAAGCATTAACTACCATGAAGTCTTTAAGCTTGCTGGCGGTGTGGTGGTAGATGGTAAATTAATCACCTGGATTACCTTGCTGCTGTTTATCGGTGCCATGGGTAAATCAGCACAGATACCATTATACACCTGGTTGCCGGATGCAATGGCGGGCCCAACGCCGGTTTCAGCATTGATACACGCCGCTACGATGGTAACAGCCGGTATCTATATGGTGGCAAGATGTGGTGTCTTGTTCTCGATGTCGGAGTTTACCATGCATTTTATCGCCATCATCGGTATCGCCACATCTTTGCTGGCGGCTTCCATAGCGCTCTTTCAGAACGATATTAAGAAAGTGCTTGCATATTCTACCGTATCTCAATTAGGACTGATTTTTTGTGCCTTGGGGGTTGGAGCATTCTCCGCCGGTGTATTTCATGTTGTGACACATGCGTTTTTCAAAGCTTTATTATTCTTAGGAGCAGGAAGTGTGATTCACGGAATGAGCGGCGATCAGGACATCCGGAATATGGGTGGACTGAAAAATAAAATGCCTGTAACGTATATTACGTTCTTTATTGCAACAATTGCCATTGCGGGTATTCCTCCATTTGCCGGATTCTTCTCCAAAGACCAGATGCTGGCAGAGATTTTTGTACACAATAAGGTACTGTTTGTTCTGGCGGTGACCGTCTCGCTGATGACGGCATTCTATATGTTCCGTTTGCTGTTTCTCACCTTCTTCGGTGAATTCAGGGGGAGCGATATCCAGAAGCATCATGTGCATGAGTCGCCAAAGAGCATGACCATCCCATTGATGATATTGGCGGCATTGTCTGTCCTCGGTGGATTCATAGGTTTTCCACACGAGTTGGGGCATACCTTGGGCATTCACCACTGGTTGGATGGTTTCCTTGCCACTTCCGTAATGATGGAAACAGTTGAAATGACCTTGCAAACTGAGATGATATTGATGGCCATCACCATAGTACTGATTGTTGCTGTGATTTTACTGGCCAGAAGCATCTTTGTATCCGGAAAATCGGTGCCGAACAGTGACGACGAGGCCATGCCATTGTGGAAGGAAGTAATCTATTACAAGTATTATATTGACGAAATTTACGAGGCAATCGTTGTAAAACCTTTAAACAGGATCTCTGGATTGATGTATCACTATATTGAGCGTTCCGGAATTGATGCGATGGTGAATGGTATCGGTACATCCATAGTAAACTGGAGTCAGTTGCTGCGACTTACACAAACCGGAGGTCTGGGATTTTATGTGATGGCAATGGTGGTGAGTATTGTGGTATTGATAATATTAATGTTCATTAAAATTTAAGCTATGATGGTTATCTTTTTATTGACGATGCTGGTAGTGGCAATTCCCACCTTGCATATTTTGAACGAGAAATCTGTTCAGCGTATCGCACTGTTCATCGGTGCGTCACAGTTGGCATTGCTCGCTTTCACGGGAAAACTGGATCATCAGTTGTCAGATTTTATGGTAACCGGATTTAATCATGCCGTCTCTGCCACGTACAGCGCCGTCATTCAGAATATTGTTTGTTTGTTTAGAGTTTAAGATTTAGAAATCAGAATATATCCATGTTAGTACTTTTATTGCTCATATTACCCGTCTTGTTTGCTATTCCTGTCTTAGTGGCAGGAGAAAAGCAGGCAAAAAATATTGCACTCCTGGGCGCTTTGGCAACACTGTTGACAGCTGTATACACATTTGTCCGGTTCGATGCGAATCCTGCCTGCAATTGTTTTGTGTATCATACCGACTGGATAAAAGCATTGGGGGCTGATTTTTACATTAAAGTAGATGGCATCAACATCATACTGATGTTGCTGACGGCACTGTTGGTTCCGTTCATCATTCAGAGTGCGCAAGGACGTGAGATAAAAAATCCAAAGGCATACTTCAGTCTTATTTTGGCCATGCAGTCTGCACTGATGGGGGTTTTCGTAGCAAAAGACGCCTTATTGTTTTATATTTTCTGGGAGCTTGCCCTGATACCGATTTATCTGATTGCGTTGATCTGGGGCGCTGACGGCAGACAGAAAATTACGTTCAAATTTTTTATCTATACTTTATTTGGCAGCTTATTCATGTTGTTGGCTATCATCTTCATATGGTTGCATAATCCTGCCAGAAACTTCAATATCTATGAGTTTTACAAGGTCAGCACATTGCTGAGCGCCCAGCAGCAGTTATTCGTATTCATCGCATTTTATCTGGCATTTGCCATCAAGATTCCTGTATTTCCACTGCACAGCTGGCAACCGGATACGTATGTTAATGCACCGACACAAGGTACCATGCTGCTGTCCGGTATCATGCTGAAGATGGGGGCTTTCGCATTGATCGTATGGTTGATTCCGGTGGTTCCATCAGGGTGGCAACTGGCATCCAAATATGTCGTTACACTGAGCGTAATCAGTGTGGTATATGGTTCTTTAATGGCGCTTACACAGCATAATTTCAAACGAATGCTCGCATACTCATCCCTCGGACACGTAGGGTTGATCGCTGCAGGTATTTTCTCCTGGAATCTGCAAGGCATACAGGGCGCTTTATATCAGATGCTGTCCCATGGTGTCAATGTGGTGGCGTTATTCTTTGTGAGTGATATCATTTTGAATAAAATGAAGACGGATGAAATGAAACAATTGGGCGGTATACGGAGTGTATCTAGGGTGTTCAGCGTATTGTTTCTGATCGCGCTTCTGGGGAGTGTGGCTATGCCTCTGACAAATGGTTTTGTCGGAGAATTTCTCTTGATTCATGGCGTGTTCCAGGTTGATACGGTGCTGGCAGTATTTGCCGGATTGACCGTGATACTCGGAGCCTTGTATATGTTACGTGCTTATCAGGCAATGATGCACGGTGAAACCAATACCCTGACGGAAACTTTCGGAGATATAAGCATCAATGAAAAAGTATTGCTGGGCTGCTTTGCCGTATTGATTATTTTCTTCGGACTATTCCCGAACATTATCCTACATGTTTCGGAAGCGCCCGTAAAGCATTTAATAGAACAGGTGCAAAATGCCACAGATATAGCGAAGCATTCAAAAATTTAGTGAAGTAGAAAGAAAGAAATGAAAGAATTATTATTGTTATCAGGTTTAGGCATTCTGTCCTTAATAGCAGAGATACTGAACGTACGGAAATTGATTTATCCGCTCGTTATACTCGGACTGTTATTGAATATTGGTTTATGTGTGCATGATTTTGGCAATAATGAAAATATTTACGGAATGATGGTGCTGGACAGAATTCCACTTGCACTCACCATCTTGTTTTCTTTTATAGCCATCCTTTGGTTTACCATGGCCAATAGCTATTTCAAAGATGAAACGAATCTGTCCGATCATTTTTCTCTGGTGCTCTTCTCACTGGTAGGTGTATTCATTCTTACCTCCTACACGCATCTGGTAATGCTGTTTTTAGGTGTGGAGATTCTGTCCATACCGGTTTATGTGTTGGCGGGAAGTGATAAAAGAAATGTATATTCCAATGAAGCAGCCTTCAAGTATTTCCTGTTAGGTGCTTTTGCGAGTGGATTTTTACTGTTGGGGATTACATTTATTTATGGTGCACTCGGCAGTTTTAATGTGGTTCAGATTGCATCCACGGCCATGTCACCATTCGGCGTCAGCCCGCAGTTGCTGATTGTAGGTTTTCTGCTCATCTTATTTGCTATGGCATTTAAGATGTCTGCAGTACCGTTTCATTTCTGGGCACCGGATGTATATACAGGTGCACCAACGGTGATTACTGCATATATGTCTACCATCGTCAAGATTGGAGCCATCGCTGGTTTTTACAGGTTGTTCAGCATTGTAATTTCCTTCTACAGTGAGTATAACAGAATCCTGTTGCTGATTGCGGCGCTGACCATCGTGGTCGGAAATATCATTGCAGCATCACAGTCCAATGTGAAACGCCTGCTGGCATATTCCAGCATCGGGCATGCAGGTTTCCTTATTTTGGGAATCACGGCGCTGAGCGCTTCCACACCATACATCACCTGGTATTACCTGCTGGCATACTCCTTGTCAAGCATCGCATCCTTCTGGGTATTGTTGCTGGTATCAGAGAAAAGTGGGGAGGAAGATATAACTGCCTTCAACGGACTGGTTAAACGCAATCCTGTACTGGCCGGAACCATGACAATAGCTCTTTTGTCAATGGCAGGTATTCCACCTCTTGCAGGTTTTTTTGCGAAATATTTCATTCTTATAAATGTGATAGATAAAGGCTACATCCTGATTGCAGTCGTCGCCATATTAGCTTCTCTGATTGGTGTATACTATTATTTCAAGATTATCATCGCCATGTTTACGGGTACTGCGGAGGATACTTCATCCATTGAAGTACCGGTTTTCTATAAGGTGGTACTGGTACTTATTTCAATAATACTTCTGGCTGTAGGTGTGGTGCCTGATCTTATTTTCAGTTTGATATTCAGATAAAAACAGCATTATGACCTTTAATAATTTACTTTGGGAAATCACTGACGACGTTCTGGTGATTACTATTAACCGCGCCGATAAATTAAATGCGCTGAACGGAGAAACCATACTGGAGATTCAGCAGGCTTTTTTAGAAGCCAGGAAGATGGATAACCTTAAAGGGATTATTCTCACCGGTGCTGGTGAAAAAGCATTTGTTGCAGGTGCCGACATTTCTGAATTCAGAGGTCTGGATATGCAGCAGGCTAAAGAGCTGGCACAGCGCGGACACGATATTTTTTTTCTGATTGAACATACAAGCATCCCGGTAATCGCTGTGGTCAATGGTTTTGCATTGGGCGGTGGCTGTGAATTGTCGATGGCCTGCCATCTGCGCATCGCCACCCCCAATGCCAGATTCGGGCAGCCGGAAGTCAACCTGGGTATCATAGCCGGATATGGCGGTACGCAAAGGCTCATTCAGTATATCGGAAAGGCTAAAGCGTTGGAATTGCATCTGACAGCAGATATGATTGACGCACAGACGGCATTAAATCTTGGATTGGTGAATTATGTGGAAACGGATAAGAATGCGGCGCTCGACAAAGCGAAAGCCATCATCAGCAAGATAGCGACGAAAGGACCTGTAGCGGTAGCCAAAGTGATTGAATGTACGAATGCTTACTATAAGGACGGTGTGGATGGATTCGATTACGAAGTAAATGCATTTGCTTCCTTATTTCATACAGAAGATGTGAAAGAAGGCGTAACGGCATTTTTAGAAAAACGCAAACCGGAGTTTAAAGGGAAATAAAGATAAAACACAAGTAATAAGTAACAAGTGGCAGGATGAAATATTTGAATACTGCTTGCTTACTTAATACTCAATACTCACTACTCAATACTCAAAAAATGGAATACAGAATAGAAAAAGACACGATGGGACAGGTGAAAGTACCTGCCCATGTTTACTGGGGCGCACAAACACAACGCTCTATCGAGAATTTTCAGATAGCGCAGGATATCAATAGGATGCCGAAAGAAATCATTCGCGCATTTGCCTATCTGAAAAAAGCGGCAGCCATCACCAACCATAAGGCAAAAGTGCTGGAAAAGCAAAAGTCGGACATTATCGGGAAAGTGTGTGATGAAATTCTGGCAGGTAAGCTGGATGATCAGTTTCCATTGGTGGTTTGGCAGACAGGTTCCGGAACGCAATCCAATATGAATTGCAACGAAGTGATCGCTTATCGCGGACATGTGTTGCTGGGCGGACAATTAACGGATGAAAAAAAACTCATCAATCCGAACGATGATGTAAACAAATCCCAGTCTTCCAACGATACGTTTCCAACGGCTATGCACATTGCAGCATATACGATTTTAATGGAAACAACCATTCCCGGTATCAAGAAACTTAGAAACACATTGGCGAAAAAATCCAAGGAATTTGCAAAAATCGTAAAGATTGGCCGTACGCATTTTATGGATGCAACACCCTTGACCTTGGGACAGGAGTTCTCCGGTTATGTTTCTCAATTGGATCATGGCATCAAAGCGATTGAAAATACTTTGGCGCATTTGTCTGAACTGGCATTAGGCGGAACGGCAGTAGGTACGGGCATCAACACGCCGAAAGGATACGCTAAAAACGTAGCGAAAGAAATTGCAACCTTAACAGGCTTACCCTTCATCACAGCAGACAATAAATTTGAATCACTCGCAGCACACGATGCCATCGTGGAAGCACATGGCGCGTTAAAAACCGTTGCAGTTTCCTTGATGAAGATTGGAAACGACATCCGTATGTTGTCTTCCGGCCCTCGCTGCGGTATCGGGGAGATTCATATTCCGGATAATGAACCGGGATCTTCCATCATGCCGGGCAAGGTGAATCCAACGCAATGCGAGGCGATGACCATGGTGGCGGCACAGGTGTTGGGCAACGATGTGGCCATCAATATCGGTGGCAGCAACGGACACTTCGAGTTGAACGTATTCAAGCCGGTGATGATTTATAATTTCCTGCACAGCGCAAGACTGATAGGCGATGTATGTGTTTCCTTCAATGACAAATGTGCGGTAGGCATCGAGCCGCTGCACGATAACATCAAAAAGAATCTCGATAATTCTCTGATGCTGGTGACTGCATTGAATACAAAAATCGGCTATTACAAGGCAGCAGAAATAGCGCAAACGGCACATAAGAATGGCGCAACACTGAAAGAAACCGCTATCAAGCTGGGCTATGTAACGGCCAAACAATTTGATGAATGGGTGAAACCTGAAGACATGATTGGTGGATTGAAATAGATAAACAAGGAACATATCAAAAGGTTCGAAACGTATAAATGAGTTTCGGACCTTTTTTTATATTTGCAAATATGGGTGATTGGGATTTCTCTATATTTCAACTAATTCCGCTGATGGTTTTAGCAGGACTTATGCTCATCTCTTTAAGTTTTGTAAAAAACAGAACAGCTAAGAAGATATTGAAACTCATTATCATTTCGCTTGTGATATATTCATTGTACCGTATCGTGATTTTCAAGATAAATACAGACAGGAGAGATGCCTACAGAGAAAGTATAGGGAATTAACTGATGACATGGCAAAAATTGTAGTTGACTTACACGATTGTTTTGATAACGGCACCAAAATAGATGCCGCGTTGAATAATGCCATTGAAGAGGCATTGGATACGAAAACACGCTTGGTGGAAATCATTCCGGGAAAGGGAAGTGGTCAGTTAAAGAAACGTGTACTTCGTTTTTTAGAACAGAAACACATCAAGCGGCATTATCACCGCATAGAGAAAGATAGCAAAAACTTCGGAAGGTTGTTTGTGCATTTTAAATGCTGAAATTATTCTTCAATCAACTTAATGTCGATATTTTCCATGCCGGCAATGCCTTCGATGGAACCGGAAATATGCGAGGCGTTCAATAGTATTTTATCCAGTTGTTTTTCACGGGCTTTCCAAAGTTTTTCCATTTGTGAACGTTCTGTATCAATGGAATGACGCATGGCTAAAAATCCTTCTCGCACTGCCTTCCACTGTTCACCGAATTCATTGCTGGTAAGATAGTCATAGAGTAAATGCATTTTATCGCCTTTGTTTTCCTGTGATTTGGAAACGGCAAACACTTTCAAAATGGAACCGCGCAGCACATGCGCCAGTGCACGCACTTCCTGGTAGGTGCAAATCCAGATGCCGTTTTTTTCGCCGAACTGTTCCATGTCTTTTGGCATGGTTTGCGTAACGATGATGGCGATATCCGCATTTTGCGCACGCATATCCGATTTCAGCTTTTCAATCCATTCGTTAGAGAATGCCTGCGTGCGTTTGCTTTCATAAATGATTTTCCCGCAAGGCTGTCCGAAATTGTTGCGCACCGTTTGAATGCAATCCGCACCGCGCACGCCTTTGCCCACCTCTTCAATCAGGTCAAACGGAAAGGCTTCTTTCAGCAATCCTTCCAGGGCTAGTTCCATGCTTTCTCCCTGTAGTTGCATGGAGCCCTGTTCTGCTTTGCGTTTCATTTCGTCAATCAGCTTAGCCTGTTGTTCTTCCCGTAGTTTAAATTCTTTTCTGAGTAATTCAATTTCAGAATCTTTTTCCTGTTTTATCTTTAGCTCCAGTTCTTCTTTCAGCGCTTTCTTTTGCTCCAGTAATTTAAGTTCAAAATGCTTCCGGTCTTCTTCGAGTGCTTCCTCTTTCTTTAATAATTCCAAACGCTGATTTTTCAATGCCTGATTTTCTTCTTTACGCGCAGCATTTTCTTCCTCCAGTTTTTTGATGCTTAATTCAAATTCCTCTTTTACCTTTTGATTGGCCTTTTCCGCTTCTTCTTTTGCAATTCTCTGCCGGTCTGCTTCCAGTTTTACTTTATACTCCTCCAGCGCACGGATTCTTTTCTCTTCAAATTCTTTCTCTTTTGCCAGTAACTCATTTTCTTTAAGCCGCATTTTTTCTTTTAATCGTTCTTCCGCCTGATGATTCAATACTTCATCGATGTCAATCAGTGTTCCGCAGTTCGGGCATTTTATTTTATTCTCACTCATACTCAAAAATTAATCCCTTAGGAATGTAGCCTTAAAAATACAATAAATCCGATTAACCAACTCAGCGTTATCAAAATCATAAAAGGTAAAAACGAAAAGTCTTTTATCTTATGCCTGAATAATGACATTGCCAACCAGGCTCCGGGAAATCCTCCGATAAATGAAAGCAGCAGGAGCGTTTTTTCGGGTATTCGCCATGTACGTGTTGCGGCTTTGGCTTTGTCGAGGCCAAATACGATGAATGTCAGTAAGTTAATAAGAAGAAGATATGCACAAGGGAACTTTACGATAGACATTTATTGTTAACTTTTATCCGTTAATTTAATGATAAACAAACACAATTTAAATTAAATTTGCAATCCTTTTTGATACGTATAATAGCAAACTGAAAAAGCAAGATAATGGCTGAAAAACAAGACCACGGTTTACATAAACTCTCTGCCGCAGGTGTACTGATTACCTTAGGGATCATATTCGGCGATATCGGTACGTCTCCGATATACGTATTGAAGGCGATTTTAGGAATGGCTGATGGAAAAGTTTCTGAGGCTGTTGTGTTGGGGGGAGTGAGTTGTGTATTCTGGACGTTGACATTCATCGTAACCATAAAGTATGTCATGCTTGCATTGAATGCCGATAATAAAGGGGAAGGTGGAATATTTTCGCTGTATGCCTTAGTTAGGCGTTACAAGGCGAAGTGGACGATCATTCCCGCTCTCATCGGTTGCGCCTCATTGATGGCGGACGGTTTCATTACTCCGCCGATTTCCATTTCCTCCGCTGTAGAAGGCTTAAATATCCTTTATCCCCATATTGAAACGGTTCCGATTGTCATTGCCATCCTGTTCGGCATATTTCTGTTTCAGCAATTCGGCACCAACAGAATCGGTAACGCATTCGGGCCGGTAATGCTGGTTTGGTTCATCATGATAGCAAGCTTAGGATTCGTGCAGGTGGTAAAACATCCGCAGGTATTTAAGGCATTAAATCCCATGTATGCCCTGGATCTGGTGTTGAATTATCCCGGCGGTATCTGGTTTCTCGGAGCTGTATTTTTATGTTCTACCGGAGGTGAAGCATTGTATTCTGATTTGGGCCATTGTGGTAAGCAGAACATCAGAGTCAGTTGGTCTGTTGTGAAAATATGCCTGTTGTTAAGTTACTTCGGTCAGGCGGCCTTTATTCTGGAGCACCCGAACATTAATTTCCAGGAAGTGGCACCTTTTTATGCCATCATGCCGGCTTGGTTCCTGAAAGTGGGTATTGCCATCGCTACCCTTGCTACCATCATCGCTTCTCAGGCATTGATCAGCGGATGTTTCACTCTGGTGAATGAGGCGATGAAACTGAAATTATGGCCTAACCAAAAAGTGATTTATCCTTCTATCGTACAGGGGCAGATTTATATCCCATTTATCAACTGGTTGTTATTCTTCGGATGTCTCGCAGTGGTTCTTATCTTTAAGGAATCTGGTAAAATGGAAGCTGCATACGGATTGGCAATCTCCCTGAATATGTTGATGACCACTTCCTTACTGGCGTACTATCTGCATATCAGACGCAATACAAAATATTTTGTATTTGGTTTCCTGACTTTCTTCATCTGGCTGGAAATCACCTACCTTACGGCCAATCTCAGTAAGTTTGCACACGGAGGCTGGTTTGCCGTGTTGATAGCCCTGGTGATTTTTACCATCATGTATCTGTTTTATCTTGGTAAGAAATTGCGCAATAAACATATCGAATTCGTCGAAATTAATGACTATCTGGATGATATCGTGGATTTACAAAGTGATGTCACAATCCCCAAGGAGGCCACGAATCTGGTGTTTATGTGTAACGCAAATGATAAGAAACACATCGATTCAAATATCATATACTCTATTTTTCGCAAGAAACCCAAACGAGCCGATACATATTGGTTTGTTCATGTGGATATCACCAGCGACCCCTATGGCGCCAGTTATTCTGTGGAGACCATCATTCCTCAGAAATGTTTTTTCATCCGACTGAAATTCGGATTCAAGGTTGATCATAAGGTACACGTGATGTTTACCAAAATTGTGGAAGATATGGAGAAACGAGGAGAGATCGATTTGCTGAGCCATTATGCATCGCTGAGAAAACATGGCTATCCGGCAGATTTTAAATATGTGGTATTGAATTCCATTGTTTCCATAGACAACCAGTTAAATCCGATGGAACAGTTTTTGGTGAAATCCTACAATATGATTAAATCACTGAGCTTGCCTACGGAGGTTGATTTCGGATTGGAACGAACGAACTGCAGAGTAGAGAATGTTCCTATTCGTATTGCACAGAAGTCCCATATAGAGATTCATCGTCAGGATTAATTTTTTTAGTATAAATGCTGCATTGTTTGAACAATATGCTGCTTTTGCCGTTTATTGCTCAACAGCACATTTTATGAAAAAGATCCTTTTACTTTTCTGTTTATTTCCGGCACTCCTATTCGCCCAATCCGGCATCATTGAAGGTCGTGTCTTTGATGAAATCAATAACGAACCGATTATCGGTGCCAATGTCATAATCAAAACCACTGCGTTTGGTGCAACTACTGATATTGATGGAAATTATAAGATAGAAGGTCTCACCGCAGGTCTCTACAACATTGAAGTCTCTTATCTTGGATATGAAACACAGACTAGGTTTGAGGTGCAGGTGAGCAATGCCAAAGCGGTTCGTCTGGATTTCTCGATGAAGCAATCCGCGCAATCGCTCGACTCGGTTGTCATCAAGGCAAATCCCTTTGAGCGAAAAATTGAATCGCCCATTTCATTAACGTCCATTGGTGTCAATGAAATTCAGCGCAACCCCGGCGGTAACCGGGATATTTCCCGTTCCATTAAAAACCTGCCGGGTGTATCATCCGGATTTGGTTTCAGAAACGATTTACTCGTTCGTGGGGGTTCACCGAATGAGAACCGTTTTTGTCTGGATGATATTGAGATTCCCACCATCAATCACTTTGCCACTCAAGGCGCCAGCGGTGGTAGCAACGGTTTACTCAACGTGGATTTTATCAGTAATGCAGATTTTTATACAGGAGCATTTCCTGCCAATAGAGGTAATGCCTTGAGTTCCGTATTGCAACTTACACAACGCGAAGGCAGAAAAGACAGAGTCGGTTTTACGTTTACGCTGGGTGCCAGCGAAGCGGGACTGACGTTGGAAGGCCCTTTGACCAAGAAGAAAAAAACAACCTTCCTGCTGAATGCCAGATATTCTTATCTGCAGTTTCTGTTCAAGGCATTTAAATTGCCTTTCCTGCCAACCTACTCGGATGTTCAGTATAAAGTTGTTCATAAATTCAACAATAAACATGACCTGACATTTATCGGCGTGGGCGCTTATGATAAGTTGCGACTGAACCTGAAACAGAATGAAACGGATGTACAGAAATATTTATTGCGTAATATTCCTTATCAGGATCAATGGAATTATACAGTGGGTGCGCGTTACCGTTATTTTATGAAGAGCAGTTTTATGCTGATTACACTGAGCAGAAGTTATTTCAGCAACAGCATCTACAAAAATTACAACAACGATAATACGCAGCCTCGCCTGTACGATTTGAAATCCAATGAAGCGGAAAACAAGCTGCGTTTCGAGCATGTGTTTCGCGTGAAAGAATACAAGGTTTCATACGGTGTGAATTATGAGTATGCTCGATACACGACAAAGACAACCAACAAACTGACACTCGGAGATACGGTCATTGACATTCAATATGCCTCTAAACTGAAATTGCAGAAATACGGTTTCTTTGCACAGGCCAGCAAAGCCTTCTTTGATGAGCGTTTGAGCTTGTCCTTAGGAGTGCGTGCCGATGGAAACAACTACAATAAAAAGATGGCGAACCTGTTTCGTCAGTTTTCACCAAGATTTTCCGCTTCGTATGCCATTACCAATTATTTAAGCATCAATTTCAATACAGGCTTGTATTATCAGTTGCCACCCTACACCACTTTGGGATATGCAGATAATTCGGGAACTTTAGTCAATAAAGACAGATTGGATTACATCCGTAATTTCCAGACGGTGGGCGGTTTCTCCTCCACCATCAATTCTTCCAATACGAAATTTTCATTGGAAGGCTTTTACAAAAAATATTACAACTATCCCATGTTGCTGAACAAAGGCATTTCACTGGCTAATTTAGGCGGTGATTTTGGTTGGATAGGTGATGAGCCGGCTGCTGCTACCAGCAAAGGTAAATCCTATGGTGTTGAGTTTTCTGTACAGCAGAAATTATGGAAAGGTGTCTATGGTATTTTATCATACACCTGGTTCAGAAGCATGTTTACGGATATCAACGGCAACTACAATTCCAGCAGTTGGGATAGCCGTCACGTAGCCAACTTAACGGTAGGCTACAAGTTTAAACGCAACTGGGAAATCGGGGTGAAATTCAGTGTGCAGGGCGGTTTGCCATACACACCGGATGATACCACCAATTTCGCTTATAAGAAAGTGTATGATGCTAATGGCGGAGTGCCTTTGAAAGATTACTCCATGCTGAATTCTCTGCGCACCAAAGTATTGCACGGCATGAATCTGCGTGTAGATAAAAAATGGTTCCTCAAAAAAATCAACATCAACTTATACCTCGATGTAACGAATGTATACAATGCCAAAGATGTATCACCGGCTAATCTGGATGTGGTGAGAGATGTGAACAGCAATCCTGTTATTCTCAATCCGGATGCCCCGGCAGAACAGCAGCGATACCAGTTGCAGTACCTGAAAAATAATGGTTCAAATGTGCTGCCAACCGTTGGATTAGTGTTGGAGTTGTAGATCGTTTTCACGTCATTGCGGAAGAAACGTTGTACAGTGAGGCAATCTCTTCAATTTTGAATTTGTTTTTCTTTAAACGTAAATACAAATAGCACCAGCAGTAAGAATACCAGCACCACGCTGCTGGCAAATATTTCGTTCAGTACACCATGCTGTAAGAAGGCTGCAATACATAAGCCAAAACAGCTTACACAAAAAATACCGATGATTTTATGGAAAACTTTTCCTTTGAAAAAGAAAGGGGAAAACAATAAGAAGGCGGAAGCGATGGAACACCATTTCAACCAGGTGAAAATATTGAGCATTTGCAGATAAAACTGATAATAAGGAAAACTTGTCAATACGCCATCAATCCTTGAAAGATCGGCATTTCGTGTAATCACTAATTTATATATAAAGTAATTCTCAACCGCATCTGAAATCAGCATCAGCATGCAAAAGAACATGGCTAGATACATAGTCTTGGAATTCGTTATTTTTTTTATGCCAACAGCTATATACAATAGCAGACAACTGTATAAAACCATGAATAAATAATCAATGCAATTTCCAAGCAGCATATTGGATTCATAGGTTGCCGCATCTGGAACATTAAAAAAATGAATCACTTCCTGTCTGGTTTGGATAAACTCAAAAGCAATAATTGGTGTGAAAAAACCTGCCGGTAAATTGTTTTCAGGTTTGGGATTAATGAATAACAAAACGACGGCACAAGCGAACAAGGCAACTCCAAAAAATCGGGCAGTTTTGAATGCAGGTAACTTCATACGCAGCTTTTTTTTAGTTTTTTATTTTCTTGATGAAAATCAAGGTAGTTTAGTTAAACTTTGCTTAACTTTGAATTAATCAATAAGAAACATAATTACCCCCTAAAAGAAAGAATGGCTGCACTTAATGCAGCCATCTTTTTTATTTCTCGCGTTTATTCAGTTCATCTCTTATTGCCGCCGCTTTTTCGTAATCTTCGTTAGCTAGCGCATCATTCATCAGTTTTTCCAACTCTTTTTGCGTATAAATGGAGTAATCTGACTTTTCAGCAGCAGATTTCCTTGCAGGTGCAGTTTCGGTGCTGGTTTCAGTTTCAGGGAATTCCTCCTCTTCTGTCTCTTCCATTAACACGATACCGGATGTTTCCAGAATATTACCGTAAATGTAGATAGGGCAGCCGAAACGTATTGCTAAGGCAATAGCATCAGAGGTGCGGGAGTCGATTTCATGTTCTTCGCCGTTAAAAATGCAAATCAGTTTGGAGTAGAAAACACCATCCATGAGGTTGGTAATCACCACTTCGCTCAGGAAGATGTTGAAGGTATCCATCATCGTTTTGAATAGATCGTGGGTGAGCGGACGTGCCGGCGGCATATTTTCGATGGCAACGGCGATGGCCTGTGCCTCTGCAGCGCCGATAACGATAGGTAAACGACGATTTCCTTTCACCTCACCCAATACAACGGCATATGAATGATGCTGGGTAAAACCCTGTGTAATATTGATGATCTCTAATTCAACTTTTTTCACATTACAAAGATAAATAAAATAGAAGCAAATTACAATTCAGGTGTTTTCAACACGTGGGGTGTTAGATAAAAAGTACTAGATTTCCTAACCTAGCTATCTTGACCACGAATTCATATTTTTATATAGGTGCTTGTTTCAAAGATTTTTTAGTATATATGTACCCTTTAATAATCCAGCAATTGGACGCCTGGGCAAAGGAATTGAAGATGAGTACAGATAGCATTAATATAAATGGAATTGAATTCAAATGGGGAATGACATTTGAACAGATAATTAATGTATTCAAATCAGAAAACTTGTCAACGGGATGGAGTTCTTGGAAATCCTATGAAATTGAATGTAATGAAATAGCTAACTTGAAATCGCTAACCTGTTTCTTTTGGGGCCCATCAATAAACAGACCCATAATGCAATGTAGTTTTGAACTTGCACCATTAAAACTGGAGACGAATGAAGAAGTACATACACCTTATGTTAGACATCTGACAGGTATATTTGGTAATCCGCACAATAGTAGTTTTAATAAGCTCGAAAATGGACAAAAATATAATGAAGGATATGCAAGCTCAAACGTAATTTTTAGCTGTGAATGGTGGCAGGAAGATATTTTGATTTCACTCTCTGTCTTTGGTGGAATCAGAATTAGAAAAGAAGGAAATTATGCAGCAGGGCTTTATTTTCAGTGGTTTAATGAAAAAAAAGCCGCAGAACCATATTATGAAGAATTTTTTAATACAGAAGGTGAACTTTTAGCATCTGTAACCTTGTTAAATAAGTTTGAATTAGAATATAACCAGAGACCATATTTTAGAAGTCACTATGAACTTAAAGATTCAGATATCGCACTAAAAGATGAATCAGTTAGGGCGGCACAACTAGCTTTATACACCAATTCATTATATAGAATGCCAGAACGTATTTCAGACAATTTAAAGAAAAATGAAATAGTACTATTCTATTCAGAAGGCATAAAGAATTGGTGCATTGGAAATAAATGGGATTTTACAGTTATTGATAACGAAGAATCTATGGAATATATTAGTATTAAAAGAGCTCGCGGACCAGGTGGAACAGAAATGAATATAAATTCCCTGAAAATTGTTGATGTAATTGAGAGCAATAACTTGAAAGAATTATCATGTAAAATAGAAGAGTTTTCCGGTAGGTTATTTAAAAGAAAAATTGGTTACGATGATTAATCATAATAATCAAAGCGTTTTTCAAAGCTCGTCCGAACATCTGTCTTTGCCATATTCTGTTTAGAACTTTATTAATAAAAAAACACCGAAATTCCGGTGGATTTTTTATACGAGACATTTGACCTAAGTACACACAGATTTTATTTTTAAGAAAATTTTTTAAAACCGAACACCCACTCCAACTTTTATCCCAAATCCTTTTCGCCAGGAAATATAATCATAGCCAG
The DNA here is from genome assembly GCA_046329775.1 of Chitinophagales bacterium. GTDB lineage: Bacteria > Bacteroidota > Bacteroidia > Chitinophagales > JADIYW01 > JADJSS01. The sequence continues at coordinate 128,917 of JAXLTX010000006.1, forward strand.
AATTTTTGATTTTATTATTATACTCCGGGAAATCCCGGTTTTTATATTTGGATACATATACAGCATAGGAAAATAAATCCAATGGCAGGGCTACATCCAGGAAGAATTTATTTTTTATGTACTGAAACCCTAATGCGGTATTAAAAGCCTGAGAGAATGCTATATTACTGCTGATATTTTCACCAGACCTGCTTTTATCGAAACTCATGAGGAGACTAGTCCCAAAATCCAGAAATGGTTTTACCGGAACATCTTTCTTTTTAATAAAAACCTGACGATAGGCGTATTCGATGCTATAATTTAGAGCTCCGGCAGAATTTTTGATACTTGATTGCTTGTTAACCCGAGCACCCGTATTAAATCCAAATCCAACATTATGGTAGTTTCCTTTCTTATTTTCCATCATAAAATTTACCCCGGGATTAATTCCAAAATTAACGGCATTGTAATCTTTATTAGGATAACTGATATTCATTCCCATAGAGAATCTTAACACCATACTGTTCACTTGTTTGCGGTTTGGAATACTGTCTCCGGCAAAAATGACAAAGGATATTGCAACGAGCAGATTAAATAAAAGAATTTTCTTCATAAAGTATATTTTACATTATAACTCAAATATATTTAATTTATTGTGTAATGGTTGATTTTCGTTAATTAAAAAAGCCACCAAATACTTGGTGGCTTAAGCTTTATCATTAGAATCTCAAATCTAAATTCTCAAATCTAAAATTCTATTAGTGCTGATTTGCTTTCAACGCTTTTACAGCTGCTGTCAGTTTTGGTACTACTTCAAACGCATCGCCCACGATACCGTAGTCTGCTGCCTTGAAGAAAGGTGCTTCCGGATCCTTGTTGATCACCACGATACATTTGGATTGGTTCACACCCGCCAAATGCTGGATAGCGCCTGAAATACCTACAGCAATGTACAGGTTCGGACGGATAGCCACACCGGTTTGTCCCACGTGTTCGTGGTGAGGTCTCCAATGTACATCCGCTACCGGACGGGAACAAGCCGTTGTAGCACCTAATGCAGTAGCCAAATCTTCGATGATGCCCCAGTTTTCAGGGCCTTTCATACCACGACCTGCAGATACCACCAATTCCGCTTCCGGAAGTGGCGCGATATCGCCGGATTGACGGCTCACTTCTTTCACCGTTACTCTGCTGGCTGCAGGTGCGATGGAAGATGCTTCCACTGCTGCGGAACCTTCGCCTTTGGTAGCACCAAAAGAGTTCGGAACCACTGCTACTACTTTCACCGCTGTTTCCACTTTTACATAAGCAAATGCCTTACCGGAGAACGCCGCTTTTTTCACTACGAAATCCGCATCCGGTAAACCTACCGCACCGGAAACGATACCTGCTTTCAGACGGGCTGAAACTACCGGAGCCACTGCTTTACCCGTTAAGGTTTGAGAGATGACGATGGTATCAGCACCCACTTGTGTTGCCACCTCAGCAATTGCTTTTGCGTAAGCGCTTGCGTCAAATGCATCGAAACCTGCATTGCTGGCGTGGATGATTTTCTTTGCGCCATAGATACCCAATGCACCTAAAGAGGCATCATCAATGGTACCTAATGCCAGACCCACCGTTTCTTTACCAACGGAGCCTGCATATGTTGCGGCATAGGAAGCAGCTTCAAAACTTGCTTTCTTTACTTTGCCGTCTGCTATTTCTACTAAGAATAAGACTGCCATAATTATATCATTTTTGCTTCTTCGTGTAATAATCGGATTAATTCTTCCGGTTGGTCTGCAGACACCATTTTGCACGCAGATTTTGCCGGTGGCAATTCATACTTCACTACGGAGGTAAGGGAGCCAACGCCCTGTGGAGCCACTACGTTCAGTGGTTTTGTTTTTGCACTCATGATACCTTTCATGTTCGGGATACGGGCTTCCGCCATTCCTTTTGCACAAGAAACAACAAACGGTACATCCACGGATAATACTTCTTTTCCACCTTCGATATCGCGTTCGATGTTTGCGGTGTTGCCTGCCATATCCAGTTTGGAGGCATAAGAAACAAATGGTAAATCCAGCAATTCAGCCAGCATGCCGCCCAGATTGGAACCGTTGTAGCTGATGGTTTCCTTACCCAATAGGATCATGTCATATCCGCCGGATTTCGCTACTGCCGCGATTTCAGCTGCAATGGCGTAAGAATCTGCCTCACCTGTTACATCTATACGGATGGCGTCATCCGCACCGATAGCCAGTGCCTTACGGATTACCTGGTCGTTTTCTGCCGGACCAACGTTCACCACGGTTACGTTTCCACCGTTTGCTTCTTTCAATTCCAACGCGCGTACTAAGGCGTACCACTCGTCGTAAGGGTTCAGGATCCACTGTACTTTGTCGTTGTTGAACTTCGTGTCATTGTCCACAAACGAAATTTTGGTAGTAGTGTCCGGAACCAAACTTATACATACTAAAAATTTCATACCTTTAATTTTTTAATTTTGTGATGCTAAATTAATTCTTTTTACTCAATTCAATGCATGCATACGAATAGAATACAACGCCTGAAATCGATTATTGTTGATAACCCCAACGATACTTTTGCCTTATTTGCGCTTGCCAAAGAATATGAGAAAGCCGGAGAGTTGCAGGACTCTGTACAACTGTTTGAAAAACTGTTAGTTGTGGATGAGCAATACGTGGGTGCCTATTACCATCTGGCCAAAGTTTATGAACAATTGGATGAGGTTAAAAAAGCATTAAATATTTATGAAAAGGGCATAAGCATTGCACAGCAACGGAACGACAGCCATGCGTTGAGTGAATTGAAGAATGCAAAGATGAATCTGGAGATTGAAATGTAGAATTATGAAGAGATGGGAAATAATATTGATTCTGTTTTTATTGTGGCAAATAGAATATTTGCCTATTCCTGTTTTTTGTAAATTCATTAATGAAGTAGTTCAAAAGATAATAATTTTTCTTCCTTTAATTATATTGGTGGTTTCTATTGTATTGACAATAAAATGGAAGAAATATTGGTCAATAGCATTTATTCCACTATTAATTTTTGTTTTCTTATTTGATATAATTTTAGGTGATGTAAAAAGAACAATTTGTAATTACGTGATTGTATACAGTAATTATTACCTTCAATCTAAGAATGCTTTTAATCCAATACTTGGTGTAGTTATGGAAAAAAAAGATTCTGTGGCTATTTTTAATTGGAGTTTTACATTGCCTGAAAGTGGAGAACAATTATTTTATTATAAAAATCACCATCAACAAGCATCGGATGACAGAGAAGAATGCATAATTATTAATAATAACTGGTATTACACTAAATTTGATATTGAATTTTAAGAAAAAAATGACTAGTAAAGTCCAAACATACATACAGCAACATAACCTTGCCAATTCTGGCACCTCCATCCTTGTTGCCTGCAGCGGCGGCGTGGATTCCATGGTATTGGTGGATGTGTTGCTGAAACTCAACTATAACATTTCCCTGGCGCATTGCAATTTCCAGTTGCGCGGCAAGGAAAGCGATGCCGATGAATTGTTTCTGCACGATTTTGCTATGCAGCATAATCTGCCCTTCTATTCAGTAAAGTTTGACACCAAAGCATATAAACAGAAAAAGGACGTTTCGACGCAGATGGCCGCCCGCGCATTGCGCTACGACTGGTTTGAGAAAATCCGGAAAGAAAACCACTATCATTGTATCGCTACGGCACATCATCTCGACGACCAGCTGGAAACCATTTTGCTGAATATCACCAAAGGTACCGGCATCAAGGGACTGACCGGCATGCAGGCGAAAAACGGATACATTATTCGTCCTTTGCTGGAGGTTTCCAAAAAGGACATTCTCGATTATGCCGTCCAGCATGAGATTGCCTACAGAGAAGACAGTTCCAACGCGACAGACGATTATCAGCGCAATCTGATTCGTCATCATGTGGTGCCGCAATTGCAGAAAATCAATCCCACGCTGCACGCCACGGCGGTCCAGTTTATAAACAGGATGAATGCATACGATATACTTGTTGAGCAACAACTGTTGTCTGTCAGAAAGAAATGCTATTCGGAGAAAAACGGCATTGCCGAAATTAAAATGGGTTTCATTCAGACACATCCTGCCGGGGAAACCATCTTGTTTCACCTGCTGAAAGGTTTCGGTTTCCATTCAGACGTGGTGCAGCAGCTGTATCAGAGCCTAAAGGCTGCAGGGAATCCTCAAAGCGGCAAACAATTCTTCTCTGAAACACACCGCATGGTGCTTGACAGAAAAAACCTCTTGGTGGTGCCGAAAGGGGGCGAACGGGAAAACTATCTGTCGTTTGATGCGATTCCGGATAAGATAATTTTCAATAATTATAAGATTCAATGTTCCCTGGTTCCCGTGACGGAACTCAACATCAAACCATCTGCCCGTTATGCCTATTTCGATGCCGATAAGATTGCATTTCCGCTGATGATCCGTTATGCTAAAGAAGGCGATTATTTCTATCCGTTTGGTATGAGCAAACCGAAAACACCGGGGAAGGTTGGCAAGAAAAAACTTTCCAAATACTTTAAGGACGAAAAATGCTCTCTGTTAGATAAGGAAAATGTCCCCGTTTTATTTTCACAGGAAAAGCTCATCTGGCTGGTCAATCATCGAATAGATGACCGATTTAAGGTCAGCGATACCACCAAATCGGTCTTGAAGATGCTTGTTGTTGATGAGGAGAAATAATTTTATCTTTATTCTATGTCAATTTTTAAATACGGAGTAGATACCCTTACGGTGAGTAAGGCCATTTTGTTGTCGGATGGAAAACTGAAAGGTATCATAGATGAGACCGCCAAAGTGAAGATTCAGAAATCACAACGGGATGTTCAGCAAATCGTTGAGAACAATGACACGGTGTACGGTGTCAATACAGGTTTCGGCATCCTGTCCAACAAGAAAATATCAGAAGAAGATACGAGAACACTGCAATACAAGATACTGCAGTCGCACAGCGTGGGCGTAGGTAAACCCATTCCGGTTCGGATTGCCAAATTCATGCTGATCACCAAATTGCAGGCATTGGCACAGGGTTTTTCAGGCGTGCAATTGTCAACTTTAGAAAGGATTTTATGGCATATCGAAAATGACATCATTCCGGTGGTGCCGGAAAAAGGCAGTGTCGGCGCTTCCGGAGATCTGGCTCCCTTGGCACATTTATGTTTGCCGCTGATTGGCTTGGGAGATGTTTTTTATAAGGGCAACATCGTTAAGACAAGCGAATTTCTTGAGAAGGAAAATCTACAGCCAATTTCACTCGGACCTAAGGAAGGACTGGCTTTGATTAACGGAACGCAGTTTATCTTATCCTATGCCATCGCGGATGTGCAACGCATGCACAATTGTCTCGAAGTGGCCGATATCATTGGCGCCATGAGCCTGGAAGCCTTACAGGGCACCAAAGCGCCGTTTGATGATCGTTTACATGGTTTACGTTCGTTTAAAGGCAATCAATTGGTGGCGCAAAGGTTACGTCACCTGCTAAGCAATTCCGAAATCATGAACAGCCATGAAGACTGCGACCGCGTGCAGGATCCATATAGTCTCCGTTGTATGCCACAGGTACATGGCGCGTCGCGCAATGCCTGGCTGCATCTCAAAGAACTTACGGAAATTGAATTGAATGCGGTGACGGATAATCCGATTATTTTCAATGCGGACGATACCATCAGCGGCGGAAACTTTCACGGACAGCCATTGGCATTGCCGTTGGATTATGCCTGTTTCGCCGCAGCTGAACTGGGAAATATTTCCGACAGGAGATGTTATCTGTTGCTGGAAGGCAAATTCGGATTGCCGATGCTGCTGATGAATGAAGTGGGATTGAATTCAGGATTCATGATACCGCAATATACCACGGCTGCTTTGGTGACAGAAAATAAAACCTTGTGTTTTCCGGCGAGTGCCGATAGTATTCCGACTTCATTGGGACAGGAAGACCATGTTTCGATGGGCAGTATCAGCGGACGGAAATTATATCAGATATTAGATAACCTGGAATATATTTTGGCGATTGAGTTAATGAGTGCCTGTCAGGCGATAGAATTCCGTCGTCCGTTAAAGAGTTCCATATTGCTGGAAGCCGCACATGACTTTGTGCGCCGGACGGTTTCCTTTGCGAAGGAGGACAGGATATTTGCAGATGATATCAACGAAATAAAAAAAATGATTGCAGATTTTTCGTTCATGCGACATGTAAATGAAGCGGCAGAAAAAAATCAGGTGCAACTGAATGATGCATATGCAGGATTTGAATTGTATTAATCAAAGGGAAGAATGGTTTTATGAAGAGTCAACAGAACTATAAATTTGTCAACTGGGCTAAAAATATACAGTCGCAGGTCAGTAATTTTTTTCAGCCCGAATCGGAAGAGGAGATTGTCACGATTGTCAAGCAATTTGACAAGATTCGCCTGGTTGGCACGGGACATTCCTGGTCGGACATCTGTTCAACCAATGAAGCCATCATCAACCTGGATTTATACAACAAGATTGTCAGCATTGATAAGGTCAACAAGATCGTTAAAACACAAGCGGGCATCAAGATATGGCAGTTGAATCAACTTCTGGATAAGGAAGGATTGGCCTTAAGAAATCTGGGTTCAATCGACCGTCAATCCATCACGGGCGCCATCTCGACGGGTACGCACGGCTCCGGGATTAATTATCAGATTTTAGGTTCACAATTGCTGGAGTTCTCTATGATCAAAGCGGATGGAACGAAAGTCATTGTCAATAAGGAAAAAGACGCAGATTCATTCAATGCATGCATTGTCAATCTGGGATGTCTGGGCGTAATTTCTGAAGTGACGATACAAGTCGTAGATGCATTTAATTTGCACGATCATACAACCACCGTTCCATTTGATGAGGTGATCGAACATCTGGATGAATACCTCAAAGGCAACGATCATTTCAAACTCTGGTGGCTGCCGCCAACGGATGATATCATCGTCTTCCGCTATCAGCGCACACAGGAAAAAACAAACGATAGTCGACTGCGTCAGTTTCTGAAAGATGAATTGTTATCAGTTGTGGTATATCGCCTGATGGTATTTATTGCAAAACTGTTTCCGGCTTTGGCAAAACCCATCAATCGCTTGCTGACCTGGAACATGAAAGGGCCTTTGGACAGGATTGAAAAAAGTTATAAGGTATACATTGTGCCTGAGCCGCCATTGCACCGCGAAACGGAGTGGACCTTTGATATTTCAAAGGCAAAAGAGATCCTGCGGGCCTATAAGAAATTTATCACGGAGAATAAGTACAACCTGAATTTCATTCAGGAAATACGTTTCACAAAAGGCGATGATTTCTGGCTGAGCGGCTGCTATCAGCGCAGCGCGTTGTGGCTGGGTTTGTACAGCTACGAACATGAAAACTGGGACAAGATTCTGAAGGACTATGAGGTTTTTGCACAGCAGTTTAATGGCCGTCCGCACTGGGGGAAAGAGTTTAATGTCGGCAAAGAATATTTGCAGCAGCAATACCCGATGTATCAGGATTTTATGCAGTTGCGCCAAGAATTCGATCCGAATGGTAAGTTTGTCAATAAGTATATTGAGCGCCTTTTTACCTGAGTTTATTACTAAAGAAATATATGGAAATGCAATTAGAAGATTTTATAGAACAATACGCCGCACATCCTTTCTATAAGGCACCGCGGGGCAATACACTCCACGCAAAATCATGGCAGACCGAAGCACCGCTTCGCATGTTGCTGAATAATTTGGATGCCGAAGTGGCCGAAAATCCGGCTGAACTGGTGGTGTACGGCGGTATAGGACAGGCAGCGCGCAATATTCCGGCCCTGCAAAAAATTATTGAGTTGCTCTTACAGTTGGATGAAGACCATTCGCTCCTGGTGCAAAGCGGAAAACCGGTAGGTGTGGTACGTACGCATCCGCAGGCGCCGCGTGTGTTGATTGCCAATTCCAACCTGGTGCCGAAGTGGGCCACTTGGGAACATTTCTACGAATTGCGCGAAAAAGGGCTGATGATGTACGGACAAATGACGGCAGGCTCCTGGATTTATATCGGCTCACAAGGTATCGTGCAAGGGACATACGAAACTTTTGTCGAGTGCGGTCGTCAGCATTTTAATGGCAACCTGAAAGGAAAATTGTTAGTCAGTTCCGGTATCGGTGGAATGGGCGGCGCGCAACCGCTGGCAGCCGTGATGGCAGGCGCTACTTATTTAGGTGCGGATGTCAATAAAGCGAGCATTCAGAAACGATTGGACACCAGATATATTGATTTTATGTTTGAGTCCTATGAAGAAGCGCGCGACAAAGCACTCGAGGCGAAAGCAAAAGGCGAAGCGATTTCGGTAGGTGTGGTGATGGATGCCGGTGATTTGCTGCAGCGTCTGTTGGACGATCATATCATTCCGGATATTTTATCCGACCAGACTTCCGCGCACGATCCCTTGAATGGCTATGTGCCGCATAATATTAGTTTTGAAGACGCTTTGGTATTGCGAAAATCAAATCCAAGTTTATATACAGAAAAAGCGATTCAAAGCATGGCAAGACATGTACGCCTGATGCTGACACATCAGCAAAAAGGAGCAATCACTTTTGATTATGGAAACAACATCCGTGCATTTGCAAAAGAAGGCGGCGTGGAAAATGCGTTTGATTTTCAGGGCTTCACACCATTATATATTCGTCCCTTATTTTGCGAAGGCAAAGGCCCTTTCCGTTGGGTGGCACTCAGCGGCGATCCGCAGGATATTTACGAAACAGATAAAGCTTTGAAAGAATTATTTCCGGAAAATACAGCCATGATCAACTGGCTGAATCACGCAAGAGAGCGCATCTCCTTTCAGGGATTGCCCGCGCGTATTTGCTGGTTAGGATTAGGCGACAGAGAAAAAGCCGGATTGAAATTCAACGATATGGTACGCAAAGGAATTTTGAAAGCACCCATCGTAATAGGTCGTGACCATCTGGATTGCGGCAGTGTGGCTTCACCCAACAGAGAAACCGAAAGCATGTTGGATGGTAGCGATGCGGTGAGCGACTGGGCTTTATTAAACTTACTAAGCAATGCTTCCGGCGGTGCCACCTGGGTGAGCTTTCATCACGGCGGAGGCGTGGGTATGGGCTATTCACAACACGCCGGAATGGTCGTGCTCGCCGATGGTACGGACAGGGCAGATGAATGCTTGAAACGTGTTTTATTCAACGATCCAGCCATGGGAATTTTCAGACATGCAGATGCAGGCTATGATATAGCCAAACGGACAGGCGATAGATTTGGAATCAATATTTAGTCATGCTCATCACCAACATAAAATATTTAGTCAACGTACGCAAAGAGACAAAATTGCTACGTGGCAATGCATTGGCTGAATTGCCTGTTTTGGAAAATGCTTTTCTTAAAATTAAAGATAAAGAGATTGAAGATTATGGTTTGATGTCTTCATTGTCAGAAGTCGATTTTAAGGATGAAATGTACGATGCAAAACATGCCACCGTTTTACCCAGTTGGTGCGATAGCCATACCCATTTAGTGTTTGCCGCTACACGTGAAAGTGAATTCATCGATAAAATAAAAGGATTAAGCTATGCCGATATTGCGGCAAAAGGCGGCGGTATCTTAAACTCCGCTAAAAAACTGAATGAGACATCGGAGGAAGTATTACTGCATTTGGCGCAAACAAGATTGAATGAGTTGTTGAAACTGGGTACAGGCGCCATCGAAATAAAAAGCGGATATGGTTTGAATGTAGAGGGAGAACTGAAAATGTTGCGTGTCATTCAGCAATTAAAAAAACAGTATCAGATTCCAATAAAGGCCACTTTTTTGGGGGCACACGCCTTTCCGGCTTTGTATAAAGAGAACAGAACAGCATACATTGACCTTATTATAAATGAAATGCTACCGAAAATTGCCAAAGAAAATCTGGCAGATTATATCGATGTCTTTTGTGAACAGGGTTTTTTCACTCAACAGGAAACTGAACAGATTTGCAAGGCAGGAATAGAGTATGGTTTAAAACCTAAAATCCATGCGAATCAGTTAAATATATCCGGCGGTGTGCAAGCCGGTTGTAATACAAATGCCATCTCTGTGGATCATCTGGAAACCATTGGTGATGATGAAATGGAATTACTTGCTGCGGAAAATTCACCTATCGCGACCTTACTGCCAGGTTGTTCGTTTTTCTTACGGATGCAATACCCACCTGCAAGAAACCTGATTAATAACAACGCAGCCATTGCATTGGCATCCGATTACAATCCGGGTTCTTCGCCCAGTGGTAACATGAATTTTGTTGTAGCGCTCGCCTGTACACAGATGAAAATGTTGCCGGAAGAAGCCATCAACGCGGCTACGATAAACGGCGCTTTTGCCATGGAAGTGCAACATGAAGCAGGCAGTATCACGAAAGGAAAACGCGCAAATTTCATTTTCACCAGACCCATTTCATCGATTGCAATGCTTCCTTATAGCTTTGCAAGTAATCTCATTGACAAAACAATGATAAATGGTAACTTTATATAAGTAACTATTTGTTGGTATATTTTAAACAGTTACACATAATTGAATATTGTGTGAACTTAATTTGACTTCTTTTTAATCTATATCTAACATCTATACACTAATTTTGCCTTCACTATGAGTATTTCAGGAGAAGACAAAAAGCAGAAAGGTTCTATAGACAGAAGCAGATCAAATTTGCTTAGAGGCTTGGAACAACCCACATTATTATTTCTTTGCAGAATAATGCCCCGGTTTTTAACGCCCGATTTGCTGACGACCATCGGAATGCTGGGTACCCTCATCATTTTCGCCGGATTTTATTTCGCCTCCGTCACACACGATAAGATTTATCTATTATGGGCTGTTTTGGGCTTTGCTGTCAATTGGTTCGGAGATTCTCTGGATGGAAGAATTGCCTATTACAGAAACATTCCGAGAAAATGGTACGGCTTTGCACTGGATTGCGTGATGGACTGGATATCGCTGGTATTCATGAGTGCCGGTTTCTTTCTGTATATTGATGACTACTACAAGATTTTCGTGTTCCTGTTTGCCTGCAACTACGGTTGGGTGGTCATCATGGCACAGCTGAAATATAAAATTACTGACAAGTACTCCATAGACCCGGGACCGATTGGTCCTACTGAAGTTAGAATCCTGCTTTGTCTCGTAATTATAGCGGAATGGTATTTTGGCAATGTGTTGATCTATTTCTCCACTATCGGAAACCTGATATTCCTGGTAATCAATCTTGTGGATACCTATAAGTTATTGCAATTCGGTAATGCGAGAGATGCGGAAGAGAAACGATTAAAGGCGGAAGCAGCTCAAAATGTTAAGTAAGAAATCCATATTTACGTTTGGTAAAGCGCAGTTGTCCGCCTTTATTGGCGGCATCAGCGACTGGATCATCATGATTATGTGCGTGGAGACATTTCATGTACACTATACTGCTTCCATCTGGATCAGTGGTTTTCTGGGAGCCATGGTGAATTTTTCTCTTAATAAATACTGGACATACGGCGCAACCCACGAAAGCTTGGCCAATCAGCTGATGAAATTTTATTTCGTGGTCATCGGCAGTGTGGCTTTGAAATCTTTCGGTACCTGGATGATGACGGAAGGATTAGCCATAGATTATAAAATCAGCCGTCTCGTGGTGGATTTGGTGGTGTCTTTGGGATACAATTTTACGCTGCAAAAGTATTGGGTATTCAAAAAGCAAGCGCCCGGATATGAAGTGGAATCCAAAACGTATCAGGAAGCGTAAGGAATTTCTTTTCAGAAAATATTAATAAAAATTCTCCGATTTACTATCTTTATTGAATGCAACACTTCACCTTTTACAAAAAGGAAAATCATTTGGCATTCACCAGGACACGTTCGGGTGAAACTAAATTAGGAGAGAAAATTCAGGCAATTTCTAATGAAAAAAGATGGCAGGATGCATTGAAGCAATCATCCGCAAGATTTGTGTTGATCGGTATTCCTGAAGATATCGGCGTGCGAGCGAATTTGGGTGTGGGTGGCACACAAACCGCCTGGAAATCCTTTCTGGGTTCCTTCTTCAATATTCAGCACAATCAATTTCTGAGCGGAGAAAGTATTTTGTTGTTGGGTGAATTTGACTTTACTGAACTGCAAGTGAAATCAAAAAATAAGCCGCTAGAATACCTGCGTGATATAGTTGCAGAAATGGATAAACATGTTGCCGGATTAATACAGAAAGTGGTGGTCTGTGGCAAAATTCCAATAGTTGTTGGAGGTGGCCATAACAATGCTTATGGAAACATTAAAGGTGCAGCCTTGGGTTTGCAAGAGGCCGGAAAAATAAAGAAAGCGCAAATCAATGTTATCAACTTTGATGCACATGCAGACTTTCGTGCGCTGGAAGGCAGGCATTCCGGTAACGGCTTTTCTTATGCCATGCAGGAAGGTTATTTGAATAAATACGGCATGCTGGGTTTGCATCAGAATTATATGTCTCAGTCGATGCTGGATACGATTTACCAAAACAAAAATATACAGGCGCATTTTTTTGAAGATATTTTTGTTACGCAAAAAATATCGATGGAGCAGACAATGGAAGTCCTGTTGTACTTCACACGAAATGGTTATACCGGCATTGAAATAGATTTGGATGCCATTGAAAATGTACTGTCGAGTGCCATTTCTCCAAGTGGATTTTCCACCTCACAGGCGCGACAATTCATTCATCAATCAGCCGTAAAAAATAAAATTGCATATCTCCATATTTGCGAAGGCGCGGCAGAACTGGATAATGGCTTGAAATCTTCCGCTACCGGAAAGTTAATCGCTTATCTCGTCAGCGATTTTGTGAAAGCGGTGGGTTAGTCTTTGTAATAGAAAGTATACCGTGTTGTTGTACTGTATGCAATCGGATAATTGATCTCATTTGTTATCTCCAACGTATTAATACGATTATTATGAGCATTGTCAAAATGGTAATTGACATTTATAATGTAAGGTGGAAATATAAACGAATGATTAGATGCTGTTGCATAGCCAAATTCAATACGATTAATTAAATGCTGACAATTGGTGTTGTAGGAAATTTCCCCATTTAAAAGAAGTACCTTTTCTAAAAATGGATAATGAATTAGTCCGCCATAACTGATTATGTCATAGCCAAAGGCATTTATAAAATTATTAAAAATCAGGTCGTTTACATCAATGCCGATTAAATCTTTCTGATTTTGAACGGACAAATAGGAGAGCGTGACAAAGCTGTCGCGCTGAATGGTGGTGTCTATATTATAATAATTACTATCTATGTAAACATTGTCTGACCGGTAAGATGCAGTGAAATCAATTCTGGATAAATCATTGTTAGAGTAATTTGTTGTGTATTGCGAGTTTTGTATAAGATCAAGATAAGCCTCATGACGCTGTTCAGTAATCATATTAAATCCACTTAGTCTGTTTTCGGATGAATTCAAAAAAGATACATCAGCACTGTTTACATAATATTGGTTTGCCGAATAGAATGATGTACTGCTATATCGGTTTTGATAGAAGGAAGCCTTGGCATGACTGTAAAATCCTGTTATATCAGGTACAGTAGTGTATAATATACTATCACCGTTTGTTCTGATTTGCTCATACATTGACAGGCCGGGATTAAAACTCAATTGAAACAAACTGTCAAGGAACGCGCTGTCTGTTCTGATGATAGTACTGTCAATGTAACTGTTCATAGAACTGGTCGTTTCCATGAGTATAAAATCTAACTTATAAGCAGGAGAGGTTGTTTGTATATTGTTTTTCCTGCAGCTTATTGCAAAACAAGCAAAAAGTAAAAATAATGCTATGAGTGTTTTAGAGAATTTCATTTGTTAATTTAATTTTTGTAATAGAAGGTATATTTAATATTATTTGTGTATTCGGGATTGTTTTGTAAAAGTGAAATAGTCATTGTTTGTATTCGATTATCTTTTAACGAATTAAAAGTATAATCTGCATGAAGGTTTGTAGTGTTGTAAATAAATGAATCAACTCCGTAATCAACAGACTTCTGCGGTTTAGTAAATTGAATATTGTTTATTAGATGACTGCAGTCGGTATGATAAGATATGGTATTATTTAATAATAATGCTTGCTCCAGAATTGGGTAATTAAGTAATCCGTAACTATAACCGGGTAAGTTAAAATAACTGTATGCTTTTAAAAAAGCATTCATTATTATATCATTTAAGTCTACTCCGATTATTGGTTTCTGGTTCTCAGAAGATGTATAACTAAATGATACAATATCGTTTTTCTGAATGGTTGTATCAATGTAGTTGAGGTTTGCATCAACATATACATAGTCACTACGGTATTTATCCATGCAATAAATCTTAGATATATTTCCATTAGAATAATCTAAAATGTTATTCGATTCATTCAATATTACAGTATAAGCCTCGTATCCGATTCTTGATTCCATGTAGAAACTGTCAAGTCTGCCAGCTGTAGAATAGTTATACCAGACATCTGCCCAGTTTTGGCCGTATTGATTGCCCAGGTCGAAATTTGATCTGAAATACCGGGAATCAATAAAAGTTGCAGTCGTATTACTAAAACCTACCTGAGAATTTCCAAAGTAATAAAGCGTATCCCCATTATTGCTTTTTCTGAATTCATCTTCTATGCCTCTGTCAACATCTATTCTTAAGTTCAATATACTGTCAACATATTCTGAGTTAATGAGTATGGTGCAGAAGTAATTGGAATTCAATTCAATTCTGACAGAATCTAATTGATAGACAGGCGTAGCAATACGGTGCTTGTCTTTGTTGCAACCGGAAATAATTGACAGTAGAATTACTAAAATAAAAATGAAATCCTTTCGCATGAAAATTAGGTATGTATAAATATAAACAATATTATTTCATATTTCAGGTACAAATAAACGGTGTTGTCAATAAACGGTATGCTTTAGTGTTTTGTAAAGTATAGATTGTGAGTTTCTTGTGATTGATATGCCGTTGGTAAACGGAATGCCTGCCTCCTTCGGTGTTTTTTAACCAATGGTAAATCATGATTTACTACATGTCCTGCATCGTTTTGTGATGGCGTTTCCTTCTGTATTGCGTTCGTTTCAGCTTATCTTCATTTTCTGAAATTACGCTGATATTGCCGTCCACTTCCAGCACAGCCATGCTCACATCCTCGCAACTGGCCACGCCATGTTCCCTCACCGCCGCCAGCAGTTCATCTTCGGTTAGCAGCACATCCCTGAGTTTGTCGTGCAAAATCCTTCCATTATATATGAGCGTTACCGGCTCAGATTGCACCAGTTTCCGGATGCCTTTGAATTTATACATCAGAAATCCCAGCAACATATTTAAGGCAAACAGAACCGTAGCCGCCGTTAGTCCGCCGAGCAACGTCGTGTTTTCTCCCACCATCGCATTTTGAACGGCATTGCTGATCAGTACAATCAATACCAGATCGGCGATAGACAATTGCGATAATTCCCGCTTGCCAAAAATACGAAAGGCAACAATCATGAAAATGTATACACATGCGCTGCGGAAAGCAATGTCCAGTAAAGAGTGATAATCTATTGGCATAGTTATTATTTAATGGCAATGCCTTGTTGTTGTTGCACCAGACTTTTTAATTCAGCCACTTGTTTCTTTAATTCCTCAATCTGAGTTTGTTGTTCCTGCATGCCTTTAGCCAGCAAGGGAATCATTTCCTGGTAATTGACAGAATAATAGCCGTTGCTGTTTAATTGAACAAAATTCGGATATACTTCTTTCAGCTCCTGTGCCATAAAACCAAAATGTTTGCCAACCGGCAAAAATCCTGTATAGCCATCTGGTGACTGATATTCATAAGAATAGATATTCAGTTTGCTTAGATTAACTAAAATATTATTGAGCGGTACGATGTTTTTCTTTAAGCGTTTATCGGAAACAGGCAGAAATCTGTCTGTAGAGTAATGCAATTCCTGACATTGTTTTACCGTATCTGGAAGAAATTCATCGATATAAATAGTGTCAGCACCAATTTTAACCGTTACAATAAAGGGACCAACTGATATGTTGTCTACGGTCACTTCTGCACCTTTCGCTACGGAAGCAATTTTGGTAGTTCCCAGATAAAAGTCCGCTGTACCGGACGGCATGAAATCTCCGTCATTATGTATCATGACAGAACCAGTATTATTCGATGAACAATCGCTTTTCTTTCCGCAGGAAAAAACAAACAGACTTAAAATGACAATTGTGAGAGATGCTTTCATAAATTATGTTTTTCTTAAAATTATACTTTATAGCTTGTATTCACAAGAATCTGTTTAATTTTAACGTTTCTATTACTTATAACAATACGGATGAAAATTTCACTCAACTGGCTCAAATCTTATATTCACTTCGATCTATCGAACGAGGAACTGCATAATTTATTAACGGATATAGGTCTGGAAGTAGAAAGTATTGAACCTTATGAATCTGTGAAAGGCGGTTTGAAAGGCCTGGTGGTAGGACACGTGCTGGAAAAGGAAAAACATGCCGATGCCGATAAATTGTCTGTTTGTAAAGTAGATGTTGGAAATGAAGTGTTGCAGATCGTCTGCGGTGCCCCCAATGTGGCTGCCGGACAAAAAGTAGTGGTTGCCTTGGTGGGAACGAGATTGTACCCAAGTACCGGTGAACCATTTGAAATCAAAAAAGCAAAAATCCGTGGCGTGGAATCCGTGGGGATGATTTGCGCGGAAGACGAAATCGGATTGGGTGCTTCTCACGCCGGCATCATGGTATTGGATGAAAATACGGAAGTGGGCATGCAGGCATCTTTCCTATTCGGCGTGGAAAACGACTACATCATTGAAATCGGCCTAACCCCGAACCGAACAGATGCTTTCTCTCACATCGGCGTCGCCCGCGATCTGGCCGCAGCATTAAGCTTCAGAACCAAGCAAGCACATGCACTGAACCTGCCAAATCCCCAATCCCAAATCTCAGACTTTACATCTGATTTTTCTATTGAGGTTGAAAATGTCACCGCCTGTCCAAAATACCTTGGCATAGTTATTCAAAATATAAAAGTTGGTGAATCGCCGGCTTGGCTGAAAAATCGTTTGAAAGCCATTGGTCAGAAACCGATTAACAACATCGTCGATATCACCAATTTCGTCTTGCATGAGTATGGACAGCCATTGCATGCGTTTGACCTGTCAGAAATTAAAGGCAATAAAATTATCGTCCAAAACCTTCCAGCAAAAACCAAATTCACGGCGCTGGATAACACCGTAATCGAGTTGCACGAAGAAGACCTGATGATTTGTGATGGTGAAAGCAATGGTATGTGCATCGCAGGTGTTTACGGAGGCGCTCAATCCGGCGTGAAAGATAGCACAACGGCTATTTTTCTGGAAAGTGCCTACTTCGACCCGAAAACGATTCGAAGAACGTCAACACGTCATGGATTACGTACCGATGCGGCCACCCATTTTGAAAAAGGTATAGATCCGGCGGTAACAGAAACGGCTTTAATGCGTGCCGTACAGCTGATTTCAGAGCTGGCTGGCGGCGAGGTTGCTTCAAGAGTGAATAAAAATGAGTCCAAAACATTCGAACCGTTTAACGTAAGCCTGGAATTTAAAAATATAAAAAGACTGACCGGCGCCGATATTTCCCGGGAAGATGCCAAAAAGATATTGGACCTGCTGGAAATAAGAATTGCAGCTGAAAATGAGACAAGTCTTGAGCTGCTCGTTCCGCCGTATCGCACCGATGTCACCCGGGAAGCCGATGTGATTGAAGATATTTTGCGTATTTATGGGTTTAATAATGTCGTCATCCCGACCAAACTCAACGCCAGTATCAGTTTTTCCAAGCAGTTCGACGCGGATAAATTATACAATACTACCGCAGATGGCTTGGTCAATATCGGATTCTATGAGATGATGAACAACAGCATCAC
Organism: Chitinophagales bacterium; assembly: GCA_046329775.1. Taxonomy (GTDB): domain Bacteria; phylum Bacteroidota; class Bacteroidia; order Chitinophagales; family JADIYW01; genus JADJSS01. The sequence continues at coordinate 146,869 of JAXLTX010000006.1, forward strand.
CAAATCCAAATATCAGGCCGGTCTGAAGAGTCAGTCACCGGAAAACTGGGTGCGTCTGCTGAGTTCCATTAATGTGGAATTGGATGTACTAAGAAATAACATGCTCTTTTCCGGGCTGGAATCCGTGTCACACAATATCAACCACAAGAATTCCAATGTCAAATTGTTCGAATTTGGCAAAACCTACCATAAAGCCGATGACTATCAGGAAAAAAATCACCTGGCTTTATTTATTTCAGGAAATAGATCTGCCGTGAACTGGAATACACCGGCCAGAAAAACGGATTTCTATTACCTTAAATCGGTAGTAGATGCAATCTTGTCTAAAATCGGAATTACCACTTTTGATGCGTTGGATAGCGAAGTGGCTGAAATCTTCAATTATTCTCTGGTGTACAGGAAAGGAGAGAAGGTATTGGTGGAGTTTGGAAAGGTGCACACACAGTTCACCAAACAGTTCGATATCAAACAGGAGGTCTATTTCGCTGATTTTAACTGGGATGTTATAGTAAATTTGGCTAAAAAGGTCAATGTCAGCTACAAGGAAATCTCCAAGTACCCAGCTGTAAAACGGGATTTGGCCCTATTATTGGACAAAAAAGTGAAATTCGCCGAAGTAAAATCCATTGCAGAGAAATTTGGAAAGAAAATTTTGCGTAATATTGAGTTGTTCGACATCTATGAAGATGAGAAAATCGGGAAGGACAATAAATCCTACGCCGTGAGTTTTACCTTCCGGGATGATTCTAAAACCCTGCAGGATGTTGATATTGATGTGGTTATGAAGAAATTAATGGAGGAATACCAGACACAGTTAAACGCTATAATTCGTTAAAATGGCAAAGATTGATGACAAATGGGCGCGGATTTTTAAAAAAATTCAACTAATTTTAGACAAGAATCAAAAGTTAGAAGAAACCAACATGGCATTGGAGTCTAAGCTTTTGACCATGGAAAATAAAATTAGTGAACTAAATAAAGAAAAAGAAAGTTTAAAAGAACAGATACAATACATAAAAGCAGCAAAAGAAGTGCATTTATCCGAAAAGGAAAGAGCAGTGACCAAGCAACAACTGAAAGAGTTTATGGAAGAAATTGACGACTGTTTGGCAAAATTGATACAATAATGGCAGAACCACTCAACATAAATCTGTTAATAGCCGGAAGACCTTATAAATTGAAGGTAACGCCGGAAGAAGAAGGCTATGTTCGACAGGCCGCAAAAGATATCAATGATAAAATTGCCGAATATCAGAAAACATTGCTCACCCGCGACCGTCAGGATTTTCTGTCCATGATTGCCCTGCAGTCTACCGCGGAAGCATTGCAAAATAAAAACAGGGCAACCAATGCCAATATCGACGCCAAACTCGATGAATTGGAGGCTTTGCTTGACAAAGAACTCGGTCTCACGCTCTTTTGATTTTCAGAGTTATTCTTATGCTGTGTAAAAGATGGAAAGTCTGCAAATAACAATTTGTGTACTTTCACCAAACAACTGCCATGCTGAGCGCAGTGAAGAGTCTCAGTAAGCTAAGTCCCTTATTCGGATTTAGTTCGGTTTTGATTGCTTTCCGAAAAAAAAGCGACAGCAACAGATTAATAACCATATAAAACAACAAACACAGTGGATCCAATCATTATAGCAGTTATTGCAGGTGTTGTAGCACTTATTATCGGATTTGCTTTAGGAAAAGTACTTTCCAAGGCAAACATAGAAAAACAGCTGGCAGAAGCCAAAGTGGCCGAAGAAAAAGCCAAAGCACTCGAAGAAACCGCCAAAGCGGAAGCGGAACTCATCAAAAAAAGCGCATTAACGACAGCCGAGTCTTTGAAAAAGGACAAAATGATGGAAGCGAAAGAGTTCTTCCTGAAACAAAAGGAAGAACACAACAAGGAAATCGAGCAGCGCAACCGCAAGATGCTGGAGGCTGAAAACCGTGCAAAGCAAATCGAACAGTCCTTAAAAGACAAATTAACCAGCGCCAATAAGCAGGAAAAGGAAAACGAAGCACTTAAAACACGTCTCAATGAACAGATTGAGCTTGCAAATATTAAGCGCAACGAACTGGAAAAAGCACATGAAGTACATATTGCCAAACTGGAACAGGTGGCTAAATTGTCTGCGGAAGAAGCAAAAGCCCAGCTGGTGGAACAACTGAAAGGTAAGGCACAATCGGATGCGATGGCACACATCAAAATGGTAATGGATGAAGCGAAACTGAAGGCAACGAAAGAAGCCAAGAAAATCGTTATCCAATCCATTCAGCGTACCGCAGCAGAAACAGCCATTGAAAATACCGTTTCTGTATTCAACTTGTCCAGCGATGAACAGAAAGGACAAATCATCGGTCGTGAAGGTAGAAACATCCGTGCGCTGGAAGCGGCAACGGGCGTGGAAATCATCGTGGATGATACTCCGGAAGCGATTATCATTTCCGGTTACGATGCCTACAAAAGAGAAATTGCCCGCTTGTCACTGCAACGCTTGGTGGCAGATGGCCGTATTCACCCTGCCCGTATCGAAGAGGTCGTGGCGAAAACGGAGAAACAGTTGGAACAGCAGATCATGGAAATCGGCGAGCGTACCGTAATTGATTTAGGTGTACACGGTCTGCATCCTGAGTTGATTCGTCTGGTAGGTAAGATGCGCTTCCGTTCTTCTTACGGACAAAACTTATTGCAACATTCCCGTGAGGTAGCCAACTTATGTGCCATCATGGCGAGCGAGTTGGGCTTGAATTCCAAAATTGCCAAACGAGCAGGTCTATTACATGATATAGGTAAAGTTTCCGATGAAGATCCGGAATTGTCACACGCTTTGTTAGGTGCCAAATTATGTGAGAAATACGGAGAAGCACCGGTCATCATCAATGCGGTAGGAGCGCACCACGATGAGATGGAAATGTTGTATGTGGTTTCTCCAATCATTCAGGCGTGTGATGCCATTTCAGGTGCACGTCCGGGCGCACGTCGTGAAATCATGGAAAGCTACATGAAACGTATCGACGAACTGGAAAAACTGGCGGTTTCTTATCAGGGAGTACAAAAAGCCTATGCGATACAGGCAGGACGTGAGTTGCGTGTGTTGGTGGAAGCAGAAAAAATAGATGATAAACAAGTGGAGGAAATCTCGTTCAAGATTGCACAGCAAATCCAGGATGAGATGACCTACCCAGGACAAATAAAAGTGACCGTTATTCGTGAAACACGAAGTGTATCTGTGGCTAAATAACACCATAGCGTCAAAGAGGTTACAAACCTCTTTGACGTTAAATAATAAAAGCGAAGTAATTTCACTTCGCTTTTTTTGTTTGTCTGAATCCTGATTAGCCGGATGGAAAGATGATTTATTCAATACAATACTTTAAATCCATCAATCCTAAAATCCGACAAATCCAAAATTAAGACAATAAACGATCAGCCACTATCTAAACTCGTAACTCGTTCCCCGCAACTGCGTCAGCAAGGTATCCGCTGCATCCGTCGCTGTGGCACGCTTTTCTAAGCTTGGCGAAACCGGCGAGTTTACCATCAAATATTCTGTAATCACCTCATGTAACAGCATGCTAAGCATGGCAGGGTTTTTTACATGCTCCAAACGGCATAAGGTATCGTTAGGGTCGCCTTCGCGTTCACAGGCAATGATGCTGTATTCTTTGTTCAGGTCGAGTGGCGCATTTCCCACCTTCACCCAGTTCAGGCGCTTGCCAAAATCATTGCCGATGGTGAAATTGACTTCCATTCCCTTGAACCTTACAAACCAACCGCCGAAACGTTTAGACGGATCTTTCGCAAAGGCATTCTCCAGTTCCTTCTCCAGCCAGTCATGTATTTGTTGTCCCGTAACGATGGCTGTTTTGGCTTCGCTGTTTACCGGCAGCATATTCCACAGAAATTCTTTGGTGATACTCGCAACGCCGTTTTTTTTATTAACGGCTAGCGGCTGACAAAAACGAAATCCGTTCGACAGCGCGATATCCGGTTTAAACTTCCACATGATGGCATCTGTAATCAGATTATCCATCGGTGTTTCCATCACAAAATAGCGTACCAGCGGTGTGGTGCTGGTGCCAATCACTTTTTGCAGATCCGCCTTGTATGGCTGATAGGCTTTATCAACCAGGGTTTGCATTTCCTTATCCGCCGGATACTTTCCCGGGTTCACGTCCAGCAACTGATATCTTATATCTTTTAATTTTCCGTTTTCGAGCACTAAATCGAGTTTGCCCAGAAAAGAACCAAAGGCTCCGCACTCAATCACTTTTGTATATTTTCCTTCAATGGGTACGCGCACGCGTTCGTGCGTATCTGCGCCGATGATGCAATCCACGCCTTCGCAAACAGGATTATTTGCCAGACCAAGTTGCTGCGCCAAACCCATGTGGGTTGCGAGTAATACTACGGCACAGCCTTCCGTTTCTGTCAGCAACTTTACATATTTGGCTACGGTCTTTTCCGCATGTTCGAAGCGCAATCCTTCGCTGTAGGCAGGCGATTGCCGTTTTGGAATGAGATGGTCGGTATATCCAATCACCCCGATTTTTACACCGCCTATATATTTTATCCAGTACGGCGGATAGACCAGTTCACCGTTGTTTTCATCTTCCGTTTTGTGCCACATGTTGGCACAAATTTTTGCCGCATTCGAATGCCCCAGGTCGTACAGCATTTTCTTTTTCTTGTATACCACCTCCCAGTTGCCCGGCAGTATTAAATCGTAATTCAGTTGATTGAAAATCGGAATCAGCGCTTCTCCTTCCGTCAGAGAGGCAATGGCATGCCCGTGGAAGAAGTCACCGCCATCGTACAGGATGGTATTGTTCGGATTTTCTTTCCTGTAGGTGTCAATCATCGTCTTTAAAACCGCCAATCCGCCGCGCTTGCGATAGACCGCCTGATTGTTTTCCCAGAAGAACTCATCATGGGTATTGAGTTGTGAATGAATATCTGCTGTGATGAGAATGGTAATTTTCGTTTCGGGAGTTGTCGGTTTTATCGGATAGTTTTTGGATGCATTTGCGGCCGGTGCTGTAGAAGCAAAGTTGGCGACAGGTTTCAAAAATGCAGCCAGACCGAATAAAGCAGATTTCTTAAAAAAACTCCTGCGATTACCGGAGTCGTGTGTTTCGTTTTCTGATAATTCTTCCATATTAATTTATGTGGTGAGAATATAGTTATGAAGTTTGTTTCTTTTGCTTAGCCGCTTCTTTCTGTTTTCTTATCGCATCCAACTTGTCTTTTATCGGCTGGAATGGACCATACTTATGCTGTACTTCCGTGAAGCCGTCTGCATACGGACCGAAAGGATGATCGAAAGGTTTTTCTTCTGTTTTCGGCCAGTCTTTTTTCAGATCTTTTGAAGGCCTCGGCTGCGAGTTGACGAATGCCGCCAAATCCCAGGCTTCTTCATCGCTTAACTGAGTATTCAGGTAACTGGCACCGAACGGCATATTGTACTTTACATATTTCGCAAAACTCGCCAGTCGGTACAAGCCGGCTCCTATATTGTAACTATGCTCGCCCCAAAGCGGCGGATAGGTGTACAGAATGCCATCTGCAGCTTTAAGGCCTTCGCCGTTCAACTGATGGCAGCTCTGGCATTTTTGTGCATAAACAGTCTTTCCTTTTACAGGATCTGCTGGCCTGTCTAAAAACGCTACCTCTTTAAACCCTGAGCCATTCGCCTTTTCTCCTTTTGCTACGTCTTTACCCAACCAGTTGATATAGGCAACTATCGCTTTCATTTCCGCAGAGGATGAATCCGGAGCTTTGCCGTTAAGGCTTCTTTCAAAGCAGTCCGTTACGCGCTTTTGAATGTTCTCTTTGGTACCGGAGCGTGGACGGTATTTGGGATAAGTGGCGAATACGGAGCCATAGTTATTGCCGAAGACCTTGGTGCCTGCATCGAGATGACAATTCTGGCAGTTCATGCCATTGGTCGTTTGTGCAACGCTTCCTTTGGGGCCTAAATAGTAGGCAGTTCTGACAATCAGGTCTTTTCCATACAAAATGCTTTCCTTGTCCGGATGGTTCTCCAGTGTAGATATATCCGGTGCATGCCAGTATTCGGTGGCTGAGGTATCCGCAATGCCCGTCTGAACAGGAAGGTTTTCCAGGCCCATTTCCGCTGATTTTGTAAATACAACATATCCAAACAGGCCCAATAGACCTATGGAGAGCAGGAAAGCATAGAATAATTGTTTATCGCTCATGGAACAGCATAAAGTAAGTCTGTTTAACAATAGATGTACAATATTACACAATTAATTGTAAAACTCTATAGACTTACTGTATTATTATGCTGCTTGGGGTAAGACGAGTCTGTTAGGAGATAGCCGGAAGGCTGAATCAGGCCTGTTGCATGGCAAAGTTGACGCTCAGCCAGCTTCCTCCGTTTTCACAGTCAACGCCCTGATTGCGCAGATACATCATGGCTTGTCCGCTTCTGTTGCCGGAAGCACAGCAAAGAATGATGGGTTGCTGCATCGCCTTGATTTCATCCAGATGTTGCGGAAGATCCTGCAGCGGAATATTGATGCTGCCGGCTACGTGTCCGCCCATGAATTCACCGTAGCTTCGTACGTCGATGATGGTTTGTTTGTTTTGCATGATTTGTTATTTAGGTGTGGAAATATCTTTTTCGTCTTTCTGAAAAATATTCAGCAGTAAACCTCCGAGCAGGGCGCCGTACAAGGTGCTGTTAAGCGGTCTGGAGGTGATGGGACAGGTGCCACTGGCACATCCCACATAGTGATAATAGGCAAAGCCTCCGGCAGCCCCCAGCAAGATTCCAAGCAGGGTGAGTTTGTATTTCAGTATGTATTGCATGGTCTTTACAGTAGTGTGGAAGGACAAACGTAGTCGGTGATTTTAAATTTGCCTGATTGCTTGATGGCAGCAAAACCGCCGTCTACATCTATCAGGTTATCATACCCCCTGGCTCTCAGAATGGAGGCAAATATCATGGAACGGTAACCGCCGGCACAATGCACATAATAGGTTTTACTTTTGTCTATCTGCGACATGTTGTTGTTGATGAAATCCAGCGGAAGGTTTGTTGCATTTACAATATGCTCGGATTCGTATTCACTTTTCTTACGTACATCCAGGATGTTGATGTTCGGATCTTGCTCTTCTGCGGCGGCAAATTCTTCTGCACTCAGCGATACGATGGTGTCCGTTTCTTTTCCGGCATTTTTCCAGGCATCAAAACCGCCGTCCAGATAGCCGATGGCATGGTCGTAACCCACACGCGCCAGACGTGTTACCACTTCCTGTTCTCTGCCCGGTGTGGTCACCAGTAAGATTTGTTGTCTGATATCAGGAATCAAGGTGCCAACCCATACGGCGAAACTGCCGTCCACACCAATATTGATGGAGTTTGGGATGAAACCCGCACCAAACTCAGCCGGCTTTCTGGTATCTAAAATAACGGCATCCGTTTCATTGGCCGCCGCTTCAAAAGCATCCGGAGACAAGGCATGTGTACCCCTGTCAATTACTTCATCTATACTGTCATATCCCTGAATGTTCATCAAAACATTTTTTGGGAAATAGCTTGGAGGAGTCACGAGTCCGTGCAGCACTTCTTTTATGAAAGCCTCTTTGCTTAAGGCAGGATTCAGGGCATAATTCGTTTTCTTCTGGTTGCCTAAGGTATCAGAGGTTTCCTTGCTCATATTTTTACCGCAGGCACTGCCGGCGCCGTGTGCCGGATATACGATGATGTCATCTGCCAGTGGCATGATTTTATTGCGCAGGGAATCATACAAATGGCCGGCCAGTTTTTCTTCCGTCAGGTCAGCCACCACATGTTGTGCCAGATCCGGTCTCCCCACATCGCCGATAAATAAGGTGTCACCGGTAAATAGAGCTGTTTCTTTTCCAGATTCATCTATCAGTAAATAGCAGCTGCTTTCCATAGTATGGCCCGGCGTATGGATGAGTTTAATGCGCGCATCACCTAACGTGAAAATTTCACCATCGTGTGCGATGTGCGCGGCAAAGCCTGTTTCCATCTTGGTGGGACCGTATATGATGGGAGCTTCCGCCTTTCTGGATAAATCCACATGGCCGGAGACGAAATCTGCATGGAAATGTGTTTCAAAGATGTATTTTATTTTGGCACCCCGTTTCTCGGCCATATCAATATAAGGCTGCACCTCGCGCAGCGGATCAATGATAGCCGCCTCGCCATTGCTTTCAATGTAGTAGGCACCTTGTGCCAGACATCCGGTGTATATTTGTTCTATTTGCATAATGTTGTTTTTTCTTTTTTGATATGGCAAAGTTACATCGGGCTGTCTTACTTTTTCGTTACTTTTGTTACATTGCCCTCTAACCTTTCTGTAACGGTAATATAATACGATACCTTAAAGATAAGCAGGAGTGTGGTAGTCTGCAATTGCCGTCTAGCGTGGGAATGCTTACATTTCTGATATCAATAACGGCACCATTGTATATCAGCCAAATGCGATTGAAACGATTGGGGCTTAGTCAGCAAGCAGCAGGCTGAAAGTATGCCACGTGCCAATTCATGTAGTTTTGAATGAATGGAATGGCGTTGACAGGATAATTTTTAAGATTTATTGTGTAAAGTATCTTTCAATTTCGGTAATGGCATTGTCAAGACCGTTTTCGTTTCTGATTTGTTGTCCTGCTTCCGAAACCCTAGTTCTTATTTCTGCTGTCTGCACTTTTCGGATAGCTGAAATAAGCTTTTCGGTCGATAGGGATTTAACAGGTATATGAACGCCTAATTTCTTACGTTCAACTATTTTTCCCCAAGTGGGCTGGTCTGTATAGAATGAAACAATCACTACGGGTAAATTATGCCTCAGCATTGTTGCCAAAGTGCCTGCACCGCCGTGAAAAACGCCTAATTTACATAGTGGTAAAATGGTTTCGTGATTCACGTACTTTGTTACAAACAAGTTGGGGTGTTTGGGTAAATCATTGAACAGGGACCAACCGGTGCAAAATAAGATGCGTTCAGTCGTTTTCTCCAAGATTTCTCCAAGGATTTTAGAAATTCTGTTGGTATTGCCAATTCCATTACTGCCAAAGCCCATATAGATTGGTTTATCTCCTTTTGATAGCCACTCTGTAAGGTTTGGAGGTGTTTTGTCCAAAAAATGATTTTCTCTCTTGTGTGCCGGAATATGTAAGTACCCGCTTATCTTATGATGGGTTTCCCAATCTTTGGGTTGGGGGATTAAAGCCTGACTTAAGCAGTATAAATCCAATATTTTCTGTTTGTCAAGATAAGTTAGCAGATTCTCTTTTAATGCAGGTAGACCAAGTTCTTTTCTATATTCATTGGTATCCTGCTTGATGAATTTCCAGAAAAAACCTTGAGCAATTTTATAAGTGAGTTTGTTGTACCAGGGGAAATTGAAAAAGTCAAAGTCGCCCAATGGAAATTCAATGGTTGGAACAACGGGTGGCATGAAATAGGTTAATGCTACTTTCTTATGCTGTTTTTCAGCAATGGCACTTACAATAGGAAGTGTCATTGAGTTGGCAATTATGAAATCCACTCTTGAAATAGCCTCAAAATAGCTCTTTCGCAATGCTTCCCTGTTGTCGTGCAGCACTTTGAAATAATGCTTCATCAGCTTTATTGAATTTTCAGTCTGCAGAATACCTTGACCTTCGGTTGAGTTCATCATTGTTTCAGCATTTCCCCAAAGCGGTTGAAATGTTATGCCAAATCCTTCAACAAAGTCTTTAAAATCTTCAGTTGCGGAAATGCTTACCTGATGTCCTTTGTCCATTAGCCCAAGGGCCAATGCAACATAAGGTTGTAAATCTCCTCGTGTTCCGTACGTAAATATTCCTATGTTCATACGACGAAGTAAGATAAATTGATGGAACTGGATTTTAGCATAGGTTAAAAAATCAAGTTGACTTTCGGATTCTGCTTAATGTCACTTGATTCATTCCCAGATAAGATGCTATAAAGCCTAAAGAGACACGATTGATTAAATCGGGATACCGTTCTGTAAATTGAACATAGCGCTCTTTTGCTGTGAGCAATTGCAGGCTATCAATTTTATATTGTAAATGTAACATGTTCTGGATAGCGATCATACGACCTAATCGTTCGATATCATGATGCTTTTGATAGAGTTTTTCCAGGTCTGAAAATGATATGCGGATAAATTCGCCGTCTTCTAGAGTTTCTACAGCGTGAATGGTCTCTTTTGTGGGGAAATTCCGAATTATGGGTCCGATAATCATGTTTTCAGTTCCAAACCAATCCGTCACTTCTTTTCCGTTATGATAAAAAAAAGCCCTTGCTACACCTTTTGAAATGAAATACAAATATGGAGACGTTGAGAGTTCCGGGATTAGAATATGTCTTTTCGGGACATAAACAAGCGTCATGGATTTTTCAATGTCCTGAAGAGCCGAATCACTAAGTCTTGTAATGCTGTTAATGTATTCAAAAAAATTGTTCATTGCTTCAGTGTCTTATGTTCAGGGTAACGTTTCCAATCAGACGTTTTCGGGCTTTGCGAAAGCGGGGACTTTCAGTGCAGATGTTCATACAGGCACAGATGTACAACGGAATTGCAAATGTTGAATCTATGCCGTCAGCCCACTCACCTAAACCGATCTTGGCAGTAGTGCTTTTTTGTTCGGAAGTCCTGTCATTCTCCTATTTTAAGTTTCTTTTTGTACGACCTTGTTGCAATGTTGATTAGCATTATTCCAATGACTGTCGGCATAAGAAAGTTGAGGGTATTGTTTTTAAATAAGTTTTGAATTGAAGCAAAGGCCGTTACGGCAGCAATAAACGAAATGCACATTCTTGTAAAATGCTCAAAGTACCAATCTGATTTGCCATAAATCTGTTTTTTTAATGGTTTGTCAAAAAAATATTTCGCAATGTCCTGTGCTGTTTGAAACAGAAATAGTCCACCAAAGACCGTGAAAATGATTGAATATGATTTTTCCCCTTTCAAGATCAGTGTGATGGCATAATAAAGCATCGAAATCGCCACAAGTCCGCCTGTTGAAAAAATCACCTTGTCAAAAAGCGTGATTCCTTTATTTTTCAAGTGTCCGATTCTTGAACCGGTCAAGGCAAAATAGAATCCAAAAATACCAATTATGGTAATCAAGAGACCACCAAGATATGCACCTGAAATCAAAAGCAGAAGCCAGGCATACAGATATGCTTGCCCAATGATTTTATGAGTCGCGCCACCTTTTTTTAGCAGAATTTGTAAAATTCCTGTCGTAAATACAATAACTCCAAGTATGGAGTGGAGCAGCAAAATGGTTTCGTGTTGCATGTGTTGTCAAATTGTTTAGCTTGTTGTATATGGTTGTCGGTCTTTTAGACTACAGCCAATGTCAGACCGTGAAAAACTCCAGCGTGCTGTTCATAAAAATAAACATAAAAAATAAACATAAAAATATTTTGGTGGTAAAATCAATGTGCGCAGATTTTTTCAGCATCTCAAGGACATCAGCAGGAATTCGCCTGGTCGTGAGATGAGATTCGATATTTTGAGGTCAATGCCAGCGATTGATGCGATGGAAAATTCAGACGGAACATGAGTGCCGTAAGACCAGTCGCCTAAAAGCGAACGTACCGAAGTCTGGTGAGAATCTACAGCACAGAAAAATCGGTCTGGTTGAACTCGCATAAATTCCCTGAAAAAAAACTTTAAACGCATTTTGCAAATCGATGTCAGTCGATGCTTTTTTTTGTTCGCTTTTTAATCAGTAGTCCAATTATCCAAACCACAATGAGTGTTGTTAAAATCAGGATTTTTATTGAGTCGAGATTTGGAAAGAAATTATTCAGAGAATGAAACGCACTAACTGCAATCAGTGAATTGGTTGAATCTGCAACTTTGCCTATTCCCCAGGTTCCCAAAACGATGATTCCATAAAAAAATAGATTTGATGAGGAAAATTCAAGATTCAAGTGCCAAAGAAACCATAAGCTTGATACAATTAGTATGTTCTGGAACAATGGGAGCGTTTTTAAATGTTGATACAGAAAGCCACGCCATCCAATTTCTTCGAGTAAACCATAGATTAGGATTGAAAAGACTAAAATCCAGGGAAATGTTCCTTTTACAACATAAGAGACCGTTGAAATCAGTAAAATCGGAAAAATCCAATAGATTGCAACAGGAGTGATCATTTTCAGGTAATTTCCTTTTAGATTCATGACAGGATTTATCTTGAAAATGGAAAAGGCAGCAATTGCCCCAAGTGTTGGCCCTATTCCTGTTAGTATTGATCTTAGATACTCATTTCCTATGTTATCTGCAATTCCAACTCTGTTTGTTAAATATCTGCAAAGGATTGCGATGGTGTAAAATGTGATGATTGCCTAATGATTAATTTTATTTTTCATAAGTCCCTTAAGATTATGAGGTAAAAGTATGGAGTCGACTTGGTAAAGGACTTGACGAAGGTTAAGAAATCTTTTTTCTGATTCGACTTAAACTTTCAGGTGCAATTCCCAGGTATGAAGCGATTATTTTTAGTGGAGTTCTCTGGAAAACCAATGGCCTTTCCTTGATTAATTTCAAATACCTTTCCGTTGGCGAAAGCGTGAGTAGATTGATCTGCTCGGACTGTTTTTTTGTAAACATTAGGTCAGAAATCGCCTTTCCGATAAGTATCGATGGACTTGATTTTTCATAAAGCGTTTGCAAATCATTAAAGCTTAAGGACCAAAGCACTGAATCTTCAAGACATTCTGTCTTAATGATTGTGGACTTTTGAGTTAAGAAGGAAAGATAATCGCTAAAGATTTCGTTTTCGTAATACAGATTGATGCAAACATCTCTTTCATTGCTAGGAACAAAATGAGCGACAGAACCGGCAACTAGGATATTGATAAACTTTTCGGTTTTATGATGATCTTTTACAATATCGTTCTTGGAAAATTCCCGAACTTTTATGTGTTTGGAAAATTCTATCCAAAATTTTAAATCAACGGAGTAATATCTGTCAAAGATTTCTTTGATTCTTTTTGGGGATGGATTGTCCATAAAATATAGGTTAAAGTCAGGCCGTGAAAAAAAATATTACGGTCTGTATATAAAACTAGGTAAAAGATGGTATTCAAACAAATATTTATGCGTTGGTAATGATTGTACGCAGGTTATTTCATCACACAACGGCATCCAAGGCAAACTGCGGGACATAGATGGCTGGGTAAGAAACCGGCTGCGCTATTGCATTTGGCACGATTGGAAAAAGCCGGAGCGCAAGCGGAAGAACCTGCTGCGATTGGGCGTAGACCGAGACCATGCCTATGCATGGAGCAGAACACGGAAAGGAGGGTGGTGCATAGCGCAAAGCCCGATACTGAGTACCACCATCACGCTGGAACGGCTGAGGAAACGAGGGTATGTATCCATGTTGGAAATGTATGATGAACTGAACCCATTACTAAACGAACCGCCGTATACGAGACCCGTACGTACGGTGGTGTGAGAGGCGCACCTCATCGCTCTATGCGGTGAGGCCGTCTACTCGATTGGGCGATCGTTATTTTTTATTTGTTTATTATTTTTCTATGTTCGGCTTTTAATACGTTCGGCTTTTGCATAAATACTTTGTCAAATAGAATTAATTTTTCTTGAAATTTCATTGTCACTTGGTCTTTATTGTCGCACCACCATTTATAAAATTCAACAGGTTTTTCCTTGTAAGGAATACTTGCTTTTACTTGATTGTCATAACCTTTAAAGTCAATTCGCATATTTAGACCAAGACTATCACGAAAATGTTCAAAGTGGTTTGCTTTAAGTTTTGAAACCAAAATTTCAAATATTTTTCCGTCAATTTTCAATTTGTGTTTCTGAAAGATTGTATGAAAACTAACAGGATCTTCAACTAACCACTCGGAAATTTTCATTGTTCTTATTCCTTGCTCATTATCGATTGTCAATAAACTTGTGCTATTGTAAAACGATTCTGAATTTGGATGAAAAATATGAATGTTGTTCTTTTCATCTAATTCTGTTGCTTCAGCTTTAATAGGTGTAGAATTATTTTCTAAAAATTCTATGATATTTAGATTGTTTGCTTCGCCACCTTTATGTTTATCTAATAAAATATCAACATCTGATCCAAGGAAAAAATCCTCTACAAAATCCCAACGTTCATCGTTAGAAAAACTGCGTAAAAAGTAATGATCAAAAATTTGATTACTCAAATGATGTCTTTCTAAAGTTTTTGATAATAGAGTATTATTGTAAATATTATTGTTAGAATCTCTTTCAATTCTCAATGGATCATTAATACGAATGAAAACCATTGGATTTTCTCCACCTTTAATTTCAAAAGTTCCGAGTTCGAGCATTTCTAAAAAGTATCCAAGTCTAACGTAATTAATAGAATTAGATTCTTTATTTGTTACATACCGATTTACAATGTATTCGTCAGTATTCCCGAACAAGTTATTTAGTCTATTTGTAAGTGCTGTAAAACTTGCTAAATATTGATTGTTGAAAATTCTGTATTTATAACCATCAATTTCTCTGCGTTGTTGTAAAAAAGCATTTGCTTCTATCACACCTGTTTGAATTAGTCTACCTGAATACGACGAAAGTATGAACTTGCTTATTTTTTCCGCTTTTACTTCGTCATTTAAAAATTTATTTAGTTCGGTTTCCAATTCTTTTTGATTGAAAAACGAACCTTCAAAATTTGCAAATATGGTTTGAATGTTTGCAAATAATGATTGTAGATTTTGATACAAATTGTTGAATGTGTCTAATCTTTCAAATGACATTTTTAGTTGTGGAATTACTTCAATTCCATCATTTCTGAATAAATAACCTGTATAGAAATCACGTTTTACAATTGGAAAACTTTTATCGTTAAAGTTTTGATACCACAATTTATCTAAATCAATTTCTATAATGTTATTTCCGTTTTCTAATGAACTAATATGTGTATAAGTTTCAGCGTATTTTGCCCTATAAATTGATAAGTGTTGATCGGAAATCCTTGCAAAAACTTGAACAAATAATTTTTTTGGTCTTGCAATAATTACGTTAAATCGAGTTTTTGCCAAATAATCTTTTTCGATCATCATCAAAGCTGTTAAAACTTTTTGGTCAAGATCAAGTGCATTTTCAAAAATGTGTCCAAAGTCATCTACAGATAAAAGCAAGTTTCTGCTTTTGTTGTTTTTAATGTATGCTTTGTGAATTTTTTTTAAAACTTCTTTGATTTGGTATTGTCTTAAAGCAGACATTCCGTGAAGTGCTTTTGTAAACCTTTGATCTTGAGAAGAATAATTTAAAGCTGCAAATCCTTTAATTTCTGGTTTTCTTGCGACTCTACCAATTTCTTGAACATAATCAGGTAATAAACCCGAAGGTGCGTGATGATAAACCAACTCGATGTCGGAAATATCTACACCCATACCAAATGCTTTGGTAGAGATCATTATTTTTTTCTGACCACTTTTGAATTGTCTAAATGAAAATTCTTTTTGTTCAGCAGGCATCGCACCATAATATCCTGTTGCAATTTCAAGATTGTCATTGTTGAGTTTGTCGATTATTTGACGAATGTGCTTTGTATAAGGTGTATAAACTAAAGTTTTTAAACCAACTTCATTTATTTTTTTGATGAAATCAACCGTTTGTGCAAGTTTATTACTTTCATAATTTGCAGAAAAACGATCGTGGTTATTTACAGCAAATGTTATATCACTTCTTTTAACTTGTCCTATAAAAACGTGTGGATTGTGCATTACCAAACTATCAATACTATCAAAAACCATATCGTTCGCACCGCCATAAATCGCTGTTGCAGTTACTGCAACCATTGGAAAACTTAGATTGTGAAATTTCCTTACTTTTCTAACGTGATTTCCTAAAAACCAATAATCAACACGAAAATCTCTTCCCCAAGTTGTAATTAAGTGAGCTTCGTCAATTACGAGTAAACCAAGTTTTCTTTCGCCAATAAAATGCTTAATGTCGTAAGACATAAAAAGTTCAGGCGACATATACAAAATGTCGATTTCTCCGCCTTGGCAATTTTCTATAACTCTTTCACGATCTATTAAACTTAATTCACTATTTAAATAGGCAACTTTATCAAAATTACGATCTGTAATAATTGCATTTACTTGATCTTTCATCAATGCAATTAATGGCGAAATAACAATTGTAATGTCACCACTTTGAGAAACGTAAAATGCAGGTAATTGAAAAAGAAGAGATTTACCTGCACCGGTAGGTGCAGTTAAAAACAAATCTCTTGTTTTTTCATTTCTTTTTGAATTTTCGTATTCCTTAATAATTGTTTCTACAATTAAGCCTTGTGAAATTTCAGAAACTTGATTACCAATGTCAGGATTACGATAAACTTTTAATCCACGAAATTCTGCTTTTTCACCCCAATATTTTAAAAGTAAATCTTTTGTCGATTGATTAACTTGATAATCTTCTTTTATTATTTCTTCTTTTAAAAGGTTTAACGAACCTCCAAAAAGATTTAAAACATAGTTTACCTTTTCAACATTTTTTATTATTGAGCTATTAATTGGCTGTTTAGGATAAATTTTTACAATTGCATTTTTTTGAAGATTGTTCTCTAAAATACAGGAATTTAAAAAGAAATCTAATGCGGTTTGATCCGAACTAATATCAATATTTTCCAAATCTGAATTGTCGGATTCAATAAGTTTAGTCGATTCTTCAAAAAGGTTTATAGCTGTAAAGTCATCATTTAATGTCTTTACTGAATAAAAGAAGTAATCTTTTATTTGTATTTGTTCAGCTTGATAAATTGGTATTTTTTCTGGTCGTGTTTCGATATTTTCATCACTGCTTTCCTCCAAATATTCATTCCTATTTATTGGAAAGAGTTGTCTTAAATTATCTTGAATTATTATTACTCTGTCTTTAAAGAATGAACTGTCAATATAGTGGATTAGGTAACTAAATTGAGCAAAGGAAAGTAAATGAAATTGTTTTTCAGAATTCAATTTTGTAAAAACGTTTGTAAACCAATTTTTGTCAAAAAGATCTTCATTTCCATTCAAGTGAAAAGTCTCCACGTCTGTTATGTTGTCTAAAAGAGTTGTTTTATTAATTAACTCCGATTGTCCAAGAAGCACAAATATTTGATTTGTCTTTCCTGCACTTTGTTTAGTCAAGATTTCAATTGTTTTGTTAGAGTAGAATTCTGAAAATGTCATATTGTGTCTTTATTTGCGGTCTGTTTGGTAT
Source organism: Chitinophagales bacterium (assembly GCA_046329775.1). Taxonomy (GTDB): domain Bacteria; phylum Bacteroidota; class Bacteroidia; order Chitinophagales; family JADIYW01; genus JADJSS01. The sequence goes on from JAXLTX010000006.1 coordinate 164,106, forward strand.
AATGTCGCCCAACGGTTTGGGTATTGCCGAAGGCGGGGATTTTTAGTACTAAAGTTCAATCGAAGAACTAAAGTTGAACCTTGCACAAATGTCCAATCGGAGCCGTTCAACCCCGCCTGACGCAAAACCCGTGTGTGTGCCTTGCATACACTTCAACTACGAAAGTAGTTAAAAACTCTAGAGGGTGCAAGTCCCTTATCGGCAAGTTGTTGAAATACATTGCGCCGATTAGCACGAGGCAAGCTGGTTTGCGGCGACGCAAACAGTGAAGGAAGCCCAGCGGCAAACGCCTGTACCGAGGAACACGAACCGTATAAGAGGCAGCAGCATCCGGGTAAGCAAGCACAGCATTGCGAAGCCCACAACAACAGGATGTTGGTGTAGATACGGCGGGGATAGGCGGAAAGAGGAAGTGTTTACCGAGGGAGGTCTCCGCAGCCTATACAGGCATAGCGGAGAAGTCAGCAGAGGTCATAGTACCGCAGGCAACGAGCTGCCCGGAAAGCAGAGGCCTCACAAAGCGGAAAGGACCGAACGTTTAGTAGTTCCTGATTATCCACGGACTGGCACCGCCATAGCCCGGATAAAAGGGAACAGGAAGAAAATTCACCCATTACTAAACGAACCGCCGTATACGAGACCCGTACGTACGGTGGTGTGAGAGGCGCACCTCATCGCTTTATGCGGTGAGGCCGTCTACTCGTGTAAGTAAGACCGCGTCGCGGCAACAATGAGCGAATTGCCTGCATATTCATCCTCTAAAAACTATAGTGGAAACTGATTTTTTAATGCAAAAAAAATCAAAAAATACTTTCTATCCCTAAAAATGCCATTCTATCCCAGATTTTTTACAATTAAAAACTACAAGGTTTTCTTTGTTTTTATTAAAGTCAAAAAACTGAAAACAGGATTTAATACGTTTACTGCTGTTCGTCTCAATAACGGGTGCAACTCAAAAGACCTAAAGCGGCGGTTGAACAGCTGAAAATACTGCATTATAAAAAAAACTTTTTTTAACTTTTTAAAACTATCAAAAATGAAACAAATCAAACTATTTTTAAGCCTACTCCTCATGGGAGCAATGGCTGTATCTTGCAAAAAAGAAGACAATAACGCCGATGCCATATTGCTTACAAAAATCATTGCCACCGAAGGGGAGGTTAAAACTACCAGTTTATACGAATATGACGGTAGAAAATTAAAGACGATTACCAAGACTATGGAATATGGTAATGAATCTATAACTACCGTTTATACTTATACTTACACCGGAGATGATATAACCAAAATAGTAGAAAGTAATGAAGACGGGATGATAAAAAGCCAAAGTTTCATACACGCAGGAGGCAAACTGCTTATGTGGTCAGAAAACTATGACACTAATTCAGACAGCTGCTTTTATTGCGAAACGGTTGTAACCGTAGATTATAACGCAGACGGAAGTCAAACGGTAAAGTATTACGATAATTATAATACTCCGAACAGCTTCTTGAAGAAAATATTTAATATTACCTCCAATAATGAAGGCAATGAAATAACAGAGTTGGATTCAGGGGGTAGTGGGTTTACTTATATGCTTGAAAAAGGGAAATCAGCGCCTCACAAAAATATATTAGGCTGGGATAAATTAATGCCAGTAAGCACATTTGAATACGCACCAGAAACTATCAAAAAAATTAAAAAATATATTTATAATAGAGAATTTTCTACTCAGTCTATATCATATGAATACAATTCAAATGGTTTTCCTACGTCAAAAGAGGCTAGCTCGGGTTATTATGAGTATTTTTATAATAAATAAGTGTAGAGCGTAATTAAAGCATTCTGCTGGCGGAACGGCTTGGATACGACAAACAATCCTTCAAGGTCTGCATCCTAAGTAAGGGGAGAGATCTTGAAGGATTTAAATGTTCCTGTGAATGGTTAACAAATTCTGTTTTCTGAAAAAAATGTCAGATAGATAAGACGACATTCTATTACCAGATTAATACATAAACAGATTGTTTTTCTACATTTGTAATATCATCAAAGAAAGTTGTAATAAATGGGATGCATAAAATTAAAAATTACACTTTTAGTGGTGTTTTTTTTTACTGTCTACACACCGCTGTTTGCTCAGCAAGTTTATCTTTTCAATGGAAAGATAGTTACGGTAGATAGTTTGATGTATCATTACGAAACAGAAGATGCCATAAAGCAAATAGAGCTGCTCGCTAAACAGCCGGATAAAAACCTATCCAAAAAAGAACAACGTCAATTTCAATTAGAGTTAGCTTTACTGAAAGCAAAGATTTATGACCGAAACTTTGAGCAAGGGAAGGCACTACTTCTTTTATTGGAGATTCTTGAAAAATCAATCGCCGACAAATTCCATAATATTTCTGCAGCAACCTATTTGCTGTTGGCACAGGTAAAACGCAACGGAAACGATTTAAAAGAAGAAGAAAAATATCTGAACCTTGCACAAAATGCGATAGCAGAACATAAATTTGATGAACTTTACAGCAGCTACTACTATCAGAAAGCAAGCTCACTAAGGATGAAAAGTGATTTTGCAGGGGTGATAGAAAACGCCGGTAAAGCATTGAAATACGGAGAAAAATACCGCAATGCGGAAGATATTGCAAATGCCTGTACGATGCTAGGTGGTGGATATGCCGGAAAAGGAGATAAACAGCAAGCAATCGATTATTTTAAGCGGGTGATTCCTTATTACAGGAATACAAATAATTACACATTTTTAGCGATGATGTATCGCAATATTTCACGTGAATATTTTAAGCATAAGGAACTGCATGAAGCCCATATTTACATCGATTCTGCTTATTTGTATTACGATAAAATGAGTTATTTCTACAAGGAGTTTTTGCCATTAATGCGTCTGGATTTGTATTCGGAAGAGAAAAAATGGGATTCCGCATTTATTTATTTGGAGGATTTTCACAACCTGAGCTTCTTTAATTTGCAAAGCCGGGAAGCAAGCAAGATTAAGGATATTACAGAAAAATATGACAATGATAAAAAGAACGCTGAAATAAAAGACAAAAACCGTCAGATGATTTGGATCGGGAGTATGTTTGCTGTAATTGCGCTGGCGTCAGTTTTATTATACCGTAATAACCGCGAAATAAGCCGTAAAAACAAGGTAATCAACAGGCAGTTAGCCGAACTGTCCAAAACTTTAGACCAAAAACAAGTGCTTTTATCTGAGTTGCAACACCGTGTGAAAAACAACTTGCAGCACGTCATCAGCATTTTGGAAATTCAAAAGGAAAGCGTTGATTTTAATAATATTGATGAGCTGATCAGAGGAAACCAAAATCGTATTCATTCAATGGCTTTGCTTCATAAAAAGCTGAATCTTTCGGACAATGTAAATGATGTGGATTTAAAAAGATACGTTACCGAACTTTCTGAATTAGTCAAAGAATCATACGACAATCACAAAAAGAAAATCCAACTGAATGTAAAATGTGAAGTGGAAAAAATGTCTATAGAAAAAGCATTGCCGATCGGTTTAATTATTACGGAATTAGTCAGCAATAGTATGAAACACGCTTTCAACAAACGAAGTGTAGGAATTATTAATATTGAACTTACAAAAAACGAAGCAACAGGGAATAACCAATTCTATTATTCCGACAACGGAGAAGGTTTTGATTTTAATGCAACAAATGAAAAAGGATTAGGACAGGAAATTATCAAAGGACTGATAGACCAATTAAACGGAACAATAGAAGCGAAAAGCCATCACGGATTTGAGTTGAGGGTGTATTTCAAATAGGCTATGAAAATAAAAATTAATGGAAAAGATAATACTACTCGTAGAAGACAATTTTCTGAATAGGCGACTTTGCAAAAAAGCATTGGTAGAAAACGGTTATACTGTGTTGGAAGCTAAAAATGCGAAAGAAGCATTAGATCTGCTGAAAAAAGAACAGGTAACATTGGCGATTCTCGACATCCATCTTGGCGAAAACGAGCAAGACGGAATTTCACTTGGACAGCAAATCAAAGAAAAATATGCTATCCCATTTATTTATCTGACGGCTTACGAAAATGCCGAAATCATTGGGCATGCTATTTCCACTTCGCCTTACTCTTATCTCACCAAACCATTCAAAAACAGCGGTCTCATCGCATCGGTAGAAATCGCCATCCGGCAATCTCAAAATGATAAAAAATACAAACCGGCAATTCTGGTAAAAGACGGAGAATACAATATACAACTGCCTGTCGAGGAGATTAATTATATCGAATCAGACGGAAATTATCTGCTCTTTCATACCAATGATAAAATCTATAAAACCCGCTCTACCATCAAAAAAATAAAAGATGAACTTTCCGAAAACGCTTTTGTACAAACACACAGAGCCTATATTGTCAATAGAAATAAGATAGATAAATTCAGCAGTAAAAGCATAGTAATCAACGGAGCAGTAATTCCTGTTTCGGATAATTTTTTGGAGAATGCGATAAGATAATAATGAAACTGCTGCTGAAATATATTGCCTTGAACTTGCTTGGCATAAACCAAACCCATTACTAAACGAACCGCCGTATACGAGACCCGTACGTACGGTGGTGTGAGAGGCGCACCTCATCGCTTTATGCGGTGAGGCCGTCTACTCGATTACCTGCTGCCATTCTTTTCGTCCGTTCGTTAATCACTTTTTTTATATTCTGTCGCGCCAATTATTACTCCAAAATTTCCGTCTGTTTGTGTCCATTTTTTCTCTGGTAAATAAGTCCTTGAAACAAAACCGTCAAGATATAATGCGTTCTTGCAACCCAAACTTTGGAAGTATTTAGCAAAATCGTAAAAGTTGATTTCTGTCTTAGACATTGCAAACACTACTTTGTTGTCAGGCAAAATACCAACACCATTTCTAATATTCAGATTTGTTGAGCCGTCTTTAAATGCGGAATGAATTCTTCCTTCAATAATTAACATCGGTCCTGATTGTGTTGCATATTTCACCTTTCCGTTGTCCTTAAAGTCAGTCGTCTTGCAAACAAAAGGTGTGTTGTCAGTTGTAATGTAAAAAATTCCGTTGGGTTTTAAATAAAAGTTTCCGTTTCCATCCGCTGTGTCTAAAACCGCAAGTGTCTTTTGGTTTTGTATAAAAAGTCCTTGAGGTGAAAAGTCTTTGTTGAACATTCCACCATTCATTGCAAAAGTTAATGTCAACTTTTTACTCTCAACATAGTTCTTTAAATTTTGAATGCTTTTAAATGTTTCGCCCTTGTCGTTTTTCCAATAGAATTGTAAATCTTGTGTTTTTGCGTCAACCGTATAAGTTAAAATTCTGTCATCAATTGAGTTTTGGTTTGTCGTAAAAGCAATTAGTCCTGCTGTCAGCAGAAGTAAAATACTCAAAAATATTATTTTCCATTTACGTTTCAATTTCTGTCGTTTTTCGTTTGTAGTTTCGTTCGTTATGGTTGCAGGTAACGTTCCGCGACTTTGCGCTGTAGCGGTGCCAGCGGACTGATTATTTTCTGTTAAAGATAGAGTTTTTTCGTGAAGAAAAAACGTCAAGATGACTAAGCAACCAGCTATAGCGCAAAACCGCTGTTGGCAGAAGTTTTTTTATTAGTTGTCCTTAAATATAAGTTTAGCTTTTTTACCTTTTATTTTTATGTAAAGATTATCGCTAATTTTTACAATACGATTATTCTGTTCTGTCAAAAGTGAAATTGTTATTTCCTTTATTTGAAATTTCGGCAACTTTTGTACTTCGATAAATTCGATTGTTGTTTCACTATTAGCAATTTTATTTTTTGTTTTTTTACAATTATTCATTATTGCAAACTGCTGTAAATCATCAATAAGTTTTTTGTCTGCATAAAGTTTAATATAGGTTACCATTGAAAACTGTCTTGGATATTTTTTTCCATTTGATAAAATACCATTATACTCTTTATATGTCATTGACTTGTCTATTTGCTCACCGGTAAAACCTAAATACTTTAAGTATTCATTTTGATATTCTAAAATTGATAATTCATTTTTAGAATTTTTGAAACTTAAAGTTTTATACCAAGGAATAATAGTTAAACTGTCTAAAAATGTGGTTGTAGAAGTATCAATTGGATATTTAAGCAATTTTGATTTTCCAATTATGTCGTCTAGAATGCCGATTTTACGAGTTTTAAATTCAATTCCCCAATCGCCAAAATTGTCTCCAAATTTGTCAGATTTTTTGGGTTGGAAAAATTCTATTGTAGAAGATTCTCCAATAAAGTATTTGCCTGTATATGAATTGTCATTTGTCTCTTGATGACTTTCCTTACAGAATAATAATGTGTCTTTTAGAAACTTATTTTGAAATAAATTTTTATAAGTAATACTGTCAACACAAATAAAAATTGTGTTGAAATCAGTTTTATTTTTTGGCTTTATCTGTCCAAAGGAAAATAAATTCGTTAATGTTAAAAGTATAAGTATGTAGCGTCTCATATAAAATTTCTGCCAACGTTTTGGCGCTTGGCGCAGTGGCGGATTTCGGAGCACAAAACTGTCAATACACCACAAAAGTTGATGTGTGGTAGAATGTTCAATTAACCACTTCACCCGCCATTGAGCCAAACGCCTGTGTGTGCCTTGCATACACTTCAACTACGAAAGTAGTTAAAAACTCTAGAGGGTGCAAGTCCCTTATCGGCAAGTTGTTGAATAAATTGCGCCGATTAGCACGAGGCAAGCTGGTTTGCGGCGACGCAAACAGTGAAGGAAGCCCAGCGGCAAACGCCTGTACCGAGGAACACGAACCGTATAAGAGGCAGCAGCATCCGGGTAAGCAAGCACAGCATTGCGAAGCCCACAACAACAGGATGTTGGTGTAGATACGGCGGGGATAGGCGGAAAGAGGAAGTGTTTACCGAGGGAGGTCTCCGCAGCCTATACAGGCATAGCGGAGAAGTCAGCAGAGGTCATAGTACCGCAGGCAACGAGCTGCCCGGAAAGCAGAGGCCTCACAAAGCGGAAAGGACCGAACGTTTAGTAGTTCCTGATTATCCACGGACTGGCACCGCCATAGCCCGGATAAAAGGGAACAGGAAGAAAATTCACCCATTACTAAACGAACCGCCGTATACGAGACCCGTACGTACGGTGGTGTGAGAGGCGCACCTCATCGCTCTATGCGGTGAGGCCGTCTACTCGATTGTAGGAAGTTATTTTATCGAATTGAATCTGCTTTAATATAATCTTGTTCTGTAATAGTGTAAGTGAACTTATTTGTGTTATTTTTTTTATGTGTAATTACTTCAAATGTGTAATCACCTTGTCTTTGTTTAAATACATTCCTTTTAGAACTTGTGTCTGTTTTTAAAAACGTTTGAAATTTTGTCGTATCAAATTGCATATATAATGAGTCGTATTCTGATGAACTTGCAGAACTGTAAGTAAAATTAGATATTGTATCTTTGTTTGGTTTTAATTCAAAAAATATAGATTTACCTGAACCATCTAACTCATAAAATTTTAATAATAGATTTCTATTCGTATTATTAAAAAAATGAAATTCATATTCATCTTTAAAGCCAGTACAAGAAATTATGAATATTATACAAATAAAAAATAAGATTTTTTTCATAATGATTAATATTTAACGGTTAGGATAGTCATGGTTTTTAAAGTCGTTGAAGTAAGCATTAATATTATTTTCAGTAGGATTAGTATATGTTGATACTAAATAATCTCTAATATCATCAAGTATATTATTTGGTTGAGCTAACCAACCTTTGTAATATAAAGCCCACTGTATTTGGTTTAAAGTATAACCACCTACATTATCATTTAAGTTCCTAATTAATATGGTGTTATTTCGTAGTTCAGAGTTATTATTAATATTATCTACTAAGTCAATAAACAAACATGTATAAATTGTACCTTCGTTATTACTAGTATTTATATTTAGAAAATTATTTGTTCTATACCATCTAAATAATGATGCGTCAGTAGTATATAAATTTGTATTATTATATTTCCAGTTACAAAATGCCCACTCGACACAGTCGCCCCAACTCTCACGAATTAATCCACTCGCTGTAACAAATTTTGTAGGACCAAATGAGCGTTGTTGAGCATGTCCAAGTTCGTGTATTGTTGTACCATAAGTTCTTAAAGTATTACCAACTTCATTATTATCCCAAACTCTTATATGCGGTCCCCCAACAATTCTTGCAATAAAATGAGTCACTCCAGTGCCTTCTCCTGTATAACCAGCAATCTTCATTCTCGGCATTAACCCTTTGTATAAATTGAAAGGGTCATTATTAAAGAAATCATAAGTGGCTCTAAAAATATTAGCATACAATAAGCTCTTATTCCAACCAGTATGCAATGTTACAAAACAAGCATTGTATGAATTAGATTGAATAAATGACCACGCTTGTCCATACCAGCCACTTCGAACATCAAATTTATTTGTTTTGTTATCACTTTCCCATTTGATATTATAGTCACATTTGGTTATAAATGTATTGTTTCCACTAAAATTACCATTTGCGTCTGTATATCCACAGCTACTACGCCAACTTGCATGACAAATGATTTTAGCCCCAACTAGTGGTACATCTGTATTTGTTACATAATCTCTAACTAAAATTCTTCCGTTTGGTCTGTATCTATCAGTTGTATTTGGATTTGTGCCTTGAGCAAGACGCATTGTAGTACTATAACCATTTAGAGCAAGAGCTTCTGTTTCTAAATCTGTCCAGAATTGTTCTGTGTAATTTGAATAAACAGGTGAATTTTCAGGTAAAAATATATCCGTTTCTACTGTTTGTTTTTGGAATGAAATTGAGATATTTTCGTCATTTCGTAAAACCACATATTGCCATGTAATTTGCGTATCAGGCAAACTTGGGTCATGATAATAATTTCCTTGTACTGTAATTTCATATTCAATTGGAAAGTCGTAAAAAACTCTCGTTGGATTTTGGTCTCTCAATGCATCATATTCATCTTCATTTCTTGGTAGAACTCTTAAATATTTAGTATTTGGCACTAAAATTTGAGTCATTGTTTGTTGGTCAGGTAAAAAACTTGACCAGTTGTTTTCCGATTTTCTTTGTTGAGCTTCTTTCTTTTTTAGAGAAAGATATGCATTCATAAAGCTTTCAATTGAATATGCATTCTTTTTTTTCTCACCAAGTTCAATTGCAACACCAGCGGTCTTTTTGTAATCAATAGTTAATGTCGTTTGATTAATAGTTTCAGGCATTTCAGCGCATTTCTTACAAGATTGAAATAGTGCAACAATGCAAATAATTGCAATTAATGTTTTGTTTGATTTTCTCATGATTTAAATTTAAAAATAATAATTTTTACCGTTATTTTTTAGATGACCGAAATAATAATTTCCTACAACGTTCTGGCAGCTTTGCGTTCGGGCGGAAAATCGAAGCACTTCTGCCGAGTTTATTACTAATGTTTAATCGAAGCTCAACTGTTGAGTTTTGCACTGCAGCCCGCCTGACGCAAAACTGCT
>JAXLTX010000007.1:0-33962 GCA_046329775.1 Chitinophagales bacterium
AATTTATCGGTTGCTGTCCTCACCAAACGAAATTTAATGGTTGGCGAGGACAGCAAGCATTAACAACCTGCAAATCCCTGCTGAGGTATTATTGGCAAACTAAAAAAATAAAATCGTAACTTGCTTTCGTAAATCCTGCCCATGAAATTCGCTGCTATCGATATTGGTTCCAATGCTGTTCGCTTAATTTTCATTAACGTGTATGAAACACCCGGCGGACCGCAATTTGTGAAAGATGCCATGTACCGTGTGGCGCTGCGTTTGGGGGAAGAGGCTTTTCTAAAAGGAAAAATTTCTTCCAAGAAAGAAGCGGAATTGCTTTCTACCATGAAGGCCTTCAAGCACCTGATTGATGTGCACAAGCCGGTGCAAATCATGGCGTGCGCAACGAGTGCCATGCGGGATGCCAAAAATGCCAAGGAAATAGTGACCAAGGTATTTAAAAAAACCGGCATTGATATCAAGATCATCTCCGGACAAAAAGAAGCGGAACTGATTCTTTCTAACCATGTAGAGAAATTTTCTTTAGACGAAAACAAGAATTATCTGTATATCGACGTGGGCGGCGGTTCTACGGAGCTGATTTTATTGTCGAAAGGAAAACTGGTGGACAAATGGTCGTTCAACATCGGTACGCTGCGCATGACGCTGGGTAAGGTGAAAGATAAACACTGGAAAGAACTCGACGTGTGGGTGGATCATTTCAAAGGAAAATACACACCGCTGTTAGGCATCGGTTCTGGCGGAAACATCAACACCATTCAAAAGCATTTTGTAAAACGCAAAGAGCAGGAAGTGCATTTCAGCGACCTGGCCTTAACGCTGGAAAAACTGGAAACGCTGACGATAGACGAACGCATCCTGAAATATGGCTTCCGACCTGACAGAGCCGATGTGATTGTGCCCGCAGCCACCATTTTCATGCACATCATGAAACGTTTGAATATCAACACCCTCTTCGTACCAAAGGTGGGATTGGGCGATGGTATGATTCATGAGATGTATGACAAGATGACGAAAGGACAAAAGGTGAAAAAGAAATAACTATTCCACAAAAAGATTATTCTGATAGATGGCATTCATGTTCAGCTCATACAGCTTGAACTGAAAAAATTGTGCGCCGAAATCTTTTCCTTTCGGATAAAAACTGAACTGGAAATCCAGATACGGCAATCCAAGATCCACACTTCTGATGCGGATGCCGGTGCCGATACCATACTGAAACTTGCTTTCTGTAATCAGTCTTTTCCCGTTTTCACTCAGCCAGCCCATATCGCAAAAGGCATACACCATACCCTTGCTGAGTGCCACAATCTTGTCGAGAAAGAAATCGCTCTCCATACTGAAGGTGACGCTTTTGGAACCCTTTAAGGAGGGTGAATAAAACCCACGGATGCCGTTCATATCGTTGATATTAAAGTAGCGTTCTTCCGGAATGAAGAAACCCAAATTCGTGGCGCCTTTCAATATCTGCCGGAAATACATGTGTTTGGCAAAAGCTGCTTTTTTGGAAACATAATCCAATTTTATTTCCGTTTTCATTTGTTCTCCCTTTTTGTTCCGTATGTATCCGCTGTAATTTACCTGAGGATACAAGAAGCCGATTTTTTTAAAATAGATGCCATAATTTACGGACAGGTTTAAGGCGGCTCTTCTTCCGTAAATTTCGTCGAACTGTGGGCCGGCCCAAACGGAAGCACTGATACCTCGGGGAAAATATTCGGCGATATCTATGTAAAAAGCGTTCCGTTCCAGGTAAAAATCCCAGCGCGCCATGCCAAACCCAAACAGGTAGTTTTGCTGCCTGATAAAGGATTCGTTATAGTTTTTATTGATGATGAAAGGACGGGTTTTATAATCGATGTAGTTTGCCTTTCCAGCAATAATGAATTTCAGTTTCTCGTCTTTGCAGGGCATCAGTTTATTGACAGGAACAGCTCCGGCAATCCATAAGGAATAATAATTGGATTTTGCCTTTACAAAACTGGAGGGATCGCGCAGGTTCCCGTTCAGGCTGAGGGTTTTGTTGTTGTAAATGTATTTGGCGTCAAAAGCCAGCGCTGTTTTCAAATTAAAGAAATTTCTGTTGACAGCCACCGCAACGCTCTGGTTCAGCTTTTCAATCACGAAACTGGTGGTGAAATTCACTTGAGAAGCCTGAATGTTTTCGTATTTATAGGTACCGCCAATCGCCCACAGATTATATTTGTTGAAATTGATACCACCAAAGAGGTTCAGGGTATTGGGGAGTCCGAAAAAATTATATGTGGATGCGCTGAAAACGATTCTCCCGTTGTAATAGCCTGCGGAAATGGACCAGGATAGACGGTCTTGCAGAAATATCATGACCTCGACTTCATCCGTATTCAAGCTGTCGGGAAACAGCATGATCTTTACATCTTTGAATTTTCTTCTTTCCCACAGCAATTTTTCAGAATCCGCAAACAAGGTTGGGTTGACGGTCTCCCCTTCTTTGAAAAAGATATCGCCACGGATATACCATTCTTTGCTTTTGAAATGGATGGCATTGCCGAAACGCTGTCCTTTTGTCATGGCGATGGGACAGCCTTCCGGTGTGCAACCGAATGGCTTAAAGACCACAACATCTATACAGGTTATTTTTTTGCCGGCATACGGTTCGTACTTTTCCACTCCGCTGAAATCCTTTCCATATCCTCTGTCGTTGTAATTGAAATAGGAAAGAAACTTAAAGGCTTTTTTTGTTTTTTCGGTACGTTGCTGCTTTTTGTACACCGCAAAAAATTCATCGGAAATGGCAATGGTATCTTCCGGTTCCTGTACGTAGGGTATGGTATCGCTTATGGTTTCGGGCTGGAGGAAGGAACGGGAATCAATATGGGTGGTATCGGTAATGCCGTTTGCAGCCTGAGAGAATGCGGCGTGGCAGCAACAGCATATGACAAAAAAAAGCAAGACCCTTGCAGACCTTGCTTTGTTATGCTGATACTGATAAATGCCGTGCTGCATTTCTAAAAGTACAAAATTTATTTCTTTAGTTTCAACTGAATGGCTTTAATGATCATCGGTAAAACAGAAAGGAAAACGATTCCTAAGATGAACTTCTCCAGATTTTTTTCTACGAAAGGAATCGTGCCTAAGAAATAACCGGCCAGGGTAACGGAGGTGACCCACAGGATACCTCCAAAAATATCATACGGTAAAAATGTTTTATAGTTCATCTTTCCCACACCGGAAACAAAAGGCGTCACCGTTCTTACAATCGGCATAAAACGTGCTATAATGATTGTTTTGGTGCCATGTTTTTCAAAATAGTTATGCACTTCCGTCAGCCATTCCGGATTCACCAGCGGCTTGCCTTTAAACTTCCATTTAAGCACTTTGTCATTAAAGTATTTCCCAACGAAATAGTTGACATTGTCGCCGATAATAGCCGCAAAAATGAGCAGCGGAATCAAGATGTAAATCTTTAAGGTGACCGGATTGGAACAATCCGGCACACTGCCGGCACACAACAAACCGGCTGTGAACAATAATGAATCTCCGGGCAAAAACGGCATGATGACCAAACCTGTTTCAATAAATATTATTAGAAACAATATGAAATAAATAACTAACCCGTAATTGCACGTCAGCATTTGTAAAACGTCTTTTGTATTGGTCAGCAACTCTATCAAAAAATGTACAAACTCCATTAACCTGAATATTAATCATGAATAATGCTACAAGATACAAGTTTTAATCAATTGTAGAATTAATGAAAAGCGGAATGTGTATTTTTGAGCTCAAAAGAAGGCCATGCAAACCATTCTCCTGCTGCTGATTTCCAATTCATTCATGACCTACGCCTGGTATGGTCATTTAAAGAATCCTAATTTGAAATTATGGCAGGCGGTGCTCATCAGTTGGGGAGTGGCATTTTTTGAATACTGTTTCATGGTGCCGGCCAACCGAATCGGTTATAAGAGCTTCAACGCCTATCAGCTGAAAATCATTCAGGAAGTAGTCACGCTGAGTGTCTTTATCGTGTTTGCCTATTTTTTCTTAGGAGAAAAACTAAAGTGGAACTATGCCGTCAGTTTTGTCTTTATCTTTCTGGCGGTTGTGTTTATGTTCAGAAAATAGGATTTACTCTTTCAGAATTCTGTATGTTTTTGAGCCTATTCTGGCTATATACATGCCGCTTTGATAATGGGAGAAATCCAAGCGATACAGATTTTCCTTCATGACGGAGGCGTATACTATTTCTCCTGAAATATTGTAAATCTCGACCGGTACTTCGTTCGCTGAGGTGATGTTCTCTTCTGATTTTATCCAGATCTCATTTTTCGTAGGATTCGGGTATAAAACGAATTCGCCTTTTTTATCCGGAGCTGTGGTTCCTACCTTAATCATGATGGTGGAGGAATATTCAGCTCTTCCATCATAATCCACCTGATTCAGTCGGTAATAGTTTTCTCCGTCTTGAGGTTCATTATCTGTAAAGTTATAAGATATCAACTGGCGGCTGTTGCCAAATCCTTTTACACGGCCGATGCTTTCCCAGTTGCCTGTTTTTTGATTTTTTCTCTGTACATCGAAATAATCGTTGTTCAACTCAGATGCGGTAGACCAGGACAATAAGGTGGTATTGTTGTCTTTCAGTTCGCCTTTGAAGGAAATCAATTCGACAGGTAAAGAAGATGCTGTAATCGGAATCTGATAATCCTCCACTTCTCCGGTTGCTGCATAGCCTCCGAAGTTTTGAGCTTCCGTTGCGTTTGCAGCCAATCTGAAACGGATGAAACTGGAACCTACGGAACCGCCCGTTAAACCGGTCCAAGTAAGCACGGCAGAAGTGGCTGCGTTGGGTACGGTAGTCGGCAATGAGCGTTCGCCTGCATCTGCAAAGTCGCCGTCTCTGTTAAAATCTATATAGCCATACAATGTTGCACTTGCTCCTGTCGTATTGGTGACGGTAAGGGTAAGGGTATAGGAAGTGTGTGCAACGGTCAATGCAGGAAAAGAACTGATCGCATCTTCATCATTTACAGACCCTGTATTGTAATTATCATCTGCTGATGCTGATAGATTAATGGTGTCTTTTGATTCATAATCAATGGTAGTTCCCAGTTTCAGATTTTGTGTTTTACTGTAGAGATGATATGCTTTTCCATAACTGGAAGGTGCATCTGAGAAATCGAGCGGATATTTAAATGCTTCGGCAGCATCCGTCAAAGGTATCGTTCCCGAGCCTGTATAGGAAGTGGTAGCACCAAAGGTTCCTGTCGTTTTGTTGTATAAAGCATAATTGGTACCATTAAAATGATATATGTTTCCCTGATAGTTGATACCGCTTTGTGAACCATTCACAATAGTGGAGGTCAAGGAGTAACCAGCAATGGTAGAATCGAGATTCATATCAATATGCTCCAAACCGGTATTGGCAACCCTACCCGGAGAAGAGTTGAAATTATAAAAGATACCATCGTTTATCACAAAATCGGCCCAGTCATATAGTGAACTGCTGGTAAATCCCAGCTTTGACCAAACCCTGTAGGCTTTGGGTGACGGATTTCCGGTGGCTGGATCTACATCTATCCGGTAAACGGAAGCAGGTTCATTGGCAAACTGCATATCTTGCCCGATATATAAGGCACCATCATAAAATGCGGCCCCCCGCTACCCATACCATTTGAATAGGTCGGTATTCCAAGTGTATTAACATCCGCCACCCAGGTAGATTTTACATTGGTTCGTACATTATATTTATAGATAGCTCTGTTTCTGGTTGCTCTGGCATTATCACAGAAATATACCACCTGATTGACAGGGTCAAAGGCGAGAGAGTTGATGGCTGGAGGGAAAAGCGTATCAATTAAGTTGGTATTCCCCACTTCATAGATCAACTCTACCTGATTGGTGACCATGTTTACCCCTACGATGCTATCACCGTAACTTGCCAGAATATACCAGGGTTGTCCGGCCTCCGGTGTGGATATACTGTGATAATTGGTTGCAAAAACACCGGTTACAGCGTTGTTGTTACAGGCTGAAATATCAGAAATGTACAATGAATCTGTCGATGTACCGGATGTTTTTGAAATAGCGATGATTACCGTTTTTACCGGTCCTGCAATGGTAAAGTTTGCCGTACCGTCAGTGGATGTGTTGGCGATATTTGTGGTACTTGTAGTGGAAGCAATGGCGGTAGGTGTACCCGAGCCGGATACCGTCAGGTTTGTACCGCTTATTTTCGCAACGGTGATATTTTGAGAGGTACCTGCTGCATTGGTTGCCGTTACGGTGACGCGATGTCTGTTGTCTATATCATACACGCTGAATTTCAGATTGCTCACCTCATCGTTGAAAACCAAGGTATCAGTCCCTGTTACCGCATCGAATTTGATGTCGCGTCCATTTCCAAAACTGGAGCCGGAGCCGGTATGCGCACCGGTAACACCTCTGAAGGTTGCGGTAGACCAGCCTAGACGCATTTCATTTTTTCCAAAAGAAAAATATAAAGGGCTGGCAGGTGGAGTGGAGCCGAAATAATGCAAATCCCAGTTAATCACCGCACGGGTATATCCTGCACCGCATTGGGCATGCAACTGGTGGGAGCTGAAATAAATACTGACCAAGATTGCAATAGATACTAATTTTTGTAAAAAGGTTTTCATAAATATGGGGGTATTATGTTTGCAATTAGTTGTAAAATTTAAATCATAAACTATTTTTAGTTAATAATTTAACATATACACTAAGCTATCATTAAAGAAAGAAAACGATACGGTTAAAATGCCGTTTGTTTTAATTTTGATTTCCTTTAAATGTGTGAGAAGTCAGGGTTTCTATGCACATTTAGGTTGTTACACCTTTAACACTTACTTAGGGTTTATGTTAGTGTAAAAGTAAATAAACTTTGCACACTCCGCATCACCAAAAATGGTGATTTTATTGATAATTGTTAATTTTTTCAGCCTTTTTTGTGAATAAATAGCCTTCCTTTATGCTTTATAGCAAAGTATTTCCATTTTTTCAATGTTTTTGTTCAATATAAAAGCCGTGCAAATGCACGGCTTTTATGGATACTAAAAAGATGGAAATTAGTTGGTACCGGTGTTAGATTTTGTCAAATCACCGAGTATCGGACCACCTCCACAAGTTGAAATGGTTGCGTTTACATAAGTAGCCCAGTTTTTGTTTGACTGGAATCTTGTCCCAGCCGCCCACGCTGTTTCTTTTGCTACAACATCTCCATCAACATCAGTTCTGATTACAGCTGCATGTGCAGCAATAATTACGCCAGATGTAGGAAGGCTAGACAATGGAATTGTGTAGTTAACCGTTTGGGCTAAATTTGATTTTGAAAAAGTGCTGCCGATAGGGAATCTGCCCGGTGATGGTGTTCCGCCACCGGAAAGTGGTGTCAATGCTTTTGAACCAACATACAGATGCACCTCTGTGATATACCAATCTGCATCTGTTGTATATGTAATATAAAGGTTGTTGGCATCATTTGCATACGTCAATGTACCCATTGTTATGGTTTGACCCGCATACAGTGTAACCGTTTGGATGCCGCCGCAGTATAAGCTGGCATCGCCTAAATTATTGGCCAAAGGACCCATTGGATTTGCGGTGTATCCGCTTTGAACGGCTCCCAAGTCTAAAAACCAACCGATTTCATCATTTGCAAAACCATTGCTGGATGAAAAATTCGGGTAAGGGTTACCATCTTTTATCATGGATACGCCTTTAATTGTACTGGTGTTTACCACACCGCTTCCGTTGTTTACCGGATTTTTAGCAACCTGTGCTGCTTCTTTTTGGCAAGACACCATGGTAATCATGGCAATCATGCAGATTGAAAAGATTTTTCTCATACTAGTTGTGATTTTAAAGGTTAAAAAAGTTGATTTTAAAGGTCAAAACTTGATAAACTTATTTTCGTAGCTGATGCCTTTTTCCATGTTGTAGAAAGAAACAAAATATTCGCCTTTGGCAACATCTGATACATCCAGCTCAATGGTATGCTGTCCCTGAGAAAGTGTCAGCATATTATTTTTGATGGTTTGCCCGAAGACATTAAATATCGTATAGTTGAATACTGATTTTTCTTCCATAACATTGAAATTGATAAATACCTTTCCATTGGTTGGGTTAGGATAAATCTTTTCAATGCCTTCCGGTTTCAATGCACTTTCATCGCTATGTACCACAATAGAAACCAATTTACTGTATCTGTAGCTACCGTCGATATCTACCATTTTTAAGCGATACAGGTTTTCTCCGCTGTATGGATGTTTGTCTGTAAAGGAATAGTTTCTGAGAGACTGGCTGTTACCTGCAGCTGCAACGGATCCGATTTCTTCGAAGTCGACGGCATTAACGGAACGCTCTACCACAAAACTTTTAGCGTTGAATTCGGAAGCCGTATTCCAGTATAACTTATTTTCGGCGCCTTCGTTGCGTCCTGTAAAGTCAGTTATCACTACAGGCAACAAAGTAGGTGTTCCGCCAGTTATGATATTCAAATCGTCTATGTTAAAACCCCAGTCGTTATCATACACATAGGTGGTTCCGCCTGCGTCTGCCTTAAATCTGAATCTTATGCGCAATGCGGTTGCTCCCAAATAATTTTTCAGATCAAACACTTCTCTTGACCAGAATTCATTGATACCGGTTAATGCACTGGAGTCTCTGATCTGACTTCCATCTGCCGTACCCGGCTGGCGTACCGTGCTTTTTCCGGCAATAGCTACCCAGTTGGTGCCATTGGTAGACACTTCCACTCTTAAAATATCTCTGAAATTTTCTGCTCTGTATCTTGCCCAAAAACTCAGGTAGGCTGCTCCTGCACCGCTAAGATTCAGGGTAGAGGTAAGTTGTGCAATCCGGTGTGCACCATCCGGATAATTGGCACTCGGAGACTCTGCTAGAGATTTTGAACCTGTATAGGCTGCATCATTGGTATAAGCCCAACCACCGCCGGTGATTGTCCAATTGGTGGTAGCCAATGCGCCTTCCATATTATCACTGAATAAAGAGGTGGCCAAATAGATGTTTGTGATGGTATCGTAATAGGTATAGCCACCGGTTTCAATTTTCCAGGCAAATTTTATACTGTTTCCGGTAGCGATGGAAGGATTTAGGACATAGGAGATACTGTCTTCATAAATGCTGTTGAAATTAGGCAGGCTTGTGGTTGCAATGGTAACGGGGCTTCCCACGGAAGATACATTTTGCAACGGAACAACCGATACGGTAACCGGTAGATTACCCAATCCTATTCTTCTTGCTCTGAAATAAAATTTGCCGTTTTTTGAAGACAGATTCAGGCTTCCTCTGTCTTGTAAATCTACATAAGAGCCTACCGTGTAGATAAGCTGCAGGTCCTGATAAATCATTCCCTTGCAGAGCTTAATGATTTCGGAAGCTAAAGGCCAAAAGCTGGTGCTTGAAGTTCCGTTGCTGCCCTCTCCCGTCATGCCATAGCATTTACCATTAGGCAACGAATCATCTCCTCTCAATAATACATCCTTCATGCCGCCGGATACCTCATAACCCAAGGTCTGCATGGTGCTTCCGTATCTCATACCATTGTATTTTCCCATTACCGATGCCATTTGTGTATAGACATCATCATCTAAGGCACTCATGGTATTGAAAGAACGTCCCCATGGTAAACTGTAATATGGTCCTACCGAATGCTGGTCCATCACGGCACCAAAATCGCGAGACCTGCAAAATAATCTTAATGCTCGGGTTTCCGGTTCAGAGTATTGAGAAGGTCCCCAATATACATCTGATGAAGTAGAGGAAGATCCGCAACTTGCAGCACCCGTTGCGCCCGTGCAGTTTGCCCAGTCTACTCCCCAGTTTCTGTTTAAATCAACCCCATATTGTCCGCTTCCGTTGTTGCGTCTGTTTTTACGCCATTGTCCGCCACCGGATGCGCTGAGTGTTCTGTTGTGCTCCCAGCCGTCAGGATTGGCACAAACAATGATGAAAATTTCTCTGTTATCTACGAGATCTTTGATACGTGAATCTTTTGAATAATTTTCACATAAATATTGCATCAGGAAAATCATGCTGGCACCACCAATTGCCTCTCTGGCGTGGTGGTGTCCCATGAATAAAATTTCAGGTTCGCTTTCATCAGTCGAAGGATTGTCGGATATTTTCAGACATCTGATAGGCCTTCCTTCTGTAGACCGTCCAATGGTAAACGTATCTACCAGTGTTGGATAGCTTGATTTCAATGTACGGATGGCCGTATCCATCTGGCCGAAACGATAATAGCCACCAAGAGATGGCTGCACCACAAAAGCGGCGGGCGTTTTTATGATACTGTCTACCAAATCACCGGTACGTTCAAAGGCAACACGTTGATTTGAGTTCGGATCTTTCAGGCTGGCATAATATTTTGCATTTTCAGCTTCCAGGTAAGCAACGGCATCATCATGGATGATTTCGTATTTGTAGCCGGATGCTTTCAATAATGCCAATTCATCCTGATCTACCGTATAGTTGAACGCTCCGTCGTGCGCATCAAAATGGTCAATCTCCAGCAAGCCAATCAAATCGATTAGCTGGCTCTTATCTTTTGGCATGTATATCTTTACGTCTGAATATTTTACCGCGTACGAATTTACAGAAGCGAGTCCTATGATGATAAGACACAGCAGGGTTTTTCTGAAATCGGAAAATAATGACAGTACAGCGGAACTTAGAGTCGATCTCAACTCTTTTTCAGGTTTCTTTTTGGCAGTGTGTAATGAGCGGGGCATATGTTTATGTTTATTATTAGGGGAATTTTTCTTATTATTCTATAATCATCTTTTGAACCACATCACCGAGTTTTACAAGGAAAGTTCCTGCTGTAAAATCACAAACGCTTATCTTGTTGAGATCTTGCTGCACGCGGGTTCTATAGACTATTTCACCTCCCGCATTGTATATTTCTAGGTGTAAGTTATTGCTCTGCAATTTTTTTGCATCTACTTCTACCCAAAGCTCATCTTCAGTTCTGTTGGGAAACATACATACGTTGTCTGTTGCAATATTCGCAGTTTTTAAACTATGGTCATTCTTTTGATTTTCAACGGATGTTGATTCACTTTTTTGAGCAGAAGGCAAATGCTTTTCAGGTTTGTTTACACTGTTGTAACAGGACAAAAATGCCAGTCTTGCCGGGCTTAATGTTTCAGTAGTGATGCTTGTTTGATTGCTGTGTGTCTGTGCGTTTACGGGGGAATATGTAAACAGGGCGCACAAAGATGCAGTAAAAAATGGGTGTAAATGTTTGTTCATCGTAGGGGGGGTTTATGTTTCTGATAAAAGGGTTAAAGTCTATTCATATTGATACATTATTTTTAAAGTTTCCTAATTATTGTTTATTCAGCAAATCTCAGACGGTGTTTTATTCATAACGGAAAGAGGAACGCATAAATCGTTCAAGCCGTTTATTTTTTCCTTTCGTAATCCGTGTCCAAAAAGCTACACAAATTACTCCGGGACAATTGCTGTCTGGTAACATTGAAATTAGGGTTTTAATGTTGTATCAAATTTAGATAAAGTAAAAAGAATTCGCATACCCATAAATGGTGATATTTACTGCGATTTGTTAATTATTAAGTGAAAATTTGTGGATAATGGCATCCTACGCAACATATTATATGATGTGAAATATTTGTCAGCACGCTCAATAGTACGTATTCGATTATTATATGCAACAAAAACGCATTTTTTAAAACTCAAGTATTTCTGAGTTAAATTATTCTTTATTTAAATTAAATTTGCTGGAATCCTGAAGATTGAATTTGTCTTTTGATTTATTTCCGTTGCCGGGAGTAGAAATTCCGGAATCACTGTCAAATGATTTTTCGGTCTTTTGTGTAAAATCCACTTTTATGATTTCTTCTGCATCCCAGTTTTCTTTCACAACAATGGGCTTTTTTTCTTTATATATTTTTTCAGGTAATGTTTTTGTGGTGAAACTTCCGGAGTTCCATATACCGTTTTGGTTAAGATCTTCTACCACTTCTACCGAATAGGTGCCTGCAAGCATCCAGCCATAGTCAATTTTAAGCGTCTGAGAATCGCGTAAAATTCGCTTATCCAGTACTTTGCCCGTAATATCCTTTAATATCGCGATATAATGATGTGATTTTTCTGGTAACTCATAGGTTATCAGCAAGTTGCCCGTTTTTTTGATGGAGCTTGCCAAAAATGAAAATTGCTGCATTTTGCTGCTGTTTCCCACTAAATCGGTGAAAGCGGAGTCTGAAAGCTGCAATTCGTACTTAACACCGGGCTTCCAGGCTGCCTGAAAAAAATAGGTCTGTAAATCTGCCTCCCGTGATACGCTGAAATCTACATGGGTATCAGCGCTATCGACTATTTTTATTTTCGAGGTATCTATCTTATCCAGGCTATAAAAGGAGGATATCAGTTTCAGCGGTTTGGATTCTATTACATTCAGTGCCTTATACGCTGAGGTATCGTTAAAGAAATTGACAACATTTTTAAACTGCTTGCTTTCTGTACGTATTCTTAAGGTATCAACCAGTTGCGCATTATTCTTTAATACAAGCGTAAGGCTGTTGGTGTCTGTCGTGAGTTTTGGAATATACACCACCATTTTTTTAGCATCCCTATCCGGAAAAGCAATGGGTGAAATATCTTTATTTTCCAGCACTTCCAGGGTTATTTCATCTTTGGTATAGGATATTTCCTTATTGAAGGTAAGATGCAAAATTCCACCTTTGATGGTTCTGTCAAAATCATAGATACGCAAAGCGGCATCTTCCGGCATAAACAACTGAAAACGCAGCGTATCCAATGAGGCTTTTAGATGGTAAATGCTGTCAGTAAAACCGATGGCTTCGGTAGGTAAATCATAAAAATAATTGCCGTTTTTATCGCTTAATGCGTAGATGCTGTAATCATCTTCTTTGACATTTTCCAGCGTAAAACTTCCGTCATTACCAATTTTGGTAATATAAAAAGGGCGTTTCTTCAGAAAAGCGGAGTCCTCTTTTTCCTTGTAAAGCAATAAAAAAGTGTTCTCCGGAATTTTATCCAGCGTTGTTTCCAGTTGACCTTTTACTTTCAGAGAGTCAATAAAGGGGCCTGTAGAGAAGATATATTTGAAATTGGGAAGCGGATTCCCTTCATTATTATCCCGGATATTATCGCCGAAAAAGAAACTGTAGGTGGTATTGGGCTGAAGGGTATCCTTGAGTTGAATGCTCAATTCGTTTCTGGCAATCTCAATTTTTGGAAAAGGCTCAATATTTGGAGATATGATGATCTGAGTTTTCGGATTGGTAAGCGCTTGAATCCACTCGTTGAACTCGATTTTAATCTCTTTCTGATGGAAATTGGTAGAAGAATTGGCCGGTCTGGAAGAGGATATTTCCGGTGCTTTTGTATCTTTTTGCCCTCCTGTTGGCGCTACAATCTGCGCGCAAGATAAAACAATAAAGCAGTGTAATAATGAAACGATGTAACCATGAAATCTATATTTTTTTATGCTGTTCTGCTGATACATTGATAAATTATTTCATGAATGAATTACTATCTGCCCAAATAAATCATCAAAACGGAAATATCTGCAGGCGAAACACCTGAAATACGGCTCGCCTGTCCCAGTGTTTCCGGTTTTATTTTAGTCAGTTTTTGTCTTGCTTCCATGCTCAATGACGGAAGGCTCATGTAATCAAAATCCTGTTTCAGTCTTACATTCTCTATCTTATCCATTTTCTGCACCTGATCATATTCTTTTGAGATGTAGCCTCCGTATTTTACAGATATCTCTGCCTGTTCCAGGAATTCTTTTTCGTATTTGGATAGATGTTGTTTCAATACAGGCACATGCTCTATAAGGTCTAAAATACCGATTTGAGGTCGTGTTACAATCTTTTCCAGCTTCATTTTATGAATTAAAGGAGTGGTTCCTTTAGACTCCAGATAGGCATCAATATCGGATGGCTCCACGCTGTATTCTTTAATGAAACGGATAATCTCCTCAGTAGCTTTTTTCTTTTCCTGCACCCTATCCATACGCTCCTGTTCTGCAAATCCGATTTTATGGGATAGTTCCGTGAGGCGCAAATCGGCATTATCCTGACGTAATAGGATACGAAATTCCGCTCTGGAGGTAAACATACGATAAGGTTCTTCAGTGCCTTTATTTACCAAATCATCTATCAATACACCTATATACGCTTCGCTTCTTTTCAGGATGACCGGTTCCAGATCCTGTACAGCACGGTGTGCATTGATACCTGCCATCATGCCTTGTGAGGCTGCTTCTTCATATCCTGTGGTGCCATTTATCTGCCCGGCGAAGAACAGGTTTTTCACCAATTTGGTTTCCAGAGAAAGGCTTAACTGTGTCGGCGGGAAATAATCGTATTCAATGGCATAACCCGGACGGAACATTTTTACATGCTCAAATCCGGGAATCTGTTTCAGCGCCTTGTATTGTACATCTTCCGGCAGGGAGGTGGAAAAGCCGTTTACATAGATTTCCACCGTATTCCAGCCCTCCGGTTCTACGAAGATCTGATGCCTGTCTTTATCTGCAAAGCGGTTTATTTTATCCTCAATAGAGGGGCAATATCTTGGTCCTAGTCCCTGAATTCTACCCTGGAACATCGGGGATTTTTCAAAGCCTGTTTTGAGCAATTCATGGACCTTATCATTCGTGTAGGTAATCCAGCAGCAACGTTGCTCTTTAGGTTTTTCAATATTTTTATAGGAGAATCCTACAATTTCCTCATCTCCGTCCTGTACTTCCATCTTGGAATAATCCAGACTTCTACCATCTATTCTGGGGGGGGTTCCTGTCTTCATGCGACCGCTTTCAAAGCCCAGAGACACCAGTTGTTCGGTAATGCCTTTGGAAGCGCTTTCTCCTGCCCTACCACCGCCGAACTGTTTTTCACCGATGTGTATCACCCCATTTAGGAATGTACCATTGGTCAACACCACAGCTTTAGCCCGGATTTCCATTCCCATACCGGTCCTTATACCGCACACCCTTCCGTTTTCCACCAACAATTCTCTCACCATATCCTGCCAAAAATCGATATTAGGTGTTTGTTCGAGCATTTCTCTCCATACCAGATGAAACTGCATTCTGTCACTTTGGGCTCTCGGGCTCCACATAGCGGGCCCTTTTGAGAGATTAAGCATCCGGAACTGAATCATGGTTTTATCGGTTACAATACCGGAATATCCACCCATAGCATCTATCTCTCGTACAATCTGACCTTTGGCGACACCGCCCATTGCCGGGTTACAGGACATCTGTGCAATGGTTTGCATATTCATGGTTGCCAAGAGTACTTTACTGCCCATTTTGGCAGCTGCCACAGCGGCTTCGCAACCGGCATGACCGGCTCCTACTACTATTACATCATACGATTGAAACATGGTGCAAAGTTAGTTGAAAGTTGTAAGGAATAGGTGATTCTCCTTAAAAAATTTAGACTGATTCTTAATTCCACAAAATAATACACATGTTTATAACACCCCTGTGAATTAAGGTTCATAAGTTCCACGTGAAACAAAAAGATACCATAAAATCCGAGTCTATTCCACAATTTAATAAACGATGTGAATATTGAATTGTGCATAGTTTCACGTGGAACCATACATGGATTCATGCAGAAAAAACAGGAACGATAAGAATTAAGAGTAATCCTTAAAAAGAAAATAAATTGTTCTGAAAAAATAAACGATAAACACTGTAATAAGGATGAAACATTGAGATAAAATGTGTTTCACGTGAAACAAAAAAAAGCCGATGAATAAATCATCGGCTTTACTATGCGGAATAATTGTCTTTAGAATTTAGGACAGAGTAAAGGTGAATACGCTTTCTTTTTATCCAGCGGTTTTCCTGTGTAAATAATTGAAGCTTCCAATGCTCCAAATGATTTAACGGCTTTGCTTAAATCCTTTTTAATGGTAGCATCATAACTTACTCCAATCTGTAAACCTAAGAAAGAAACACCAGCCGATGCAATTACAGCACCATTGCCATCATACCAAAAACCAGTAGATATAGCAGTTTTGTATGGTTCTTGTTTGCCAGATAAATTAAACGAGAAAGAAGAACCAGCTATCCACTGTTGTGCTTTCGCCTGGAACATATACATACCATTTGGAGAAATTAGAACAAACCTGTTGATGTCTATAAACAAACCTGCATGAGCATTGAAGCGCATGGCACGTTCATTGTCTGATTTAAAGAAGGTATCTTTTGGTTTTAGAATGTTGAAAATGGAAACACCTGCATAAGCACCCAGCATCTTATTGAAATTAGAAGACCAGAATAAACCAAGATTTAAATTAGGTTTGAAATATTTGCCTGTTGCAAAATTTTCATAATTCGGCCATCTTGTATTGAAGAAGTTATTGATGGTGTCAAACTGGTTGGCAAAGATAAGATTGTTGTCCAAGGTTCTTTGGGTAAACCCAATTTGGGTACCAACACTTAAATAGTGATTTTTATTTTTACCTAAACTTTTATGATATGCGAGAGACACCATGGCTACGTTGGACCGGATAGAGGTTTGTCTGTCGTTGGTAAAAAGAATACCTGCCCCAAAAATATCCCCTTTCAGTTTGTCACGCAATAAACCGAAATCCGCAGACGCACTCAAGGTGTTATAAGGTGTTGGAGAAGATTGCAAGGGAAGATACTGAATTCTATAATTGGCTACCACACGAAACAGAGAATTGATCTTTCCGGTAAATGCCGGATTCAGATTCAAGGGCGAATTATAAAATTGCGAAAACTTATAATCCTGTGCGTTGGAACTAAGTCCAAATGATAATATAAAACAAAATAATATTAATCTGAAATGTAAATTATTTTTCATTCCCCTGACTTTTTAAATGTTGATGAATAAACCCAATAATACCCCTGAACATTTCAGCAGCGAGCAAATCGTTGTGAAATATTGGAACTAATTTACCATTAATTTTTTTAAGTTGGTTAAAAATGGTTAAAAAATTCGCCAGCGGATTATTATTTTTTTGTGACGGATAATAAACAAAAGTGGCATCCATCCAACAGCTGGGTTGTAGCAACAAACCGGTAGCAGCATCTTTCTCCAAATCGAAAAAATAAAACGGACGGCTGCAACCGGCACGAAAACCTGAAACATCCGGATAGCCAAGCGAAAAATCAGTTTGTATACCCGCTGCTATCAGCTTCCGGAATGTATCCGGAAAACTTAACTTCAGAAAATGTTGTCTGGACACAAGAATCTTTCTTTCAGCTATGGATTCAAGCAGAATCTTCTCCTTCTGAATGGTATTATTTTCAGAAGAAAAATAAGAAGGGTGTATGCCAATTTCGTAATCACTCAGCGACAGAATGAGCTGGTGCAAATGGGATGATTGAGGAGAAACATTGCTGTTGATTTGTGTATCATCATTCAGTAAAAAAAAGAATATCGGTTGCAACGACAATGTCTTTATTTCCGGTAAGATTGACTCCTGCACATCAAAAGGATCTTTCCAATTTCCGAGCAGTACCTTGCGACAGCCCGCATCAAAAACATTGGGTGGATGTTTCAACCAGTTGCGGCCGAGAAAACGATAGGCATTGTCAATATCAAACGTTGGTAAATACTCGAATCGGTGTTCTTTGAAAACCAGTTGCGGGTGCTGTTTTTTCAAGGCTCCTTTCAAAAAATGCAGCCACGTTTCCACTATCGGAGCAAACTCAAATTCCTGGCGTGCAAGAAGAGATGCCGAAGACGGAAATCTGCCGTGTACATCTTTTTCGTGCGGCAGGTATTCTTCGTATCTGGATAACAGATAGAAGATGCAGGAGAAGATATCAAAGGAAAGATCAAACGATTTTTCCGTCTGAAAAAAAACAGGGAAATCTGATGTATGGGAAACAGCAATGTGTTGTTCACGGATATCTTGCTCAAGTAATAAGTCATGCTGAAAAACAGAAAAAACAGATGGATGATTGATTGTCGAATAGTTGATATGGACATTCGCCTGAATACCAGTAAAATCAGGGTTTTCCGTGATTTCATACGGTATACCAAAATATTGCTGAAATACAAAATCCAGTGTGTATTTTATTCTGTTGGTAACTTTTGATGTGTAGATAACTAGCACCCTCTTATGTTTAAAGTGATTTGTATTTTTACGTAACAATGTCAGCGCCATTTCTCATACATCTACCCCAGTTTGAAGGTCCCTTTGACCTGCTCCTCTTTTTTATTGAGCGCGACGAATTGAGTATTAACGATATTCCGATCCATAAAATTACAAATGATTTTCTGGATTACATCCAACACATGGAACGTTTAAATATTGAAGTGGCCAGTGAGTTCATTTTAGTAGCTGCAACGTTGATGCGTATCAAAGCCAAAATGCTGCTTCCAAGAAAAGATCTGGATGAAGCCGGCAATGAAATTGACCCGAGAGAAGAATTGGTACAGGCACTCTTGGAATACAAGCGTTTCAAAGAAATAGTGGAAGTACTGAAAGAATTTGAAGGAAACCGTTCTCTACGTTACTCAAGGGGTAACCAGAAAAAAGAGGTGGATGACCTTATAAAATTACTGGCGGAAGAAGCCGAGCTGGAAACCATCACCTTGTTTAAACTGATGAAAGCGTACCAACGCACCATGGACAAGTATAAAACCAAAAATGAAAAGGTGGTTCATACCGTTGCTCCATTTAAATATTCCATCGAAACGGAAAAGGATAAATTAGCCATATTTATCCAAACCAAAAAGAAAGCTTCATTTTCAGAAATATTCACAGCTTGCGAAAGTAAAATACATGCCGTTTTTATTTTCCTGGGTATGCTTGAACTGATACAACAACAAATCATCTCTATCATCATTGGTGAGGGTAGAAACAATTTTTGGCTCACTACGGACGTTGTAGAAGAATAATACTATCTTTAAATTATGCTGATAAGACAACATCTGGTGGTGATTGTACTTTTTTGTGCAATCCTGCTAAAACCCCTCATCTCTTTTTCACAGGAATATAAAGGAGCAGTGGGTGGACGCTTCGGTTATGGCATCGGCATTACAGGACAGTATTATGTACAGGAAAGTCACGGACTGGAATTCCTGTTACGATATGGCTATCACGGACTGATCTTGAATAAACCGGGTATCAACGTACAGGTGCTGTATGAAAAACACTGGGGATTGGGGAGAAGTAATTTTACGGCTTATGTTGGAGGTGGCCCATCTGTCGGCTATGGTAAGAAAACATCTTCCAGTAAACAAACCTACTTTGCAATGGGTATCTCTCCTATCGTAGGATTTGACTATACTTCTCAACGATTACGGATACCGTTTATATTATCGCTCGATTATAAACCAACCTTGAACGGGGATATTCCCATAAAGAGCAACCTGAAACCGGCAGCCGATTTTTCTTATTATGAAGTGGCCTTTTCGGTAAGAATAGGTATTGGAAGAGGAAGATAACTACAATCCTCTGATTTTTGAACGGAGCGATTCTTTCAAACTTTCTCCGCAAGACATCCGGGTCACTTTTTGTGAAACGTTTACTTTGTAAGCAGAATGGCTGTTGAAATACTGTTTACAGGTAGGGCATTTTTCAATTTCCTCCCGCAACATGTTTTCCGAGTGACGGTCAAGTTCTCCGTCCAGCATTAAAGAAATATCTTTAATCAGCTCGTTGCAGTTGTGTGGCGGTCGTATATGGCTCATACTGTCATTTTATTTGTATCCCATCTTTTCTGCATATTCTTTCAAACTTTCTTTGAGCATATTTCTTGCCCTATGCAGTCTGGAACGAACTGTTCCAATGGGTATATCAATTATTTTAGCAATTTCTTCATACGTAAATCCTTCAATATCACACAAAAGGATAACCGTCTTGAAATCAATAGGCAATCTGTTTAATGCCAGCGTGATTTCATCGCCCATCATTCCATCGAAAATATCTTCTCTTAAATCGAACGCCACCCCTCCTTTTTCTTCATCTGCATCCTGATAGGCTATGATATCCTCATAGTCCACCTTTGCCGGCTCTTTCTTCTTCTTCCGGTATTCATTGATGAAACCGTTCTTCAATATCTTAAACAACCAGGCCTTGGCATTAGTTCCCGCATCAAATGAATTAATGAAACGGAAAGCCTTCATGAAGGTTTCCTGTACCAGATCATTGGCATCTTCTTCATTGTAAGTTAAATGGTAGGCAAAGTTATACAGCGCATCTGCGTGCGGCAAAAGTTCCTGCTCAAAGAGCCTTTCTTTATCGGAGATAGGTTCGGTTGACACTGCGGTCATAAAGGTAGCAATAATTTAGATAGATAAACAGTAAATTTGCAGGGTTAGTTCCTTTAAAAGTATTTGGTAATAAGTAATAAGTAACAAGATTTTAAATCAAGCGCAGATAAAAAATACCTTCACTTCTATCCTGATCGTCTGGATAGCAGGTATTTTTTTTTCCAGATTTTTGCAGAGCGTGGCCACGGTGGCTGCATGTATCATGTTTCTGGTAATGCCGGAGAAAAAAGCAGCTGCACAAAGCGCTTATAAAAATCTGACCGGCATTTCTTTAACGGGCATTTTCTTCATCTACCTTTTTTCTGTGTTCAATTCAAGCAATCAGGCGGCATACTGGGATATCCTTAAAAATAAAATCCCGTTTTTAATGCTGCCTTTAAGTTTAGGTATGCTTACAACTACGGATAAAAAAAGCCTGAACTACATCGAACATTTTTTTATTCTATGTGCACTCATCAGTTCCGGATGGAGTTTTTTGCAATACCTGCAAAACATAGAATCATACACGAAACTATACGCACAGGGAGCAGTCATTCCCACGCTGATTCATCATGTATCACTGGCTGTGTTGGTAGCGATTGCTGCTTTGATGACATTGAATAATCTGCTGAAAGAAAATGCTGCATTCGAAAAAACAATCAACGGAATTTTAATCCTCTGGTTCATTTATTTCATACATATCTTATCTGTGAGAACCGGATTGGTTCTATTGTATGCCGGAATCTTCCTATTTGCAATCATTGTATTGATGCAACATAAAAAGAAAATGTTCGCATTGGGATTAACGGCACTCATGCTCCTCAGCGCCTATATATCGTATGAAAAGATACCCACCATAAAAAGCAAGATAGCCTATACCCTGTACGGAATATCGCAATACAAAAATCAACAGGATACCGCAAATCAGGTATCCGATTCCAGAAGAATATTGTCTGATAGGATAGGTTGGAATTTACTGCAGCAAAATAAATGTTTCGGTGTAGGCATAGGAGATATTCAGGATGAAATGAATGTGGTGTATCAACATCAGTATCCTCAGTTTAAGAAGGAAGTGTATGCACATATACACAATCAGTATTTATACACAGCCTGTGGCGTCGGTCTGTTGAGTGGTCTGCTTTTTTGTGTATTGGTATTTTTACCCTTCATACAATATGTAAGAGAAAGAAAGCCTGTTTTTGCAATAGCCTATCTCATGCTCTTACTGGTAATGTGCTGGGAACCCTTTGTGGAAAACCAACTCGGAACCTCCATCTTTCTGGTACTTTGCAGCTGGGCTCACATCAATAAAAAGGAAGCATGAAAAAAAGAATCCTGCATATCATTTCATCGGTGTACTGGCGCGGCGGCGAACAGCAGGTAGAGTATATGATCCATCATTCCGATGCTGAATTTGCCTATTATTTATTTTGTCCGGAAAATGCCGCCTTACAAAAAAGGAATTCCGGCAGAAGCAATATATTTACCTATAAAAAACGATTTGGATTCGATGTATTCGCGGCTTTGGAATTGAAAAAAGTTTGTCAAAAAAATCAGATTGACCTGATACACCTGCACGACAGTCATGCCATCAACACCTATCTGCTGGCTGATTTGTTTGGAATGGATATTCCGGCACTTATACACAGGCATGTTAACTTCCGGGTTGTTTCCAAATGGAAATACACTTTTGATAAAATTAAAAAAATCATCTGTGTAAGTGAAGCGGTGAAAAAGAAGATGAGCTTTGTTCGGGATGATAAAAAAATAGCTGTCATACACCCCGGTATTGATCTTACACGATTAACGGCGAACCATGAACAAAGCTTGAATAAACTAAAACAGGAATTAAATTTATCAAATGAAACACGCATCGTTGGTATTGTTTCTGCACTCGAAAAAGAAAAGAATATCGGTGAATTCATAGAGATTGCTGATAGAACCATTGCACTTGATAAAAACTATCATTTTGTAATCATTGGTGATGGCTCACTTAAATCTCAATTCCAACAGCTCGATTCCAACATTCATCTATTGGGTTTCAGAAATGATATACGGGAACTGCTACCCTGTTTTAATCTGTTTCTATTCACTTCCAACAACGAAGGTTTTCCACTTGTACTCTTGGAAGCCATGGCATGCAAGATACCAGTGCTTACCAATCGTTTTGCATCTGCCAATGAATTACTGCAAGATGAAAAAAATGGTCTATTCTATAATGATGTGGAAGATGCTGTGCATAAACTGCAACTCCTCAACACCCAAAAAGAAATGCATGACACACTTGTTGAAAATGCCTTTCAATTTGTACAGCAATTCGATATAACTTTAATGCACCAAAAGATTACAGAAGTTTATACATCCATTTTCAATCATGCCTAAAACCATCGGATTATATTTCGGTTCCTTCAATCCAATACACATCGGACATTTGCTGGTAGCCACACATATCAAAGAAGCTGCACAGTTAGATGAAGTATGGTTTATCGTTTCCCCGCAAAATCCGTTCAAACAAAACAATGAACTGGCCGATGAACAACACCGCCTGCAAATGGTAAGGCTGGCTGTGGAAGCTGTTGATGATTTCAAAGTGTCGGATATTGAATTTCAACTGGAAAAACCTTCTTATACACACATTACCTTAAAAACACTGACACAGCAGTTTCCGGAACTTACATTCAGTATTATAATAGGAGAAGATAATGTCGCAAAATTTTATGAATGGAAAGAAGCGGATTGGATATTGAATAACTATGAGGTGTTAGTGTACAACAGACAAACTGCAGAGAAAGAACGTACGACACACGACGCACGGCTTACCGCTCTCAGCTTGCCCTTATTCGATATGAGTTCCACCGCTATCCGAAAAAGAATCCTTAATAATCAGTCGATTAGGTATTTTGTACCGGAAAACGTGGAACAATATATCTGGTTTCACAAATTATTTCAGTGAAAAATGAGTTATACACATGGGTGTTAACTTCGGTTCAAACCCCCTTATTTTATTGAACGGGTTTCCAACAATACAAGATGTTTAAAAATTGTACTTTATGTGAATCCATGTGGACAGAATTTTCTATCCACAACTTTTAAAATGCCTGTAAAATTATCTCCACGGACAATAGCAGTTTTCATAAAATTAGACACAGCAAACCGGAACTAATACACCTTATGCACTGTTAAAAGTTGTACACAAAACAGGTGGTAAAAAGTTATACGTCACCTGTGGATGAAGGAACGATGAACAAGGAATGATGAACAAGGAAACAGCACATATTCAATGAAATAGAAGCAAGCACGCTGTAAAATGAATACTGTGTATAAGTTGTGCATAAAGAGCCGGCATATAAAAAAGTATCGATCAGGGTTCATGGTTTCTTCTAAATCTTTCCACGAATCCACACTGCTTATAAATAGTAATAAATAAAAATTTTTAAATAGATATTTAATATAATTAGTCAAAACGGTTCAACGTAAAAAATTTCGTTCCGAAGGTTCGGAATTTGAAAAATCAAATTACCTTTGATTCCGAACGAACCAACAAAAATTTCCAACATGGCAGCAATAATCGATTTGAAAGAAAAAATTTCCCGGCTGGCGCAAGTCGGCTTCCTCGATGTGGATATCGACCCAACGCTGGACCTGTTTGCGGAAATCTCAACACTGAAAAAAGAAAAAAATGCCATTTTGTTGGCCCATTACTATCAGGAAGCTGATATCCAGGACATTGCGGATTTTATCGGCGACAGTCTCCAGCTGGCCCAGAAAGCGCAAAGCACCGATGCGGATATCATCCTCTTTGCCGGTGTGCATTTCATGGCCGAGACCGCCAAAATCCTCAACCCTACGAAAAAGGTCATCCTGCCCGATCTGAAAGCCGGCTGTTCTTTGGCGGACAGTTGCCCGGCGGACGATTTTGCTGCCTTCAAAAAAAAATTTCCCGGCTACGCCGTTATTTCCTATATCAACTGCACGGCCGAAATTAAGGCGCTGAGCGATTATATCTGCACCAGCTCCAACGCAGAGTTTATCGTGAATGCCATTCCCAAAGACCGGGGCATCATTTTCGCGCCCGACAAGAACCTGGGTGCCTATCTGGCGAAAAAACTGAATAGAGAGATGGTCTTGTGGGATGGCTCCTGCATGGTGCACGAAATTTTCTCGCTGGAGAAAATCCGCAGCCTGAAGGAGAAACATCCGAACGCCAAGATGATTGCACATCCGGAGTGCGAAGCCGCCGTGCTGGAACTCGCCGATTTCATTGGCTCCACCACCGGCCTGCTGAAATACACCCAGATCGACGAGGCTCAGGAATACATTGTGGCCACGGAGACCGGCATTCTGCACAAGATGCAGCAAGCTTCCCCGCATAAAACCTTTATTCCGGCGCCGCCCAACAATGGCTGTGCCTGCAACGACTGTCCGCACATGAAGCTTAATACCCTGGAAAAAATCTACCTGTGTTTGAAATACGAGCTGCCCGAACTGCTGATGGACGAAGACCTGCGCCTGCAGGCCAAAGTTCCGATCGACCGCATGCTGGAGATTTCCGAGAAGGCGGGGTTG
The DNA here is from genome assembly GCA_046329775.1 of Chitinophagales bacterium. Lineage (GTDB taxonomy): Bacteria > Bacteroidota > Bacteroidia > Chitinophagales > JADIYW01 > JADJSS01. The sequence goes on from JAXLTX010000007.1 coordinate 24,831, forward strand.
AAGGGGTAATATATTTGTTATATTTATAGCATGAAAAAGGAATTGATTCAGGAACTCTTTGATAAATTTGAAGAGGCTTGTCAGGTAATCAATAAGGTGGAATGCTGGAGCGCACGCGATTTGCAGGAGATTCTTCATTACACCAAATGGGATAATTTTGTAAAGGTTATTGAAAAGGCGAAGAGCGCTTGTAACAATGCCGGGGAAACCATTTCAGACCATTTTGCCGACCTCGGGAAAATGGTAGAAATAGGAAGTGGAACACAACGCGAAATCAATGACATTGCGCTTACAAGGTATGCCTGTTATTTGGTCGCTCAAAATGCGGATGCCAATAAAAGTGAAGTAGCATTTGCTCAAACCTATTTTGCCGTACAAACCCGCAAACAGGAAATTATTGAAAAACGCTTATTAGATGTAGCCCGGGTATCCGCGAGGGAAAAACTGAGTAAATCAGAAAAAAAACTCTCGGGCATTTTATACGAAAGAGGTGTAGACGAAAAAGGCTTTTCCATCATTCGTTCGGAAGGAGACAAAGCCTTATTTGGTGGTTTTTCTACCAAAGAAATGAAAAAGAAATTACAAATTTCTGATGCGCGCCCCTTAGCGGATTTTTTACCGACCCTTACCATTAAAGCAAAAGATTTTGCAACAGAACTGACCAGCCATAATATTGTGGAGAAAGATTTAAAAGGACAGCAAAAAATTTCCATGGAACATGTGGAAAATAATAAAGCCGTGCGTAAAATGTTGCAGGAAAGAGGTGTTAAGCCGGAGACGTTGCCGATAGCAGAAGACTTGAATAAGGTAAAACGCAGACTGGAAAGCGATGAAAAAGCCATGATAAAAAAAGCAAAAGCAAAGAACAAAAAGTAGGTGCCTGGAAAAAATCCACCTGTGTTTGAAATACGAGCTGCCCGAACTGCTGATGGACGAAGACCTGCGCCTGCAGGCCAAAGTTCCTATTGACCGCATGCTGGAGATTTCCGCCGCTGCGGGGTTGAAGGGGTAGTTTTTTTTACAAGATATAAAATTATAGTTGCGCCAATCCGACTGTTATCGTATGGATTGTTGCCTATTTTTATATAAGAGTTGCGTATATTTGAAAGTTATGTGTCACCCTCTAAACCCACCGCGTTACATTAGTTTTCCGAAAAAACTTATTCATATCTTTGTGAAAGATGGCAGATAAAGTAAGTAAAGAAAGAAGGGGTGAAATAATGAGTTCGGTCAGGGGAAAAGACACTAAACCTGAACTGATTGTGCGCCAATTTCTTTTTTCCAAAGGGTTCAGATACCGACTTCACGACAAAAAACTACTAGGGAAACCAGACATCAAACTAACCAAGTTTAAAACCGTAATTTTTATAAATGGTTGTTTTTGGCACGGACATACTAATTGTAAAATCTATGTAATGCCCAAGACCAACAAAAAATTCTGGCATGAGAAAATTGACAAAAATGTAGAGAGAGATGAAAAAAATATCGCTGAATTAAAGAGTTTAGGTTGGAACGTGATTGTATTATGGGAGTGTGAATTGAAAAAAATCAGAAGGGAAAACACTTTTAAAGACCTTATTGATAAAATTCTTTATCCAAATATTTTGTAAATCAAATTTTAGTTATATTTTTGACACTAAACGTCAAGTCATAATATTCAAATGGAAACAGTCGGACAAATCATAAGAGCAAAAAGAGAAAGTTTGGGCTTGTTACTTAGGCAAGTAGCGTCTTATCTCGACATTGACCAGGCGATTTTAAGTAAAATTGAACGTAACGAACGAAAGCCAACAAAAGATAACATTATAAAACTTGCGGAAATCTTGGAACTTGATAAAGAATATTTGTTAATTCAGTTTATGAGCGAAAAAATAGCTTATGAAATCGCAGACGAAGATTGCGCAAGTAAGGTTTTGAAAGTTGCGGAGCAAAAAGTAAAGTACATAAAATCTAATCTTGAAAAACGTTAAAACTATGCGAACAGAAACAATGGAAACGGAAATCAGTGTAGTTCAAGAACCACAGTTGGACATTTTGTACTATCCAAAAGGTAGGACTCAAAATATTACAGAAGAAAAGAAAGACACATTAAATGTACTTTCGCTTTTTTCAGGTTGTGGTGGTATGGATTTGGGATTTGAGGGAGGATTCTCCGTTTTACAACAATCAATAAACGAAGTTCTAACACCACATTTCATTGACAAAAAATTAAAAAATGGTTTTGTACAACTCAAAAAAACAAAATTCAAAACCGTTTTCGCTAATGATATTTTGACTGATGCGAGAAACGCTTGGGTCAATTATTTTTCAAAACGAGGACACAACGCAGAAGATTTTTACAAGGAAAGTATTGTTGATTTGGTAAAAATGTACCGAAACGGTCTAAATGTTTTCCCAAAAGAAGTGGATGTGGTAACGGGCGGATTTCCTTGTCAGGATTTTAGTGTTGCGGGAAAGCGAAATGGATTTAATTCTCACAAAAATCATAAAGGAGAACTTATTGACGATATAACAGCTTCCGTTGAAACTCGCGGTCAGCTTTATATGTGGATGAAAGAAGTGATTGAAATTACACAACCGAAAATTTTCATTGCGGAAAACGTAAAAGGTTTGGTTAATTTGGGCGATGTAAAATCAATTATCCAAAATGATTTTTCTTCCGCTAATGGAAATGGTTACATTGTACTCGACCCACAAGTATTACATTCCGCAGATTTTGGAGTTCCTCAATCAAGAGAAAGAGTAATTTTTATCGGCATCAAAAAATCAGCTTTGAAAAAATCAGCTTTAGCCGAATTGGAAAAAGAATCTATTTCAGAACAATACAGTCCGTATCCAAAGCCAACACATTCTTATACAAACGAGGGCGAGGAATTGAAACATTTTGTCCAACTAAAAGATGTGTTTAAACATTTGCAAGAACCCGAAAATGCGAAAGATTTATCCCAAAAATTTTATTCAAAAGCGAAGTTTATGGGTAAGCATTGTCAAGGACAAACCGAAATAAAATTGGGTAGCATTTCGCCAACAATTCGTTCTGAACATCACGGAAATATCGAGTTTAGGCGGCTTTCAAAAGAAAATGGCGGACAAATTAAAGCTGAACTGAACAAAGGATTAAAAGAAAGAAGATTGACGGTAAGAGAATGTGCTTTAATCCAAACTTTTCCATCCGATTATGATTTTGTAATCGAAAATAAAAACGGAAGAAAAGGCTCATTTTTAGTTAGTCCATCACAAGCGTATAAAATTATTGGCAATGCGGTTCCACCTCTTTTGGCTTATAACTTAGCCAAAAGAATTGAAGAAGTTTGGGACTTATATTTTAAGAAGTAAAAATGATAGTTTCAGTAAATTCAGACCCAAACAGAAGCGAATTTGATTTATTACTCGGCTCAACAATTGACGAGTTGAATGTTCACGCTCAAAAGTCTTCTAAAAAAGTAGCAACGCTTTTAGGTAGAAATCTTGAGCCTTATGTAAGGGATGTAATGACCGATTTGGCGGTAGGAACGCCATTTGAAAATTCTATCGAACTTATTGGAGGACAAAATTTTCCTGATATTGTCGCTAAGAAATATTATGGAATTGAAGTCAAAACGACAACTCAAAACCATTGGAAAACAACAGGAAATAGTGTTTTAGAAAGCACGAGAGTTGATAATGTTGAACGCATATTTATGCTGTTCGCAAAATTGGCAAGTCCAATAGAATTCCGTTGTCGCCCTTATGATGAAGTTTTATCGGAAGTTGTGGTAACACATTCCCCACGCTATTTGATTGATATGAATTTGGAGCAAGGCAAAACCATTTTTGATAAAATCAAAATGCCTTATGACACTTTACGAAAGAAAGAAAATCCTATAAGACCGATTGTTGACTACTACAAAAGTAAACTGAAACCAGGCGAAGAACTTTGGTGGATGGATGCCGAAAACAACAGCAAGGCAAGTAATATCGTCATTAGAATTTGGAACAATCTTTCTCTGAGAGAAAAGCAGGAATTAAAAAACCGAGCTATGGTTTATTTTCCTGAACTCTTTGGCAACAGTAGTGACAAATTCGGAAGATTAGCCATTTGGTTGGTAACTCGTGAGGCAGTTGTTTGTCCAAATATTCGGGATTTGTTTACAGCAGGTGGAAAAGGTAATTACGAGATAGGAAAAAAGGTTTATCAAAAAGTACCGAGAATATTCTTGAACTTGTTTGAAAATGTTCCGACTATCGTTGATACAATTATGCAAACATCAGCTTTTGAACTTTCTGAATATTGGGAAACTAAAACGACTGAAAAAATGAAGTTATTTGATTGGATAAACTTGGTCTCTGAACATACTAAGAAAGTTCAAGACGCAGAACATTTAAACATCAAACAAATATTGACAGATTTAGCATTGAAATAGTAAAGGTGACACAATAACTATGAACGAACATCATACGAAAAAGAAAGGCAAACACATAACAGTGGCTTGGCGCAAGCGGGCTTCAGTTCTCCGTTTAACAGTTTTTCTTAAATTTTAGGCTTCGGCTTCGCACGAAATTTTGTAGTAAAAGTAACCCCCTTCGCCAATACTCAGAACATTACCAAGCTTAAACAACACTCCCCGCATAAATAAATAACTTCACCCCATTCATCTTTCAAAAACCATACTATGCAAGCAAAACAGATATGGGCAAATGTAGCCGTGGAGGATTTGGAGCGAACCACAAAATTCTACACCCAACTGGGTTTTACACCCAATGGTCGCTCTAAAGAACTGACCAGTTTTTTATTCGGCAACAACAATTTTGTCATCCACTTCTTTCTAAAAGCGCAACTAGAAAAATTTATGCCCGCCATGGCGGATCTGTCCAAAGGAAACGAACTCATTTTTTCATTATCGGCCACGAGCAAAGAAGAAGTGGACGAGTGGGCGGCAGCCGTCAGAAAGGCCGGCGGAACCATTTTTCTGGAACCCAGCAAATACGAACAAGGCTATACCTGCGGCTTTTCAGATCCCGACGGACATAAGTTCAATGTGCTGTACTGGCCTGGCATGTAGCATACTCAAAAAGCAGTTCGTAGTCGCATCATTGAAATAAAAAAGAGCAGCTGACGCTGCTCTGTGGGTTTAAAATGTTTCTGTTGGGGGTGTTTTGTGTTTCAGAACTCAGGGTGGTTTTTACGTTTCTAAAATGTAGGGTTTGGGTTTCTATGTTTCCAGCCTTTCGTCCTTCTGTAATGTAAAGAAGCAGCGAAACCCGTTCATATTAAAATAAGTTTTAATGCAAAAATGTGACATGCTTATTTTATCACAGATTTCCCATCCGATTTCTCAATTATATGTAAGTTTGAATAAGTCAATTAAATGCAATGCCTGTTATAAAAATCAACAACTGCGATTACTATTATGAAGAACATGGTGCCGGTTCGGAAACCATCCTGTTTTCGCACGGACTGCTGTGGAGCGGCTATCTGTTTCACAAACAGGTGGCTTTTTTCAAGAGGCGTTATCGTGTCATCACCTACGATCATCGCGGGCAAGGCAAATCTTCCGTTCCCAAAACCGGATACGATATGGACAGTTTATACGAGGATGTCGTGCTGCTGATAGAACAGCTGAAACTGGGGTCCGTACATTTTGCAGGGCTTTCCATGGGGGGCTTTGTGGGCATGCGTCTGGCCAAAGGAAACATAAACACCCTTTGTGACAGGCTTATTTAGGTAATTAAATGGAAAGAAAAATTTTTCAGCAATCCATTAAATTGCAACATGATAAATAGCATCAGCATTACCATCATTGCGGATAATATCAGCAAGGCAGTGGATATCGATTTATTGAAAGAAAAGCTGTCAGCGATATTGCCTGAAGAAACGATACATCAATCGACAACCGCCTACACCAAATTTCACGATGCTTATAAAATGGAATTTGCGGTTCCGGTAGCCGATCATCCAGATAAAGAAAAACGGCTTTATCTCATGGTGTCGCTGGCCGAAAGCATTGCCAGGCCCTGGTTGCTGTATTTCGACAAAGAGGGCGACAATACGGAACTTATCTTCAACAGAGACGAGCATACGCAGTTGACACAAGCAGCCTTCCATCCTATCCGCTGGGCGCACATCCAATTGATTTATTAAGTACTTTTATACAATGGCCATCAAGACCTATTTTATCGGCGGCATCGCTTCCGACGAGCGAATCTTCAAGCATCAGATGGTGGCCGTGGACCATGCCGTGTACCTGCCGTTCCCGCGGCATGATAAGCACGACACGATGGAAACCTATGTGCAGAAATTCATTCCGCAGATTGATACGACGCAGCCATTCAATTTGGTCGGAAACTCCATGGGCGGCATCATGGTGATGGAATTGATTAAACACCTGCATCCGCAAAAGGTGGTGCTGATTTCTTCTGTAAAAAGCCGCAAAGAAATGCCTTTTATCTTAAAGCACCTGAAGTACACCAACGCTCACAAATTGCTGCCGGGCCGTGGATTCATCGGTTTCATACAGTTTGGCAGTTTGTTTAAAAATGAAGTGCTGAAAGTGCCCGGCATGCGGCGCATGGCGGTGAGTATGGCTAAAAGCAACGACCCTTCTTTCTTATACTGGTGTGTGGATGCGATTGTAAAATGGAACGGCAAGGAAGACTATCGCAAAGACATCATTCATCTACACGGAACAAAGGATGAAATGTTTCCTTTCAGAAATATAAAAAACGCCATTCCCGTAAAAGGTGGCACCCATTCCATGTTGTTGATACAACACGAAGAGGTGAACAGCTTATTGCTGCAGAGCCTAAACGGAACATCAGTACGTGGAGAAAACAATCAGCAACCCGACGAGTATCAGAATGCTCATTCCGGTGAAAAATAGGAGATCGGCAAACTTCTCCATTGGCTTGTTCCTATCGCTTCTCAGTGTCATATAGGAAAAGAATGCAGCGAAAATGAATATAAACGTATCGATACCCAGAATCTCATCGGCATAGGTTTTCAGGTTGGTGCTCATTACCTTAAATAAGGCAATCACCGTAATGCAAACCCCAATCATGGTGGTGGAGCCGGAAAACACGTAATGTGCGATTTCATTGTTCTTGTCTTGCATACCTTTTTTGTTAAAGGTAATACCAAATATCATTCCCGGCAGGATATATCCTGAAATAAAAAATGTTAAAGAAATCTTTTTTTATATATTTACAAAAAATGAAAAGCCATCTTATGAAAAATATTTTTCTGGTATTTATGTTGAACCTCGCCGTGCATGCACAGGCATTCGATAATAACAAGGATGTCCTGAAGATGCCCGTAAAAGAACATATCAAGCTGTTGCCGCAGTATCAATCGGGAGAATCGAAAAGATATAAGATCACCTCCGTAAAAAGAGAGCTGGACAGTTTGGGCATTATGCGCCTGAAAGACACGATAGCTGCGGAAGTGGAAATCACTTGCGAAACCAAGGTACAGAACGGCTATGTGCTGAAATGGAAATTCCATCATTTTTTTCGTGATACGAGCTTGCTTTCCGTAGCGGAAAAACCAAGCAATATGGCGATGATGGCTGCCATCGCAAAGGAAGTCTTCCTCATCAAGCTGGACAAGAACGCCTCGTTTGAAGAGGTGGTGAATGAAGATGACATCACGAAAACCATGGACAAGAACAGCCAGGCAGAGAAAGAAATGAAAAATAAACTTGCTTCCTCCAAAAATAAAAAGTCGGGAGAAATGACGGATATGATGATTGACCTGATGCGATACAAAGTGTTGGAGAAAGGGCTATACCCCATCTTCCAGAATTTCTCCACGCTCTATGGCCATACCTACATTCAGGATTCTACCGTCAGCATGAAAGCGATGGAAGAGCAGGCGATGGAAGGGGTGGAAACGGATGCCTTGTCTCAGTTGCTCGCAAAATCCTTAAGTGGCGGCATGGAAAAGAAAGGCGGTGCCAGCATGCAGTTGCTGCCGGCAGATAAGACGATTCAGGTGCAGTTGCACAGTGAAATGGATATGTCTGAACTGATGAACAGCATGTCGGGTTTGTTTTCAGGTTTGGTTACGGGGCTTGCCGAAGGTTTAACGGATGCTTTTGATACGGATACCGCCACCACACCGGAAGCAAAAGAGCAAAAGGCCGTTGAAAAGGAAAACCAGAAAAAGGATATGAAAAAAGGGATGGAAGCGGTGATGAAAGACATGAAAATGCTGGTGATGCAAAATGCCAACGGTACCTTTGATTATAAAAACAAACAAATCAAAAAGCTCTATCAGGAAAAGATCGTAGACGGTTTCTTAGAAGGTAAAAAGCAGTATGAAGTGGATGCGATGCAGATGGAACTGATGGAGTAGCTTATGTTTCCGGATCGGCGGAAAACTCATTGGCATAAATGCGCAGCATCAGCAGGAAATAAGATACCAGCAGCGGGCCGAATATGAGCCCGATGAATCCGAACAGCTTCAATCCTGTAATCACTCCGAACAAGGTGACCAGCGGATGGATATCGGCAAATGCTTTCAGTAAAAAAAGACGCAGCACATTATCTACATTCAGCACCACCACCGCACAGTAGATGGCCAGTCCTATTGCTCCGCCCGTATTGCCGCCACTGTACATATAGACGACCAGCGGTATCCAGATCAGGCCCGAACCTACAAATGGTATAACGGAACAGACACAGGTGATGAAGCCCCACAACATAGGGTCCTTGATGCCGAAAATCAGGTACCCGATATAGGCGCAAAAACCCTGCGCCAGTGCCAGCACCGGAATGCCAATGGCATATGAGGTGACAATATTTTTGGTTTCAGCCGTCACTTTCTTTTTGTTTTCCTGTTTCAATGGAATGTATCTCAGTAAACTGGATTCAATCTTGTTGGCATTGCTCAGCATAAAGAACAATACAAAAAACAAGGTGCTGAAATTGATAAAGATATTGGCTGCCGTACTTAAAAAATCAGGAAGATAGGATGAAACGATTTTAGGAATATTGCCCAGGTTTTCTTTAGAGAGCAACTCAACACCAGTAAAGGCAGAAATACGTTCGATGATTTCTTTCACCCCCTGAAACAAATCCTGCGCATTGGCCGTAAAATTCTGCAGTTTGGGCACAACAAAAAAAGTGGCAAGCCCGAATGGTATCGATAACAGC
>JAXLTX010000008.1:0-62398 GCA_046329775.1 Chitinophagales bacterium
TGGCTGCTTCGAAACCTAAACCGGAATTTGCTCCGGAAATAAGAATAGTTTTTTGCATGGTTATTTTGGTTTTAATAAGTACGGTTTATGAATTTAATTTTTCTTGCCATTTAAACATTTCGTCTCGTAATCTGGCGGCTTCCATAAAATCCATTTGTTGCGAAGCGCGCTGCATGGCTTTTTTCAATTGTGCGATTTTCTTTTCCAGTTGTTCATTCGTCAGATATTCTCCTTCCTCCTCTGCGGCAAAATTCATTTTGTCCACCTGTTCCTTATAGTTGCGTTCTTCCCGTGTTTCCGGTCGCTGGCGTATATCTAAGATAGATGCGCGTTGTAAAATTTCTTCCTTGCTTCTGAACACCGTTTTGGGTGTCATGTTGTGTGCTATGTTGTAGGCAATTTGTTTTTCGCGGCGACGGTTGGTTTCATCAATGGTCCTCTGCATGGATTTGGTCATTACATCTCCGTAAAAAATCACCAGCCCGTTGGCATTACGCGCCGCACGCCCTGCCGTTTGCGTCAGCGATCGTTCGTTACGCAGGAAACCTTCTTTGTCCGCATCTAAAATTGCTACGAGCGATACTTCCGGAATATCCAATCCTTCACGTAAGAGATTAACACCAATCAATACATCAAAATCTCCTAAGCGCAACCCCTGAATAATTTCTACTCGTTCCATGGTATCCACGTCGCTATGCAGGTATTTGCACTTGATGTTGAGTTTGGTTAAATATTTTGATAGTTCTTCTGCCATACGTTTGGTCAGCGTGGTGACCAGCACGCGTTCATCGACAGCAATGCGCTTGTGAATTTCATCCAGCAAATCGTCAATCTGATTGATACTGGGTCGCACATCGATCGGCGGGTCGAGTAAACCGGTTGGACGCACTACTTGTTCTATGAATTCGCCATCCGTTTTCATCAGTTCGTAATCTGCCGGTGTGGCCGATACAAATATCACCTGATTCAGCAAAGATTCAAATTCATTGAAATTCAAAGGACGGTTATCCATGGCGCTTGGCAAACGAAAACCATATTCCACCAGATTCTGCTTGCGGCTTCTGTCGCCGCCGTACATGCCACCGATTTGTGGAATGGTGACGTGGCTTTCATCCACCACCAGTAAAAAATCTTCCGGAAAATAATCCAGCAAACAGAAAGGCCGGTCGCCGGGTTTGCGTCTGTCAAAAAATCTGGAATAGTTTTCAATGCCGCTGCAGTAGCCCAGTTCACGAATCATTTCCAAATCGAAATTCACCCGTTCATCCAGACGTTTGGCTTCCAGCTGTTTTCCGGTGGCATTAAAATATTCTACGTGTTCTTTCAGTTCATCCTGTATTTCATGTATAATGCTTGGCAGTTGGTCGCGCGGTGCAATATAGATATTGGCGGGAAAGATGGCGATGTCTTTCATTTGCTCGATGCGTTTGCCGGAAACAGGATCGAAGGATTCGAGTTCTTCGACCTCATCACCCCAGAACGTAATGCGGTAGGCATAATCGGCATAGGCTAAAAATACTTCCACGTTATCGCCTTTCACCCTAAAGTTTCCGCGCTGAAAATCTGCCGTCGTACGTGCATATAAAATATTGACGAGCTCGAATAAAAAAGTATTTCTGCTCAGTGTTTGCCCTTTGCTAATCCGAATGATTTGATTCTTGTATTCAGCTGGGTTACCCAAACCATAGATGCAGGAAACAGAAGCGACGACTATCACATCACGTCTGCCGCTCATTAAAGAAGTGGTGGTGCTTAAGCGCAGCTTTTCAATTTCCGCATTGATGGATAAATCTTTTTCGATGTAGGTGTCTGTAACGGCAACGTATGCTTCCGGTTGATAATAATCATAGTACGATGTAAAGAACTCTACTTTGTTTTCCGGAAAAAATTCCTTGAATTCCGTATACAGCTGTGCCACCAGTGTTTTATTGTGTGATAAGACCAAAGTAGGCCTTTGTACTTTTTCTATCACATTAGCGATGGTAAACGTTTTTCCGGAACCCGTTACTCCCAGTAAGGTCTGATATTTTTCATCATGCAGGATGCCTTCACTCAATTGCCGGATGGCATTGGGCTGGTCACCGGCAGGCTGATAATTAGAATGTATTTTGAATTCCATCTTTCTCCCTCAAAGATATACAAAAGATAAGAATGCACCATTCGTTATAAATGAAAGTAAATGATGCTAAAAAACCAGTATTTTTAAATAAACAAAAAGTATGCAAAAAGTTCTTTACACGTTTTTACTTCTGTCTTTTTTTATAACACCCGGAAATGCCACGGATTGTTTTAACGGAAGATATAAGAATAAGGTTTTTTCCGAATATACGGTTCTCAACAATATCACATATGCCCGCAAACAAACCAGTGACGGCCGATGGCAGAATTTAGGCTATGATGTATATCAGCCAAAAAATGATACGGCTTCCGGCAGACCTGTAGTGGTGCTGGCACATGGTGGCGGCTATATAGATTTATTAGACCAGAAAAGTCCGGACATCGTAGAACTGGCGATAGATTTGGTAAAACGCGGCTATGTGGTGATTTCTCTCGAATACAGGGAAGAGGCAAATCCGCTCGTCTTGTTGTCAGAGGAAAACATGGTAAAGGCCGTTGGCCGTTCATTGATAGATATCCGAGACGCCACCTGCAGTATTATGGACACCACCATTAATCACGGCAATCCGTATAAGGTGGATTACAGCAAGGTCATTGTCGGCGGTGTTTCTGCCGGATCTGTCAGTTTTCTGCAAGCCATATTTTTGGACAGCCTTTCCTGGATGTCGCCGCAATATCAGCAATGGATTTTACAGGTGGAGCCGAATTCACAGGCATTGCTGGACAACCGTTATTGCGGAGCCAATGTCATTGGTATGATTAATATTTCAGGAGCCTTGCTGGATACCGCCTGGATAAAACCCAACAGAATTTATCCGGCATTGCTGTCTCAGCATGGCACCGCCGATCCTATTGTTCCGTACAACTACGACCATCCTTTTCATTTACCGATGCTGCCGAAACTGATGGGCAGCTACCTCATAGATAAACGATGTAAGCATCTTGGCTTGCGCAGCGAGTTCGATTCCTGGCTGGGTTATTCTCATGTGCCTTTTATCGGAGGCTTCAACATAGACGCATTGTTCGGGGCCAATCCGCTGGCGCTTATATTTAATCCGTACGTCCTGGATAGCACCAAAAGCCACATAGCCCATTTTTGTTACAGTCTGATAGATTGCGATGCACGCACGACAGGCATCCGGGAACATATCGTTTCTGCAAAGATGGATATTTTACCCAATCCCTCGAATGGAAACTTTACGATACAGATTCCAAAGGAAATAAATACGGACAAGTTGAATCTGGTCATTTATGATATGGAAGGAAAAGAACTTCAAAATAAAACATATTCCGGAAATACTTCTTTTATTGCTGTCAATGAAAAGCTGCCATCGGGTTTGTATTTCATCAAGATGTTTTATCAGCGGCAGGAGGAATCATTTGTTTACACCGGAAGAATCACTATAATGGAATAGTCCGGTTTTTAAGAGATAGTTTTCAGTCAAATAGTATCGCGATGCAAAAATTTTTATATTCATTTCTTGTGCTTTCTTTTTTTTCTCTTACGGGCCATGCTTCCGATTGCTTCAATGGCAGATACTTGCAACCCATATTCAGTCAGGTAGATATTACTAAAAATATCAAATATGCCCGCAAGCCTCAGAGCGACGGACAGATGATTGATTTGCGGTACGACGTCTATGAACCACACGGGGATACGTTTTCGTTGCGTCCGGTGATGCTGCTCATTCATGGGGGAGCTTATCTGAAACTCTTAGACCAGAACAGCCCAGATATTGTTCAGATGTGCGAGTATTTTGCAAAACGCGGATATGTTTGCGTCTCGATAGATTATCGTCAGGAGCCTAATGTGCTGGCACTGCTTTCTGAGGAAAGCATGGTGAAGGCGGTAGGTCGTGCGCTGATTGATACCAAGGAAGCCGTCGACCATCTGATCGGTACTTATCAAACCGGAAATCCATACAGGATAGATACCTCCAAAGCATTTATTGGAGGCGTGTCGGCCGGTGCCGTCTCTACAATGTTTATTTCCTATCTGGACAGCCTTCAAATGTTGCCTCCTAAGTATCAGCAATGGATTCTGAGCGCTGTAGGTTCGGATGCGGATTATGTGCTGCGCCATAAATTTGATCTGGTAAAACCCAAGGTAGCCATCAGTATTTCCGGTGCCTTGCTGGATACAAGCTGGGTCAACAATAAAGGAATTGACCTTTTCCTGAATCATGGTTCCGATGATGGCATTGTACCCTATAATTTTGGCAACCCGCTGGGCATCCCTTTTCTGCCTAAATTATTTGGAGGAAAGGCAATTTTCCCGAGAGCGCAGCATCAGGGCATACGGGTGGAGTTTGAGGATTGGATTGGACGCGGACATGTGCCTTTTATGAATTTGTCTTTTCCGGATATTCTCACCAACCTGATTAACCCAACGATTTTTGACAGTACGATGCGCAATATCGCCCGCTTTGTATATCCTAAACTTGGTTGCAGCAGCCTGATCAGCGGAGTACAACACCTGCAGCAGGAAGAATTGAAATTGTTCCCGAACCCGAGTACCGGCAACTTCAATATACAGATACCCCAAAATGCAATGCCACAGCAATGGAATGTAATGATTTATGACATGGCAGGAAAGGAAATACAGAATCTTCAATATCCCGGAAATACGTCATTTATAACGGTTAATGAAAAACTGCCGCAGGGAATGTATTTCATAAAGATAGAATATGAAAAAAGCAACGAATCATTCGTTTATACCGGAAAAGTGACCATTGCGCCATAAATTATTTCATTAAAGGTTCATTTACAGAGGGTCTTTTAGAAACTTCTTGTTTAAACAGGGCTTCACATTTTTTATAGGTTGGATATGTTTTCATAGTCTTATCTAATTTATTAAAAAGTCTTTTTAATTGCCTTTTTGTAAATATTGCTGCTGAGCCTTTTTGTAAGATAGATTCTAACCAGAATTCTATATACTGTAAAGTTATGAATGAGGATGTTTTTTTGAATCCGTTTTTATAGATAGTTTTATATAGATTTTCTAAATGTTTTTGATATATTTTTTCAATGCTGTCTCTTGCAAGGGGAGATAATGTTTTAAATAAATTATTAATTTGAGTTGTATATACGAGAGTTGAGATACTGTCATCCTTTCTTCTTAAATCAAAGAGTTCTTCATTTAAAACAGAATTAATGAATCTGGATTCTTTTATATGTATGGCATCAATCCATATTTCTAATCTCCCGGAATAAACAAAAAAGTTTAACATACGACTTGTGTCATTTGCTATTATTAGGAGAATGGTTTGTGGTTCTAAAAGATTTACAGAAAATGAATCAATTTCACCTGCGACACTATCTAAGTATAAAATTTTATTTTCATCTATAAAATAGGCATAGTATGATGAATCTACATTCTTTAAATGAAAAACTACATTGCAATTGCTGCACATAGCAGGAATACTAATGGAAAAAAAAAGTAATAGAAATGAATACTTCTTAATTTTCATGATAAATTGTAAAGGTAAAAAATTTGATTAATTATCTTAATTGCAACCGGGAGCATTATAGTTATAGTATATACAAGCATCATTTGGATAACTTGATATGCAACGCTCTAAAGGATCACTTGAGTTTTTTGCACCTTTAATAGTTACCCAACAATTTAGTGCCCACTCCGTAGATGGTGTATTTGTCTTAGGAATACGATTTTTTTCTTCCATGTTGGTTTTTGATTGAACAATAATTCTATCCATATTACTGCTTCCGTCCATAACAGCAACACTGTTGCTATCAAAGAATGTCTCAAAAAAACTTAATAAATCTTTTTTGGATAATTTATCTAATAGATTTGCAGTACCATTTATTCCATTTGGAATACCCTTTGTAAAAGTAATGCTTTCAATAATTTTCTTTCTGTCACTCAGTGAAAGTTTTGTAAACCCCATTATTCTATCTTTAAATTTTTGCTCTTGATAAAAATAATCTGATTTTTCTTTAGACACATCACTTTTTAAAGGATTAACTTTTTTACAACCGTTAAGTGATACCAATACAACCGCTAGGTAGAGAATAAATTTGATTTTTTTCATAAATTTTATTTTTATAAAGACAATATTAAAATAAGTAATTATAAATTACAAATTTTCATAAAAATTTTTTACATTTTTGATGTTAAAATATTCAATTGAGGAGATTAACGTTATTCCATAACATTTTCCTACTTTTGTCTGATAAAATAGATTTATGGAATTCAGAGAAATTATTGCCGTAACCGGCGTGGCAGGCTTGAAAAGATTGGTGGCCAACAGAAATGACGGATTGATATTGAGCGAATTAGACGGCTCCAACAAAAAATTTTATTCCAATCGTCAGCATATGTTCTCTCCTTTGGAAAACATTGCTATCTATACAGATAATGACACCGTTCCTTTATTAGATGTCTTCATCGAAATGAAAAACCAGAAAGCTGCCAATGCACCCGTAGATCCGAATGCTGCAAACGATGTGTTGAGAAATTATCTGGGTTCCATATTGCCAAACTTTGACAGAGAGCGTGTAAACATTTCTGACATTAAAAAGCTGATTAAATGGTTCGCCATCCTGGAGAACCTGGATGTCATCAAAAAAT
This sequence comes from Chitinophagales bacterium, assembly GCA_046329775.1. Taxonomy (GTDB): domain Bacteria; phylum Bacteroidota; class Bacteroidia; order Chitinophagales; family JADIYW01; genus JADJSS01. Next base: position 6,710 of record JAXLTX010000008.1, read on the forward strand.
CTGAAACACCTGCTGCAGAAGAAGCTAAAGTGGCTGCAAAAAAAGAAGTGGCTCCGGCAAAAACAAAAGCACCGGCAAAAGATGTGGTGGTACAGAAACAATCTGTTGCCAAACCGCGGATGACTAAAAATAAAGTGTAAGACAAGAGACTAATATCCTTCAAGGTCTTTCAAAGCCTTGAGGGATTTTTATTTTTATAAAATTAGAATGTATGAAAACTGTTACCAGAAATAAACGAAATTATCTTTCTGAAGATCTGATTGTCAACACCTGGGAAGATGTGGCAGCTTATTACGATGAACTGCAGAACCGGACAATGGAAGACAAAGATGGTTTGCTGAAATGGATGGCTGACAGAAGCGAAACGGATGCCGTGGTGGATGAGGAATACCGCTGGCGATATATCCGCCAGACCTGCGATACGGAAGACGAAGCGCACGCCAAAGTATACGAGAACTTCATCGAACACATCATGCCGAAATGGATGACGGTGACCAATGAGCTGAATAAAAAACTGGCAGCTTCTGCTTTTATCAATGAATTGGATCAGGAGCGTTTTTTTGTATATCTGCGCAATCTTCAGTCTCAATTAAAACTATTTAGGGAAGAAAATATTTCCCTGTCACAACAAGTGCAATTGCTGTCTCAGGAATACGGTTCCATCATCGGCGCCATGACGATTGAACACGATGGTAATGAATATACCTTGCCGCAGGCCGGCGTTTTCCTGCAAAACCAAGACAGGGCATTGCGCAAAACGATTTACGAAAAAATCAGCAGCCGTCGCTTTCAGGACAGAGAAAAATTGAACAACCTGTTTTCAGAATTACTGAAAATACGTCATCAGATGGCACTGAACGCAGGCTTTGAGAATTTCAGGGATTATATGTTTGCAGAGATGGGACGATTCGATTACGATGTGCAATCCTGCGAGCAATTTCATGAAGCCATCAAGTCGGAAGTGATTCCTTTGGTGAAAAAAATACACCAGAAAAGAAAACAACAACTAGGTGTAGAAAATCTGTTCCCATATGATCTAGAAGTGGACGCGGAAAATTTACCGGCACTCAAACCATTTACAACACAGGAAGAATTGATTGAGAAATCGGTGAAATGCCTGGATACGGTGGATTCGTTTTTTGCGGAATGCATTTCCATCATGAACAACATGAACTACCTGGATTTGAATTCGCGCAAAGGCAAAGCACCAGGCGGCTACAACATGACCTTGCCGGAAATCGGTGTGCCGTTTATTTTTATGAATGCTGCAGGCACGCACCGCGATTTGGAAACCATGGTACACGAAGCCGGTCATGCGGTGCATTCGTTTTTGATGCGCACGCTCCCGTATAATTTCGATCAGGATATTTCTTCCGAGATGGCAGAACTGGCCTCCATGAGTATGGAACTGATGACGTTCGACGGACTGGATGCTTTCTACAATCACGCAGACAAGAAACGCGCGATAGAAACACACCTGGAAGGCATCATCACCATGTTGCCGTGGATTGCTTTGATTGATAAATTTCAGCACTGGATGTATACCAATCCAAATCACACGAATGAGGAACGCGAGCACAAATGGGAAGAGCTGCATAAAGAATTAAGCAGCGACGAAATTGACTGGAGCCCTTACGGCGATTTCAGAAAAACCATGTGGCACAAACAATTGCATATTTTTGAAGTGCCGTTTTATTACATCGAATACGGTATTGCACAATTGGGTGCCATTGCGGTCTGGCGCAACTACAAACAAAACAAGCATAAAGCGGTGGAGGATTATAAAAACGCCCTGAAGTTGGGCTATACCAAATCCATTCCTGAAATGTATAAAACAGCAGGCATCGAATTCAATTTTACAGCTGCTTATGTAAAAGAATTGATGGAATTTTTAAATGAGGAGATTGGTCAATAATTAAACAGACAAATTTTTCAGCAACCATTTTTTACAGGATTGATGTAAAGCCATCAATTCATTCCTTTCATTCTTATCCAGAGATAGTAAGGTGAAAAATCCTTTTACCGATTTGAATGATTGATACCAATAGTACGCGAATAATCCGGAGTAGTAAGCAAACACCACCGCACCTAAACCAATGCTCACTTTTTGTACATACGTTTCTGCGTCAAAAATTATTGGAAGAAAAAAGAAATAACAAACATGAGAAATCAGAAATAAGAACATACCAAGCACCACACGAACCGTACTTTCAAAAACAGGATTTTTTACTTTTTTCTCTACGATAATTTTTGGCAGGAAGAACGGAATTGCATTCAATATAAATCCTGCAGCAAAAACCGGAAAAGAAAACAACAAACCAACACTTAATAAAAACCAGCTTGCTTTGTTTTTATTAAAGATGTTTAATGGTATTTTATAAGCAGCTAATTTGTTTTCGAATTGTGTTAACTCATTTTTGAAAGATAAAAAGTTTTCTTTTTGTGTAGTATAACAAAGCGCTAATTGTTTGGTGATATGAGCGCGCATATCAAATAAATTTTGCACAGCCGATTTCTTTTTGAACTGTTTTGCCAATTCATCTCCCGCCATTTCTTCCGCAGCTATTTCCATACCATACAAATCAGTTTCTGTTTGAATAATCATACATTCAGCTAATTTTTCATGAGTTTTATCTGTAATCAGCTGTATACTTTCTTTACTGTTGATGTCTTGTAAATTCAAATCCTGCAAGGTAAAGGGAACACCAAAATTGATAATCAGATCTGCGCGGAATTTATTGTAAAGATGATAGTTTAATCCAACTGGCTGAATATGCAGTTTGCTTCTGTCTGCTTTTTCATTGGCATAATCTACGGCAATATGCGCTGTTCCTTTTCTGAAATTGCGAATGGTTTTTTCCTGAATACATTTGCCTTCGCTGAAGATTAAAACAGGTCTTGCTTTGTCGAACAATTCAAACATTCTGCCAAAGGTCACCTGATTTTTTTCCAGGTTATCATCGCACTCTTCTTTTCGATAAATCGGAATGATATGATATTGCCACAGCAGCCATTTCAGGAAATCATTGGCGAATGCATCCCCGCGGGCCAGAAAAAACACCCCTCTTTTTACATTTGCGGCAATCGCAATCGGATCAATCACGGCATTGGTATGATTGGCAACAATTAAGGTAGGTTTCTTTAAGTCAATATTTTCTTTCCCTGTAATTTTAATTGAATAAGCGGTTCGCCAGCTAAGCTTTAGCAGCGGTTTAAATATCCAGTATAAAAAATTTATGGGAAGCATAGATGGAATCGGTAGCAAATCTACCATTAAATAACAGACAAAAAAAGCCTGCAGGATTTACTGCAGGCTCTTATATTGCTTTTCATGAATAAAATTTATTTCTTCCATTTAATACCACAACCAATAGCTTTGGTAGATGTGATTGCAACCGGTTTGCCGGCAAGTAAAGCATCTACCGCAGCTTCCACGTATTTTTCTTTTGCGTCGGCAGCATCTTCCCAGTTGTCATCAATAGCACCGATATATTTTACGGTTAGTTTATTGCCGTCTTTTTGTACCACATACATATGAGGCGTTTTAATGGCACCGAATTTCTTAGCCTGCTCCTGAGATTCGTCGTATAAATACGGAAAGGTGAACCCTTTTTCTTTGGCGCGTAATTCCATATTTTCAAAATTGTCTTCCGGATACTGCACCGCATCGTTCGGATTGATGGCAATGACCGGATATCCTTTCGCAGCATACTTTTTATCCAAAGCAATGATTCTGTCTTCATACGCTTTTGCATACGGACAGTGATTGCAGGTAAACGTAATGATAAATCCCTTGGCATCTTTATAATCGGCCAGTGAAACATTTTTTCCATTGGTGCCTTTCAGGCTGAAATCCGAAACAGATGAACCAACACTGTATCCGTCTGACGCGACTGCATAAAAGGAAAGACCAAGAACAGCGAGGATCGCTAAAAATAATTTTTGCATAACTTATAATTTAGAGTGAATAATTTTTTCGAGCTCTTCAAACGTTGCATAATCGCCTTCGTGAAAATAAATTTTATTTCCGTTTTTATAAAACAACGTCATGGGAATAGTACCTGACCATTTGGTATCTATCTTATCAATCCAGACATTAGGATTGCCGGCTGATAAAATAAAAGATTCCGAAGTATAGTTATTCTTTTTCAGAAATTCATCCACTTGTACGGCACGTGTTTTGGCATCCTGGCTGACCAATATAAATTTCACAGGTTGTTGTGAAAATGCCTGTGCCGCTTGTTCAAAAAAAGGCAATTCCGTTACACAAGGCTTGCACCAGGTTGCCCAGAAGTTTACCACATATAAGGTGTCGTTTTTTTGCTGTGTGCGATTTTCAAATGCTGCTAAATTCAAAATTGCTATACCTGATTGAGCATTTGCAAAAAGAGAAATGCATCCGAAAGCAATTAGTGAAAAATATTTTCTAAACGAAACAACATAATTCATACAGCAAGTTAACATACAAAACAAAAAGATGTTTAGTGATGAATGTTAAATAGCGTGAACAGCAATTAATAAGGCGTAATCTGTATTAAGGGATAAAACCAGTCACGTACTTTTTCAATGGCAATAATATTTCCTTCAAAATGAGAATAATTTCCAAGATTAATTAATTCTACATCTCCCCCTTTTTGTTTAAAGGTATTAAAGGCAATCTCACTGTTGTTATAAAATGCAATTTCGTCATTTATGCTGTGATAAAAACGGGTGGGAGCTTTGGGTATCCAGTCATTAATGACATCATATTTTTTAACTGCCTGCAGAAAAACGTTATTCGTATTATTTCTTAATTCATTTCGGAATGAAGCTTGCAGGGTGTTGTAAAAAAAATCAGGGTATTTTGTGTCGACATATCCAATGGTTTTGGTGCCGTCAAACAAAACATTCGTAAGAGAATCATAAGGCCTGACAAAAACGGAAGCATATGAAGGATACATTTGCTGAGTCGTTTGCAGGCTGTTGATTAGAAATGCATATGCACCCGAGAAAGAGAAACTAAGTGAGTCTTTCAGAATATTTAACTGGTTGGATTTTTCCAATGCAAACCAGCTGGCCATAGGTGCGCTCGCTTTCACATGAAATTGGTTTGGATATTTTGTTTCCAGTTTACGTTGTGCCGCCAATGTCGCATGTCCGCCTTGAGAGTACCCCATTAAAAAAACATCCGAATTAAACCTTAAGGGGCGATAGGTCTTATTCAGTAAAACCTGAACACTGCCCAGCATATCTACCACGGAATTAGCTTCTTCTGTGGGTTCATAAAAATGATGGAAACTATCACTGAAGCCTAAGCCGATATAATCAGCGGCACACACCAGCGTTCCGGTTTCACTGGCCATGATGAATGGCACATAATAATTCATATCCGCGCTAATGGATGGCACTTCCTGTTTTTGAATGGCGGTGCCGTGCTGATAACAAACAAGCGGTACGTAATAATTCTCAATTTCAGGAATATAGACCAAGCCACTCGCGGTGATTTCGTTGTTTTTATAGTCATGCGTTTTGTAAAAAACACGATAGACAATGACATCGTATCTTGGATGAATAAAAGTATCTGCATTCGGGAAAAAACCGTTGATTCTGGCTCTCAGTTGCGCAGTGGTTAACCTGTCTTTATAACGATGGCTGATGTAGGTATTGCCTAAGGTTTCATAAACAAGAGGCGGATCAACAACAGGCTTTGTCTCTTGTTTGGAACAAGCACCCGTCAGCAATATCAGATAAAAGAAAAACCGGAGACGCATTTATAACGCATTTATAAAAACGGCAATTTCACCACTTTTGCTTTCAGCAATTTTCCGCGGATATCAATGTATATTTCCGAATCAATCGAACTGAATACGGTATCTACATAACCAAGCCCTACACCATACCCCAGGGTAGGTGATTGTGTACCGGAGGTGACATGTCCTATTTCGTTTCCGTTAGCATCTTTTATGATATAATGACCACGCGGTATACCTCTGTCAATCATGGTAAAACCAACTAATTTATGTTTTAGTCCATCTGCTTTTTGTTGCAGCAAAATATCTTTTGCGATAAAATCCTTATTGAATTTGGTGACCCAGCCCAGGCCTGCTTCCAGAGGAGAAGTGGTATCGTCGATATCATTTCCGTACAAACAAAAACCTTTTTCCAGACGCAAGGTATCGCGCGCACCCAAACCGATAGGCTGCAGGCCAAACGGCTTTCCTGTTTCTAAAATTTTATTCCAGATATCTACGGCATGTGCTTTATTGAAATACAATTCGAAACCACCGGCACCGGTATAGCCTGTTGCCGAAATAATCACATTATCAACACTGGCAAAACTGCCGCGCACAAAGCGATAATATGGAATCGAGGACAAATCTACATCCGTAAGTGATTGTAATGCTTCAGCAGCCTTCGGTCCTTGTATGGCCAATAAGGCGGTGTTATCGGAGATATTATGCAGTTCCGCACCTTCCGTATTGTGTTGATTAAACCAGGCCCAGTCTTTATCAATATTTCCGGCATTCACCACACACATATAATGTCCGTCGTCCAAATGGTAAACGAGCAAATCATCCACAATACCGCCGGTTTCATTCGGAAGGTAGCCATACAAAGCCTGACCTCTTTCTAATTTAGCAACATCATTGGAAACTATTTTTTGTAAAAGAGGCAATGCTTTATCACCTTTCAAAATAAACTCACCCATGTGTGATACATCAAACATACCCACGGCATTACGCACACAATGGTGTTCATCCAAATCAGAAGAGTAGCGCACCGGCATATAAAACCCGGCAAAGTCAACCATTTTTGCACCTAAGGCAATGTGTGTATCGGTAAGAGGAGTTGTTTTCATAAAAAGCAAGAAGGAATGATTAATAAGCCAAAAGTAGGAATTTGTTAAAACATTTTTTAGTTTATTCCTTTATCCTTTTTAATAAAGAAAGGAACTTTTAACGAAAAAAAGCAGTTATTAAGTTCTGTACAAAATTATTTTTGATAACTTTATAAAAAGAAAACCAAAAAAATCATGGGAATATTAGACACTTTCAGAAATGAGTTCATTGACATTATCGAATGGACCGACAATACACAGGACACTATCGTTTGGAAATTTCCACGCTTTCAGAATGAAATTAAAACCGGCGCACAGCTTACCGTTCGCGAATCGCAGGTGGCGGTTTTCTTGAATGAAGGAAAGCTGGCTGATGTGTATCAACCGGGAAGATATGAACTGACTACAGCCAACATGCCGATTTTAACCACCTTAAAAGGCTGGAAATACGGATTCAACTCTCCGTTCAAAGTAGATATATTTTACGTAAACACGAAACAGTTTACCGATCAGAAATGGGGCACAAAAAACCCGATTACGCTGAACGACCCGCGTTTCGGTATGATTGAAATCCGTGCGTTCGGTAATTTCTCTTTCCGTGTAACGGACGCCGGTAAGTTCTTAAAGGAAATTGTAGGTACAGATAGAGATTTTACAACGGAAGAAATTTCCAGTCAGTTGCGTACGCTGGTGGTGACCAAATTAACGGATGCCATTGCTGAAAGCAAATTAAAAATAGAAGAGTTTGCATCCAATCTGGATGAATTCTCCAAATTCGGTGCAGAAAAATTATCCGATGATTTTGATCAATATGGCTTAAAGGTAACGTCATTATTAGTTGAAAATATTTCCATGCCGGATGAAGTGAAGAAAGAAATCTTCGAATTGTCTCGTCTGGATAAGATTGACATGCAAAAACTGACACAATGGAAAACGGCGCAAGGCATCGAGAAGGCTGCCGAAAGTGGAGGTTTAGCAGGTGCTTTCGTTGGAGTTGGCATTGGTGGTATCATGCAAAATGGCATGGCTAATGCACAAGGAGGCGGAGCAGTTCCGCCACCGGTCATGCAAATATTTGTAGCGGTAAATGGCGCGCAAACCGGACCGTTTGATGTGCCGGCTTTAACACAAATGGCACAAAGCGGTCAATTGAAAGGCGATACGCTGGTATGGAAAGCAGGCATGGCAGCCTGGGCTGCTGCGTCTACGGTTCCAGAATTAGCGGGTATTTTAGGCGCAGTTCCACCTCCGATTGCACCACCACCCTTATAATCTTTGTTAAACGATTACGTACAGACTTTGAAGGTTTTAAACCTTCAAAGTCTTTTTACTTTTACACCAAACCAAAAAACCATGGATTACAACGTAGAGGAAAAATCACAAAACATAAATAAGGAGCTGAAGTGTAAAGATTGCGGCGCCTTATTGTTATATGCTCCCGGCACACAAAAGCTCGCCTGTAAATATTGCGGCGCACAAAATGACATTACAGCAGGAGAAAAGGAATCTATAGAAGAGATAGCATACCAGGATTTTATTTCGAATAAAATTAATCAGGAAGAGAAGCAAACCATCAGTACGGTGACCTGCAACAACTGCGGAGCCACCACCACTTTAAAGCCTAATCTTACATCAGACAATTGTGCGTTTTGTGCCTCTCCTTTAGTGATACAGGGCGGTACCACTTCCACGATTATAAAACCAAAATATTTATTGCCGTTTAAAATTGATGATAAAAACGCGCATGATATTTTTATAAAATGGCTCAATGGTTTGTGGTTTGCACCGAATGATTTGAAAAAGTACGCAACGCTGAATGAAAAACTGAAAGGTATTTACATGCCTTACTGGACCTATGACACCAGTGCCCGAACAGACTACGAAGGTGAACGCGGAGAACACTATTACGAAGGTTCGGGAAAAAATCGAGTGCGTAAAACAAGATGGTATGATACCAATGGTACGGTACAAAATTCATTTGATGATGTGTGTGTGCTGGCAAGTAAATCACTACCGGATTCTGTGACGCGTCCGCTGGAGCCCTGGGATTTGAACAATCTGACACCATATAACGAAGGCTATATCAGCGGCTTCCAAACGGAGTGCTATCAGACGGATGTGCAGAAAGGATTTGAGATGGCCAAAGAAGTGATGGAAGATGCCATCAAAGTAACGATACGTCAGCAAATTGGCGGCGATGAACAACGCATCAACCGTATGCATGTGGTGTACAGCAATGTTACCTTTAAGCATATTTTATTGCCGGTTTGGATAAGTGCTTACGGTTACCGCTCCAAAATATTCCGTTTTATTATAAACGGAAGAACGGGCGAAGTGCAGGGACAACGACCTTACAGTGCGATAAAAATTGCACTAGCAATCATTGCATTGATAGCCTTAATTGTACTGATAAAGACAATGGCAGAATAAAAATTACCTGCGTGTAATTTTCAAGGCATATTTCCCCGGACCGGAAACAAACAGGCCCAGAAAAATAATGGCGCATTCTAATGCGTGGTTATAGCCGTTAAAGCCATCACCATTTTTATAATGCATTAAGCCTGCAATGAACATGGTGAAAATCATGGTGGCAAGTGCGGGGCGGAAAACAAAGCCCAACACCAAACACAAACCGCCCACAAATTCAGCCAAAGCAGCCATAAAACCCCAGAATGCAGGTGCAAAAGTGATATGAATATTTGCCATGGATGCGCCGATGCCTTTCCACATTTCCGGACCACCGGTGATTTTCGGCCAGCCGAACACCATAAATAGAATGCCTATTCCGAGGCGGATGATTAATAAGCCGTAATCTGTGTTGTATTTGTTTAGCATGATACTTTATTTAGAATTGAAGATAAGAAGATTTTTTATTGTGCAAATGTATCTTTTGTATTAACTTGCATATGTTATGAGTAAAATAACTATAGAAATACCTACATCATCGCTCGATGAAATTATTGCATTAACCAAGAAACTTCATGGTGCTGTTATTGATATTGAAAATAAATCAACAGAATCTCCATTAAAATATTTAAAAAAGATTTCTCAAAATGGAGGAATTACAAGCATTAAAGATGCATCTTCTTGGCAAAAAGAAATAAGAAAAGAAAAAGATTTATTCAATAGAGGATAGTTTTCAATGCTTTTAGACAGTAATATTATTATTTATTCAGTTCAACCTGAATTTGAAAAAATCCTTGAGTTTCTTTCCTCAAAAGAAGACAGTTTATCGGTTTCTATAATTTCTAAAATAGAGGTTTTAGGATATAATAAATTAACAAATTTCGATAAAGAAAATTTTCTATCATTCTTTGATAAAATCCAAAGCTTCGGTGTAAATGATGAAATTGTAAACATTGCTATTGATTTAAAACAACAACAAAAGATGTCATTAGGCGATGCAATTATTGCAGCAACTGCGATATATAAAAAGATTCCATTATTAACAAATAACACAGATGATTTCAAGCATATTGAAAACTTAGTACTTATCTCTTTAAATGATATTATAGGAGGAAATAAAGAAGCAGTAATTAGTTAATTTTCGGCATACCTATCATTCCAAAATGAACATATAACATTTTTTGTTTCCATAACTACAATAATTACATCATTATCTTTAGGATGGACATAAAATGAAAACATTACATCTGATGATGGTTTAAAGATATATATTGGTGAATTACTACTGGTTTGCGAGATTTTTGTAAGGTTTATATATAATCCATTTATTTCTTTGTCAAAAGAATTTATAGAAGCATAGAGTTTTATATACTGTTTTGAAGGATTATAAGTCCAACTAAAGGTGCTTCCTTCGTTATAATAAACTTTTTTTTCTCCACTTTCTTTGTCAACAAAAGATGCTTCACCAGCGACCAAATTTCCAGACAATGGCATTTGCGCAAATGATTTTAATACCGACCAAATAAGTATAAATGATATTAATGTTGCCTGTTTCATTTTTTTCCGCAAAAAAAATTACCTACTGGGTTTTATTCAAAACATACTCTATCTGTGTGACCAGCAGTAATAGCTATATTGTTGACAACAATTTCTGCATCTTTCTCCGTTATCTTTATATGCAGAACATTGTCCATATTGACAAGAAGCTTGATCTTGTGGTTCTTGATTTGCACCAGCGAATGTTGATGTTCCCACAAATCCCATAACTGAGATTAAAGTAATAATGATTTTCTTTTTCATAGCATCTGGTTTTATTACACTAATATACAATTATTTTAAATAAGTGCAATATATGCCGTAAATTATTTTAATACAGTTTCTGACTTTGTTACTGAATGGCAAAGGCTAAAACAAGTAAACTAAATTTAATCGCATCAAAACTCAAACAAATGAGAATAGATGCAGGATTTACGAGCTATGAAAACTTTGCTAATGCTAAAGATTTGGATAGAAAACAATATTGGAGAATTGAAAATGGAGCTAATATTACAATTTCAACACTATTAAAACTTTTAGAAATTCATAAAATATCTGTGAAAGATTTCTTTAGCGATATAGAATAATATTGAAGTCATATTAATCATCCTAAATCAGCTAAATCTGTGTTCCAAACACTTTCTCATCAATTTCTTTAAAAATAGCTTCTGTTTGGTTCATGGTTTTGATATTGTCGTACACTAAAATTAAACTGTTGCCACTTTGTTTCAGGTTGCATTTCTTTTTAGAATTTTGGATTTGCTCCATCACTTTCGGGAAATACGGACTTTCGTAATACGGTGATTTTGGATTGTCTAAAAAGTAGCAACGCAGTTTTCCATTCTTTAAAATGATACGTTCAAAGCCAATTTTCTTAGCAATCCAACGAATGCGTAATCCATCAAACAATTCATTGATTTGTTTCGGTAGTTTCCCAAATCGGTCTTCTATCTTCTTCGCAAATTTTTGCAGCGATTCTTCATTCTGAATTTCGTCCAGTTCCGTATACAAACGCAGACGCTCTTCCGTATTTTGTACATATTCCACAGGAATCAGCATCTCCACATCGGTGTCAATGGTACAATCGTACACGAATTGTTTTTGCTCTTCAATCTGTTCTTTAAAGACGTCTTTGAAGTCTGTGTATTTCAATTCCTGTATGGCTTCATCCAGAATCTTGTGATACATTTCAAAGCCGATATCTGCGATAAAACCGCTTTGTTCGCCGCCTAATAAATTTCCCGCACCACGAATATCCATATCGCGCAAGGCAATCTGAAAACCACTTCCTAAATCTGAAAATTCTTCCAGTGTTTGCAGGCGTTTGCGGGCTTCATCCGTCATCATGGACTTTGGCGGAGCCAGCAGGTAACAGAACGCCTTTTTATTGGAACGGCCCACCCGTCCGCGCAACTGATGCAGGTCGCTCAAGCCGAAATTGTTTGCATTGTTGATGATAATCGTGTTGGCATTCGGAATATCCAGCCCACTTTCCACGATGTTTGTACTCAGCAATACGTCAAAATCACCATTGATGAATTCCAGCATGATATCTTCCAACTGATCTCCTTCCATCTGTCCATGTGCCGATTTGATACTCACATCCGGTACCAGCCTGCGCAACATGGTTTCCAGTTCCGGCAAATCCTTCACGCGGTTATGCACGAAATACACCTGTCCGCCGCGGTACACTTCAAACTCGATGATTTCCTTAATCGTTTTCATGTCAAACACCTGCACTTCTGTGGTAATCGGAATACGGTTGGTGGGCGGCGTCATGATGTTGGATAAATCGCGCGCGCCCATCAGTGAAAATTTCAAGGTTCGCGGAATCGGTGTGGCGGTTAAGGTCAGGGTGTCCACATTGGCGGAAATATGCCGCAGTTTTTCTTTGGCGGAAACGCCAAATTTCTGTTCTTCATCAATAATCAGCAAGCCCAGGTCTTTAAATAATAGTTCTTTGTTTAAGAGTGCGTGTGTACCGATTAAGATATCTACTTTTCCTTCCTTTGTTTTTTCTAAGGTTTCCTTTTTTTCTTTTGCAGACTTGAAACGGTTTAAAAAATCCACCACCACGCCCTGCTCCTGCAAACGCGTTGAAAATGTTTTGTAATGCTGCCAGGCCAGGATGGTGGTTGGCACCAGTACGGCCACTTGTTTTCGGTCGGTGACGGCTTTGTATGCCGCACGAATGGCAATTTCCGTTTTACCGAAACCCACATCGCCGCAAATCAACCTGTCCATCGGATGCGGTTTTTCCATATCCGCTTTCACATCTGCCGTGGCTTTTATCTGGTCGGGTGTGTCTTCATACATGAAACTCGCTTCCAGCTCATCCTGCAGATAAGTATCTTTATTAAATGCAAAACCAGGCGCCAGTTTTCGCTGCGCGTAGAGTTTAATCAACTCAGCGGCAATGTCCTTGACTTTCTTCTTGGTCTTGTTTTTCAGGTTGGTCCATGCGTCGCTGCCCAGTTTATTGATTTTCGGCACATGTCCTTCCTTTCCGGTGTATTTGGAGATCTTATGCAGCGAGTTGATGTTGACATACAACAGATCCTGGTCTTTATAAATCAGGCGCACCATCTCTTGCGTTTGACCGTTCACTGTGATTTTTTCAAGACCGGAAAACGTACCGACACCATGATCGATGTGTGTCACATAATCTCCGGGGTTTAAGTCTTTCAGTTGACGAATGGAAATGGCCTTGGTTCTGTTGAAGCCTGCTTTTGTCTTGTATTTATGGTAACGATCAAAGATTTGGTGGTCGGTGTAACAAACAACCTGTAAATCTTTATCGATAAAGCCTTGTGCTAAATCGATATAACAAGGATGGAATTTAATTTCCGCTTTCTTGTCTGCAAAAATATGCTGAAAACGTTCGATTTGTCTGGGATTTTCAGCGAATAAAAAATTCTGAAAATGATTTTTTTGCTGCTGTTGTAAATCCTGAATCAGCAAATCAAAATTTCGTCCGAAAGATGGTTGTGGTTGCTGATTGTAGACAATAGAATGCACTTCATCTTTATGTTCAAACTTCAAAAGTTCTTCATTTTTAGAAGAACTTTGCATGACAGCACGATGCTTCTCTAATTCTCTGATTAAATCATCCGGTGCAATAAATAGCTGATTCAATGTTTTATCAAAAAACGGATGTTCTGTTTCTTTTTTCTTGTTAGAGGAATTATTGATTCTTTCAAATTCTTCCAGCGCCTTGTCGTATTGTTTTTCAATCAGCTCTTTGAAGAATGTATAATCACGGAACCACAGAACCGTTTTTTCCGGCAGGAATTCAAACAAGGTGGCTACGGTTTCCTGCGTGAAATGCGCATTGATATTCGGGATGATGGTGAGTTCTGAAATCTTACGTTCCGACAATTGTGTTTCCGGATCGAAGGTTCGCAAACTCTCTACCTCGTCGTCAAATAATTCAATACGATATGGTAATTCATTGCCGAACGAAAACACATCGATGATACCGCCGCGAATGGAAAACTCGCCGGGTTCGTAGACAAAATCAGTTCTGTTGAAACCGTATTCTATCAGCAAGTCCAGCATGAAATCCACATTGATTTTTTCGCCGGTTTTCAGGAATAAGGTGTTTTCAATCAGCTTTTCTTTTCTTACTAAAAGCTCTTGCAGGGCATCCGGAAAAGTGACGATGATTTCGCCGCCTTTTTTGGCATTCAGCAATGCATTTAGGGTTTGTGCCCTCAACAGGATATTGTGGTTGTTTTGCTCGGAAAAGGAATAAGGTTTCTTATAAGAAGCCGGCAAATATAAAATCTCTTTTTTCTCCAAGAGATTCTGTAAGTCGTTCTGAATGTATTGCGCGTCTTCTGCGTCATTGGCAATAATGACCTGTGTGAAATCGGATTGTAAAAAGACGGATGCGGCAATGAAATTTACGGAAGAGCCAACAGTTCCACGCAGCAATACACGTGCTTGCGAAGGTTGAAGATGTTGTAAGAGTTCCTGCGTCCGTGCATCATCACGAAACAGAAATAGAAGTTGCTGCAAATCCATGCTACACTATAACTGAATGCAAAGATAATTGTTTGGAGGGGAATAAAAGAAATGGGATTACAAATTATCGCTCACCATAAAACTGGCAGGCGCGCAGTTTAAGTCTATCTTGTTGAGCGAAGAAACAAACTCTTCGATATAGATTTCATCCCCTTCTTCCGCGTATTCCAGCAGTTCGTTGATGTCCAATGCTTTCTGCTTGATGAAACGCAGATAAACCGGTGGTTCGTCTTTTTTGCCGATGTTGGATTTCAGGGTTACATTGAAATAGATTTTAGTGAGATTGTCTTTGGAGACAGTTAAAATCCCTTTTGATTTCTTAGAAATGAATGTTCCGTAATTGAGTGGATCTGCGTTTACAAATGCCTGTACACAGGGCGTACCGGCATTGCCTTTTTGATTGTAGCGTTCCAGTCCTTTGACGGATTGTACTGCCAAACAGGAAATGCTGAGAAAAAACAAGAATATACCGACTAATGCTCGCATTATATAAAGATAAATAAATTGTTCTAAATTTTAATAAGATTTGTTTACTACAATAATGTTAAAAACAATTAAAAAGTTCCATTGGCATAAAAATTTTGTGTGACAATCAGGTATAAATCGGAGTCTTTTTTTTCTACGGCCACTGCACAGGCTCCGTATTTGAATTTTTTATTTAACATATTAGCCCGGTGCGGTGCTGAGTTATAGAGGCTTTGTATCACTTGCTGTGCGAGTTCAATATAAGTCATCTCAACCTCTGATATATATACGCGATGGCAGTTTTCACCTTCATATGAATATTGAATGCCAAAAGTACTCAGCCTTTTTTCCGGTGTTCTTAAGGATGATTCATACATGTTGGTATGGTCAAAAAAATGATGTTGTGCCATCTGAAAACTGTGTGTGGCGGAGGCATCTTTCAGTTGTTCATCTATAATAAAAGGAGTCAGGTTGTTGAGGGCTCTCAGCTTGTTGGTGGCATAGAACAGGCAGGCGTTAAGCAGATGTATATCCAAGGAGTCTGGCTCTACGGCCTGTCGGATAGCCTCCAGTTTGTAAAATGAAGCCATGCTTTGCTCATCATACACCTGCATTTTATAATAGGAGTATTTACCGTAAGCCGCCTCTTTTTTCAGCCATTTGTTTTCTTTGGCGAATAATTCGACGACTGGCAATGTCAGGCAAAGCAGCAACAGGCTTTTCATATGTTTATATACGGATAAAATCAGCAATTATTGTGCAAAAAAAAACCACGAACATTGTTCGTGGTTTTTTTTATATGGTAAAAAGCGGATTGCTTATTTCTTTTTACAGCAATCTTTTTTCATTTCTTCATTTGCGCATTGTTGCTTATCTGCACAGCAAGGTTTGTCGCAAGAGGCTGGATCGCATTTGCCCGGAGTTTCGCATTTTGCTTTTTCACAAGCAGCGGCGTCACAGGCTGCACCTTTTGTAACGATGCATTTTTTCTCTACGATGGTATGGCCCAATGAGTCTGTGTATGTTGTATCTAACAAGTAAGTGCAGTTTTCCATTTTTGCGGCACATTCTTCCTTATTCATGCCTTCACAACCTGCAGTAACCACTGCTCCGTCATTTCCGGCATTCATATCAAAACCTTTTCCTGCAATGTATGGTGCGATTACCAATGAAACGATAGACATCAATTTAATCAGGATATTCATGGAAGGACCGGAAGTGTCTTTGAACGGATCACCTACTGTATCACCAGTAACAGCAGCTTTGTGCGGCTCCGATTTTTTGTAGAATGTTTCACCGTTGATTTCAACACCTTTTTCGAATGATTTCTTAGCATTATCCCATGCTCCACCTGCATTAGACTGGAACATACCCATCAATACACCGGAAACGGTAACACCAGCCAATAAACCACCTAATACTTCTGGGCCGAAGATGAAACCTACAATAATTGGAGTGATCAAGGCAATTAAACCCGGAGCTACCATCTCGCGGATAGAAGCCTGAGTGGAGATGGCTACACATTTTTCGTATTCAGGTTTTGCCTTATATTCCATGATACCCGGAATTTCGCGGAACTGACGACGCACTTCTTCTACCATGGCCATCGCTGCACGACCCACCGCTGAAATTGCCAGCGCAGAGAAGATGAATGGAATCATACCTCCCACGAACAAACCAGCCAGTACATCGGCTTTGTAAATGTCGATTGCGGAAATGCCGGAAACACCCACAAACGCAGCAAATAATGCCAGCGATGTCAATGCTGCAGAAGCAATCGCAAATCCTTTTCCGGTCGCCGCGGTAGTGTTACCTACAGCATCTAAAATATCTGTACGGCCACGAACCTCTTCCGGTAATTGGCTCATTTCAGCAATACCACCGGCATTATCCGCAATCGGACCAAATGCATCAATAGCCAACTGCATGGCTGTAGTTGCCATCATACCGGCTGCTGCGATAGCCACACCGTACAGTCCTGCCGCAAAATAAGAACCAAAAATACCACCGGCCAATACCAGAATCGGCAACACGGTGCTTTCCATACCTATCGCCAAACCGCCGATGATGTTGGTCGCATGACCTGTTGATGATTGACGAACGATAGAAAGTACCGGACGTTTTCCCATTGCGGTGTAATATTCCGTGATGATGGACATTAAGGTACCTACCACCAAACCTACCATGATGGCAGCAAATACCCCTGTAGAGGTAAATGAGTGACCACGTAAGGACATGGTTTCCGGTAAAATGTATTTTACCAAAGGATATGAAACGATGGCGGTAAGGATGATAGAAGACCAGTTTCCTAAGTTTAATGCGTTTTGTACATTTCCTTTGTCATCTTTTACAGAAACGAAGAAAGTACCAACCCATGAAAAAACGATACCGATGCCCGCAATCACCATTGGTAATAAAATTGGTGCCAAGCCACCAAATTTATCAACAGAAGTAGTTTCTTGTCCTAATACCATCGTTGCTAAAACGGTAGCCACATAAGAACCGAATAAATCGGCACCCATACCGGCTACGTCCCCTACGTTATCCCCTACGTTATCGGCAATGGTTGCCGGATTACGAACATCATCTTCAGGAATACCAGCTTCTACTTTACCTACTAAGTCAGCACCTACGTCAGCGGCTTTTGTATAAATACCACCCCCTACTCGGGCAAACAATGCGATGGATTCAGCACCTAAAGAGAAACCTGTTAATACTTCAATGGCTCTTTTTAAATTTTCCGGACTGGCTGCACCATCAAACAAGGTATATAATACGATGAATAAACCACCTAAGCCGAATACTGCCAAACCGGCAACACCCAGACCCATTACGGAACCACCGGTAAAAGATACTTTCAACGCTTGTTTTAAACTGGTACGTGCAGCTTGTGTTGTTCTGACATTAGCCAATGTAGCGACTTTCATACCTACATATCCTGCAGTTGCAGAGAAAACAGCACCAATGATGAATGCAATGGCAATGATAGGGCTTGAATCTGCATGGGCATTTCCTAAGATTGCTAACAAGATTGCAGCGATAATACCGAAGTATGTCAGAATTTTCCACTCAGCTTTTAAAAAAGCGATAGCACCATCTGCGATGTAGCCGGCTAATTCTTGCATATTAGGTTCACCTGCATCTTGTTTCTTTACCCAAACGAATTTTATCGCTGTGATAACCAACCCAAAAATTCCTAACAAAGGAACTACGTAAAATAATTTATCCATATAATAATTTGATTTTTAAAGCGGTGCGAAAATACAACAATTGTTTAGAATTATTAACATTTTGGCTGATTGTTAACATAAAAAACAAAAAAGCCAGCGATGTTAAACGCTGGCTTATAGATTGATTTTCAGTAATTATTTGCCTGATTTAGGCTTGTCGCACTTTTGTTTGGCACATTTTGCCTTGTCTTTGTCTTTGCACGAAGGATTGCTTTGTCCTGCCATGCAGCATCCTGCGGGTTTGCCTACAGCGGTGCTTGCCGCTGCTCCGGAGGTGACAGAAACGGTGTAGCCTGTCTGATCAGCCAAAGATTTAACAATTTTATCTGCACTGGTGGCTTTTTCGTCGTAAATTACAACAGCGTTGCTATTGGCGGCACTTACCGACACCACTTCTTTGATACCGCTGATATCAGAAGCGGCCGTCTTGAATTTTGTTTCACAACCGCCGCAATGCATTCCTTTTACGGAAAGATTCAGGGTGGTGTTGGCAAACAACTGAGCGGAAATCATCAGGCTCAGGGTAAATAAGATGGATGTAAGAGATTTCATATGATAGTAATTATTTTGTTTATTAGCGATAATGCATTAATCCTATAACCATGGCCACCCAGAAAAATGCCAGAGATACGGTTACCATTATTTTATTTTCTTTTTTAAATCCTACGATTCCCAATGGAATACCGATTAAGGCCAGGGTTATTTTCGGGTCCAGCCAGTGCTCATAAGTGCTTGTTTTTATTCTGAAAATCAACATCCAGAATCCCAACACCAGAAATCCTACGGAAAACAATGTCTCCACCAAGAGTGTTTTCTTCTTGTATGACAGGAAAGCTTCTTGCTTGCCAGTCAGAAACAATAAGGATTTTAGCGTGTAAGAAAGTAAGAAAAGAGCGGCAAATCCTAAGTGCAAATGAAGCAACATTGTATAATCCATACCTGTAATTTTAGCACAAATATACGCCTTTTCAACATTTAACCATAAAAATGAGGAGGATATAAACAAATTGCATTACTTTAGCATCACAAACCATCCTAACTGTGTCAGACCGATAGACTTAGCCGTTACAACTGTAGGAATGAAATATTTAATATCCAGAATTTTATTAAGCTCAGCGCTTATAATTACAGCCATTAGTTTGTCTAAAGCGCAAGATCCTACCTTTGCGCAGTTTTACCAATTCAGAACGTACTTGAACCCCGCTGCTACCGGCTCCGAAAAAGGGCTGAATGTTGCCATGATCTATAAAAACCAGTGGAATTATGTTCCCGGGGGCTTCAATACCTACGGCATGTCAGTGGATGTGCAGTCGGCCAGAATTTCTTCCGGTGTGGGTATCACCGCCTATCGGGATGTGGAGGCAAAGACCCTTCAGACCAATTATATTTCCGCTTCTTATGCCTACATCGCACGCATTTCAAAAAATATCAATTTACATATAGGTGTCAATGGTGCCTTTGTCAATAAATCACTGGATAAAAGTCGCCTGATTTTTACAGATCAGTTAGACCCTGAGGTGGGCGTGGTGCCGGGTGGTTCAAGCACGAATATTGTATTGCGCAAAGTAAACATGTTTGATCTGGATGCCGGAATTCTGTTGCGGTTCAGATATGATATCCATAAACATCCCGTACACAATTCCCTGGGTTTTGCCGTACACCACTTAACCCGACCGGATGAATCTTTCGAAAATATCTCCACCAGAATACCGATGCGCTTTACTGTGACGTATGGTGCCATGTTTCCGGTGTCGAGAGGCAAATACAAACGCAATATTGATTTTTACGTATCGCCGGTATTCAAGTTTGATTTCATGGAGAAACTTCGCGTGTACAATGCCGGCATGTTTGCCACCTTCAAGCCGGTATATGCGGGGGTGATGTATCAGTTGAACAAGTTCAGCGACAACAGTACGAACGGGCTGATATTTGTGGGGGGTATAGACTGGGATCTGGGACAGGATAATTTTATGACATTAAACATCGGATATAGCTACCAGCTGGATTTTACCGGTGTAACTTCCAAAAGCCGTGGGCAACATGAAGTGACCATGCGGATGAATTTTAATAATGTCGCGCTATTTTCACCGAAGAAAAAGAAAGGCAAGAAAATCGATTGCTATGATTTCCCGGGTAAGAATGCCGTTAAATTGTTTTAACTTTAGTAGAAATGAAAATAAAATTACAACTTCTCATAACCCTGTTTTTTTTCTTTGTAGCGAAAAACAGTCAGGCTGTGTGTGATTTCAGTTTGGACAAAACAACAGTTTGTGCCGGAGAAGTAGTGACGATTCAACTTTCACAACCTTATGCAAAGTATCACAACATTATAATATATAAGGGTGTTTTCCCATTCGGGGCCATCGCTACCACCCCGGGAGATTACAGTGTGTTGCTGCCATATGATGCATCCAAAGACAATACGATAAAGATAACCTTCAGAGGTTCTGCAACAGTGGAACAATACAGAATCTTACTTGCTGAAAGCAATAGCGATTTAGACCCCAACCCAACGATTCCCTGTAACGGAGGAAAGGTGATTACAGTCAATCCATCGCCCGATCCGGAACTGAAAGAAACCAATAATTTCGTTTTTTGTAATGCAGTTACAGCGCAAACGGTCAGTATCACCAATGTTTCAAACACCATAGCTATCAACAGCAATTACTCCATCAATTGGGGTGATGGAAGCCCGGTGGTAAATACAGCGACGTTCAATGGTCCGCTGACACATAATTATGCACCTGGAAGTTATAAAATCACGTATACGGTTACAGGCAGTACACCCGCACCCTGCAATACAGCGACTAAAATCTATAATGTATTGATTGGCAAGGCACCTACCATATCCATTTCTGCATCCTCTCCTACCGTTTGTATTCCTGCTAATTACGAATTACCAATAAATCTCGCACAAACCACCGGTGTCAACTCCTCCAGTACTCTTTATAAAGTATTTGTCAATGGTGAGCTGGATACCATTTATGACAACAGCAATTTACCGGCATTGTTAAAATATACATTTACAAAGGGCAGTTGCGGCAATATATCAAAGGATTGCAATACGGACAACAAATTTTCAGTCCGACTATTTGCCGTAAATGAATGTGATGTAACGGATATCAGCCAGTGTATCGTGGTATTGGATAGCATCCATCCTGAAATTGCAGGACCCGATACGGTGTGTTTGAATGAACCGGCACAATACAGAAACATTGACCCCTTCAGCAGAGACGACCAATGTAATGAGCCGGCAAAAGTATGGACCGTTACACCGAATACCGGCTTCAATACAGGAACACCTTTGGGTAGTCCAACATATAATAATCTCAACATCACCTTCAATGTTAAGGGTACATATTTCATTAAGCTGAAAGTCACAGGTGCCTGCAATACAAAAGATACTACCTACAAGGTCATAGTGGTGGACAGGGTAAATGCACAGGCCGCGTTTGTGGCACCATCCTGTATTCCGGCAGGAGGATTTGTAGATGTGCCCATTGCAAACAGTTCATATGATACGGCAGACATTTTAAAGTATGTCTGGACGATTACGCCGTCTCTTGGAACCTCTTTTTCGACAGGAAACGCCAACACCAAAAATGTAACGGTTCGATTCACTAAATCGGGAATCTATACGATCAACCTGAAAGTAATCGGAGGGTGCAACGAAGATACCTGGGATAGTGTGCTGGTGGTGAAAGGTAAACCAGCCATAGATACGCTTAGCATTCCACAGGCATGTTTTGTGCCGTTTACGTTCAACCCCAAAAATTATTTTAGCTATACCAACGGTGGAGATAATAATCCGGTTTTTTCATGGACTTTTACCGGAGGCCTTCCTGCCACATCAGCCTTGTCAGACCCCGGAAATGTAACTTATAATACCCCGGGAACATATCCCATAGAATTAAAAATCAGTGCGCAATGTGGAGACTCCACCCTCAAGAATTTCATTACGCTGAATAACAATATCCGCCCCAATGCCGGACCTGATTTAGGAGCCTGTAAATTTGATGCACCCATAAGATTATCACCTGTGCCATCAGGAGGTATCTGGAGAGGCAGAGGCATTACGGATTCCGTAGCCGGCATTTTCAGCCCTTCGTCCGTGCCGACTGGTGTTTATGATGTGGTGTATGTCCTTAATCCCAACGGCAGCTGCCCGACTACAGATACGCTGCGAATCGTCGTATCTGAGATTGTTGGCCTTACCGCCGGACCGGAAGAATCCATCTGTAAGGGCGGTGGCAGACTTATATTGACAGGCAATCCGCTCTTTCCCGGTGGAAACTGGGTTGGAACGGGTGTGGTCAATTCGAACCCCGGCATTTTCGATCCTACAGGACTAGCGCCCGGAAATTATCAGGTAGGCTACATTTACAGAGACTCATCCGGCGCCTGCAGAGATACGGCATACAAAAGGATAACCGTATTCGATAGCGTACATGTTTCCCTGCCGCCACCTCTTTTGTGTGTCAATCAATCCTTTAATTTCGGAACCATCACCGGGAACATTTCCAATGCTAACTGGAATTTCGGAGACGGTACTCCCGATGCCATTATCATCAATCCTTCTCATACCTATACCAGACCTGGGAATTATACTGTGACGCTGATTGCTGAAACTCCTGACAGATGTAAAGACACCATCCTAATACCCATTACGGTAAGGTCAAATCCACCGCTTTCTTTTATTGTCAGTCCTGATTCATCCTGTACGGGGAATAATATAACCTTCAGTTTTCCGGCATCTCACATTGCCGCCACCAATTATATATGGGATTTTGGAATAGCCACCGTACAAAGCAGTATACCGGGGAGTCAGGTGTTTTCCTTTCCAAAACCATTGTTGAGCGACTCCTTATATTACATTAAACTGAGAGCGGATTATTTCTGCGGTCCATCTTTCTTCACGGATACGGTGAAAGTGAAAGCTTCGCCAAAGGCGGATTTCGGCATTCAGCCTATTGGTTGTTCGCCCTTTACTCCTGTTCTGGCAAACACATCCTATGGTTCTCCCACAAGTTTCTTATGGAGTTTCGGTAACGGACAAACTTCGAATGTGCAAAGCCCTGCAGCACCGACATACATAAATACCACCCGCAGGGATTCCGTATTTACCATAAAACTTAAGGTATCCAACGCCTGCGGCACGGACAGTATTAAAAAGAACATTACAGTGAAGGCAAATGATGTCTTCGCAAAATATTTTACCAATATCAACCAGGGTTGCCAACCGCTTGTCGTTGACTTTTTTAACATCTCATCACCGGGAGCGGAGATTATCTGGGATTTCGGCGACGGGACATCCGCTTACGCTGATCAGGTTTCACATCAATATGACAGTGCAGGTGTGTTTAAAGCAAAAATATATGCACGCGGTGCCTGTGGTATAGATTCGTTTACGACCACCATTAATGTGTTCGGCAAACCAAAACCGGATTTTAATGTGCTGACGCCGTGCGCAAATGCAAATGCGCAGTTTATCAATAACACCACCAACGGTAACAGTTATATCTGGTATTTTGGTGATGGAGACAGTTCCATTTCCACCCGACCGAACCCCACACATGTATATGCCAATGTGGGTGTCTATACGGTCAAATTAATTGTGGCCAACAGCCGCCCTTGTGTGGATTCCATTGAGAAAACCATCAGGGTATCAGAAACTCCGACGGCTGCATTTAGTGTGGCAAATCCGAAGGCTTGTGAGCAAGAACCTACCGTCTTCTTAAATTCTTCCAATGCGACGAGTTTTCTATGGTATTTGGGAAACGGGGTGACGTCCACTCAGGGTGGCTTAACTTATACTTATCCGGCAGCAGGAATATATAATGTAACACTGACAGCTGTAAATGGCGAATGCAGGGATAGTATCACAAAAGTGGCGGCTGTTGAAATTTATCCAAAACCGATTGCCGACTTTATCTACGATTTCACCGGAAACGGATTCAATGCGCCTGTAGTGTTTACCAATACTACGGTCAACGGGCTGAATTACGTATGGACATTTGGAGACTTAGATTCTTCCACCCTAAAAGATCCGACACATCAATACAATGGAGAAGGTCCGTATAGAGTGACGCTGTTTGCGGTAAGCAATAAAGGATGCAGGGATACCATTTCCCATCCGTTGGGAGTAGATTATACCGGACAATTGTACGTCCCCAATGTGTTCTCGCCGGAAGTAGGCGTTGGTGAATCCGCCATCTGGAAGCCAAAGGGGCTAAGCATGAAAGAGTATCATGTGGAGGTTTTTTCCACCTACGGACAACTGTTATGGGAAAGCACCGCATTGGAAAACGGTCAGCCCACAGAAGGCTGGGATGGCAGATATAAAGGTACCTTGTTGCCCCAGGATATTTATGTATGGAAAATCCGGGCCATCTTTACCGACGGCAAGGCCTGGGAAGGCATGAAAGACCCGAAAACCGGAAAGAAAGCAATTATGGGAAGTATTGTGTTGTTGAGGTAAGTCGAATATAATGCTTACAGAAGCAACAATCATCGGAATTGAGTGAGATGACAAACTATACTCTCCCATTCCACCCCACATACAGATCATCCAATACTTTTTTAGCCCGTAAGGACGGTGGAATAATGTTTAGTGTGCTGCAGAAATTGCAGGTGTATTCGTTTTTTGTATTGTCGGCCTGCAAAGGTGCCCCGCAGGATGCACAACGCACCGCAATGATGTTGCTCTCCGGCTCTGTCTTCTCCTTCTTGTAAAAATAAAAAACCAGATTTTTCAATTCGGGTTCCTGTACGGCAATGAATGAGATTTCATGATTGCAATTGGTGCAGTCAATTGAAGTAAGGTCTGCCTGTTGCCGAATTTCAAGGGCTTGGCGGCAATGAAAGCAGTTGATTGCCGGTACTAAATCGTACTTCATCTGCAGGTTCATAAATCCACCGAGTTGTGTGCTGCCGTTATCGTATTGCTGCACTTTTTTTATGTTGGAAAACACCACGGCTTCTGTCCATGTTTTATCAGAAACTGTTCCGCATTCTTCGCACTTCGGGTTTCCATCAAAAGACTGAAAAGGTATCGGATGATTGCATGTAGAGCATATCACATTCAGGTTGTATCGGTACCATTTGTACATGTTGTATGGTTTATATTGCAAATTAGAAAAAACTATACAAAATAAAAAGCCGTTCTCAGAGAGAACGGCTTTGCTTTTAGTTTCCGGACTTATGTTAAGCTAGTATATTATTTTTCCCAGACTGGTGATGATGCTGGCAATTCGTATGGCATCCCAGATGCGCAGTTCTGTGCTGCCGGCATGTAACACGGATTGTTCGTGGCTTTTTACACACATCTCACAGCCGTTTACGGCACTAACCGCCAAACTCACCAGTTCAAAAAATTCCTTTCCCAAGACAGGATTCATCATGATGTTCATACGCAAACGCGCCGGTGCATTGTTATACGCATCTTTCTCCACATAATGTCTGAAACGATAAAAGACATTATTGGCAGCCAACAGAGAAGCACAGGCTTGTGCGTCTGCTATTTCCGCATCCGTCGCACCGTTTTCTTTTGCCTTGGCAGCAAAAGCATTGGTTAGAATCTCTTTATTGTTATTCGTGCTCACCGCCAATGCCAGCAAATGCGTTTCCTTTGCTGATAAATGTTCTGAAGTTAAAACCGCCTTTACGTTCAGTTTTAAATCGCGTAAATATTTGGAATCCGCATTGCCCAAATGTTGCAAAGTGGCATTGGTGTAGTCCGGCTGAATACCTAAGTCAGCCAAAAGTTCTTGGATTGTCTCGTGCATATTTTAGTGATAAGATGTGAGAAATAAGAAGTGAGAAACAAGAAGAGAGAAACGAGATAATTATATCTCATCTCTCAAATCTCATCTCTAATTTTCTATGACAATGTAGCATCGCCTTTCTGCCAGTTGCAAGGGCATAATTCGTCTGTTTGTAAAGCATCCAATACACGGATCACTTCATTTACGTTTCTGCCAACGGACAAGTCGTTTACACTTACAAATCGAATGATACCTTGTGGATCAACGATATACGTAGCACGATAACAAACCTCTTCACCTTCGGTCAGGATACCCAACTCGCGAGATAAGGTCTTGGACGTATCAGCCAGCATCGGGAAGCTTAAACCTCTCAAATCGTCGTGGTGTACTCTCCACGCGTGGTGTACGAATTCGCTATCTGTAGATGCGCCGATCAATACGGCGTCTCTGTCTTTAAAATCACCATGGTGTTTGCCAAATTCGGCGATTTCTGTCGGGCAAACGAACGTGAAATCTTTCGGCCAGAAGAAAATCACCAGCCATTTTCCGTGTTTGGTGTGGATGTCGTTGCTGATGGTTTCAAATTCTTTACCTTTTTCCAGGCTCACTACTGCTGTTTTTTCAAATGCAGGAAATTTTTGTCCTACTGATAATAATCCCATTTTATTTGTTTTTTATTGAGTGAAAAATTAGAATATAAAAATACAAGTTACTGTTTTAACCACGAAGAATACATCCAGATTTCTTTTTCCTGCTGTGTGATGAAATCGGTTAACAAGGTCAGCGTTCCTTCATCATTCAGCTTGTCGGCTGTTTTCAGAATCGCTCTTTCCAGCACGATGATGGTCTGCAAACTGTTTACAATCAACTCCACTGCAGTTTTTGCGTCAGTGATGTTTTTCCCTTCTTTAATTTTAGCATTTTTCAGGTAATCTGAAAAGGTATGCATCGGTGTAAATCCTAAGGTAAGCACACGCTCTGCAATCAAATCTATCTTCAATTGTGCATCGGTGTAAATTTCTTCAAACTTAACGTGCAGTTCAAAGAAGTGTTTACCTTTGATGTTCCAGTGCAATCCACGAGTATTCTGGTAATACAGCTGATAGTTGGCCAGCAACACATTCAACTCTGAAGCCAGCGCTTCCGACTGTTTGCTGTCCAGACCGATTTGTGTGATTGATTTCGACTTGCTCATGATTTGCTGATTTAATTACCTCACAAAGATACGAAACATTTGTTTAATAAGAAAAATCAATTAAATTTATGATTCAATCAATTAAAACTATAAATGAACATCAGTCTGACACAACTGGAATATGTACTGGCCATAGATATGTACCGACATTTTGCCAAGGCGGCGGATGCCTGTCTGGTGACACAGCCAACCCTGAGCATGCAGCTAAAGAAGCTGGAAGAGGAGTTGAAGACAGAGTTGTTTGATAGAAGCAAACAGCCCATCATTCCGACGGATGCCGGCAAAAAGATCATAGAGCAGGCACGTATCATCCTGCGTGAGGCGAGAAAGCTCGAGCAGATTGCCAAGAATTATGACGACAGCTTTGAAGGCAGTCTGGTGGTAGGTATCATCCCAACTCTGGCGCCGTATCTGCTGCCGTATTTCTTGGGAGATTTTCTGAAGAAATATAAGCAGATAAAACTGGTCATACAGGAGCTGACCACCGAGGAAATTATCTTTAAACTGAATAAGGATGAAATTGATGTGGGCATTTTAGCTACGCCGTTGCATGAAAACAACCTGATAGAAGAGCCTTTGTTTTATGAGGAAATAAAGGTGTATGCACATTACAACCATCCGCTGACCAAAAAGAAAACGCTGGAACACGACGATATTCTGCGCGATGACATCTGGATGCTGTCTCAGGGCAACTGCTTCCGAAGTCAGGTGATTAATATCTGCGCCAATCCGATGAAGATAAACGAACAGCTGAAATATGAAAGCGGCTCGATAGAAACACTGAAAAAAATGGTGGAGATGGAAGGTGGTTTCACCTTGCTGCCTGAATTAGCCGTACTGGAATTATCTACAAAAAGACTGAATCAGGTGGCTGAGTTTAAAAAGCCGAAACCATTGCGAGAGGTGAGTCTGGTATACGCCAGAAGTGTAGCGAAGAGGAAGTTTATTGATGTGCTGAAAAAGCAAATTATAACCAATATTCCTGAAGAGCTGTTGAACAAGAAAAGAGGAAGCGTTGTGGAGTGGAAATAAGCTCTATTCCGTCTCTTCCAGCTCTTTCAAACAGTCTTTTAATTTTTCCAAATGTTGCCCGTATAATTTGCGCACATACCATTTCATCACAGGATAGGACAGCAGGGTCAGCAATAAGGCAAAAGATAATATCATCAGCAGCGTAGAGGAACTGAAAACATCAAAATACAGCAAAAACCCGAGTGCTTTCATTTCGTATAGGATGGCAAATCCGGATAAGAAGCCTGAAACCGGTGTCAGCAGGAGGCTGCCCCAGAAATAAATCTTCAGGTATTTCTCCAGCTGGGCAATAAGTGCCTTCAAGCTGGATTTGATGTCTTCGTTGTAAGAAAAGAATTGTTGAAACTCTCTGTATTTCTTAAGGTAGTAGATCAGATAGGGAATAAAGATACCGGTCAGAACAATCATGCACAGAATGGTCACCTCTCTGGATTTGAAATAAAACGGTACGCAGGCAATCAACAGCAGACAAAGGCAAAACATACCGATTTCTAGCAGCAGGTTTTTACGCAGTCTGTCAATGATATTCGTTGATCTTCGGTTCAGCAGTTCGCGAATCTTCTCCTGCTCCACATGTTGCAGGTCGATATTGGAGTCGATTTTATCCTTCCATATATTTTTCAGGTCATCTAATTCTATCATCGCTCGGCTTTTAATAAGGTTCTTAATTTTTCTTTTATCCGGTTCATCTTCACGGCTACATAATTGGCGGTAATACCTGTTATTTCGGCTATCTCGTCGTACGGTTTGTCTTCCAGATATAACAACACGATGGATTTTTCAATATCCGACAGATACTCAATCGCTTTGTATAGCTGCTTCAGCGCTTCGTCTATGTTTTCAGCTTGTTTGTCTTCAATCTGAATGGAAAGGTTTTCCAGTTCTGTCGTTTGTATTTTCTTTTTGCGCAATCCGGAAATGGCCGTATTCAGGGCAATCCGGTACATCCAGGTGCTGATCTTGGATTCGTTTCTGAACGTAGGAAAAGCTTTCCATAATTGCAGTACGATTTCCTGAAATAAGTCATTATGGTCTTCCTGATTGCGGCAATAGATTCTGCACACCTTGTGTAAGATGCCCTGATTTTGATTGATGGTTTGTACAAACTGCTGCTCCAAATTGATAAATACGCGCTGTTTATTAGTATCAGAAACTGCAAATATATTACAATATATGTGCAAAACAGCGGTAGCTATTGTGCATTCTCATACCTGAGGAAAACCCTGAATTTTCAGAAGTGAGGTTTCACCCGAAGATAAATCTGTGGAATCGGCTGAATTTTACATC
The DNA here is from genome assembly GCA_046329775.1 of Chitinophagales bacterium. GTDB lineage: Bacteria > Bacteroidota > Bacteroidia > Chitinophagales > JADIYW01 > JADJSS01. The sequence goes on from JAXLTX010000008.1 coordinate 36,467, forward strand.
ATCAAACGAGAACAATCAAACAATAATTAATAACAGCAAAAACATTCATTATGAAATCGATCATCATCACCATCCTGTCCATCATTGCAGTAAGCACTTCAATGTTTGGCAAAACAAGAAACATGACTTCCAATCAATATAATCTTGCTCACAACAAGGTGGACAGCAGCCTTGTAGGAACCTGGGAAAAATCCTGGAATTTGGAACAAAAGGCTAAAGATGAATTTTGTCAGTTCAATGCAAACGGCACTTTTTTATCTTATAAAAAGGAAAACGGCAAATACATCATAACCGGAAGAGGAAAATGGATGGTGGAAAAGGGGGTTATCTGTATTACACACGGTAACGAAAAAAACGTTGCGGTGAAATACGAATCCACCGGCAGCCGTCTGACTTTCGGAGAAGGTGTTTCCTATTCAAAACCGAGCGCCGCATACGCCAACAAATAACCTAAGGAAAACCCTGAATTTTCAGATACAAGGTATGCCCTGAAGATAAAACTTGCGTAAAGGATGAACTTTACACTATCAAATAAATCAATTAAAAACAACTAAAAATAACAGACATGAAAAAAACAATCACCACCACCGCCCTCCTGGTATTTATGACAATATCAGCCGCTTTCGGACAAACAAAGAAAATAGACTATGATTTGGTAGGCACCTGGATGCAGCAAAGTATGACCGCAAGCAGCGGCTACGGCGACTATGCTTCTTATACATCTGTTACCTACTACCAATTAAATGCCAACGGCACTGTATGTGTCTCAGATGGCGGCGTTGTAAGCAGCGGCAATGACTGGAGCTACAACAGCAACGGAGGCGGCAATGCACAATGTGGCAAATGGTATGTAAAAGACGGCTATATCTACTTTGAGCAAAACGGACAGCTGTATGGCTATATCAAATACACCTTCCACAACGGACAATTAGTGTTGGGCACCAAAGGGAACTATGTTTTTTTAAGCAGACAATAATCATTAAGCAGACAAACAACCATAATTCATCACAACATTAAAAACAATACCATGAAAAAATCAACAACCATCAGAAGTACGGCAACCATGATGCTTATTTTCTTCGCTGTAGCGATTACCAGCTGTAAAAAGGAAAGTGACATTACACCTACAACACCCACAGCGCCCGTAATACCCACAACACCAGTTACACCTGCCCTTTCGGTGAAACCTGTTAGTATTGTCACCACAGCAAATGGCATCAGTGTAAGAAAGCAAATTTACGAATACGATGCCCAGGGTAAATTATTGAAGTACATGTCAATAGACAGAATACTTGGTTTGGATTCTGTCTTGTTGAGAAGCAACAACGTTTCATTCAAGACAACGGAATCCGCCAATATCGCACAGTCTCTGACGTTTAATGCAGACAAGACTTTTAAAGCCTTGTTTTCCAGCGCAGACCAGACGGATTTTGAGAATAATCAGACCAAACTGAGCAGAATGATAAAAGCGAGGCCGAACTCAACACCTTTAACGCTAGGCGTATTTAACTATACCAACAATAATCTGAGTTCAATACGTGCCGAGATTGGAATCGACATTAACTATCATGATGATTTACCTTACCAAAAAGGCATCAATGAAATTCCGATTGCGCTGAAACCCCTTAGGTTTTACAAAATAATGGAAATGGAGGATGCAACAAGCTCTTTTTTATACGGCAAACTTATCCGACAGGTCATCCTTGATTTTGGTAACAGAAGAGAATTGCACGATTATGCATACACTTTTGATGCGAATAACCGTGTCACACAAATCAGGGATACACAAACCACCGTCACATCCAATTCATCAGCTCAAAAAATATTTGTCAGTGAGGTATCCTATGCCCAAAATTAAATTCATCACCATAAAAAGTTTAAAATGAAAACAACACCAATCAAACAACTCATGTCATTTTGTATGATTATACTGATGGCTGTTTCTTTTACAGGTTGTAAAAAGGAAAAATTATCCGACAATCGTACAGATCTGACGGGAAGTTGGAGCCATGTACAACCTGTCGGTTCATTCAGCAACATTCTTACGCAACTGGATTTAAATGCAAACGGCAGCGGAAAAGAGACGATTACAAACATTACTACATTCAGCTCTACCATCACATCAGAAAGAGACTTATCCTGGAAAACAGAAGGCGAATCAACATTGGTTTTACATCTGGAAGGACAAGATGAAGAGAAATATACCTTTACACTGAATGAAGCAAACAAAGAGCTGAGTCTTAAAGAAATATCAACAGGGTTCACCACAGCCTATTTCAAAAACGAATAAAACACAACTGAAACCAACCGCCACAAAACCATAAAATTGTTGCTTAGTTGTTATTTGATGAGTTCCGGACTTTTTAAGTTCGGAACTTTTCATAAGACAGGAAGTTCAATGTTTACGGATGTTCCCCTACCCGGAGCGGAATCAATATCCATTTTTCCGCCCAGCAATTCGATCCGTTTTTGCATACTATGCAATCCTATGCCGTCTTTGTTCTTTAGCATGCAAACATCAAAGCCTTTGCCGTCATCTTCAATGGTTATGCTCAGCTGCTGTTCCATTTTTGAAAGTTGCACCAGCACTTCTTTTGCTTCAGCATACTTAACGATATTATTCAGCAATTCCTGTATCATCCGGTATGTCACCAGTTCAAGGCGTTGTGGCAGCCGATCTTCCAGCCCGTAATGTTGAAAATCGATTTCAAAACCGGCACTCGATTGCATGGAGGTGCAAAACTGCTGCACGGCATCAACCAATCCCAAACGTTCCAGCGCAGATGGCATCAGCGCGTGCGATATTTTACGGATATCCTGAGAGGCGGTATTCAGCAAATCCAGTGCGGAGTTATATTCTGTGCTGTCCTGTATTTCGGCATGTGTTTTTTTGAAATTGGTAAATTTAAGTTTCAGCATGCTCATCAATCCGCCAATACCGTCGTGCAGTTCTTTTGCCAGCCGCGTGCGCTCCTGTTCCTCGCCGTCAATAATCGCTTGGGTCAGTTCTAATTTCTTCTGTTGTTCAATCGTAATGATTTTATTTTGCAGTAATTTTTGCCGTTGTTTCAAAAATAAATACACCAAGAGCGCGCCGAAGAATAAAAGCAGAAATAAGATAACGGCAATCAGCAATCTTGTTTTCGTTTGTTGAATTTCTGTTTGCTGTTGTGCTATCTGGGTTTCTTTTTGTGCCGTTTGATATTTGGTCTCCAGTTCATTCAGCGTGTTGTTCCTTTTTTCATAAAAAACGCTGTCGCTATTCTGCTGGTATAGTTGCGCATAATGAAAAGCATTCTTGAAATCTCCGGAAGCCGCCGCGATTTCTTTGTACAAACTGTAAACGCGCTTGTTCAGTTGAAAGGACGCCACCGCTTTGGCAAATCCTTCCGCCTTGATGATTGCCGTTCTTGCTTCGTTTAATTGCTGTAAGGAAAGTGCACTTTCCGCCGCATTGCAATAGGCAAAACAGGCGTCATATTCAGAGGATGTCTTTAAGATATAAGTTAGCGACTGTTGTGCATTTGCATAGGCATTTGTCCAGTCTTTTTTCGATTTGTAATATTCATAGAAGGCTTTGTATGCATATCCGGTAACGAAATTATCATTAATGGCATTACCATATTTTAAAGCAGTTGCTGCATAATACCGCGCACTATCGGGTTGATTGTTCTTTACGAAAGCAATGGCAACATCATGTGCAATCATGCCTTCACTGAAGGTGTCATTTTTAAGTGCAGCTGTCTGAAAGGCCAGCAGATTGTACTTCAAGGCATTCGGATATTGCTCTGTATTGTTATAAATGGATGCAATATTGCTATAGCAGATGGTTAACCCGTTGTAAAATTTGATGGAATCAAAAATGGCGGCAGCTTGCTGGTAATTGGCAATGGCCAAATCGAAATACCCTTTTACCTGATAGATATTCGCCATGGTGTTGTGGGTGATGCCGATTTCTTTTCCGTTGTTCATCTTTTTAAAATAGAAGATGGCCTGTCTGCACAAATCCAGATTCTCACGTTCTTCTTTGTTTTCCGATTGCAGCAGCGCTTTCTTTCGCAACGCTTTTGCATAGGTTTCCGTATGTGTGTTGATGAGGTTCTTATCTGCAATGATCTGATTATAATAAAACAGGGCACTGTCGGTGTTCAGCTTCTCATAGAATTGTCCGCGTCGCAATAAGGTATCTGCGTTGATGGCAGCAGCGCTCATCTGGCAAAGCACCATGCCCATAAAAACCCCATATCTTAAAATACTTTTCAAATTAATCCCTCTTTCTGCGGAACACAATTATAAAAATATTATTTTTATTCCAGATAAATCAAAAACATGACAACTATCGGTATTATTGATGACCACGGAATTGTATTGCAAGGTGTCTCTAACATATTTGTTGCAAAGGAAGAATACACCGTGTTGTTTGCGATTAACAATTTACCGGAAGCCAGTATAAGCTTAGAAAAGGCCGAGCCGCAGGTGTTGTTTCTCGATATCAATATAAAAGGCGACGATGGTCTCGAAGCTCTGAAAGCCTTTAAAAAGAAATACCCGGGGATGAAAGTGGTGATGCTCACTTCTTTTGAAGAAACTGCACTCGTAAAAACCGCACTGAGAAATGGTGCTGATGGATATCTGCTGAAAGATGCCTCTGAACAGGATTTTTTATCGGCGGTGGAAAGTGTGCTGAAAGGCGAACAATACATTCAGAAAAGTGTGCAGGACCTGATGCTCAAAGAAGCCATGGGTCAGAAAAAAGATACTTCCTACATTCCCAAACTTACACGCCGCGAGAAAGAAATCCTGCAATTGATTGTGGATGAAAAAACCACACAGGAAATAGCTGATACGTTGTTCTTGAGCGTAAGTACGGTGGAAACGCACCGCATGAATCTGATCAGCAAGCTGGGTGTAAAGAATGTGGCCGGTTTGGTAAAACTGACACTGGAAAGGGGCTTGCTGAAAGAGTGATCATATCTTGCTGAACGTCACCCTGAACTTTACCAGTTGATTGCTGGAATTTCTACCAAAATAACTCACCCGGAAAGCAGCGGCAGAAAACGATTCAATTTCCCATATTTCATTGGTGCCATCACCATCCACCAGTAATTTTTTGCCATTCTCCTGTTCCTGAATAATGCCGTGGTCTTTGGTTTGTGCATCAGAAGGATTACATTTTGTAGCCCCTTCATCCAGCGTAAACGTGTTGTTGCTCGCATCAAAACTCCAGATATTGTCTGCTTTACAGGCACCGGAAAGTACTTCAATGTTTGGAATGGTGTCCGGAGCCACAGAATCTGCAGAAATCAGGATCTGCGTTTTACGCCAGCTGCTTTTGGATAAATTTTCTGTAAGTGTTGGCTGGTCTTCTTTCTTACAGGCAAATGCAACAAATATACCGAGTATGACAATTAAGCATGTTTTACTCATTTCCAATCTATTGGAACTTTGGAGTTGATGCATCTTCGTTTTCATAGTGCTTGTTTTAATGGTATAAAATTCCGGTTTTTTATTCAACTAAAGATAAGGGAAAACCACCAAAAGTAAAACAGACAGAAAACCACCAAAACAAAAAGCCACCTGACGTACAAGTGGCTTTCTGTTTTTTGGGGGCTGCGTTTATTTTTTATGACAACCTTTTTTGTGATGATGATGACAGGAAGCGGATTTCTCCTGGTCTTTCTTCATAGCATCGTTTTTCCCCCAGTCAGCTCTTTTTTCCGTTTTTTCCTTTTCGCCCTTATTGGATTTCGGAGCGGCAAAGGTGTTTGTTGAAACAGCCATTATCATGAGTAATGCGGTTCCTAAAATTAAATTCTTCATGTTTATTCTTTTTAGATTGTTAATGATGATAATACTGTTACAAGCAGGATGCCATGTTGTACAATATAAGTCTGATTAACAAAATTTTTGGTTAAGGAGCGTATTTCCTTAACCTTGCTTAACGAAGTGAGCGTTTAATGCTTATTAGCCAGCTGACCGCAGGCAGCGTCGATATCTTTGCCGCGGCTTTTGCGCACATTCGCAATCACTTTGTGTTTGGAAAGATAGTCGATGAATTTCTCGCGAATTTCCACGGTAGATTTATGGAAATCCGCTTGGTCGATTTTGTTGTATTCAATCACGTTGATTTTTACATCCTGTAACTGTTTGCAGATGGCCACGAGTTTTTGGGCATCCTCGATGGTGTCATTTATACCATCCAGCAAGATGTATTCGAACGTTACTTCGCCCTTGCATTTCGATTGAAAATATTTCAGCGCCTCCAGCAATGCTTCAATGTTGTTTTGCTCGTTGATCGGCATGATGGTATTGCGTTTCTCATCATCGGCGGCGTGCAGCGACAAAGCTAGGTTGAATTTTACACCGTCGTCGGCCAGTTTCTTTATCATCTTGGCAATGCCAGCGGTAGACACCGTAATGCGCTTTGCCGACAGGTGCAATCCTTCTTCGGAGGTGATTTTGTCGATGGCCATTATAACATTGCTATAGTTCAGCAAAGGCTCACCCATACCCATAAAAACGATGTTGGATAAATTTCTGCCAACACTTTCATTGGATTGTTTATTGATTAACACCACCTGATCATAGATTTCTGCGGCTGTTAGATTGCGTTCTCTTTTTAAAAAACCCGTGGCACAAAAGGAGCATGTTAAACTACAACCTACCTGCGAGGACACACAAGCCGTAGCGCGGTCTTCCGTTGGAATCAATACTCCTTCAATCAAATGCTTATCGTGTAGCTGAAAGGCGGATTTTATGGTGCCGTCGTTGGATTTCTGGACTTTGTAGGCAGCAATGGTATGAATGACAAAATGTGCTCTTAATTTTTCGCGCAATTCTTTGGAGAGATTGGTCATTTCCTCAAAATCCACAGCCGACTTCTTCCAGAGCCATTCGTAAATCTGTTTGGCACGGAATGGTTTTTCGCCCAATTGCTCCAATTGTGCAATCAGTTGTTCTTTCGAGAGTGTTCGTATGTCGGTTTTTGTTGGCAAGATGCCCTAAAGATATACAATATCACTATTTTATTATAAATATTGATAAACCGGTGGTAGAAAAAGATCCTGAGTATTTCAATTCTCCATTATACCAAACTTTTGATATTTGCCTTCCACAATTTCCGGAAATAGCCGTCACAATAGTATCCGTATCTGTTGGTGAAATATTAAAATATTTGGTGGTATTAATTATTTTATCGTCTTCTGTAGAGTCGATATTTGCTTGGATTTGTAACATTATTAGGCTATCTGAGTAAACAAAACCAGCCAACTCATTATGTAATTTAATAAAGTTTGTATCTATTCTTTTTGGAATGGATGTATCCTTAATGGCTATTGGGATCATAATGCTAATGTTAGTACAACAGCATTTGGGCGCTTCTTTACAGGCATTAAAAAACAAACCCAATATAATCACAGCAATAACATACTTTTTCATACTATATATTTTGCATAAAAATAAACTAATTTTCTGAATGCGTAATGACTTTTATATCTTTGATAAATGGTTCGTAAAATCTCAGCCCAGAAAATATATCCTGTTTCCTCTTCACCAATAGAAAATGGTGTCGTTATTGTAGATGAAAAAGGTAAAATAGTTGCTGTTGATGTCTTGGAAAATCACGATAAAACGGAAATTGAATTTTTTGACGGCGTTATTGTTCCCGGTTTTATCAACACCCATTGTCACTTGGAGTTATCGCATTTAAATGGCGTGGCGCAAACCGGTACCGGCCTGATTGATTTCATTTCGCAGGTCATCAAAAACAGAAACCACTCTCAAGAAATCATTCAGGAAGCCATTGCTCGCGAAGAAAAAAACATGATTGACAGCGGTATTGTGGCGGTCGGCGACATTTCCAATACGACCGATACCTTTGCACAAAAACAGCAAGGAAATCTGCATTATTATACGTTTGTAGAATACTTTGATTTATTTCAGGAAAGCAATACAGGCAACATTCTTCTTCAATATGATGCTGTATTTAATGCATTGACAGAAACTTCAAAAAACAAGAAATCAAAAGTGCCGCATGCGCCGTATTCGGTATCCAGAAAGCTGTTTGCCCAACTTTGTCGTGCTGAGTCTGTCGAAGCACAAACCATCTCCATCCACAATCAGGAAACACCGCCGGAAAACGAGCTCTTCCTGAGCAAAACGGGAGATTTTATCTCGTTTTACGAGCGCATTGGGTTTGACATAAAAGATATCCCTAAACTGGAAAAGCCTTCCATTTATTATGCTTTGGAATATCTGCAGAAAGAAAACAGAAATCTGTTTGTACACAATACGCTTTCTTCAAAAGAAGATATTGAAAGTGCGCACCAAAAACTAGACAGGGAAAAGGTATTTTGGGCCACTTGTCCGAATGCAAATCTGTATATCGAAAATAATTTGCCGAATTACAGGGATTTTTTAGAAACGAATGCACAGGTATGCATCGGTACGGATAGCCTGACTTCTAACTGGCAATTAAGCATTCTGGAAGAAATGAAAACGATTCTGAAATATCAGTCGTACCTTGATTTAGAAACGGTGCTGCAATGGGCTACCCTCAACGGTGCCAGAGCCTTAGGGTTTGCGAATGTATTAGGTTCCATTGAAACGGGTAAAACACCTGGATTGGTACTGATAGAAAATATGGAGAACGGAAAATTAACGCCACAATCGAAGAGTAGAAAGATTATATGAACCTCGCCATCGACATCGGAAACACACGCACCAAAATCGGTATCTTCTATCAGCAGAACATGTCGACCGTAATGACATTTGAAAATTCCGAAGAAATCAATCTTAGGGAGATTGTCTCTAATTTTGATATTCACAAATCCATCATTTCCAGTACGATAGAAATACCCGTATATATGACGGAGGTCCTGGAGGAATTGCCACGGCATATGATTCTGGACCATCAGGTCCGGCTGCCTTTTGCCAATTTATATAGCAGCAAGGAGACATTGGGCAGAGACAGGATTGCGTTGGTTGCCGCCGCTCAGGCAAAATATCCCAACCAAAATAATTTGGTGATTGGCTGTGGCACTTGCATCACGTTCAATTTCATCAATGCAAAAAATGAATTTTTAGGCGGCAGTATTCATCCTGGGCTGAAAATGCGTCTGCAGGCGATGCACACTTTTACCGGCAAATTACCCTTAATTCCCTTGGAAAACAAGGCAGATTTAATCGGAAACGATACAAAATCCAATATGTTGACCGGTGTTTTGTATGCAGCAGGCAAAGAAATAGATGGAATAATAGATGAATATTTAGTTAAATTTCCTGAAATGAATATAATAATTACCGGAGGAGATGCCGATTTGTTGGTTTATAGGCTTAAAAATGAGATATTTGCAATTCCCAATTTTACTTTGATTGGGCTCAATCATATACTGGAATATAATGCGTAATCTCTTTCTACTTTTAACCTTAACGGTTTTTATACAACAGGCTAATGCTCAGGAACATACACCTTATTCCCGCTATGGATTAGGATTTGCATTCGATAATAACAATGCACAATCGGCACAGATGGGCGGTTTGGGAGCTGCGTTCCAATCCGGCGAAACGGTCAACTATCTCAATCCTGCGGCCTATGCGGCATTGCAGCTGACCACTTTTGACGGAGGTTTTTCAGGGAATTTTGGCCAAATCAAGACAAAAGCCTTAAAGGCCAAGCAAAACAGTTTCAGTTTAAATTACTTATCACTTTTTTTTCCGGTAAATAAATACTGGACAACCGGGGTGTCTCTACTGCCTTTTTCGGCAAAAGATTACCTGATATCACAAACCACCTCATTTGATACCGCCACTTCCGTTAAATTTGAATATGAAGGTTCCGGAACGCTGTACAACCTCTCTTGGGGAAACGGATTTAAATACAAGGGATTTCACGTAGGCTTTAATGTTGGCTATCTGTTTGGAAAACTAAACAACAACACGCTGGCTTATCAGCTGAACCAATACGGCACCTATGATGCGGATGCCTACACGACCTGGTCGTTTACCAATACCAAAGTGAGCAGCTTCATCTGGAATGCAGGCGCGCAATACAACCTGCCGATTAAAAGCAAGAAAGACAGCAATAAGGTGTATAATCTGACTTTCGGTCTATCCGGTTCTGCGCCCATCAAATTCAGCAAAAAGACCTATAATGATGAAGCTTTGTACACGTTCCAGTCCGGATATCTTGGCTACAGAAATCAGGATGCGGGTATCAACGACTTCATTACGGATTACATAGTACCGCGTGTTTCATCCGCAGATATTCTGGATACCTTATCGGAGAAATTCGGCCAGAGAACAGACATACGCATTCCGGCAACGCTGAATGTGGGCATCATTGCCTCTCGTGGCATCAAATGGAGAGCAGGGGTGGATTTTAAGTTTCAACCCTGGAGCAAATACAGAGGTTATGAAGACAATGCCGCTTCTAAACTGAACAACAGCTGGAGAATTGCGGTTGGAGGTGAGTTTTTACCAAACGATAAGAACTTCTCCAAATTCTTTACCCGTATCAAATACAGGGCAGGATTTAACTACACACAGACGAATATCAAAATCAATAATCAGGCGATAAACGAGTTTGGCATAAACTTTGGAATAGGTATTCCTATAATCATCACAACGGCAAATGATGAAGGATTATTACAAAAAGCTTACACGTACGCTTTCAATATCGGGTTCGAGGCAGGAAGCAGAGGAACAACACAGAATAACCTCGTTCGTGAAAACTTTTATCGTCTTAAATTCGGCATTTCATTAAACGACAGATGGTTTGTCAGAAGAAAATATTATTGATATTAACTGAAAGAAAAAGATGAAGAAGATTTTTTTAGTACTTGGCTCCATGGTTTTGGTTTTCGGAACATTGCAGGCGCAAAATTGTCCACGCTATATAGACGGTGACAGCACGAAAACCACTCCCGCCTATTCCATTTACCGTGAATTCTTTAAAAAAGGATTGTATGACGACGCTTTTCCTCAATGGAGAAACATGTATAACAACGCACCCGCTTTCCGTAAGCAAACCTTTACAGATGGTGCGGTCATGTACACGGCCCTGATACAGAAGACAACGGATAACGACCTGCGTCAGAAATATATCGATACTTTATTCCAGATATACAACAAACAGATTCAGTGCCATGGCGCTGATGAATATGTGATGGGTAAGAAAGCCATCGATTTGCTGAAATACGGCAAAAATTCAGACATTCCGGAAGCACGCAAGTGCCTTGAAAAGACACTGGAGCTCAGCGGAAACAACGCTTTCCCCTACTATATTCAGACGTATTACAAACTGCTGATAAATCAGTTGGGAAAAGATGGCATCACGGAAGATTTGGCAAAAACCAAATACGATGAGCTAACGGCTATCGTGGATAAAAACATCTCCAATCCGGCCAACAAGCAATTACAGGCATACAAAGATGTGAAAGTGGTGCTGGATGATTTGTACACCCAAAACTTCGCCGATAAGAGCAATCCTGCCGATTGTGCCAAATTGTTGGAAATCTATCTGAAAAAATACAAAGAGAATCCAAATGATCTGGAAACGGTAAAACTGGTGTACACCAAAACCAAAGGTTGTGCAGACAGTTCCCTGAATGTGGAGTTGCTGAAAAAGCTGAATGTTATGGCACCGTCATACAGCTATGCCAACCGTTTGGGCAGCATCTATATGAAAGCGGACATGTTTGATTCTGCATATGTATTATATGAAAAAGCGATAGCGGTAGAAACAGATTCTTCCAAAAAAGCGGACATGTATTATATTTTAGCTTCCATCAAGGCGCACAACGATGATTATCCGGCTTCCCGTGACTTTGCCAAACAGGCGATTGCCTTCAAGGCGGATATGGCAAAAGCATACATGCTGATTGGTAACCTGTATTTAGGCAGCGGAAAATTATGCGGTCCCGGCATAGGATTCCAGTCTCAGATCGTGTTGTGGCCGGCTTTCGATTACCTTAGAAAAGCCATTGAACTCGGTGATGATGAAGTGAAAGCGGAGGCGCAGAAAATGATTTCCAGTTACACGCAATATCTTCCAACCAAAGCAGAAGTGACCGCAAAAAAACTGAGTGTGGGCGGAGCATACACCGTTAAATGCTGGATCAATGAAGAAACCACCGTAAAAGTAAAATAAAACGATAACAGTCATCAAGATATTTAAATCCGTCGGGAAGAATTCCCGACGGATTTTTTATTATACAAAAATCGTAAATCGTAAATCGTAAATCGTAAATTCACGGTATGTTTGATTACAATTACCTGAAAGCGCTGCACATCATTTTTGTGGTGAACTGGTTTGCCGGTTTGTTCTATATGCCTCGCCTGTTCATTTATGCCACGGAAGCCAACGAAAAGCCTGAACCGGAGAAATCCATTTTAATCAATCAGTTTAAAATCATGCAGCAGCGTTTGTGGTATATCATTACCTGGCCATCCGCTGTCATCACGATGATAGTGGGTATAACTTTATTGATTAAATCTGGTTTCTTATCACAACCCTGGATGCATGTAAAACTGGGGTTTGTATTTTTGCTGGTCAGCTATCATTTTTCGCTGCATTACATTTATAAATTGCAACAACAGGGCATCTTTATGTTTTCTTCCACACAACTGCGCATCTGGAATGAAGTGGCGACCATCTTGTTGTTTGCCATTGTCTTTTTAGTAGTGATAAAAACCAGTTTGAGTTTTTTAAGCGGGTTAATAGGGCTGGCCGTTTTAATTGTATTACTGATGCTCGGAATAAAACTCTATAAATTATTGAGAAAAGAATGAGTGACAAAAAACTCAAATATATACCATTTTTTATCATTCTATCGCTGATACTCATTTTTGTATCTCACAATATGAGCAACCATATATTGTTGTTTCCGTTTTGGTTAAACGCACTGCTCTATTTTTTCTCATTAGTTATTGCGTTTTATTACACTAAAAGATGGAATATTTTCACGAACAATACGGAAGAAAATAAAAAATCAGTCACTTTCTTTAATGGCATATTGGCTGTTTTGCTTGCTTTCGTGTTGCTTTGTGCGTTTCGTTTGCCTATAAATATTTTTATTAAACAACAATCCGCGAAAAACGAACGAATCACACAAACCTGCCCGATTACTTTTTATTCTTTAGGTTTTAAAAACCGGCGGCAGAAACACATCACCTTTACTTTTCAGCATAAATCGATCCGAATGAAAGTAAAACCAACGGTGATGGCAAAAATTAAAATACTGCAAGCCCCTCAAAAGTTTATACAACTGCAAGTTCGTAAAAGTATTTTAGGAACCTATGTCGTAGAAGATTATGAAGTGAAATAGATCTAAAATATTATAGTTATTCTACAAACGTATTCCACAACATCACGCCATTCAACACAATAATAATAATGGCAATAATCCATGCAGTAATGTTTAGCCAGCTGCTGTTTACAAACTGCGCCATTTTGGTTTTATTGCCGGTAAACTGCAATAACGGAACCACCGCAAAACTCAGCTGCACGGATAAAATCACCTGACTTAAAATCAGCAAGGTGCCGGTTCCTTTTTCGCCGTATAAAAAAGCGACAATCAACGCAGGCACCACAGCGATTAGCCTTGTAATCAGTCGTCGCAGCCAGGGTTTTAAGCGGATGTTCAGGAATCCTTCCATCACAATCTGTCCTGCTAAAGTACCCGTCAGCGTAGAGTTTTGTCCGCTGGCTAAAAGAGCAATGGCAAAAAAGGTAGAAGCCAGTTTCACTCCGAGTACCGGTTCGAGTAATTTATACGCATCGTTGATGTCCGCCACTTCTTTAAGCCCGTTGGAATGGAATGCAGAAGCCGCTAAAATCAAAATCGCCGCATTAATAAAAAACGCCAGTAATAAAGAAACCGTGGAGTCTATGGTGGCATATTTTATTGCCTGTTTCTTGCCTTCATCGTTGCGTTCAAAATTCCTGGTCTGCACGATGCTGGAATGCAGGTACAGATTATGCGGCATCACGGTGGCTCCTAAAATGCCAATAGCGATATACAACATATCTCCATTCGTAATGATTTCGGTAGTCGGTAACAGACCGCCCATCACCGCGGCAAATGCCGGTTTTGAAACTGCCAGCTCGTATGCAAAGCAGCAAAAAATGATAAAGATTAATCCTCCTACAAATGCTTCCAGATAACGGAAGCCTTTGTTTTGCAGCAATAATAACACCAGTACATCTAAAATGGTAATGATGATACCCACCGTTAACGGAATACCAAACAATAAATTGATAGCAATGGCAGAACCGATTACTTCGGCTAAGTCACAGGCGGCAATCGCAATCTCACATAAAATCCACAGGGCAATGCTTACCGGTTTGGAGTAAGAATCCTTACAGGCCTGTGCCAGATCTCTGCCGGTAACAATACCTAATTTTAAAGCGAGATGCTGTAATAAGATGGCAAACAAATTGGAAATCAGGATGACAGATAAAAGCGTGTATCCGAAACTGGAGCCGCCGGCAATATCTGTCGCCCAGTTACCCGGATCCATATAGCCCACCGCTACCATCAGCCCAGGCCCAGCGAATGCGAACAGCTTTTTCCATCCGTTTTTTGTTTTAGGCACCGTTATACTGGAAAACGATTCCGGAAGTGAATCGGCACTGCGTTTTAACAGCCAATCTTTATCGTTTTCAAACATATTTGCATGCAATGTTAAAAATAAATTTTCCTTTTCAGAAATATTATTTTTAGATTAGTCTAAATTTTAAACATGATACCACTTAGTGCGGTAGAAGAAAATTACCTGAAATATATTTTTCAACTGAGTGAAATCAGCGAAAAAGGAATCGTAAAGACCAACGATCTGGCTTATAAACTGGAACATTCTGCAGCATCCGTTACCGATATGCTGAAGAAGTTGTCGGATAAGAAACTGGTAGCCTATAAAAAGTATTACGGTGTTTCATTAACGAAGTCCGGATTGCAGATTGCCGTGCAGGTATTGAGAAAACACCGTCTCTGGGAAACCTTTCTTGTAAAAAATCTCAAATTTACCTGGGACAAGGTGCATGCCATTGCGGAACAACTGGAACACATACAGTCGGATGAGCTCGTAGACAGAATGGACGCATACCTGGGACATCCTAAATTTGATCCCCACGGTGATCCGATTCCGGATAAGCAGGGTGTTTTTTCTTCTGCGAATGTCATTTGTCTCGCAGATGCCAAGCTGAAAAAACAATATTTGCTGGCAAATGTCAATGATGCATCAGCTGCATTTTTAAAATACCTGAATAAGATACAATTACAGCTGAACGACAAGATAAAGATCACGGATAAGGAAGAATTTGATGAAACCATTCAGCTTATTATTAACGATAAACGACAATTGACCATCAGTAAAGATGCGGCGCAGAATATGTTTGTGAAAGGAATATAGAATAGTAGATTTGAGAGATGAGATTTGTGAATGATTTATAATTTTCTCATCGCTCACAGTCTCATATCTCATATCTAAAAAATGAGTGTAAATATTTACAATACAGATAATTTACCGGTACCGGTGAAGATTATTGTGGAGGCCAGAAATTCCTCCCGGGTGGCATTGGGCAAAAATGAAATTATTGTTCGTTTACCCAAACATATTTCTGTGGCAGATAAAGAAAAAACGCTGAAGCAGTTTCTGGTATGGGCAAGACAACAGATTGAAGAAAAAAAATATTACCACGAACATCAGCATACCGTGGAGTATTATCAGGGACGCATATTGAAAATTTACGGGAAAGAGTTCAAGACAGAAATAGAATTTATTGCAACAGGAAAAAACAAACTAAGCTATCGCGGAGATGCTACCCTGAAAATATATTTACTGGAAAACCAGCCGCACAAAAAGCAAATGCAGGAAATACAACGCTTTCTATTGCGCTTTACAGAAAAATATTTCTTGCCGGAGTTGCAGAAACGAACGTTATACTGGAATGATATGTATTTTAAGGAAAGAATCGAAAAAGTGGATGTCAAACATACCATTTCCCGCTGGGGCAGCTGCTCTTCGAGCCGTAAAATATCCTTTGCTACCAAACTGCTGCTGTTGCCGCAAATCATTATAGATTATGTCATTATTCACGAATTGGCACACCTGAAGGAGATGAACCATTCGCCAAAATTCTGGAAACACGTGGAAAATGTGATGCCGGATTACAAAACGCATCGTAAATGGCTGCAACAAAACGGCAGCAAAATCCATTTTTAGAAAGTGATATTATTTCTAAACAATTATCTTTACCCCATGAAAAAGCAAATCCTGTATTTTTTTATAATCCTTTCCTTTTCAGCTTGCCGTTATAGCAAAACACCGGAAGTATTTTCCGATAAAAATGTCACAATAGAATACCCTTCCTATCTGTTTAAGACCGATGATGTCTATCCGGAAAAAAATACCTTACTGCAACTTAAAAATGACTACCGCGATGTGTATTTCATCCTCGTAGACCACGGGATGAAACCTGGCGAACAGGGTTTTGAGCTGATGTGCGATTCCATTATTGGCCAGTTAAAAAGAAATATGAAAGAACCTAACGTGGAAGCAAAGGATACCGTGTTCAATACGGCAAATCAGCTGAAAGTGAAAGAATTTCAGATTTCCGGCATTCTGTCTTCAGAAAAACAAGACCATCGTTTTCAGTTTGTGGTGGATGTGTTTGAAGCACCAAACGGACATATTTACCAGACGGCGGGTTGGCTGCTGCGACACAAACGCGACCTTTGGCTTAAAGATTTGCAAAAATCAGCCTACTCGCTGAAGGTGAAATAAGGATATTTTCAGATTTTATAACCATAAATACCTGAACTATTAACGTTTCTAAACGTTAATATCCGTAACTTTACATACACATTTTGGACCATCTCGAAAAAATACCAGCCACCGATCCGACGGCGGCAGAACGCAAACAGGATCATATTCAACTTGCTTTTCAATCGCAGGTAGAAACTGCTTTTCTGGATAAACGGTTTTCCTATGAACCGATTTTATCCGCCCACCCTGCGGAAGCTTTGTCTGCTTTTACCTTTTTAGGGAAACAAGTACAAACACCCATCTGGGTGTCCAGCATGACCGGCGGCACGGAAAAAGCATATCAGATAAATGCGAATCTGGCACGTGCCTGCAAAACATTCGGCATGGGTATGGGATTGGGTTCCTGCCGCGCCCTGTTGGAAAGCGACGAGCGCCTCAAAGATTTTGATTTCAGAAAAATCATCGGAAGCGATTTGCCGTTTTATGCCAACATCGGCATAGCGCAATTAGAAACGCTGCTGAAAGATAATGAGGCCTATAAAATAGACCAGCTCGTAGACAAATTGCAGGCAGATGGCATCATCATTCACGTAAATCCATTGCAGGAATGGCTGCAGCCTGAGGGTGATAAAATAACCGAAGCGCCAATAAAAACGATTCAGCAGTTTTTAGATAAAACCAAACAGAAGGTGATTGTAAAAGAGGTTGGACAAGGTTTCGGAAAAGAAAGTTTGCGGGCATTGGTACAATTACCCATTGAAGCAATAGAATTTGCGGCACACGGCGGCACCAACTTCTCCAAACTGGAATTGCTGCGAGGCGATAAGGAAAAACTGGAGATCTATAAATCCATTGCACAAATAGGGCACAGTGCGGAAGAAATGGTATTTTTTGTCAATGAACTGAAACAGGAATTAGGCAATCGGTTCTTGTGCAAGCAATTTATCATCTCAGGTGGAATCAAGAATTTCTTAGACGGATATTATCTGACGGAGAAACTGGACGCAGCATCCGTGTACGGACAAGCATCCGCCTTATTGCAATATGCAGAGAAATCATACGAAGCGTTAGAGCAGTTTTTACACTTTCAGATAGAAGGGTTGAAACTGGCGAAGGCGTTCTTTAAAGTGAGATAAACCGATTCTTATATGGGCAAAAAAATACTCATCGTTAACGGACATCCCAACAAGGAGAGTTTAAATTTTGCCTTAGCGGAAGCCTATAAAAAGGGAGCTGCTGAATCCGGAGCGGAGATTAAAGAGATTAATATCGCAGATTTACAGTTCAATCCGAATCTGCAGTATGGATACAAGAAACGCACGGAACTGGAACCGGATTTGTTAGAGTCCTGGGACAAAATAAAATGGGCGGAACATTTGGTTTTTGTTTTTCCGATTTGGTGGGGCGGTATGCCGGCAATGTTAAAAGGATTTTTCGATCGGCTTTTTTTACCGGGCTTTGCATTTCAATATCGCGAAAATTCCGTGTGGTGGGATAAGTTGCTGACGGGAAAATCTGCACACATCATTGCCACCATGGATACGCCTTACTGGTATTTCAGATTGGTGTACGGTAATCCCGGAATACAACAATTCAAAAGAACTATTTTGCAGTTTTCGGGAATAAATCCTGTAAAAGTTACGGTGTTTTCTCCCATAAAAAATGTAGCAGAAGACAAGATAAAAAAACATTTAGATAAGACGTTTCAAATTGGGAAACAATTAAAATAAACAGATGAAAAATATAGCAGGATATTCCAAACTCAGTAAAGAAAAAAAAATAGAATGGCTGGTTGCCAACTATCTGAACAATGATCAGGAAGCAAAAGCGGAATTGATTTCCTACTGGCACCGCGATTTGAACACACAAAAAGTGTTGGATGAATTTTCTGAAAACACCATCACCAATTATTTCTTTCCGTATTCCATTGCACCTAACTTTTTAATCAACGGTGACTATTATTGTTTGCCGATGGCGATTGAGGAAAGCTCTGTGGTGGCCGCCATGTCGAACGCGGCAAAATTCTGGAGCACCCGCGGTGGTTTCAAAACAGAAATTTTAGGGACGACGAAAATCGGACAAGTGCATTTTATTTATAAAGGAGATGAAGCACAATTAAAAGCGGATTTTCAAAGTATCAAGGCGCAGTTGCTGGAAGGCAGCAAGTATATCTCTTTCAATATGGAACAACGTGGCGGCGGGGTGAAAGACATTGAGCTGATAGACATGACGCAGTATGAAGATGGTTACTTTCAGCTGAAAGCATCCTTTGAAACCTGTGATTCCATGGGCGCCAATTTCATCAATACCTGTCTGGAAGAATATGCTTCCACGCTAAAAGAAATCGTTGGAAAAAATCCGAAATACGGCACGGTAAAAGTGATTCTGGCCATCGTTTCCAATTACACACCGGATTGTGTGGCGCGCGCCACGGTGGAATGCAAAGTGGAAGAACTCGGAAGTTTTGGTGATATCTCTGCGGAAGAATTTGCAGAAAAAGTACGTATTGCCGTAAAGATAGCGGAAGTGGATCCGCACCGTGCCACTACACACAACAAAGGAATTTACAACGGTGTGGATGCCCTGATTATTGCCACCGGAAACGATTTCCGTGCGGTGGAGGCCTGCGGACATACGTATGCTGCACGCAATGGAAGGTACGGCTCATTGACGCATTGTACGGTGGAAAACGGCATTTTCAAATTCTGGATAGATTTACCGCTGGCGGTAGGAACGGTGGGTGGATTGACGCAATTGCATCCATTGGTAAAACGCAGTTTGCAGATATTAGGCGATCCGAATGCAGAGCAACTGATGATGTTCTGTGCGGTGGCCGGATTGGCACAAAACTTCGCAGCACTAAAAGCGATGACAACAGTGGGTATACAACAAGGTCACATGAAAATGCATTTGTTGAATATTTTAAATCATTACAACGCGACAGAAGAAGAAAAGGAATATGCGCTGGTCTATTTCAAAGATAAAATTGTTTCTTTCACCACAACCCGTGTGATGCTGGAGCAATTGAGAGGAGCTAAGGACGGAGTGAAATAATAATACGGATGACTACATTTCACGCCAACGGCAAACTCTTACTCACCGGTGAATACTTCATCTTAGATGGTGCTGTAGGCTTGGCATTGCCGACAAAATTTGGACAAACAATCAGCGTTGAATCCTCAGCAGAAAAAGGAATCTTCTGGAAAAGTGTTGACCATGAAAACAAGGTTTGGTTCGAAGCAAAATTTTCAGCATCATTAGATATTATTTCTGCAAGCAATAATGAAATAGCAGCAACACTTCAGAATATTCTGCTCAAATCTCAAATCTCAAATCTCAAATCCCAATTCACGACTAAACTTGATTTTCCTCAAAACTGGGGTCTCGGTTCTTCTTCCACTTTAATAAGTTTACTGGCACAATATGCAAACGTTGACCCGTACGAATTGTTAGCCAAAACATTTGGCGGCAGCGGATATGATATTGCCTGCGCCACCGCAAAGAGTGCAATCACCTACCAACTCACGACTCACGGCTCACGACTCACGAATGCAATAGATTTCAATCCAACTTTCAAAGAGCATCTTTACTTCGTTCATCTCGGTAAAAAGCAAAACTCACGGGAAGGCATTCAGCATTACAGGAATCTCAGCATAGATAAATCGGAGTATATAGAACAGATTTCTGAACTCACGCAAAAAATCATTCACGCAAATGAGTTGGATGAGTTTTGTTATTATATGGAAGTACATGAGAATATTGTAGCAAATGTGTTGAATTTGAGAAAAGTGAAAGACTTGTATTTTCCTGATTTTCCGGGAACGATTAAGTCGCTCGGTGCCTGGGGCGGCGATTTTGTGCTGGTGGCCAGCGATGAATCACCGGAAATGATTAGCGCTTATTTTCAGCAAAAGGGATTTCCTGTTATTCTTTCCTATAGGGACATGATTTTATAACACTTCTTCTTTTTTACGTGCATTAAAATTTGTATATTGCGCAGTTGCAAAAAAGTAACGCAATTGGTACATATTTTGCACCGGAACTACTACTTACATGAAGATAACAGGCATAAAACAAAGATCCGAAACGGCCAAACAGTTATATCCGTATCAGGAAGAATACATCAAACGTATTTTTGAGCATCTGCACGAAAATGAAAGACGGGAAAATGTCGTTTTCCAGTTGCCGACGGGTGGAGGAAAAACAGTTATCTTTTCTGAGATTTCCAGAAAATACATCGAAGAGCACCAGAAGAAAATCCTGATTCTGACGCACCGCATTGAGTTGTTGAAACAAACCGCCAATGCGTTGGAAGAGGCTGGTATCCATTGCAAACTGATTACCAGTGAAGTGGAAGACATTCCGGACCAGGAAGAGTATCTCTGTTTTCTGGCGATGGTGGAAACGCTGAACAACCGACTGAAAGACGACGAGGAATATCTGCAGGATATAGATCTGGTGATTGTGGATGAGGCGCATTACAACTCCTTCAGAAAGATCTTCCATTACTTCAGAAATGCTATTATCCTTGGAGTGACGGCCACGCCGTTGAGTTCCAACCAGAACCTGCCGCTGCGTCAGAATTATAAAAAACTGATCATCGGTGATTCCATCAAAGAACTCGTCACCAAAGGATATCTGAGCGATGCCACCACCTACACCTATGATGTGCATCTCGGCGGACTGAAAGTGGGTATTGACGGGGATTATACCGTGAGTTCGCTAGACAGAATTTATATGCATTTTGATATGCATGAAAAACTGTTGCGTGCCTATAAGGAGAAAGCACAGGGCAAAAAGACCCTGATTTTCAATTCATCGGTGGCGACTTCCAAATCAGTAGAAAAGTTTTTTGCAGATCAGGGTATTCCAATTAAACATTTAGACAGCACCAGCAATAAGCAGGACCGTAAAGATGTATTGCAATGGCTCAAAGAAACGCCGGATGCCATCGTGACCTCTGTTGGAATTCTGACAACCGGTTTTGATGAACCGACAGTGGAGTGTATCATCTTGAACCGTGCTACACGTTCGTTGACATTATATCATCAGATGATTGGCCGTGGAAGCAGGCGTTTGCCCACCAAAAATCATTTTACCGTAATAGATTTGGGTAATAATGCCCGTCGTTTGGGCCTTTGGCAGGATTATATCGATTGGCGCGATGTGTTCATCAATCCGGAGAAATTCCTCGAACATTTGTATGAGCGTGAGGTGCAGATGGAAAAAGGGCTGATTTATGATTTGCCGGATACGGTGAAAGAGTTGTTTCCAAATACCACCAATTTTGATTTTGATATGGAGAAGGTCTATTATTCTTTGTATAATAAAGGTAAGAAGACACTGGAGTCCATAGATATTTCCATAGAAAATCATTTTGAACGCATTAAGGAGAACACCACCAACTATCTGGATGCCCTGCCTCTGATCAATGTGTTGCAGGATGAAATTCAGTATCGCTTAAATGTGTACATTTCCTGCCTGAGCAAGGCCACCAAAAACTACTTCAATTATTTGCTGGAAAACTATAATGAGAAATTGCATTCAAAATTGAAGGCAGCCTTGCCTTTTAGTGAGGAGTAATTTACATCATATAAAAGAGGATGGGCCTGACATTGTCAGGCCCATCCTCTTTAGTAAAATCGTTTATTTCTTTTTACCGTATTCTTCAAACGAAGTATCCGGAGCTGCGCCTGTGATGTGGCTTCTGTTTTTGCTGTAACCGAAATAAATAACCATTCCGATAGCCAACCAGACAAACAGACGGATCCAGGTATCTAAAGGCAAAAAGACCATCATGAACAAACAGGTGGCAATACCCAAGATAGGAATCAAGGGTACCAGCGGAGTTCTGAAAGCACGTGGTGCATTGGGCATTTTTACCCGCATCACCATCACACCGGTACAAACAAGGATAAAGGCGAATAGTGTTCCGATACTGGTCATTTCGCCCACCACCCTTCCGGGTACAAAGGCAGCAAATAAGCTTACAAATAAGGCAAATAGCATATTGGATTTGAAAGGTGTATGAAACTTCGGATGAACATCTGAAAAAACTTTTGGTATCAATCCATCTCTGCTCATGGAGAAGAATACCCTGGATTGTCCTAATAACAATACCAGTATCACGGACGAATAGCCGGCCAGAATGGCAATGATGACACCTTGTTTTAACCAGACAAAAGGCGTGTGTGAAATGGCCACCGCTACCGGTGCAATACCGTCCTGGCCTTTAAATTCCGTGTAGTTTGCCAGTCCTGTCATTACATGAGCAAACAGGATATACAGCACCGTGCAGATGGCCAGAGAGCCTAAGATACCGATGGGCATATTGCGTTTTGGGTTTACGGTTTCCTGTGCTGCGGTGGATACCGCATCAAAACCAATATAGGCAAAGAATACGATGGCAGCGGCTCTCACGATTCCGCTCCAGCCATATTCGCCAAAGGTGCCGGTATTTTCTATGATATAAGGTGTATGGTTAGCCGGATTCATATACTTCCAACCCAAGATGATAAATGCAAAAACAACAATCAGCTTCAACCCCACAATGGCGGTGGTGAAAGTGGTGGATTCCTTGATTCCCCGTGCTAAAATCAGAGATACGATGATAACCACGAATACGGCAGGCAGATTGATGATGCCTGAAACTGTTGATCCGTCTGCAAGTGTGGCACTGTCAAAAGGAGACATGACAAGTTGGGGTGGCAGCGTCACTCCAAAGTTTGCAAAAAACTTAACGAGATATCTGCTCCAGCTGATGGCAACCGTGGCGGCGCCTACGGCATATTCCAACACAAGATCCCAACCGATAATCCAGGCGATAAATTCACCCATCGTAGCATAGGAGTACGTGTAAGCGCTTCCGGCAATGGGAATCATGGAGGCGAATTCTGCATAACATAAACCTGCAAAAGCACAACCGATGCCCGCTATGATAAATGACAATGTTACGGCCGGTCCTGCATTATTTGCGGCAGCACCACCCGTAATGGAAAACAATCCGGCTCCAATAATTGCACCGATACCCAATGCTATCAGACCACGTGCTGTAAGAGTTTTCTTCAATCCCTTTTCAGAATCATCAGCCTCTTGTATTAATAGGTTTAAGGGTTTTCTTGCGAATAAATTTGCCATTGGTTCAATTTAGAAGTTAGAAATTATTGAAAATTAAAAATGAAGATATGTAAAATACCTTATTTATGTACCAAAACCTTATTACTTATTAGCGAGGATTACAGATATTTGTCTCCCTTTTTCATTTTAATATCGTGCGTGAATTCTTTAATCCGCTGCTCTTCATCCTTGCTGCAGATCAATAATACATCATCCGTATCTACCACGATAAAATTCTCCAGGCCCTGAATGACCACCAGTTTCTTGTCCGGAACATTGATGATGTTGTTGTTGGAATCATACACGACCACGTTGTTGCCGTTTACCGCATTGTTGAAATAGTCTTTTTCTTTTTCTTCATATAAAGAGGCCCAGGTACCTAGGTCGCTCCAGCCAAAACTGGAGGGCAGTGTGTACACATTATTTGCTTTTTCCATAATGCCGTAGTCAATGGAAATACTCGGACACGTAATGAATGCTTTTTCCACGGCAGCTTTTTCATTTGAGGTTAAAATTTCAGGTTCTGCTTCCACGAAGGCATCATATACTTCCTGCAGGTTTTTTTCGAGCGAACCGAGAATACTCTTCACATTCCAGATAAAAATTCCACCGTTCCATAAGAAATCGCCGCTTTTGATAAACTGTATGGCTACTTCTTTCTCCGGTTTTTCCGTAAATGTTTTCACTTTGTGAATGCCTTCACTGATTTCTTCCTCAAAATACTGTATATAGCCGTATCCTGTATCAGGTCGAGTTGGCCTAATGCCTAATGTGCACAATGCATTGTTTTTGGAGACGAAATCAACGGCCAGTTCTGCTATCCTGACAAATTCATCCTCCTGAAGGATGATATGGTCGGAAGGTGCTACGATGATATTGGCATCTGGATTTAATTTATTGATTTTGAATGCACTGTAGGCAATACAAGGAGCGGTGTTTTTTCTGGCAGGTTCTGTTAATATCTGACCATCCGTGATGTCCGGCAATTGCTCTTTTACCAGATCCACATAATCAGCATGCGTGAGGATGAAAATGTTCTCTTTAGGGCAAATTTTCAAAAAACGGTCATAGGTGGCCTGGATCAAGGTTCTGCCGGTTCCAAGGATATCTAAAAACTGCTTGGATTTTGCCGTTCTGCTGGCTGGCCAGAAGCGGCTTCCAATACCGCCCGCCATAATGGCTGCATATGTATTCTTATTCATAAGTACCGCAAAGATAATTAATTTGACGGTCAAAAAAAGTGAGCGGAATACTTGTTTTTGGTTATAGTTTTGATTTACATCAACAACCCCGAAACCCCAATAAAAACAAACAATTAATTAAAAGTTAGATAAACAATTTTAACACTTAAAAGTGGCGGTTTTTCGGTATTTTTGAGTATATTAATGTTGTGAAAAACGTTCTCCCTTAGTGAGGACGTTTTTATTCTAACCATTCTTTTTTTATGAGCATACAACCAGTTTCGATTTCGCAGGCGTTAAAGGAATATTTCGGATTTGAAAAATTTAAAGGCAATCAGCAGGCAATCATAGAAAGCATTCTTTCCAAGCAGGATACATTTGTCATCATGCCTACCGGTGGTGGCAAATCATTGTGCTATCAGCTTCCGGCCATTATTTCTGAAGGAACAGCCATCATTGTTTCACCGCTAATCGCCCTGATGAAAAATCAGGTCGACCTGATTCGGGGATACAGCAGCACGGACAATATCGCGCATTTCATCAATTCGCAGATGAACAAGGCGCAGATAACGCAGGTGAAAAAGGACATTACAGGCGGCAAATGCAAATTGCTCTATGTTGCACCGGAATCGCTGGTGAAACAGGAAAACATCGATTTTTTAAAAACCATCAAGATTTCATTCGTTGCCGTAGATGAAGCACATTGCATATCAGAATGGGGACATGATTTCCGTCCGGAATATCGCAAAATCAAAGGCATGCTGAATGAGATTGAGGACAACATTCCCGTAGTGGCTCTCACGGCAACGGCTACACCTAAAGTACAGTCGGATATTGTGAAGACATTGGGCATGAAAACACCGAAGGT
>JAXLTX010000009.1:0-82239 GCA_046329775.1 Chitinophagales bacterium
AGCGAAGAAAGATGTCTCCGATATTTTTGATTTCAGCAAAATAATGTCTGAATTAAATAAGCTATATTTGTCCGTGTAATTGTAACCCCATCTGTCTTTTGTCCTGTCTTTACCGCAAGAACAGATATCAGGATTAATGCTTTAACATGGCAAAAAAAACCAACCTTACCTATATTATCAGCAACATCAGCAAGGTCGTTGTATTTGAATGGATTTCTCAAACCTTTGATTTGAACACCTTCAACCTCTCATTTATCATACTCAATAATACACCAACTGAAATCCAGCAATATCTGCTAGAACACAACTTCCCTTGTTATCATATAAACTACTCCTCTAAGAAGGATATTCCATCTGCTGTAAGACAAACCATACAGATTTTCAAAAAAGAGCATACCGATGTCGTGCACACCCATCTTTTTGATGCATCTCTGGTGGGATTAATAGCAGCCAGACTGGCCGGGTTAAAAAAGAGAATTCACACTCGTCATCATGCAAATATCCATCACGAAAAATTTAAAAAAGGTGTTTTGATGGACAACCTTATCAACTATTTATCTACAGATATTATCGTCATCAGCAAAAGCGTGCAAGCCATTGTAGAAAACAAGGAGCGTTTTCATCAGGGAAAGATACACTTGGTTTATCATGGATTCAATCTTTCGGAATTTGACAAGGTTCCGCAACAACAGATGGCGGATCTGAAGGCAAAATATAACCTTAACGGGTATCCGGTCATCGGTGTGGTTTCAAGGTATGTATATTGGAAAGGAGTGGAATATATCGCCATGGCCTTTCAGCAATTGCTGCATGATTTTCCGGACGCACAGCTGGTGATTGCCAATGCCAAAGGGCCGGATGCCGATTTTGTAAAATCATTTCTGAACAAGATTCCGGAAAAGAACGTGGTGGAAATCGTTTACGAGAGAGACATGCCGGCATTGTATAAAAACATGACGGTATTTGTACACGTTCCGATTGATGAGAAGTGCGAGGCCTTTGGTCAGATTTACATAGAAGCCATGGCCGCATCTGTTCCCGGCGTGTATACGCTTTCCGGCATCGCCACCGAATACATAGAGCAGGGCAAAAACGGACTCGTTGTAGATTATAAGGATGCGGATGGCATCTACAAAGCCATCAAGACCTATTTGTCTGATGAAGCATTGAAAAATAAGATTATAGCAACCGCAAAAAAAGACGTGGAAGACTTGTTCAGTCTGGAAAAAATGAATGCGGAATTAAAGAAAATCTATTTGAGTGAATGAAATTATTAAAGAGTATACTTAATTTTTTTCTCAGCCTTTTTCTGCTCAGACCTTTTCTGAAATCCAAGATATTTGTCTTCTGTTACCATGATATTTCTGATTCGGAGGCCATACAGCATTCCGAATATTACTCCACACCAAAAGCTCTTTTCAGGGAACACATCGATTTCATTCAAAAACATTTTGAAATCATTCCTATAGATAAGATAAAGGAAAGACACCTGCTGGACAAAAACAAACGGTATGCCATCATCACCTTTGATGATGGCTTCAACTCGGTCTTGTCCGAAGCACATCCATTCTTATCCGAAAGGAATATACCGTATGCGATGTTTGTAAATAAAACGGCGGTAGAGAAGAATCAGTTGTGGTTCAGCAATCTTACCTTACACAAGCAGGATAAGGAATACCTGGGCAGATTTTTTGATTCCTGTGTGATGCATAAGACAACAGAAGACCGCAGCGATTTTATAAATGGCAACCTGTCGGGTATCATTGAAAACGTACAGTATGAATCATTAAGGACAGATGGCGAGACGACGACAGAAAAGGTATATGCAGACATTGAAGACCTTCGCACCTTATTGCAGACCACATCACTGATTACCATCGGCAACCACACTTCGAATCATGTAAATCTGGGTAAATGTTCTGCAGCCCTGCAGCAGGAAACCATTGTATCCAACCATCAGTATATCTCTTCTATGTTGAATATAAACATGGAACACTTTGCCATTCCCTTCGGGAAGAGACACCATTTTTCACAAGAGACATTGCGCATATTATCTGAAAACAATTATAAATATATCTATTCAACCAACCCTACTTATATCGACCTCAACAGCGATGCTGCGGATGCTGTCTTTCCAAGAATTGGCATAACCAACCAAACGATACCCGACTTAATTTTCTATATAAATCGTACCTTGTTAAAAAAGATTGACCTATGAGCGCTGCCAATATTGAAACGACCAACCGGTTGGTGGAAACGACCAACCTTAGCCGGTTTACAGAAATATTTCACCTGTGTTTCGGATACCGGGTGGATGAAAAATATTTCACCTGGAAGTATCTGGAAAATCCGGCAGGAAGACTCATCGCCTTCGAAACCGTAAACAATGAAAACGGAGAAGTGGGCGCATTTTACGGCATCATCCCGGAAGAATACGTAATCAACGGAGAAAAAAAGACTATCTATCAGTCTATGGATACGATGACACACCCGAATTACAGAAACCGGGGCCTGTTTATAAAATTAGCCAACCTTACCTACGATCATGCCTTTAAGGAATTCGGTTCTCTGAAACTGATTGGCATTCCGGGTTCAAACTCCTACCACGGATTTGTAAATAAACTGAAATGGAAGAACCCCCACAACTTCAGTTATATCTTTCAACACAGCCTATTGATCAAGGCGCTGGGACTGTTCACAAAATGTACGATTGAATTGGAACAGATCAGTCTGTTTGATGAAGAAACAGATGTTTTCTTTGCCTCTAAAAAATACTATAAATCCGCCTATAAGGTATTTAACAAAGAAGTGCTGAACTGGAAAATAAGCAAACATCCTTTCCATAAGTTCATCTCCTACAAGGTAAAAAAGGGCAATACCATCATTGGGCTGGTGATTTTGCAGAAAGAGGATAACAACAACCTGAAAATCGTCTATGCCGATTATCTGGACAACGAGCACCGTTCATACCTCAAAGAAACCATCAAGGCCATTGCGTCAAAAATCAGTTTCAAATACATCTATACCTGGGAGCCTACGGACGACGTGTTATTGCAGCAATACAAGAAATCCATGTTCTTGAAAAACCCATATAAAAGAGGGATATTCAGCTACAAGGTACCGTTGATTCTGCTGACCAGAGACGGCGATACCGAATTCTGGGAAAATCCGGATAATGTGGAACTGCAGCCAATTATTCAGGACTAAGTGTTTAAGATAAGTTTTTTTCCTTAAATTTGGTGATTGGTACGTTAGAAGAACGATATGGATAACAACAAGGCTTTACCTTTCTTTTCGATTATTATGCCCACCTACAACCGGGCCAACTTAATTATAGACTCCATCAAAACGGCTATTGCTCAGGATTATCAGAATTTTGAGATAATAGTGGTAGATGATGGCAGTACAGACAATACGGAAGAGGTGGTATTATCCCTGAACCATCCGAAAATCACCTACCACAAGAAAAAAAATGAGGAAAGGGCTGTAGCCAGAAACACAGGAACGCAGCTGGCTAAAGGCGATTATGTCACTTTTTTCGATTCTGATGACTACCTCTATCCGAATCACTTGTCAGAAGCGGTTAAACTGATTCAGAAAAACAACCATCCTGAGATGATTTATCTGGCCTATAATGTAATGGATACGGATAAGAAAGTAATAAAAGAACAGAAAATAAGTCCGGGAACAGATTTTAATAAGAAACTCATCGGGGGTAACTATCTTAGTTGTAATGGTGTCTTCCTGAGACGAGATGTAGCCTTACAGCATCCTTTTAATACCAACAGAACATTATCTGCTTCAGAAGATTATGATTTGTGGCTGCGTTTGGCAGCAAGATATAAGATCTATTACAGCGATGTAATAACATCCAGTATTCTGAATCACGATGCCAGAAGCGTATTTGTTGTAAAAGAAAAACCATTGACTGATCGCATTTTGCTCCTCACAGAGACATGCACCAATGATCCACTAATTAGAAAATTTTACAAAGGTAAGTTGGATGTTTTTGTGTCAAAATGTTATCTGTACCTTGCCTTGCATTTAGCGATGTCTAAACATAAAAAATCTGCTATCAGCTATTTTATAAAAGGGATAAAACAACACCCGCTTTCTATTTTTGATATAAGGGTGTATGGAATAATAAAGTGCTTAATAATCTATTGATACAAATAAAATGAAGTCTTTTTTACAATACAGAAACAGAATTCTAATTACCGGAGGTGCCGGTAATGTAGGGAGCGCTCTCGTCCAAAGATTGATTCAGGACGCTGATAACTTTGTGATTATTGTCGATAATCTTTCTACCGGATCAGCGGAAAAGTTGCCAAAAGAAGGACATAACTGGAAATTCATAAAATGCGATGTGAACATTTACGACGACATCATGCCGATTTTCCTGTCTTACAACATCGATTACGTCTTTCACTATGCCGCTACGGTGGGTGTGCAACGTACATTGGATAACCCGGTGCGTGTGCTGAATGACATAGAAGGCATCAAAAACATCTTAAATCTATCGAAAAACACGCCGGTAAAACGTGTTTTCTATTCTTCTTCATCAGAGGTTTACGGCGAGCCCGTAGAGTTTCCTCAGAATGAACACACCACTCCTTTAAACTCAAAACTGCCTTATGCCATCGTTAAGAATATCGGGGAAGCCTTCCTGAAATCTTATAAACAGGAATACAATCTGAATTACACCATTTTCCGATTCTTTAACACCTATGGCCCGAATCAGTCTCAGGACTTCGTGATTGCCAAGTTCATCAAACTGGCCTTAAAAAATCAGGATATCACCATCTATGGAGACGGAACCCAAAGCAGGACCTTATGTTATATTGATGACAACATTGATGCAACCGTCAATGCTTTCTTGTCTCCGGAATGGGAAAACACAACGATAAACATTGGTAATGACAACGAAACCAGTGTGCTGGACATTGCCCACAAAATAATTTCCATGACCAACTCCTCCTCCAGGATTGTGCATCTGCCACCGCTCAAAGACGGCGACATGACACGAAGGTTGCCGGATATTGCGAATATGAAAACCCTCTTAGGCAACCGCCCTCTTGTATCTTTGGAAGAAGGCATTAAAAAGATTTTAAATAAATGGTCATAAAGCCGGCTAACTATGTGTGGAATAACAGGGTGGACTTCAGTAAATAAACCGTTAGATAAAGAAATTTTCAGGCAAGCTACAGATACTCTGACCCACCGGGGTCCGGAAGCTTTCGGATATTTCTACAATAAAGACAATACCGTTGCGTTCGGGCACCGACGTCTGAAAATAATTGACTTGTCAGAAGCTTCCGCACAGCCTTTCTATTCTCAGTGCGGCAGATACGTGATGGTCTATAATGGTGAAATATACAATTTCAGAGAAATCGCACGGAAGCTGGACTTACAGCTCAAAACCACCGGAGATACCGAGGTCATCATTGAAGCTTTTGCAAAAATCGGCACCAAATGCTTTGAACTGCTGAACGGCATTTTTGCCTTTGCCATTTATGATTTGCAGGAAGATAAGATGTATTTCTGCAGAGACAGAATCGGAATAAAACCGCTTTATTATTATTTTGATGGCAATCAGTTTGTTTTTGCCTCAGAAATTAAAGCCATCAAGAAGCTACCGGATGTCAATCTGGAAATCAACAAACAATCTTTTTCCGAATTCCTCCACATAGGCTTTGTAACGGAACCCTATACAGCCTACAAGAACATCTACAAGTTCCCGGCCGGTAATTTTCTTGTGCTCGATGTGAAAAGCCTGGGCGCCCATACAAAACTGGAATTCAAAGAAATCTGGAATCTGTATGACCATATTTTGCCGGATACCTTTAAAAATGAGAAAGAGGTAGAGACAACATTGGAAGCATTGCTGGTCAAGGCAGTGGAATCACAACTGGTGAGCGATGTGCCTTTAGGCAGTTTTCTGAGTGGCGGCATCGATTCAAGTTTAATAACGGCGCTGGCATCAAAAGTGAAGAAAGATAAGATTAAGACATTCAGTATAGGTTATCAGAACAGCAAATTCGATGAATCTGCATATGCTGAGAAAGTGGCAAAGGCTTTAGGTACCGAACATTATGCCTATAAAATGACGGAAACGGATCTGGAAGGCATATTGCACGAAATCATCGACACCTACGATGAGCCGTTTTCTGACAGTTCCGCATTTCCGACCATGCTGGTATCCAAGCATGCCAAACAGCACGTAACGGTAACACTGAGCGGTGACGGGGGGGATGAATTGTTCATGGGTTATGGCATGCACCAATGGGCCACCCGTTTAGAAAATCCCATCATCAGAAACCTGCGAAGGCCAATCTATTTCGGCTCTCAGTTTCTGAACTTCAAATTTAAACGTGCCGGCTGGTTACTCAATTATGACAACCATAAAAATATAACCTCCCATATATTTTCTCAGGAACAGTATCTGTTCAGTGAAAAAGATTTGAAACATTATCTGATTGATGAAGATATTAATTTTGACAACATCAACCGTTTGCCTAAAACCGCCCGTACATTGCTTCCAAAAGAAAAGCAATCCTTCTGGGATGTATGCTATTACCTGAAGGATGACTTGCTGGTAAAGGTAGACAAGGCAACCATGTTGTACTCATTGGAAAGCAGAGTGCCTCTGCTCGACAACGACATCATCAATTACGCAATCAACATAGATACCGCCCTCAAACACAAAGGTGGCGAATCAAAGTATATCCTGAAAAAGATTCTGTACAAATACCTGCCAAAGGAATTATTCGACAGGCCGAAATGGGGTTTTGCCATGCCTTTGTCTTTCTGGTTGCAGCATAACTTTAAATTCCTGATTGACAAGTACCTGTCTCCGGTCATTATTAACAAATATGATATCGTGGCAAACCTTTATGTGGAAGACCTGAAAAACAGATTTCTGAAAGGGGAAAGCTATTTGTATGCCAGAATCTGGACACTCATCATCCTGCATTGGTGGCTGGAAGAAAATGCATAATGGCAGTCAATTGTTTATATATATCGTATGACGGAATGACGGACCCACTGGGACAATCTCAGGTGATTCCGTACCTGAAAGGCTTATCCGAAAAAGGATATGCCATCACCCTGATCAGTTGTGAGAAAATTGAAAATTTGTCCCTTCATAAAGATAAGATCAGGACACTGCTCGACGCCAGTAACATCATCTGGAAACCGCTTATTTACACTAAAAGTCCTCCTGTATTCTCTACCATCTATGACGTTGCCTGCATAAAGAAACTGGCATTGCAGCTGCACCGGGAAAATCCATTCAGGGTGGTACACTGCAGAAGCTATGTTGCAGCACTGGTTGGCCTGCAACTAAAGAAAAAACTGGGCATTCGTTTCATTTTCGACATGCGCGGTTTCTGGGCAGATGAACGGGTGGACGGAAAACTATGGAATCTGAATAATCCGGTATATAAAACCATCTATAATTTCTTTAAAAGAAAGGAAACGGCCTTTCTGGAAAATGCAGATTATACCATCAGTCTCACCCATAATGCAAAGCGGGAAATCCTATCCTGGAATAAGATACGGAACAATCCTGTCAAGATTGAAGTGATTCCCTGTTGTGCCGATCTGCAGCTGTTTAATAAAAATAACATTTCACCAAACAGGCTGGCTGAATTCAAGGCATCCATGAGTATCTCCAAAGATGATTTTATCCTCTTGTACCTGGGCTCTATCGGCACCTGGTACATGCTGAACGAAATGATGGAGTTTTTCAGTGTGTTGAAAGAAAAAAATCCCACGGCAAAATTTCTGTTCGTAACAAAGGATGAACATGAGCGCATTCTGAAAGCTGCTGAAAAATTTGGCGTGAAGGATTCTGTCATCATTCGTCCGGGAAACAGAGAAGAAATCCCATATCTGATTGCAGTAAGCAATTATTCCATCTTTTTCATTTTACCTTCTTATTCTAAAAAGGCATCCTCTCCTACCAAACAGGGTGAAATCATGGCAATGGGGATTCCGATTATCTGCAACACCATGGTGGGCGATACTGATAAGGTGGTAAGGGATTACAACAGCGGGATTTTGGTAGACTCATTCAGCCGGGAAGCCTATCTTGAAGCCATTGAAAAGATGAAGATACCTTTTGAGGAGGCCTCCATCATCCGTGGCGCCGGAGATTATTTTTCTTTGGAAAGCGGCGTGCAAAAATATGCCGGCGTATATGCCGAGGTTTTAAAATGATCAATTGTCAAACACCAGCCGTTTAGGTCTCAATACCTTAAATCCGTCATATTGCGCTTCAAAATGACACTTGATGTGATACCGTTCTCGCATCACCTGAATATAGGAATCCTGTAATACCTGGGAATCCGTTAAAAAATAGACCTGCTGTTTGACAGGCAGCATTGCAGATGTGATATTTCTTAACCCCTTTAGTTTTAAAACAGCCTGATAATCCGGCGTGCAGGCATACCAACCCCCTAAAATGAGGTTGTGTGCAGAAAAGGCATTCTCAGGCGTTTGCCATGCATCCATATATTGCAATGGAAACCCATCTGCAGCGATAAACAGGCTTTGCGGATGCGCATTAATCTCAGCCTTGCATGCATCAAAAACAATATGATTTTCCTTATGAACAGGAATCAATTTTGCCGTACAGTAAAATTTATATCCACTCAGCAGCAACAATGAAGTCATTGCAACAGCCTGAACAGATGACTTGCGCTCAAGATCTGACATGCTGGCAACATTCAGCAGAATCAGATAAGTCAGGATTGGGAAGGTGACTCTGTGCGGGATACGGGACATTACGGTTAAAAAAAGCAGAAACACCGAAAAGAGCAGCAGATTTGCTATCGAAGAGTTGCGCACATCCGGGGCAAAGACAACTATGAATAGGATGGTCAGCAGATACAGCATCAGCAGATATCTTTCATCCGTGACGAATTTCTTTAGTTCTGTCATAATTTCTGCAGGGCCTCTGTACGCCTTCAATCCTTTGGCCAATCGAAGCATTTTTTCGCCGGATAAATACGCATCATCGGCCACCAGCCAGGACTGCAGCAATGAAATATCATTCAAAGAGAAACCATATTCTTTCAGTTTGGTTTCTTCCACCTTTACGGGACGTGCAGCAATCATATCCAATGCCTGCACATTTGAATAGGTTGAATATTGCCGGTAGGTTTCATTCGAATTGTTCAGCCAAACACTTGCTGCGAAAAACAGTACAGCAAAAAGCAGGGTCAAGCCTGTTTCACGGATGGAATGCCTTGAGCTTTTTTTTGCAAAAAAAAGAGGAATACAGAATAACAGGAATACATAAAATACATCTTTTCGGATGAGGATGGCTACGGCAAGAAAAAAAATCGCACTGCTTATCTTTATGGGTGGCTTGTCATCGGACTGCAGCGAAAACAAGGCGGAAAAACAACAAAACAAGGCTACCGTTGTAAATTGCAGCTTTACGATTGCTAATGAATAAAAACCCAGAAAAACAATCAGTACCACAAATAAGATAGTTAAGAAAGAAGTGGCGTTTTTCCTGATAAAAAAACGGCATACATACAAAAAGCTGAATAGTAATGCCCCCTGTAAATAAAGGGTGTACCAGTTTATTTTTTTTGAAAAAGAGAACGCAGCGGTCAAAAATCTGCCTATAAAAACATGACTGAGCAGAATGCCGGAGGAGGATGTTCCCGATATCATTCCAGAACAGATGGCATACATCGTCTGGTCATCATTATTATCGAAGGATACGGGAAACAGAAACCATAAAAGAAGTACAGCAATAGCACAGAAAAAAAGTAGGAAATCTTTATATTTATACATGCATTGTAATAATGGTGTAAATATAAACATATTAACCAATGGGTAACTGGTTTACACATGACGATCCCATACAATTTCTGTTCCTCAATGATTTATTGTTGGCACCCATATTCATATTCATTATCATAAAGTTAGCCCGAATATACATCAGCAAGAAGAAAAATCCGATTTACAAAAAGTACTTCATGACCGCCTTATCCATTCGCTTTGCTTCCGCAATTCTTATGGCTTTGATTTATCAGTTTTATTATGATGGCGGTGGTGATACACATACTTACTTCACCTATTCTCTGAGAATCAGGGAAGTTTTCCATGAAAGCAAATCGGCCTTTATGTCTTTTGTCTTCTTACCGCCTAAAGACGATTTTCTGATTGAACAATATTTTGGCAGCGGAGCCGCCTACTTTGCCGACCACAGTTCTAATATCGTCATCAGGATTGTTCTTCTGCTCAGCTACCCCTTGTTCAATACGTACATCCTGATTTCGTTCGTATTCACCTTGTTCTGTTTTTATGGTTGTTGGAAAATCTTCTCTCTGTTCCAGCAGCTATACCCGCATCTTGAAAAAGAATTTGCATTAGCGTGTTTATTTTTGCCATCCGTCTGTTTCTGGGGTACGGGCATCCTGAAAGACCCCATTTGTCTTGGTGCTTTGGGGGCGGTCACCTATCATGTGTATAAATTATTCTTTGAGAAAACAAAGATATTCAAGCGCATCATTTTAATACTGATCTGCTTCTGGTTGCTGAAGATGATTAAATTCTATATTCTGCTCTCCTTTTTGCCGGCATATTCTTTCTGGATCATTTTCAGGTATAAGGAAACGATTGTCAGCAATACCTTAAAGAACATCTTCAGTCCGCTGATTTTTATCGGCTCTATAATCCTCGGCGCTTATGTGCTGCATAAAATTGCCGCATACTCACAACGTTATTCTCTTGACAGCATCATGAGGACAGCAAAAGACACGCAAAACTGGCTGTATTATTCTTCTCAGAAACAAGGAGGATCGGGTTATTCATTGGGCAATATAGAATACACCCCGCTGGGTATGCTGAAGGTGATGCCTAAAGCCATAAACGTGGCTCTCTTCCGGCCTTATCTTTGGGAGGCTAAAAAGCCCATCCTGATTCCGGCGGCACTGGAAGGTCTGATTTCATTGTTTTTCACCATCCGCTTGTTGTATAAATCCGGCTTCACGCGTTTCACCCGATTGATTCTGACAAACCCGGAAGTGCAGTTTTGCATGGTGTTCTCCATGATATTTGCATTTTCCGTAGGTTTTACCAGTTATAATTTCGGATCGCTGGTGAGATATAAGATTCCCCTCATGCCATTCTATTACATCGCATTGTTCATATTGGCAGACAAGGATAAAACAACGGTTTTTACAAAGAAAACTCCGCCTGTAAAACAAAAGCCGAAAATTGCTCCCGCTAAACTATCTCCCGCTTAGTGGTTTTTTTCCAGAAATAAGCCAGAGACATTCCGGCAATAATATGCCAGATACCCCACCATGCCGCTATCAGCGCCATGCCGCCATTTCCTTTGAAAAAGGTCATCACCAGAATTAATCCCAATCCCGAATTATGTATTCCGGTTTCGATGGAAATGCTTCTGCAATGGGTTTCAGGCAGTTTAAACACTTTCGGAAGCAGATAACCCAGAAAAAAGGCCAATGCATTTTGGATGAAGACAACACCGAAAATCTGTGGGAGAAAGTCAATAAACACCTGCCTGTTCGCTATGAAAGCACCGGCTAAGAAAATAAGAAAAAACAGCAGTGCCAATATCTTTACCGGTTTATTGATTTTCTGGATGAATGCCGGAAAATATTGTTTCAGTGAAATACCAGCTACCAGAGGCAGCACCAGCAGCAAAAAGATGGATCCCAGCAGATAGCTGAAAGAGATATGTATTTCCTGCAACATCAGCTTTGTGGGTCCATAGTTGGATGCGTACAGATAAAAATTAAGTGGCGTCGTAAAACTGGCGCTCAAGGTGGATATCGCCGTAATGGTGATGGATAATGGTATAAATCCCTTTGCCAGATAAGAGACATAGGTAGACATGTTGCCGCACGGACAGGCGGCCACCAGCATCATGCCCATGGCAATGGATGCTGGAGGATTTAACAACAGCACCAGTAAATACGTGAACAGCGGCAATACGATAATCTGTGATATACTGCCTATGATTACCGACTTTGGATTGGAATATAAAGTCTTAAAATCTTCTTTTTTGATGTCTATGGCTAAGGAAAACAGGATAAAGGCCAGACAGATTTTCAGCACAATCAGTCCGTCTCCGCCTGCATTAATCTGCACTTGTTCAATGGATGGCATGGTAAATAATTAAGGTTAGGATGTCCAGCACACCATGATTTCTCTCGGGCCGTAATAAGGCAACCTTCCATGTGAGGTGGAAAAATTATCAATACAGATAATGTCTCCTTTCTTCCAGGGTTGTATCACCATGTTGTTCCAGATGACATCCTGAATATGTTCTACATATTCATCCGGAATGGAAGAATCATCGCCGAAGGTGACATGCATACTTTGATCGTTCGGATTTTTAGTCAGCTTCTTATACCAGGTCATCAGCTCCAGCAACATACTGTATTTAAAGGTTTCCCAACGTTTCTGGCGTTGATGTATCTTGTGATATTCTGCCGCGGCGGCACTTACATGAAATACCTGTGTGTGATTAAACCAGACCTTTTCTCCTGTTACGGGATGTATTTTCACCGCATCACTTTTGTTAATCATGCGGAGTCCGTCGTGCTCCTTCCATTCG
Source organism: Chitinophagales bacterium (assembly GCA_046329775.1). Classification (GTDB taxonomy): domain Bacteria; phylum Bacteroidota; class Bacteroidia; order Chitinophagales; family JADIYW01; genus JADJSS01. Next base: position 12,608 of record JAXLTX010000009.1, read on the forward strand.
CAGATGATATCATTCTCCGCGCATTTCTTTTCTATGACTGCCTTATCTCTTGTATGAAACATATCAAGCCAGCTTTTCAACTGAAAGCCATTAGTACCCTTATCGTCCGGCGATGAATAATTACGGATATGCTTTACACCCTTTCGCTCAAATTCTTCCCTTATCTTGGGATCTAAATCCTGATATACTTTTCTAAAATCACAGATGGGCGTTTCTCCGCCGTACTCGGGTTCTATATGACAATAGAAGAACAACCTGCGAGGTGCTGACGGCAAAAAACTCATTTCACAATGCTGCATAATCGGATAATGGCCGGGCAATTCGCTGGCAGAAAACACATATCCGGATTTCTTGTCGCGCGGAGAGGTGCCCATGTAATCATCTTTCAAGTCATTGTCGACAGCCTTGGCCACATCTTCAAAATCCTGCGGCGTTTGAATATCAAAACCCTTAAACAATACCGCTCCCGATTCGGTGAGCTTCTTTTCAATATCCGCTTTGTTGGCAGTAATCCAGCTCATCAAGGCTTGTTTGCCGGATTCGCCAGATGCAGGGGTGACAATCAGTGGCAATTTCGATTGTTCTGAAAAATAAGTTAAGTTCATTATCTTGCTGATTAATACGTGTTTTTAAATTTAATAATTTCTATTGTTTTATACTAATTATTTTACCCTAATTGTATTGTAACTGATTTTTAATGATACGATTTCAAAGAAAAAATATTGAAACGGAAAGGCTGCTGCTGGAGCCGTATGTATTGAATCATTTCAATGATTTATTCCTTCTCATTCAAAAGAATAAGCCTAGATTAACAGGTAGTTTTCCCGTATTACTTAAAGCGACAGAAACCCGTGAGAATACGAAAGATTTTGTACAGCAGAAAATTTTTGACTGGAACAACAACCGTGCCTATGGTTTCATGATATTTGACAAGGCCACACATCAGCTTATCGGACATTTCAACCTGAAAGATATAGATTGGAGAACAAGACAATCTGAAATGGCTTATTTTATAGATGCGGATTTTGAAGGTAAAGGTCTGACAACGGAAGCTATGAAGGATGTGCTGAAAAGCTGTTTTCTAGAAATCGGATTCCATCGCATCATTGTGCGCATCGTTACCAACAACACCGCCAGTCTGAAAGTGGTAGAAAAATGCGGGCTGAAATATGAAGGCACCTTTTATCAGGATTACACGACCTATGACAACCAGATTGTAGACACCTACCGTTATGGGATTTCTAGAGAGGAATTTGACAGAATTGGTAAATAATCCTATTTACATTTCTTATAACAATGACAATCCACCACATGATCATTCACCAAACCGGTGGCCTGCATGTGTGCATATAGTGTGGTAGAACCTAAAAACTGAAACCCACGTTTCTTCATATCTTTCGCCAATGCATCCGATTCCGGTGTGGTGGCAGGAACTTCATGCAGTGCTTTTCTCGGATTCACCATCGGTTTGCCACCCACAAAACTCCAGATGTAGTTGGAAAAGCTGCCGAATTCTTTCTGCACTTCCATGAAACGTTTAGCATTATTGATTGTAGAAGTTATTTTCGCGCGATTTCGTATGATGCTTGCATCCAGCATCAGTTTTTCCACTTTGGCTTCATCAAATTTGGCCACTTTCTTATAATCAAAATTCGCAAAGGCTTTACGATAGCCATCCCTTCGTTGCAAAATCGTCCACCAGCTCAGGCCGGCCTGTGCGCTTTCCAGCACCAGAAACTCAAACTGTTTCGCATCATCATACACCGGTCTTCCCCATTCCTCATCGTGATACTGCTCATATAATGGCTTGCCCACACACCAGGCGCAACGAGTGATTTCTTTTGTCTTGCTCATAAAATAAAATTATAAAATTATTTGCTCATTTTTGTAAAGTGAAAATAATTTCCAGTATACAAAATCCGCTCATCAAAAGAATACTGCAACTGCAGGAGAAATCCCGCGAGCGGAAAGAAGCGGGTTTGTTTGTGATAGATGGCTGGAAAGAAACACAGCTGGCCATCGCTAATGGTTTTGAAATCGACACTATCTTGTTTCGCAAAGGATTCGGACTGAATTTCGATGAACTGGCCACCGAAAACGTGATTGAAATTTCGGAAGAGGTGTTTGACAGAATCTCTTACCGTGGCAACACGAGTAAAGTCGTATCGCTGGCAAAACCCAAACATACGGCATTAGCAGATTTACAACTTTCTGAAAATCCTTTATTGCTGGTGCTGGATGGCGTAGAAAAGCCTGGTAATGTGGGTGCCATTTTACGTACGGCAGATGCCACGGGGCTGGACGCCGTCATCTGCTGCGATACGCATACCGACATTTATAATCCGAACGTCATTCGTTCTTCCGTGGGCTGTGTATTTACCAAACAAATCGTGGTTTGCAGTAAGGAAGAATGTCTGAATTATCTGAAAGAGAAAAATATTGCTGTTTTTACCACCTCACTAAAAGCCGCCAAAAATTATCTTGACATTGATTATAAAAAACCATCTGCCTTTGTAGTGGGAACGGAAGCGGAAGGTGTCGATGTTTTTTGGGAAGAAAATTCTGATGCTAACATCATCATTCCGATGCGCGGACAAAACGATTCACTGAACGTTTCAAATGCTGTAGCAGTGGTGCTTTTTGAAGCATTGAGGCAGCGGAATTAACTCATCTTCTCTTCAAAAAATTTCCAGATTTTTTCATCCGGGACAGGTGCTGTAATTTCTAGTGGTTCGTTTTTTACGGGATGGGTGAAAACTATTTTTCTGGCATGCAGATGAATACTGCGGGTGTTTTCATTCGGCCTTTCAAAACCATATTTTATATCTCCTTTTATCGGCGAGCCTATTTTTGCCAGTTGTGCCCTGATTTGATGAAAGCGACCCGTTTCCAGTTGTATTTCCAGCAGATGATAATTATCGGAACTCATCAACACCTTATAATGCAGCACACATTTTTTAGAATGTGCCACTTCCTTGTCGAACAGTTTCGCCTTGCGTTGCTTCTCGTCTTTCAAATGATAGTGAATAAGGGTTCCTGAATCTTCTTTCGGTTTGTTTTTTACTACCGCCCAGTAGGTTTTGGTAATATCTTTACTTTGAAACAGCGCATTCAATCTCGTCAGGCTTTTGCTGGTTCTCGCAAACAGGACTATGCCACTCACCGGCCGGTCGATGCGATGCACTACACCTAGAAATACTTCGCCGGGTTTGTCGTATTTTTCCTTTATATAGTCTTTTACAAAATCAGACAACGGTTTGTCGCCGGTCTCATCACCCTGCACAATATCTCCGCTGCGTTTATTTACCGCAATAATGTGGTTGTCTTCAAATAGAATATCCGGCATAATAACTTTGGAAAAGTTTATAACTTTTCCAAAGTTAACGTAAATTCGTAAAATGTATCAATCGCCTGTTATAATCTTAGGCATGCACCGGAGCGGCACCACCATGATTACCAAAATGCTGGAAAATCTGGGCTTGTTTGTGGGTGCGGAAAAGGAAGTCAACAATGAGGCGCTTTTCTTTTGGCATATCAACAACTGGATATTTAACCTGCATACGGCAACACCTGAAAAACCTTACAACTTAAGATACTCTAATCCTGCCTGCCGGAAAGTAATTCTGGAATCGCTGGAATATTTTGTACAATCCGGCAAGAGAAAGCAATACCTTGGAAAATATGCTGCTGAATTTAAAAGCATTAAAGAAGTCAATTTCCCGTACGGCTGGAAAGACCCGAAAAACACCTTCACTATTGATTTCTGGTCGGCTGTATTTCCAAATCCGAAGGTGGTACATATCTACAGAAATCCGATAGATTCCGTTTCGAGTTATATTGAACGCGATTTAGCGCTGAAAAATAAATTTGAGTGGAACTGGAAAAAGAAACTGAAAAGAGACTTCTTAATCAGTAAGGATTTTCATCAGAATTTTCCCTTGACCGGCATTGAAGAAGGCTATAATCTCTGGGAACAATATGTAAGCAAAGCCATTTCTTTAAAAGACACTTATGCAGATTATTTAGAAATCAGATACGAGGATTTTTTGGAAAAGCCTTTGGAAAATCTGCAAAAGCTGGTATACTTCTCAGGATTACAATCGACAACGGAACAACTGGAAAAAGAAATCAGTTCGATAAAAAGTGACAGGGCGTATGCCTTCTTAAGCAATCCTGTATATGTACAAATCTATCAGCAATTAAAAAATAAGCCGCTGATGCAGCAATTAGGATACGATAAATTATAATGCAAGTTTCCGTACAAATATTACTGGCCACTTATAACGGCGCACGTTTTCTGCGTGAACAGTTGGATAGCTTGTTTAATCAGACGTATCAGGATTTTAGAATACTAATAAGAGACGATGGTTCTACGGATGATACATTGCTAATTATTGAGGAATATCAGCGGAAATTTCCGGGTAAAATAAACATACTGGAAGACAATCTTAAAAATCTGGGAGCTGCTCAGAATTTCGGAGTTTTGCTAGAAAATGCAAGGGCTGATTATATTTTCTTTTGCGATCAGGATGATGTGTGGGTAAAACATAAAATAGAACTGTCGCTGCAAAAAATACAGGCTTTGGAAAATGGAAACCACGAAGTGCCGTGTTTTATTTTTTCAGATATGAAGGCCATGGACGAAGCCGGAAACATCACAGATGATTCGGTTTGGAGTAAATTATTATTGCATCCGGAGTACTGCACCTTAAACCGCTTACTGATACAGAATATTCCGCACGGCTGCACAATGCTCATCAATAAAGCAATGCGCAATTTGGCTGCACCCATTCCAAAAGAGGCTATTTTGCACGACCACTGGATGGCGTTATTAGCCGCTGCCTGCGGAAAATCGGCTTACATAGAAGAACCCTTGTTACTGCTCAGGAATCATACGCAAAATGTAACCCGCAAAAAAAATTCACTTTCCGACAAATTAAAACGATTCCATTCCAATTTTTGGTCTAAAGAGCAATACGAGTATTTTATTCAAATACGCGTCAATCAGGCAAAAGCATTAAAAGAAAGAGTGAAAAATCATATTACGCAAGAACAATTTGAACTGTTAAACGATTTCATCCTGCTCGAAAAAACAAGTGGGTTACAGCGTAAGAAATTGTTTTTGCAACATAAGTTCTACCGCACCACTTTCTGGCATACGTTTAAGATGATTGCACGGTCCTGATTTTTAGTTTGCGCTTTTTTACCTATTTTTGACTGAATTCAAACGTAAACACAGTTGAAAAATATTCTCATTACCGGTGGTGCCGGCTTTATTGGTTCCAATCTTTCTTTGCAATTGCTGCAAAAAGGATATCGCATTACGGTACTGGATTGTTTACACCCTCAAATTCACGGCGAAAATCCGGAACAGACGTCTCCATTATACCAATCTATAAGAGATAAGGTGCATTTTATAAAAGGAGATGTCACCAATAAATCTGACTGGGAAAAAGCCCTGGAGAATCAGCATATCATTGTACATCTGGCTGCAGAAACCGGCACCGGACAAAGCATGTATGAAATTGAACGTTATACCAAGGTGAATGTTTCCGGCACCGCCATCCTGTTGGATTATCTGACCAATACCCAACATACGATTGAGAAAGTAATTGTAGCCAGTTCTCGTGCGGTGTATGGGGAAGGAAAATATTTTTCGGAAAAATTGCAGCAATATTTCTATCCGAAAGACAGAAAGGAAGAGGATCTGGAAAACGGCATTTTTGAACTACGAAATCCTTCGGATGAATCGGAGTTTCTGAAAGTGGTGGCCACCGATGAAGAAAGCAGGATACAACCAAAATCCATTTACGGGCTTACCAAATACCATCAGGAGCAGGCACTGATGATTTGCTGTGAGTCGCTGAATATCCCCTGTGTGGCATTCCGCTACCAGAATGTGTACGGTCCGGGACAATCACTGACGAATCCGTATACGGGCATTTTATCTATTTTTTCCACCCGCATCAAACAGCAAAAATCCATCAATATTTTTGAAGACGGGGAAGAAAGCCGTGACTTTGTATTTATTGACGATGTGGTGAATGCCACGATACTCGGTATAGAAAAGCCGGAAGCTGACTTTCAGGTGTTTAATGTGGGTACGGGCGTTGCCACTGCCGTGATCACGGTTGCAGAAACGCTGATGAGAAACTACGACATTCAGATTCCCTTAGAAATTTCAGGTCAATACCGCAAAGGTGATATCCGCCATAACTTCGCAGATATTTCGTTGATAAAAGAAAAGCTGGGTTTTGTTCCAGGCGTTGATTTTGAAACAGGGCTGAACCTCTTTTGCAACTGGGTAAATCAGCAGTCTCCGGCAGAAGACAGGTATGAACAATCCCTGTCTGAATTGAAAAGCAAAGGCTTGATGAAATAGATATCTAGTTTATTTATTTTTTTATTTATTGTGAATTTGATAAAATAATTATATTCGCAATACGTTATAATTAAAATATGCTTATGAAGTTTTTACATTTTATTGCATTTGCGATAATTTTGATTTGTATAATTAGTTGTGGCAAGAAAAAACTTGAAATAAAAAATAATACGGTTCAAATAAAGTACTATATTAATAATAGTACTGTCTTTAAAGATTCTATAATAAGTACGATACGCTATAACGATGATTTTAGCGCAATAAGTAATGTAAATTTTAATACTAATTCATTTAGTAATGAATTTCCAATAAAAACATTCTATCAAAAAGATGGAAATATTGTATACTGCCGAGCGTCAAGCGCTTTTGGTAATTTTAATTTACTAAAATACTATACAGATGCTAACTCAACCGTCAGTAAAGTAGTTGACAGTTTTAATAATAAAACTACTCTATACAAGTACAACGCAAATAATTATTTAATTGGAATTACAGAATTATCTTCTGCAAAATTAACGGATACTTTTTCTAATTCTATTTTCTACTGTAAGTGTCCCTAAAAGTCAGACAGTTTAAAACTGGAGTAAAACTCTTAAATTTAAATTGTTTAATATGAAAAAGACACGGTTTACGGAGACGCAGATAGTTTCCATTTTACGACAACAGGAAGGAGGCAGAACGACCAAAGAATTATGCCGGGAACATGGCATCTCTGAAGCTACTTTTTACAACTGGAAGAGCAAGTACGGAGGTATGGAAGCCTCTGATGTACGTAGGCTCAAAGAGTTGGAAGAGGAAAATTCGCGGTTAAAGAGGATGTTTGCCGAATTGAGCATGGATCATGCCATCTTAAAGGATGTCATCTCAAAAAAAGGCTGGGGCCCTGTAAACAAAGGGAGCTGACAGAATCCATTGTAAAGGATTACGAAGTTCCGGTGAGCAGGGCCTGTAAGATGACCTCTTTACCACGTTCCGGTTATTACTATCAAAGCAGCAAAGACGACTCGGAGGTAATTACCCTGTTGCAGGATTTAGCCTTTAAACATCCTTCGTATGGGTTCAGAAAGCTGTTTGCCTATATCCGCAGAGCAGGCAAAGGCTGGAATCATAAGCGGGTATATCGGATATATAAGCTGTTAAAGCTGAACAGAAAACGAAGAGGTAAAAGACGGCTGCCGGCAAGGGTAAAACAACCGCTGACACAACAGAGCCATATCAATCAAAGCTGGAGCATGGACTTTATGAGCGACAGTATGGTGGGCAATCGAAAGTTCAGAACATTTAATGTGATGGATGACGGCTCCAGAGAAGTACTGGCTATAGAAGTAGATACCTCCCTTTCAGCAAAAAGAATTATAAGGACATTGCAACAAATTATCAGCCACAGAGGAAAACCACAAATGATAAGAACAGACAACGGACCGGAATTCACCTCCAAGGACTTTGAGCTATGGTGTACAGACAATGAAATCAAACTTCAATATATTCAACCCGGAAGGCCCATGCAGAATGGTTATATAGAACGATTTAACCGGCTGTATCGGGAAGCGGTATTGGATGCTTACTTGTTCTTTGATCTGTCTGAAGTAAGAACACTCACCGATGAATGGATAGAGGAATACAATCACAGACGACCACACGAATCTTTACAAAACCAAACGCCCAATGAATGGAAAATTAATTTATTAAATCAACAAAATACTCTAATTTGCACTGTCTGAAAAAAGGGGTACTTACACCTACGCAAAATCCTTTACCATAATCTGCAAATTTACTATTCCATAGCTTTTCGTTACTCCAGCTATTTGTCGTAGAAAATATACCTAAACAGTCATTTATCCCTTTTCTCAAGATTTTATCAGAAGCCTCTCTATTCGCATTATCATAATATGGTGGATTATTAGCCATTTCTATAGCTTTTTCAATTGGTAAGAATTTTGAATAATATTGAAGCAATTCTCCATAGGAATATTGTTTATATTTTATATCAAAATTACAATCTTTACTGCCTTTCTTAAAAAACTCATCTGGGTTTGCTAGATAAACTTCATTATTGGTCAGCATTCTTCTCTCTTTTTCATCTGCAAAACTCCTGTATTTATAAATAATATCTGGTAATTCAATTTTTCTAAATGTGCTTTCTTCTATTATATACATAATTTATTTGCTTAACGAAAGAAACTCTCTTTCATTATAATCTAATGCTAATATGGAAATATTCAAAAATATATTCAATAATATTTTAAGTTATTTTTTAACAAATCTACCTCTCGTTTCATCATATTTTGGTAAGCGGAATTGTTTTTTTCTGTTTAATTTGAACGTCCGAATATCCATCATCCGTTGGCGTATCTGCCCAAACGAATTTCAGGAAATTCCCTGTTATCCCATTTCCCCTCCTATTTGCTCATGGATGTTCTGCGTGTCAAACAAAACATTGATCATTCGTTAAACCATAAACATTATGAGACTTATCACCATCGCAGTACCGGAAGAAGACATTCTTGCTCTGGATACCTTATTGCAGCAAACCAACATCACTGTACTCGACGAGAAAGACGACAGCATCGAAGTGCTCCTGTTTGAGTTTGAACCGGACGAAGCGGAAACTACATTGGAAGAGGACCTGCTCATCATGCAGCAACTGGAGCGGGAGCTGGATGAAGAAATCTGGAAGTTGCACCACTTTGCCGGATAGCTTGTCCTTGTTGTCCAGGTATGCAGGGTGGAACCAAATCTCCACTTTTTTGGTTATTTTTGCACTATGAAGAAAATCACGATTACCGTTCCGGATGACAAGGTGGAAGAGGTGCAGGCCATGCTTCAGCAATACATTCAGCAACTCAATATCTCTATCCTGAAAGAAGATGAAAAGCTGATGGTGGAAGAATGGCAGCGTGATACCATCCTCAAGGATGAATCTACAGGGGGCTATATCAGCAGTGATGAGATAGAAAAGACGTCCTTCAGCAGGGAGAAATGACACGTCGTGTCACCCAGCAGGGAGCTCTTGATACCAATAATACCGTTTTAGATAACTAAAGTGAGATTTCTCGCTGCGTTCGAAACGACAAAAGACACTCCTCTTCTTTCTGACGCATCAATGCCGCATCTTTCTTGGTTTTGTCTTTATAGCCGCACAAATGCAGCAGGCCATGTGCCAGCACGCGGTGCAGTTCATTTTCAACCGTTGTGTGGAATTTCATTGCGTTGGCTTCCACGCGTTCCAGGGAGATGAAAATATCACTTTCTATTTTTCCCCTTCCGTCTGAGTTGTCAAAGGTGATGATATCGGTGTAGGTGTCGTGGTTCAGGTATTCGATATTGATTTTCAATAAGCCTTCATCGTCCAAAAAAATGTAATTCAGTTCCTTGATGCTGAACCTTTCCTTAGCGGCAATTGCTTTAAGCCATTGTTTTATGGCAGTGGCTTTGAAAAAGGAAGGTTTGGAAACGGTATCGAAATGGAATGAGATGGCCATGAATGTAAAAATGAGAAATTTTTTCATGCAAAGTCGCGGAGAAGCAGAAGTTTTTTTGAGGAAGCCAAAATCCTTTCATCTTTAAATCCTGATTTTGACCATTTCTACGACAATAAAAAACGCATTTCCACGCATCTGCCGCCTTCGCGGAAAGACACCTCATCGGCCAGCTTGCGCATCAGGAAAACGCCACGGCCATCCGGCTGTTCGCGGAACTCAGGCTTGGTCGGGTCGGGCAATCCGTCTGGGTTGAATCCTTTACCTTGGTCTCTGATAGACAACCTGAAGGAGGCCTCGCATTTGCAGGCTTCAATATCCACTATCTTTTGTTCGTCCAGATTATTTCCATGTTCAATGGCATTGGTCACCGCTTCCACAGAAGCCAGCAGCATATTGCCATATTGTTCGTCATTGATGCAGTATTGTACCCTCAATGTCTCAATCATGGATTCTACTTTGGCTATATTTTCTAATCGAGAATGAATCTTTAATCGCACTACCTCAGTCATGAATTCTATGTTTGTTAAAAAATGAGGGTCTTTTCTGTTAATAGACGATGTCTTTCAACGCTTTTATTGATAAGCATCTATATTATACGTAAGGTTAATCAATTAGTTAACAAGTCGCAAGTACTTTTCCACTAAATTTTTGTAAAAAGGCTTCAAATTTGGTGGAACCGTCTGATAAAGTTCGAGTGCCGCCTTGCGTTTTTGGAGGTATTCTTCCAGATTTGGCGGTAATTTTCGTGGAATTTCAATCGCAGACTTAGACTGTCGTTTATCATCTTCTTCCTGGTTGCGTTGCGCTTTTTCAAACTCTAAGAGTCTGGTTTCTATTTCTTTATGTCTTTTTAAGGTTTCGGAAGAGAGTTTTTTTGTGACCAAATCCTTCTCGATTTCATCCATTTTTTTCATCATTTCATCCATTCCGCCGGTTCCGTCTTCGCCTTTTTTCTGGCTTTGGCTCATTTTTTCTTTCATTTCGCGTAAAGCCTCGCGGATAGCAGCCTGTTTTTGGACGGCATCGGCAAAGTCTTTACCCATTTTTTTCGGATCTTGTCCTTGTTTCATGCCTTCCTGCATCTTGCCGAGCTGTTCGCCCAGTTTTTTCTGTAATTCGCTCATGGACGGTTTCTCGCCGGTGCCACCCGGTTTTTTGCAGGAGCCGCTGCCTGGTTTCGATTGATTTTGCTGCTTCTGCAGATTGTCTAAAGATTCACTCAGCATCAGCGCCAGGTTATTGGCAGAAGTCATGACCATTTGTTGCGCCACACCCGAAACAGGTTTGTTGCGTTCCTCCAGATTGTCCAGCGCCTTTTTCATCTCGCGGTTCAGTTTGTACATCTCATCGGAAATGAAGGTCTGCAGCTGAAACTGACGTTTGCCCAAGGCCTGAAGGCTGTCTCCGATGAGTTTGGCATCGTCGCGCAGGTCATATTGTCTTTGCATGATCTGTACGTACTTCGGACTTTCCGTTTCCGTCTTCTTCAGTTCATTCATCAGCTGTTCCTGATCAAAGGAAAGCTTCACGAGGTTTTCCAGCAGCTGTCGTATCATCTTGATGTCTTCCGCTGCCTGATCCTGCTGCATCTTATCCAGATCGGATTTCATCTTCTGAGCCATCTTTTGCATTTTCTGAGCAGATGATTTCTGAGACTTGGAAGCCTTGTCATTCTGTTGCTGCTCCAGCTCATCGCTGCTTTTTTCCATATCCTGCTGAATATCTTCCGCCTGCTCCTGATTCTCTTTCGTGTCGAGTTTGTTGTCGTTTTCTTTGTTGAACTGATCGAGTTGCTTCAGGTCTTCCTTCAGCGCATCCATCTTCTTGTTCAGTTCTTTCTGCTGTTTCTGCAATTCCGATTGCGGCTGCTTGCCGTCTTTGGTATCCTGAGCCAGCTTATCCTGTTCTTTAGAGAGTTCGTTCAATTTATCAATGGTTTCCTGAGCCTTCTGTTCCAATTGCAACTGCTTGAATAATTTTTCCATCTTATCCAGTTCCGACTTCAGATCCTTGTTGCTCAGTTCCATCTTGTCCAGATTCTCGAAGGTGTTCTTTTGTTCCATTTTTTGCAGGATGTCTTCAATCTGCTTCATCAGATCTTTCATCTCATCACTGAGCATATCGTTCATCATCTCCTGCAGTTTCTCCTGTTTCTGCAAAATCTCTTCATCCGGTTTCTTGAATTCATCCTGATTTCTCAGGTTTTCTTCGTATTTGTCTTTTATTTCCTGCAGTTCTTTGGAGAGTTCCTGATGTTTTTTCTGAATGTCTTCCAACTGTTTCTTATCTTCCCAGGACAGTGATTTTTTGCTGAGAATCTTTTCTTTCATCTCCTTGATCTGGGCGGCCAGTTTTTGTGCATCTTTTGCGGCAGCTGACAGATCATCCTTGATGTCTTCGTTGTTCTGATATTCCTGTTTTTCCAGTTCCTTCACCGTTGGTTTGTCATACAAAAACGATTGCGATTTGGTGGATTTCGGACCGGAAACACCATCATTGTCGAAAACTTCAAAATAGTAATCCATTTTATCGCCGCTTTTCAGATTGTATTTAGAGAAATCAATCTGAAAATTGAAATCGGAGATGGATTTTCCGGTAAATGGCAATGCTTGTTTTTTAGCCTCTCTGATACTGCCATTCTCCTCCCTGATGACATAGTGGAATTCCAGTCGTGTCAGGCCATAGTCGTCGGAAATGGCACCCAAAAAAATGGCGAAATCCTTTTGTATGGAATCCTGTACCCGTTCAACGCTTATGCTCGGAAAATTATCCGGTGTGGCGGAGATGGTGAAAGAAACGGAATCCCCTTTTTCTACCTCATTGTTAGAAACTAAAACGGTATAACGTGTATCCTTGATGATTCTGCGGGAAAAGGTGAAATTGTCCTTGCCATTTTTTTCTGAGCTGAAAGCCTGACCGTCTATCAATATCTTCACATTGTCTGTCCCGGAGGTTTCAAAATTCCAGTTCACCGTTGTGCCGGCCGGAACAATCAGGTCGCCGGTGTTATTTATAAGTTCATTTTTTTTGCCGGTATATGCCGGATAAGCAAGACTGGTGATGAAGTTAGCAATCATGGGTTTTTTCATTACCCGTATTTCGTGCTCATCACTGTTGAAATCGCCTGCGGAAAAATAAAACCGGATATCTTTCTGCACATTGCTAAAACGATAGTTGAATTTATCCGGCGCCGTTTTTTCCATTTTGTAATTCTTGCCGTCTTCATTAATGAAGACCTCGTTGGGAACGGTTTTACCCTTTACCGACAACTTGATTTCAATGTCTTCATATTGAAGCATCTTCAGCTTCTTGTTTTCCAATACGAAATCAAAGGGAGCTTTTTTAGCGAAGGTTTTATTGGGGTTCAACAAGCGGGTGCTGCTTTCTTTCAGCACATTCGGTGCGGCAATCAGCAAAAACAGCAGGATAAACAAAGGCGGCAATGCATACTTCAGGTATTTCTTATTGTCGTTCAGGTTGATGGCGCTGGAAAACGGCACCAGTTTGATGGATTCCGTCTTTTGATCTATACTGGCCTCAATCAGTTCCTTGTTGTAGGCATTCTGTGATTGCTGTTTCAGTTGAAGGATATTCAGCAGTTTATCCTTTACATCTGCGAAATGGCTGCCGATGATGGTGGCTGCCTGTTCGTGTGAGATTTGTTTTCCAAGCTTTAGATAATGAATGAGCGGCTGAGCAACCAGAAAGTAGAGGGCACTCAGAGAGGTTCCTGCAAAACCGGCTAATAAGATTTTCCGTACGGCAGAAGAAAAATAGAGCTGATATTCGAAGAGGGAAATGAACAGATAAAAGCCGAGCAATAAACCAATGAACAGTAAACTTCCACGCAGTAATTTATTCAGATAAAATTTCCTGATAAATGCATCCAGTTTTTGGATAAGTAATTCGTAGTTGGTATTCATAACAGAACCTGCAAGTTAAATATAAAACAGACAAGTAGGAAATGAAAGTTATTTTGGGTTAAAATCAAATAGATTTCGGTTCGTAAATTACATTAAAATAATAAATATTTGACATACTAAGAATAATATTGTAACTTTAAGCGTAAATATAATATACCATGAAACAGCTAAAAATCAATCTGTTATTGTTTTTTCTGACTTTCAATTTTATGTCGAAAGCTCAGGATGGAACAGATACAGCCATAATGTACAGAATATGATGAGAATCACTTCATTTTCTAAGGATTTCTGGACACCCAAATATGATGATAATGATAGAACCGGAAGCGATGGAAATACCTGTACAAGCAGTGGCGGGGCCTGCAGGGGATATTGGTGTGCAAGTTCAGGCTCAAATTTATTGACTGGTCTTAAATCATTATGTGGTGTTGATGATGCCACGGTATCTGTTTGTGATCCATATGGTAATGTTATACAAAAGATTGGACGCTATGGAATTGATTCAAGACAAATTTATTATGTATATCTGCCAAAAGATTATATACCTAACACACCTGTGGTTGTTTTAATACATGGAGGTGCCTGGTTGGCTGGACCAAGCAGTAAAATAAAAGGATTTGGCACAAAACTTGCTTGGAAGACGGAAAGTACGAATTTGGTAAAAGAGTTGTTGGATAATGGCTTTGCGGTAGTATCTGTATTATACCGTTTGGCAAAATATGGAAATACTGATGCAGAGATGGCAGCAAATAATATTACGTGGCAAACACAAATAAATGATATTGATGCGGCGATATTGTCAGTTAGAAATAATTTTCCAACCTGTTTAGGAATAAACGCCAATAGCATACAGGTATATGGAGAAAGTGCGGGTGCGCATTTAGCTATGATGTGGGCATATACGAAGACAACAGCATCCAGTACGTATATAAAATCGGTGGTACCTTGCTATGGACCTACCAACATGCAAAAGATTGGTAATTTCATGAAGTCTAAACCTACAGGTACATATGTTTGTGGTGTAAGTAATTACACGAGCGGTTCCTTTTTCCCTTACTATTTATCAGCAAATTTAAATAACACTTATAACACATATGCATCCGTGAATCCTTTAAATTGCAGCGTAAGTGGTGTAGATAATCTTTTCTTATCTTTAGCATGTGGCACTCCACCAAATGGAAATCCAGACCTTTGTAACACCAATTACAAAATAATAGATTCCTGGAGAATGATACAAAGTGCTTTGGCGGTAAGCACACCTATTGCCACACCGCTTACGAATAGCAATTTATTAGCCTATAGTCCGTTTAATGCCTTGGCAAATTCAACTGTTGTTATACCAACCTTTATCTTACATGGCGAAAATGATGCATTAGTGCCTTATGATGGAAATAATAGTTTTAGCAGCGAGATGGAAACAAATCTCTCTAGTTCAAGTCATGGAGGCTTAATCCGCAAAATAACCAGCAGTAGTAATACAGCCGACCAAATAGTACCTATTGGTTACAGCGGTTTAAACCCTAGAAATTTGATAAAAACGTATGCAAACTGTAATCATGGTTTTGCATCTACCACTGATCCCAATTCCAATCCCACACCGCAGATTGCTTTATATACTCAGGTTCGCATAGATTTATTGAGATGGTTAAATGGTCATAAATAAGAATGATTATATGAAAAGATATTCTTATTTATTATTCGTTTTTGTTTTTACAATTTATGGCTGTAAAAAAGAAAAAAATAAAATAACGGAGTTAAAAGGCAAGGTCAAAAGTATGGAATTTATAACATATGGAACAGACACTATCAGGTCAAAGTACTTCTTTAAGTATGATAGCATTTCAGGAAATTTAGTTTCAGTAATAAGTAATAATAGAATATGTATATTATTGCAACCCAAAACAAATAACTATATAGATATCGAATATTACCTTTCAGCCATAGATACCACCTTACCGGCAACGTATCGGAATAAATTCAGGGCATATCTAACAGCATCAAACTATATATCAAAAATAGTGCTGTTAGATACCATATATAATACAGAAAAGGAAATAATAAACTACTATGTCAATTCAGCACATTATTTGGATTCTGTTAGAGTAAAGAATTCTATTTTTAATGGTTTTACGTATAACTATTCATACTCAGGGGGCAATATAAAGTCGGTATCGAGAAATCTAAATTCTTTTCTTAGTATCTCTTCAGATTCTTCGATATGTTTTTATAACTCACAAAGCAATAAGGATATGTTTTTATATCTAGAAGATATTCTTGTAAATTCAGAATACTTCTATCTTCCACCACATTTGGTTTTAGGAATAAATAATTATTTTGCTTTTAAATCTAATATAAATTTTATAGATAGTATTTATACATATCATTCAGGCGGTGGTAGTCCTGATTATGAAAGTCAATCATCTTATTTGTATGACTTTAATTCAGATGGGCAACCTCGACGTATTGCTCTTTATAACAGAATAATTAATTCTACATGGAAATATAGTAATCAATACAATTTTGAGTATTATTAACAAAATGATATGTTTTATATAAATAACAAAAGTTGGATAAAAAAAGATATTACATTCTTATACGGGTTGGCATACTTATATTGTATGCTTGTTGTAAAGATAAACAGACAACTACACCCATTTCTTTTACAGGCAAATTAAGGTATATGACGGACTCTTTCGTACCCCAAAATCAGCCCTTACATTACGCATTTACCTATGATTCTACTACGGGTAAATTAAAGAAAGTAAATATAGTAGAGGCTAGAAGAATAATAGAACTCAAGGCACAGATTAATAATAAGATAGAAATAGTTTATACGGATTCTATGTCAGTTGATACAGTTCAACATTTAACGTGTTACCTTACTGCAAATAATAAAATTCAAAAAATAACCTACTCTGAAGCAAGTGGAGATGCCACTATTTTCAGGTGTATATATAAATCGAATGGTAAAGTGGATTCTATTTATGAAACTGATCTTAGTTTTTTACAGCGAGGAGCATTATATTACAACTTTGAGGACAGTTCTGGCAACATAGTTAGAAGTTCTCCATCTAACATCTATTCGTTTAGCAACATGCTTAACAACAAATATGCTCGTTTTATATATGCACCTGGATATAATTAAAGCTTTAGCTTCTTAGGCGGAGCCATGTCTTTTACTTATTTGTTGGGTATAAATGGATATTATACATTACCTCCAAATGAAAATCTTATTTCCAATTACAAGAACAATATTGGCGGAATATTGACCTTGAATACACCTTTAATACTTTAAATCAAATAGTGCAAATAAAACATTCAAGCATACTTACGCCTTTAACCATATATACCAAAATGGAGTATTATTAAGTTGACTCAGTTAATACCAATCCTGCACCGGAGATTGCCTTGTATGCACAAGTTCGTTTAGATCTGTTAAGTTGGTTAAATGATCATAAATAAATAAGAAACAGAAGCTACATATTTTCAATTTCTATTTTCCTTTAATTGGCACAAAGTAAACTTCCGACATATCCCTGAATTCCATGGCGTTCTGCGGGCAGTTTCTGACATTGGGAGCCAGTAAACGGAAATCAATATCGTAGTAGATCGGTAAAACGACGGCGTCGTCTATTACCTGCTGATCTGCCTTGGTGTACAGTGCATTTCTCTTTATTTCGTCAATGGTGGATACCGCTTCATCAAAGTAGTGGTCGAATGCCTTGTTTTTATAACGGAAAGAGTTGATATAGGTTTTTTGTTTGAGGTCGTCCGGAACATATTTGCTGTGAAACAGATTCAGGAAATTTTCCGCATCCGGATAATCAGCCACCCAACCCAAGCGGTAGAAGTCCACTTTTGCCGTTTCTACGGCTTCGGTATGTTGCGCCCATGGTACAATCAAGAGGTCAATTTCTATGTTCAGCGTTTCTTCGATCATCTTTTTCAGTGCTTCTGCCACCTGCGAGTTACGAGAACCGCCAGAATTCAGTTCCAATGTCACTTTCGGAAATCCCTTGCCTTTCGGAAATCCGGCTTTAGCCATATATTCCTGAGCCTTTGCAGCATCAAAGGTGAATCCCTTCACCGTTTTGGAATCGAAGGTGCCGGTGCCCGGAGGAACGGTGCCGTAAATAGCTGGAAATCCGGTGCCTTTCAACGTGAAATCACAAAGTTTCTGTCGGTCGATGGCATAGCAGAAGGCTTTGCGCACATTTTCGTTGTTGAATATTTTTCCCTGATGCTGGAAGCCGTAATACTGCAAGGCCATCTGAGGCTTGAACTGCAGCTGGAATCCTTTGTAAGCAGGTTTCAGGTTGTGTTTGAAATCGACAATCTCATCAATCATTTCCAATGGAAAACGATAGACCAGATCGCTGTTTCCTTTCGAGAATTCCATCAACTCATTTTTCTTTTCCTTGATAAAGGATATTCGAACGGCATCGAGATAAGGAAGCTGATTGCCAAATTCATCTTTGCGCCAGTAATTCGGGTTGCGGGCAAGGAAAGTCACCTGATTGTCTTTATTGACTTTCATGTAGAAGGGGCCGGTGCCCACCGGATGGATGCGTATTTCACTGCCATATTTCTGTACCGCTTCCTGCGGGTATATCTTTCCGAAAATCAATGCAAGGCGCGCCAGAAACACAGCGTATGGCCTTTCCAGTTCCACCTGAACGGTATAATCATCCATTACTTTTACACCGCTCACGCCACTGTCGGGAATGATGCTGTTGGCCGTCAGGGAGTCATATTCGGAAGCGCCTTTCACTACGCCTTTAAAAATCCAGAAACCCTGGTTATCCGAAGGGTTGTGGTAGCACAAACGGTCGAAACAATATTTTACATCCTGTGCTTTTAACTCTCTGCCTTTTCCATTGGGAAAACAAGGGTCATCGTGGAAGAAAACACCTTTCTGAAGATGGAAAGTGTATTTGGTGGCCGTGGCGTCTATCTCCCAGGAAGTGGCCAGTGCAGGCTTAACGGCCAGCGTGCTGTCGTCAAAGGTTACCAGCCCTTCAAAGATCTGTTCGCAAATGCGGTGTGCCACCACTTCGGTGATATTTAAGGGATAGAGCGATTTGAAATATTCTTCTTCATTGGTTCGGAAGGTGCCGCCGTAAAATTTTCCGCCGTTTGCCGGACGCAATCTGAACTCGCGTTTTTGTTCACCACCACAGGATATAAACAGTATTGCCGTTAAAATGTAGAAGATTTTTCTCATGCCTGAAATTATACACGAAAATACGAATATTTAAGACAAGAAATAATTTTGAGCATTACAATAAATGAGCATGAATATCGTTACATTTGTTTAATTAAAATAATTTAATCATGAATAAAGTGATGTTTTCACTGACGTTTGTTTTCTCTACAATGATGGCTATTGCTGAGCCGCCGGTAAAAGGAGTACATTCCGTGGCTGATTTTGAGAAACTTTACAAAGACAAGGTGTTTCCGTTTGATAAAATATCAGATACCACATTTCAGCGATTAAAATCGGGTATCGCATTTGATGATATGATGAGGTTTCGAGGCTTCCTGTTCATCGGAGGCTTGAGAAAAGAACTCACCTTTGACGAATACCAACGGTTTAACGAACTCATCATCGGAGAAAAGACGGAATACACCGAAGAAGACAGGCTGGAGTACGAAATACGCAGAAATCGGAAGTAATCAGGCTTTAATCTTCAGATAAATCGGACAGTGGTCCGAGTGCTTTACTTCCATGAAGATCTTTGCATCCAGCAGCTGCGGCTCCAGTTCTTTTGAAGCGGCATGATAGTCGATACGCCAGCCTTTATTGTTGTTGCGGGCATTGGCGCGCTGGCTCCACCAGGAGTACTGATGTTTTTCTTCCGGGTGGAAGTATCGGAACGTGTCAATGAATCCGCTGTCAAAATACTGGCTCATCCACTCGCGTTCTTCCGGCAAAAAGCCGGAGCTTTTCTTGTTTCCGACCGGGTCGTGGATGTCTATCGCCTGATGGCAGATGTTGTAATCTCCGGCAATGATAATCTTCGGTCTCTCTTTTTTTAAATTATGAATGTACTTGAAGAAATCGCTCAGGTAATTCATTTTAACACCCTGGCGCTCTTCTCCGCTGGTGCCTGACGGAAAATAGCTGTTTATGATGGTCATATCGCCAATGTCCAGACGGATAAGTCTTCCTTCAAAATCGTACTGGTGGATATCCATCCCTTTTACCGCGTTTTCATGCAGCACATGCTCTTTTATGGCAATGCCAACGCCGCTGTATCCTTTTTTTTGCGCAGAAAACCAATGTGTCTTATAGCCAATCTCATGAAACAATTCCGAAGGGATATCTGCTTCATTTGCCTTTATCTCCTGAAAAAGATAGATATCATAATTCGTCTCTTTCATCCAGTCTATCAGGCCTTTTTTGATGGCAGAACGAATACCGTTTACATTGTATGAGATAATCTCCAAGGTGTTCATTTTTTGTGGCGTTTAAAATTCAAAGATTCAACAACAATTAATTAACTTCACGTGTTAGTGAGAGACATAAAGGCAAATATACTAATCCTTTTTTTGTTGGGATATCTTTCTGCAAAAAGCCAGACTTTTATTGAAGGACAGGTGTTTGATGCCAAAACAGGAGAGTCGGTCAGCTATGCGAATATCTATATCAAAGGAACGACCATCGGGACAACAACGGATGATACCGGTTATTATCAGCTGAAGCTTACAAACGTATATGATTCTCTTTCTGCCGCATATCTTGGCTATCTGGAATCCACCGTTGCGATAAAAAAACAGACGAAACAACGCATCGACTTTAAGCTGGAAACCTCCCAAAGCATGCTTGCAGAAGCCGTGATTGTGGCCAGCAAGGAAAGCCTGGAAGATTATCTGATCCGGAAAATCATTGAGCATAAAGACAATAACGACAAGAAGCACCTGCAGAATTACAGTTGTGAGTTTTATAACAAGATTGAGCTGGATGTGAAAAACATGTCCGAGAAATTCATGAACCGCAAGGTGCTGAAGCCCTTTAAATTTGTTTTTGACAACATTGACAGCACTTCGGAAGATGAACCCTTTCTGCCCATGCTGTTGTCAGAGAATATTTCAGATTATTATTATACCAGCAAACTGAATAAGAAACGGGAAATTCTGAAAGCATCCAAGATGTCGGGCGTCAGCGATGCGAGCTTTAACGAGTTCCTGAATTCCACTTATCAGGATATTAATGTTTATGATAATGCTTATACCATTATTGACAAGCAATTTATCAGCCCGATAGCAAATTCCTGCAAAACCTTTTACCGCTATAAGGTGATAGATACACTGGTGCTGGATAATGTTGTGCATTACAAGATGATGTTTGAACCCCGAACGAAAGGTGACAATACTTTCTTCGGCAGTTTCATCGTCTCGGAAAATAATTATGCCATCAAAAGCATACAACTGCGCATGGCGCCGCATGTCAACATCAATTTTGTAAAGAAGATTGAAGTCAATCAGGATTTTGATTTTGTTGACAACAAGTGCTGGATGATGACAAGCGATCATTTGCTGATTGAATTCAAACCCCTGGAAAAGACACCGGCCATCATTACAAGAAAGAATGCCGTGTACCGCAATTTTAAGATAAATTCATCCTACAATGATTCGGTCATCAGTACGCTGAAGGAAGATATGACCTATGATGAACGACAGGTTAAAAAAGATCAGGCCTACTGGGATTCGTCCAGATTCATTCAGCTCTCGAAAAATGAGGCGGCGGTATATCATATCATAGATACCTTGAAAACGGTGCCGGCCTACAAGACATACATTGATATCATCAATCTTGTGCTGACGGGCTATTATCCGACCGGTCCCGTTGAGCTGGGGCCGATTGTGAGTGTCGTGAGCAACAACAGGTTGGAAGGCTGGCGTTTCGGGATGGGCATCCGTACCAATTACAAGATGTGCGAATGGGCACAGGCCAGCGGACATTTTGCATACGGACTCAGGGATAAACGCTTCAAAGGCGATGTCGGCGTTCGGTTTCTGGTGGATAAAAGCCCCCGACAGATTATAGGAGCCTCTTATACCCATGATGTCAGCGAACTTAGCAAAACAACGGACCTGCTGGCAGCCGATAATTTGCTGAATATCATCATTACCCGGAGAAAACCCTTAAGTAGGTTGTTGTATTACGACGAAGCGAAGATAAACTACAACATTGAGTACAAGCAGGGCATGAGTATGGGATTTACGGTGCAAAACAGAAAGATAGAACAAGGATTGGTGCCGTTCCGTTATCTGTATCAGGGTAAGGAATATGGCACTGACACATTCAATACGTTGAGACAGACGGAATTGATTTTCAATGCCCGGTTTGCCATCGGGGAGAAGTATATCGATAAAAATTCCTTGTTCAGGAGTGCCATCAATACCTATAAAATTCCTGTGATACAGTTCGAATACGTGTGTGGAATTAAAAAAATCTTAGGGAGTCAGTTCAATTATCATAAGATTACACTGGCCTACTCGCAAACGATACCGGTGCGAACGATTGGTCGATTTGAAATGCGGGTGCAAGCCGGGAAGGTCTTCGGGCAGGTGCCGTTTTTATTATCAGAAGTGCATGACGGCAACCAGACATATGCATTCAGCAACACGGCATTCAATGTGATGAATGATTACGAGTTTTACAGTGATCAATACCTACAGTGGAATTTCTCGCACCATTTTGATGGCTTTTTCTTAAACAGAATTCCCGGCATCCGTAAACTGAAACTGCGGGAAGTGGTGCATACGCGTGGTGTATGGGGAAATGTAAGTTCAAAGAATGCAGCATTCAATCAGTTGAGCAACGACTTCATTAAGCCCTTGGGTAAAGTACCTTACGTGGAGGTCGGTTTTGGTATAGAAAACATTCTGAAATTCCTGCGCTGGGATGTCATGTGGCGCGTCACCCACAGGGATAATCCCAAGGCATATAAGTGGATGATGACTTTCGGTTTTAACTTTAATTTTTAGGCGAGTACGATATTTATTTTATACATTTACAAAAAATCCACGCCTTGTTCGCCCAAGATTGCATAGATGCTTCCATACCGTTTATCCGTTTATCCGATACGGCAGGCTATGCGCTGGAACTGATGCAGGAATATAAAACAGACAAGCTTGCGGTAGTGGATAACGGCATTTATATCGGGCTGCTGACGGAAAACATATTACTGGAAGCCGATGATGTGCAGCAGATAGAAAGTGTACGGCATCTCTTCCTTCCCGATAAGATTTCTGAAGGTATTCATATCTTTGATGTGCTGAAAACCACTGCTGAACATTCCGGCTATTTTATGCCGGTAGTGAGTGCCGAAAATGAATACATTGGCATTACCACACCGCAGAAAATATTAAACACCATGATGATGTTCTCCTCCCTGAATACAGGCGGAGGTATTATGGTGCTGGAACTGGAAACAAAAAATTATTCGCTCACGGAAATATCCAGGATTGTCGAATCCAATAATGCCATGATATTGCACAGCATGATGGCAACATCCGTAAACCAGCATTTCATACAGGTGTCCTTAAAGATCAATCGCAATGATTTGAAAGATATTCAGGCTTCTTTTGAGCGTTACAACTATACCGTAGTGGCGGTGCTGCATCAGTCTGAATATGAGGCACAGCTCAAAGAACGTTTCGATAGCCTGATGCGATATCTAGAGGTTTAGAGGTTTAGGCGATATCTTATGCTGTCAAAGCTTTCCACCGCAAAAATGGCCGCGGATATGTACATCAGCGGAAACAAGGGTATCAGATACCGTGCCTCAAAATAATTTAAGACAAATAGCAGGTAGCCTATGTTAATCGCAACAAAAAACAACGTAGCGATATAAAAAATAAAGTGTTTCTTCAAATGCAACAGATTGCCAGCCAGCGAAAAGAAGAGAAAAACATTGAGTAAAACCAACAGCATTTTGATAAAGAACACAAACTTGTTGGACCTGTAGTTGTCCAGATAACATATCGTTGCCGAATTGCTCTGCAGGATGATGCTTTTCATAAATAGCAACGGCGTTACAATGTAATACTTTAGGGGATGATTCTGAATGAAGTGCTCCTTGTGTTTACGGATATTCTGCACCGCATGCATCTCTGCAGAGTCTGTATTTTTGTTTGCCCCCGGTGTAAATTTATACTCATAAAAGCCATACATGGTTTGGTAGATATCCGCTACGGTTTCCTTGCGGTAGCTTGTATATGCCGCCGGCGGAATTGTACTGATCAAAGAATCAAGTAGATTTTCCTTCGGTCGATGGAATCTTATATTGTCAATCATTTTATTGGAAATGCGTTCTGAATTATAATCCGCAGGATTCATCCAGGTGGCAATCCATTTCCGCAACTCGATATTCTGCATGCCATAGCCCATGGGGTCATCATAATACTTTTCCAATATGACAATATCCCCTCCGCTGACCTTGTAATTCCGGATGATGTAGGGAACAAACAGAAGGCAGACGGCAAATCCGAACGCAAACATCATCTTCAGCATTTTACGGAGATCATTTCTGTAAAGAATAATGATGGTGATGGCAACCGAACCTCCGAATATGAAAACGGTAGGACGACATAGCGATGCCAATGAAAAAAAGATGCCGGTGAGCAACCAGTTGGAAACGGAATGGAAACGTATGCTTTTTGCAAAGAAATAGAGCATGAAACATATCAGTGCCGGTGCCAGGGATTCCGTTACGGTATAATAAGTATAGCTGATCAATGTGGGATTGAATCCATAGAGGAGATAGGAGAGCCAGGCAATCTTACGATTGCCACTCAGGTGGAATGCGGCCAACAGCAATGCAATGGCCGATAGGGCAAACAGGAATGTCTGTGTTGTTTTTATTGCAAAGAAACTTTTTTTCTCCCCGAACAATAGATAGTGAATTCCATAAAACATGGGATAAACGGGTGTTCTGCGTACGGCTTGTCTTGGGTCGGTGGTATCGCAGGTAAATCCCTTTCCAGCCAGAAAATTATGGATTTGCGGTAAATACCAGCTGTTGTCAATCGAAAAGATAGTCTGGTTGTACACCAGATTCTTATTCAGGAATTCATTGCCCGTGTCTGTCTGCTTCCAGATGCAGGAAACATTCAGCATGTTCAGGGAAAATGCTACCACCAGCACCGTGAAGAATGCGATAATCAGATTTTTGTCAGAGGTCAGCATGCTCTTCGATGAATTTTGAAATTAAATGCACAATCGAATGTTCAATCTGATCCGGCTCCAATTCGTAATACAATGGCAGACGCAGCAGACAATCGCTGTAACGGTCCGCTTGCGGCAGTTGTCTTCCATCATGCTTGTCTGCATAAAACGGACTCTTGTGCAGGGAGAGATAATGGAAGACCGCCAGTATTCCGTTTGATTTCAGCAAATGGATAAGGCTGTCTCTGATGTTTACATCTTTGCAAACCAGATAGAACGCATGGGCGTTGTTGGTGGCATAATCAGGCATTGCCGGAAGTTCAAAAAAATCACTGAACGGAGACAGTAGTCTGTAGTAGGTTTCCCACAGCAGAATGCGCCGCTGTTGTATGTCCTTTATCGATTCTATCTGAGCCCACAGGAAAGCCGCGGTAATTTCGGATGGCAGAAAGGATGAACCTATATCCACCCAGTTGTATTTATCTGTTTCACCTCTGAAGAATTTGTTTCTGTTGGTTCCCTTTTCGCGTATGATCTCCGCCCGCTCTATGAATCGTTCATCGTTGATGACGAGCATGCCACCTTCTCCGGAAATGATGTTCTTGGTTTCATGAAAAGAAAAGGCCGCCATATGACCAAAGCTTCCCAGCGGTTTATTGTTATAAAAACTGTCTATCGCCTGTGCGGCATCTTCAATCAGGAACAGGTTGTGTTTTTGTGCCAGTTGCTGTATGAAGTCCATATTGCAGGCAATCCCGGCATAATGGACCACAACGATGGCTTTGGTCTTTTCTGTAATAAGGTCTTCCAGCAGCGCTTCATCCACTGCGGGATGGTCCTTCCGGCTGTCTGCAAAGACGATTTTCGCGCCGCGCAGTATAAAGGCATTGGCTGTGGAAACAAAGGTATAACTGGGCATGATGACTTCATCGCCCTCTTTTATGTCTGTCAGGATCGCAGCCATTTCCAGCGCATCCGTGCAGGATGTGGTCAGCAGAACCTTCCTGAACTGGTAATGCTCTTCAAAAAAGCGCTGACATTTTCCGGTAAATACGCCATCTCCGGAAAGTTTTCCGTTGGCTGCAGCTTCCTGGATATACACCAGTTCTTTGCCCGTGAGGTATGGTTTGTTAAAAGGTATCAGCATTTCTTGTTCCAATGATGAAAGGTATAGTATAGGGAAACCTTTTTATATCCGACATTCTCGTAAAAGGCACAGGCGCTTTTGTTTTCCGCCTGCGTTATTACCTGTAAAATAGTGAATTTATTTTTCAGTGCAAAATATTCCGCAGCATGCATGAGTGCCTTTCCGATACCCTGATGCTGCTGTGATCCGTCTACGGCAATCAGTCCGATTTGAGCCATACTGTCTTTGTAAGAAAGTGTAACAAAACCAGCAGGATCTTTTACATCGCCATAGATCAACACGAGATCCGCCATCTTCTGCTTTACGGAATTTCTTATCCATTGAAGGTACAATTTCCTGTATGCATCTTCATCAAAATTCTTGTCCAGTCTGAATCTGGAAAAGGTGCTGCTTTGTAATGCAAGTTCCTGCAGTTGTCTGTTGGCTGATTTTAACGGGTAGGTTGAAATATTTTCATGCAGCTTGAGTTTCCCCTTTAATGGTTTCTGATAAATGATTTTTTTGTCAGTGTATTCAATATTCAGCCAACTGCAACTTGTTTTGTACAACTTTCTTTTATCAGATAGCTCAATGTACAGGAGGTCGAATGGCTTTAAATCTTCAGGTGTAATGTTCTTCAGAGCTTCAGCGGAGCTGATTTTTCCAATCTTCCGGCGGAAGAAGGATGAATCCCATTTGAGAGGCTGAATGAGCATGGTGTCTATGGGACGATTTTTTCAATGATGTAATAAGGCCTGTTTTTTACGGCGTCAAAGGTTTTGCTGATGTATAATCCTAAGATACCGAGGATGAAGATAATCAGTCCGCCCAGAAACCAGATGGAGATGATGATACTTGCATAACCTGGGACCAGAATCTGATGGGTGAAATATTTGAACAGGTAGATGGCGCCAATCAGGAAAGAAATGAAGGATATCAGCAATCCGGTCTTGATGACCATTTTTAAGGGTTTTTCGGAGTTCACCAGTATCACGTCGAGTGCCAGACGCACCATCCTGTCGAAGGTATAGGTGGATTTTCCTTCTTGTCGGGCATTGTGCTCTACATCAATCGATGTTTTAGGATATCCCACCCAGTTCACCATGGTTGGAAAGAAACGGATATTATCGTGCATGCTGACGACCGAGCTTATAACGTCTTTATGGTAAATGCCGAAATTGGAAATGGAATGGTGCAGTGGTTTTCCGGTGAGGTAGCTTAATGTTTTCCAGAAAAGAACAGATGTGCCCCTCTTGAAAAAAGTATCCTTTCTGCCCGTCCTGTTTGCAGTGACGATTTTATACCCCTCTGACGTCTTTTCCAGCAACCTGCGGATTTCTTTCGGGTGATCCTGCAGGTCTCCGTCCATCACCACTATCCAGGTGCCTGCAGCATGTTCTATCCCGCAGGAGATGGCATAATGCTGTCCGAAGTTTCTGCTGAGTCTGATGCCTTTCAGGTTCGGAACTTTTGCGGATAATGTTTCAACCAAATCCCAGGTCTTGTCTGCGCTGCCGTCATCCACGAGTATGATTTCAAAATCATGTGCAAGCAGACTGCATTCTGCAATAATGGTATCCACAAGCTTGTGGATGGATTTCTCCGCAAAATATACAGGTGATACGACAGACAGAAACATACTTTACAAATCTACAAAAATTAACAATACGGGAATTAACGTAAAAATTAATCTGTAACAGAAAACAGAATTATTCTAAATCAAAAAGATTCTTTAATAATCCCCATTGCTTATCTTTGTTAGATAATCAGGGGTACAGGTGCTCCGGAAGAGTAAATCTTACATATTACAGGCAGAATGCTATTATATCCGCAACAAATAGAATACCGATTACATCAGCCCATCATATTTGTTACTGATTTTCTGCTGGTACCACTATACATCTATGCAATACACCGTTATCTGACAAACTACATCAAGAATAAGCCTGCTCATTATCACGAATATTTCATGAAGGCCTGGTATCTGCGCCTGACGGGGTGTATTCTGACGGCGATGATGTATGATTATTATTACAACGGTGGCGATACAATTACCTATTTTCATTATTCTCTTGGCGTAAACAAGTTATTTTTTTCAGACCCGGGAATGATCATAACCCTGATTCTGGATCCGAAAGGATTTTATGCCACCCGATATTTAAGCGACACTCCTTTTTTCATTGAGCACGGGCTCTATCTCCTGGACGGAACGACCGCCATTGTTATCTGGCTGTCATCTATTTGCAATATCATATTTCTCCGTTCATTCCTGATGACGGGAATCACCTTCACATTTTTTGCTTTTTTTGGATGTTGGAAGCTGTTTTCCATGTTTTATGACATGTATCCCCATTTGAAGAAGCAGATGGCCATAGCATGTCTGTTTATCCCCTCTGTGTTTTTCTGGGGAACCGGGGTGATGAAAGAACCGCTCTGCATCGGCGGCTTGGGTTTGCTGACATTTAACGTGTATGGATTGTTCTTTAAGAAGGGCAATAAGCTAAAAAGGTTAGTATTGGCATTTATCGGCGGATTTATCGTGTTTGCCATAAAAGTTTATATCATTCTTGCCTTTTTGCCCGCATTGGCCGTTTGGGTGTTTGCCAGGTATCGATATACCATACAGAGCCCTTTTCTGAAAGCAATATCTACACCTATCTTCATTGTCGTCGGTGCCGGTGCCGGCGTTCTGATTCTTCAGTCTATGGCTGCATATGCGGAGAGGTATGCTCTGGAGGAGCTGATGAGGACTGCGAAAGATACACAAAACTGGCTGGTGTATTCTACTAAAGAGCAGGGAGGGTCTTTCTATACCCTGGGAGATATTGAATACTCTCCCATGGGCTTGCTGAAGGTATTCCCAAAGGCAATCAATGTGTCTTTATTCCGACCATATTTATGGGAAATTAAGAAGCCTATCCTGCTTGCTGCATCTTTGGAAGGAGTGGCGACGCTCTATCTGACCATTACATTGTTGTTCAGGGCCGGATTTATACGATTCCTCCGGTTGGTCTTAGGGAATCCGGAAGTGCAGTTTTGTCTGGTATTCTCCATCATATTCGGTTTTGCAGTAGGTTTTACCAGTTTCAATTTCGGTGCGCTGGCAAGATACAAAATACCATTTATGCCTTTTTACTACATAGCTTTGTTTATACTGGCAGATGCACAGAAACAAGACAAGGTTACAGGGGCGAAGAAGTGATAACAATTCGTTATATTTGCCCTTCTGTTTTCTTGAGTGAAAGACATATGGGAGATTTAATACAAAAATTTAATATAATATAGAATGAATATTGCTGTAGTTGGTACAGGTTATGTTGGTCTGGTTTCAGGTACATGTCTCTCGGAGACAGGTAATAATGTTGTCTGTGTAGATATTGATGCGGACAAGGTAAAAAGATTGCAGTCCGGACAAATTCCAATCTATGAACCCGGATTGGAGGTCATCTTTCAGCGAAATATCAAGGAGGGTAGACTACATTTCACTACCGACCTTGAACAGGCAATAAAAGATGTGACCCTGATTTTTCTGGCTTTGCCTACACCTCCCGGAGAAGACGGTTCCGCTGATCTGTCTTATGTGCTGGGCGTCGCCGAACAACTCGGAAAAATCATGAAAGACTACAAGGTCATCATCAACAAGAGCACAGTACCCGTAGGTACGGCAGAGCGCACCAAAGCGGCAATCGCAAAAAATGCAACCGCAGAATTCGATGTGGTTTCCAATCCGGAGTTCTTACGCGAGGGTGTTGCCGTAGACGATTTCATGAAGCCGGACAGGGTTGTGGTGGGTACCACCTCAGAAAGGGCACGCAAACTCATGGAGGAATTATATCGCCCATTCGTCCGGCAAGGAAATCCGATTATCTTCATGGATGAACGTAGTTCAGAAATGACCAAATATGCGGCTAACTCTTATCTGGCAGCCCGTATCTCCTTTATGAATGAGCTGGCAAATCTCTGTGAAAAAACAGGCGCAGATGTGGAAACGGTACGTATGGGCATGGGCAGCGACGCCAGAATAGGCAAGCGTTTCCTGTTTCCGGGAATAGGTTATGGAGGCAGTTGTTTTCCGAAGGACGTGCAGGCTCTGGCCAAAACCGCGGAAGAAAACAATTACGATTTCAGGATTCTGAAGGCGGTGATGAAGGTGAACGATGACCAGAAACATGTTCTGGTAGAGAAGATATTGAATCATTACGGTACAGATTTATCCGGCAAAAAGATAGCCGTTTGGGGACTGGCATTCAAACCCAATACCGACGATATCCGGGAGGCCCCTGCATTATACATCATCGAAGATCTATTGAATGCCGGCGCTGAGATTGTTGCCTATGACCCGGAAGGCATGCCGAATGTGCAGCAGTATTTTTCTACACTTCCAGAACCGAAAAAATCCAGACTGAGTTTCGCAGATAATTATTACAAAACAGCAGAAGGGGCAGATTTTCTGGCCATACTGACGGAATGGACCGAATTCAGAACACCGGATTTCTCCAAATTGAAAGCATTGCTGAAGCAACCTGTTGTTTTTGATGGACGAAATTTGTACGATCTGGATGTGATGAAGAAGGAAGGATTCTATTACAACAGCATCGGAAGAAAAACAATTACAATATAACAATATCATGTCTTTAGATTCAGCAAAAAAAAGAGTACTGATTACCGGAGCCGCAGGTTTTCTGGGGTCTCATTTGTGTGATAGATTTTTGAAGGAGGGCTACCATGTCATCGGGATGGATAACCTGATTACCGGAAATATAAAGAATATAGAGCATCTTTTTCCGTCTAAAGACTTCGAATACTACCATCATGATGTCAGTCGGTTTGTGCATGTGCCGGGAAGGCTGGATTATATCCTGCATTTTGCGTCTCCGGCATCTCCAATAGATTATCTGAAGATGCCCATTCAGACGCTTAAGGTGGGCTCGCTGGGGACACACAATCTGCTTGGCCTTGCCAAGGAGAAAAAAGCACGCATGCTCATCGCTTCCACTTCGGAAGTGTATGGTGATCCGACCGTTCACCCTCAACCGGAGGAATACTGGGGAAATGTAAATCCCGTAGGGCCAAGAGGAGTGTATGATGAAGCAAAACGCTTTCAGGAAGCCATCACCATGGCCTATCATAATTTCCACGGGGTAGAAACCAGAATCGTCCGTATCTTCAATACATACGGACCAAGAATGCGCCTTGATGACGGACGTGCATTGCCGGCTTTCATGAGTCAGGCACTGAACGGAGAGGATCTTACCATTTTTGGTGACGGCTCCCAAACCCGCTCATTTTGTTATGTTTCCGATTTGATAGACGGTATCTATAAATTGTTGTTAAGTGATTATCATCTACCTGTCAATATTGGAAATCCGCAGGAAATCACTTTGCTGCAGTTTGCGGAGGAAATCCTCAAATTAATTGATACCCCATCAAAAATGGTATTCCTGCCGTTGCCAACAGATGATCCGAAGCAACGTCGCCCGGATATCACCAAGGCTAAAAACATCCTGGGGTGGGAGCCGAAAGTGGAACGTGCAGAAGGATTGAGGATTACCCTGGATTACTTTAAGAGGGAATTAGGTAAGTAAGTTCAGATTTCATGGGTGTCGAAGATTTTATCGTTAAATACGGCAAACGGGTTTTCCATAAGATTTTCTCCAATTTCAAAAACCCACGGATACGGGATAGTTATTTTGGCAAAAAAATATTGTCAGAGGAACAAGGCAATGACCATATCGCACAATTATTGCGAAGCAATCAGCCCTTCATGGTTGCCCGCATTGGACAGGCAGAACTGGCTGCAGTCATCAATTATCAGGAAATACAGGAATTGAAAAGGTTAAATCCCCTAAAGAGGCTTGCCGCTCAGATATACGGGAAAGATAAGTACTGGAACCCGATAAGCGTCCGTGAAATAGGAGTAAATGCAGGACTCTTTCCCGTAACGGAAGCATCATTAACGCAATTTGCTGAAGTCTATTCAGACAGTATAAAAAGAACAGATGCACTCGGTGTATGGTACAGTTATGGCGAAGATCTGCTGTTTAAGAAATATTGCCCCGAGGCAACATTGATTCCATTGGTCTCCATCGAGCCATATTATTTCAAAGACCCCTGGAGCCGTAACCTGCGAGGTAAAAAAGTGCTTGTGGTGCATCCTTTTGAGAAGAGCATACAACAACAGCATCTTATCCATCAAAGCTTATTTTCCAACGTCAACGTCTATCCAGATTTTGAACTGAAAACGATAAAGGCGGTTCAGTCTTTGGCAAACAATCCGACGCGATTCAGCTCCTGGTTTGAAGCGCTGGATTATATGAAAGAGGAGATTGATAAGGTAGATTTCGATATCGCCATCATCGGTGCGGGGGCTTATGGATTGCCTTTGGCAGCACATGTGAAAGATATGGGAAAGCAAGCCATTCACATGGGAGGCGCCACACAACTCTTCTTTGGCATAAGAGGTGCCCGGTGGGAAGAGAATGCCCTTATCCGTACATTCTTTAATGAACATTGGGTGCGACCCTTGCCGGAAGAAGTGCCTGAAAAATTCAGAGATGTAGAGAAAGGATGTTACTGGTAGCCCTACTTAAACCAGTTGGCATATTTCATGTAATTCCCCGCAATGCGTTCATTCTGGTCTTTGAAGACCTCTTCGGAAAGTTGTTTTACTTTCTTTGCGGGAACACCGGCATAGATGCTGCCAGCTTCCACTCGCGTGTTTTCCAAAACAACAGCTCCGGCTGCAATCAGGGCATTTTTTTCTACATAGCAGTTGTCCATTACAATGGCACCCATGCCCACCAGCACATTATCTTCCAGCGTGCAGCCATGTACCAGGGCATTGTGCCCGATGGATACATTATTGCCAATCACTACCTTGGTTTTTTCGTAGGTGCAATGCAATACCGCTCCGTCCTGAATGTTTACCTTGTTGCCTATTCTGATGGAATTCACATCGCCGCGCACCACCGCATTGAACCAGACGCTGCAATCGTCTCCCATTTCCACATCGCCGATGATGGTGGCGTTTGGGGCGAGGTAACAATTTTCGCCAATTTTCGGCGTTATTGCTCTGCAGGGAAGTATTAATGCCATTTTTTTATAATTTTATGCTATGATACGATTTAAAATTCAGTTACAAAATAGATTCCATCTGAAATTCAACACGATGCTGATATTATTTGTAGCATTATTGTTGAATTCATGTGCTGCAGCCAAAGCAAAGAAATGTCAATGCCCGACATTCGGCACCTCGAAGAAACATTGATCATCCGTTTCTGCTGCCTATATAAACACCTGTCAGTATGATGAATAGGCCGAAAAAATGAACAGGCAAGATACGTTCCTTGTCCAACAATCCGACAATCACAGACACTAATGGAATCAGATAAGTGGTCATGGTGGCAAATAAGGCGGATGTTCGCTGCACCAGAATATTAAAAAACACCAATGCATATCCGGTGCCAATGATTCCAAGCAATAGCAGATATTGTATGCTGTTCCATGCCGCAACCGGTTGCTCTTGTATGGTATGAAATGCTCCCGAAAAAAACAGGTACGCAAGAGTGAACGGTGCGGCAAAACTATATTGCAGCAAGGCAATGATAACAGGATTTTCGGTTTGAAACAAGCTCTTGAATATGTTGGCATTGATGCCGTAGCAGATTGTTGCCAACAGAGGCATGAGGATGAAAAGATTGATTCCGGACAGTCCTTTCTGTTTTGATAAGACTATGATGATGGCACCTACAAAACCCACAATGACGCCGATGATCTTATTTTGCGTAAGGCTGACGCCAAAAAACAAACTTCCAATCAGCAATGCAAACAGTGGAGTGGTGGAGTTCATGATACCCGTTAATCCGCTGTCTATTCTGGTTTCGGCGGTGCAAAACAAAACGGCAGGGATTAGATTGCCAAACAGACTCAGCAAGGGTATGTATTTCCATTTATATGAAGGGATGCGCAGCTTGTTATAATTGAGGATGATTAGAGGGATTAATGCCAGAAATGCAATGCTCATCCGAAAAGCTGCCACCTGCAACGGCTGGAAGACCTCTAATCCTTTCTTGATAAAGAAGAACGAAAACCCCCAGACAACGGATAATCCTGTAAACATGATCCAGTCATTGGCCTGTATTTTTCGGTGTTGTTCCATCTGAACCAGCAAAGGTAGCAATTTGAATGGAGAGGCTTTAAAAATCTGGCAGGTATTTTGTACTTTTGATTACATGAATAAGATGCTCTCCCTCCTCGTTGCGCTCCTCTTTTCTGTCATTACACTCGCTCAGAATGAAATAAGACAGGTGAAAATTGATGAGCTGAAGAAAATATATACACAATCAAACGATACGACATATGTGGTTAATTTCTTTGCCACCTGGTGTAGTCCCTGCATGCAGGAAATGCCTGTATTGAATAAGTTTTACGATGACCATCTCAACACAAACATACAATTGATGTTTGTCAGTCTGGACAAGCCGGAAGTCCTGAAGAAATTGCCGGCAAAAATGAAAAAGATGGGAGTGCAGGCACCGGTATATCTGTTAAATGAAAGCAGTGACTTTTCCTGGTTGCCCAAAATAGATAAGCGCTGGCAGGGAACAATACCGGCTACCATGATAATTAACAGCAAAAAGAATATTAAGGCATTCTTTGAAACGCCCATGGAAAAGGGACAGTTAGATTTCTATCTGAAAAAACTTGGACTGTAAAAAATCTCAGCACTCACTACCCGCACTTATTACTAAGTTGTACATTTGTACAAAACTATGACGATTTTCGAACGCGTTCTCGGCGGGAATTTATTCTTTGACTTTTGGAAACAACTCCAACAGTATATCTTTTCCGAAGGTCGTCTCATTCAGTTGATTACATTACAGCCGATAGAGATTTACAAGACGGATACAGAACTTGAGATAGATACGGCCAAGGTGAAACTTTCCATCAAAAGTAATGTCGAAAATCTGGTGCAACGCAGAATTGATCGCGCACTCAACCTGCTGACATTAAACCGTGCAGAAAACGATGCAAAGTCCTTCGCCTACGATTTCGATGTCATCATAAAGGCACAAATGGCCTATGAAGAGGTTTCCAGATTTTTCAATTTCCATTTCGCCAATCAGATCTATCCGATAGAGGACAACAAATACTATCTTCATATTGAGAAATT
Organism: Chitinophagales bacterium; assembly: GCA_046329775.1. GTDB lineage: Bacteria > Bacteroidota > Bacteroidia > Chitinophagales > JADIYW01 > JADJSS01. The sequence continues at coordinate 47,869 of JAXLTX010000009.1, forward strand.
TGTATTTAGCAGTGAAGATTCCAAAGCGGTCGTCCACATGCCGTTTATACTGGAATCCAAGCGATGGTTCTGGAAGAAAAGAATGAATGGAACGGCAGTCTTGAGGGCTTATATTAATTTTCATCAGCCAAAGTATGTCGTGAAAACACGCAATCTCACGTATGAACTGGAAACTGGCAGTTATGTCCTTAAAACCATTGATAATCTGTACCATAAACATCTGATAGAGTTTCTGACAGGGTTCCTGCAGTACAATTTTCAGGAAGAGTTGTTCCATGCAAAAACGGAAGCACAACAGCAAATCAATTCTTTTCAGAGCCAAACAAATTGGCTGAACGGCGTAATCAACGACCTGGATCTGGAACGCATATCGCTGGAAAAGGAAGGAGTGAGCGCATTATTTTTAGCAGAGGGAAAACTGCATTTAATTCGTTAAATTTGGGAATTGAATATTATGTACGAAAAAGCATTACACCAGACAGTTATAGAAAATAAGCGATTCCTGATTACCGGTGGTGCCGGTTTCATTGGGTCCAACATAACGGAATACCTGCTGCAGCATGGAGCTAAAGTGCGCGTATTTGATAATCTGGCAACCGGAAACATCAACAATCTCAAGGAGTTTCAATCTCATCCGAATTTTGAATTTCAGGAAGGAGACTTGCGTAATGTGGCGGATTGTATTCTAGCATGCAAGGAGATTGACGTCGTATGCCATCAGGCTGCCATCGGTTCTGTGCCACGTTCCATCAAGGATCCTGTCACATCAAATGATGTAAACGTAGGTGGTTTCGTCAATATACTGACGGCGGCGAAAGACGCTGGTATTCGCCGTTTTGTCTACGCCTCCTCCTCTTCCGTATACGGAGATGAACCCAATCTTCCTAAAAAAGAAGAGAGAATCGGAAATCCATTGTCACCGTATGCAGTAACAAAATTTACCAATGAAGTCTACGCCAGCGTGTTTGCACGTTGTTATAATTTAGAACTGATAGGCTTGCGATATTTCAATGTCTTTGGTCCCAAACAGGATCCGTATGGTGAGTATGCTGCAGTCATGCCATTGTTTATCAAGGCTTTACTGGAAAATGAAGCGCCCTATATCAATGGAGATGGAGAGCAGACACGGGATTTCACGTTCGTGCACAATGCCGTTCAGGCCAATATCTTAGGGCTGACAACGGATAATCCTGCAGCCTTCAATCAGGCATATAACGTAGCTTTTGGCGAACGGTTTACCATCAATCAGATGTATGATGCCGTGGCTAACTATCTTAAGAAGGATATCAAAGCCAATCACCGGGACCCACGTGCAGGAGATATTCGCGACTCTCTGGCAGACATTTCCAAAGCGCATAATCTACTGGGTTACAAACCTCAATTCTCCTTTGAACAAGGCTTGCCTCTGACCATAGAATATTTCAGAAAAGTATTCGGCGCTTAGATTTGACTTAAAAAATGTGAAATTCCGCAAGATATTCATTAATATAACCTTATAAGGGTTTCACCTATGCAGATTTTGACGTTAAATCCGTATCTTTGTTCTTCTTTTTAACACACACTCTTGAGCAAGAGCCTGAACATATTTTGTCTTCTGTTAACCATGCATTTTGGTACTAAAATGCTATGTGCACAGGAAAACGAGTTTGGATGCTGGGCCGGAACGGCGGTGTACCTCGGAGATTTAAATCCGACGGTGTCTTTTAAAAATGCCCGTTGGGCAAGCGGTGCCTTTTACCGCTACAACATCAATAACAGAATGGCGGTTAGGGCCGAAATGAATTATGGTTTTCTGGATGCTGCTGACAGCCGTATAAAACGTTTTCCTTATCTGCAGGCCCGCAACCTGAGTTTCAAATCCCAATTGGTAGAACTGGCGGCTACGTTTGAAATTAATTTTTTCAAATATTCTCTGATAAAGGCAAGAGATACCAAAAGATGGACACCCTACATTTTTATGGGCGGAAGCTTGTTTTATTATAATCCATATACCTACATGGATGGAGTGAAGTACAAACTGGAATCGGTAGGCACGGAAGGTCAGAAGACGGCTAACAGACCGACAAAAAACAGAGGATACGACCAATATGCCTTTTCCATACCGTACGGGATGGGCGTAAAGATTGCCCTGAACAGGAACTGGGCCATCAATGTGGAGGCCAGCAGTCGTATAACATTCACCGATTATATTGATGATGTAAGCGGTGTTTATGCCGAGCCGGAAGATATCAACTTTTACACGAATGGCACCAATGTAGGCCCCTTGCTGGCAGACAGGTCCGAAACGAACATCGGAATTCCGGGAAAACAACGCGGAACCAGTAAGGATAAAGACAGATTTATGTTTTTAGGCGTCGGTATTACCTATACCATCAATACCATAAAATGTCCTAAAGTTTTATAACACAGCAAAGAGAATAGCATTTGAGTCCGAACGAAACAATATCATACAAAGAAAAAATCGACAACAGCAGGTTGCCGGAGCATATTGCCATCATTATGGATGGCAACGGACGTTGGGCGAAAGCACAGGGGAAACACCGCATCTTCGGACATAAGAACGGAGTGACGGCGGTAAGAGAGGTAACGGAAGCCTGTGCTGAAATCGGTGTAAAACATTTGACCCTATATGCTTTCTCAACGGAAAACTGGAATCGGCCGAAAACAGAAGTTTCCGCTTTGATGGAGCTATTGTTTCTGACCATTGGCAAGGAAATAAAAACCTTGCAGAAAAACAATATCAGGCTCAATGCCATCGGCCATTTGCATAACCTGCCGGAATCGAACAGAAAGGCAATCACGGAAGTGATGGAAGCTACGAAAAACAATACCCGAATGACTCTGACGCTGGCACTGAGTTATGGCTCCAGAGAGGAGTTGACAGAGGCCATCAAGAAGATAGCGGTTGATTTCAAGGCCGGAAGGATTACACTGGATGAAATCAGTCAGCAAACCATAGCAGATCACTTATACACGAAAGATATTCCAGATCCTGCATTGATGATCCGCACCAGCGGAGAACACAGGATCAGCAATTTCCTGCTCTGGCAGCTAGCTTATACGGAATTATATTTCACAGAGAAATTCTGGCCGGAGTTCAGAAAGAATGACTTGTATCAGGCTATCTATGATTTCCAGCAACGTGAAAGGCGATTTGGCATGACCAGTGAACAAATAAACGAACAATTAACCAGCAACTAATAATGAACATGACTTTTAATAAAAAAATAGCAACACTTATTGTATTTAGTTTTTGGTTATTCGTGCATTCGTCCAAAGCACAGCAAATCGATACGGCTGTTGTCAATTACAAGGACCCCAAAAAATTCAGGATCGCAGCGATTGAAATCTCAGGAACGCAGTTTCTGGATAAAAATATCATCCGTTCTTTGACAGGGATAAAAGTAGGTGACTTAATTTCCATACCTGGGGATGATATTACCAAATGCATCAAGAATCTCTGGAAGCAGGGATTGTTCGGCAACGTAAGAATCTATGCAGATAAGTTTGACGGAGAGAATGTGTATCTGTCAATCGATGTGCAGGAAAGACCGCGATTGAATGAGATTACCTTAAAGGGCCTAAAGAAAAGTGATGCTGATGATTTGAAGAAGAAACTGGATATGCTCAAAGGAAAGCCGCTGACAGATGCCCTTAAACTGAATATCAGAAATACCATCATCGACCAGTTTGAAGATAAATCCTATCTGAATCCTGTCATTGATATCGTAGAAAAGAAAGATGAAGGGTTGGTAAACAGCACTTCTCTTATTGTAAACGTAGATAAAGGAAACAAGGTAAAGATAAACGATATCCAGTTTAACGGAAGAGTGAACGGCGAACTGGCCAAGATGAGAAAGGTGATGAAGGATACCCGCGAACGTTCAAAGGTGGAGCTGCGTGTGAAAGACGACAGAAGCAGAAAGCAGAAAGCGAAAGACGCATTATATACGCTGGCAAACTTGAACTCCAATTCTGTGAAGGACTTTTTCATGGACAGATTCAGAATCACCTTCAAGGGGTCTAAATACAATGAGAGAAAATACGAGGATGATAAGCAGAAATTGATTGATTACTATAATAACAACGGTTTCAGAGATGCAAAGATAACTTCAGATACCGTCGTAAATGATGATGACGGCAATGTAAGCATTGTTATGAATATCAGCGAGGGACGCCGTTATTATTTCAGAAATATCGTGTTTAAGGGAAATTCCAAATTCCCTACCGAAACATTGACACGTGTGCTGAACATCAAGAAAGGCGATGTGTACAACGCTGAACTCTTGCAAAAAAGGCTGACGCAGGATCCTGATGGCGGCGATATCAGTTCTCTGTACTATGATGACGGTTATTTGTTCTTCAGCATCAATCCTGTCGAGACTGCGGTTGAAAATGACTCCATTGATTTGGAGATCCGTATCAACGAAGGTCCGCAGGCAACCATCAAGAATGTGATCATTGAAGGAAATGACAAAACCAACGAACACGTTATACGTCGTGAGTTGAGAACATTCCCCGGAGACAAGTTCAGCCGCTCTGATTTGATCCGTTCTCAAAGAGAGATAGCGAACTTAGGATTCTTCGATCCGCAGGAAACTAAAGTGGAGCCGATTCCAAATCCGGTAGATGGTACCGTGGATATCAAATACACGGTGAAAGAAAAATCTGCCGACCAGGTGGAATTATCTGCCGGCTGGGGTGGAAGACAAGGTGGTTTGATCGGGACACTTGGTTTGAAATTCAACAACTTCTCACTCCGTAACATCTTTAACAAGAAAGCCTGGTCGCCACTGCCAACCGGTGACGGACAGCAGTTGACGGTTCGTGTGGAGAGCAACGGTAAGCGTTATCAGAATTACAACTTCTCTTTCACCGAGCCGTGGTTGGGGGGTAAAAATCCAAATGCATTCACCATTGCCGCATTCCGTTCGCGTATTCAGGACGTTTCCGGCAGCACCGTGTTGGGTAAACAAATCACCAATGGTCTTTCTGTTTCAATTGGAACACGTCTGAAAAAACCCGATGATTTCTTCATCGTACAGGCAGCCGCCAATTACTATGGATATAAATTAGATAATTTCTCCAACAGATACTATGTAGGCAATCAGCCGTTGGATAGCGGTAAATTCAATAACTTGAACTTTAAGATTACCCTTTCCAGAAATTCCATCAACCAACCTGTTTTCCCTACAGGAGGAGCGAAAGTGGAGGCTTCCCTGCAGTTCACACCTCCGTATTCATTGTTCAGAAAAGACAATGACTTTGAAGGAAAGACCATCGCAGAAAAATATAAGCTGATAGAATACCATAAGTGGAAAGTGGCTATCGACTGGTACCAGTCTTTAGGAAAATCCAAACTGGTATTGCGCTCGTCCGCAAAATTCGGATTCCTCGGGACCTTCAATAAAAAAGTGGGCATCACACCGTTTGAACGCTTTCAGGTAGGTGGCAACGGTATCCCGTCCAACGTCACATTATTCGGTACGGATGTAATTGCACACAGAGGATTTGAAGGAGATTACTCCACATCGGGCGGCGATCCGATTTACAATAAATTCTTGCTGGAACTGAGATATCCGTTTTCATTGAATCCTTCCGCAACCATCTACGGTCTCGTCTTCTTTGAGGCAGCCAATACCTACGCGTCTTTCAAGGATTACAATCCCTTCAAGTTGAAAAAGAGTGTGGGCATCGGTGTAAGAGCCATCCTGCCGATGTTCGGATTGATAGGTATCGACTATGGCATACGTTTTGATAGTGCTAATGGTAGTCCGATAAAATCGTCGAATGGATTCTTCGATTACATAGGAAAGAACGGAAATATCTCCTTCATCCTTGGGTTTGAACCGGAATAATTCTTAACGAGTTAAAAAAATACACATGAAAAAAAGTATTTTATCCTTCTTGCTGATGCTGGGTTTGTTCGCCGGAGTACAGCAGTCCTTTGCGCAACGATTTGCGTACGTCGACACCAAATATATTTTGGAGAAATTGCCGGATTATAAGGCGGCACAACAGAAATTGGACGAGCAGGCGGCATCGTGGCAAAAAGAGATTGACACTAAAAATGAAACGCTGAAAAAAATGTATACAAAATATCAGGCGGAAGAGTTTTTGCTGACGGCTGACCTCAAGAAACAACGTGAAGAGGAAATTGTAAAGGCGGAGGATGAACTGAAGGACTTGCAGAAAAACCGTTTCGGATACAACGGGGATTTGTTTAAAAAAAGACAGGAACTCATTCAGCCGATACAGGATAAGGTATTCGATGCCGTGCAGAAAATTGCACAAATGCGCACCTATGATTTCATCTTTGACAAAGCCTCCGGTGGTGCAGCCATGCTGTACACCAATCCGCAATACGATGTGAGTGAGGAAGTCCTGAAAAAATTAGGCATGTAATTTGAATGACATTGATCAAAGTAAAATATCACTTAAACCAAACAAAAATTAAATAGCAAAAAATGAAAAAAATCAGCACCATTATTATCGTGATGTTTGCCTTAGTGGCAAGCACCTATGCACAGAAAGTAAGCAAATTCGGATATTTGAATTCTTCAGAGTTGGTAAGCTTGATGCCGGAAACAGCTAAAGCGGATTCAGCAGTAGATAAATATGCTTCGGAATTGGATGCCTTAGGACAGCAAATGTATCTTGAGTATCAGAAAAAAGCGACAGACGCTCAGGCCAAAGCAAAAACAATGACTGAAGAGCAACTGGAAATCGTTGGCAAAGAATTGTCTGATCTGGAAAAACGTATTACAGACTTCCAGCAATCGGCACAAGACAAGATTGGAGCAAAAAAAGATAAATTATATGCCCCTATCTTGCAAAAAGCAAACGATGCCATCAAATCTGTGGCAAAAGCAAACGGCTTCACCTATATCTTCGATTCGGCCGCAGGTTCTATTTTATTTGCAGAAGAATCTGATGATGTTCTACCATTGGTAAAGGCATTCTTGAAATTACCGGAACCAAAACCCGCAGCTACAGTAAAACCTGCACCGGCAGTAGCTCCTAAATAATTTTAACAACACAAATACTTAAACGCGTCCCAATAATCGGGACGCGTTTTTTTGTTTTACAGATAACTTTTAAGAACTTTGTCTAATGAACAACAATGCACATGCACCCATCGGCTTGTTTGATTCCGGGATTGGCGGACTAACGGTGGCAAACGCCATTCTGGAGCAGCTGCCAAACGAGTCCCTGATTTATTTTGGTGATACGGCGCATTTGCCCTACGGCGATAAATCCGCTGATACGATTCGCTATTTCACCAAAACGATTGGTGCGTTCCTGCTGTCAAAAGAATGTAAGATATTGGTGATTGCCTGCAACACGGCGTCGTCTGTTGCTTTCGATCTATTAGAAAACATGGCGGGAGATAAAGCGTATGTGTTCAACGTAATCGATGCGGTCGTGGATGAAATTATCCGGAAGCAATACAAAAAGGTGGGGGTGATAGGTACGCTGGGCACTATTAATTCCAATGCCTACAAAACCAAGATTCACCAAAAAGATAAAAAGGTGGAGGTGCATCAGCTGGCAACGCCTTTGCTGGCACCCATGATAGAATCCGGTTTTGTGGATGGACAGATTTCGCATCTGGTGATAGAAGAATACCTGAATTCACCGGAACTGCAGGATATAGAAACCTTGATTCTGGCCTGTACCCATTATCCGTTGATCAAAAAGGAAATAGAAGCCTATTATACGGCCAAAGATAAAACAGTAGATGTGCTGGCAACCAATGAGATTGTTGCCCTGCAGATCAAGAAGTTTATGATTGAACATGGCTTGGTGAACTATGAAAAGAAAGGCAAAAACTCCTTTTATGTTTCCGATTATACCGAGAGTTTTGCCAAAACCACACAGTTGTTTTTTAGAGAGTCAGTGGACCTGATTCACCTTCCCTTGTTCAAGTAAGGTGTTTTTCCAGTTCTGCCTCCAGCCCTCTGTTCGAAGTTGCATGGTTGGAGAATCCTGTTATATTATTCAGTTGCATCATCGCATTTTCAATATCCAGCATATCTTGACTGCATTCAATGGCAAATCCTTTCTGGGCCAACGTTTCAGCTAAAAACTCCTGTTCCGTTTGGCCCTGCGCCGGAATTAAAATGGCTTTTTTGCCAAGCACCGCCAAATCCATTATGGTAGAATAACCTGAACGGCAAATAATCTTCTGTGCTTTTTGCAAAGCAGCATATAGATCATTGGTGTTTAGATATGAAATGACGGTGATGTTGCCGTCTTGAATGATTGTGTGACGTTCTGTTCTTCCCTGTACCAGTAAAACGTTCTCTGTGCTGTTTTTTAATTTCTTTTTCAATTCAGTTTCTAAAAATGTACGTTGCGGCTCCGGACCGGATAACACGACAAGAAGATCAAATGCTATGGAATCAATAAAAGATGCCGTTTTTTTGAAGTTTGAAAAACGACTTTGAATGCCTATAAAGGCATGTGGAATTTTAAACGGGATATTATGGGATAATTTTCCTGAAAGATTATCACTCCCTGCTTCGTCCGGAATCCAGAGTGCATCGAATTTTTCTATCTGCTTCAGGTGCAGCTTTAAGAAAACGGCATTCATCAGGCGAAAGGCTTGTGGTGCCTGCAAGGCGATCTGATGGCAGATGAAAATGCTTTTCACCTCTTCATTCCGCACACCGTAACGGTTGTCAGATATGATTAGGTCTATTTTTTCTTTTCGAAGGATTTCTGCAACAGATTTATTTTCTTCCTTGATCGTGGTTAAGATTTTTGGGGTTTGCAACAGCGCGTGAAAAGCGGCGTTTTTACCAACTGCATAAGAAATATTGTAAGCCGGCAATTCATAAAAGGTGAGTGTGGGATATTGTTCTTTTAATAAATAAAATGAATCCCCGTTGCCGGCAATGATAACCCGGTGTTTTTTTTGAAGCAAAAGATCTATCAACGGCATGCAGCGGGTGGCATGACCAAGACCCCAGTCAAGCGGAGCAATCAGTATGGTTTTAGGATGGTTCAATGTAGCTTCCTGCCTTTCCATTTATACTGTAAAATATTTCCGAGCGTACCCACAAACGGAATATACCAGATGTGCAACAGTTCACTGGTGTAGAATGTTTTCATCAAATCATGACGGCTGAAGAAAGCAGAAGCCGATTTCAGAAAATGATAATCTATGATGGTTTTGCAGATAACCTGAAACATCAGCATCAGCAGATAAAGTATTGCCGGCAGAAAATTGATAAAGGCGATCAGGGTGTTGTTGAAGAATACGGTGTATAGTAAATCACCGAAGAACAGCAATGCGTTTACCCAGATGCTCAGTACAAACAGGTACACCAATCCTAAAATGATGGTGATGCGTTTGTCCTGATAGGATGCAGACTTGGAGGTCCAGCGGAAACGTTGTTGCAGAAAATCCTGCAGCGTATGCATCGGTTCCGTTAATACGATAGCCGCCTTGTTTTTTAAGAACCTGACTTTGTCGGGGAAACGTTTGGCAATCTTATAAACCAGCAGCATGTCATCACCGCTGGCTTTCTTGTCAATATCCTGATAACCGTTCACCGCAAGAAAAGCCTGTTTCTCGTAAGCAAGATTCGCGCCGTTTGCCATGTTAAATATTTTCATGCTCAGCGAGGCCGCGGTGATGGCCTGCATGCCGCAAAAATCAAGTGCCTGAAAATGCTGGAATTTTGTTTTTTCCTTATAATACCCGACAGGTGCCGCGATTAAGGCGCATTGTTCCTTTTCGTAGAACGATACAATGCTGTGTATCCAATGTTGTTGCAGTCTGCAGTCTGCATCGGTGGTGATGATCAGCTTTCCGGCAGCCCTTTGTACAGCCGCTTCTATTGCCTTCTTCTTGTAAGCCTCTGTGGGAATGTTTTCAGGAAGCAGATCCTGCAGTCTGAAGACCTTGATGAATGGATGCTTTATGGCATATTGCTGACAGATGTCAAAAGTCTTGTCTTCGGAGAAATCGTCTATTACAATCACCTCTAAGAGCGCAGACGGATAAATTTGCTGCGTAAGGTCGTGTAAAAGATTGTCGATATTGGCAGCTTCATTCCGCGCCGGTATAAGGATGCTGACGGAGGTAGACGGATGTTCGTTCAGGACGTGCACCTCTTCCATCTCCTCCCATTCGTTCTTATAGGCCCACATGATACTTACATAAAAGATGGTCAGCAGGAATGATATGGTCAGTAAGAGCATCACAGGATTATCTGGTCTTTTTTTGCGCGCAATAATTCCTTAAATTTAATCAATCTGTTTTGTAATGTCTCTTCTTTTTTTGCACCTGTCAGCCAGGTTACGTATTCTCTGTGGTGGGTATATGACATTTTATCAAAAACAACTTTCAATGCTGGCTCTTTCCGAAATAGATCAATCATCACTTGCGGTAACTCAACGGTTCGTTCATCCAGATCCTCTTCAATCTTTACACGAATGGTGTCTCCGGCATTCTTGCCCAACTGAGCACGTATCTCTTTATTGATGAGGAGAAAATATACGCCTTTATATTTGGTCAGGAGCCCACGATACAGAACGTTGTCGTACCAAACTTTTACTTTGAGCCTTTTTTTGCCAAAAGTCTTTTCTACATCGAAATCGATGTCAATGTAGGTTACATCCATCTTATCATCTTTCCGGATGACGGCAGTGAAGCTGACCGCGGGCTTTTTTGGCATGACATAAATTTATCAAAACTAAAACAACGCTTGCTTTATATGTAGCTAAAACGCTTATATCTCTATACCGGAATATTCACGCAATACCTCATCTAAAATGGAATGGATTTCACTGATTTCATTGGTCATGACCAATCTTGTTCTGTAAGGCTTTATATTAGGCAACCCTTTCAGGTAATTGGAATAATGCGGCCGCATCTCCAACACACCCAATACATTCCCTTTCCACTCGATGGATTTTTGCAGGTGTTTTCTAACCGTAGCAATCTTATCTTCGATAGGTGGTTCTTCCATTATCTTTCCTTCAAAGATAAACGCTTTTACCTGGTTGAAAATCCAGGGCGAACCGATGGCGGCGCGGCCAATCATAATGCCATCCACACCATACCTGTTTTTATACTCCAGGGCCTTCTGAGGAGAATCGATGTCGCCGTTTCCGAAAATCGGAATCTGCATGCGCGGATTCTCTTTCACTTTGGCAATCAGCGTCCAGTCGGCCTCGCCTTTGTACATCTGCTTGCGCGTGCGTCCGTGAATGCTCAGCGCCTTAATGCCTATGTCCTGTAAGCGCTCTGCCACTTCCACGATGTTTTTGGTCTGGTCATCCCAGCCCAAACGGGTTTTTACAGTAACGGGCAAATTGGTCGCCTTTACCACCTGCTCGGTCAGGCGCACCATCTTAGGGATATCCTGCAAAATACCGGCACCCGCCATTTTGCAGACAACCTTATTCACCGGACATCCGTAATTGATGTCAATGAGGTTAGGGTTAGCTTGTTCCACAATGCGGGCACTTTCCACCATGGCGTCTTCCTCGCCGCCAAAAATCTGAATGCCGATGGGGCGTTCATAGTCGTAGATATCCAGTTTCTGAATGCTTTTGTGTGCATGGCGAATCAGGCCTTCCGAAGAGATGAATTCCGTGTACATCAAATCAGCGCCATACTGTTTGCATACGGCACGGAAAGGCGGATCGCTCACGTCTTCCATGGGCGCCAGTAACAGCGGAAATGCACCTAATTCTATGTCTCCGATTTTTACCATGATTAATCCGTTGTCAACCGTCTGCTGCCATTAGTTTTTTAGCCATTCACTATTGACCGTCGTCTGAATTGCTATCTTTACACAAAGATACGACTAATGACAGAAAATTTGTTAGATGAACACCTTAAAACTCCGATAAATGAGCCTTTTGGAATCAATGCTTATAGCTATGGCGCGCAGTTGTTCATGTGGCTGGGCATATTCTCAGCTTGTTTTTTTCTGGCACAATTTGTCAGTGGTTTAATTATCATTGGCTATTACAAGAGCGTAGACATCAAACAGATTGCGGCCAATCCAAGCAATCTGAATGTATTGCGATATGCGCAGATATTGGCATCCTTGTTTAGTTTTCTGCTCCCTGCATTGATATTCAGCAAGCTGAAAGAGCAATCATTCATGAGATATGCAGATGCGGATAAAGGGTTTCAACCGGTATTCATTGTGCTGATACCGTTATTGCTGATAGCCATTTATCCGGCAATAGATGCCTCTTTCTTTATCAACAAACTGATGCCTTGGAATGGTTGGAGAAAAGATTTTCAGGATGAGTATAAGGCTATTGTGGATGGTCTGCTGAAAGATGACAGTATCTTTGTCTTCGTTCTCAATTTCCTGACTATTGCTGCAGTGCCTGCCGTTTGCGAGGAATGGATTTTCAGAGGGACATTGCAAAAACTGCTGACAGAGAAACTTAATATCCACCTGGCCGTTTTTTTTGCATCCGTTTTTTTTAGTCTTATCCATTTTGAGTTTTCCGGATTCCTGCCACGTATCATCTTAGGGATGTTTTTAGGCTATCTGTTTTATTATTCCGGCAGCCTGTGGGCCGGTATCTTTGCACATGTCGTAAATAACGGGACTCAGGTGGTTTTCATGTATCTGAACAACAAAGGGATTTATAAAATGGATGTAGATCATCCGGAAATGCCCAAAACATGGGAGTTGATCGCATACACACTTGTTTTCGTCGGATTATGGTATCTTTTTTACCATTTCGCACAAAAGAGAAAAAATAGTACTTTTGCATAGATTAATTAGCTAATCAGCTAATTAGCTAATTACTTACTTTATGGGAGATATAACGACACGCGTAATAACAGGTTTCTTTTTTTTAATTGTCATGATTGGCGGAGTTGTGCTCAGTGAATATTCTTTTCTGATTCTGTTTTCCCTTCTGGTGGTATTGTGCATCAATGAGTATCATGGCATCATCCACAACCTGCTGACCTCTACCATAAAATGGAAAACAACCTATAAGATCATCAATACCATCTTCAGTGTCGTCATCTTCGGTATCGTTTTTCTGGTGGCAAGCAATAAGATTCCGCTTATTTCGTGGTCATTGGTCTGCGGATTTCCCTTGACATGGCTGGTGATAGAGATGTATACGAAAAGTGAAAAGCCGTTTTATAATGTATGCCTGAACTCTATGGCTATATTTTATCTGGCCATTCCTTTATCTTCCGCAAGTTTACTGGCATTTCATGCAGGCGAATACAGCTGGCACTATCTGCTTGCCATCATGTTCTTTGCCTGGAGCAATGATTCATTCGCCTATCTGGCAGGAAGATTTTTAGGAAAACATAAATTGTTTGAACGCATTTCTCCCAAGAAAACCTGGGAAGGCTTTTTCGGCGGATTGCTGGGCGCCGTTCTGTTTGCCTATGTCATCTCTCTGTTGTTTCCAAGATGGACGGGATACAATGTCTCCTTTGCCAATTACGCTGTTCTGGCAGTCATCACTTCGGTTACCAGCACCTATGGAGATTTGGCGGAAAGCATGATAAAGAGAAACCTGCAGATAAAAGATTCCGGTACCGCTTTACCTGGGCACGGCGGTTTTTTAGACCGCTTCGATGGCCTTATCTTCTCTTTGCCGGCTTGTACTTTATACTTAACTTTCCTGCAATAAAAAAGACCCAGTAAGTTTCACCTCACTGAGCCTCTGTATTTATTTTTTTACCTACTCCTTACTCCTTGCGTCTAATATCTACATCACAATCGCCTTTTCGCCAATCATTTTTCTCAGGTTTAATAAGGCATAACGCATCCTGCCCAAAGCGGTATTGATATTTGTTCCGGTCATCTCCGCAATTTCCTTAAAACTCAGATCGGCGTAGTGGCGTAAAATCAGCACTTCTTTCTGGTCGGCAGGGAGTAATTCCACCATATCTTTAATTTGTTTTATCGTCTGCTCTCGCATCACCGTGTCTTCTCTGCTCTCATCAGCAAATCGAAGGACATTCAGTATGTCTTTGCCATCGCTGTCCACAATGGCCGGCATGCGTTTGTTGCGTCGGAAATGGTCCATACACAGGTTATTGGCAATCATCATGACCCAGGGAAGAAATTTGCCTTCCTCATTGTACTTACCGGATTTCAGGCTGTCGATGACTTTAAAAAATGTATCCTGAAAAATATCTTCCGCGAGAGCACGGTCTTTAACCCGCATCATGATGAAGGAGAAGATTTTTCGCTGATGCTTTTTCAGCAGAAGGGTGAGCGCATTTTCATCTCCATTTACATATCTTTGGAGAAGCTCATTGTCGGTTTGAACAATAGGATACATGATGCCAGTTTTTTGCGTGTTAGAAAAGTTGCCGTTGTCATGTAGATATTGCTCAATAGTTTATTGTGTTACGTGAGTTAATTATTACCAAGATTAATAAACAAAAACCAATTTAGTATTGTCATTAACAGTATTTAACGCAAAAAGGGTGCCTGTAGTATGTCGAAATCAAAAAAAATAACGGGAAATAGTGAGCATAGAATTTTCATAAAAGGCGCACGCACCCACAATCTGAAGAATGTTGATGTAGAAATTCCGCGAAATAAACTCGTTGTCGTGACAGGTGTTTCCGGTTCCGGCAAATCATCTTTAACAATAGATACGCTATATGCCGAAGGGCAGCGCCGTTATGTGGAGTCGCTGTCTTCGTATGCGCGTCAATTCCTCAACCGGATGGACAAGCCCGATGTGGATTACATCAAAGGACTTTCTCCGGCCATCGCCATCGAGCAGAAAACAACGACCGGTACCACCAGAAGTACAGTGGGAACATTGACAGAAATCTATGATTATCTACGTTTATTGTACGCAAAAATCGGCAAGACCTATTCGCCGGTTTCGGGAAGGCTGGTGCAAAAACAAGAGGTTTCCGATGTGATTGATTCTATTAAATCATTAGACGAGCAGACCAAAATTCAGGTTCTTTCTCCATTGAAAGAAATTACAAAGAACAAACTGGAAACGCTCTTGCAAGATGGAATACAACGTTTGTTGCTGGATGGCGAAGTGATAAAAACCGAAGATATTGAAGAGAAAGAGATTGCAGCACTCAATAGGAAGAAAGAAAAATTCATTCTGATAGACAGGGCTACGGCAGAACAAACGGAAGATAATTTATACCGCCTGGCCGATTCTGTTTCGCTGGCATTTTCCGAGAGTGATGGAGAGTGTGTGATAGAGGTGCCGGGTAAAACAAAAGAATCTTTCAGCAACCGTTTTGAAGCGGATGGAATGAGTTTTGAAATGCCCTCCGCCCAGTTATTCAATTTCAATTCTCCCTACGGAGCCTGCCCCAAATGCGAAGGTTTCGGCACCATTCTCGGTATTGACCACGATTTGGTGATTCCCAATAGAAATCTATCTGTATATGAAGATGCCGTTGTTTGCTGGAAAGGAGAAGTGATGAGCTGGTGGAAAAAGGAACTGATTAAAGGGGCACCAAAATGTGATTTTCCGATTCATAAACCCATCATCGATTTAACGAAAGAACAGTATAAGATGCTGTGGGAGGGAAGTCCATATTTTCAGGGCATCAATGCATTTTTTAAAGATGTGGAATCGCAGACGTACAAAATTCAATACCGGGTAATGCTGGCGAAATACCGTGGCAGAACAGCCTGCGATCAGTGTGGTGGCACACGCCTGCGACCGGATACCGAGTATGTAAAAGTTGGTAATAAATCCATAGGTGATTTGTTACAGATGACGATTAAAACTTTGTATGAACATTTTACGCAACTGAAAACCGATAAACACGACACGCAAATCGCTTCCCGTATCTTGGTGGAAATCAACAAGCGCCTGCAATTTATGGTAGATGTGGGTCTGGATTATTTGACGCTCAACCGTTTTTCCAATACGCTGTCTGGCGGCGAATCGCAGCGCATCAATTTAACGAGAACGCTGGGCAGCAATTTAACAGGGTCGCTCTATATCCTCGATGAACCCAGCGTGGGCTTGCACCCGCACGATACCGGCAAGCTGATCAATATCTTAAAGTATTTGCGGGATTTGGGCAATACGGTGATTGTGGTGGAGCATGAAGAAGAAGCCATCCGCGCGGCAGATTATCTGGTGGATGTGGGACCGCACGCCGGCACGTTGGGCGGCGAAATCGTGTTTGCCGGAAATGCGGATGACATCATCAAAAACCCGATCAGCCTGACCACACAATATCTTACAGGAAAACTACAGATTGAAGTGCCGAAGCAACGACGCAAGCCGATTAATTTCATTGAAATAAAAGGCGCGAAACAAAACAACCTGAAAGGCATTGATGTAAAGATTCCGCTGAATGCATTGTCCGTCATTACAGGTGTTTCGGGTTCCGGTAAAACAACACTCATCAAACAGATTTTATATCCCTATCTGAAAATACAACTGGAAGGGTTTGGCGGAAAGCCGGGCGTGTTCAAAGAAATTACAGGATATAAAAACAAGATCAAGAAGATTGAGTTTGTCGACCAGAATCCGATAGGACGCAGTTCGCGCAGTAATCCGGTGACCTACATCAAAGCCTACGATGCGATACGAGATCTATTCTCTGTGCAATCTTTATCTAAGATTCGTGGTTATCAGGCCAAGCATTTCTCCTTCAATGTGGAAGGCGGTCGCTGCGATGCCTGCGAAGGCGAGGGTGAGCAAATCGTCGAAATGCAATTTTTAGCGGATGTGCATTTAGTCTGCGAAGTTTGTCAGGGCAAACGCTTCAAGCAGGAAATTCTGGAAGTAAACTATAATGGCAAAAATATTGCCGAGGTGCTGGAGCTGACGGTGGATGACGCCATAGAATTTTTTAAGGAAAAAAAGGATGTGGTCAATCGATTAAAACCGCTGCAAGATGTGGGCTTGGGCTATGTGCATCTCGGACAAAGCAGTTCTACCCTGAGTGGAGGCGAAGCGCAGCGCGTGAAGCTGGCTTCTTTTTTAACCAAAGGTGTGGCGAAAGAACCGGTCTTGTTCATCTTTGACGAGCCGACCACAGGCTTGCATTTCCACGACATCAATAAATTGCTGAAGGCGTTCAATGCATTGATAGAAATCGGCCATACCGTAATCGTGGTGGAGCATAATATAGATGTCATCAAATGCGCCGACTGGATCATTGACCTTGGCCCGAAAGGCGGCGAAGAAGGCGGACACCTGGTGTTTGAAGGTACACCGGAGAATCTCGTGAAGAATAAAGAAAGTGTGACTGCGATTTATCTGAAAGAGAAGCTGAAGTAACCTGCCAGCTTGATTTAAACTATTCAGACAGAATTCTATACAATTCTATATTCAGATAATAATGATGTCCTTCTATTTCTTTCTTTTCCAAAACCTGCAAATTGCACAATGTATTTAAGTAATCTCTGGCTGTATTTTCCGCGTACATACCTGAACTTACCAGATGTTTTACTTTAGTGAACGGCTGCGTAAACAAAAGTTCCACTAAATTTTCCGCATCACGAAATTTGCGTTTATCCTTTTTTACCACCTCTAAAATGGCATCTTTTGCAGCTACGATATCATTTATTTTATGATACGTGATGTTCGCTGTATTTTCTACAGCGCGCAACATAAACAATAGCCAGTCTTGCCAGTTTCCTCGTTGCGAAACACCGCTTAAACCCGCATAATAATCTTCTTTATGATCTAAAATATATCTACTCAAAAATAATATCGGAACATCCAAAAGACCTTTGTTGGTCAGGTAATGAATATTGAAAATGCGGCCTGTTCTGCCGTTGCCATCTCGAAACGGATGTATGGCTTCAAACTGAAAATGCGCCATCGCCATTTTTAGCAAATGATCCATTTTATATTGCTCATCATCATTCACGAATGAAATCAGGTTATCTAATTTTTGTGTCAAGACAGCATTGCCTTTCGGTGGTGTATAAATTACCTTACCTGCATTTGCGCCGGAACCGCCTTGCCTAATCGTGACATTGGAAAATTCAGGGCGAATACCTTCTTTGGTTTGTTTTATTTCGCGAAATACGCGGATAAAATAATCCGTATCAAAGTGTTCCTTTTCTTTCAGATAATGATACCCTAGCCACAACGCTTCTCTGTACTTCAATACTTCTTTAGAGGCGCCTGTCGTCTCGATATGCATATCGCTGTATGCTTTATACAACTCATCGTCTGTGGTAAAAATATTTTCGATAGCACTCGAAATCTTCGCTTCCTGCAAGCTGATGGTATTGACCAGCAAACCCTGATTCGGAATAATGGCGCTTCGACCATGCAATCTAGCCAATGCTGCTTTTGCATCACCTAATTTTTCCAGTATTTCTACAGTTCGATAGATTTCCTCATTAACGGGCAATAATGGAAGATCATTCCACGGAACGTTTCTGTCAGGATTGATAGGATAAACTATTTTTGACATTAATTGTATGGATATTTTAATGTTTACTTTGGTATTGACCTTAAAAGTACGATTAATTTTGCAAACAAACATTAAAATATTTGAAAAATGATGTCTGTTTGGTTTTGGTAGAAAGTTTTAATGTTAAAACTTAGGCAAACATCAAAAAGGATATCTTTTAATGTCTGTTGGTTTATTACCTATCGGTTGGTGTCCTCACCAAGCGAAACAAAATCTTTGATGAAAATTATGGAATTTATGATGTTATTGTCTCTCAATAGGTAGAGCTTACAACCACTATCGGTTTGGTGTCCCCACCAACCGAAAAAACAAAAGGCTATGTTGCACCTATATCATAAAAGACAAGGCCAAATGGAAGTAACGCACTGTTATTTTTATACAGATACTATCTATGAATTTAAAAAACTACTGACAGATGATAATTTAAAAATGAAGATTATTGAATCATGGCAATATCTTACTGAAAAGAGATTAATAAAAATTTACGCCTATGTCATAATGCCTAATCATATTCATCTGCTTTGGCAAATAGTAGATCAAAACGGAAAAGAAAGTCCTGCAGGCAGTTTTGCAAAATATACGGCACATCAATTCAAAAAATATTTACAAGTCAACAATGAACATTTGCTGCACCAGTTTAAGTCTGATAAATCTGACAGATTATTTCAGTTTTGGAAAAGAGACCCGCTGGCAATACCCATTGATAAGGAGGAAATTTTACTGCAAAAATTAGAGTATATTCACTGGAATCCTGTTCATGAAAAATGGAATTTAGCAAAGCTGCCGGAAGAATACAGATGGAGCAGTGCTCGGTTTTATGAAACCGGACATGATGAGTTTGGTATTATTACCCATTTTAAGGATAACTGATTTCGGTTGGTGAGGACACCAACCGATAGAGGAAAAGTATCCAGCAGATCCGCGATAAAAGGTTCGGAAAATACCATCAGCCGATTGGTTTGCGCGCGTTCCATCAGGTATTGCAGCAGTTGCGCCGAGGGCAGCGACTTGGCCACGAGCCGAAGCTGAAACCGATTGCCCAGTTGTTGTTGCACGGCAGCGATATTGCTGTCCAGCCGGTTCAGGTCAAGTAGGGCGTGACTGCTGCCCGGATAGCTTTCCTGTAGTGCGCGGTTGAGTTGCTCAAAATACGGCGAATAACGACAGGCCACTTTTGCGGGCTTTTTGTAACCCAATACGAGCACCACCAAAACCGGCAGCAGCCAAAGGAATTTCGTCCATTGCTTCATGTATCAAATATACTAAAGAAAACAGTCGTACATCGTGCCACGATTATCGTGGCACGATAAAAAAATCATCGGTTGGTGAGGATACCAACCGATAGAGGAAAATGTATGATATTGATTTAAGTAAATAAAGGAAGTTGCAAGAATGGCGCAGAGTCCTCTGCGAGAGACTCTGCTGAGAAAGTAGAATATGAGAGTCCTTTGTAAACCTGACGCAGAGTCCTCTTCGAGAGACTCTGCTGAGAAAGTAAGGGATTAATTTCTCTTCTTCAATCTTATTCTTTTTCATAATTAATTACTTATAAAATGCCATGCTCCTAATCGAATTCTATTATTTGATTCAGCAGTTTTAATTGATGCAATGTTACCAGGATGAATAGTTCCTAACACTAAAGCTTCTGATTTATCGGAAATAAGCTTATTTATAAGAAGATTTTGTGCTTCCTTTGCAAAAGAGTTTCCTCTATACTTTTGATAAATTATTTCATCTACAATTTCATAGCCCATTATCGAACCTACATATTTTTCATTTGCAGCTATACTACCTATAACGTTATTACCTTTCTTTATAAGAAAGAACGATTTTTTTATTATTAATTTTTGTAACATTTCTATACTTAAGGGCGTAGTAAACTCCTTATTAACGGTATTATATTCGTATAAATATTCATTATAAAAACTGGTAACATCTGTAGGTATTTCTAAATACACTCTTTTAGAATTAATGTACGTAGGTAATGGTGAAGTATAATAATTAGCATACAAAAATTTATCTATTGGGCAATTGCGTTCTAAATTTACAATATTAGATTTATTAAAAAACCTCAAACAAGTATTAGGAACAGTATTGTAGTTTTTAGATATATATGAACAAATTTCTTCTATATTATTATTGTTTATCTCAAAATTTGTAAATAATATTTCTATAAATGGTTTTTTGAGATCTAAGCCTTTAAATCTAAGCTGGGTCATCATTGAATTATTATTTGACAGTTTAATTATCTTATTACAATAATCAGAAATGTGCGAATTTGATAAGAAGAAATTTTCATAATAAAATCTAATTTTATCATTTTCAACAACTAAATCATTTTGTTCCAAAACATATTCCTTTACACTGTTTATATATTTTGAACTAAGATTACCTAATGTATTAAATATATTAGATTCATAATTTACAAATTCAAGCAATACTTCATTCATACACGATATTTTTAATAACCCATGAGATAATAAAATCTTTGCAATCTCTATTCTTGCGTTTGATTCAAACATTTTGAATAATTGCCTTACCTTTTTTTTAGAATTTAAAGTTTCAATATCTTTTCTTATTACTGCAGGTAGTCTTTCCCCTATCGGTTGGTGTCCCCACCAACCGAAACTCCTCACTCCTCCTCATTCATCTCAAAATCTTCCAGAAACTTCGTCGTGAAATTTCCTTTGCGGAAATTCTCGTTGTCCATCAACTGCAGGTGGAACGGAATGGTGGTTTTAATGCCGTCTATTTTCAATTCCCGCAACGCGCGTTTCATTCTGTCAATCGCTTCTATACGTGTGTTGCCTTTCACAATCAGCTTCGCAATCATGGAATCGTAAAAAGGCGGAATGATATAGCCGTTGTACACATGTGAATCGATGCGCACGCCGTAGCCGCCACTCGGCTGGTAGTTTAAAATTTTTCCAGGAGATGGTTTGAAATTATCGTAGGGATTCTCCGCATTGATGCGGCATTCGATTGCGCAGCCTGTTGGGAAATATTCGGATTGCTCCAGTTTTTTTCCGGCAGCCAGTTCTATCTGCAAACGGATCAGATCCACGCCAATCACTTCTTCCGTCACCGGATGTTCCACCTGAATACGCGTATTCATTTCCATGAAATAAAAATGGCGGTGCTTGTCCACCAGAAACTCTATCGTGCCCACGCCTTCATAGTTGATGGCTTTCACGGCTTTCTTGGCGGCATCGCCCAGTTTCTTGCGCAGTGCATCATCCACAAAAGGGCTGGGACTTTCTTCCACCAGTTTCTGGTGCCGGCGTTGTATGGAACAATCGCGTTCAGAAAAGTGTGCCGCATTGCCGTATTGGTCGCCGGCTACCTGCACTTCTATATGTCTCGGTTCTTCGATGTATTTTTCGAGGTACATGCCCGCATTGCCGAAGGCCGCACCCGCTTCTGCCTGCGCATTTTCTAAGTTGGACTGAAACTCTTTTTCTTCCCACACGATGCGCATGCCTTTGCCACCACCACCTGCGGTAGCTTTAAGTATAACCGGGTACCCGATTTCTTTGGCTAATTTTTTTCCAAAGGCAATATCGGTGATTAAATCCTCAGAACCCGGAATAACGGGTACTTTCGCCGCTATCATGGTCGCTTTTGCCGTAATCTTATCACCCATAGAACTGATCTGTTCCGGTGTGGGTCCGATAAATTTGATGCCTTTCTCGGTGCATTTTCTGGCAAAGGTTTCATTCTCTGCCAGGAAACCATATCCCGGATGAATCGCATCGGCTTTGGTGATTTCCGCTGCCATGAGGATGCTGTCCATTTTTAAGTAGGAGTCTTTGCTTGCCGGCGGACCGATGCAGAAGGATTCATCTGCGGCCTTGACGTGCAGGCTTTCCCGGTCGGCAGTAGAAAAAACGGCTACCGTGCGGATGCCCATTTCCCGGCAGGTACGTATGATGCGCAAAGCGATTTCGCCGCGATTGGCTATGAGTATTTTCTGGAACATGGTTAAGCTTCCTGCCACGATGTTCGTGGCAGGATAATTTTGAGTTAAACGATATTTTGTTATGCAAAATAAAAAATTAACACCATATTTTATGGAAAATCACCCTGATATGCATCTTATAGGTAAAAAGATTGCATGCGGTTTGAAAAAGGACAACTGTATCACGTTTACAACAGAGGAAACAATAAACAGCCAATATTCTTTAGAGATGAGAATTACCTTTATTTCTTGAGAAAGATAAGAAAGTTAGTTTTGCCAAACTGTGAGTTGTTAGCTTATTGCCTGATGCCTAATCATTTTCATTTTTTGATGTATGCAGATGAGAGAACGGTGGCTGTTGATGATAAGGGTAGAAATGTCTTTAGTGAAGCCATCCGTAAGTTATTAAGTCAATACACGAAAGCTGTAAATATTCAGGAAAACAGAACTTCTTCCTTGTTCCAGCAGAATACAAACGCTAAGTTGGTGGGTGGTTTATCGTGGCACGAGCATCGTGCCACGAAGACGGTTTCATGCCACGATGCTCGTGGCATGATTGTTCAGGACGACGCGATAAACTGCTTCGTATATATCCACAAAAACCCAATGGAAATGACAAATAATAATTTATCAAAATGGATATTTAGTTCTTATTTAGACTATGCCGGACTCCGAAATGGGACATTGTGCAATAAAGAACTTGCATACTCACTGTTGGGCTTTCACGCGGATGAATTTCTAAAAATGGTTGAATAATTTTTGTTGGGAAAATCATGCCACGAGCATCGTGGCATGAGATTAAGCCGGTTCCACCAGAAACAGCGGCTGATCGTATTCCACGGCCTGCGCATTGTCTACCATTACCTTGATGACCTTGCCGGATACTTCGCTTTGTATTTCGTTGAACAGTTTCATGGCTTCGATGATACACAACACATCGCCTTTTTTTACTTTATCGCCCACTTTCACAAAGGGTTCTTTGCCTTCACCGGCAGCGCGGTAGAAAGTGCCGATCATGGGTGCCTTTACGGTCTGGAAATTTCCGGATGGCATTTCTTTTTTTACTTCTGTAGCTGCAGGTGCGCTTGCTTGAGGTGCGGCAGCAGATGCCGTCGGTGCGGATACCACAGAAGCTACACCGCTGGTTTTTGCATAATCTCTGTGGCGGATGGTGATTTTAAAATCTCCTTCCTGTACTTTCAGTTCACCTAAATTATTATCGTTTAATAACTGGATGAGTTTTTTTATCTGAGCAATATCCATGAACCAAATATAGTTTTTTAATTTGAAAATTTGATGATTAGCCAATTTGAAAATGAATTTCTATAAACAAAAAAGCTTCATGAATTTCATGAAGCTTTTTTACTGTATAAAGTAATTTGTATTATTTTACGCGTTCCATGTAATCACCGGTTTCGGTGTTTACTTTTATTTTGTCTCCTACGTTTACAAATAGGGGAATCATCACTTTGGCGCCGGTAGAAACGGTACAAGGACGTAAGGTGTTAGTAGCCGTATCGCCTTTGATGCCCGGTTCAGCATAGGTTACTTCCACCACTACGGTAGAAGGTAACTCACAAGTCAGCGGCATTTCGTCTTCAGCTCGTACTGCAATCTTTACCATCATGCCTTCTTCCAGAAACTGAGGAGCATTGATGATGTTGGCGCCTACCGTAATCTGCTCATACGTTTCATTGTTCATGAACGTGTAGGCATCTCCTTCAGGATAAAGATATTGATATTCTCTGTACTCCACGCGCACTTCGTCTAATTTTGCACCTGCAGGAAAGGTGTTTTCCAACACACGGCCTGTAGTGATGCTTTTTATTTTGGTGCGTACGAAAGCAGCACCTTTGCCTGGTTTTACATGCAGGAACTCCACCACTTTGTAGATATCAGAGTTGAAGTTGATGCACATACCATTGCGGATATCGGATGTTGATGCCATATTATAGTTGTGAATTATAAGTCGTGAGGCGTGAGTAACGGTTTACTCACGACTCACGACTTGCTACTAAATTACTTATTTAACGTATCCTTCGATTAATACTTTTCCGTTGTAATATAAGTCATTACCGGAAACATAAGCTGTGTGTGACAAGTGACTTTCTCCCGTTACTTTGCAGGTTGCCACGTTCGCAGGTGTCATTTTGTAATGCGTACGTCTTTTGTCGCGTCTTGTTGTAGATTGTCTACGCTTTGGATGTGCCATTGTATTCTAATTTAATTTGTCTTTTAATTTATCTAAACCTTCCCATCTCGGGTCGATCGTATTTTCTTCTTTATGTTGTTCTTCCAGTAATCCGATAATCTCCATATCACAGTATTCCGTTTTTCCCGGTTTGTCACAAATCACATGGACAGGGATGGAAAGATGCACAAAGTCGTATAAGAATTGTGTAATGTCTATATACTGGTCATCTTTGGCGATATAGATGATTTCCGGGTCGTCCATCTCTTTCATTGCTTCATCTACAGTATATTTTGCATATATGGTGTAAGAAGAATGAATGGTCACAGGAATAGAAGCCGTACATCTGTCACAATCGCTCCAGATGGTGCCGTCCAAATCTATTTCTATGGTGTAGGGCTCCTGGCGTTTGTCAAAAGTGACATTCACCTGAATATTACACTGGTTGATGAGAGAATTCTCAAAGCTGGCAAAGAACGCTTCATTCAATTCATAAGAAAACTCATGAATTTCCTTTTTCAATCCGGCATGTGGAATTTTATATTCTTGTAATGAATCTGACATGCCTTGTCTTTTGAGATTTTAAAAGGACTGCAAAAATACGAATTAATTTGAAATTTTGAAAATTTGACCGCAACTATTCGAAATGAAATTTTTTGACCATAATTTATTTATAATCAATCAATTATGGTTTTAGTTGCCTTTCAGTTTTATTATGTTTGTATTAAAACGGCTTATTTTCAGGGTTCGACACCTTGCAATAGGGTTTTTAATAATCACTTGATATTCAGTAAAGATTTGGTCTCATTTATAATTAATATGGTATTTGAAGGCTTAATTGATATATTTGTTTGACTAAAAATGACACGCAAAAGTATGATGAATTCTATCCTGAAAATGGCCATTGTTGCATGGCTGATGCTAGCTTCTTTTGGAAATATGAACGAATTGATGGCTCAGGGAGCGCCAAAAACGGTGGAGCAATGGGTGGCCTTAGCCATCAGCGGCAAGAAAGACCTTGTCAATGCAAATTTTACAGGTGCAAATATGGAAAAGGTTAATTTGTCGGGCGCAGATTTAACGGGTGCGAACCTGACCGGTACCAACCTGAGCAATGCAATCCTGACGGACTGCAATTTGTATCATGCCAACCTGACCGGTGTCAATTTTACCGGTGCGAACCTAAGCAGAGCCAATTTTCTGGCGACCAATATGCAATATGTGAACCTCAAGAATGCCAATCTTCAACAGGCCATGTTACAGGAGGCAAATTTGCAATACGCCATCTTATCTGGTGCTAATCTACAGTCGGCCAATCTTTTACTGGCCGATTTAAAGAATGCCGATTTGCAGAATTCCAATCTGAAAAATGCTATGCTGGATTATACGGAAGCACCGGCGGCAGGGCAAACTTTAGCCGTTCCGGAAATTGCAGAGACGGAATCTCTCGGAAAAGCGATGGAATTGTTAGAGAAGAATATCAATGTTTTTGTGCGTATCACGGGTGCAAAAATCAACAAGAATACCACAGGACTCGATTTCATGTGGGCCAGAAAAAACGGCGCGATGATAGTTGCAGCTCAGTAGTTATCCGTTCTTAAGGGGCCAATTGATACACGGCACTCAGATTTCTGCCTTCGCCGTCGAAATCGAGACCGTAGCCCACCACAAATAAATCGGGGATTGTAAATCCGACAATATCGATTTTTACTTCTTTCTGCAGGTTTTCAGGTTTGTATAAAAAGGAAATCAATGAAACGGATTTCGGTTCTAAGCCTTTTACATAACTGACAAAGAAATCCATGGTCAATCCGGAATCTACAATATCTTCAATAATGATGATATCGCGGCCTTTCACAATTTCTTCTTTCAGTGGCAAAATCATATTGATTTTTCCGGTGGACTGCATTCCAGTATAAGAAGACAATTTCACAAATTCGATCTCACAAGGATAATTGAATTTTTTCAGAATATCGGAAGCGAACATGAAGGCACCGCGCAGCACCACCACAAACACCGGATTTTTGTCTTTGTATTTTTCGGTAAGTTCCGTTACAATTTCCTGAATACGTGTTTGTATCTGCTCATCGGTTATATACTGATTAAACAGCTTGTCTTTAATCTGAATGCTTTGCATTATTAAGGCTGTATTTTTAAAACTTGCCCTAATTTAACACTTTGGTCGGATAAATTATTCCATTCCATGATTTGCGGGATGGAAATATTATATCGTTTGGCTACATTATACATCGTATCGCCCTTTATCACGGTATGAGTACCCGTCGTGCTTTTGGGTAAGGACTTATAATCTATCACTTTCGGATATACGGTGGGCGTTGTTGTTTCGGCTGTGCCTGTATTTTGGGCAGGTTGAGCTTCTTTTACGGGGGGGATTGTTTTTGTGGTGGTGTCACTTGCAGGAAATGATGATCTGTCTGTCTTTTCTTTCAATTTGGTGTCGTTCTCCCATCCCAAAACCGTATTGCTGTCAACGGATAGTTTTATCGTGTCCTGCAATGCAGGGTAAATGGTGTCCCGTGCGCGAACAATCGTATTTTCAGTTGTTTTTACCGTTGCAAGTACATCTTTCTTCGGTTCTGTTGTCTCCCTTAATGCCGGTTTCTCCCTCACTTTCTCCTTTAATGAAATGATCTCTTTCGGGGCCGGCTCTTCACCCGGTTCCAGTTTGTTTATCCTTAACAGAGATGCCAGGCGGATACCCTTCTTTTGAGAAATGCTCCAGATGTTGTCTTCCTGTTTTACCTTGTAGGTGCCATCTTTACTGGATTTCTTTTTGTGCTGGATGAATATGGTTTGCCCTTCTTTTATCTGTGTTTCATCCGTAATATCATTGAATGCCAGCAAATCCGCCTTGTCTATGTTTAGTACATTGCTCAGTAAATCCAGCGTTTCCCCTTTGTATATCTTAACCGCTTTGCAGTCGTTGACCTTAAAAATCGTCTTCTTGACCTTGTTTGTCGTAACAAGCGGAGTAGGAGCTGCGGGGGTAGGGGTGGCTACTTCAGTTTTTTTTTCCGGGATTTCTATCTTCTGTACGTCAATCTGTATGCTGTCCGTCACATTATACCCATCCTCTTCGATTCCCTCTACAGCTGAAGCGGTGTCTGTGCTGAGATAGGAAGGCAGCACTCCTTTATCAAATGCGTATAGCTGATAGTCTTCAATTGTCTTGATGAGAATCTCCGCATATTTCGGATTGGTGGCGTATCCGCTTTTTTTCAGTCCGTATGACCAGGCTTTATAATCGTAAATGTCCAGTTTAAACAGCGGGGTGTAATAGGGGCGGTTGCGCAGAAAATCGGAATGGTCGCGGTAGGAATCTTCCACCTTGTCGTACACACGGAAACATTCGTTCGGGGCGTCATCTGTGTATTTAAACGTTTTTCCCGTCCAGTTTTCCTTGCATTTGATGCCAAAATGATTGTTGGTGTTTTTTGAGAGATAACTGGTGCCGAAACTGCTTTCGTGTATGCCCTGTGCCAGCGTGATGCTGGCCGGAATGCCGGAGCGTTTCATTTCTTGCATGGCAATATCCTTATACTGCCGAATATAGGTGACGATGGCTGTGGAGTCTTTCTTCTGTGCATGTGCGGCGTGTGCAAACAGCAAGGTAAGGATGGTAAATGTTATGTTTCGTAGTTTCATGTTCAAGATATTCTGCACTTCTCTTATTTCGTTTACTTTTTTCTGATCATCATGATGCCGTCTCGGATGGATATGATAACGTTTTCGACACGTGTATCATGCTGTACCTTATCGTTAAATTCTGCTAATTTTTGGGTATCCTTGTCTTTTTTTTCATCTATGATTTTACCGCTCCACAATACGTTGTCCGCTAAGATAAATCCACCGCTGCGGACTTTGTCAATAACCAAATCAAAATACAGGCCATAGTTTTGTTTGTCAGCATCAATAAATACCAGGTCAAACGTCTTCTCCAGTTTGCCGATTTCGGTTGCGGCATTCCCAATTACCTGCACTATCTTATCTTTCAACCCTGCCTTTTCTATATGCGTGCCGGCAATCTCTTCCAGCTCCTCGTTAATGTCAATAGTATACAACTTTCCGCCATCCTGCAGTCCGGCGGCAAGGCAGATGGCAGCATAGCCGGTGAAGGTGCCGATTTCGAGTATGCATGCGGGTTGCAGCATCTGCGAAATGAATTTTAAGAACTGTCCCTGCACCTTGCCGCTCAGCATCTGGGGCATCAGCACATCCGTCTGGGTCCTGCGGTTCAGCTGCTGCAGGGCGACACTCTCCTCCGTGGTATGTGCGTCAATGTATTTTTCTATTTCGGGAGAAACTAAATGCATGATAGTAATTTGAGCATGTGTTGATTTGAAGATTTGCGCTGTTTGTATAGAAAAATTATTGAAACGGGTTTCCAACATTATTCATCTTCCAATCAACTTACTCCATTTCAATGAGCAGCTGGTTTTTCTCCACGGCATCTTTTTTCAGTACGTGTATGCTTTTTACCACGCCGGTGCCACTCGCCTTAATGATGTTTTCCATCTTCATCGCCTCCAGAATCAGCAAGTTGTCTCCTTTGTTTACGGATTGTCCGGCTTCTACCAGAATATCCAGTACCAGCCCCGGCATCGGAGCTTTAACGCTGTCCATTCTTTCATCCGCAACTGCCGACATACCCATCTTATCCAGCAACATATCCAGCTCCGTCTGTAAATTCAGGTCGTAAATGTTGTTGTTGACCTTAATAGAGAAACGTTTCAAAGTGTAATCCGCATGTATGACCTCAATCGTATATGACTTATGATTTTGCAGAATATGAAATTTGTTGTCGAGCAGCTTTACAAGGTCAATTTCAGTAGCTTGGCCATCTATTCTAATCAGTTGGTTGTCCAATTCAATTTCATGAGATTGATCTTCATTGTAAAAAACTTTGTATTTCATTTGCGTGTTTTTATATTCTTCCGTAGAAGCTGAAATGCGGTTTATCGGTTAATGTTCATTGTAATATTTCTTGATATTAAACAACCTATCTGCGTTGGTTGTTTCTTACTTTTGTCTATCACAACACGATATTAAGTAATTAACCAATATTGATTATCTTTACTTTTTCAAACGATGTTAATAAGTACAAATGCGTAAAACCTATTTATTTTTTTCTATATTATTGATTTTCACATCATTAAATGCAAATTGTCCTAAGAAAAAAGGCAAAAGGAAAATCCAGAAGCAGCTGGATGAGGTGGTTGTCACCCCACAGAATTATATTACCACCTATAAATCTGCCTATCAGAAATTCTTTGACCTGCAAAGTACCAAGTTGATGCTAAAACCGGTTTTCAAGGAAAAGGCAATTTACGGCAAAGCGGAACTGACATTGAAACCTCATTTTTACGACCAGAATCAACTCGTGCTGGATGCAAAGTTCATGAAGATAAATTCCGTAGAATTGAAGACATTGTCCGGCAACCGAAAGCTAAACTATACCTATGATACAGTACAACTGAAGATAGATCTGGAAAAATATTACACACGTAACGATCAGATAGATATCATCATCGATTATGTGGCGCAGCCCTATGCTCAGGATAGCTTGCAGGTGGAAGCCGGACGCGGAATCTACTTTATAGATGTGGAAGATAAAAATCCGTACAAACCCATGCATATGTGGTCTCAGGGAGAAGAGGAATCCTCGTCCTGCTGGTTCCCGACGCTGGATGCCACGAATCAAAAGACTACACAGGAAATCTTCGTAACACTTGATAGGAATATGGTCTCTTTATCGAATGGTTTATTGCTCGATTCAAAAGATAATGGAGACGGAACCAAGACGGACCACTGGAAACAGGATAAACCGCACTCTCCGTATCTGTTCTTCCTCAGTATCGGAGATTATTACATAAGCAAGGACAAGTGGAGAGACAAAGAGGTAAGCGCCTATACATTTCCCAAATACAAAAAAGATGTAGCCGAAATTTTCAGGAATATGCCCGAAATGATGGAGTATTTTTCCCAAAAGCTGGGTGTGGATTTTCCTTGGGACAAGATGGCAAACATCATGGCATATGATTACACGGCAGGTGCCATGGAAAACTCATCTGCCATCATTTATTTTGAAAAGATGCTGTGTGACCATCAGACGCTGATAGACGGAGATTTTGACTGGATCATAGCACACGAATTGTTTCACCAGTGGTTTGGAGATCTGGTGACAGCGGAATCCTGGGCGAACCTGACCCTGAATGAGTCCTTTGCGGATTACTCCGAATATCTGTGGTATGATCATAAAGCAGGAAAAGAGGAAGGCGATGGCTACCGGTATAGGTCTGCACAAAAATATCTGCACAGTTCGAAATTCAAGAATGAGCCTATCGTCAACTATTATTACGATACCCCTCATGATATCTTTGATGACATCCGCTATGAAAAAGGCGGAGCGGTGCTGCATATGCTACGCAATTATGTTGGTGGTGAAGCCTTCTTCAAATCATTGAACAGATACCTTTCAGAATATAAATTCAATAATGCAGAAATTGCAGACCTGCGTAAGGTCTTTGAAGAGGTGACCGGTGAGGACCTTAACTGGTTCTTCAATCAATGGTGGTTGAGCAAAGGTCATCCGGTACTCGATATTTCCCACAAATATGATGAAAAGAACAAGACGGTTGAGTTAACGGTCCGTCAGACTCAAAATAATGCGGACGGACCTACCTTCCGTATTCCTACCAAAGTGGATGTTTATGTCAACAATAAAAAGGAAACCCATGTCATCGACGTAAACGACAGAGTCCAGACCTTTTATTTCCCGGCAGCCTCCGCGCCGCAGCTGGTGAATTTTGATGCGGACAAGGTATTGCTGTGCGAGAAAACGGATAGCCAGAGCGACGCGGAAAATATCTTTAAGTTCAATAATGCCCCATTATATGCGGATAAACTGGAAGCACTGAAGGCTTTGGCCTTTCATCAGAAAGATAATGCCACCATACAGGGACTGCTGCTGAAAGCATTGCAGGATAAGAACTGGTATATTCGTGCGGCTGCGGTAGACGCCATTGAGGTGGATAAGTTTTTAAATAAAGCACAGCTTTCTCTGGCGATACAAAACATCATAAACATGGATATAAAGTCGCAGGTACGCGAGAAGGCGATCAACAAGCTGGCCAAAATAGAAAAGGAAAAATCTGCGGAGGTGTTTGAAAATATCCTGAACAGAGACTCCTCCTTCCTCTGCCTGAGTGCAGCACTGAACAACCTGAACAACTATAACAAACCTAAGGCATATGAATATGCAGTAAAATTGTCGGCCACCGAGAACCCGGAGCTCATCATAGCCATTGGTAAGGTGTTTAAGGATACAACGGCAGACAACATGGCTTTTTTCAAGAAAGCCATCTGGCTGAATTCACCCAGAACGTTCTATTCTAATTTCAAATCATTCGGGGAATATCTGGAAAATACCGGTAGTTTGCAGCTGGAACAGGGAATTCTGTTCCTGAAAGATATCAGTAAATATGAGGAATCCAACTATAACACCTCCGGAGCCAAACAGGTAGTCAGAAACCTGAACTATTACTTTACAGAAAAGGCAAAAAAAGATAAGCTGGCAGATGTAAA
This sequence comes from Chitinophagales bacterium, assembly GCA_046329775.1. Classification (GTDB taxonomy): domain Bacteria; phylum Bacteroidota; class Bacteroidia; order Chitinophagales; family JADIYW01; genus JADJSS01. The sequence continues at coordinate 80,020 of JAXLTX010000009.1, forward strand.
ACTACAGATTGTCAACAGAGCAGGCAAAGAATTGCTGAACTAACTCTTCTGCTCAATCGCGAACTGCTCTTTTTTAAGATAAGATGACTTTGCCAGTTGTAGCAGAATGAAGTCCGCCTCTTCTTTGGCAATGCCTCGTGCCAGAGTGACCAGTTTGTTCGAAGTGTCAAATTTGATGACGGTCCTTGATTCATCAATCCATTCGCCGTTTCGGTTGGCTTTGTAGATTTCAATGTCTGTACGGATATTGGAGATGTCAGACACCGCATAAAAATTCCTTCGATAAAAGAAGACCAGCGGTTTGTCCGTGATGAGGTATTCCTTTGTAAGTACAATGCGCTCTCTTCCGAAAAACAGCCAGATGAAAAAACTTGCACCGGCCATGCCAAGGGCAAACCAGCCCAGAATCGCGGCAATGAGACCTGCCTTAAACCAGAAATATTCCAGAAACAAGGCAATGCGTACCAGTACATACAGACCCACTATCCAAGCCAGCGATGCTACAATCATGGCGATAAGGGCCTTGGTGTTTTTCTTGATGGGAATACGGATTTCCAGCAGATTTTTTTTACTGAAAACCTTTACGCGTTTTTTATGAACCAAATGTTCCGTCATAGTTTGGATTACTAAGATAAAATAAAATAGGGATAAGTAATAAGGTGTCAGGAATAAGTGATTTTATCCATAAATATCTATCTTTACTGATAATTGCTTACAACTTATTACTCACTCAATTATGAAACTACAATTTCCGGAAGGATTTATCTGGGGAACTTCCACCGCAGCTTATCAAATCGAAACGGCCTCAGAAAATAACTGGAAAGGCTTGAAATGCAAAGATGGCACGACCTTCGATAAATGTTCGCAGCACGATTTGCACCGCGACGAAGATCTCGAATACATCTGTCAGATCAGCAATGGTTATCGGATGAGCCACGACTGGGGTAAATTGCAAAAAGCGCCGTTTGCCGAGTTTGATGCGAAAGAAGTGGAGGCGTATCTGAAATTTATGGAAGAACTGAAACGCCGCGGAAAGCACATCATGCTGGTGCTGCACCATTTCACCAATCCATTATGGTTTGAAAAAGAAGGCAGCTGGGAAAAACAAGGCAACCGCAAGATGTGGCTGGACTTTGTTCAAAAAAGCGTGGATACCTTCGGACATTTGGTAGATACCTGGAACACGTTTAACGAACCAAATGTGTATGTTTCCAATGGCTGGATCACCGGTGAGTTTCCGCCCTTCAAAAAAGGAAAATTGTTTTTGGGGCGAAGAGTGCTGAAAGAAATCAGTCGCGCGCATGAGGAAGCCTATGACATTATCAAACAGAAATCAAAGGCGCCGGTGGGTATTTCGTTTAATACGGTACAGTTTAAAGGCGAGATTTTTCCCGGACATCTGTTTGCAAAAATCGCCGATTGGTGGTTTATGGACTATTGCCACAATCACTTTTTAAAACAGGATTTTCAGGGACTGAGTTATTACGCGAGAATGTCGTTCCGGCCGTTTCCTTTGGACAACATGAACCATACAGAGCAACTGAAAAAATTAGGCAGAAGAACAGATTTGATGTGGGAGTACGACCCGAAAGGATTTTACGATGTGTTTCATCGTTACTGGAAGAAAACCAAAAAGCCGATTATCATCACGGAAAGCGGCATTTGCACGCACGATCCGAAAGTTCGCATCGAGAGTATCAAAGAATATTTAGGATGGGTGCATAAAGCGCAGCAGGATGGCATTCCTATACAAGGCTATTTCCACTGGAGTACGATGGACAACCACGAATGGAATATCGGACAATACTATAGATTTGGTTTGGTAAGTGTAGACTTTGAAACCGGCAAACGCACCATGACCGAAGCCGGCACCTTTATGGGTGAAGTAGCGAGGAATAATAGTGTGGAGGTGTAGAAGAATACAAATAATTTAAACAGTAGATAATAATTAAAAGCAAGATATACTTTATAATTTTTTTTATTAATTCTTTTACTGCTGTATTTAATATAGTTTTAAAAATACTCGAAAGGTTACACTTTGTTTTATTTTCAGGACTATTTGTTATTTTATCAAAAGAAAAATCACTTGCGTCATTGATTTTTGTATTGTAAAAGTCTCCATAAATATTTACAATAACTTTTTTTCCATTTCTGTTATTTTTTATATTATTTCGACTTTCATTCTTTATGGTGTGTGAGGATTTTCTTTGTTTAGTTAAT